>JBGALX010000053.1:0-61984 GCA_044223505.1 Myxococcaceae bacterium
CTCCACCGCCGGCTGCTCCACCGCCGGCTGCTCCACCGCCGGCTGCTCCACCGCCGGCTGCTCCACCGCCGGCTGCTCCACCGCCGGCTGCTCCACCGCCGGCTGCTCCACCGCCGGCTGTTCCACCGCCGGCTGTTCCACCGCCGGCTGTTCCACCACCGGCTGCTCCTCCATCGACGTCAACGCATCCGCCCATCCGACACACATGGCTCGGGCAGTCGGCGTTGAACCGGCAAGCATTCGGGTTCGAGCTGCAGGCGGCTGAGATGACCAGCAGTCCGACGACTCCCCCCGCTCGGTTCACCGTCTCACTCCGCGTCGAAGCCGATCTTCACATCGGCGTGATTGAGAAACCGCACCACCTTCTGCGACAGCGCGTGCAGCTCGACCGCTACGGCAGCCGGCACCAGCGCGTGCTCGATCTGTCCCGGGTCTGGCCGCTCGACCACCGCGAGCTCGCCGGCCTCGAGCCGCTTCGCCTGGCCCTCGCTCAAGTCGAGCCGTCGCGCCTTCCCCTTGCGCGTGACGAAGTAGAACGTCGTCGCGCCGGGCTCCATCTCGACCTGGGTCTCCAGCACGCGCGTGCGGATCTGCCGGTCGAGCTCGAGCTGCGCCTTCGACTGCTGCCGCTGAGCCGCGGGGCTCCCGGGCAGCGGTGGCAACTTCGGAATGGCGCCCTCGCGCTTCGGGTTCGAAGGCGGTGCAGAATTCGCGCGCGCAGCATCCGCCTCGGTTACCAATCCGGCCTTGAGCAGCTTGTCCTTCAGGCTCTGCATGACAAAACCCCATGCTAGGGTGCCCGCCCTCGTGCCGCGCAAGCTGATTCTCCTCGTCGCGAACGTCGCTCTCGCTGCCTGTTCCGACCCCGTCGACAAGGCCGCCAAGGCCCGCATCTTCAGCCCCGAAGATCCGCCCCAGGCCGTCGCCGCCGCCAGCCAGAAGCTCCCCCCCGAAGAGGTCGCCGACAACCCCCAGGTCGCCCGCCGCGTCCTCGGCATGAGCGCCGCCGAGGCCACCGAGCGCCTCGGCGCTCACAAGCTCACCGCCAAGATCTCCTTCGAGTGGAGCGGCACCGGCAAGAACGCCAAGCTCGTCGAAGAGCGCTCCCTCGCCGCCGGCCCCGGCGGCGTCAGCGGCGACTTCTACGCCGTGCAGAGCAACTCCAACGACCAGGGCTTCGAGGTCCTCCGCGTCAAAGGCGACGTCTACGCCAAGAGCCGCTACGGCAAGTACCGCCAGCGCAAGCGCGACCGCGGCATGGCCGAGCGCGTTCGCAACGAGACGTACGGCGCCATTCGTGACTTCGACGCCCTCTTCAAGGGCCGCCTCAAGCTCACCGCCGCCGGCACCGAGACCATCGTCGGCCGCACCGCGTGGAAGTACACCGTCACGCTCGGCCCACCCCTCAAAGACGAGCCCCGCCCGCTGCCTCCTCCCGTTCAGGCGAAGAACGGCCCCGACGAGACCACCCGCCGCCGCCAGCACTTCTTCGACGCCCGCGAGCCCCGCGCGCTCCAGGGCTTCGTCTGGGTCGACGCCGAAACCAGCGTCGTGCTCAAGAGCCGCCTCGACGGCCGCCTCGGCGTCTCGAACGACGCCGGCCCCGCAGCCGATCTCTGGCTCGTGCTCGACAGCGCGCTCACCGACCTCGGCGTCGACCCCAAGCTCAAGGCCCCCGACGAGTTCCTCCCCGATCAAGACAAGCCCCTCGGCATCGCCGCCGCCCTCGAGCGCTTCGGAGTCCCCCGCGCCGGCACCGACGGCGGCACCGCCGGCGCCACCGGCGAAGCCCCCGCAGAAGAAGACGAAGGGCCCCAGTAGCGACTACTGCACGGCTGATCCGGTCAGATCAGCAACTACGTGCTGCTACATGCCCGGTACTTCGAGGCTTTTTCGAAGGGTTGGACGAAAATTTGCGGGGGAGGGGTCGATCTCTACAATGCCCAACAGATGCGGTTCAGCCGCGTCCGACATGGCCGGCTGTTCAGGTCCAACACAGGCCTGTAGAGGAGGAAGAAAAATGGAGCGCAAGACGGCGGTGGTGACGGCAGCAGAGGTCGCGGTGGCGCTGGGCAAAGTGAAGACCGTCACGTCCGAGGAAGAGAAGGCGCTGCGCATGCGGCACGGTGCCCGGGTCGAGCTCAACGCTCCGCTCGCGCGCGCGGCCGGCGACAACGAAGAGCTCGCCGACGAGCTCCTCCTCATCGAGATGCAGCTCATGCGCGCCATGAAGGCTCGCAACGCGCCGCTCCCCGCGCGCAACGCGAACAAGGACAAGATCGTTCGCGCCCTGCGGAAGAAGAAGTAGGCGCTCCGCGTCGCCGCGCACCGCGCTCAAGAGCGGTGCGAACGACCCACGCCGTTCAGGCGCCCATCACTCTCACGAGCCGGGCGCCCGTGGCCTTCAAGTCGAGCTCGCCACCGAGCTGCCGCGCGATCTCAGAGGCGTCGTCGCGCTGGCCTCGCTGTGAGAGCTCCTTGAGCCACCGGCCCGTCGCCGGGTTTCTCCAGAAGTCTTCGTTGAACCGCTCGCGCAGCGTGCCGAACAGCACCGCCTCGAGCGCCCAACCCCGCAGCACCGACACCATCAGCAGCATCGGCCGCACGTCGTAGAGGAAGCGCTCTCGCGGCACCGCCACGCCCAGCGTCGCCTGCATGCGCGACTGGTACTCCTCGGCCATCGCGTCGCTCGGGCCGCGCGTGTACAGCTCGAGCGCGTACGGCAGCAGCGCCGCCTTGCGGCGGAAGCGCATCGCCTGCCGGTACGCGAACAGCCGCGCCGCCTCGCGCGCCTGCGCCTGCGGCACCTTCAGGTACCGCCTGTGCCACTGCTCGTCGAGCAGCACGTTCTCGAACAGCGCAGCGACGGCGCGCGGAACCGCCGGGTCGCCGAGCCGCCGCTCGAGCAGCGGCGTCGCGCGCGACGCGTTCGCGTGATGCAGACCTCGGCCGAACGCCCGCAGCACCTCGGCGTAGCCCTCGAAGCCGCTGCGGGGCTGTGCCACCAGCCGCAGCTCGTCGGGCACGCGCAGCTCGGCGACGAACGCGCCCGTGCGCTTGCCGGGGCGGTCTTCGGCGTCGAACGAGAGGCGCCCCTCGGCGTTCGGGTCGAGGCCGAGCTCCGACAGCCAGCGCGTCACCGCGGGGAAGAGGTCCTCCTTGCGGAAGAGCTCCATCATCCACGGGGCCTGTGCGGTGCGCTTCGCGTCGTGAAACTGCGCCCGCGCCTCGAGGTTCGGGTCGAGCCGCTTGAGGCCGTACGCGAGCAGATCTCGCCACGCGTCGTTCGTCGCGCGCAGCGCCTCGTCGGCGCCCTTGAGCAGCGGCTCGAGCTTCACGCCCGTCAGCTCTTCACGCAGCGCCGGGTACGACGGCGCCTTCAGCTCGGAGGCGAGCTCCATCGCCGCCTCGACCCGCCGCGCCCAGGCGCCGCGTCGGTCCCACAAGAGCTGGCTCGCCTCGCGCTCGAGCAGCTCTCGGCGTTCGCGGTTCGGCTCGTCGGGCAGCCGCGCCAGCGCTTCGCCCAAAGGCAGCGTGTTCGAGCTGCCGGCGTCGATCGGCGCCGTCGCGAGCAGCTGCGCGATGATCTCGTGCGACGGGGCCGCCTTCACCTCTTCGAGGTTGTCGCCGAGGAAGTGCAACAGCAGCTTGAGCCCCACCTTGCGCGTGCCGTCGGTGCGCGGGCTCGCGAGCATCTCGCGCACCCGCTGAAAGCTCTCGATGCGCGACAGCTCGGGGAAGCGCTGGTGCAGCTTCGACAGCGGCAGCTCCTGGGCGAGCCCCGCCGAGAAACGGAACACGAGCGCACCGCGCTCGTACAAGAACTCGTCGACACTCTCGACGAGGGCGTTGATGGAAATCTCCATGCTTCAGTCCTATGAGCGCGCAAGCGGGAGCGCTCGTCAACACCCATTGGGCCTACACCGGATCTTCACTTCATGAAGCGGCGCACCTTGACAGCTTCGGCCGATGGCCCGCTCGGCGCGCAGCTCGCCGCCGCGTTACAGATGTCGGAAGAGGGCGTGGGGCAGCTCGTCGCCGCCGGCGCGGTGTACGTCGACGGGCGTCGCTGCCGTGACGCCGGCGCACGCGTGAAGTCGGGCGCCCAGCTCACCGCGGTGCTCGAAGAGGCCGGCCGCAGCGCCGCAACCGTACCGCCCGAGCGCACACTCGACGTGCTCTACGAAGACGCACGCGTGATCGCCGTCGACAAGCCTCCCGGAGTGCTCGCACAGCCCGGCCCCTCGGGTGGCGAGAACCTGCTCGAGCTCGTCTCGAAGCGCCTCGGGCGCGAGGCGGGGCTCGTTCACCGGCTCGATCGCGAGACGTCGGGCGTCACCGTGTTCGGCAAGTCGGCCGAGGCGACGCGCGAGCTCGCCGCCGAGTTTCGCGAGGGCCGCGTCACGAAGCAGTACCTCGCCGCCGTGACCGCTGCGCTGCCCGATCGCGGCGAGATCGAGCTGCCGCTCTCGCGCGACCCCTCGCGGCCCGGGCGCTGGCGCGCGTCGCGCCGCGCGAACGGCCTCGATGCGTTCACGCGCTACGAGGTGGTCTCGCGCGGCGCTCGCGCGACGCTCGTGGCGCTGTTCCCGAAGACGGGGCGCACGCACCAGCTGCGGGCCCACCTCGCGGCGCTGGGCGCCCCGATCGCGGGCGATCGCCTCTACGGCGGCTCCGAGGCCGGGCGCTGCCTGCTGCACGCGGCGCGGCTTCACCTCTTGAAGCTCGCCATCGAAGCGCCGATGCCCGACGATCTGCGCGCGTTCATCGCCTGATGGTCACCCCGTTCACCGCCGTGCTGTACCTCGCCGCGTGCACGGGGCTCCTGTTCATGCCCGTGAGCGAGCGCGGGTTCGACCGCTTTCACTTCATCAAGGAGCTCTGGGTCGCCGGCTGCGCGCTCGCGGCCGTCGCCGTGACGTGGAAGCGCAAGGTGCCGCTCGATCTCGCCACCGTCGCGCTCATCGCGGTCACCGCCGTCGCCGCGCTCTCGGCCGCGCTCTCGACGTCGCCCGTTCTCGCCCAGCGCGGCGTGGCGCTCATGGCCTGCGCCGGAGTGCTCTTCGCCGTCGCTCGCACCGGCACAGACGACGAGGCCGCCGCGGTGCGTGGCGCCGTCGTCATCGCCGCCGCAGGCATCGCCGCCGTCGCGCTGCTCGAGGCGTTCGGTGTCGTGAGCGGGCTCTCGGGGCCGGGCCGTGCGCCGGGCTCGACGATCGGCCAGAGAAACTCGGCCGCCCACACGATGCTCATCGTCAGCCCCGCCGCGTGGACGATGGCCGCCCGCGCCCAGGTTCGTGGCGAGCGCGTGCTCGGCGCCATCGCCTCGGCGCTGCTCGTCGCGGGCATCGTCGTGACGCGCAGCCGCGCCGCATGGCTCGTGCTGCCCCTGGCCCTGCTCGTCTGGCTCGTGTTCACGAAGGGCCGGCGTCGGTTCGTCGTGCCCGTACTCGTGCTGAGCGCCGCCGTCGCGCTCGCGCTGCCGACGGCGCTCGCGTGGACGTCGGCCGAGCCATACCGCGACACCGCTGCGCGGCTCTTCGACGCGTCCGCCGGCAGCGGCGCCGGCCGGCTCGTGCAGTACCGCGCCACGCTCGACCTCGTCGCCCGGCACCCGCTGCTCGGCGCCGGCCCCGGAAACTGGATGGTCGAGTACCCCACCGTGAGCCCGCCCGGAGACCCGACCTTCAAGACCGGCCTGTGGCTGCACACGGGCAGGCTCGCGAACTCCGACTGGATGGCGCTGCTCAGCGAAGGCGGGGCCGTCGCTGCGCTGCTCGTCGCCGTCTTCCTCTTCGCGACGCTGCGCGCGCTGAAGCGCGACGCCGAGGGCCTCGCCGTGCTCGCCGCGACCGCGGGGGTCGGAGCCCTCGACCCGGTCGTGCAGCTGCCGGCGGCGGCGGCCTACGCGGCGCTGCTGCTCGGGCTCGGGGCTCGCGCGCCGTCGCCGCGCGCCGTGCCATGGCCGCTCAAGACGCTGGCGAGCGCGGCGCTCGTCGTCGCCATCGGCCTCGCGGGCCGGCGGGTGCTCGCGCTGCAGACGCGCACCTGGCCGACCCCGACCTACGCGGCCGCCGAGGCCTCGCTGCAGTGGAACCCCGACGATCTGCAGGCGCGGTTTCAGCTCGCCGAGTCTTACGTGCGCGCTGGCGCGTGCGATCGCGCGCGACCCCACGTCGAGACCCTGAGGCGCCTGCTCCCGAACCACCACCAGCCGCGTCAGATGGCGGCGGCGTGCGGCTTCACCGAGTAGAGCAGGCAGTCGAACGTCGTGACGTGCACCGGGCCGACGAGCGTGGCGCCCAGGCGCTCGGCGACACGAATCGACCGCACGTTCGCCGCGTCGATGAGGCTGCAGACCTCGCTCGCGCCCTGCTCGAAAGCGACGCGCAGCGCCGCGCGGCCCAGCTCGGTGGCGTACCCCCGGCCCCAGTAGGCGCGGGCGAGCGTCCACCCGACCTCGAGCATCGGCCAGCCCTCGGGGAACCACAGGCCGCCGCGGCCGACGAACGCTCCGGTGGCCTTCTCTTCCATCGCCCACATGCCGTAGCCGCGGAGCTGCCAGTGCCCGAGGATGATCGTCATCGTTCGCCACGACTGGGCGCGGCTCATCGGCTTGCCCTCGTTGATGTACGTGACGACCTCGGGGTCGCTCATCATCGAGGTGTGTGCGTCGAGGTCGCTCTCGCGCAGCAGGCGGAGCTTCAGTCTCGCGGTCTCGAGCTCGAGTGGGGCCTTCATGCGCGTCCCGAGGCTACGCCGCGCACGTGAAGTGGTCGCCTTCAATCCACCCGAGGCCTTGAAGGTGCCGGCGGATCTCGTCGCGCGCGCCCTTCGAGCCGGCGGCGGCGACGAGGTGCGTGCCGCGCGGAGGGCCGGTGTCGCCCGGTGCGACGACGCTCACGCCCTCGATTCGCGTGCCGATCTTCTTCGGGTTGACGTCGATGAAGCGCTCGATCTCGACGCCGTGAGCGCGCAAGAGGCGCGCGAGCTGAAGCCCGGTGCGGCCCGCTCCTGCGATGACGAGCCGGCGGTGCCGGGCTGCGAGGTGCCGCGCCTTCATCGCGGCCTGCCGATCGAGCGCGTAGCGTGCGTCGGTGCGCGTGAGGCGCCGGTCGTGATCGCGCCACCGGTAGAGCACCTCGGGCACGCACGAGAGCGTGGCGCCGCTCTCGAGCAGGCGGAGCCACAAGTCCCAGTCTTCGGGGAAGTCGCCGTCGACCCAGCCGCCGACGCGCTCGAGCACGTCGCGCTGGAGCAGCACGCTGCCGTGACACAGCGGGCTCTCGACGTACCGATCGCGGAAGAGCAGGGCGGGGCTCGTGAGCGCGTTCAGCCAGGCGCCGTACGCCGCGAGGTTCGGGCTCACCGGCCGGTCATCGCGGAAGATCTCGACCTGGGTGCCGACCCCGTCGAGGCGGTCGAGCTCGGGCACGCAGCGCTCGAGCCTGCGCGGTTCGCACTCGTCGTCTGCGTCCATTCGCGCGATCCACCGGCCGCGTGCGTGACTCAGCGCGAGGTTGAGCGCGTGAACCAGGCCCCGGCCACCTCCGTCGAGCACGCGCACGCGAGCGTCCGCCACGGCCTCGACGCGGGCCCGCGTGCCGTCGACCGAGCCGTCGTCGACGACCAGCAGCTCGAGGTCGCCGAAGGTCTGGTCGAGGATGCAGCGCACGGCAGTTGACACGGTCGCCTCGGCGTCTCTCGCCGGCAGCAAGACGGAGATGGAAGGCACCTCGGGCACCTGAATAGACTAGCGCCTCTTCCGACGATGCCCGGCGAGCGACAGGAAACGGAGACCGAGCTCCAGGCGGTCATCGAGGGCCCGATCGAGACGGGCCCTTCGGAGACGGCGCCCATCGTCGTGCCCGAGGGCCTGGCCGACGAGACGCGCCTGATGATCGACATGCACCTGTCGATCTCTGCGCGCCTCTTGCGCGAGGGCTCGGCGGCGCGCGCCTTCTCGGAGCTCGTTCGCGCGACGCGCGAGGGGCCGCTGACCGCCCGGCTGGCCGCGTCGCTGGCGCGGGTCGCGCTGCTCGCAGGCTCGGTGGCTCCGGCCGTGACGATCATCTCGGACGCCGTCACCGACGCCGACGACGACGAGCGGGGCGGCATCTTGCGCGCGCTGGGCCGCCTGCACCGCCGCGCGAACGACCTCGAGGCCGCGCGCGAGCGGCTCGTCGTGCTGCTGGCAGAAGCTCCGGGCGATCGCCGGGCGCGCTTCGTGCTCAACGCCCTGCTCGAGCGCGAAGAGCGGTGGGACGAGCTCGACGCCTCACTCGAGCGCGAGACGCGCGAGAACCACCGCCGGGGCAAGCTGCGCGCGGCGTCGCGCACCGCGCTGCGCAGGGCGCGCCTGTGGGCCGAGCGGCTCGGCGACCCGTCACGCGCGGCCCTGCGGTACGGGCAGGCGGCCCAGTACGCGGCGCAGGCCGACGACCTCGAGAGCGCGTTTCTCTTGCGACTGTTGTGGCTGCGCGCGCTGCACCAGTCTCAGGCGCCGAAGAACGTCATCGAAGAGGCGATCGATCTCTCGCTCGACGCCGGCGACGCCGTCGGCCGCGCCGACCGCGTCGAGGCGCTCATTCAGGAGCTCGGGCTGCGGCAGCCCATCGTGCCGCTCAAGCCGGCGCTCATCTCGCCCGAGCGCCGGCACTCGACCCAGGTCGAGCTCATGTCGGTCGCCGAGGCGGTGAAGACGCAGGGCAGGCCCGAGGTCGCCGCGATTCTCGCCGCCGCCGTTCAAGAGGCGCCCGAACCGCAGGCCCTGCGGAAGCTCGAGGCCCACTACGTCGCGCGCGGCGCGTGGCGCGATCTCGCCCAGCTCTACCGGCGCAACGCCGAGCAGGCCCCGTCGGCGCAGGCGAAGCTCGCTGAGCTCGAGAAGCTCGCCGAGCTGCTCGAGAGCGAGCTTCACGACGTCGCCGGCGCCGCGAAGGTGTACGCCGACATGGTGGCCCTCGGCGATGGCCGCGCCGTGGCCGAGCAGGTGCGGCTGCTCAACTCGCAGAAAGACGCGAAGGGCGTGCGCGCCGCCCTCGACGAGAGCGTGCAGCGCACCGCCGACCCGAAGCTGCGCGCCGACGCCCTGGTGATGCGTGCCGACGATGCGCTGCTCCGCAAAGAGATCGACGCCGCGAAGCGCGACTTCACCGAGGCGCTGCAGCTCCAGCCGCTGCACGCCGCTGCCGCTGCCGGCCTCGCAGAGCTCGAGGTGCCGCTGGGGCGAGCAGCGGGCATTCAGCCGTTCGTCGCCGGGCTGAAGGCGCTGCCGAAGCGCAGGCCAGGTCGTGCCGAGCTGTACCGGCGCCTCGCGCGCCTCGCCGACAACCCGCTGAAAGACTCGAAGCTGGCGCGCGAGGCCTGGAGCGAGGTGCTCGCCGAGCTGCCCGAAGACGAAGAAGCGCTCGGCCGCCTCGCCGATCTCTGTCGCACCGCGGGCGACGAGGTGCAGCTCGAGCAGGTGCTGAAGGCGCTGCTCAAACGGGAGCCGAGGGGCACTCGCGCGCGCAAGGCTCACCTCGAGCTCGTCTCGCTGCTCGAGCGGGCAGGGCGCCGCGACGAGGCGCTCGAGGCGCTCAAGGCGGCGGTGCGGTTCGAGCCGGGCAACCGCGACGCCTGGCTCGCGCTGTCCGATCGGTTCCTCAAGCACAACATGCCCGAAGAGGCCGCGTGGGCGCTCGAGCACGGCGCCACCGCGACCGAGAGCGGCGTCGAGCGCATGCGCCTGTGGATGCGCCTCGCCCGCGTCGCGCGCGAGAAGCTCAAGGACAACGCGAAGGCCGACGCCTTCGAGGCCCGCGCCGAGAAGCTCAAGCGCGAGCTCGCCACCGAGATGCCCGACGGCCCCCTCGCGGGGAAGCTCGAGGTGCCGAAGCTCGCCCTGCAGGGGGAAAAGGGGCGTGGCGCGGACGAGCGTGACCCGCAGCCGGGCCAGCCGGCGACTCCGTTCGACGCGCTCTCGGGCCTCGCCGACCTCGACGATGAGCTCCCCCTCGCGGCGCGGCCCGTGCCGACGGTCGGCGCGCGCCCCTCGCGAATGGCCGAGTCTGCCGACGACGAAGAAGACGACGACTGGGAGGGCTCGACGGCCGAGAAGCCCGACGTCGACCTCTCGTCATCGTCGTACCCCGATGACGACGTCTCGGTCGAAGAGGCGATGAGCGGCATGGACGACGTCGTCGAGGTCGGCACGAGCGACATCGAGCCGCCCTCGGCAGAGTGGGTGGCGCCGCCGGGCGAGCTCGAGGTGCCTCCGCTGCCTGCGCACTACACGCACAAGGCGCACGTGCCGGCGCCGGCGCCTTCTCCGCCGCGGAAGACGGCCGAGGTGCCGCTCGAGCTCGGCGACCCCGCTGCGCCGGTGCCTCCGTCGCTGGTGGTGTCGCCGAAGGCGGTGCTGGGCGACGAGCGCAAGGCGCTCTTCGAGCGCGTGCGCGCGAACCCGCTCGACCCCGACGGCTACAAGCTGCTGGCCGAGCACTTCGATCACGCGGGCGACCCGACGCGCTCGAGCCTGATGCTCGAGATCGGGCTGGCGCTCGAGGGCGACCCGAACGCTGCGCCGCGCGCGCCGCGGCTGATCCTCTCGGCGACCGATCGCGCCGGCCTGAAGCACCCGTCGCTGCGAGGCGAGGCCGGCGAGCTGCTCGGCATGACGGGCGTCGCGCTCTGCCGGCTGTACCCGGCCCGCTCGCTTCCCCGGGAAGAGCTTCGCCTCGACTCGGGCAAGGGCGCGAAGGCCGCCGCTGACTCGCTGCTCGCGGCGGTTCGAATTCTCGGGCTGCGTGCCCCCGACGTCTACCTGTCGCAAGACAACGGGCCGCCGTTCTCGCTCATCCACACGACGGAGCCGAAGCTGCTCGTCGGCAAGCTCGCCGTGCGCAAGGAGCTGCCCGAAGCCGAGCTGAGGTTCTTCGCTGGCCGCGCGCTGTTCACGCAGAACCCCGATCTGCTCGCGCTGCGCTCGCTGCGCAAGGAACAGCTCGCGCACGGGCTGCAGGTGCTCGGGCAGGCGCTGCAGGGGCGCGGGGTGAACGTCGAGGCGCGGGTGGTGCGCGACGCGATACCGCAGCGCCTCTTCGATCGCGTGAAGCAGCTCTACGAGAAGAACGCGCGGAAGATCGAGGTGCCGAAGCTCCAGGAGGGCGCGCGCCACTCGGCGAACCGTGCGGGGCTCGTCGTCTGCGGAGGCATCGCTCCGGCGCTCGCGGCGCTGCGCGCGAAGAAGGCGCTCGAGAGCGAGCTGCTCGAGGTGATTCGCTTCGCGGCCTCCGAGCGGTACCTCGGCCTGCGCGGCCGCCGCCTCGCCGGCTGAGGCTCTCACCGGCTGAGAAAACACGAATCCGCAACGGTGTGGGAGCGCGTCCGACAATCACATTGTCGTCGCAATTTTTCCTTCGCCGCCGCTTCGCTGGGAGCCCTCATGCCCGTCACGTTCAACCCGTTCAACCCGCTGTCCTACTGGGCGGCGTTCGCGCTGCCGTCGAAGCCGAAGGACACGAGCCCCATCGCCATCTCGCCGCGCAACAGCGACCCGGGCCTCCAGGTGACGGAGTCGAAGAACGCGATCACGATTCGCGGCGTCACGCGGGGCGCGCAGCACGTCGACAGCTTCCTCGGCGGCAACTACGAGGTCGCGCGCGGCATGAGCTTCACGCTCGACATCGACAAGGCGAAGACGGTCGATGCGTTCGGCCGCACGAACTACACCGAGAAGAACCACCGCATCTTCACGCTCGACACCGCGCGCGGCTGGAGCGCCGAGGAGTGCGCCCGGCGGCTCGCCGCAAAGGTGAACGCGGGCGACGCTCCGTTCGATGCCAAGGTGACGATCGCTCGCGACGGCGCCGCGACGATCACGTTCGAGCGGCGCTAGGCTGCCAGGTACGACAGCTCGAAGCTCGTGTCGCGCGGGCCCACCCGTCGATCGCCTGCGACCCTCGAGTCGTCCGCGTCAGCGGGAGCTCAGGCGACCCACGCACGCGCGTTGCGGAAGAACCGGAGCCACGGGCTGTCTTCGCCCCAGCCCTTCGGGTGCCACGAGAGCTGCACCGTGCGGAACACGCGCTCGGGGTGCGGCATGAGAATCGTCGCGCGCCCGTCCCGCGTCGTCACCGCCGTGACGCCACCCGCCGACCCGTTCGGGTTCAGCGGGTATCGCTCGGTGGGCCGGCCCTGAGCGTCGACGAACCGCGCCGCCACGATCGGCGCCTCTGCCGCCTGCAGCTCGACGCGGCCCTCGCCGTGCGAGACCGCCACCGGCAGCACGCTGCCGGCCATGCCGCGGAAGAAGATCGACGGGCTCTCTTCGACGCGCAGCAGTGCGAGCCGCGCCTCGAACTGCTCGCTCGTGTTCCTCACGAAGCGCGGCCACGCCTCGGCGCCCGGCACGAGGGGCGCGAGGTTCGACAGCATCTGGCAGCCGTTGCAGACCCCGAGCGAGAACGTGTCGGCTCGCGCGAAGAACGCGGCGAAGGCGTCGCGCGCGCGCGGGTGAAACAGCGCCGACTTCGCCCAGCCGCCGCCGGCGCCGAGCACGTCGCCGTAGCTGAAGCCGCCGCACGCCGCGAGGCCGACGAAGCCCTCGAGCGTGAGCCGGCCCTCGAGCAGGTCGCTCATGTGCACGTCGACGGCGCTGAAGCCGGCGCGCGTGAACGCCGCGGCCATCTCGACCTGACCGTTCACGCCCTGCTCGCGCAAGATCGCGACCCTCGGGCGGGCGCCCCTCGCGACGAACGGCGCCGCGACGTCGTCGTCGAGGTTGAAGGTGGGCTTCGCCGTGAGGCCCGTGAAGGCGGGGTCGGTGCGCAGCGCGTGCTCCTGGTCTGCGCACGCGGCGTCGTCGCGCAGGCGGTGCATGCGCCAGGTGGTGTCGCTCCACAGGGCTCGCAGCGCGTGGCGCGAGGCCCGATAGCCGCCGCGCAGCGCGATCGTGTCGCCCGCGACCGGAGCCCCGATGCGCCGCGCGAGCGTGCCGAACGCGGCGAGCACGCGCTGAAGGTCGCGCTCGCGCACCTGCAGCACGGCGCCGAGCTCCTCGCAGAAGAGGGCCGCGACGTCGGAGGGCAGCTCGAGGTCGAGGCCGCAGCCCGCGGCGAACGCCATCTCGACGAGCGTGACGAACAGGCCTCCGTCGGAGCGGTCGTGGTACGCGAGCAGCAGGCCCTCTTCGTTGAGCGACTGCACGGCCTCGAAGAAGTGCTTCAGCGCGGCCGGGTCGTCGACGTCGGGCGGCGTGGCGCCGAGCTGGCCGTAGACCTGCGCGAGCGCGCTGCCGCCGAGCCGGTTCTGGCCGGCGCCGAGGTCGACGAGCACGAGCGCGGTCGGGCCCTCGTCGAGCTGCAGCTCGGGCGTGAGCGTCTTGCGAACGTCCTGCACGGGCGCGAATGCGCTCACGATGAGCGAGAGCGGGGCTGCGATCGCGCGCGGCTCGCCGCGCTCGCTCCAGACGGTGCGCATCGACATCGAGTCCTTGCCGACGGGGATCGCGAGCCCCAGTGCGGGGCACAGCTCGGCGCCGACGGCCTTCACGGCGTCGTAGAGGCGGGCGTCTTCGCCGGGCCAGCCGGCCGCGGCCATCCAGTTCGCAGAGAGGCGCACGTGCGAGAGCGTCGCGATGCGCGCCGCCGCGAGGTTCGTCACGGCCTCACCGACCGCGAGCCGCGCCGATGCGGCGGCGTCGAGGCAGGCGACCGGCGTGCGCTCGCCGAGCGCCATCGCCTCGCCGGTGAAGACGTCGTAGCTCGTCGTCGTGACCCCGCAGTCGGCGACGGGCACCTGGTAGGGCCCGACGAACTGATCGCGCGCGACGAGGCCGGTGACGCTGCGGTCGCCGATGGTGACGAGAAACGACTTGTCGGCGACGGCCGGCAGCTGCAGCACGCGCGCGACGGCGTCTTCGAGGCGAACCGTCGCGGCCTCGAACGCCTTCGCAGGGGCCGTCGTGCGCTTCGCGTCGCGCAGCATGCGCGGCGGCTTGCCGAGAATGACCTCGAGGGGCACGTCGATCGGCGAGTCTCTGAAGTGCGAGTCCTCGACGGTGAGCTGGCCGTCGGGCGTCGCGCGGCCAAGCACGGCGTAGGGGCAGCGCTCGCGGCGGCAGAAGGCCTCGAACCGCGTGAGCTCGTGCTCTGCGATGGCGAGCACGTAACGCTCCTGGGCCTCGTTGCACCACAGCTCGAGCGGCGACAGGCCGGGCTCGTCCGACGGGACCTTGCGCAGCTCGAAGCGGGCGCCGCGGCGGCTCTCGTGCACGAGCTCGGGCAGCGCGTTCGAGAGCCCGCCGGCGCCGACGTCGTGAATCGAGACGATGGGGTTGGCCTCGCCGAGCGCGCAGCAGCGGTCGATGACCTCCTGGCAGCGCCGCTGCATCTCGGCGTTGTCACGCTGCACCGAGGCGAAGTCGAGGTCCTCGGCCGAGGCGCCCGACGCGACCGACGAGGCCGCGCCGCCCCCGAGGCCGATGAGCATCGCGGGGCCGCCGAGCACGACGATCGCCGCGCCGGGGGGAATCTCGCCCTTCTTCACGTGCTCCTCGCGGATGTTGCCGAGGCCACCCGCGAGCATGATGGGCTTGTGGTAGCCGCGCAGCTCGGTGCCTCCGCCGGCGGCCGGCACGTCGAGCTCGAAGGTGCGGAAGTAGCCTGCGATCGCCGGGCGACCGAACTCGTTGTTGAAAGCGGCGCCGCCGAGCGGCCCGTCGGTCATGATCTCGAGCGCCGACGCGATGCGGCCGGGCTTGCCGTGCTCGATCTCCCACGGCCTCGTGGCGCCGGGCAGCTTCAGGTTCGAGACCGAGAAGCCGACGAGCCCGGCCTTCGGCTTCGAGCCGCGGCCGGTCGCGCCCTCGTCGCGGATCTCGCCGCCCGAGCCGGTCGAGGCGCCCGGGTAGGGCGACACGGCGGTCGGGTGGTTGTGCGTCTCGACCTTCATCAGCACGTGCATCGGCTCGACGTGCGCCCGGTAGACGCCGTCGGCGGCGTCGGGGAAGAAGCGGCCCGCAGTGAAGCCCTCGATGACCGCGGCGTTGTCCTTGTAGGCCGAGAGCACGCCGCCCGGAGTCGCGGCCGTCGATCGCTTGATGAGCTGAAAGAGCGACTCCGGCTGCGGTGCTCCGTCGATGACGAAGCTGGCGTTGAAGATCTTGTGGCGGCAGTGCTCGGAGTTCGCCTGCGCGAACATCATCAGCTCGACGTCGGTCGGGTCGCGGCCCATGCGCGAGAACGCGTCGGCGAGGTACTCGATCTCGTCCTTCGAGAGCGCGAGCCCGAGGCTCGCGTTCGCCTGCTCGAGCGTGGCGACCGGCACCCGCGTCACCGGCCGTGGCGCGTGGTGCTCGAACAGCTTCGCCCCAGCGTCGAGCGTGGGGAGCACGGCCTCGGTCATTCGATCGTGCAGGGCTCGGGTGTCGCGCAGCTCGCCGGCGAGGCGCCACTCGATGCCGCGCTCGAGGCGTCGCACCGCGGAGAGGCCGCAGTTTCGGGCGATGTCGGTGGCCTTCGAGGACCATGGCGAGACGGTGCCCGGCCGCGGCACGACCACGTAGGCGCGGCCGTCGATGCGTGGCGCGTCGAGCTTCGGCCCGTAGGTCAGCAGCGCATCGAGCGTACGTCGCTCGGCGTCGGTCAATGGCCGCTCGACCTCGGCGAAGTGCACGAAGTGGGCGCTGGCCTGCGTGACGCCCTGCAGGCCCGCGAGGCGGCGTGCGAGGCGCGCCGGAGTGAACGCGGGAGGTCCCGGGAGGATCAGCATGCGGCTCTTCTAGCTCGCTTGAAATGCGATGGGTGCCGATAGTACCCATCGGTAATGACGATGGAGCTGCGCAGCGATCGCCTGAAGGTCTTCGACGCCGTCGTCCGGCACGGTGGGTTCTCGAGCGCCGCCCGCGCGCTCGGCCTCACGCAGTCGACGGTGAGCCAGGCGATCGCCGCTCTCGAGGCCGACACGGGTGACGCGCTGTTCGATCGCGGGGCGCGGCAGGTGACCTTGACCGAGGCGGGCAGGGCGCTGCGCGGGCACGCCGCCGCCGTGCTGCAGGCGCTCGACGAGGCGCGAGCGGCGCTCGAGCGGCAGCGCGATGTCATCGGTGGCCCGCTGGTCGTGGGCACGAGCGACACGCTCGCGACGTGGGTGCTGCCTCCTGTGCTCGCCGAGCTGAGGCGGCTTCATCCCGCCATCGAGCTGCGGCTCGACAACCGGCCGTCACCGGCGATCGCCGAGGCCGTGGCGGCGCACCAGCTGGACCTCGGCGTCGTCTCGCTGCCGCTGCCGCCCGGGGTCAGCGCCGGCGTGCGTGCGCTCAAGCAGCTGCCGCTGCAGCCGCAGCGCGACGTGGTGGCCGTGCCGAAGGGGCACCCGCTCGCCCGGCGCGCGAAGGTGCGCGCGGCCGATCTGGCCGAGCACGCGCTCGTGTTGCTCGATCGGACGACGGCCTCACGCGCGTGGCTCGACGCGCAGTTCGCAGCGGCCGGCGTGCAGCCGCGGGTCGTGATGGAGATGAGCAGCGTCGAGGTGCTGAAGCGCCTCGCGGCGCTCGGCTTCGGGGCGACGGTGATTCCCGAGGTCGCGCTCGGCGGCGTGAGAGAGCTCGTGGGGGTGCCGCTGGCGGGTGCTCAGCAGCGGCGCCTGGTCGGCATCGTCGTTGGCTCGTCGCCGACGCGAGCGGCTGCTGCCTTCGTCGAGGTCGCGCGCCGGGCTCTCAAGCGATGAGACACGTTCGACGCGCTACGAAAAACTCGGGGGCCGAGGCTCAGAGCCCCGGTGAGCAGGTGATCCGGTGAGCAGGTCACGGGGGTGCTGATGGCCATCGCCGCGGCGAGGCTCTAGCGGCGAGCGCCCATTCGGCCCCCGGTGAGCAGGTGACGCGGTGAGCAGGTCACCGGGGGGCTGATGGGCGTCGTCTCGACGAGGCTCTAGCGGGCGGCGGCCATTCGACCCCCGGTGAGCAGGTGATCCGGTGAGCAGGTCACCGGGGGGCTGATGGGCGTCGTCTCGACGAGGCTCTAGCGGCGAGCGCCCATTCGGCTCCCGGTGAGCAGGTGATCCGGTGAGCAGGTCACCGGGGGGCTGATGGGCGTCGTCTCGACGAGGCTCTAGCGGGCGGCGGCCATTCGACCCCTGGTGAGCAGGTGATCCGGTCAGCAGGTCACCGGGGGGCTGATGGGCGTCGTCTCGACGAGGCTCTACCGGCCAGCGCCCATTCGGCCCCCGGTGAGCAGGTGATCCGGTGAGCAGGTCACCGGGGGGCTGACGGGCGCCCGGTGATCGATGCCTGCGCGCACCACTTCTCAGCCTTCGAGAGGTGTCAGCTCACGCGTCGCTGGCCGAGTCGTCGTTCGACTTCACGAGCTCGTACTTGTGCAGCAGCGAGTAGAGGTGCTTGCGATCGAGCCCGGCGTCGCGCGCGGCCTTCGCGATGTTGCCCTTCGACTTCGAGAGCAGGCGCGTCAGGTACTCGCGCTCGAACGCGCGAACGAGCTCGTCCTTCGACTCCTTGAACTGCCCTGCGTAGTTCACCGGCAGCGATTCGCCCTGCGGCGCCGCGGGGCCGCTGTACTCGCGCAAGAGCGATTCGGCCGACAGCTCGGGGATGTCGTTCATGTGCTTCAACCGCTCGACCGCGTTGCGCAGCTCGCGAACGTTGCCCGGCCAGGTGTGCGCGTTGAACTGCTCGCGCCGCGCCTCGGGCAGCTTCTCCCACAGCGGGAAGCCCGCACAGGCATCGACGAGCAGGGGAATGTCTTCTTTGCGGTCGCGCAGCGAGGGCAGCGACACCGTGAACACCGACAACCGGAAGTAGAGGTCTTCTCGGAATCGACCGGCCTGCGCCTCGGACCAGAGGTCTTTCTTCGAGGCCGCGATCACCCGCGTGTCGAACTTGATCGGCTGCGCCGACGAGCCGAGGCGGCGGAACTCGCGATCCTCCAGCGCGCGGAGCAGCTTCGGCTGCAGGTCGAGCGGCAGATCATCGATCTCGTCGATGAACAGCGTGCCGCCGTCGGCGCGCTCGAGGCAGCCCACGCGCTGGCTCACGGCGCCCGTGAACGCACCCTTCTCGTGCCCGAACAGCTCGCTCTCGATCAGCGAGTCGGACACCGACGCGCAGTCGAACACCACCAGCGGCCCCTGCGCTCGCGGCGACAGCTTGTGAATCGTCTTCGACGCCGCCCCCTTGCCGCACCCGGTCTCGCCGACCAGCAGCAGCGTCGAGTCGGTGGTCGCGATGCGCTGCATCAGCGCGAAGATCTGCCGCATCGGCAGCGAGCGCCCCACCAGATCGCCCAGCCGGTCGTCGGTCGCCGGCGAGACGTCGAGCGCCTTCAGCTGCGGCTGAAACCGCAGCTGCACGTCGCCCACCTCGAGCAGCGCCCCCGCTCTCAGGTACCCCTCGCGCACCTGCGCCCCGTCGATGAACGTCCCGTTCGTCGACCCCAGGTCCTGCACCAGAAACTGATCGCCCTGCCGCCGTACGACGAGGTGATTGCGGCTCACCGTCGGGTGATCGATCACGATGTCGTTGTCGGGAGCCTTGCCGATCTTCAGCGACGACCCGAGCGGGTACGCCGCACCCGCCCCGTCGGTGTTCACCAGCACGAGGTGAAACTCCTGCGATGCGATGCGCTCGAACTTCGCGCGCGACCCGAGCACGGTTCTCTGCGGAATCGACGAAGATGGGGCAGGCATCGAGGTCCGACCGATTGTAGGGTGTTGACGCCCATCCGTCATGCCTCTCTCGCTGGTCGGTCGAGATTCTTCGGAACACTTCTACGCCGCTCAGGTCGCCCGCTTCGGGGGCCCCGTGCTCGTGCTCGGCAGCGCCGACGGCACCCTCGCCTTCGCCATCGCCGCCAAGACCCGCGGCGTCGTCGGTGTCGAGCCCAGCAGCTTCCTGATGGCCGAGGCCGAGTCGAAGCGGCCCTCGCACCCCACGGCCTCGGTCGAGCTCATTCACAGCGACCTGCGCAGCGTGCGCCTCGATCGGCGCTTCAAGGTCGTCATCGCCCCGAAGAGCTCGCTCGCCCTTCAGCCGGGCATCGAGGCGCTCGACGCCGTGCTCGAGACCGTCACGCGCCACCTCGAGAAAGAGGGCGCGTTCGTCTTCGAGGTCACCGGCCTCTCTGGCAGCTCGAGCATCGAAGGGCCGCACGGCCGCTCGCTCTTCACCGCTCACCTGCGCGGGCGCAAGGGAGCCCCCTCGATTCGCCGCGTTCGGCGCCAGACGCTCACCGCCGCCGAGCTCGAGACCGCGCTCGCCGCGTCGGGCCTCGAGGCCCACGAGCGCTATGGTGACTTCGACGGCCGCCCGTACGACGAGGGGCAAGACCGGCAGGTCGTCGTCGCGGCCCTGAAGCCTTAAGAGCCCGACAGCCCCAGCCGCGACAGCATCTTCACTACCGCCATGCGCGTGAGCCCGGCCTTGCGCGCCGCGGCAGCGAGGTTGTCGCCCGACACCTTGAGCAACGCCTCGGCGTAGCGCCGCTCGAACGCGTTCACGAGCGACTCCTTCTGGATCAAGAAGGGCACCTCGAGATCGATCGGCCCGACGGCGCCGCTCGCGGCAGTCGATGTGCTGGGTGCCGCCGCGAAGGGCGCGGCCCCGTGCGCCAGCCGCTCGATCGCGTTGCGCAGCTCGCGCACGTTGCCCGGCCACGCGTGCGCCTGCAGCCGCTCGATGGCGGCCTTGTCGAGCGGCGTCGCCGTCGGCAGCCTGAGGCTCTGGAGGAAGTGCTCGGCGAGCAGCGGAATGTCGTCGAGCCGCTCTCGCAGCGCGGGCATGTGCACGCGCAGCACCGACAGCCGGTAGAACAGGTCGGCGCGGAAGCGACCCCGGTTCACCTCGGCCTCGAGCTCCCGGTGCGTGGCCGCGACGACGCGCACGTCGACCTTCACCGGCCCCTTGCCGCCCAGCCGCGTCACCTCTCGACGCTCGAGCACCCGCAACAGCCGCGGCTGCAGCTCGATCGGCAGCTCGCCGATCTCGTCGAGGAACACGGTGCCGCCGCTCGCCCGCTCGAAGACGCCGGCGCGCGCCTGATCTGCGCCGGTGAAGGCGCCCTTCTCGTGGCCGAACAGCTCGCTCTCGACCAGCGTCGGAGCGAGCGCCCCGCAGTCGACCACGACCAGCGGGCCCTTCGCGCGCGGCCCGCCTTCGTGCAGCGCCTCGGCGACGAGCTCTTTGCCGGTGCCGGTCTCGCCGGTGACGAGCACCGTCGACTCGCCTGCCGCGAGCCGCTCGAGCTGCGCGAACAGCTCGCGCATCGCGACGCTCTGCCCGAGCAGCGGCCCGAACGCGGTCGCGGTCGAGGCCGACAGCTCGACGACCTCGTCGGTCACCTGAAACGAGAGCTCCGTCGCGCCCGCGCGAAGCACGCCGGGCGACGTCACGTACGCGTCGAGCACCCGCGTGCCCCCGACGAACGTGCCGTTGCGCGAGCCGAGGTCGCGAACGCGATAGCCCAACGGCTCGAGCGTCAGCTCGAAGTGATGGCCCGACACCGACGGGTCTTTGAGCTGCAGATCGTTGCCCTGCAGCGCGCCGACGCGGAAGCGCACCTGGCGCACCGCCGCCTTCGCGCCCTTGTCGGGGCCCTTCGTCACTTCGAGAGCGCAGGCTCCGAGCGCGCGCACCGGCCTTCGACCCTGAACCTCGGTGATCCACGTGGGGTGCCGGTCGGCCATCGAGGCCCCGTGTACTATCATCGCCCGCGGGAATGGCCACGGCAGTCGCTCCGTACAAAGTGGTGTCGACGCTGTACGGCCGCGCCGGGCTCCAGTGCTCGGCAGCCGAAGACGCCAACGGCCAGGAGCTCTGGCTCTTCACGCACTCCGACCCGAGCCCTGCCGCTGCCGACCGCATGCTCAAGGCGGCGCAGCTGTGCAAGGGCGACGGGCCCTGGCTCAAGGTCGTCGACTGCGGAAAGGACGCGCAGCGCGCCTGGGCGGTGACGTGGCCGCACGCCGGCAAGCGGCTCACCGACGTGCTCTACGCGCGCGGCGCGCTCGACGCCCCTGAGATGATGCGCGGGCTCGTGCCGGTGTGCCACGCGGCGCAGAGGCTGGCCGACGCGGGCCACGCGCCGGCGCTCTCGCTCGACCTCGTGCTGACGAACGTCGAGGGCGACGGCACGCTGATCGGCTTCGCTCCGGAGGCGGCTCCCGCGGCGCCCGTGCCGGCGCTCGGCAAGCTCATGTACGAGGTGCTGAAGGGCTCACCGCCGGTCGAGCCGCCCGAGCCGCTCATCGGCGTGCGCCAGCAGCTGTCGGACTTCGTGCTCGCGTGCATCGGCGGGAGACTGAGCCAGCCGGGCCAGGCCGCCGAGCAGCTGCGCATCGTCGGCAAGGGCGAGACCGTCGATCTCAACAAGCTCATGCAGCACGACACGCGGGTGTCCGAGGCCTCGGTCGTGAAGCAGGCCGACCAGGGCGCCCGCGCCGGCGAGGTGCTCGGCAGCTACCAGCTCATGCGCCGCCTCGGCGAAGGCGGCATGGGCGAGGTGTACCTCGGCCGCCACGTGAAGCTGGGGCGCGAGGTGGCGGTGAAGGTGCTGCGCCCCGAGCTGGCGAAGGACCCCGAGATCCTCCGCCGCTTCTTCCAGGAGGCGCGCGTCGTCAACGAGATCAACCACCCGCACATCGTCGAGGTAATCGACTTCGTCGAAGAGCTGAACCACGCCTACTGCGTGATGGAGCTGCTCAAGGGCGACGCCCTCGACCGCGTCGTCGAGCTCAAGGGGCTGCTGCCGGTCGCGCGAACGTGCGCGATCATGGCGCAGGTGTGCGAGGCGCTGCACGCGGCTCACCAGCGCGGCGTCGTCCACCGCGACATCAAGCCGGCCAACATCTTCCTCACCGAGCGCGACGGAAAGCCCGACTTCGTGAAGGTGCTCGACTTCGGCGTCGCCCGGGTCGCGAAGACCGAGGGCTCGCGCACGCAGGTCGGCGCGGTGCTCGGCACGCCCGCGTACATGAGCCCCGAGCAGGCGCAGGGGCGCGTGGTCGACGGCCGCTCCGACGTCTATTCCGTCGGCGCGGTGCTCTACGAGCTGCTGCAGGGCAGGGTGCTCTCGCAGGAGCTCTTCACTCCCCCGCCGATCATCGACACGCCGACCGGCGAGCCGGTGCCCGGGCCGCTCGCCGAGCTCGTTCAGCAGTGCCTCGAGATGGACCCGTCGAGGAGGCCCGCCACCACCCTCGAGGTCGCGCAGCGCCTCACCACCGCGCTGCCCAAGAAGGCGCCGCTCGACACGGCGCGCGCGATGGCCGAGGCGGGCCTGAGCGCGCCGCGGTCTCGCGGCCGCGCGCCGGTGTTCGCCGCGCTCGCCGCGCTCGTGCTGGTCGGCGGCGGCACGGCGCTCGTGCTCATGCCCACGGGCCCGAAGCCCGACGTCGTGGTGCCACCGCCTCCGGAGCCGCAGAAGGTCGTCGTGTCACCGCCGCCCGAGTCGCCGTTGCCGGACGACCCGCAGCCTGCGCCGGCGGTCAGACCGCGCCAGAGGCCACCACCCGCGAAGAAGCCGCCGCAGGTGGTGGTGATCGAGAAGCCGGCGGCGGCAGACCCGTACGTCGGCCGCATGAACAAGCTGCAGAAGGAATACGACGGCCTCGTGACGCGGTACGGGCTCAAGCAGCTCACGTCGCTCGAGCGCGAGGTCGTGCGCCAGGCGCTCGAAGACTACGCGGGCCACAACTATCCTTCTCTCGACAAGTCGCTGAAAGATGCTGAAGTCGCGCTCCAGGCAGCACACCAACGACTGGATCGATGAGCCTCTTCGCAGCCTGGGCGTACCTCACGCTCGCCGCAGCGCCTGACACCGTGCTGGTCGCGCCGTACCAATCGCTCGGTGTCGACGCGACGATGGTCACGGCAGTGACCGAGGGGTTCCGGTGGGCGCTCGAGGGCAAGAAGCTCCAGCCGCTGGCGCTCTCAGAGTCCGAGAAGGTCGCGCGGAGCGCCGCGATGTGCGGCGAAGACGCCGCCTGCCTGTCGACGGTCGGCCAGCGGAGCGGCGCCCGCTACGTGCTCGCGTTCGGGGTCGGCAAGGTCGGCGCGTCGCTGCTCGTCAGCGCCGAGTTCATCGACGTCGCCTCGGGCAAAGAGCTCTCACGCTCGTCGCGAAGAGTTCCCGAGGGCATGGTCGAGTGGAACCTCGTGGCGGCCTCGCTCGCCGACGAGGTCGTGAAGCCGACCGTCGAGCCGCTGGTCGTGCAGGTGCCGATCGAGGTGTCGAAGCCGGTGAAGCCGCACACGTTTCGCCCGTGGGCCTTCGTGACCCTCGGCATCGCGGCCGCGTTCGGCATCGTCTCGGCCGCGGTCGGCCTCGCCGCGTGGGGCAACTACGCGCAGCTGCAGAAGAGCCCGGGCGACACGCGCCTGCGCGAGACGCAGCGCGGCCTCAACGCCTCGGCCGACGTCTGCCTCATCTTCAGCGGCCTGACCGGCATCGGCACGCTCATCTTCTTCATCCTCGACGCGGTCGAGAAGCCGGCGGTCGTGACCGATTGAGGCTCGGGCTCGCCATCGCCGCGCTCGTCGGCTCGGGCTGCACCTGCCTGTTCAACCCTGATCGCGTGGCGCTGCCCTGCGAGCCGCCGGTGCCTCCGCCCCTCGACATCGTCGCCGGTGACGGCACGTCGCTCACCTTCGAGTGGCCGCGCGACCCGGCCCGCACCGACATCACCGAGTACGAGCTGTGCTGGGGCGCGACGAGCTGCCGCAAGGTTCAGCCGCGCGCGTGCGACGCGGGGCTCTGCTCGGCGAGCGTCGACGGCGCTGACGCGGGGTTCCAGTACAACCAGCGCGTCGAGGCGCGCGTGACGATGAAGAACCTGTGCGGCGACGTCTCGGCTCCGTCGACGGCGAGCGCGACGCCGCTCAACGGCAGCTTCCGCGACACCCAGGGCATCGAGCTGCTCACGCCGTGCGACGCCGGCATGCGCGTGCTCGTGCCCGGCGAGCTCACGCTCGATCAGACGAGCTTCTTCACCTGCATCTCGACCGCGATGATGGGCGACGAGCGGTGGCGCGATGGCACGCTGAACCTCGAGATCCGCGTCACGGGCGATGCGTACGGCGGGCTCGCGGTGCGCGCGGTGCGCGACGGCGGCGACTCGGCCCCGCGCAACGGCATCATTCTCACCGGGTCGCAGGCCGGGCAGGCCTCGATGTACATCACCCGGCGCGTGCCGAACGGCGCCGACGTGGCCGCGGCCTCGGCCGTGCCGTTCGTGCGCAACAACGACTGGGAGGCCATGCGCGTCTCGCTGTCGGGCGACTGGGTCTCGGTCGAGATCGGCGACGACGCGACGAAGCTGCGCGAGGTGATGCGGTGGCGCGACCGCAGCTCGGCTCCCGCGGGCCGCATCGGCGTGGCGCTCGCCACGATTCTCGGAGGCGCCCGCATCGATCTGCGCAACCTGCGCGTGCGGACGTCGGTCACGATTCCCGACGGCGGCGCGACCCGCGACAGCTGGACGTTCGCCGGCGCCGACCCGCTGCACGCGATTCGGCCCGTGGGCGGCGGGGTCGCCCAGGTGCCGTGCCCGCCGGCAGACGCCGGGTGCGCGACGTGCCTGCCCACGAACGGCTGCATCTCGGTGATGAACAACTCGCAGGCGACGGTCGAGGTGCCGATCGGCCTCGACTACGACCGGCCGTGGCGCGTGAAGTTCAAGCTCCTCGCCGACCCGGTGGCCGCGAACCCCTCGGTGCTGCGCACGACGGTCGCCGGGCCGAACCCGAACGGCTTCAGCGGCTTCGGCGGCTTCGGCATCATCGACGCGCAGGGCGTGAACTGGAACCAGGACCTGCGCGCGTTCGAGGTCGCCACCGACTCGCTCGGCCCGTTGGCTCCGGGCACGTGGAGCGCGTTCGAGGTCGCCTTCAACCCGAGCAACAACGGCTACTCGATCTTCCGCAACGGCATGCTGCAGCGGGGCGGCACGCTGCCGATGCCGTGGACCCAGCACCTCGGAGCGCTGGTCCTCGGCGGCGGCAGCGTCCGCGGTCACTTCGCCGATCTCGAGATCAGCCAGGACCCTTAGGCACGTACGGGCATGCGCGGCCGCCCCACCTCGGCGAGCGCCAGCTCGACCTCGCGCATGTAGCCTTCCCGCACGCGCTGGTTGGGCTCGCTCTCTGCCGCGCGCGACAGATCGGTCAACGCCACCATGCCGACGAGGTGGCCCTTCTTGTTCACGATCGGCAGTCGGCGCACCTGGGCCTTCTTCATCGCCATCGCCGCGGTCTCGAGCGAATCGGTCGGCTGGCAGGTGACGAGCTTCTTCGACATGGCCGAGCCGATCGCGATCTCGTCGAGGCGCCTGCCCTGGGTGAACGCCGCCATCACGCAGTCGCGGTCGGTGATGACGCCGACCAGCGCGCCGTTCGCGTCGATCACCGGCACGCAGCCGATGTCGTGCTCCCACATCAGCTGAACGGCCTTCACCAGCGGCTCGACGTCCCGGCAGCTCTTCACGTCGCGCGACATCAGCTGTTCGATCTTCATGTGCGTTCCCTCCGCGTTGGGTTGAGGCGGGATGTGTAAACGCCCGTCACCGCACCGCGCCGCGCGCCGTCACCCAGTCACCGAACGGTGACCTCGCCATCGCCGTCACGCCGAGGCGTCGCTTGGTCTCGCCCGGTTCGATCGTGGTAAGCGCCTGCGCCACTGTTCGCCCCGATGCGCCTGCGCCCGCCGCTCTTCGTCACCCTGACGCTCGCCGCCGCTGCGTGTGGCCCTCCCGAGCCCGCGGACGACGCCTATCTCGACCACGATCTCGGCGTCTTCCGCGCCGGCCTCACCGCGGGCGAGGCGGGCGGCTGCGACACGTCGATCGTCTCGGGGCTCACGGGCCAGCTCGTCGCCGAGCTCAACTGCATCACGCCGAACACGATGGTCGACTTCCGCGGGGCGAACATCAGCCTGAGCTCGGCCGTGCAGCCGTACCTGAACCCCGCCGCCGCGAACGCGATGAAGGCTGCAGTCGCCGCGTCGGGCACGAACATCACGCTGAGCTCCGCGTACCGCTCGGTGGCTCAGCAGTACCTGCTGCTCAAGTGGTATCGCGCCGGCCAGTGCGGCATTCAGGCTGCCGCCGAGCCGGGCAAGAGCAACCACCAGTCGGGTCGGGCGATCGACGTGCCGTCGTACAACTTCTGGATCCCAAAGCTCCAGGCCCAGGGGTGGACGTGGTTCGGCAGCGGCGACCTCGTGCACTTCGACTTCCTCGCGGCGCCGAACGCGGGCTCGACCTCGGTGCTCGCGTTCCAGAAGCTGTGGAACAAGAACAACGCGAGCAAGCTCGCTGAAGACGGCGACTGGGGCCCGATGACCGAGGCCGCGATGGCGGCGTCTCCGACGACCGGCTTCCCCGTCTCGGGCTGCGGCCCGGTGATGCCGATGACCGGCACGCTGAAAGGCCGCGTCTACGAGGTGAACCCGGCCGACGCGGCCGATCTCTCGCGCGGCATCGCGGGCGCCACCGTGAAGGTCGGAGGCAAGACGCTCGTCACCGACGCGACGGGGCAGTTCAGCGCAGACCTCCAGCCCGGCACGTACACCGTCAGCGCCTCTGCGGCGGGGTACGTCGACGGCACCGTCTCGCGCATGGTCGCCGCCGGCCAGCTCATCTGGGGCTCGGTGGGGCTCTCGCCCACGGGCGTGCCGGACACCGTGGGCCCCGAGATCGCGCTCGTCTCGCCCACGGGCGACACCCGAGTCGGAGCGGCCCAGCTCACCGTGACCGGCACCGCCAGCGACGCGCGCGGTGCGGTGTCGTCGCTCACGCTGTCGGTGAACGGCGGCGCCCCAGCGCCCGTGCCGCTGAGCGCCGGAGCCTTCTCGCAGACCGTCATGCTGGTGCCGGGCGCGAACGCGCTGCGCTTCATCGCGGTCGACGATCGCGGCAACGAGACGCGGCTCGATGTGACGCTCACGTTCGCGACCGGCATCGACGGCCTCGTGCTCGGCATGGCGGGCAGCGTCGAGGGCGCCGAGGTCGATGCGATCGCCGACGGCTGGCTGGTCTCTGCCCAGAGCGCTGCGGACGGCACCTTCCACTTCGACCTGCCGCCGGGCGTCTACACGCTCCGCGCGCACGCCGAGGGCCTGTCGCTCTTCGAGGCGCCCCTCGGCGTCGGCGTCGAGCGCCGCGAAGAGGCGACGCTCACGCTGATGCCCGCGGCCGAGGTGCCCGTGAAGGGCGGCTGCGCGAGCGCGCCGGGCCTGCTCATCGCCGGAGCGCTGCTGCTGCTCGCCCGGCGCCGCGGCCGTTAGATCGCCGCAACCGCGTACTGCGCCGTCGCGAGGTGGCCGCAGGCCGGGACCGAGGCCGCCCGCAGCAGGTGGGCCGCGGCCACCGCAGCAGGCGGGCTGAGCGGTTCGGCTCCCTACAGCGACGGCAGCCAGGTCTCGAAGAGATCGCACCGCTCGGGCGCGAGGTTCGCCTTCGCCTGAATCGTCGTGTCGAGCACGAGGTAGTCGCCGGCGGGGCCGAGCTGCGGCCACGTGACGGCGCCGGTGCCGTTGGGGTCGCCGTTCTTCGCGAAGCGGCTCCAGTAGCCGATCATCTCGTCCGACAGCCTGCGGTCGTCGGCGGTCTCGGTGAGCGGGAAGCCGAGCTCGCCGAACACGTAGGGGATCTCGGAGCCGTGCGTGGCGCCGACGTTCCACGCGAGCGACGGGTTCGCGCGGGTGAAGTGGTACAGGTACGTGCTCGGCACGTACGCCGAGATCAGCGCCGCCTGCTTGCGCTGCCCGCACACGAACACGTCGCCGATGACCGCGGTCGCCGCGTCCTTCGCGACGGGGAACTTCGCCTCGCTGTACAGCGCGAGCGCGGCGCTCGTGTGGTTCGGCATCGCCTTGCGGATCAGCTCTTCGAAGTCGGCGCGCGTGTCGACCTTCATGCCGACCGTGAACAGCGAGCCCTCGTTGCCGTTCGCGCCGCTCAGGAACGGTACGCGCTGCAGCCGGCCCCCCTGCAGCGCCGCGTACGGGTCGACCGGCAGCACCTCGCCGTCGGCCGAGGGCACCCACTTGTCGGCGTCGGCCGCGAATTCGAGCTTCGTGGTCAGCGCTGCCTCGAGCGCGTCGGCGGTCGCGGCACGCAGGCACGCCGGCACGTCGCCGGTGCAGCCGAGCTTCTCGGCCACGTGCTGGCCCGTGAGCTGGCTGCGCGACCGCGAGGGGAAGTCGAGCACGCACGAGCCGCTCTCGGCGATCGCGCGGTGAAACAGACCGGCGCCGAGCGGCGACAAGAGGTGCGAGCACACGCTGCCTGCGCCGGCCGACTCGCCGAAGATGGTGACGTTCATGGGGTCGCCGCCGAACTTCTCGATGTTGTTCTTCACCCACCGCATCGCGAGCTGCTGATCGAGCAGGCCGTAGTTGCCCGAGACGTTGCCGGGCTCGTTCGCCAGGTCCGCGTGCGCCAGGAAGCCGAAGACGCCGAGCCGGTAGTTGATCGTGACCGTCACGACGTTGCCCTTGCGAGCGAGCGTCGCCGCCTCGGGCGCGCTGCCCATCGTGTACGCGCCGCCGTGAATGAAGACCATCACCGGCAGGCCCTGCGCCCCGTCCGGAGCCCACACGTTCAAGAACAGGCAGTCCTCCTCCTTCTCGCACGAGGCGCCCATGCTGCCCGCCCAGTGCTCGCCCGCCTGCTTCGCGCGCGCTACCGGCGGAGCGAACCGCAGCGCTCCGACCGGCGGCTCCGCGTACCGAATGCCCAGCCACTCGTTCACGCCCTTCGATGTGTGACCCACCTCGGTGCCCGACGTCGTCTCGACAGGGAGCCCGCAACCGCACAACAGCAGCACGAAGACGAGGCGTGAGCGCATGGCGCGACGTCGAGCAACGCGCGTGCCCACTCGCGCTCGGCGCGAATCGCCCGGTTCCGCGTGCGCTCGCTACCGAGGTAGCTGGAACGCCGCGACCGCGGTTAGCGTTGTCGTGCCGTGGCCGACGAGAAGCCCACCGACGAGAAGCTGTACCTGAACCGGCGCGACTGGCTGAAGCTCGCCGGCACGACCGCCGCCGTCGGAGTCGGCCTCGACCTGCTCACCCGCCGCCACGTCGGCACGCCCGCTGCCGAAGGCCCCGCGACCGCCAGCGCGCCCGAGCTCACGAAGTTCGGCGACGTGACGACGTACAACAACTTCTACGAGCTGGGCCTCGACAAGGGCGACCCGGCGCGCAACGCAGGCACGCTCAAGCTCCGCCCGTGGACGGTCGAGATCACCGGCGAGGTCGCGAAGCCCGCGGCCTACGCGCTCGACGAGGTGCTCGGCTGGTTTCAGGCCGAAGAGCGCGTGTACCGCATGCGCTGCGTCGAGGGCTGGTCGATGGTCATCCCCTGGCTCGGCTTTCCGCTCGCGGCGCTGCTGAAGCGCGTCGAGCCGACCTCGTTCGCGAAGTACGTCGCGTTCACCACGCTGCTCGACCCCGAGCAGCTGCCCGGCCAGCGCGCCCGCACCCTGCAGTGGCCGTACGTCGAGGGGCTGCGCCTCGACGAGGCGATGCACCCGCTGACGCTGCTCGCGACCGGGCTCTACGGCAAGGCGCTGCCGGGGCAGAACGGCGCGCCGCTGCGGCTCGTCGTGCCGTGGAAGTACGGGTTCAAGGGCATCAAGTCGATCGTGCGCATCGAGCTGACCCGCGAGCAGCCGCAGACCACCTGGGCCCTCGCGGCGCCCGACGAGTACGGCTTCTTCGCGAACGTGAACCCGAAGGTCGATCACCCGCGCTGGTCGCAGGCGAACGAGCGCCGCATCGGCGAGCTGCGGCGCCGGCCGACCCTGCCGTTCAACGGCTACGCCGACGAGGTCGCGTCGCTCTACACCGGTGTGGATCTCGCGAAGTACTTCTGAGCTCGATTGAAGACCCTGCGACACGTCACGTTCGAGGGCCTCGACGACGACCGGCGGCGGCGCTTCCGCGATCTCGAGATCGTCTCCTGCACCTTCGACAACTGCACGCTCGGCTTCATGAAGCACACGGTCGGCAAGACGGTCGTCGAGAACGTCACGCTGCGCGGCTGCTCCGCCGTCAGCTGCCTCCTGGGCGTCGTGACGCTGCGCGACGTCACGATCGACGGCCTCAGCACGAACGAGCTCGCGCTCCTGGAGGGCACGTTGTTCGAGCGCGTTCGACTGGCGGGGAAGCTCGGCCGCTTCAAGCTGAACGCGGGCACGAGCAGGCTCGCCATCACCCCGGCCGCGGCTCGCCGGTTCGACGAGGCGAGTCGCCGGTTCTACGGCGAGGTCGATTGGGCCCTCGACATCTCCGAGGCATTGTTCATCGAGTGCTACCTCGAGGGTATTCCCTCGAGGCTCGTCCGGCGGCACGTGCCCACGCAGGCCGTCGTGACGCGAAAGCGCGTCGAGCGAGCGGCGTGGCGAGGCAAGCTGAAGGGCCCGATGGCGCCGTTCGCGGACCTCATCGAGTCTTTCGCCGCGAACCGGGAGCCCGAGGTCATCGTCGTCGCTCCGCGCAACGTCTCGAAGGCCCGGCAGCTGACCTTCGAGAAGGGCATCGCGGGGCTGCGAAGACTTGGCCTCGCCGAGCCCGACTGAAGCGCGTCACCGCTGCGTACTGTCGAGCCAGATTGTGACCGGCCCGTCGTTGAGCAGCGACACCTTCATGTCGGCCGCGAAGATGCCCTCGGCGACGGTGAGCCCCAGGGCCCGCGAGCGCTCGCAGAACTTCGCGTACAGCACCTTCGCCTCGTCTGGAGCGCCCGCGTCGATGAACGACGGCCGCCGCCCTTTGCGAGTGTCCGCGTAGAGCGTGAACTGCGAGACGCAGAGCATCGCCTTCGAGGTGTCGAGCAGCGACCGGTTCATCTTGCCCGCCTCGTCTTCGAAGATGCGCAGGCCCGAGATCTTGTCGGCCAGCCACTCGAGCTCTGGCTCGCCGTCGCCTTTACCGACGCCGAGCAGCACGAGCAGCCCCGGCCCGATCTCACCCACGACGCGCCCGTCGACCTCGACCTTCGCTGACAGCACGCGCTGCAAGACCGCCCTCACGTCACCTCCACGCGATGCGCTCTTCTTTCGGCCGCGCCATCGTCTTCGCGAGGATGAAGAGGAACTTCGGGTCATTCACCAGGTAGCGCCGCCACAGCCGCTTGGGCTCGCGCGACAGCCGGTACGCCCACTCGAGCCCGTTGTTCGCCATCCACGACGGAGCGCGCTTCACCGTGCCCGCGATGAAGTCGATCGCCGCCCCGATGCCGAGCGCCACCGCCGGCGCGTACTGCTTCTCGAACCGGTACATGAGCAGCTCCTGCTTCGGAGCCCCCATGCCCACCAGCAAGAGGTGTGGCTTCGCCGCCCGGACCCGCTCGAACGCCGCCGCCGCCTGCGGGTCATCGGCCGCGCCCGTGAGCATCGGCCCCTCGGCGCCGACGATGTTCACTCCGAAGCGCCGCGTCAGCTCTTCCCCCGCCTTCGCCGCCACGCCAGGGCCGGCACCCAGGAGGTACACGCGCAGGCCTTCTTTCCCGGCGCGCTCCATCAGCGGCAGCACCAGATCCGAGCCGGAGATCTTCTCGGGAAGTGGGACTCCGAGCAGCCGTGACGCCCAGACCAGCGGCATGCCGTCGACCACCGAGAGCGCCGCCGACGCATACGCCGCCTTGAAGTCGGCGTTCGTCTCGGCCACCACGACATGGTCGATGTTCGGCGTGACCACGTAACCGCCTGATCCGCGCCGGGCGAGATCCACCACGACGTCGACCGCCGTCTTGAAGCCCACCACGTCGATCGGAATTTCCCCTACCCTCAGCCGCCGCACCGGAAGCACCTGCCCTGTCTACCCAAGTTTCAAGAGGAAACAATGGGTTGCCTCTTCAGATAATGTCGCGTCGCGCAATGAACAACGTGCTGGGGCGGCTCGCCCCCGGTTTCACCTCCAAGCTGAACCTCTTCGTCGACCTGGCGTGGCTCCTCGCTGCGCTGGTCCTCTCGACCCTCTGGTCGGGCGTCACCCAGCGCGGCCACGAGCTCGTCTGGTTCGGCATCTCGGCCACCATGGTGTGGCTCGTCACCAGCACCGCGCTCCGTCACTATGATCCGTGGGCCGAGCGCTCGGTGCTCGACGAGCTCGCCCTCACGTCGATTCTCGTGCTCGCGGTCACCACCATCCTCGCGCTCGTGGTGCTGCTCGTGCCCCCGTCCGCCACGCTCCCGCGGCTCCCGCTCTTCCTCGTGACGCTCGCGCTGCCCATCGTCTTCTTGCGGCTCGCGCTCTTCCGGCCCATCGCCCGCCGCGAAGCTCCGCTCGACGACGTGCTCATCATCGGCACCGGCCCCATGGGCCGCATCACCGCCGAAGACATCATCAAGAAGGGCAAGCGCCGCGTCGCCGGCTTCCTTCGCTTCGACGACGAGGCCCGCCCCGACAACCTCGCCGCGAGCTTCCTCGGCACCGCTGGCGAGCTCGAGGGCATCTTGCGCACCGTGCCCGTCGAAGAGGTCATCATCGCCGGCAACACCCTGCGCCACGGCGAGGCCATGCAGGCCGCCATCAAGACCTGCGAGAAGTTCGGCATGCCGTTCGCGCTGCCCGCGTACAGCTTCCGCCTCGATCGCGCCCGGCCCGCCGACGGCCAGGCGGTCGCCGACGGCTACCTGCACTACGTCTCGGTCGACCAGAAGCCCGCTCAGCTCGCGCTCAAGCGCCTCTTCGACATCGCCTCGAGCGCCGCCGCCCTCTGGGTGCTCTTGCCCTTGTTCGCGGTCGTCGCCGTGCTGATCAAGCTCACCAGCCGCGGCCCCGTGCTCTTCAAGCAGCAGCGCGTCGGCCTCCACGGCAAGCCGTTCAACATGCTCAAGTTCCGCTCGATGGTCGTCAACGCGGAAGACTTGAAGGCCGCTCTCGCGAAGCAGAACGAGCAGGCCGGCCCCGTGTTCAAGATGAAGAACGACCCGCGCGTCACGCGCATCGGCCGCTTCATCCGCAAGTACTCCATCGACGAGCTCCCCCAGCTCATCAACGTGCTGCGCGGCGACATGAGCGTCGTCGGCCCGCGCCCGCCCGTCGCCCCCGAGGTCGCCAAGTACGAAGCCTGGCAGCGCCGGCGCCTCTCGGTGCGCCCCGGCCTCACCTGCATCTGGCAGGTCAGCGGCCGCAACCAGATCAGCTTCGAAGAGTGGATGTACCTCGACATGCAGTACATCGATCACTGGTCGCTCAAGAACGACATCAACCTCATCTTGAAGACGGTGCCCGTCGTTCTCACCGGCCGTGGCGCGAGCTGAGACGTGCTGGTAACGACACGCGTGACTCTGGCCCGCTCGCAAGCCACCTGTTAGTTCGTCAAGCCATGAAGCGAGCCGCGATCATTGCAACGCTCGCCGTCTTCGGAGGGGCCTGCCGCCACGACCCGGGATCATTCATCTGGGTCGATGACTTCAGGGAAGAGCCTCCGCCCGACGGTGAGTACGTCATCCGCCAGGGAGATACCGTCAGCGTCCGCGTGTTCGGCCAGGAGGCCATGTCGGCCCGAAGCCGCGTGCGCGCCGACGGCAAGATCTCGCTCCCGTTCTTGAACGACGTCACCGCAGCCGGCTTCACGCCGGTGGTGCTCTCTGCCCAGCTGCAGACCCGGCTGAAGGAGTTCATCAACAACCCCGTCGTCACCATCTCTCTCGAAGAGATTCGACCCGTGCCGGTCTCGGTGCTCGGCGAGGTGCTGCACCCCGGCATCTTCACGCTCGACCCCAACGCCGGAGTGCTCCAGGCCCTCGCCGCCGCCGGCGGCTTCACGAACTTCGCCGTGAAGGAGCTGTTCGTGCTGCGCTCGCCGCCCGACGGCAGCAAGGCCCAGCGCATTCGCTTCGAGTACGACGCGCTGACGAAGGCCGCCGGCAAGGGCGCCGGGTTCAAGCTGCGCCCCGGCGACGTCCTCATCGTGGAGTGAGCCATGGTCGCTCTCGCCGCCGCACTCGCGCTGCTCACGGGCGACGTCCGCCTCGAAGGCCAGGCCTCGGCCCGCCTCGAGACCCGCGCCCGCACCGCCACCGGTAATGATCTCACTGACACGGCAGCCGGTGACGCCGAGGTCACGCCGTCGCTCTCGGGCTCGCTCGAGAACCTCGGAGGTCGCATCAGCCTCTCGTACTCGCCGACGCTCCGCGTTCGAGAGCCGTACTTCCAGACGCAGATCGACCAGGACACTGGCGTCGCGCGCGGGCGCCGCACCGAGTTCAACAACCGGCAGTCGCTCGAGCTGCAGTGGTCGCGCGAGGGCCGCCCCCGCCCGTACCTGCTCGAGACCTTCTACCAGGGCCGGTCGGATCTCGCGGTGCAGCGCGGCACCACGGCGCCGACGTTTCAGCTCGGTCAGATCAGCGAAGCCACCGTCGACGTGAACGGCGGCGTGCAGTGGCCGCTGTCGCGCCTGCTCTCGCTCGATACGTCGGCGGGCTTCAACTACAGCACCGGCACCGATTCCCGCTCGATCGCCGTGCTGCCCGAGCAGCAGGCGTGGCGCACGCGCGCCGTCTTCGACGCCACGCTGTCGGGGCTCGATCGGCTCTATGGGCAGTTCGACGCCCAGCACTCGCGCTTTCCCGGGCTGCAGACGACCGCGACCGTCGGCAGCGCTGCGGTGCGCTGGCGGCACCAGGTGCTGCGGCCGACCTCGTTCGAGCTCGGCGCCCTGATGGGCGTCGTCTACGGCACCTGGGGCGATCAGCCCGCAGCGATCGCTCCGACGCCGGGCGGCGACGCCGCGCTGATGAATCGCTTCGACCTGGGCGCGAACGTCGTCGTCTTCGACCTCGGCCTGCGCGTCGCTCCGGCGATCGATCGCTACGTCGCTGCGGCGTTCAGCCGCGGCGAGGTCTTCGCGAACCTCGGTTGGACCTACCAGGAGCGCTGGGCCCTCGCCGGCCGCGCCGGCCTCGCGCGCTCGCTCACGGCGGTGCGCCTGCGCGGCACGGGAGACGATCAGCAGATCTTCACGACGTTCGCCGAGCTGCGTGCGGGCTACATCGCGCCGCGGTACTGGCGCGTCGACGTTTCTGGCATCAACTCGACATTCGTTCTCCTCGGGAACCCGAATGCGAATATCGTGAACAACTGGATGGTCAGCCTGTCACTCACGCTTCACGCGGAAGGTCAGCTGTGACGGCCAAGCGCGCTCTCGTCGTCGAAGACGACCCCCCGCTCCGCAAGATGGTGCGGGGCTACCTCGAGCTGCTCAAGTACGAGGTCTCTGAGGCGAGCGACGGCCGCAAGGCGATGGCTGCGCTGCGCGAGCAGAAGTTCGAGCTGCTCGTGCTCGATCTGATGCTCCCCGAGTCGTCCGGCTACGACGTGCTCGAGTTCCTGCGCACGCATCACGCCGACTCGACGAAGACGACCTCGACGCCGGTGCTGATCTCGACGCCGGTGCTGATGATGAGCGCGCGCTCGTTACCGGAAGACCGCGCTCATGCAGAGGAGCTCGGCGCACGGTTATACCTCATCAAGCCTTTCACCCGGGCTGAGTTCACTCGGGCGGTGAGGGCTGTGACGGAGGGTTCATGAGTTCAGCAGTTGCAGCGGCAATTCAGGGCAAAGCCGAGCTGCCGTCGACCGACGTGCAGCGCTTGTGGTTCGCCACGCTGAAGAAAGAGTGGAGCTCGCTCGCGGTCATTCCGTCGCATCCGGGCGGCTCTGCCGCGCCGATCGCGAAGGCGCTCGCGCGCGTCGCCACGCTTCAGAAAGACAGCCCCATCAAGCTGATTCACGCCGAGGGCACCGACTTGAGCGGCGCCTCGCGGCTCATCATCGAGATGACGAGCCACGTCGCGCAGGGCGGTCTCGCGATCGTCGTGCTCGACTCGGTCATCTCGAACCCGGCGGGTATTCCCGTCGCGCTCGCGGCCGACGCTGCGCTTTTGAGCGTTCAGCTCAAGGCCGCCGACGTCGACAGCGGCCGCCGCACGCTCGAGCTGCTCGGCGAGGCGAAGTTCGTCGGCGCCGTCAGCTTCGAGTCGATGCTCTGACCATCAGCCCCGGCAGCTTCTTCAGCGCCGACAACCCCAACACGGTCACCCTCTCGTGCAGCGAGTAGATCTCGCTGCCCGGGACGACCACGAAGAGGCGCTGGAGGCCCAAATCCTCCAGCGCATTCTTCATCGACGGGGTCAGCTTCGGCGCCTCGGTGCGCTTGACCTCGAAGCCGAACGACGTCGTGCCCCGGGGCACGTAGAGGTCGAGCTCGGCGCCCGCGTGCGTCGCCCAGAAGAAGCACTCGGTGGTGCTCAGCCCCAGCTCGCGGATGACACACTCGAGCGCGAAGCCCTCCCACGACGGACCCAGGTACGGGTGACGGTCGAGCTCCGTACGTGAGCCGATGTTCAGCAGCGCGTGCAACAGGCCTGAGTCACGGAAGTACAGCTTTGGGGTCTTCACCTGCCGCTTGGCGACGTTCGTGAACCACGGCTGCACCAGTCGCACCATGAACGTCTGCACGAGCAAGTCGACGTAGTGGCCGACGGTCTTGTGATCAGCGCCGAACGAACGGCCCAGCTCCGAGAGATTCAGGCGTTGACCGTGAAGGTGCGCGAGCATCATCCACAGCCGGTGGAGCGCGACCGGCGACACCCGCGAACCGAATGACGGAACCTCCCGGTTCAAGAACGTGGCGACGTACTGCTGTAGCCACGCGAAGGCGTCGCCGTCAGCGCGCGCCAGCCACGAGCGCGGGTAGCCACCCCTGAGCCAGAGGCGCTCGAGCCCGACCACCTCGTGGTGCGAGAACGGGGTCAACTCGAGATACGCAGCCCGCCCGGCAAGCGACTCGCTCGTCTGCCGGAGCAGGTCGCCTGACGCGCTTCCCAAGACGAGAAAGTGCACGCCCTTCTTGTGGCGGTCGACGAGAACCCGCAGCGCCGGAAACAGCTCGGGCCGGCGCTGCACTTCGTCGATGATGATCAGCCCGTCGATGTGCTCGAGCGACAACATCGGGTCGGCGAGTCGGGCGACGTCGGCCGGAATCTCGAGATCGAAGCGCGTCACCGGGCCGCGCTTGAACGGTGCAGTCTCGGCCAGGTGCTTCGCCAGCGTCGTCTTCCCGCACTGCCGCGGGCCGACGAGCACCACCACCGGGTGAACCCGGAAGTGGTCTCGCACCGCTGCAGTCGCTCGGGGTCGGTTCATTGACCTGGAAAACTAGGAGGTAGCTTCCCAGTTTTCAAGGTCCGGCGTGCGCTTCGTAGAGCGCCGTCGACGAGAAGATCGGCAGCACCACGAGCAGCGGGGCGCCCGCGGCGTCGCCCGCGCGGCCTCCGACCGCCGCCCAGACCGCCATCGACAGCCCCGCACCGACGAAGCTGCCCGCCAGCGCCCACCAGCCGTTGCCGGTCGAGCCCGCGCGCAGCCCCGCGAGCCAGACGCCCAGCGCCACGCCGGCGGCCCAGCCGGCTCCCACCGTCAGCCGCGTCGCCCACGGTGAGGGCCCGCTCGGCCGCGTCGCCCACACGGCGCCTGCGTAGCCCGCGGCCCCGAGCAGCCCCCCGATGATCGGCGCCGTCACCGCGATCTGGGCGATGCGGGTCGCGCGCGGCGCAGGCTCGGGCGACGCAACCAGCGCAAGGCTCAAGAGAAAGTGCACGAGCGCGACGGACGCCGCCGGTTAACACTTCTTCACCCCTACACACCGAAGCCCTTCACACCGGGTTCCTACCCTTTGTTCGTAACCGCGGTGCCCATGACGGGCGCCGCAGCACGAAGGAGAAGGACCATGTTGGGTTTCATCTTTGGGACGGTGTGCCTCGTCGCGCTCGTGAAAGTGGTGCGCGGCGGTCGCCGCTGGGGCTACGGCGGCTGGAGCGGCGACAACGCAGGCCCGCGCCGGTGGATGCTGAGGCGGCTCTTCCAGCGCCTCGACACGACGCCGGGGCAGGAGAAGGTCATCACCGAGGCGTTCGACGAGGCCTACGAGAAGGCGCGCGCCGTGCGCGAGGAGCTGTTCCGCGCGCGCAGCACGTTCGCGAAGTCGGTTCGCGGTGAGGCGTTCGACACCGAGTCCGTTCGCGATCAGTTCGACAAGCAGCAGACCGCGATGGACGAGCTGAAGAAGACGGTGCTCGCCGGCATGCAGAAGATCCACGAGGCGCTCACGCCCGAGCAGCGCGCCGTCGCCGGCGATCTGATCGAGTTCGGCCCGCGCCACTTCGCCGGAGGCGGCTGCGGCCACCACCGCTTCGGTCACCACGGCTACGGCCACCACCACGCAGTGAACCTCTGAAAGGAAAGGGAACCACACCATGAGAAGGCCATTGATCGTTCTGTTGGGTCTGGGAGTTCTGCTCGGCTACGGCTCGGCGCTGGGTTCGGCGGCGCGCTGGCACCGCTGGCACCACGGCGGCGGCTACGAGGGAGGTTGTGATCGCTGGTCGCAGCGCTACGACGCGCCCGCGCCCGTCGTCACCGCGCCCGCTCCGGCACCAGCCCCCGCGCCGGCTCCGGTCGTGCAGCCGCAGCAGCAGCAGGTCATCCCCCAGATCATCATCGTTCAGCCCCAGAGCACCCCGGCTCCGACCGTCATCGTCCAGCAGCCGCAGGTCGAGGTGAAGAAGGCCGAACAACCGCAGGCGAAGCCCCAGGCCCAAGAGTAGAGTCGTGAACGACTTGGCCTCCCGCGTGCTGCTCATCGACGACGATGCTCGGCTCCCCGAGCTGCTCACCAGCTATCTCGAGCAGAACGGAGTCGCGCTCAGTCACGCCGCCGATGGGCCACGCGGGCTGGCGGCACTCGAGCAGGGGGCCTTCGACGCCGTCCTGCTCGACGTGATGATGCCCGGGATGGACGGCCTCGAGGTGGTGAGGCGGGTGCGCGCGAAGTCGAACGTGCCCGTCATCATGCTCACCGCCCGCGGCGACGAGACCGACCGCGTCGTCGGCCTCGAGCTGGGCGCCGACGACTACGTCGCGAAGCCCTTCAGCCCCCGCGAGCTGCTCGCCCGCTTGAAGGCCGTGCTGCGCCGCTCTCGTCCCGACGTCGTCGCCCAGCAGCTGTCGGTCGCCAACATCGCGGTCGACGTCAGCTCGCGCGTCGCCACCGTCGCCGGCAAGCCCGTCGAGCTCACCGGCCTCGAGTTCGACATTCTCGTCGCGCTGCTCCGCAGGCCGGGCCGCGTGATCCCCCGAGACGCGCTGCTCAAAGAGGCCGGCCGCAGCGACGTCGTCGTCGGTGAGCGCACGGTCGACGTGCACATCTCTCACCTGCGCCAGAAGCTCGGCGACGACCCTCCGAAGCTCATCAAGACCGTGCGCGGCGTCGGCTACGTGCTGGCGAAAGAGTGACCGTGCGCCACCACCACCACCGGCACCACCACGAGCACTTCCGCCGCATGGGGCCCGCGGGGCGCTACATCCGCTCGTCGCTGAAGCGCCGGCTGTTCTGGTGGTTCGTCGTCACGATCTTCGTCACCGTCGGAGCCATCGGCGGCACCATGGCGCTGCTCTCGCACGCCTCGGGCACCGGCTGGTGGCGCGACTACGAGCGCATTCAGAGCTACGTCGGCATGGAGCTCGCCTCGAGCTGGGACAACCCCGCCGAGCGCGACCGCAAGCTCACGCAGGCCGCCCAGGCCTTCGACGTCGACGCCGAGCTGCGCGACGCGAACGGCAACCTCGTCACCCGCGTCGGCGACGTCTGCGATCGCGGCGGCTTCAAGGCCCCGGTGATGCGGGGCGCGATCAGGCTCGGCGAGGTGCGCGCCTGCTTCAACCACGCCCGTCACACCCCGTTCGGCCCGCTGCGCACCGTCATCGTGCTGCTCATCGCGGCCGTCGTGCTCTCGGCGGCTTCGGGCAAGATCGCGAGCCGCATCTCGAAGCCCCTCGACGAGCTCACCGAGACCGTGAAGCGCATCGGGGCGGGCGACTACAGCGCGCGCAGCAAGGTCGGCTGCCACGAGCCCGGCGAGATCGGCGTCGTCTCGGAGGCGGTGAACGACATGGCCGCGAAGATCGAGAAGCAGCTCAAAGACCAGCGCGAGCTGCTCGCCGCCGTCTCGCACGAGCTGCGCACGCCGCTGGCCCGCGTGCGGATCATCAGCGAGCTCGGCCGCGACAACGGCCCGTCGCAGAAGACGTGGGACGACATCGATCGCGAGGTCCTCGAGATGGACGCGCTGGTCGGCGAGCTCCTCGCGAGCTCACGCGTGCAGTTCGAGGCGTTGAACCTGCGCGACGTCGACGTCAGAGACGCCGCCGCGCGCGCGGTCGAGCGCGCCGGCCTGCCGCCCGAGAAGCTCAAGCTCGAGACCCACGCGAAGACCATCAAGGTCGACGCCACGCTGCTCGCGCGGGCGCTCGCGAACCTGCTCGAGAACGCGAAGAAGCACGCCGGCGGCGCCGAGCAGCTCGAGGTGCGCGACGAGCCGGGCCAGATCGTCTTCGAGGTGCACGACCGCGGCCCCGGCCTCAACGGCAGCGCGGCCACGCTGTTCGAGCCGTTTCGTGAGGGCACCGACACGCGCGGCGAAGGCCTCGGCCTCGGCCTCGCGCTCGTGCAGCGCATCGCGCAGGCCCACAAGGGCGAGGCGTTCGCGCACGAGCGCCAGGGCGGCGGCGCGGTCGTCGGCGTTCGGTTGCCGACCTAACGCCACGAATGGTATTGGGCGCCCTGCCGTCACCCTCAACGGACAGGAGCTCCCATGCGTCGCCTCGTTCTCGCCGCCGTGCTCGTCTTCTCGATCGCATGTGGCCGGCCGCCCAGCGCTGACGAAGCCCGTGACGTGCGCGTGGCCATCCCCACAAAAGACGACGCGCTCATCGACTTCGTCGGCCCCGAGGCCACGCTGCAGCCCGGCGAAGACAAGATGTACTGCGGCACGCTGGCCTACGACGGCGAGTCGATCGCGTTCTCGAAGGTCGAGAGCCTGCAGGGCAAGTTCGGCCACCACGTCGTGCTGCTCGCGCAGAAGGCCGATGACCCGACGCCGGTCGGCTCGATGTACGACTGCTCGAAGATGACGAACTTCGAGCCGTTCGCGATTCCGCTCGACGCGGTGCCGGCGGGCTACGGCACGTCGCTTCCGCAGGGCAAGAAGCTCATCATTCAGTTCCACTACCTGAACACCGGCGACAAGCCGATCCTGGTGCGCGACGTCATTCGCCTGAAGAAGATGGCGGTCAAAGACGTGCAGAAGTGGACGAGCGTCTACGCGACCAACGAGGTCGGCTTCGAGGTGCCGCCCAACGCGATCGGCCACAAGGTGACGTTCGACTGTGCGCTGCCTCAGGACGTCGAGCTGATCGCGTTCGGTGGCCACATGCACGAGTGGGGCGCGAAGTTCCGCGCCGAGCTCGGCCAGCCCGGCGCGATGACCGAGCTGTACCGGGTCGACGCGTGGAAGGCCGACTACCGCGACTCGCCGCCGATCAGCCTGTTCCAGTCGGCGCCGAAGGCCCTCACCACCGGCACCGTGCTGCGCACGACCTGCGAGTGGAACAACGACACCGACCGCGCGCTCAAGTTCCCCGAAGAGATGTGCGCGACGTTCGGCTTCGTCGCCGGCGTGAAGGACCCGGTCGTCTGCACGGTCGGGATGACGCATTGAGGCTGCTGCCGTTCATCGCCGCGGTCGCGCTCGTCGCGTGCGGGCCGGCCGCCATGACCACGCCGAAGGGCGGCACCGCGCAGTTCAAGTTCGCGGCGGGCGACATGGTGAAGAACAGCTCGAACCTCGTCGACCCGCTGAAGGGCACCTTCTACGGGAACATCTTCCTGCAAGAGGACGTGAGCGTGACCGGCCCGCGCGACGACGCGATGCAGTTCCAGTCGATCGAGGTCGCGAGCGTCGACCTCACGATGAAAGACGTCGGCAAGCCGAGCGACACGTCGTTCACCACGATGAAGCTCGCGGCCGGCAAGTACGTGATCCTCGGCTTCCTCGACGTCGACGCGAACGGAGCCACGAGCCACGACCCCGACAAGGGCGACCCCGTGACCCTCGCGCTCACCAACAAGTTCGAGATCAGCGAGGGCGCCGAGACGCCGCGCCTCGTGCTGCTCGAGATCATCTACAACTGATGAACCGCGCGCTCACCGCCCTCGTTCTGCTCGCCGCCTGTGGAGCGCCCCCGACGCTCACGCGCGTCGAGACCGAGGTCTTCAAGAAGAGCTGCCTCTTCGCCGGCTGTCACAGCGGCACGGCCGCCGCCGAAGGGCTGAACCTCGACTCGCCGACGTTCGCGAAGCTCGTGAACGTGAAGGCGAAGGCCGTCGGCGCGACCGACCTCACGCTCGTCGTCCCCGGCAAGCCCGACGACTCGTACCTGTACCAGAAGCTCTCTTCGGAGCGCCCCAAGGCCGGCGCCCGAATGCCCAACACGGGCGATGCCCTCGACGCCGCGCGGCTCAGCCTCGTCCGCGATTGGATCGCCGCAGGCGCCGAGAACAACTAGGCTTTTCACTTCGAGCGCAACCGCTTCCCTACCGGGTGCGACAATTTCTCACTGATGAAGGTCGGCCAGCATCTTCTGGATGTGGCGCTGCGTGCGCAGCGGCTCCTCGAGCGCGTCGAGGTGGCCCCGACGGAAGTCCAGAACGTGATGCACGAGCGGCGGTACCGCGACACGTTCAACGGCGGGAAGAACCAGGTCGACAACTGGCTCTCGAACCAGAGCTTCAAGGCGCAGTACCAGGCGACGGTCGAGGGTAAGTCGCACCGGGCGACCGAGGCGAAGGCGGCGCAGAAGGCCTACTTCCAGGACTCGTTCACAGCCTTCAAGCGCGCGCCCGTGAAGATCTAGCGCTCGCGGCTGGCACCCGGAGGTTCGTGCCGCAGCTTCGTGCCGCACTGGGCCGGGTCGGCGGGTGCGACTTCGCCAGCGGCGCGCCTCGACGATCCCGGCACGACTTCGGGGACTAGCTGATCACGTCGAGCTTGTGGCCCTTCTTGGCTTGCTGCTGCTCGTCGGGGTTCGACTCCATCTCGTGGGCGAGCTCGAGCAGGTCGAGCAGGGCGGCCTTCGAGTCGACGTCGTCGGGGGCGAGCACCACCACCTCGAGCGGCAGCCGGTCTTCGGCCGGGACGGGCTCGGGGTCGATCGGCTTTCCGTTGGCGTCGAGGTCTTCGACGAGCAGGTCCCCATCGCGGTGGATCGTGTAGCGCCGGTGCACAGGGGCATCTTACAGTGGCCGCCGACCGTGCCCATCGGCTTCTCCTACTACTACCGCCGGTATCTGACCGAGGCGGAGCTGTTGAGAAAGCAGATCGACTCGCCGCTGCTGTTCTGGGAGCTCCCGATGACGGCGCAAGGCGAAGAGGCCTGGGCGGGCACCGCCAGCGGCGGCCCGCTCAAAGAGCCGCGCGCGGGCGAGCCGGTCGTCTTCGAGCTCAAGAAGGTGCAGGGCAAGGCGAACGCGTTCGCGATGGGCGTCACCGTCGGCCGCATCGACACCAACGACATCGTCATCGACGACGTCTCGGTGAGCCGCTTCCACGCCTACTTCCAGAAAGACCTGCGCACCGGCGACTGGAACGTCGTCGACGCCGAGAGCAAGAACGGCACGTGGGTCGGCCCGCTCAAGCTCTCGCCCAACGAGCGCGCCCGGGTCGCCGATGAGACGAAGGTGCGCTTCGGCGACGTCGAGCTCATCTTCCTCACCGTCAACGGCCTCTTCGAGCGGATCAAGAAGGGCCTGCGCTAGACCGGATCAAGGGTCGAACCGGTAGCCCATGCCACGCACCGTGACGAAGTGCTTCGGCGCGTCGGCGTCTTTCTCGAAGCGGCCGCGCAGCTGCGAGACGAAGTTGTCGACCGTGCGCGTCGTGCCCTCGTAGCCGTAGCCCCACGCCGCGGCGAGCAGCTCGTCGCGGCTGAAGGTCTTGCCCGGGTTCGAGGCGAAGTGGCACAGGAGCTTCAGCTCCTGGGCGGTGAGCGTGACGGCCTCGCCGCCCTTCGTGACGGTGCGTGCGACGAGGTCGACCTTGACGTCGTCGAACGCGACCGGCTCCTGGTCCCGCGAGTGGCGGCGGAGCACGGCCTTGATGCGCGCGAGGAGCTCCTGCAGGCCGAACGGCTTCACCACGTAGTCGTCGGCGCCGAGGTTCAGGCCGAGGATCTTGTCGGGCTCCTGGCCGCGCGCCGAGAGCACGATGACCGGGGTCTCGCGGCCGCGCGCGCGCAGCTCTTTGATCACCTCGAGGCCGTTCATCTGCGGCAGCATGATGTCGAGCACGATGAGGTCAGGAGCGAGATCGATCGCCTTCTGCAGCCCGGTCTTCCCGTCCTGCGCCTGGTCGACCTCGTAGCCCTCGAACTTCAGGTTCATCGAGACGCCCGTGAGGATCGACAGGTCGTCTTCCACGACGAGAATGCGCTGCTTGTCAGGCATGGCTGGGTCTCGAGTGATGGCGCGCTGCAGGCAAGAACACCGAGAAGGTCGACCCCTTCCCGGGCTCACTCTCTACGCCGATTCGGCCCCCGTGCGCCTGCACGATGCGCTGGGCGATCGACAGGCCGAGGCCTGTGCCTTCGGTGGTGCGGGTCGCGAGGTTGTCGACCCGGTAGAAGCGCTCGAAGATCTTCTTTCGCTCCGATCGCGGAATCCCCATGCCGTTGTCCTGCACGTCGATGCGCACGCCCTTCGCCTCGGGCGTCACCGTCATGCGAATCTGCTTGTCCTCGCCGCTGTACTTCCACGCGTTCTGCAAGAGGTTGAGCAGGGCCCCCGCGATGGCGTCGCGATCGACCTCGACCTCGGGCAGGTTGTCGCCGAGCTGAACGTCGAGCGACATCTTCGAGCCCAGGCGCTGCGTCTTGAACGCCTCGAGCGCCGCCTGCGCGACGTCGTTCACCGGCACGACCTTCACGTCGTACGTCTTGCGCCCGCTCTCGATGCGCGCCCAGTCGAGCACACCCTCGATCATCGCCGAGAGGCGGGTCGTCTCTTTCGAGAGCATGGCCAGCACCTCTTGCTGCTGCTTCATGTCGGTGACGCGGCCCATCTCGAGCGTCTCGATGAAGAGACGAATCGACGTGAGCGGCGTGCGCAGCTCGTGGCTCACGAGCGACACGAAGTCGGTCTTCAGCCGCGACAGCCGCGCCTCGCGGTACAGCGTGCGGCCCGTGTAGACGACCCCGATCGCGAGCGTCAGGTAGAAGACCCCGAGCAGGATGCCGTAGACCGTTCGGTTGCGCGCGCTGTCTTGCGCGACCGGGTCTTCGCCGACGGCCTGCGCCGCGATGCGAAAGTCGTGCAGCGGCGAGGGCAGCACGAGCGTCGCGAGCTCGCGCGGGCCGAGCACGCCCTCTTTGACGTCGGCGACCCCCGACGCGATGCGGTTGATGAGGCCGCCCTCCTGCACCTCGCGCTTCACGGGCTTCAACGCGAACGTCGCCGCCTCGCCCTGGGGCACGACGTCGTTCGACGCCTCCTTCACGAGCTGGTCGAGCGCCTTCGGGGCGATGCTCGCGCCCACGACCAGCTCGCCGTCGCGCGTCGCCGCGAGCAGGTACGTGCGCTGCGGCGCCGTGACCGAGAAGAAGACGGTGCGCTTGGGCAGCCCGATGAGCTCGCCGGCGAGGTCCGCGAGCGCGGCCTCGAGGCGCTTGTCTTCGCACTGCACGCCAGTCGAGCTCAGCGCGAAGCTCGACTCCGAGAGCAGGTCGCCGCTGGCCGTCTCGAGCACCAGGCCCTTCGGCCCCGGCGTGACGTGCGCCCCTTCGAGCGCCGCGACGACGCGCCCCGAGATGGTGTTGAGGCGGCCCATCCACACGGCTTCGAGGCGCTTCTCGACCGCGGCGCGCTCGTTGATGATCGCCAGCACACCGAACCCCGACAGCCCCGCCGACGGCACCACCACGAGCAGGATCAGCAGCGCAAAGGTGCGCCTGAACGACAAGAGCTCGATCGGCTCGCCGCGGGCCATCTCACCGAACGGTGTACTGGCCGGAACCGAAGGGGGCAATCGTCTAAGTCCGGTCTGAGCCGAGGGAGTTGGCCGGGGAATTGCGGTACAATGGCGCCGCCGAACACGCAGCAGCAGAAACCTCAGAAAAATCGGCGGTCTGTTGCGCCCCCGCCATGGCGCGGGTGTCAGGGAATCGCAGCACTTCTGTAGCGACTTGGAGGCACCAATGGGCTGGATGAAGAAGGGTTTGTTGATCGGCGGAGTTGCGTCAGCACTGCTGGTCGGCTGTGGCAGCAATCAGCAGACGAAGAACGCCACGGCATCGGGCTCACTGGCCCTGTCGAACGACGACTCGATGCTCTACGCCGCCGACTCCGACAACGGCGTCGTCTCGGTCATCGACACCAAGGCGAACACCAAGGCCTATGAGGTGCCCGTCGGCAGCCGCCCGATGAAGCTCGCGGTCGGCGGCGACGACACGCTGTACGTCGCGAACCGCGGCAGCCGCAGTGTGTCCGTGATCCGCAAGGGCGAGCGCCAGGTCTCGGCCGAGCTCTCGACCGGCGTCGACCCGACCGGCATGGCGGTGAGCTTCGACGGCAAGACGCTCTACGTCGTCAGCGCCACCGCGAAGGACAACAACGAGTACGGCCTCATTCAGGCGTTCGACACCGCGACGCTGGAAGAGAAGTACGCGCAGCCGCTCGGCTACGAGCCGCGCTCGATCGCGCTCGTCAGCAACGAGAAGGCGCTCGTCACCGAGTTCAAGGGCTCCGACAAGGGCGCCGACGTGATCGAGGTCGATCTGCGCACGGGCACCACGATGAACGGTGGCTCCACGGGCCTCTACGAGCGCGCGAACTTCACGAAGACCGACCCGAGCGCCGACAAGTCGCTGACGTTCGCGTCGTTCAAGTCGCGCGGCCAGACCGACGTCGTCGTCACGCCGAACGGTGACCGCGCCTTCGTCACCACCGTGTGGGCTCGCGAAGACGACATCTCGCGTCAGCCGTCGCCGACCGGCGGGTATTACGCGGCGGGCGGCCCCTGCAACCTCGGCGCGGTCGCTACGGCCGGCATCGTGACGATGAACACCAGCGCCAACGGCGCGACCGAGGCGAAGGTCGACGATCTCACCGACTGCGCCTCGCGCGGCACCAGCGGCACGGGTGAGGCCGACTTCCCGCCCACCGCGATGGGCACCGGTGGCGTGAACAACTTCGGCGGCGGCAACTCCGTCGCGGTGCAGGGCCCGTCGGCAGCCGCGGTCGACCCGACTGGCGAGTGGCTCTTCGTCGTCAACAAAGAGACGTCGAACGTCGCCGTCATGCCGGCGTGGCGCCGCCAGGGCCGCGACGGCGAGCCGATCAACTATGACGCCACGGGCACCTCGTTCCGCAGCGTCGTCGCGGTGAACACGAAGGAAGCGGCGCTGAACTCGGGCGCCGACGGTATCGCGCTCACGAAAGACGGCCGCACTGCGTTCGTCTACAACCAGTTCGATCACAACGTCGTGCGCATGGGTAACCCCGAGGGCGGCCCGATGTCGCAGGTGCGCGTGACCGACACCATCGACCTCGCGCTGAAGGACACGCTGCCCGCCGATGCCGTCAAGGGCCGCCGCTTCTTCTTCGACGCGTCGAGCGAGAAGATGAGCAGCAACCAGACGCACGTCTCATGCGGTACGTGCCACCTCGAGGGCCGCGACGACGGCCACGTGTGGGGCTTCCCCGGTGTGAACACCCCGGGCATGACCGGCAAGCGCCAGACGCCGACGCTCATCGGGCGCAAGATCGCCGAGACGAAGCCCCTGCACTGGACGGGCGAGTTCAATGACTTCAACGAGTTCATGAACCACACCGTGATCAAGCGCATGGGTGGCTCGGGAGACGCGGTCGTCACCGCTCAGATCGAGTCGTTCGTCGAGAGCGCTGCGCTGCCCGAGAACCCGAACGCGCACACCAACCTCAGCGAAGCGCAGCTGCGCGGCCAGGCGGTCTTCATGCAGGCCGAGTGCGGTACCTGCCACACCGGCCAGTACCTGACGGACCAGAAGATGGAAGCGGTCGACCGCCAGCCTTCGTTCGACACGCCGTCGCTGCGCGGCATCTCGCGCTCGGCGCCGTACATGCACGACGGCCGCGTCAAGAACCTGCGTGAGCGCGTGTTCGCCGGCGGCAACGACCACGGCAAGCTCGCGGGCCTCTCGCACGACCAGCAGGAAGACCTGCTCGAGTACCTGAAGTCGCTCTAAGCGGTCGGCTTCGAGAAGCTCTCAACGAGGGCGGGACCCTTCGATTGGGCTCCCGCCCTCGGTGTATGAAGGGGGTCATGATGTTCCGAGCAGTGCTCATCACCGTCGTGCTGGCGCTCCCCGCCGCCGCCCAGGCGCAGGACAACCCCGAGCAGGAGTGGAACACGCTGCCCGGCAACGCCCCGGCTCAGCCTCCGCCCGCGTCGAAAGACGTGCTCGTTCCGCCGCCGCCCCCGTCATCCGACCCACGGCCGGGCTCGACCCCCGCACAGGCTGCGGCGCCGGCTTCGGTTCCGGGCGTGGTCTCTCCGCGCCCCGTGCTCGAGCCGAACACCGTCAGCATGTTCGGCGCCCGCTCGCTCGGCTTCTTGAACCGCGGCGAGATGTTCTACCTGGGCTTCCCCCTCATCGGCATTCGCCTCTCGCTCGGCCTGCTCGATCGGTTCGATCTCGGCATCGGCTTCGACAGCTTCTACGGAATGATGAACGAGCCGCTCGGCACGATGCGGTTCAACTTCTTCCGCGGCGTGAACTGGAACATGGCGGCGACCCTCGAGGGCGGCTGGGCCTGGTACCAGTCTCGCGAGTCGGTCGACATGCGCGGCCCGCGCTGGCTCACCGGCCGCCGAAACTTCAACCTCGCCGGCGGAGTCACCTTCAGCTACCAGGGCGATCACCCGCGCGCGGCCCGGCTCTTCGTCTCGCTGCAGTACATGTTCACGTACAGCATCGAGCCGTTTCAGGAGCAGCCGCTCAGCGGCCTCACCCCCGTCGAAGGGCACAACGGCCTGCTCCGCGCCGGCGCCGAGATGCCGCTGTCAGCGAAGACCTCGTTCGTCTTCCTGCTCGGCCTCGACGTTCACGGCCGCAGGCTCGACTCGATCGTGATGCCCGTCTGCAGCGTGGGTCTCGTCACCTCCATCTGACGCGCGACCCGTGCTAGGTCACGGGGGCGATGAGAGCTTGCGTCTATGGAGCCGGGTCGTTCGGAACCGCCGTCGCGAGTGTGCTCGCGAACAACTGCGAGACCGTGCATCTGTGGGGCCGCGATCAGAAGGCGATCGACGCGCTGAACGCCTCGCACGAGAACGCGGGCTACCTGCCGGGGCTCAAGCTCTCTGATCGCGTGAAGGGCACGACCTCGATCGAAGAGGCCGCTCGCGATGCCGACCTCATCGCCGTCGCGACCCCCTCGCACGCCACGCGCGAGCTCGTCGGCAAGGCGCTGCCGTTCTTCCCGAAGCACGTGCCCATCATCACGGTCGCCAAGGGCATCGAGAACGAGACGCTGCTCACCATGACCGAGGTGCTCGAGCAGTGCATGCCCGAGGAGTCGCACCCGTACATCGGCGTGCTCTCGGGCCCCTCGTTCGCGAAAGAGATGGTGCTGCGCATGCCCACCATCGTCACCGTCGCCGCCCGGTGGGAGAAGCTGGCCCAGCGCGCCCAGAAGATCTTCTCGTGCGAGTCGTTTCGAACGTACACGTCGACCGACGTCGTCGGCGTTCAGGTCGGCGGCTCGCTGAAGAACGTCATCGCGATCGCCGCTGGCATCGCCGACGGCCTCGGCTTCGGGCACAACGCCCGCGCCGGCATCATCACCCGCGGCCTCGCCGAGATCACCCGCGTCGCCGTGCGCATGGGCGCGAACCCGCTGACGCTCTCGGGCCTCGCCGGCATGGGCGACCTCGTGCTCACGTGCACGGGCGAGCTGTCGCGCAACCGCCGCGTCGGCCTCGCGCTCGGCCAGGGCAAGAAGCTCGATGACGTGCTCGCCGAGATGAAGCAGGTCGCCGAGGGCGTGAAGACGGCCCGCGCGGCGAGAGATCTCTCGAAGAAGACGGGCGTCGAGCTGCCCATCTGTGAACAGGTGTACCTCATCGCCTACGAGGGGAAGAACCCGAAGCAGGCGGTGCTCGACTTGATGACGCGCACGCCCAAGGCCGAGGCGCTGTGACGAAGGAGACGTACCCATGAAGAAGTTGATGCTGGCCCTCGTGGCGGTCGCGGCGCCCATGCTGCTCGCCGGCGGCTGCAAGTGCGGCACGACGCGCACCACGAACCCGAAGCTCGAGGTGCTCGACGCGATGGGCGGCGAGCGCAAGAACGTCGACTTCGGCTTCGTGCAGGTGATGATCAAGGGCACGCAGGAGGTGCGCATTCGCAACTCCGGCAACGCGGTGCTCACCATCTCGGAGGCGAAGGCGTCGCGCGCCGAGTTCGGCATCGACACGCCGCTGCCGCTCGACGTGCCCACCGGCGGCGAGGCGATGTTGAAGCTGACCTTCACGCCGACCGTCGCCGATCAGCGCATCACCGGCACGATGACGCTCACGTCGAACGACCCGTCGCTGATGACGTACGAGCTTTCGCTGGCGGGGCAGGGGGTCACGGCGGTCGCACGCACCGACGTGAGGTCGATCGACTTCGGCGACGTCTACGTTCGCGAGACGAAGATGAAGTCGGTGACCCTCACGAACACCGGCGGCAACGCGCTGCCGGTGATGGGCGCGAGCATCACCAACTCGTCGCCCGACGTGACCGGCGACTTCACCGCGCTCAACGGCGCGATGATCGCGTCGGGCGCCAGCGTGACCGTGACGCTTCAGTTCACGCCGATGACCGCAGGCGCGATCGGCGGGCAGCTCGTCATCGCCATCGACCCTGCGTACGGCGGCAACATCACGGTGCCGATCACCGGGCGCGGCACCGAGGCTCTGCCGCGCATGTGCTTCAAGTTCGACGATCAGGCGATGGAGCGCTGCACGGACCAGATCACCACGAGCCTCAACCTGCCGTTCGGCGCGCTCTGCGACAACGTGATCTACGCGACCGGCCCGACCGCCTGCACGGCTCAGAACGGCCAGCGCAGCGGCGTGCTGTACTTCCGCAACGAGGGCAACGTGCCGCTGCAGTTCTCGGTGCGTTACCGCCCGTACGTCGAGATCGACCCGCGCTGCCCCGACGCCGGAGCTCCGCATTCGGACTTCGTCTTCGCGAACGTGGCTGTGCCCGACGGCGGCGTGCCGAGCGACTTCAACATGCCGACCCTCACGCTGCCGGTGAACGAGATGGTCGCGAAGCCGTGGGAGACGATGCCCATTCGCATCACCTACCGCGCGACCTCGCGGTGCCCGGCCGAGACCTCCGAGCAGGCGCAGATCCTGTGGACGCGGCAGGGTGACACGCGCACGCCGGGCACGCTGTTCGCGACGCTCAGCGGCACCTCGCTCCTGCCGTCGGCGAAGCCGAAGACGGTGAACCTCGGCCAGCAGGGCACGCCGGCGAACGTGCCGCTCACCGTACCGATCTCGGTGGAGCTGATCGTGAACCAGGGCGTCGCGCCGCTCAGCGTCACCGCGATCACCATGATGGAGGAGCTGCCCGCCTACCTGCCCGACGGCGGCACCTACGACGCCGGCGGCCCCGAGGGCGGCATTCTGCAGGCCTGCAACCCGAGCTCGCCGGTGTACGACGACAGCGACTGCTCCCGCTTCCAGTGGACGAGCGGCCCGAACCTGCCCGCGACGCTCGACGGCGGCGGCGGCATGGTGTCGCTCGGCCGCATGCAGCTCGGCTGTCACGCCGACGGCGGTGACTGCCCGATCTCGACCACGCGCTACAAGGTCATCGCGCGCGTGAGCACGACCGACCCGTACGCTCCGATCGTCGACGTCCCGATCATCGCCTGGGTCCGCTACATCCCCTAGAGGTCGACACACGGCTTCTGGCCGGCAGCGTCCCAGGCCCGAAGCCCCAGCCCCAGCCCATGCCGTTGCCTCTGCCCGGACGCGGATGAGAACGCCCCGGCATGGACGGGGCCGGGCCGGGGTTCAGCGCGCAGGCCGAGCTTCTTACCGGCGACCGCTCGCGGCGAGGCGCACCTCGCGCGCGCGCGGCGGGCGCGTCAGCGTGACGACGTCGGGCCGACGCCCTTGAGCCGCCAGGTGGTCAGGCGCTGGCTGTTCGTCACCGACATCACCACGCCCTCGGTCTGCATCTCTTCGAGCAGGCGCACCAGCTTGAGCGGCTCGAGCTTCACGCGGCGGGCGAGCACCTCGACGCTGTAGCCGAGCGTGTCGCGGCGCAGCTCGAGGATGATCTCTCGCTTGAACTCGGCGCGCTGCAGGCCGTCGAGGTCTTGCGTCTTCCACGCCTGGAGGATGCCGGCGACGAGCACGACCAGCACCAGCACCGCGAGCACCGGGTAGACGATGTGCGTGTTGCGCTCGAGGATCTCGATGTAGGCCGGGTTCACCGAGTCGTTGGGTCGCACCGGGTTCGGCCGGTAGCCGGGCATGCCGGGGATGTTCGGCAGCTCGACCAGCGCGAAGATCATCAAGCGGTGCACCAGCAACACGCTCGCGGAGTCTAGGGCAAAAAAACCGGGGCGCCCACCTCGCGATGGGCGCCCCGAAGAAACTTCGAAATCGCGAGAGGCTTACTTCTTCGCGGGCTGCGCCGCCGGAGCCGCCGCCGGCTGCTTCGCCTCGCCCGTCTTCTGAGCCGCGGGCTGCGCCGCCGGAGCGGCCTCGGCCTTCTTCTCGGGCATCGGCATGTCGCCCCAGCCGCCCTCGGCGCCGGCCTTGAACATCCACTTGCCGTCCTTGAGGATCACCATCGACGCCGACGTCCACGTCTCGGCCTTGCCGCCCTTCGGCGTCATCGTGTGCGTCTCTTCGACGAACGCGATGGAGTCGCTCACGAACGTCGGCTTGGTCTTCGTCTGCATCTTCACGTCCTTCGGCATGTTCTCGAGCGCCGGCTTCATCGCCTGGTTCCACATCTCCTTGTCCCACTGGCCGCCCGAGACCACGCCGGCCGAGTTGTCGGTCAGCATGAACACCGGGAAGTCGTGCAGCGCTTCGGCCGCGGCGAGGTCGCCCTTCATCCACGCGTCCTCCGACGCCTTGTAGAGCGCGTCGATGCCCTTCGTGTCCTTCTTCGTCACCTTCTTCGGCTTCCAGCCCATCGGGGCGGCGCCGTCGGCAGGCTTCGCGTCGGCCTTCGCGGGCTCAGCGGCAAACGCGACGGACGACACGAGCGCTGCAGCAAGAATCAGGTTCTTCATGGGGGACTCTCTTTCCACATGAGACGGGTTGAACGACGCCGCGAGCTATCTCGCTTCGATCTCGCGGCGTCAACGAAAACTCTCGTGCCAACCCCCCCCGTGGTAAGCCGGTAACACTCACTGATGGAGCTGGTGATTCAGAACGCGATCGTCATCACGATGAACGCGTCGCGGCAGGTGCTCCATGGGGCCGAGGTCGTCATCGAGAACGACCGCATCGTGAAGGTCGGCGCTCCGACGCGCGGTGGCAAGCAGCGCTTTCGCAAGACGCTCGACGCTCGGGGCCGCGTCGTGCTCCCGGGCCTCGTTCACGCGCATCTGCACGCGTGCCAGACGCTCTGCCGCAACCGCGCCGACGGCTACGAGCTGCTCGACTGGCTGCGCGAGCGCATCTGGCCGTTCGAGGCGGCGCACGACGAGGTCTCGATGCGCGCGTCGGCCGACCTCACCTTCCTCGAGATGATCAAGTCGGGCGCCACCGCCGCTCTCGACATGGGCACCGTGCGTCACTACGCCGCGGTGTTCGAGTCGGCCCGCGACTGCGGCATTCGCCTCACCGGCGGCAAGGCGATGATGGACAGCGGGCAGGGCGTGCCTGCGGGCCTGCGCGAGACCACCGAGGAGTCGCTCAACGAGTCCGTTCGCCTGCTGCAGGCATGGCACGGCAAAGAGGGCGGCCGGCTCCAGTACGCGTTCGCGCCCCGGTTCGTGCTCTCGTGCACCGAGGGCCTGCTCCGAGAGGTCGGCGCCCACAGCAAGCAGACGGGCGCGCGCATTCACACGCACGCGAGCGAGAACCAGACCGAGTGCGACGTCGTGCGCAGCAAGACCGGCATGGACAACGTCGGCTACTTCCACCACCTCGGGCTGCTCGGCCCGGGGACGACGCTCGCGCACTGCGTGTGGCTCACCGCTGCCGAGCAGCGCGTGGTGCAAGAGACGAAGACGCACGTGTGTCACTGCCCGAGCTCGAACCTGAAGCTCGCGAGCGGGTTCGCGAAGATCCCCGAGCTGCTCAAAGACGGCGTGAACGTCGCGCTCGGCGCCGACGGAGCGCCGTGCAACAACAACCTCGACCTCTTCGTCGAGATGCGGCTCGCCGCGCTGATCCACAAGCCGCGGCACGGGCCGACTTCGATGAGCCCTGCAGCCGTGCTCGAGATGGCGACGCTCGGTGGCGCCCGGGCGCTCGGTCTCGAGGCAGACGTGGGCGCGATCGAGCCGGGCAAGAAGGCCGACCTCATCACCGTCGACCTGGGCGAGCCCGGCTCGACTCCGAACGGCGACGACCCGGTCGCCGCGCTCGTGTACTCGGGTCAGTCGGGCAACGTTCGCGACGTGCTGGTCGACGGGCGGCTGTTGATGCGCGAGCGCGAGGTGCTGACGCTCGACGAGGCGAAGGTGCTCGCGGCAGCGCGCGAGCATGGCGATCGGCTCGCGCAGCAGATCGCCTGATCCTCGAGCGCAACTGCCCACACTTGTGAGCAGCCGCAGTGGAGCAACACCGCTCCGGCTCGACTCAACCGTCTGGATTTCCGGAGGAATCGCGCGGCTCAGGCGATGCAACCGGGAGCTGCGTGCGCCCCGTGGCCCTGCTCCTGTCGCTGTGTGCCTGTGATGGCGTCATCGGAGAGCTCGGCGAGGCCGAAGCTCCGCCGGCGCCGCTGCCGAAGAGCTCGCCGCGCATCGACAAGCTCGAGTGCACGCCCTCGAGCGGGTTTGCGCCTTTGGAGTCGATGTGCCGCCTCGAGGTCAGCCACCCCGGCGGGAAGCCGGCCTCGTGCGCGGTAGACCCCGGCACGGGCGCGGCGCCGCAGACGTTCGCCGACTGCCTGACGCCGCACACGTTCAGCGTGCGGTTCGCCGAGCCCGGCACGTTCACCCTGCGCGCGACGGCGAGCGACCCCGAGCAGGGCCTCGCGGTCGCGACGCTCACCATCACGACGACGGTGCGGCCGAACAACCCGCCCGCGATCGACGACTTCTCGGCGTCGCCGACGACGGGCGGCGTGCCGTTCACCAGCACGCTGACCTGGCGCGCGTCGGACCCCGACGGCGACGCGCTGACGTGCAAGGTGAACGGCGTCGCGGTCGACTGCGCGAGCGGCACGGCGCCGTTTCCGGTGATGAGCGCGGGCGCGGTGACGGTGACGCTGACGGTGACCGATGCGAAGGGCGAGTCGGTGACGCGCACCGTGACGCTGACGGGCGTGATGCCGGTCGGCGACGTGCGCGTGTCGAAGGTCGAGTGGGGCCAGTCGGTGATCGCGACCGACCTGCGGCTCGTCGGTCAGAAGCCGGCGCTGCTGCGGGTGCACGTGCTGGCCGATCGCCCGAACCTGTCGGGCATCACGGTCGAGGCGACGGGCAAGCTCGGCGCGACCGACCTCGGCAAGCTGACGCTCACGGGGCCCGCGCAGATCCCGACCGCCGAGGTGCCGGCCGACCTCACGCGCCAGTGGACGGCGACGGTGCCGCTCGAGTGGGTCGAGCCCAACGTCGAGATCACCCTGAAGCTCGACACGACGAACGTGCTGGCCGAGACCGACGAGGCGAACAACACGCAGGTGCTGCGGCCGACGGTGGGAAAGGCCTTGGTGATGCAGCTGACGGCGGTGCCGGTGGTGCACGCGGGCATGATGCCGACGGTCACGAGCCTCGACCCCGCGCTGACGCGCGTGTGGCCGCTGAAGCAGGTGGTGGCGCAGACGCGGGCGCCGTACACGTTCAGCGGCACGCTGACGGGCGGCGCGACGACCGCGTGGGGCGATCTGCTCGACGACATCGCGCAGGTTCGCCAGATGGACGGCAGCAGCCGCAACTACTACGGCTTCGTGCGCGTGACGTACGGCTCGGGCGTCGCGGGCATCGGCTTCATCGGGCAGGAGGCGTCGGTCGGGCGCGACGACTCGATTTCCACCGCGCAGCACGAGCTGGGGCACAACATGGGGCGGCAGCACGCTCCGTGCGGCGGCGCGGCGGGGGCCGACCCGCAGTTCCCGTATGCGAACGCGCGCATCGGCTCGTGGGGCTACGACGCGGTCCAGCGGCGGCTGATGGCTCCGACGACGTACGTCGACTTGATGAGCTACTGCACGCCCGAGTGGATCAGCGACTACAACTACCGCCGCGTTCAGACCTTCCTCGAGTCGCAGCCGTACATTCCGCCGTCGACGGCGCCGTACGTGACGGTGGTCGCGATCTCGGGCCGGTTCGGGCCGAGCGGCGTCAAGCTGCGGCCAGTGCATCGCGTGCGTGCGCGGCCGAGCCCCGAGGTGCCGTACGTCGATCGCCACCTGCGCGTGAAGTTCGCCGACGGGCGCGAGCGCGCGGTGCCGATCGAAGCGACCGAGATCGCCGACCTCGAAGCTCCGGAGCACAGCTTCTTCACGCTGCTCGAAGACTGGGGCCCGATCGCGTCGATCGAGGTGCTCGTGAACGGCGCCGTCGTGCAGGGGGGCGTGGTGGTGCCGGGGGTCGAGCACGCTCCGCACGTCTCGGTCACGCGGCTGTCGCCGGTCGAGCTGCTCTTGAGCTGGGACCCGGTGCGCTACCCGCACGCGGCGGTCGCGCACCTGACGGGCTCGGAGCGCACGACGCTGGCCCTCGATCTGATCGGCGGCGCGGCGCGCCTGCGCACGGACGGCCTCGAGGGAGGGCAGCTCGAAGTCAGCCTGTCGACGGGGCTCGACGCGGCCCGCCTCGTACTTCCGATGCCAGAGCCCTAACGGCTGACGGCGGCGCCTCTGCGGAGTCACGGAACGCTGCGTCATTTCCACGGGTTGGGTGCTGGCAATCGTATTGCGTACGTCGCCGTACCCGCGGTAGGGAGGGAGGCCTTCCTGCCAGTCGGCTATCGGTGTCTTTCTTGAGCGTTCAACTGCGAGCGGTGTTGGTGGGACTGGTGGCGGCCTTCGTCACGACGGCGTGCATCGGGCCTGGCGTTCTCGACGGCGGGCCGCCGGTGGTGGTGATGCCGAAGCCCGAGAAGGACTCGGGCATCGACGTGCCGCCGTGGATGCAGGGCATGGACTCGGGGTTCGTGTTCTCCGATCGGTATGCGTCGGAGCCGTGCCCGCTCGAGGCGTACGGGGGCCAGGTCGACGGCGGCGAGTACACGGTGACGTGGGGCATCTGCGTGGCGCTGCGGCAGCTGTCGGGCAACGCGCTGCTCAACAACAAGCCGGTCGACGGCAACATCGAGGTCGTGTTCCAGGCGGCGCAGTACCAGTCGCAGCTGATCCGCCACGTCGAGCCGAGCGGGCACTACGACATGCGCGTGCTGCGCGGTCGGTACGACCTGCTGAAGTACCGGCCCGAGGGCGTGTGGCCGAACCACAAGGGCTTCTACGAGTACGGCTTCATCAACATGGCGACCGATCAGCAGCGCGAGCTGTCGGTCGAATCGCACCGCATTCGCGGCGGCGCGTTCTTCGGCGGGCTGCCGTTCGTCGGAGTGCAGTTCCCGCCCGACGTCTACTTCCGCGGCGCGGGCAGGCCGCCTGATCAGCACGCCGGCTCGACCAGCGTCGGCGGCACCTACGAGCTCGCGCTGCTCGACGGTCAGATGGCGCTCTTGCTCAACACACCGCCGACGGCGCTGCAGGGCACCGAGCTCGTCGACTACCCGCTGACCTGGAGCTTCCAGCTCGAGCAGGACTCGATGTTCGACATCAACATCCCCGCGACGGAGCTCGAGGGGACCATCACGATCGATGGCGTGCCGCTGGCCGATCGCCGGCCGGGCGCCGACTTCCAGCTCAGCTACACGCCGAGTGGCGAAGACAAGGTCGTGGCGGTGACGCACCACGAAGGCGGCATCTCGGGCTTCCACTCGCTGCTGCCGAAGGGGAAGTACGCCATCGCGATGAGCTTCGAGTCGATCCCCGACCGGCACTTCCCGGCGGAGCTCTACAACAAGCAGGTCGCGCAGACGGTCGACCTCAACCAGAACGGCACGCTGTCGAGGAACTTCGTGACGGTGCCGATTGAAGGCGGCATCACGATCGACGGCAAGTCGCCCATCGTGAACCCAGGCTACGACTGGGTGCTGTACATGTACGCCTTCCAGAGCATGAGTGAGCCCTGGTTCTTCACGTACTACAAGATCCCGCTCGACTCGGGCTCGTTCACGATTCGCGCCTTCCCCGCCATCTACTTCGTCGCGATTCAGCTGTCGGACGATCTCGCTCCCGATCTCGCCGACGGGTTCGCGCGCGTCTCGGTGCGCAAAGAGATCTTCGGCCCGACGTCGCTGCCGATCGAGATCGAGACGGCGCTGTACAGCGGCAAGCTGCTCATCGACGGCAAGCCGCCGCCGGCCGGGCAGGAGGCCGGCAGGCTGATCTTCGCGCAGGCGGATCAGACGTTCACGAAGCGCGTGTTCGCCGGTCAAGACGGCGAGTTCCGCGTGCGCGTGCCGAAGGGCGCCTACACGGTCTACTTCCAGATCAACCGCGCCGTGTACCCCGAGCACGCCGCCGGCCGCGAGAAGATGCTCGCCCGCCTCGAGCTGTTCGAAGACCAGATCGCGAACCTGTACTACTGGACGGTGCCGGTGCGCGGGCCGATTCGGCTGGGCGGCAAGGTGATCGACGACAACCTGGGCGGCGACGACGTGCAGGTGGTGATGCGGCGCCGCGCCGACGGCAGCACGTGGACATGGGGCTTCCCCGGTGGCGACCCGAACTACTACATGCGCGTCCCCGCGGGGCTCTACGACATGACCTTCAGCGTGCTGCAAGACGCGGTTCCCGACGTCGCGTGGGGCCAGGCGCCGCTGGGCTACATGCTGCCGGCGTACTCGCCGACCGTCGCGGCTCCTTCTCCCTGACGCGGCTGCTCCGCTCTGAGCGCGATCTCACTCGAGGGGCTGCACAAGAGCTTCGGTGACCACCACGTGGTCGACGGCGTGTCGCTGAGCGTCGCGCCGGGCGAGGTCGTGGGGCTGCTCGGGCCGAACGGCGCCGGCAAGACGACCACCCTGCGCATGCTCGCAGGGCTTCTGACCCCGAGCGCAGGCCGCGCGGTGATCGACGGCATCGACGTCGCCCTGCGGCCGCTCGAAGCGCGGGCCCGTCTCGGCTTCATGACCGCGAGCACGGGGCTGTACGAGCGGCTCACCGCGCGCGAGGTGATCTCGACGTTCGGGAAGCTCTACGGGCTCACGGGCGCCCGCCTCGACGAGCGCGTCGCGACGCTCTCGAGAGAGCTCGAGCTGTCGGCCTTTCTCGATCGCCGCTGCGGTCAGCTGTCGAGCGGCCAGAAGCAGCGCGTGTCGATCGCCCGCGCGCTCGTCGCCGACCCGCCGGCGTACGTGCTCGACGAGCCGACGTCGGCGCTCGACCCCCTCGCCGCGCGCGACATTCTGCAGCTCGTGCTCTCGGCCCGCGAGCGCGGCAAGGCGGTGCTCTTCTCGACCCACCGCATGGAAGAAGCCGAGCACCTCTGCACGCGCATCTGCTTCTTGCGGAAGGGGCGCGTCGTCGCCGAGGGCTCGCCCACCGAGCTGCGCGCGAAGAGCGGGCAGGCGTCGCTGACGGGGGCGTTTCTGCACTTCGCGAGCGAGGGGGCCGCGTGAACGCCCGCGTGCGCGTGCTGCTCGCGAAGGAGCTGCTCGACATCGTTCGCGACCGCCGCATGCTGGCGATGATGCTGCTCGTGCCGGTGGTGCTGTACCCGGCGACGATCGCGCTCATGGGCTTCGTGATGTCGGCCGGCAAGGCGCGCCTCGCGCTCGAGGAGCTCAACGTCGCGGTCTGCAGCGACGACGCCGCGGCGTTTCTGGCGCTGAGGCCGACGCCACCGCACACCGTGTACGTGCGGCTGCACCGCGACACCGCCGAGAACGAGCTGCGAGAGAAGCGGGTCTCGGCGCTCGTCGACGCGCCGGCGGGAGCGTTCGAGGCGGTGAGGGCGAAGGGGCAGGGGGTCGTCACGATCCTCTACACGAAGCGGCAAGACCGGTCGGTCGAGGCCCGCGACCGCGTGCGCGCCGTGCTCGACGAGGTCTCGGTCGGGGCGCTCGTCGCTCGTCTCGAAGAAGCCTCGCTGCCCGCGACGTTCGCCGAGCCGGTGCGGCGCGACGAGCTCGACCTCGACTTTCAGCGAGACCTGGGGCCGTACCTCGCGTCGCGGCTGCTGCCGCTCTTGCTCTTGATGATGCTGTTCATCGGTGCGCTGTACCCGGCCGTCGATCTCACCGCCGGCGAGAAGGAGCGCGGCACGCTCGAGACGCTGCTGGTCGCCCCGGTGAAGCCGATCGACGTGATGCAGGCGAAGTTCATCGCCGTCGCGCTGACGGCCATCGTGGCCGCGCTCGCGAACCTCAGCGCGATGGGCGCGACGTTCGCGCTGGGTATCGACGTGGCGGGCGGCGGCTCGGTGTCGATGCGGCTCGGCGCGAGCCAGGTGCTGACGCTGGCCGCGTGTCTCTTGCCGGCGGCCGTGATGGCGTCGGGCATCTCGCTCGCAATCGCCTCGCTCGCCCGGACGTTCAAAGAGGGCCAATCGCTGATGACCCCCGTCTTGCTCGCCGCGATCATGCCTGCCGTGATGGCCATGATGCCCGGCGTCGAGCTCAACGGGGTGACCGCGTGGGTGCCGCTGCTCGACATCGCGCTGCTCGTGAAGGCCGTGGTGCTCGAGGCCGCCCACCCCTTGCACGTGGGCATCACGGTGGCCATGACGACGGTATGTGCCGCGGTCTCGTTGAAGCTCGCCGCCCTCGCGTTTCAGAGCGAATCTCTTCGGTTCGGCGGTTACGTTCGGGAACGAGTCGCTCTTCCGAGCCGTTCAGAGGGGAAGCGTGTAAAGTCGTGAGGGTTCGTACGGCCTAAAGCAAGGGAGCTTCAAACGCCATGTGGGAACGGTTCAAGCGAGCGATGCGCAGCTTTGCCGGGTTCTTCGTCAGCTCCATCGAAGACCCCGAGCTGATCCTCGAGCAGAACATTCGGGACCTGAACGACCAGGTGCCGAAGATGAACGAGTCGATCGCGATGGTGCGGGCGAACCAGACGCTGCTCGAGAAAGAGAACGCGAAGTACCGTACCGAGGTCGCCGATCTGACGGCGAAGGTGAAGGCCGCCATCGGCGCGGGCCGCGATGACCTCGCCGGCCAGTACGCCACGCGCCTCCAGATGGAGAAGAGCGCTCTGGCGCGCAACGAGGCGCAGCTCGCGACCGCGAAGGCCGCCTACGACAAGGCGCTGAACGTGAAGAAGGCGTTCATGCGCGAGAAGGACAAGAAGACCGCCGAGGCGATGGCCGCGATTCGCGACGCCCGCCGCGCGAAGTGGCAGGCGAAGGTCGCCGACGCGATGGAGAGCTTTCAGGTCGCCGGCATCGACGCCACCCACGACGAGATGCTCCGCAAGGTCGAGGAGCAGACCGCTGTCAACGAGGCCCGCATGAACATGGCCCTCGAGTCGGTGGACCACCAGTCGGTCGCGATCGAGGAAGAGGCCGAGAAGCTCCAGGCTCAAGAGCTCGTGAAGCAGTTCAAGATGGAGATGGGCCTGCAGAGCCCCGCGCCGGTCTCGGACGTGTCGTCGGGCGGCGAGAAGACCATCGGCAAGAAGGAGCAGGTCAAGTAGCGGCAGCTCCGGGTCCGCCTGCAGGCTCCTTGGAAGCTGGGGGCCTGCTCGTCTCTAGATAGCCGAACCGCATAAAGCTATGCCGCGCGACGCTGGCGCGCGATCTCCTGGAGGTTGGCGACTGCTGCGGCTCGACGGAGGTCGAGTTCGTTCTTCCGCACGCCTTTGTATCGAGCCTTGGAACCTTGAATCGC
>JBGALX010000054.1:0-61465 GCA_044223505.1 Myxococcaceae bacterium
GCAGGCGGCGAAGCTGAAGGCCGAAGTGAAGCGGCTCAAGGAGACGTCGAAATGACCGGGTTGTCGCTCGCAGTCTTCCTCTCGCTGTCGGCGGCCGCGAAGTCGGCGCCGCCTCCCGACGACGACACGCAGGCCGCGAAGAAGTACTTCCAGTGGGCGCAGAACCTCTACAAGCAGGCGCGCTACGCCGAGGCCATCGGCAAGTTCGAAGAGGCGTACCGGCTCAAGCCGCACCCGACCATCTTCTTCAACATCGGGCGCTGCTACGAGCAGCTGGGCGACATCAACAAGGCGCTGAAGAACTACCGCGAGTACCTGCGCATCGCTCCCGACGCGAAAGACCGCGAGCTGGTCACCGACGCCATCGCGAACCTCGAGCGGCGCCTGAAAGAGCAGGGCGTGCAGCACCTGAGCGTGCTGTCGGACCCGACGGGCGTTCGGGTGAGCGTCGACGGCAAGTACATGGGCCTCACGCCGCTCGCGATCGAGCTGCCGCCGGGCAACCACCGCCTCACGCTGACGAAGGACGGCTTCGACACCGTCGAGAAGGGCATCGTGCTCTCGGCCGAGAAGTCGATGGAGGTCGAGATTTCGCTGAAGGCGCAGGTCGCGGCGCCGCCGCCGCCTCCTCCTCCGGTGGCGACCGTGCAGCCGAAGGCGCAGCCCGAGCCTGCGAAGAGCACGGCGGCGCCGGCGGCGGCGGTGACGAAGGAGCCCGAAGGCAAGCCCGGCTTCCTCGCGCAGCGGAAGATTGCGGTGGCGGCGGCGGGGGGCGCGGTGGTGGCCGGTGGCCTCGGGCTCGTGTTCGGCCTGCTCGCGAACAGCGCCAGCGCCACGCTGCTCGGCTCGCAGCACGAGATGGCCGAGGCGCAGAGGCTGCACGACCAGGCGAAGCAGATGGCCATGGGAGCCAACATTGCGTTCGCGGTCGCGGGCGTCGCCCTCGTTGCTGCCGTGGTGTTGTTCTTCGTCGAGCCGATGTTTGGCGGAGGCAAGACGAAGGGCTGACGCCCGCCGGGGGATGTCGGACCCCTTTGGTAGCTTTCTGATCATGGTGCGTGATCAGAAGAATGAGACGGGCACGGGCACGGGCACGGGTACGGGCACGGGTACGGAGACGGGTACGGAGACGTCCACGTGGCCGCGCCCCGGAGCGGGAGCGGGAGCGGGAGCGGGTGCGGTGACGAGTTCGAGTACGTCTGCCGGTACGGCGGGCTTGTTTGATTTTGAACGGCTGGATGTCTACCGAGCCACCCGTCAGCTCATCGTGATGGTTGAAGGCTGGCTGCCTCGCAAGATGTCGCGCGCGATGCACGACCAGCTCGACTCTGCGGCGACCAGCATCCTCTGGAACATCGCCGAGGGCGCCGGCAAGACCTCTCGGCCCGAGAAACGCCGGTTCTACGAAATCGCTCGCGGCAGCGGCATGGAGGTCGCCGCTCAGATGGACCTTCTCCAGATTCGACAGATCATCACTCCAGAAGAATACGCAGCAGCACGTGAACTGCTCCTTCGCATCGTCAAGATGCTCAGTCGCATGTGCGGCCCTCCACGATGACCGCCCCACCCTCCTCGACCTCGTCACCGCTCCCGCGCCCGCTCCCGGCCACGGGCCCGGTAACGTACCCGGAATCCGGAACCCGGAACCCGGAACCCGGAACCCGGAACCCGGAACCCGGAACCCGGAACCCGGAACCCGAAATCCGGAACCCGAAGGTCACTCAGTAAGGGTCTGACTGCAGGTCCTCGACCTGACCACCGTACGGGTCGTTGAGCAGCTCCCCGTTCGGCTTCTTGCCCGTCTTGCCCCCCGGCTTCGCGACCGGGCCTCCGCCCAGCTTCTTCAGCGGGAAGTCGAGCTTGAGGTCAGCGATGGGCAGCACCTTGGCCTTCTCAGGGGTGTAGCCCTTGAGCGCGAGCTCGACGTCGAGCTCCAGCCCGCGCTCCCACTCGAACTCGAACGGCGTCATGCCCATGAGCGCGCCCCCCTTGAGCACCTGGGCTCCGGGCGGCGTCGTCGTCAGCACAATCTTCACCGCCTTCGCCTTCGGCACCTCGGGCGGCGGCTCGACCTTGAGCGGCGCCGGCTCGGGCTTCGGAGGAGGAGGCGGCGGCGCCACCACCACCACGGGCTCGGGCTTGGGCCACCACGCGAACGCGACTCCGCCGGCGCCACCGAGCAGCACCAGCAGGCCGAAGAGCGCAAACATCGGCGCCTTGCTCTTCTGCACCGCGGCCATCTGCGTCGACGGCGCCGGAGCGGCCTGCGTCTGTGTCTGCGTCACCGGGATGGGCACCGAGCCCGACGGCGAGAGCCCTTGCGCCTGCTGCTGCGGCATCGGCGGCAGGGTCGGCAGCGGGCCGAGCTGGCTGTCCTGCATCGTGCCGCCGGGCTGCCCCATCAGCGCCTTCACCGACTGCGAGATGGCGGGCGTGGCGAACTTCGCGATCGACAGGTGCCGCTCAGCGATGCACTGGTTCAGCGCGGCGAGCACCTCTTCCATCGTCTGGGGCCGGTTCTCGCGCTCCTTCGCGAGCATCTTCATCACGAGCGTCTGAATCGAGTCGGAGACCGGGTCTCCGCTCGCGAACGTGAGCGCCGCGGGCTGCTTGTAGATGTGCGCGGCCATCAACAGCGACGGCGTCGCCTCTTCGAACGGCGGCTTGCCCTTGAGCAGCTCGTAGAAGATGAGGCCCGTCGAGTAGACGTCGGTGCGCGGGTCGATGGGCAGGCCCGACGCCTGCTCGGGCGCCATGTACTGCGGCGTGCCGACGACCATGCCGATGGCGGTGCCCTTCGAGTCGCCCGAGCGCGCGAGCTTCGCGACGCCGAAGTCGACGACCTTGACGAAGTCCTCCTGGCCGGGGCGCTGCAGCAGCATCACGTTCTCGGGCTTCAGGTCGCGGTGAACGATGCCGGCCTTGTGAGCCGCCGAGAGCGCACGCACGAGCTGCACCATGATGTTGAGCACGCGGCTGGCCGGAATCGCGCCGTGGTCTCGCACCAGGGCTCCGAGCGTCTGCCCATGGAGGAACTCCATCACGAAGTAGAAGTCGCCGGCCTCGGTGCGGCCGAAGTCGGACACGTCGACGATGTTGGGGTGGCCGATCTTGCTGGCGGCGACCGCCTCGCGCTTGAACCGGTCGGCGAAGTCTTTGTCGCGCCCGAGGTGGCTCTTCATCACCTTCATCGCGAACATCTTGTCGAGCTCGACGTGCTCGACCTTGTAGACCTCGCCCATGCCGCCCTCGGCGAGCTTCTCGACGATGCGGTAGCGGCCGTTGACGACGTCGCCGGGCTGCAGGGCGTCTTGGTTCCCGACCGGGTGCGCGGGGCCCATGCGAGACGGCCGCCCGACGTTCGTCGGCGACGAGCGGGGCGAGGGCATGTCGCCGCCGCCGCGCACAGGCACGTGCGTGCCAGAACCTCCCGCGCCCTTCGCGCGCAGGCACAGCTCGATGGTGCCGAGCTGCACGAAGCTGCCGTCGTGAAGCTGCGCGGTGCCCTTGATCAACGTGCCGTCGACGGTCGTGAACTTGCCGTCGGTGAGGTCGCGGATCCACAGGTTGCCGTCTTGCGCGAGCGCGAGCTCGGCGTGCTCGAGCAGCACCGAGGGGTGCTGCAGCCGAATGTGACAGGTCTCGGCCGAGCCCAACATGATGCGGCCCTGCGGGACGGCGATGGCCGAGCCGCGCTGCGGGCCGTCGAGCACGACCAGCTCGAAGTTGACTTGTGCCTGCTGCCCCGCGGGGGCCTCCGCACCCATGCCTGGGGGTAGAGGTTAGCTCACTTTTTCTCGACGAAGAGCGAGAGCACCTTCTGGAACGTGCCGCTCTCCTCGGGCGTCTGCTTCTCTTCGGCGGCCTCGGCCGGGCCCGCGTGCCGCTCGACGAAGACCGAGAGGAACTTGTCCAGCGCGCCGCGTTGATCGAACCGCTGTACGCCCGGCGGCGGCGCGTTCTGCCGCTGCGCCTCGCGCTCGACGAACACCTCGAGGAACCGGCTGAAGACCTGGCCCTGCTCGACCCGCGCGACCGGCGGCGGTGGAGCAAAGCGCGCCTGCGTGAGGCTCCGGGGCTTGAGCGGCAGCGTCGAGATGCGCGGCGCCGCGGCGATGTGCTGCCACCGCGTCTCGGGCAGCGCTCGCCTGCCCGCCCCCTTCTGCGCCAGAGGCGCCGGCGGCGGAGCCGTGCGCCCATCGAGCTCGGTCTGGCAGTTGAAGCACGCGGTGACGAAGCGCGAGTTCTGCGCACCGCACGTCGGGCAGACCCGCACGGTCGCCTCGGCCCGGTCTTCAGCGAGGTCGAGCGTGAGCCCCGACCGGTTCGCCTCGGCCGAGAACCGCGCCGCGAACGCCGCAGACGTCTTCACCTGCGGCGCAGCGCCCGGCTTCGGCGACGAGAGAATGGCCGTGATGCGGGCCTCGAGGCTCACGGCCTCACGTTCTACAGCTTCCGCAGGTTGAAGTGCCTGACGGAGTTGCCGCCGACGTAGGTCGTCCCGGGGTTGTGCAGTCGCCGTGCTCGAGCACCTCGAGGGTGATGCGCTCGCACGTCGGCACGCTGAACGAGAGGTTCGTTTCGAGAAGATGCCCGAGGTGACCCCCTGCAGCCGCAGACGTGGCGTGGCAGGGTGGCGAGGCCAGCGGGCTGGTCACTGCGCCGCCAGCACCACCTTGAGGGTCTGCCGCTCGCCCGGAGCTGCGCTCAGCGTGCGCGTCTGCGGCGCGTAGCCGGGCCTGCGGAACACGAGCGTGTGCTCGCCGGGCTCGAGCTTGAGGTCGAGCGGCGTCGTGCCCTGCCGGAGCCCGTCGAGGTCGAGGTACGCCCACGTCGCGTCGCCCTCGGGAGTCGCCGTGAGGCACCGAATCTCGGCGGGCCCGCGCTTCGGCGGCGGCGGCGCCTTGGCGTGCGCCTCGACCGCAGGCGCAGGCGCAGGCGCGGGCAACGGCGCAGGCGCAGGAGGGGGCTCGGGCTCGCGAGGCGCTGCGGGCGGCGGGGCTCGAGTCACCGCGGGCGGCGGCGGAGGCGCGGCGCTCTGCCTCGTGCCCCACCATGCTGCGGCCGCGGCGACGCCGAGCGCGACGGCGCCCGCGAGCGGCAGGCCGAGGCGGCGGGCTCGAACCGGCGCAGAGCGCGCCGTCGGAGCCAACGGCTCCCGGAGCGCCACGAGACCCTCGGTCGAGGCGACGCCGGGCACCCGCCCGAGCGTTTCGGCCATCGCGAGGGCGCTGTGGAAGCGGTCGGCGGGGTTCTTCGCGAGCCCCTTGAGCACGGCGACGGCGAGCTCGGGCGGAACGGCTCCGGTGCCGAGCAGGTCGGGAGGCGCCTCGCTCACGTGCGCCTGCATCACCTCGTAGTCGGTGGCGCCCGAGAAGACCGGGCGGCCGGTGATGAGCTCGAAGAGCACGGCGGTCAGCGCGTAGAGGTCGGCGCGGGCGTCGACGGCCCCGCCCTGAATCTGCTCGGGCGCCATGTAGCGCGGCGTCCCGAGTGTGACGCCCGAGCGCGTGACGTGCGTGCTCGCGTCGCGCGCGACCCCGAGGTCGAGCAGCGTCACGTGCCCGTCGGGCCCGATGAAGATGTTGCCCGGCTTGATGTCGCGGTGGACGACGCCGTTCTCGTGGAGGTACTGCAGCCCCGCGCAGACGCGCCGCGTGACGTCGAGCGCATCGCCGAGCGGGAACCGGCCGCGCGCGAGCAGCAGCTCGGCGAGCGTCGAGCCGACGAGGCGCTTCATCACGATGAACGGGACGCGGCCCGCTCGTCCCACCGAGTACACCGGCACGAGGTTCGGGTGCTCGAGCCGCGCCATCATGCGCGCCTCGCGCTCGAAGCGCTGCACGAGCTCGGCGTCGTCGCACAGCGCGGGCGCGAGCACCTTGATGGCCACCTCGCGGCCCAGCTCGAGGTCTCGCGCGACGTAGACCGTGCCCATGCCGCCGCGGCCGAGCTTCTCGCCGAACTGCCACTTCCCCTCGACGACGCTGCCGGGGCCGAGCTCCGCCGAGGGCAGCGCCTCGCTCCGCCGGGGAGTCGCCTCGTGCAGCGTCGGCACGAGGCTGACGCGGCACGAGGGGCACACCGTCGCAGAGGCCGCCGCCGTCGCGCCGCACGAGGGGCAGCGCTGCTCGCCGGCGACGCTCAGGGCAGCGCTCCGGACAACCCGACGCCGCCGCCTCCCGGTGTGACGAACGCGACCGGCTGCGCCGGCGACGACGGAGCGAAGACGAGCATCACGGCGCCTGCTGCGACGGCGAGGGCTCCGACGGCGACGCCCGCGGCGCCGAGCGTCTGGAGCAGCGGGCCGTCGCGCATGACGGCCTGCTCCTGCTCGAGCGTGATGCCCGTGCCCTTCGCGAGCACGTCGAGCTTGAGCTGGGCCTGCCAGAGCAGCACGCCACCGGTCGCGAGGAGGACGACGCCGGCCGCCAGCGGAATCAGGCCTGCGCGGCCGAAGCTCGTGGCGCTGCGCTGCTGCACCTCGGCCGGCGCAGCAGCCGGCACGAGGCGCGGCGGCGGCAGCTCGGCAGGCGCAGGCGCGGGCGCCGCGACCGGCTCGGGGCGCGCGAGCACGAGCGCGAGCTCGGTCTTGCGGCCCGGCGTCAGACGAACCTCGCTGCGCGCGACGAGCCCGCCGGCGCCTCGCGCTTCGACGAGGTGCGTGCCCGCCGGCAGCTGCACCGCGAGCGGAGCGGGCCCGAGGTCGCGATCGCCCACCCTCAGCTCGGCGTCGCCGTTCACGGTGATGGACAGCGTCGCGGGCACGCCGGCGCGCGCCTTCTCGAACAGCCGCTGCGCATCGGGGCCGGCGCGGGCCTCGTCGAGCGTGACGTCGGCCCACACCTTCACCGCGAGCGCGAACGCGGCCTGCGCTTCATCGGCGTGCCCCTGGGCGAGCTGGGCCTGGCCGCGCAGCAGGTGCACCTGCGCGAGCTCGGCGTCATCGGGGGTCGCGCGCAGCGTCGCCTCGGAGCGCTCGAGGAGCCGCTCGAACCTCCCCTCGGCGAAGTCGCGGCGCAGCTCGGCGAGCGACGCCGCCTTTCTGGGCGCCGGCGTCGCCGCGAGGCTCAACACGAGGCAACCGAGCAGGCTGAACGGCACGCCTCGATGCTCTCCAAGCGGGGCTTCAGCGTCAACGTCGGCTCGCCGAGGTCGATTTCGGGCACAATGGCCGGGGACATGAGAGCGGTCGCTGCGCCATGGGTCGGGCTCCTCGCGCTGGTGTCCGCTGCGTGCCTCGACTTCGAGCGGACCCGCCTCGAGTGCCGCGACGCCGGCCGCTGCCTCGGTGAGACCGGAGGCGGCAGCGCTGCCGGCGGCGGCGGTTCGGGCGGCGCCACGGCCGGTGGCGACACTGCCGGCGGTGGAGCAGCCGGCGGCGCCACGGCCGGCGGTGGCGCGGCGGGTGGCGCGACGGCAGGCGGCGGCACCTCGGGCGGCGCGACGGCCGGCGGTGGCACGGCGGGAGGCGGCAGCGCGCAGGCGTACGATGGCGGCGCGCCGTGCGCGAGCGGCGTTCGGCCTCGGCTCGAGTGCGACGCGCCGCTGACGCTGGCCGACGGTGGAGGCGCGTTCGACAAGGCGGTGCTGGCCTCGCTCGGCGACGGGCTCGCGGCGGGCTGGGTCACGGGCGGGTCGACGGTCGTGCTGCAGGACGTGCGGTTCGACGGCGGCCGTGGCCTGCTGCTGCGCGACACCGCGCCGGCGGCCGTCGGCCGGCTCGCGCTCTCGGCCGAGGGCGATGCGTGGGCGCTGCTGCTCCACACGGGCACGTCGTCGCCGCTGCGCTGCTACTCGAGCTTCGACGACGGCGGGGTGGTGCCCGGGAACGCGGCGTCGACGAGCACCGGCGCGGCGGTCGCGGTCGCGTCGACGGGCGAGGTGGCGGTGATGCGCGCGGGGTCTCCGCTGCAGTGGGCCATCTCGGACGCGGGGTGCCCCACCTCGCTGCGGCCGTTTCAGCAGACGTCGCCGACCGCGTACGTCGGAGCCGCGCACCTGCCCGGCCAGGGCCGCGCCGGCTTCCGCTTCACGTCGTCGGGCCGCATCGGCTTGTGCCAGAGCGGCATGGCGAGGCTCGACCCGCTGCCGGACGGCGGGCTGCGCGAGACAGCGGCGGTGCACGTGAACGAGTGCGTGCAGGACCAGGTCGTCTCGCTGAGCGCGCAGGGCGACGTGCTCATCTCCACGTACGACGCGTTCGACTCGATGAACAACTACTCGGTGAAGACGCGCCTGATGCCGGTCGCGGGCGCGCTCGCGCCGGGCCCGGGCGTCGAGCTGTTCGGCGACTGGAACTCGTACGGCAACGCGCCGTGCGGTGACGACTGCGCCGCCACGGTCTGGGTGCCGTACGCGCTGCCGTCGCACGTCGCGGTGAAGTTCACGTCGCTCGGGCCGGGCCAGAGCTCGCGCTCGGCCTCTGACGCGGGGTGGGACGTCGCGTGCTCCACGGCGTTTCAGGCCACCACGGTGGCGAGCGCGTGGGCCGCCGGCCGAATCCACTTCCTGCTCACCGAGCCCGGAGCGGTGCGGCTGATCAGCTGCCGCGTGCCTCCGCTCTGAAGCTCACGCGCTGGCTTTGCGCGTGCGCAGCTTCGCCCAGTCGCGCAGGCGGGCGATCTCTTCGACCATCGTGCGCGAGAGCGGCACCGTCTCGCCGAGCGAGCGCTCGATGAGGGCCTGCGACAGCTCGGCGCCGTCGGCGAACGCGTCGTAGAGCGCGCTCACGATGGCCTGCTCGATCTCGGCTCCCGAGAAGCCCTCGGCCGCCGCCGCCAGCCGCGCCACGTCGAACTTCTCGGGCGCCCGCCGCCGCTTCGCGAGGTGAATGCGGAAGATGTCGGCGCGCTCGCCCGCCGTCGGCAGGTCGATGAAGAAGATCTCGTCGAAGCGGCCCTTGCGCAAGAGCTCGGGCGGCAGCGCGTCGATGCGGTTCGCCGTCGCCACCACGAACACCGGCGCCGTCTTTTCCTGCAGCCACGTGAGCAGGGTGCCGAACACGCGGGCGGCGACGCCGGTGTCGTTCGCGCCGCCGCTGCTGCCGGCGAGGCCCTTCTCGATCTCGTCGACCCACAGCACCACCGGCGCGAGCCCCTCGGCGCTCTTGATGGCCTTCCGCACGTTCTCTTCCGACGAGCCGATGAGCCCCGAGAAGATGCGGCCCATGTCGAGGCGCAACAGCGGCAGCCTCCACTGCGCGGCGATGGCCTTCGCGGTGAGCGACTTGCCGCAGCCCTGCACGCCGAGCAGCAACAGGCCCTTCGGCTCGGGCAGCCCGAAGTCGCGCGCGGCGGCTCCGAACGCGTTCTTGCGGCGGTCGAGCCAGACCTTGAGCTGCTCGAGGCCGCCGACCGAGCCCAGCGACTCGTCGCTCGGGTAGTACTCGAGCAGGCCGCTCTTGCGCACGACCTGGCGCTTCTCTTCGAGGATGACGCGCACGTCGGCGACGTCGAGTCGGTTGTCGAGCGCGATGGCCTTCGCGAACGCGTTCTCGGCCTCGCTGAGCGTGAGCCCGTGCGCCGCCTTCACGAGCGCCTCGGCGTCGTCGCGGGTGAGGTGCACCTCGGAGCGCGCGCTCTTCTTCAAGATGCCGAAGATGTCTTTGAGCAGCTGCAAGAGCTCGCCGACCGTCGGCAGCGGCACGTCGATGACCGAGACGTCTTTCTCGAGCTCAGCGGGAATCGTGAGCGTCGGCGAGACGAGCAGCACGGTGGTGAGGCCGACCTTGAGCGCGTGGCCGAGCTCGCGCAGCGCGCGCACGACGCTGGCGTCGTCGAGGTAGCGGTGAAAGTCCTTCAGCACGACGAGGTTCGCGTCTTTGAGGTCGGCGATGCGCTGCAGCGCGGTGACCGGGTTGCGCGAGTCTTCGTCGCCGGGCGCGCGCGCCTTCGCCTGGTGCAGCCCTCGCGTGATGCTCCATTCCCACAGCTGCTTGCCGTGGCGCTCGGCGACCTCGGAGACGACGGCGTCGATGCGCTGCTCCTCGTGGGTGACGAGGTAGACGAGCGGGTAGCGCGCGCGGACCATCGTCTCGAGGTCGCGAATGAACTTCGGGGTGGTGTCGGAGGCAGCAGCCGGGGCCGGGTCGCTCACAACCGGTGGTTCTTGCAGCCGATTCGGGGCATGTCGATCTGCGCGCGGGATTTTCGACGTCACTTCGAACCCCAACCGGAGTCCCGAACATGACGACCCAGACCGCTCCCCGCTTCGCTTCCCTGCCCTCATTGTCGACCACTGCACGCCACGCCGCGCGCGTGCTGCTCGGAGGCCTCTTCGCTTTCGCGTCGGTCTCGTATTTCTTGAACCTGATGCCGCCGCCGACAGAGCCGCTGCCCGACGCGGTCGCGGCGTTCACCGGCGGCCTCAGGGCGGCGGGCTACATGTTCCCGCTGATCAAGGGCACCGAGCTCGTCGGAGCCCTGCTGCTGCTCTCGAACCGCTTCGTGCCGCTCGCGCTCGCCCTCTTGGCGCCCGTGGTGGTGAACAGCGTGGCGTTCCACGTGGCGCTCGCTCCTGCGGGGCTGCCGATGGCGCTCGCGCTGCTCGTGCTCGAGGTGGGGCTGGCGCTCGCGTACCGCGACGCGTATCGCTCGATGCTGATGGCCCGCTGAGCCGCTCGAGAGGAGAGAACGACCATGCGCGTGATGGTGATTGTGAAGGCGACGAAGAACTCCGAGGCCGAGACGGTCCCGGGAACGCAAGAGATGCTGGCCGAGATGGGCGCGTTCAACGACCAGCTCGTGAAGGCCGGCGTGCTGCTCGCCGGCGACGGCCTCAAGCCGAGCCGGTTCGGCAAGCGGCTCGTGCAGAACGACAAGTCGGTCATCGACGGGCCGTTCGCCGAGACGAAGGAGCTCGTCGCGGGCTACTGGCTCTGGCAGGTGAAGTCGATGGACGAGGCGATGGAGTGGGCGCGCCGCTGCCCCCAGTGCATGCCCGGCGAACAGAGCGTGCTCGAGCTGCGGCCCGTCTGGGAGGAAGAGGAGTTCGAGAAGCTGAAGTAGCCGCATGTGCTTAGCTGCGCGTCCGTGAAGCCCTTCCTCGCTGGTCTCCCGCGCCCTGCTGCGATTGCTCATCGCGGCGGGGCGCGCGCATATCCCGAGAACACGCTCGTCGCGTTCGAGAGGGCGCTGAGCGTGCACCACATGGACGTGCTCGAGCTCGACGTGCACCGGACGAGAGACGGCGTGCTCGTGGTGCACCACGACGCGACGGTCGACCGCTGCACCGACGGCAAGGGCCCCGTCGCCGAGCTGACGCTGGCGCAGCTGAAGGCGCTGCGGTTCCCCGGCTGGCCCGACGCGCGGGTGCCGGCGCTCGACGAGGTGCTCGCGGCGTTTCCGAAGGCGCGGCTCAACATCGAGCTGAAGCACGCGGGGCCCGAGGAGCAGTTCATTCGAGCGCTCGAGCCGCACGCCGATCGCGTCTGCGTCGGCAGCGAGCACGACGCGGTGGCGGCGAAGCTCAGCGAGCTCGCTCCGGCGATGTGCCGCTTCTACCCGGCGCAGGCGGCGCTGCAGGTGGCGATGGGCGTGTGGGGCGCGGCGCCGCTCGAGGCCGACCCGCGCTACGACGTGCTCGAGGTGCCGTACGAGTACGGCGGCGAGGTGGTGGCGACGAAGGCGTTCTTCGACGCGGCGGCGAGCCTCGGAGTGCCCGTGCTCGTCTGGGTCGTCGACGACGCGAAGGCGATTCGTTCGCTCATCGCCGACGGGGCGGCGGGCGTGATGACCGACCTGCCCGCAGTGCTGCAGGAGGTGATGGGTCGATGAGTCAGCTCTTCTCGAGCTCGCGGACGTCATCTCGAGGCCGCGCGACGAGCCGCTTGTTCGTGATGAGGTCTTGCTTCGAGAGCACCCACATGCGCTGGTCTGCGTACTTTGCTTCGGCGCGACGGCTCCACGCGTCCCCGAACTGAAGCCCCGACAGCTCGGTCAGTACGTCGATGCGATTGGGTGGAAGACCCATCTGAAATGTGACTCCGGGTTGGGAGAGATCGGCGGGCGTCAACTCGTGGAGTGGTGCGCCGAAGCGCTGAAGGGCCGTGAGAACGAGCGCCGCGTTCTCGGGCGTGGCGTCGACCCAGATGTCGAGGTCTTTCGTGTACCTGGGGGCGGCGTGAAAAAGAACGCGTAGCCGCCGACGACGAGGTAACGGACCTCAGCGGCGTTCAACTCGGACAACAGATCTCTGAAGTCTGAGTTCAGGCTCACGGAGTCCTTTCATCGCCGCATAGTCGAGCACGCATTGCCACGCGGCCTCGAACCGCTGCTCCGCAGTCTGTCTCGCCCAGAACTCCCGGTCGAACGCCCCGTCGTCTTCGTTCGTCGGGAGCTTGCGGGTCATCCAGTCGCTGCGATTGCGGCGCTCCATGACTCGAGCATAATCGACTCGCGATGACGCTACTCGTGTTGTGGCTCTTGAGCGCCGAGCCGGTCGTCTCGACCGTGCCGTGCAAGACGGTCGCGGAGTGCTGGCTCGACGAGGAGGGCAAGCCGATTCCGCGCCCCAGGTCGAAGAAGGGGCGCGCGGTGCCGCGGGGCGACTGCGGCAAGAACCTCTTGTGGCTGCGGCACAGGCTGACGTGTGAAGAGAACGTCTGCGTCAGCCTGAACATCGGCGACAAGTGCTGAGGCCGCTCACCAGCCGCCGCCGCCGTTGACCTTGAGCCAGGTGGCTCCGGCGATGAGCGCGGCGGCCGCGACGAACCCGCCCAGCGCACGCCACCGGAGCGCATCAGGCCGCAGGCCCCGAGCGTCAGTGGCAGGGCGCGGTGCGGCGGGCACCGCGGTACTCCCAGTGCCAGGGCTCGCTGGGCACGGTGCGAACGTAGCCCCACCGGCGCGCGTTGTTCTTGAGCCACGTGTAGACGCGGGCGTTGCGCGTGCTGATGTCGAGCGCGACGCCGCTCTGGTGGTTCGAGTAGCCGGGGCGCGCGGCGAGGTTGCCGTTGTTGCAGCGCTTGGTGAGGTAGCAGTTGTAGAGGTAGCGCTGCTCGGCCATCGTGCGGAAGCCGCTGTTCACGATGAGCGAGACGCCGGCGCGGGCCGCGGCCTTCTCCATGTAATAGAAGGCGTTCGCGGCGTTGATGCCCGAGCGCTTGTAGTCGGCGCGCACGACGGTGATGTGAAACGCGCGGCCGCTCTTGTAGCCGGTGGCGCCGCTCTTCGTGCACTGCACGAGGTTCTGCGTCGCGGTGTCGAGGTCTTCGCCCGAGGCGACCTCTTCTTCCATGCCGAGCGTCTCGTCGATGTCGGGGTCGAGCACCTCGGTCGCATCGGGGAGCTGCTCGAGCTCGAGCGTCGGGAGCTCTTCGACCTGGGCGAGCTCGGCGGGGACCTGGAAGCCGCCGCGGGGCGGCTCTTCCTCGAACTCTCCGGTGCTCGGGTAGACGAGCAGCCCGCTCTGGTCGACAGCGAACTCGTCGTCGAGCGGCTCGTTCATCGGGTCATCGGCAGAGACTCCACAGCCGAACAGTGAAACGGCGGCGATTCCAATCAGGAGGTGGCGCATGCCCGGCTGTATTTCCAAGTTGGGTGCCAGTGCCCTGTCGCGCGCGCGTTTCACGGCGCGAGGCCTGAAATGCGACCTGTGGAATCGAGCGCTTCATCTGCGCTCGCGCGCGAGCGTCCGCGACGCCGCTCGAGCTGCGTAAATCGTGTTGCCGCTCGCTTCGTTTTGGATTCGGTCGATCGGTGTCTGAAGTGCGTGCGTCAACTGCAGGTGTCACGGTTTGGCGAAACGCTCACGTGACACCCGGGCCGCTTCGGGCCGCGATGTCAGGGCGCCGGCCCGAGCTTCTTCAGCTCATCATCGAGCCGAGCGATGGCCTTCTCGGCGCGCTGCGCGGCGGGCAGGCCCTTGCCGAACGCGATGCCCTCGGCGAGCACCGCCTTCGCGCCGGCGACGTCGCCCTTCTTCACGAGGATGCTCGCCTTGATCTCGTACAGCCGCAGCTTGCGCGGCCCGTACGCGCGGCCGAACGCGCGCTCGATGGCGGCCATCGCCTCGTCGAGCCGGCCGGCCTCGCGGTACACGAGCGCGAGGCGCGCCGGCGGGTTGTAGTCTTCGGGTAGGTCTTTCTCGCTCTGCACGAGCGGCGCCTCGGCGCGCAGCGGCGCTTTCGCGGCGATGGCGGCGCCGACGCGGTGCGGGTCGAACACGGCCCGCGCGGCCGGCGTCTGCGCCTTCGCGGCCTCGCCCTCGAGGAACTGCAGCCACTCGAGCGCGAGCTTCGTGTCGCCCTTCAGGTCGACGAGCAGCTCGTAGATGCCGCTCTTGTCGTCGGCGAGAATGCCGTCGAGCTTCAGCGCCTCGAACGCGAGCGGCTCGAGCGCGGCGATGGCGGCGGCGCGCGACGGCTCTTTCTCGTCGAGCATCGTGGCGCACGAGAGCGAGAGCGCGACGGTGTTCACGAACGACGGCCCGCGCGGCTGCGACGCTGCGTGCTCGACGCCGAGCTGGGCGCACTGCGCGTAGCTGCGGCCTCCGTAGGCGGCGTTGATCAACGACTCGATGGCGCGGGGGCGGCGCGGGTGCTCGAGCGGCAGCGCGGCGACGGCGGCCTGGTACGCGGGGATGGCGTCTTTGCGCTCGGCGTAGAGGCGGTCGGCCTCGGCGAGCAGCGCGAGCGGGTCTACGGTGCAGCGACCCTCGGGAGCGGAGCCGCATTCGGGGCCCCGCGGAGCGGGGGGAGGTTCGCTCTTCGCGGCGGCCTTCGCGGTGCGCTCGCCGTCGTCGAACAGCTTCTCGAGCTGCTCGGCGGTGCCGGTGCCGAGCCACTTGAGCACGGGCAGCTCCTGGCTCGGGTCGATGACGAACAGCGAGGGCCACACCTCGACGGGGTACTTCTCGAGGAAGCCGGTGTTCGACTCGCGCTCGGTGTTGATGGCGAGGAACACGAAGCGCTTCTCGTTGTGCTGGAGCTCGGGGCGCGTCAGCACGTGCTCGCGCAGGAAGACGCAGCTGTGGCACCACGGCGCCCAGGCGTCGACGAACAGCGGCACGTTGCGGTCGCGCGCGAGCTGCAGCGCCGCGCTGTAGTCGTCTTCGATGAAGTGGATGCCGCGCTCTGCGGTCTCGTGGCCGTTGCTGCCGGTCGTGGCGCAGGCCGCGAGCATGAGAAGCATGAAGCCTGGACGCATGCCTCATGCTCTAGCCCAGAGGCCCGGCGACCGCACGGGCGTCGGCGGTCAGCGGAAGCGGTCGAGCCAGTCCCGGGTTCTCGCCGCCTTGATGAACAACTTCCCCTGCTCGGGGGTCAGCTCTTCCAAGAGCGACTTGACCGTCTGCTCCTTCGCGTCGGGAGCGAGCTTCTTGAACGCGTCGCTGCGCAGCTGGCCATCGAGAGCGATCAGCTCTCTCGGCGTCAGATAGGGCATCGCGGTCTTGAGCGCCTCACGCGCGCCGGTCGGCAACGCTTTGACGTCTGGGCGCTCGAGAAAGGCGCCGCGGAGCTTGTCGTATACCTGCTCGCGCAGCAGCTCTTTGGCGTACTCGCGATACTTCGGCGACCACTCGAACTCGTCACGCGAGTTCTTGACCTTCGCTGGCTCATCACCCTTCGGCCGCTGCTGCTGCGACGGGCGTGGAGCGTCGACCGGGGTCTGCGGCGGTGGTGGGCTGCGGTTGATCGGGCCTGGCATGACCTGCCTGAGTTGCAAGTCCGGCACCGGGCACACCGCTCATCACAACCTGGGCTTCGCGATGACCTCGCGGCCGCCGTCACGTGCGTGCCGTCATGTCGGCTGCAGCCTGCAGGCTCAAGCCATCAGAGCGGCGTACAGACCTTCACGATGACGATGGTGCGGCAGTGGCCCGAGCAGCAGTCGCTGTCGACGTTGCAGTTGGAGTCGAGCGGCGCGCAGTAGCAGACCATGCCGGCGCCCGAGCTCACGCACTGGTACGGCGACGGCCGGCAGTCGGCGGCGCCCGTGCACCCGTCGTAGCAGTTGCCGGTGTCGTCGGTGGGGCCCGTGACGCAGCGCCCGTCGCCGCCGCACACGGGCCGGCTGTCCTGGCAGTAGCTCAGGCAGTAGCCGCCGTTGCCCTGGTCCTTGAAGCACCAGCCCGACTCGCACTGGCCGTTGTTGCTGCACGCGAGGCCCGTCTTCGAGAGGTTCTTCGGCCCCTCGCACTTGCGCGACCAGAGGTTGCAGCCCGTGGTGCCCGCGCAGTCGAGGTCGCTCGAGCAGATGGGCAGGCAGTAGTTCGGCGTGACGTCGTTGCTGTCGAAGTCGTCGTGGCACGCGTAGCCGGTGCGACAGCCCGACGAGCCGCTGCACGTCTGCCGGCAGAACGAGAGGCCCTGCTGGTCGACGTTGCAGGTGCTGCCGCCGGTGCAGCCGGTCGAAGCGCCGCTCGTCGCGTTGATGCTGCACGTGCCCGTGGTGGTGCACGCGCCCGAGGGCAGGCCCGTCGCCGCCTCGGTCAGGCAGCGGCCGCCCGCGCACTGCGTGTCGACGAGGCACGCGCGGCCGTCGGGCAGGGCGGCGCACGCGGCGTTGCCGGTGCACGAGGTGTCTCCGCAGTCGACGGCGCGGTCACAGTCGTTGTCGATGTTGTCGTTGCATGTCTCGACGCCCATGCCGGCGCAGTCGAGGTCCATGCAGTCGCGGTTGCCGTCGCCGTCGTTGTCGACGTTGTCGGCGCACGAGGTCTCGCGCTTCGCTCCGCCGGCGGCGCAGGCGCAGCCGCTGCCGCACGAGGCGCCGAGGCAGTCGGGGTCGAAGCAGTCGCGGTCGCCGTCGTTGTCGTTGTCGATGCCGTCGTTGCAGCTCGACGGCTGCTCGGGCGTGCCGGTGCCGCAGCCCTGGGCGGCGCCGCTGCAGTTCGCGGTGTCGGCGCAGTCTTTGAGGCCGTCGCCGTCGTTGTCGACGCGGTCGTTGCACAGCGTCTCTTGGCGGCCGCCGTTGCAGTTGCACCCGTTGCCGCACGAGGTGCCGGCGCAGTCGGTGTCGTTGCAGTCGGCCTGCATGTCGCCGTCGTTGTCCATCATGTCGCTGCAGAGCGTCTCTTTCTTGTTCGGCGTCATGCAGGTGCAGCCGGTGCCGCACGACTTCGTGTTGCAGTCCATGTCGCCGCAGTCGGACGGGCCGTCGCCGTCGTTGTCCATGCCGTCGGCGCAGCCGCTCTCGGTCTTCACCATGTTCGCGCACGTGCAGCCGTTGCCGCACAGCTGCATGTTGCAGTCGGAGTCCTGACAGTCCGTCTTCGTGTCGCTGTCGTTGTCGACGCCGTCGCCGCACGGGCCCTCGCCGCGCATGCCGCCGCGGCACGCGCAGCCGTTGCCGCAGATGAGGCCCTCGCAGTCGGGGTCGGCGCAGTCGCTCGGCCCGTCCATGTCGTTGTCGCTGCCGTCGCCGCAGGCGGTCTCGGCCTTGGTGCCGCCGTCGGTGCAGGAGCAGCCGCCTGCCCCGCACGACTGGCCGAGGCACGCGGTGATGTCTTTGCAGTCGCGCTTGCCGTTGTTGTCGTTGTCGAGGCCGTCGTCGCAGTTGCCGACCTCGGTGCCGCCGTCGCCGCAGAAGCCGCGGCCCTGGCACTCGAGGTCCTGGCAGTCGATCTTCATGTCGGCGTCGTCGTCGACGCCGTTGTCGCAGGTCTCGACCTTCACGCACGCGACGTCGGACATGCACTCGTTGTCGGCGCAGTCGATCTTCTGGTTGCCGTTGTCGTCGATGCCGTTGGTGCAGTTCTCGGGGATGACGACGCAGTACGCGTCTGAGAAGCAGTCGGGGTCGGCGCAGTCGGTCTTGCCGTCGCCGTCGTTGTCGCGCGTGTCGCCGCAGAGCTCCTTCGGCATCATCATCGGCCCGCTCGAGCACGAGGCCATCACGGCGAGGGCGAGGAGGGCCGAACGGGACAAGCGGCTCGACGCTATACCATAGGGGAAGATGACTCTCGCCTTGGTGACCCTGCTGGTCGTCGCGCAAGCCCCCGCAGATCCAGGCTGGGCCAAAGAGGGCGGGGCGGCCGGCATCGCGCTGGCGGCGGTGCCGCTGGGCCTCGCGGTGGGCTCGGTCGTCGCGATGTGGCGAAACGACGGCACGGCGCAAGACTGGCTCACCGTCGGCTCGGCGCTCTCGGTGCCACTGGTCGGCCTCGTGCCGACGTTCAGCGGGCGCTCGGCGGTCTTGTCCGACGAGCAGGCGCGACGGCCGCGCGTGTTCCGCGTCATCGGCTGGGTGATCAGCATCTACGGCACCGTCTCGACGCTCGCCGGGTTCGCGATCGGCAAGCTCGCCGGCCTCGTGCTCTCGAAGACCGACTTCGCGACCTACACGCAGAGCGACACCGGCAAGGTGATCGGCACCATCACCACCCTGTTCGGAGCCGCCGTCTGCACCACCGGCCTGCTCTTTCTCTCGGGCGCGTCGGTGATGGCCGCCGACCGCGCGGTGAACCCGGTGTTCGTCGTGACGCCGATGCCGGGCGGAGGCTTCGCCGCGCTCGGCGGAGTCAGCGGGCGGTTCTAGACCGCTCAGCGCTGCAGCGCGGCGCGGAACTCTTTCGCGCGGGCGAGCGCGCGCTCCATGTCGTTCGCGCGCACGACGAAGTGCCCCATCTTCCGCTTCGCGCGGGCGTCGCGCTTGCCGTACGTGTAGACCTCCACGACCTCGGGGAAGTCGCGCAGCGCCTTCAGGTCGAGCGCGCCGCCCTTCTTGCCCTGCGCGAGCCAGACGTCGCCGAGCAGCTGGCCCATCACCCACGCGCCGTCGTTCATCGCGGGCACCGGCGGAGGCAGCCCGCACAGCACGCGAGCCAGCGCGTCGAACTGCGAGGTGCTGCAGGCCTCGCGCGTCACGTGCCCCGAGTTGTGCGTGCGCGGCGCGAGCTCGTTCACGTACAGCTGGCCTTGGGCGACGAAGAACTCGACCGTCAGCAGGCCCTCGACGTTCAGCTTCCTCGCGATGGCGAGCGCGGTCTCTTTGGCCTGCCGCGCGAGGCCCGCGTCGATGCGCGCGGGCAGCAGCGTGAAGTCGAGGATGTGCTCGTGGTGCAGGTTCTCGAAGACGTCGAAGGCCTGCTCCATGCCGCCACCGCGCGCGACGATGCACGAGACCTCGGTCTGCAGCTCGAGCTTCTCTTCGAGCACCGCGGGCCCGACGCCGGTCGCGTCTTCGGGCTTCTTCAGCACCGACTGACCCTTGCCGTCGTAGCCGCCGAGCACGCTCTTCACGATGCAGGGGAAGCCGAGCTCCTGCGCGGCGGCGCGAATGTCTTCGCCCGCGGCGACGGCGCGGTGCTTCACGGTGCGAAAGCCGTTCGCGGCGAGGAACTGCTTCTCGAGCGCGCGGTGCTGCGACGTGCGCAGCACCTCGAGCGAGGGCTTGAGCTTGTCGGCCCACGGCTCGAGCGGCTCTGACGGCACGTTCTCGGAGTCGAACGTCACGGCGTCGCAGCGGCCGAAGAGCTCCTCGAGGGCCTTCTGGTCGTCGTACGGCTTCTTGATGACGCCGGCGAGCCGCCGCGCGCACGGAGCGTCGGGGTCTTTCTCGAGCACGGTCACCTCGGCGCCGAGGTGGTGGAGCGACTCGGCCAGCATGAGGCCGAGCTGGCCTCCGCCGAGGATGCCGATGCGCGGGGTCATGCCTTCTTCTTCTTCAGCGTCGCGGTCGACTCGAGGCTCTTCTTCGCGGCGGCGTCGCGGTACGCGACGAGCTTCTTGCGCAGCTTCGGGTCGTCGAGCGAGAGCATGCGCACGGCGAACAGCGCGGCGTTGGTGGCGCCCGCCGGGCCGATGGCGAACGTGGCGGTGGGCACGCCCGCCGGCATCTGCACGATGCTGTAGAGGCTGTCGACGCCCGAGAGCGCCTTCGACTGCACGGGCACGCCGAGCACGGGCAGCGTGGTGAGCGACGAGACCATGCCGGGCAGGTGGGCGGCTCCGCCGGCGCCGGCGATGATGATGCGCACGCCGCGGGCGGCGGCGCCCGAGGCGAACTCGAACATGGCCTCGGGAGTGCGGTGGGCCGAGACCACCTTCACCTCGTGGGCGACGCCGAACTCTTCGAGCGTCTCGGAGGCAGCGCTCATCGTTTCGAAGTCCGAGGCGCTGCCCATGATGATGGAGACGGTCGGCATGAAGCCGCGGACTGTATGAAATCAAAAAAGGGGACAGGCTACTTTTCTGCGCAATCGACCGACTGCGAGGCGTGACGGCCAGTTGCGTTGCGCAAAAAAGTAGCCTGTCCCCTTTTTTTCTACTTCGTGCGTCGCAGCGTGTAGAGGCAGGCGGCGCCGTCGCGCTGCTTGATGCGCATCTCGTCCGTCCACCCGCTCATGTAGTCGGCGCCCGCTTCGATGAGCCCCGCATAGAAGCCGGGCACGTCGCTGACGTCCGAGATCCACAGCTCGTGGTTGCGGTCGTCGAGCGTCGTGAACTTCGTCTCGATGAAGTTCGCTCCGGTGCGCAGGTTGTTCGTCATGCGCTGCAGCGACCGCTGCACGCCCATCACCTTCGCCGCCGCGAACATCGCCTTGCCCATGAACGTCTCGGCGAACTGCCGCACGGTGCGGCCGCCCAGCATGCGGTGCTGCTCCTCGGGGCTCTCGTTCGGAAACAGGTCGGCGCCGATCAGCCGCACCGCCTGCGCCCAGTGCTCGGCCGGGTACGCCGGGTCGATCGGCTTGCGAAACGACATGCGCAGCTCGCCCAGCTTCCTCTCGGTCTCGGGCTTCACGTTGCCGGCCGCCGCCTTGAGCAGCGCATCGACCGACGACGCGAAGATGAGCTTCTGCTTGGGCGCAGGCTGCGACATGGCCTTCTCGAGCCCGCCCTCTTAGCCCGATTGCGCTCCGTGATTGCCGGTTTTTCCGCTTTAAGGCGACTCCCAGGCAGCTCACCCGAGGAAGGCGATCGCGTAGACGGCGCCGGCAGAGACGGCGGTGAAGCAGAGCCCGGCGAAGACCCACCGTCCGACTCTGCGGTGATTGGGCGAGTACCCGCCAGGCAGTGCGGTGCCGAAGCGGCGGTACGCCTTCACCGCCTGAACCGCCCAGGCCACGTAGGTGGCGACGGCGCCGATGATGTGAACGCCCAACAGCACGCGCGCACGCCCCGTGCGGCCGCTCGCGCTCTTCGACAAGAGCGCGAGCGAGCCGCCCGAGAGGCGAATGTCGACCTCGAGAGCCAAGACGGCTGCCGTGCCGAGCACCAGAAGCGCGACCTGGAGGTTTCGATGCAGCGTGAGGCGACCTCGCGCTGCGAAGCGAAAGCTGATCCACGCGCAGAATGGGGCGATGAGCGAGAAGGCCATCGCGAAGTTCACGACGGCGTCGGCGCGACTCAGAGGCATGGGCCTCACGTAGCAACAGTGCCGGGGCCCTCGTCTTTGCGTTTTCTGACCTGGTACCCCGATGGGGTGGTCGAGAGCAGCCTGCGAAACTGCACATAGAAGCGCGTGAGGTCCTGAAAGCCGCTCTCGAGCGCCGCCTCGACGATGGCCGCGCCGGTCAGCAGGCCGAGCATGGCCTGGAAGAGCCTCGCTCGGTGACAGTACTCCTTCGGGCCTATTCCCCACGTCGCACGAAAGCGGCGAGTGAAGGTCTCGGGCGAGAGCGTCAGTCGACGCGCGACATCGGTCACCGGCCTGGGACCAGAGACGCACTCGTGCAGCCACGCGCGACCTTGCGCGAGCCAGCGGGGCACGCCCGCGTCGGGGTCGAGCTCGGCCTGCGGCGCGGCGCGCAGCGCTCGAGCCACCCAGGGGCCCCACGGCGGCAGCGGGGCGTGCTCGGCGAGCACCACCGGCGAGCGGCGGCCGAAGTCGAGCGCGCCCGCCACCCCCGCAGTGAAGAGGTGAGCGTTCGCGAGTCGAAGGCGAACCACGCTTCTGGGTGGCATCACCAACGTGAAGCGCGACGGCGCCTGCCACGCTCCCGCGGTGGTCTCGAAGAACAAGTGGCCGCTCCGCACCTCAACGTGCGAGACGAGCCCTGCGCGGTGTGTCACCATCACGCGGTCTCCGTCGCCGCGCAGGTGCTGCGAGAGCGCCACTGCGCCGTCGATGCAGCCGATGAAGCGCCGCTCGATGACGAGGCCGGCCCGACTTGCGAGTGGGAGCTCCACGGTTCCAGGGTCGCGGGTTCTTCTTCTCGGAGTCAAGGTTACAGGCGCTCTGTGATGCTTCGGCATCGCGGGTGCCTGCCTCGAGTGGGCTCGGGGAACCATGGAAGCACGGCCAGTGCGGATCTGCGTTCTCACAGAGACATCTGCAGGTGAGCGCCGCGTGGCGCTCGTGCCTGAGAGCGTCAAGCGACTCACCGGCAAGAAGGTCGAGGTGGTGGTCGAGGCGGGTGCGGGTGTTCGCGCCTGCTTCTCGGACGCCGAGTACGCCGCTGCGGGCGCGACCGTGGTCGAGAGCGCGGCCGCGGCGCTCGAGGGCGCGAGCGCCGTCTTCAAGGTGCAGCCGCCCGAGCCGGCGGAGCTCGCGCGGCTCCCGAAGGGCATCACGCTCGTGAGCTTGATGTACCCGCTCGCGCGGCGCGAGGCGGTCGAGGCCGCGGCGAAGGCGGGTGTGTCGGTCATCTCGCTCGACGCCGTGCCGCGCACGACGCTGGCGCAGATGATGGACGTGCTCTCGTCTCAGGCGTCGCTCGCGGGGTATCGCGCCGTGCTGCTCGCAGCCGAGGCGGTGCCCAAGCTCTTCCCGATGATGATGACCGCGGCGGGCACGCTCGCGGCGTCGCGCGTGCTGGTGCTGGGCGCAGGCGTCGCGGGGCTGCAGGCGATCGCGACGGCGCGGCGCCTCGGCGCGACCGTCGAGGCGTTCGACGTGCGCAAGGTCGTGAAGGAGCAGGTCGAGTCGCTCGGCGCGCGCTTCGTCGAGGTGCCGGTGGCCGAAGACGCGCAGGCGGCCGGCGGCTACGCGAGAGAGGTCAGCGACGAGTACAAGCAGAAGCAGGCGATGGTGCTGCGGGAGCACATCGGCAAGGCCGACGCCTGCATCACGACCGCGCTGATTCCCGGCAAGAAGGCGCCGACCCTCGTCACCGAAGAGATGGTGAAGGCGATGCGGCCGGGCGCCGTCATCGTCGATCTCGCTGCCGAGCAGGGCGGCAACTGCGTGCTCACGAAGGCCGGCGAGCGGGTGGTGGTGAACGGCGTCACCATCATCGGCGAAGCGAACATGCCCGCGCACCTGGCGGTGCACGCCTCGCTGTCGTGGTCTCGCAACATGGAGAAGCTGATCGCGCACCTCGCCGGCAAGGAGCACGCGGCGCTGAAGCTCGACGGCACCGACGAAATCACGCAGGCCGTGGTGACGGTGCGCGACGGTCGAATCGTCGACCCCCGCCTGAAGGAAGCGCCCCAGTGAGCTCGATCGAGGTCGTCGTCTTCAGCCTGTACATCTTCGTGCTGGCGGCGTTCGTCGGCTACCAGCTCATCACGCGGGTGCCGAACCTGCTGCATACGCCGCTGATGGCGGCGACGAACGCCATCTCGGGCATCTCGCTCGTCGGCTCGATGGTCGCTGCGGGCACCGAGCATGGCGCGGTCACCACCGTGCTCGGCACCGTCGCGGTGACGGCTGCGACGGTCAACGTCGTGGGCGGCTTTCTCATCACCGACCGCATGCTGAAGATGTTCAAGAAGGGGCCTCGGGCGTGACGACCGACGTCTTCATTCAGCTCTGCTACCTGGCGGCCTCGGTGCTCTTCATTCTCGGGCTGCGCGGCCTGGGCAACGCCGAGACCGCGCGACGGGGCGTGAAGCTCGCCGAGGTCGGCATGCTGCTGGCCGTCGTGGGCACGCTGCTGCGCCACGAGATCGTCTCGTACACGTGGATCATCGTCGGAGTGCTGCTCGGCTCGTTGATCGGCACGGTGATGGCCGTCAGCATCCCCATGACGAAGATGCCCGAGCGCATCGCGCTCAGCCACGCGTTCGGCGGTCTCGCCGTCGGCCTCGTGGGCGTGTCGGAGTACTGGCACCACCAGCACGCCGGCCTCACGATGGACACGCTGCAGCTCACGGCCACCGGCTTCGAGGTGCTGCTCGGCGCCGTGACCTTCACCGGCAGCCTGATGGCGTTCGCGAAGCTGCAGGGCCTGTTGCCGGGCGCGCCGGTGACGTTTCCCGGGCAGAACGCGCTCAACGCGCTGCTGTTGATCGCGGCGGTGGCGCTCGTCGGCTCGGTCATCGCGGCGCAGAGCGAGCAGGCGGTCTTCTATTCGCTGTGTGGGCTGGGGCTGCTGCTCGGCGTGACGCTCGTGCTGCCGATCGGTGGCGCCGACATGCCCGTGGTCATCTGCCTCTTGAACTCGTACGCGGGCCTCGCGGCGTCGGCGACGGGCTTCGCGCTGAAGAACAACGTGCTGATCATCTGCGGGGCGCTCGACGGTGGCTCGGGCTTCTTGCTGGGCATGATGATGTCGAAGGCGATGAACCGCTCGTTCACGAACGTGCTGTTCGGTGCGTTCGGGAAGGTGGCGGCGGCGCCGAAGACGCTGCAGGGCGGGGTGGCGGCGGGCCCGGTGCCGAACGAGGGCAGCGTCGAAGACGCGGTCGAGATGCTCGAGAGCGCGCGCACGGTCATCGTGATTCCCGGCTACGGCCTCGCCGTGTCGCAGGCGCAGCACGCCATCAAGGACCTCGCGAACGCGCTCGCAGGCAAGGGCGTCGACGTGAAGTACGCGATTCACCCGGTCGCCGGTCGCATGCCGGGCCACATGAACGTGCTGCTCGCCGAGGCGCAGGTGCCGTACGAGCAGCTGTTCGATCTGGATCAGATCAACGACCAGTTCGCGTCGACCGACGTCGCGCTGGTCGTCGGCGCGAACGACGTCGTCAACACCGCGGCGAAAGAGAACCCGGGCAGCCCCATCTACGGCATGCCCGTCTTCAACGTCGACCAGGCCCGCTCGTGCATCGTGCTCAAGCGCTCGATGAACCCCGGCTTCGCCGGCATCGAGAACGGGCTGTTCGTGAAGCAGAACACGATGCTGGTGCTGGGCGATGCGAAGCGCACGCTGCTCACGTTCGTGCAGGGCCTCAAGCCGCAAGGTCACTGAGTCGACCCGTTCAGTCGCCGGCGCACCAGGCGGCGCCGGGCGACGTGCCGGTGCTGGCTCCGGCGGCGTAGCGCTCGAGCGGCAGCGCCGCGGGGCGGGTCTGCGCCTGCACGTAGTCGTTCGACCCGTCGGAGGTCAGCGTGCTCACGGTGAAGAAGCGGCTCGTCGCGCCGTTCTTCAGGTCCGACTTCTGGGCGGCGATGAGCCACATGTGGCTCGAGTTGCCGGCGTAGCGAACGTCGAGGTCGTCGCGCCCCTTCAAGATGGAGCCCGCCACCAGAGTGAAGCCCACGCAGTTCGTCATCGTGCGGCCCGAGTCGTCGCGCGGCTGGGCCTTCATCATCGCGGTGAGGGCGCCCGGTTGATCGAGCCCGTTGCGCTCGGCCGCCGTGACGCCGTCCCACTTCACCACGCCGTTGCCGGGGTGCACGTAGAACGTCTTCAGGTAGTCGTCGAGCTGGCCCTGCACCTCGGACGCGGGCAGCTTCTTGAAGTACGCCCGCACCGCGTTCAGCTCGCGCGGGTCGCCGCCGACCTTCGCCGCCCACGCGGCCTGCTTCGCCTCGGTCGCCGGGTTCTTCGCGAAGCGCCCGTCGGTCGCCTTCGCGCCCATGTTGTACGAGACCGGCGTCGCGAGCGCGTCGATCTGATCCGCCTGCGTCGTGTAGCCGAGGTTGCGCAGCGAGGTGGCCGCGACCTTCGCGTTCGCCCGCAGCTGCGGCAGCACGTCGACCGACGCGCTCTCGAGCGCCGACTTCACCGTCTGCACCGCCGCCGCCGCCCGCCGGTCGGCCTCGGCCTTGTCGGTGGGCAACGCCACGTCGAGCTGCGCCTTGGTCAGCTTCGCCGCTTCGAACGTGTCGCGCGTCGTGGCCGCGCCGCCGCTCGTGGGTCTGGGCTGCTCGCGGCGGTCGCTCGACGACAGCAGCTTCTCGAACATCGTGACGCTTGGGCCTTGGGTTCCGATTCTCATGCTCCACTGCTAGAGCACGCTCGATGCCGGCGACGGCCCGCGTCGAACCGCGCCCTTGGCCGCCGCCGCTGTGACGTGCGAGGTCACCCGCCTCGACCGCCGCGACCTGCCACGTCACTGCCCAGGGGGCGCGCGATTGCACTCCCCAGATTGCTGGTTTTTCCGCTTTAGTGCGACTCCATGGCTCCGCCCGACGTCGCCCGCGTCCGCCGTGCCCTCGACTCTGCCCATCGCATGCTGTGGAAGACGCAGAAGCCCGACGGCTCGTGGGACATGCCGGGCGACCTGGGGCCCTGGGTCTCGGCGCAGGTCGCGCTCTCGCTGAGCTACGTGGGCGCGCTCGACGCGCAGGACAAGGAGGACCTGGGCCGCTGGCTGCGGGCGCAGCAGAAGCGAGACGGCTCGTTCGTGCTGCACCCGTACGCGCGCGAGGGCGAGCTCGGGTCGACGGCGTGCTGCCGCGCGGCGCTGCACGTGTGCGGCGGCCTCGAGAACGTGGCGGCGGCGGCGCGGGCGCACCGGTGGCTCGACGCGCACGGCGGCACGAAGGGCGTCATCGCCCGCATGAGCTACGGCGACCTCTCGGCGGTCTTCGTGGCGCTCGCGGGCCTCATCGACGCGCACGAGCTGCCGTGCCCCATCTCGGCGCCGGTGCTGCTCGACCCCGTGCGCAAGCTGCTCGCGCGGCGCTTCCACTCGGGCGTGTTCATGCTCGCGCTCGAGCTCGAGGTGACGATTCGCAGCCTGCGCGGCGGGCTCGTGCAGAGCGCGCTGAAGCGGGTCGTGTCGAAGGGCTGCATCGACACGATGACCGAGTTCCAGAACCAGGACGGGAGCTGGAACGACAGCGCCGTCATCAGCGTCGGCGTGCTGCCGGCGCTCAAGGGCGCGGGCCTCACGCTCGCCGACCCGGTGTTGAGGCGCGGCGTCGACTGGCTGCTCGGTCAGCGGCGCCGCACCGCGCGCGGCCTGCACTGGGATGGCTTCGGCACCGAGGTCTGGTCGACCGCGTTCGACGTGCGCGCGCTGATGGCGAGCGGCTACGGCCCCGACGACCCCGACGTCGCGCGCGCCATCGCCTGGCTCGTCGAGGCGCAGCTCGAGGTTCCGATGCCCGCCGTCGACAACCGGCAGCCCGGCGCCCAGCTCGACGGAGGCTGGGCGTTTCAGCGCACGAACCACACGCTGCCCGACTGCGACGACGCCGGCGTCGTGCTCACCGCGCTCGGCCAGGCGCTGCAGCTCGGCGGCCTCGAGCCTGCGCTCGAGAAGAAGGTCCGCGCGTCGGTCTCGCGCGGGCAGGCCTGGCTGTTCGACATGCAGAACCCCGACGGCGGCTGGTCGGCGTTCGTGTGGGGTCTGCCGGGCAAGAAGCCCGGGCCCATCATGAAGGCGCCGCGGAAGATGAGCATGACGAGCCCGTTCGACCTGGCGAGCCTGTTCATCGACCCGTCGGGCAACGCGGGCGACCCGTCGACCGAGGACCTGACGTCGCGCGTGCTGCACGGCCTCGGGCACACGGGCTACACGGTCGAAGACCCTCGCGTCGCGCGCGCGGTGATGTTCCTGCAGCAGCAGCAGTGCTCGAGCGGCGCGTGGTGGGGCCGCTGGGTGGTGAACTACCTGTCGGCGACGGCGTTCGTGCTGATGGGGCTCGCCGCGGTGAAGGCCGACCTGAGCGCGCCGTGGGTGCGCAAGGCGATCGAGTGGATGAAGCGCCGTCAGAACGCGGGCGACGGAGGCTTCGGCGAGGTCGTCGAGTCGTACTCCGACGAGGGCAAGGCGGGCGTGGGGCCGAGCACGCCGCCGCTGACGGCGCTGGTGGTGCAGGCGCTCATCGACGTCGGCGAGGGCGGGAGCCCCGAGTGCCAGCGCGCGGTCGAGTACCTCTTGAAGCTGCAGAACACCGACGGCTCGTTTCCGAACCGCGAGTACCTGCACACGAACGTGCCGCCCGAGACGTTCTACGTGTACCCCGAGGCCGCGAAGTTCTACCCCATCGAAGCGCTCGGAAAGTACGCGGCGTTCATGGGCCACCCGACGGTGCCGCCCGTCGTGCGCTGGAGCGACGAAGAGCTCGACGCCTTCCGCCAGAAGATGGACGCGCCGGCCGACGCGGTCGTGGCCGAGGTCATCGCGAAGAAGCAGGTGAGAGAGGTCAACGAGCTGCTCGCCGTGATGTTCCGCAGCGACGAGCCGATTCCCGCCGCGCTGCCGGCGATCGCGAAGAAATACTTCACGGACACGGAAGGCCTGCCGTCGTGGGCCGACCCCGGGAAGATGAAGGTCGCGCAAGAGCTCTTCACGCGCGCCGGCTGGGAGATCGCGGCGGGCCTGTTCTGCTCGTCGCTGCCGCAGGCGTACGCGGCCGCCTTCGGAGCGAAGGTCATCGACGAGACCCAGGCGATGACGAAGCACGTGCAGCAGCGCGTGTTCGAGACCGCGCAGTTCCTGTTCGATGCGATCGACGAAGGCGCGCTGGCCAAGAACGGGCGCGGCATTCGCACGATTCAGAAGGTGCGGCTGATGCACGCGTGCATTCGGCGGTACCTGCTCGACACCGGCAAGTGGGACGCGGCGAAGCTCGGCATGCCCATCAACCAGGAGGACATGGCGGGCACGCTGATGACGTTCTCGGTGGTGACGCTCGAGGCGATCGACAAGCTCGGCGTGCGCGTGACGCCCGAGGTCGGCGAGGCCTGGCTGCACTACTGGAAGGTGGTCGGCTCGATTCTCGGCGTGCACCCCGACCTGCTGCCGCGCGACGTCGACGACGGGAAGCTGTTGATGGACGCGATTCGTGACCGGCAGTGGGCCGAGTCGACGGCGGGCAAGCGGCTGATCAAGCCGCTGGTGCGCATGATGGAGGCATACTTCGTCGGCAGGGCGTTCGACGGCATACCGACGGCGCTGGTGCGGTTCCTCGCGGGCGACCACTGCGCCGACATTCTCGGCCTGCCGGAGTCGGACTGGACGCGCGCGCTCATCGAAGGCGCGGCGTTCGTGCACGAGCAGCTCGACGACCTCACGCCCGACGACAAAATCTCACGCGTCGTCGCGAAGCTCAGCCACCAGATGATGAAGGGCATCGTGCTCGCCGAGCGCGAGGGCAAGCACGCCCGGTTTCGCCTGCCGCGGTCGCTCACCGACACCATCGACCGCTGACTCATCGCCTTCGGCGCTGCAGCTGCTCGAGGCGCCGCTTCACGACCGGATGGAGGTCATTCACGATGGACTGCTTGCGCAGCCGGGTGATCGAAGACCACAGCCTCGCCGCCTCATCCGGCAGGCCGAGTGCTTCGGCGATGCAGCCCTGTGCGAAGACGATCTCCTGCTGCTGACTGCGAACGGGCCGCGTGGCCCAGTACCGGTTCAGCGCGGCGATGGCTTCGTCGGTGCGGCCCCCCGCAGCGAGCACGGCGGTCAACGTGCCGAGGACGGCCGGGTCATCTCCGGCCGGACCCGCAGCCGCCTCCCGTGCGTCGACGAGTGCCTGCTCGTCGACCGCATCGAAGAGGGCGTCCCACGCCGATGCGTTCTGGATCATGCGGCGCTGCCGGTCGTTCTTGAAGGCGGCGATGGCGAGGCGCGCCAGCTCTCTGCGTCGGGAATGGTCGCCTGCGAGAAACGCCGCCGCCATCATGATCTGTCGTGCCCCGACGGAATCGGGTGAGGCCTCGAGCTGCGCGCTCGCCAGCTTCTCGGCCTCAGGCAGCCTTTTCAGGTCGAGCAGCGCGGTGGCTTCGTAGGCGAAGCGGCCCTCCGCCGTCGGCCAGCGCTCACGCCGGATCAGGTCGAGGGCGGCCTGGGGAAGGCCGACAGCCAACGCGAGGTCGAGCAGCTGTTCGTTCCGGAGGTGCTCCTTGGGTGTCTTCGCAGGGAACCAGGCCTCGCCGGCGAACCCGAGCGCGGCCTCGACGTCGGCTCGACCCGGCAACGGGAGCTCGAGCCGGTCTTCGACGATGGTCGCGAGCGCAGAGGCCTCGAGATCGACTCGCTCCCACTTGTCCAACGGCTTGGATGTGAGGCCCGCCACCATCGACGCCGCGAGCAGCCACCCTCGGAGCTCGTCGTCGGTGCCTTTCGTGACCTCACGCAGCAGACGTGCGCTCACCCGCGTCGGATGCAAGTCGGGGTGAGCGACCCACTTCGACGAACCGCTCTTCTGCAACACCACGGCCGCGATCGGTTGGTCGTAACCCAGAGAGACGATCACCTCGCGGTCGGTGACAGCGTTCGTTCTTCTTGTTCTGCGGAGCGTGTCGATGAGCCGATCTGCACGTTCGACGCTGAGGGGGCTCCAGTCGGTCGCACCGAACACCTGCTTGGCGGGTGCGCGGGTCGTTGCTCCCCACCGGTGTGCGAGCAGCTCGATCGCGACTTCTGAAGCGCTGGCCGGGTCAAAGGGCTGAGCCTCGTGCCTCTGGGTCCACGCCTTGAGCTCCTGAGACAGCGGCTCGCTGGGGTCTTGTTCTTCGAGCCACTGCAGCGCCGGGTAGGCGCGCGCATCTGCCAGCTCGCGGAGGATCGCGGGTTCCCGCGTGGTGCTGCGCTTCAGGGCGATCCGGGCGGCTTCGACGAGCGGGAACAGGTTGCGCGTGCCAGGGTCCGCGACGACTTGCTCGTATTTCCCATTCGCGAGCAGCCAGCGCACCCAGCCCTCGTCCAGCATGGGGCTGCCTGCCGCACGCGTCGATCGGACGAGCGCCTCCGCCTCCGCGAGGTCCTTCTTCGTCGCGCGGGTGCGCGTCAGCAGCCGGAACAGCTCCGGTACCGCATGAGAATTCAATGGGTCTGCCTTCACGATTCTCCGCGCGACGGCGACCCGCTCTTCTGCGTTCACGTGCGGCGAGTGTTGACCCATCTCGTCGGTCGAGAGCGCCGTGAGCAGGCTCAGATCAACTGCCAGCCGAGCCTCCCGCGAGCCCTTGTCTACGCTGCTCCTGCCGAGCTCAATCGCCACGTGCGGCAAGCGCGCGGCCGTCAGCACTTCGACCTGGTGGGCTGCCGTTCTCTTCTTCGCGAGCTCAAACGCGTCGACGTAGCGGCCTGCGCGAGTCAGCTCGGGAACCTCGTCGTGGATGGGCAGATCGAGTGGGAGCCTGGACCATTCGTCGTAGGCCTCGCGCGCTGGCTGAAGCTCGTCGGGCTCGAGGTACGCCTTGGGGAACTCGATGCTCCTCGAGATGGTGAGCTCGTCGCCGCTGCGGGAGATCGACTGCTGCCAGCGACAGCCGGCAGAGTCACGACGGCTGGGGAGCCATGGGGCGGCGACGAGGCCCGCTGGGAGCTTCACCTGCACGGTCGAGCTCAGGCGCATCGGCGACAGTGGGGGCCGATGGTCGTCGCGCAGCCTCGAGGCATTCTGAGCTGCGGTGCGAGCGATTCGTCCAGAGATGGGCACCATTCCACCGAGCGCCAGGAGTCGACCCGACTGAACCGCGGCCCGGTGCCGGCGTCGAAGGAACGACAGACCGACGGTCGGAGCGCCCACGATCTCGACTCGGGTCGTTTGCAGCTGCTCGATGAGCGCGCGGGTCATCTGTTCGCCGGTCCTTTCGGCTGAGGTGTCGAAGAGCTCACCCGTACGGGTCTCGACCTCGTCGAGGTTGGCGGCTGCGCCGGTCGCGCGCAGATCGAAGGTCGTGACCAGTTCGAGGGTCGACCTGCCGGCGCTTCCCGGTTCGCTGTTCTCGATGCGCGGGTTCGCAGGGTCGAGCACGAGGAACCCCTTCGCGAGCAACGACGTGGAGACGAGGGGGCCCGGGTGCCGGCCCACCTCGAGCCAGACCGGCTCGTCACCGCTGACGCCTTCGACGTACACGGCGCACTCGAAGAGGGTCGCGTCGCTCGGAAGGTCGGGCCAAAGACCGATGGAGTCGGTCACCGCCACGCGAGCCGGGAGGCCGAGCGCGCGAAGCACAGCTGCAGCGAGGCGCGCACGCGAGAGCTCCGGCTGCGTGCGAGGAAGGGGCGGCGAGATCGGGTCCGTCTGTTGGGCCGCGGCAAAGCCGAGGGCCCACTTGATCTTCTCGTCGCGCGTGGCGAGCTGGGAAGCGAACGACGGCAGTCGCCCTGCTGGAAGCTCGTTGTTCACTGCGTCGTACGTCGCAGCCACGCCCTTCCAAGACGGTACCGTTGAAAGGAACAGGCCGCTCGGCTCTGTCGGCACGTGATTCGAAGGGACCATCAGCTCGAGCCTTCGAACGGTGCCCTCGACGCTCACGATGGGTTGGGGCAGGCCGAGCACCTTGTGGTGGACCTCGACGCCGAGCGGCGACGTGACCGTGACCCTTCGAACTCGAGTCTCGCCCCGACCGAGGTTGATCGGCTTGACGACGCCCAGGCTGTTCGACTCGACGCGGGTCTGGCGGATCAGCTCGAGACGGTCACCAGGCACGAGTTCCGCAATGCGAGGGTCGTCTGCATCGATGCGCTGTCCACCACGCAGCAGCCACACGGTGCGCCGTTCTCCGAGGCGGGGAGCGAGCCCTCGGATCGCATTCTCGGTCGCGGCAACGTCCTCGGTCGCGAGCACCACGATGTCTCGCTCGACGAGCTCGCGCTGGCTTTGCACGTCAATCTCCAGCCGGTGGTCCAGAATGGGCGAGCGCTCTGCGCTGGCGCAGAGGACGAAAACGATGACGTTCAACATGTGAGCTCCCTCCTCAGGTCGATTCGGGGAGGGCGCTGCGCAACATGCGTGCCGACGCAAGCGTCTGAAGTGCGGCGCTCGGCGTGACAGTCGCCAGCGTGAGCCAGCACATCGTCACCGGTGTCTGTGTCGTCTGCGGCGCGTCATGGGCTACCACCACCACGCGACCGCGGCGAGCCGGGCAAAAATGCCCGCGCGTGGCTCCACTTCTGGGCGTGCGCGTCATCGTCTCCCTGGTCGTGCTGCTCGCCGCGTGCGGAGGTGTGCTCGCTCCGCCGCCGACCGACCCCTGCCAGTCGAAGACGTGCTCGAGCCACGGCACCTGCGAGGTGGTGCAGGGCGTCGCGGCGTGCCGGTGCAGCGCGGGCTACCTCTCGGGCGCCGGAGACACGTGCGTGCCCGACCAGGCCGTCAACGGCTGCGGCGGAGCGTGCTGCTCCGGCGGCCAGCAGGGCTACTGCAACAACGCGCCGTGCGGCACGACCGCGAGCAAGAGAGACTGCTGCATCGTCGTCGGCGGCTCGTGGCGGTGCTGAGCCGCCTCGACTACCGCCCGCCGACCGTCGAGCCCACCGAGCGGTACGACAGCTTCTCGCCGAAGAGCGTCACGGTGCCGGTCTCGGGCTGACCGTTGGGGCGCTTGCCGTCGAACACGATGGTGAGCGCGAGCGGCCCCGGCGGAGCGTCGACCGTGTACGTCGTCTTGTTGCAGTCGATGCAGCGCGCGCGGGCCGTCACCGTCAGGCTCACCGAGCCGAGCACCCGCGCGTTGCCGGGCACCATGAGCTGAAAGCGCGCGGTCGTGCCGCCCTCGGCGGTCTTGATGCACAGCTGCTGCGACTCGCGCGGCCAGCTCGTGCCGTCTTTCGACAGCTCGTAGCAGAAGTCGGTGGCGGCGACGGGCTCGGGCTTCGCAGGCTCCGCCGCGAGCGCGGTCGTGCAGATGAAGACGGCGACGAGGGAGTGGCGCATGACCGACTCCCTACCACCCGAGGCCGCTACGGCGCCGTCTTCTCGTGCAGGAGGCTCGCGTGCAGGCCGTGGCCCACGATCTCGACGCCGAGCATGCCGCCCTTGTTCTCGGCCTTGCCGAGCGCGTGCAAGAGCCAGCCGTTGGGCGGGAAGAACGCGCCCGCTCCGTTCGGGCGGGGCCCGGCCACCTCGCTCGCCTTCGCGAGCAGCGGGTCGAGCGCCGCGCGGAAGTCGGCGTACTCGGTGAACGGCTTCTGCAGCACCTGCGAGATGCCGTTCAGCAGCGCCTCGATGCCCTGGCGCCGCGGGTCGGTCGCGGGCAGCTGGTTCAGGCCCGCCGCCTCGATGATGCCGGGCTTCGCGCCCTCGAACATCGCGTTCTGCTCGGCCGCGAGCAGCTGCGCCTCGCCCGGCGTCAGCGTGCGGCCGAGGTCGCGCGTCGCCATGCTCGCGATGAACTCCTCGATGAGCGAGGGCATCGTGAACGGCTGGGCCGCGAGGCCGTCGCCGAACGGCTTGCCAGGCCCCGGCTCGGTCGGCCTCACGCCGACCTTCTCTTGCATCGGCTTCAGGCTCTCGGGCGCCATCGTGAGGTCGACGAGCTTCGCGTTCTCGTTGCCGTTCTTCGAGAGGAACTCTTTCGAGGCGAGCGCGTTCTTCACGGCCTCGAAGCGGGCGCCGAGGTTCGCCTTGTTGAGCGGGTACGAGATGCCGAGGTTCATCGCGACGTGCGCGAGCTCGGCGCAGTACACCTTGTTGTCGGGGCTCGTGAGCCAGGCCATCGCCTCGGCCTGCTGCGCGGCGTCGCCGGTCATCGCCTTGATCAGCTGATCGCCCATCGTCTTCACCTGCGAGACCGAGCGGGTGCCGAGCGGGTCGCCGCCGTTGTAGTCGCCGGGGAAGTTCGTGAACGTGTTCGCGATGGTCAGCCACGTGCGGATGTTGTCCATGTACGCCTGCTTGTCGGCGCCGCTGAGGCCCGCGGGGAACTTCACCTTGAGAAAAATCATCGGGTAGCTCGGGTCGCCGAACAGCCCCTGCTCGTACGTCTGCGGGTTGTTGAGCGTGATGGCGCCGGGCTCCTTCTTGCCGCTCGAGTCGGTGGTCATCACGCCGACGGCGAGCTCGATGTGCGTGCAGTCGAGCTTCACCTCTTCCTTGCCGGCGCCGCCGAGCGTCGGGTGCTCGGGCTTGTGGTGCTTCACCGCGATCATCACCTCGCCCGGAGCGAGGAAGCGTGTGAGGTCTTTCTGGTTCGCGCCCCAGGCGTTGTCGTACGCGATGATCTTGATCTCCTGCTTCGGGTCGTAGTGCGTCGCCATCGGCGTCGCCGCGCCGCCCATCGGGTTCGGCACCAGCGTCGTGAACAGGTCGGCCGGCTTCTTCGCCGGGCTCGAGCCGCGGTCCCAGTTGTGGTTCACCGCGTCGAAGTCGATGTCGTAGTTCGACCCCGGCCGCTTGCGGTCGTAGTCGATGCCGAACACGCCGACCTGCGAGCCGCCGCTCGCCGCCGGGTCGAGCGCGCCGCCCGGAGTCGCCGGCGTCGAAGGCGTCGTCGTGCCGAAGCCGCTCGCGCCGTTGATTCGCGTGCGCAGGGTCTCGCGCACCGACGTGATGTGCGGCGCCGCCGCCGCCGTCGGGCTCGCCGTGTCGAGCTTCGCCACGATCGCCGCCCACACCGGCTCGTTCGCGTTCTGGTGGTTCGCGAGCTGAACGAGCCACGCGCCCTCGGCCTTCGACAGCCCGTTCTTCTGAATCTGGGGCCACTTCGAGGTCAGCTCGTTGATCAACCCCTGCGCGTCTGCCGTCGGCGGCGGCGTGCCGAGGCTCGCCGAGGGACGACCGAGCTGCGGAGCGGAAACGACCGGCGTACGTGAACCAGTGACGTTGGGCATGCGCGGCCCCGTAGGGTGCGCGCGACGTCGATTCAACCTCTGCAGAGTCAGAGCGACTCTATCTCGCGACCGTCCGGTCACGCTTCCGGGCGAGCGCCGCGAGCGCGAGCAGCAGCAGCGGGGCGCCGCCCGCGTCGCAGCCGCAGCGCACGTCGAGCACGCGCAGCGCAGCGGGCGGCACGACGCCTGCGTCGCTCGTGCCGGCATCGGCGGGGGTTCCCGCATCGGAGCCCGCGCCCGCATCGAGCGTGCTCTCGAGCCGGGTGCGCAGGCGCAGGGCGTCGGCGCCAGGCAGCGGCTCCCACTCTGACCACGCGGCCCAGACGCGGCCGTCTGAGGCAGAGGCGAGGGCGACGTCCTCCTGGTCGACGGGGCCGTCGGCGAGCCGAGACAGGGGGCGCAGCGTGCCGTCGGTGCCGACGCGCCGATAGAAGACGTCGGCGCCGGCGTCGGGCAGCGTGTTGTCCCACGCGACCACCCAGTCGGTTCCGTCGAAGGCGACCGTGGGGTAGCGGCCCTCGAGCTGGTCCTGGACGCCGAGCGCTGCGCGCGTGAACAGCGTGAGCGGCCCTGGGTCGAGCAAGCCACCGTCGGCGTCGACACGCACCGCGAACAGCTTCGACTCGACCTCGGGCCGCCACACGAGCAGGTAGCCTGAGGGCGAGCTGCCGACGGCGAGGTCGCGGTGTTCGACGCTGAGGCCGGGTACGCTGGGGAGGCTGACTTCTCCACCGCGCGGCGTGCCGTCGGCCGCGAGCAGCCTGAAGGCCGGCGTGACGCCGAGGGCGTAGGCCACCATGAAGCCTCCGGGGCCCGCGCCGACCGCGCACGCGCCGCGCGCCCCGGGAATTGCGAGCCGCGCTCCGGTCGCGCCGGCCGCGTCGAACGTGCGCACGGTGAGGCCGCTGGAGCGGCCGTAGCACGCGAGCCGCGCGTCGCCGGCCGCGGCCACCGAGGCGCGCCCGTACGACGAGTCGTCGAGCTGAAACGTGGGGCCCAGCGGAGCGCCGTCGAGCCCGAGCGCGCGGCCGAGCACGAGGTCTCCAGAGACCCAGGCGGTGACGAAGCGCGTGCCGTCGAACGCGACGTCGGGGAACACGGCGCCGGCGTCGGGCCCGGCGAACACGTGAGGAGCGCCGAGCGGCGCGCCGTTCGCTCCCAGCGCGACGGCCTCGGCGCGGCCGCCCTCGGTGAGCCGCTGGTACACGAGCAGCGCGCGGCCCGGCGCGGCGGCGAGGCGCGCGGCTGTTTCGGGCTCTCCGCTCGAGGTGAGCAGGCGCTCGGTCGAGGGCACGATGGCGCCGGCGCTCCAGCGGGACACGAACACGTCGGGGTCGAGCTGCTGCCGCACGAAGGCGAGGTGGCCGTCGGCGAGCGTGCCGGCGAGCGCGGGGGCCGTGCGGCCGTCGTCGCTCGACGAGCCGGGCCGCACGTCGAAGCCGCCTCCGTCGCGCTCGGCGAACCACACCTCGGGCGCGCCGCTCTCTTCGCGCGCGAACACGACGAAGGGTGTCGGCCTGACGTAGCCGCGCACCACCGCCGCGCGGTCGTGCAGCAGCGCCGGAGCGCCGCCGGTCACGAGCTGGGCGTCGAGCGGGGCCGCCACGAGGTCGGTCGAGGCTGCGGCCGCCTGCCACGCGACGAAGCCCGAGGTGCCGTCGTGGGCGAGCGCGAGCCGCGTGATGCCGCTCGGGCCGAACGAGACGGGCGCGCTCGCTCCGCCGTCGTCGAAGAGCGCGGTGGTGAAGCCGCTGTTCGGGTTCGACCAGGCGACGCGGTGGGCGCCGGCGGCCCAGACCGAGGCGAACGCGTTGATCTGCGAGCTGCCCGGCGCGCGTGACGTCGGCCCCACCTGGCCCGCCTCGCTCACCGTCGTCCACACGAAGTCCTGGTACTCGACCCACACCACGCGGAAGACGGCGCCGTCGAACGTGACGCCGGCGGGAATCGCGTCGCCCGTGAAGCTCGCGACCGAGAGCGGCGCCTGGTCGACGACGCGCCCGTCGAACGCGACGCGGGCCACGCGCACGTCGGCGTCGGTCGACCACGCGACCAGGCACACCGTCGAGCCACACGCGATTCGCGGCGCCCAGTCGTCGTAATAGAACGTGCCCAGCGGAATGCCGGTCGGGTCGAGCACCGCGCCCGCCGGGTCGAGCCGCGCGATGAAGACGTCCGCGAAGCGCGCCGAGCGGCGGTGGTCCTCCCAGGCGGCGAGCGCGCCGCCGTCGAACAGCGCGACGTCGACGCGGCCCTGCTCACCGGCCGCAGGCCCGCGCGTGACGCCCGGCGCCGGCTCGAACACCGGCCCGAGGCTCTGGGCCCGGGCGGGGCCCACCGTGGCGAGCGCGAGCACTACCGTGAGACACCGTTCGAGGGTTCGGGTCAGTAGCGGCTCCGGACCCCTCGAACGGTACCACCCACGTCACTTCAGGTTCTTCATCAGGTACTCGTACGAGACCTTCTGCGCGTCGGTCTTCGCGGTCAGCGAGGTGTGAACGACGAGGCTGTCTCCGCTGAGCTCGACGGTCGTCGCGTCGTTGTTGTCGCCCTTGCAGACGACCTTCTTGATGCTCTTCGCGACCGACGCCTTGCCGTCGTCGGTCGAGCAGACCTTGTTGAGACCGTAATAGACGCTGCGGCAGAAGGCGCCCGCGCGGTGGCCGCTGTCGTCGCGCGCCGCCTTCCACGTGCTCCAGTCGATGGAGGGCGCGATGTCGGCGTTGCACCGCTTGTTGGTGTCCTTCACGTTGTCGTTGAAGGCCTTGTCCTCCTCTTTGCGAAACTGCTTCTCCTCGAGCGACTGCGCGAGCGCGGTGGTCGAGAAGAGGGTGGCGAACGTGATCGCGAGGGCTGACTTCGACATGACGACCTCCAGGTTAGGGGCACTGCTTCGACGAGAGGGGAGAGAGCGCGCCCTTGGCCTTGAGCAGGGCGCAGGTGTTCGAGCGGTAGGCGGCGGAGCCGTTGATGAAGCGATCGACGAGCGGCTCCTTCAGCGTGGGCCAGCAGGCGCCCGAGGCGAGCTCCTGGGCGGGGCTGATCAGAGGGTCGCCGGCGGGCGCGCCGAGCGCCGTGAGCACCGAGCGCTCGAGGCCCTCGTCACTGCACTCGCGCCGGCCGGCTGCGACCGCGCGCGCCCAGAGCGGCGCTGCGGTCTGGGGGGCCTTGCCCTTCGCGAGCAGGCGGGCGGCGCCGAGCGCGAGCTCTGCGTTCGAGGGGTCGAGCGCCCACAGCGACGCGAAGCGGTCGGCGCAGCCGTCGGCGCCGCGCAAGACGCACGAGGCGAGGCCGGCGAGCCCGACGCTCGCGCGGCGGGCCATGAACGGCTTCGAGCGCTTCAGGGCGTCGAAGCGCAGCGGGGCGTCGAGGGCGAGCGCGGTGGCGGCGTCGGCGTCGAGCTCTTGCAGGTGGCCGAGGGCCGAGCGCTCGAGCAGGCCCTGCCACGTCTCGGTGCGCTGTGCGGGAGCGACATCGTCGAGGTGGCGCCAGAGCTCGTGCCAGGCCTGCTGGCGCTCGAGCGCCTGCAGGTCATCGAGCGTGTACGCGGGAGCCGCGGAGGCAGCGCCACACCAGAGGAAGAAGCTGATCAGCATCGTCATGAAGGAGCCGCCGCGGCAGGCCGTGTCGCAGCACACGACCGCGCGCGCCGAAGTCGTGGCGCTCACGGCGCGATCGGACCGATGTAGCGCTTCGCCATCACGAGCTGGTCGTAGAGCACGACGCTCGTCTGGCCCGCGGGGACCTGCGTCGCGTAGTGCGACACCCAGAGGTAGTTCACCTTCAGCGCCGCGTCGCTCCGCCACGAGAGCCCGGGAAACGGCGAGCCCGACGCCGACGGGCTGAAGTTGGTGCCCTGGTAGTCGCCGTTCGGGAAGCCGGGCCCGAGCTCCTGCACGCGCTGGCCGTCGACCCACAGCCCGAGCAGGCCGTTGCGCTGCGGCGGCGTGTTCAGCTTGAGGTGCAGCTCGATGGCGTACCAGCGGCCCAGCTGCAGCCGCGGCTCCGAGCCGACGAGCATCGAGTTTCCGGCCGCGGGCAGCTTGAGCTGGCCCGTGATGGGGTCCGGCTCGTCGGCCGCGTGCGCCGGCGTCACGACCGCGCCCCACGACTTCATCTCCCACCAGTAGTTGTAGAAGTCGAACGGGTACGCGCCGCCGCTCGGCGCGTAGACCTCGGCCGAGACCGCGAACGCCTTGTCGCCGTCGGGTGCCGTGCAGCACAGGCCGATGGCGCCCTGCGTGATGAACGGCTGCGCCGACGGGCTCACGCCGCCGACGTTCACCGTCGTGTGATGAAACGGGCCGCTGACGTACTTGATGTAGTAGCGGACCCAGAGCTCCTCGTGCCCCGCGGGGAAGTACTTGTACAGGTGCCCGCCCGTGCTGCTCGCCGTCGCCTGAACGCGCAGCGCCTTCGCGTCGCCGGCTCCCGCGGGCGCGTCGCTCACGAGCTGCAGGTTGGTCGCCTTGTCGGTCTGCGTGTAGCGCGCCGACAGCGCCGTCACCGACGCCTCGTCGAAGTGCTCGGCCCAGATGACGTCGGGGTCGTTCTCGATGCCGACGTCGCCGCGGTAGCTCGCCGCGAGGCCGGTGCCGGTCGCGCCGCCGGCGCTGCTGCCGCCCGCAGCTCCACCGGCTGTGGCGCCTCCGCCGCTGGAGCCCCCGGCGCTGCCTCCTGCTCTGGAGCCGCCGGCGCTGCCTCCTGCGGTGGCTTCGCTGCCGCCGGCGGCGCCGCCCGTCATCTCGCCCTCGCAGGCGGCGAGCAGCGCGGCGGTGAGGGCGACGAGGGCGCGGTTCATGGGCTTTCTCACACAGCAATTCGCCGGCCTGCCGAGCCACTTCGCGTCGCCGCCCACTTGCGCGGCCGGGGCGCCGGCGTGTTCGAACGAACTGTTCGAACAGTCACTCGAACCGGTGGATGACGGGTGCCTGCCGCGTGGCCTTCTTCGAGGGGGCCTGGCGCGCGCGCTTGAGCGGGTAGTCGAGCTGCAGGTCGGCGCGCGGGTACACCCTGTGCTTGAGCGGCACGTAGCCGTCGCGCTGCACCACGAGCTCGACCTGCTCGTCGGCGCGCGGCAGCTCGACGCTCACCGGCGTCGTGCCGCGCTCGACGCCGTCGATGACGACCTTCGCGCCCGCCGGCGCCGACGTGATGGTGAACGTCACGCGCTCGGGCAGCACGATGGGCGGGGCGGCGGGCGGCGGCGGCGGCGGCTCGGCGACCTTCGCGACGGGCGCTGGCGCAGGCGCGGCAGGCGGTGGCACGACGGGCGCCGCGGCCGGCCGGGTCACCGCGAACGCGACGGCGCCCACGACGCAGAGCGCCGCCGCGGCGAGCGCGAGGGCGGGGCCGACGCGCCTCGGCGGGGGCGCGTGCGCCGGAGTGGCCTTCGTGGGCTGGGCGGTGACGAGCGAGACGAGCTCGATGGACTCCTGCTCGACGGCGGCGAAGTCGCCCTTCAGGAGCGCGCAGAGCGTCTCTTCGGGGCGGGCGCCGAGCGACGGCAGCAGCTGCAGCAGCTCTTCGCGCAGCTCGAGCGCGCTCGCGTAGCGCGAGTCGCGGTGGCGGGCGAGCGCCTTCATGCAGGCGGCGTCGAGCGCGGGCGGCACCGGCGCGAAGGCCGACGGCGGCAGCACCGGCTCGTCGAGAATGGCGCGCATCACCGCGACCGAGTTCGGCTGCGGGAACAGCCGCCGGCCCGTGAGCATCTCGTGCAGCACGACGCCGAGCGACCAGACGTCAGACCGGCCGTCGAGCGGCTCGGCGCAGCACTGCTCGGGCGACATGTACGCGACCTTGCCCTTCACCTCGCCGGTGCGCGTGTGCGTGAGGCTGTCGCGCGCCTTCGCGACGCCGAAGTCGAGCAGCTTCACCTGGCCGTCGAAGGTGACGAAGATGTTCTCGGGCGAGACGTCGCGGTGCACGAGCTCGAGCGGCGCGCCGGTCTCGTCGGTCGCGTGATGCGCGGCGTGCAGCCCGCCGGCGATGCACGCGGCGACGTGCGCCGCCACCGCGGGAGGCAGGGCCCCGCCGCGCGCCGCCACCTGCTTCATCAGGCGCGAGACGCTGACGCCGGCGAGGTACTCCATCGCCATGTAGAGCTCGCCGTCGGCCTGGCCGAGGTCTTCGACCTTCACGATGTTCGGGTGGCTCAGGCGCGCGGCGATGCGGGCCTCGTCGAGGAACATCGCGACGAACGCGGGCTGGCGCGCGAGGTGGGGCAGAATGCGCTTCACCGCGATGGGCCGCTCGAAGCCGTTGGGGCCGGTTCTCTTGCCGAGGAACAGCTCGGCCATGCCACCCGTCGCGAGCCGGGACACGATGGAGTAGGGTCCCAGTGCGCGAGGTACCTCGTCGCCCATGCGCCCCGATGATAGGCGGCTCGGTCGCAGCGCACCAATCGCTGCGCTCGTGCTCGCGCTGTGGTCCTCGAGCCTCGCCTTCGCGGCGCAGAGCCCCGCGGAACAGAAGGGCGTGCAGCTGTTCAACCAGAGCGAGGCGAGCTACCGCGCGGGGCGTTTTCGCGAGGCGGCCGACCTCTTGCGCCAGGCGTACGACCTTTTGCGCTCACCGACGCTGCTCTACAACCTCGCGCGCGCGCTCGAGAGCGACGGCGACCTGAAGGGGGCGCTCGCCGCGTACCGGCAGTACCTGCGCGACGAGCCGAAGATTCCCGACCGGCCCGCCATCGAGAGCCGCGTCGCGAACCTCGAGCGCCAGCTGAAGGAGCGCGAGTCGCTCGAGGCCGACCGCGCCGCGGCCGAGAAGGCGCGACTCGAGGCCGAGGCGCGACTCCAGCAGAGCGTGACGGTGGTGGCGGCGCCTGCTCCCGAGGTGAAGCGGCCGAGCGCGGTGCCGTGGGTCGTCGCGGCCGTCGGGGCGGTGGCGGTCGGAGCGGGCGGCGTCTTCGGCGGCCTCGCGCAGGGCCGGCAGTCGTCGGCGCTGGGCGAGCGAACGCAGCTCAGGGCGGATCAGCTGAACGCCGAGGCGCGCGGGCTCGCGCTCGCCGCGAACGTGCTCTATGGCGTCGGTGCGGCCGTCGCCCTGCTCGGCGTCATCTGGGGCATCGTCGACGTCGCGCGCTCGGGGCCGCGGCTGGCGCCGGCCTCCGACGGCGCGGGCGTCGCGCTGGTGGGGGCGTTTTGAGGGCGGGTCTCGCGCTCGCGCTCGCGTGGGGCGCCGCGGGCTGCGTCATCCCCGTGCTCGACACGACGGGGCGCGCGTGCCCGTGCTCGCCGGGCTTCGTGTGCGACGACGGCGTGTGCGCTCCGTGCACGGTGGGCGAGGGCCGCGAAGACCCGGGCGCGGCGGTTCACGTCGCGGGCCTGAAGGGCGCGTTCGCGACGCCGAACCAGGTGCGCTGGGGCTGGACACCGTCGGGAGACTCGTCGCAGCTGCGCAGCTACAGCCTCGTGCTCGGGCGCACCGAGGCCGACGTGCGCGGCTGCACCGGCAGCGCCGAGCTGTGGACGGCGAAGCGCAACCCCGAGCTCGGCGCGTACTTCCTGCCGCGCACGATGGTGCAGGACCCGGTCGCGGCGACCACGACCGACCTGCTCGACGCAGGCACCGAGTACTTCGCGAAGCTCGTCGCCGCCGACACCTCGGGCAACCTCTCGGTCTCGAACATCGCGGGTCAGCGCACGGGCGACCCGCCGCTGCACGAGGAGCTCCTGCTCGGCGACGACTGCCCGCAGCCGCAGCCGCAGGGCTTTCGCCCGACGAGCGCCGCGCACGGCGGCGACGCCGGCTGGGCGTACACGCTCGAGTGCACCGGCACCGACTGCTTTCAGAACGTGACGTGCAACTACCCGGGCGCCGGCGTGCCGCTGCGCGACCTCACGCTCGGCCGCTTCACCAACGCGTTCCTCGAGGTCGCCGTCGCCGACGAGTCGACCGTGCCGTCGTACTGGAGCAACCTCGGCCTCGCGTTCGGTCAGCCGTGCGGCGTGTTCGCGTGCCACTTCTTCTTCGAGGCGTGGACGCTGCCGGCCACCGGCCGGTACCGCGTCATGCAGGTGCCGCTGCGGGTGATGGTCGGCTTCGACGGCGGCACGCTCGCCCTCGGCGACATCGACGCCGGCGTCTCGGAGCTCATGTTCGGCGCCGGAGGGCCTCCGGGCGCGGTGCTGCACATCGACGAGGCGCGCATCAAGTACTGAGCGTCATGGCGCGAACGGCAGCTTCTTGCGCGGGCGCGGAATCTGAAACGCGTCCATCTTGATCAGCAGCGTGCCTCTCGAGATGCCGAGCTTCCGCGCCGCGTGCGTCTGGTTCCCCGCGCACGACGCCAGCGCGTCGACGATGCTCTGCCGCTCGGCCTCGAGCTCGGGGCTCAGCGCCTTCGGCGGGCCGGCCGCCGCCTGCGGCTCCGACGCCGTCATCTTGTCGACGGGCAGGTGCTCGGCGGTGATCAGCTTGCCGTCGCTCAACAGCACCGCGCGCTCGATGACGTTGCGCAGCTCGCGCACGTTGCCCGGCCACCGGTAGCGCTCGAGCAGCGCCGCCGCCTCGGGCGAGAGCGCGGGCTCGGCCGCGCCGATGAAGCTCTTCGCCAGCGGCAGAATCTCGGCGCGCCGCTCGCGCAGCGGCGGAATCGTCACGGTCACGCCGTTCAAGCGAAAGTACAGGTCCTGGCGGAAGCGGCCGGCCGCCGACTCGGCCTCGAGGTCGCGGTTCGTCGCCGATACGAAGCGCACGTCGATGGCGCGGGGCTTCAGCGCGCCGACGCGCAGCACCTCGCGCTGCTCGAGCACGCGCAAGAGCTTGGCCTGCGTCGACAGCGGCAGCTCGCCGATCTCGTCGAGGAACACGGTGCCGCCCTGGGCGCTCTCGAGCAGGCCCGGCTTCGCCGCCATCGCGCCGGTGAACGCGCCCTTCTCGTGCCCGAACAGCTCGCTCTCGAGCAGCGTCTCTGAGAGCGCCGCCGCGCTGAGCCGCAGCAGCGGGCCCTTGGCTCGCGCCGAGCGCTGGTGCACGAGCTCGGCGACGCGCTCCTTGCCGGCGCCGGTCTCGCCGAGCACGAGCACGCTCAGCTCGCTCTTCGCCACCTTCTCGACCAGCGCCGCGACCTGCGCCATCACCGGGCTCGCGACGAGCATCGGCAGCTCGCCGGTCGGCCGCGCCTTCGGCTCCGCGGGGCCGCGCGCCTTCGCGAGCAGCGCCTGCGCGTCGAGGCCGTCTTCGGGGTGGTGCGCGACGCCGAACCGCACCGGCACGCCCTGCGTCGAGAGCACGGTGAGCAGGCCGTTCATGCGCCGCTGCGCCTCGGCCGCCGTGGCGTCGGGCAGCAGCACCTCGAGCTCGCACGGGCCGTACGCTCCGATGACGTCGGTCTTGCGCGCGACCTCGGCGAGCGCGGCCTGCACGGCGCCGGCCTGCGAGGGCTCGTCGAAGCGCAGGCGCGCGACCGCGAACGAGGCGTTCTTTCGCTCGCAGGCGTGCTCGAGCGCCTCTTCGAAGGCCTCGTGCGACCACAGCCGCCGGCCCGAGCCGCTCGCCGCGCGCCGCTGCACGACGACGAGCACGTCGCCCAGCTCGATGGCCTCGCCGGCCGCGACCGTCGCGCGCTCGCCCTCGCGCAGCGCCTGGCCGCGCACGCGGGTGCCGTTCGCGCTGCCGAGGTCTTCGAGCTCGAGGGCGGCCTCCGACACGTGCAGCGCGGCGTGCCGCCGCGAGATCGAGGGGTCGTCGATGAAGACGTCGGCGCGGTCGGCGCGGCCGATGACGACCTGGCCCGCCGCGGGCAGCGCGAAGCTCGTGGTGTACGCGTCGGCGATGACCTGCAGCGAGAGGCCGTCGCCGTCGCCGCGGTCGGCGCTCTTGCGAACGGTCGGTACGCCCTCCCACTGCTCGCCGCGCTTCGGGTCGGCCATCGTGACGTCGCCGCAGCATACGTTGTTCGAACAGTTCGCTCGAACAGTGAACTCGCGGTCTCGCGCAGATCGGCGCGCGACGGGCAGATGGCGGCTGGCCGCCGGCTTGCTCTGACACCGGGCATGAAAATCAAAGGCGACGCGACGCTCCAGGCGATGGTGAAGCAGTTCAAGGCGAACGACGGCAAGATCTCGCAGAGCGAGGCGGCCCAGCTCGCCGAGCAGGCCCTGCGCGACGGCAAGGTGACGGCGGCCGAGCGCAAGGTGCTGGCGGCCGGAGCGCGGGCTCCGCTGCTGTTCGAGAAGTCCGACTTCACCCCCGCGGCGCGCGCCGAGCTGAAGCGCGCGCTGAAGTCCGACACGGCCGTGCTGAGCACGCGCATCGACCGGGCGCTGAAGGACGGGGCGGTCTCGGCGGCCGAGGTGAACAAGCTGCTCTCGCAGTCGTACGCGAACGGGCTCTCGCTGAACGACCGGCAGCAGCTCGCGGAGCTCGCGAAGGACCCACGCCTCACCTCCGAGGCGCAGGCCGTGCTGAAGGCCGCGCTGGGCTCCACGACGGGCGACGCTGCTCCGCCCGTCAAACTGGCGTGAAAGGTCGCGCGACGCGCCTGCGAACCTGCACTCATCTCACTCATGCGCCTCCTCCTCGTTCTCGCCCTCGCGCTGGTCACCGGCTGTCCCTCGCCCTCGGGCCCCGACTCGGGCTCGGCAGGAGGCACGTCGGGCACCTCAGGGGGCGGCAGCGGAGCTGCGGGCGCGTCGTCGGCGGGCGGCGCAGGAACCGCAGGGGGTGCGGGCACCGCAGGCGGCGCGAGCACAGCGGGCGGCGCGTCGGCCGGTGGCAGCGGCGCAGCGGGAGGCGTGGGTACCGCGGGCGGCAGCGCCGGCCCGGTGAGCCCGAGCGAGTTCTGCGAGCGCATGCCCGGAGCCATCTGCGGCCTGCTCGAACGCTGCGGAGCGCTGCGCTCGGCCGAGCGCGCCGCGTGCGAGGCCCAGCGCAAGGCCGAGTGCGTCTCGCAGGCGTATGCGGCGGACTCGGGCACCGCGCGCTACGACGCTGCGGTCGCGGCGTCGTGCCTCTCGTCGCTGCCGACGCGCTCGTGCGGCCTCGTGCCGCAGTACACCGACTTCGACTGCCGGCCCTTCCGCTACGCGCAGAGCGACCTCGAGTGCGGCCCCACGAGCTGCGACGCCGGCACGTACTGCAGCAGCGACAGCTGCCCTCCGCGGTGCGTCGCTTATCGCGCGCTCGGCCAGCCGTGCGTCGACCTCTCGACCAACCGCACCGCGCAGTGCGACCCTGCGCGCGGCTGGTGCGAGCCCGGCCTCAGCGACGGCGGCCTCGACGACGGCGGTACGCGCCGCTGCGTGCCGTTCACCGCGCTCGGGCAGCCGTGTGGCTTCGGCGACGACCGGCCCTGCGACCCGGCCACCGCGTACTGCGACCAGAGCTCGGGCTCGGGCGCGTGCGTGCCGCGGCTCGACGCCGGTGAGGCGTGCTCGGTCTACTACCAGTGCAAAGGCGACGTCTGTAACGGCTCGGGCCGCTGCGGCCGCGCACCGCTCGGAGCCACGTGCGTCAGCGAAGGCGACTGCGGCATCGGTCTCGGCAGCCTCTACTGCGCGGGGCTGCAGCTCTTCTACGACGGTGGCGTCGTGCCCGGCACGTGCAGCACGCGGGTGCCGAGCGGCGGCGCGTGCGTTGCCGGCGGGCGCTACGACGAAGGCTGCGCGGTGCCCGGCGAGACGTGCCTCGGGGGCCGCTGCGTGAAGACCGCGCCGTTCTCGCTCGACGCCGGCGCCGAGTGTGACCCGTTCTACAAAGCGTTCTGCCCGCCGCCCTTCTACTGCATCTTCCAGTGCAAGAGCGGCGAGTACTGCCGGCGCGACGGCGAGACGAACAAGGGCCACTGCGCCGCGCGCCTCGACGCCGGAGCGACCTGCGGCTTCGAGCCCGGCAACTGCGCCGATGGTCTGTACTGCGGCGGCACGACGTGCACGCGGTTCGCGAGCGTCGGCCAGCGATGCAGCCCCGAGCAGCGGTGCCAGAGCCTGCTGCAGTGCGCAGACGTCGGCGACGGCGGCAGCGAGTGCCGCACGCTGCCCGATCTCGGCATGAGCTGCGGCGGCGCCGGCGCTCCGTGTCTGCGCGGCTGGTGCTACGAGTCGCCGGGAATGAACGTCTGCGTCGTCGCGCTCGGCCCGGGCGCGACGTGCACCGCGTCGAGCGTCTGCGCGCTCGGCCGCTGCGACCCGTCGGGCCACTGCCCGACCGCCTGCTTCAACTAGGTGACCCATGCGCCTGCCTGCCTGCCTCGCTGCCGTCGTCTTCTCCTGCTGCTCGCCCGCCGAGGTGGCTCCGGGGCCGGTGGACGCAGGCTCGATGGACGCAGGCGCGACGGACGCCGGCGCGATGGACGCTGGCGCGATGGACGGCGGCGCGACGGACGGCGGCGCGACGGACGCAGGCTCGATGGACTCGGGCTTCCGCTCCGATGCGGGCCACAGCGACGCAGGCCCGGCTGACTCGGGCTTCCGCTTCGATGCGGGCGCGCCGGGGACGCCGACGGCGGTCGAGGGGCGCTGCACGGAGCTCGGCGCGGCGTGCCGCTGCAGCGAGCCGATGGACTCGAACGAAGGCTCGGTCGCGTCAGGCCACGACTTCAGCAAGAGCCCGGACACGACGGAGTGCTGGGGCGGGCGGCCGGGCTTTCAGCCGTACCAGGCGTCGGGCACCGACGCGACGCGGGCGGTGAGCTGGACTCCGGGGGGCCACGCGCTGCGGCAGGAGGCGAGCAGCGGCTTCATCTGGCTGAACCCCGAGAACATGGTGTCGGGCGCGCAGGCGTTCACGGCGGCCGACAAGGTGGCGTGCGTGCGCTACTACCAGAAGGTCGACAAGCCGTACGGCTCGAGCGGCAACGGCGCGACGTGCCGCGGCTACTGCGACCCGAACCCGCAGATCGGCTGCACGTCGCGGAACAAAATCTTCCAGTTCAACTTCCAGAGCTGCATGGGCCAGGTGCAGGAGGCCGGCGACGGCCCCGACTGCACGCTCGACGGCTCGCACAAGCCGTTTCAGCTGACGGTGCCGGTCGCTCCGAACCCGCCGGCGAGCAACTTCGACCTGAGCGGGAGCCTGACGTACTCGCAGTGCGACGACGCTCCGTGCCGGTTCGAGATGTGCGTCGACTCGACGAACCTGGCGTCGGGCGACAACGTGGTGGTGCGGCTGCGCGTGTGCTCGCTCGAGACCGGGGCGTGCCAGACGACGTCGACGGGCAACCTCGGCGACTGCGGCGCTCCGACGCTCGCAGACTTCTGGGGCGGAGACCTGTTCCACAACTCGAGGGTGGGTGGCTCGGACTTCGCGTTCTTCCTCTCGGCGCGCTGGCAGACCGACCAGGACCAGTGGATCGGCCCTGCCTATGAGCTGGAGCCCTGACGATTGGTTTGGCGTCACCACAACGCCATCGCCGGGGCGAAGTTCCGATATTGACCGCGCGTGAAGCGGCGCGCGGTCATCACACGAAAGACTCCACGCCGTTCGAGCTCCGTGCGTTCGGCGTCGCGCGCGGCTGCGATGAGGGCAGCGACCGTCGGCACACTACAGAACGGCGACCAGAGTGGCCAACGCAGCGACCTCTCATCGCGGTCGAAGCCCACGGTAAGGCCACCGCCTTGTGGCAGCACCGGGAAGAAGGTGTGCGCCTGCAGTGCGAGGACGCTCGCCGCGCGCTCGCCGAAAGCGCCCTCCGCGGAGGGGTTGTTCGCTCGAAGCGCATACGAGCGGTCTTCTTCGGGAGCGAGGCGGAGCCCACCACTCTCGTCCGCATGCGACCATGGCTCCGACAGGCTCTTCGCCAGGTCGTCGCGCTCCAGCGCACCGAACAAACCGTACACCTGTTTGAAGTACTGAAGCTGACCGCCCCCCACCGCGCGGAGATCCGTCGAGACCGCACTTCCTTCTTCATCGGCCTCGCCCGCCATCACGGCAGACAGGATGTCGACCCGCAGCCGACGATCGACCGAAGGGCCCGTATCGCCCAGACGCTCGGCCAACTGTGCCTGGATCGTCTCGACGGGCACGTCAGAGGGCTGGTTGAAGACCGTGCCGTCCGGCCCTCGAAACACCCATGCATCACGGAGCTCCGCGCTGCACGTGGCTTCGACGAGAGCCGACTGCAGGTCGGAGGTCGGCGACTCCAATAGGGCGTGGCCATTGCGCTCGTCGAAGGCGAGGCGCACCTCATGGCCGTGCGCATGAAGCAGTCGCAGCGCGCCGGCCGAGGCAAGAAAGCCCAGCAACGTCGTGCCATCGAACGACTTCAGCTCAAGCGTCGGCATCGGCGTTCTCCTCGGCGAGAGCTTCTTCTTCGCTGGCTCGGTGGTCGGCCAATCGCACGATGGTCTCCAGTGCAGCGAGGCGATGCCAGCCGTACCGTGCCGTGAGTCGGGCAAATCGCTCGGCGAGACCCGCATCGAGCCTGTGCAGCCGTGTCGCAGCAGGAGCATGCAGCGTCAGCGCGCCGTGCTGAACGACGACGTCGTCGCCTGACACGTCCTCAGCGCTCGCCGGAGCAAACGGTCGACACCAGCCGTGGTGTGACGCCACCAGGTGAAGCAGCAGCTCGAAGTCTTCGACACCGCGCCGCTGGGCCTCGGCCCGAACCGACTCGGCGTCGCACATCGAAGCCGAGAGCACCTCGTGACGCGCACCTTTCGGGTATCCACTCCGAGTCCGCGCGAGTCGAGCCTTGTCGCCATCGTTCGGACCCAGCCCAGACTTTGCGAGCAGCCACGAGCCATCAGGGCGCTGCTTCTGAGCGAGGCGGAGTGACTCCATCGTGCCGTCGCGGAGCAGCCGTTGAAAGCGCGGGTCGGCTTTGCCGACGTCGTGAAGCCACGCAGCGAAGCGAATGCACGCGGACTCCGATGGCGACAGGCGCAGCGCGTCGCAGAACCTCTTCGCCCACCTCTCGACATCGGCGCTGTGTCGCTTCAAAGAGACTGCCACGCCGGTGTTCGTCGAGAGCTCGTCGTCGGTCGTCGCCTCGGTGAACGGCTGCTCGGGTGAAACCCGCTTCCTACCGACCAATAATGTCCACCCATCGAGCTCGACCACGTGGGTTCGCCGCTGCGCTTCCAGAAGCTCACAGAGCCGCACGATCGCCGTGCTGCTCGCGCCTGTCAGACCCCGTCCCTTCAGCGTGCTGAGGCCATGGTGCTCGAGCCGCAACGTCACGCGGCCCCGGTTCAAGAGGGTCGCCTCCTCCGCACGGTCGAGCACAGCATCGGTGGCAGCACCGTCAAAGGAGCCGTGGAACAGACCGCCGCGTTGCGCCGCCACGATGACGGTCTCGCCCGGGCGCACGTCGCCCACGAGACGCTCGGCGCCCGAAGACGACCAACGATAGGCAGTGACGCGCTTGCCGGGCTCGCGCGGACGGCCGTCGACGACGGCCCGACCCTCGACGTCGGCGAAGTCGCTTTTTGGCTGCTCGCCGCGAAGCCACTGTCGCGCCTTCACGAATGGTACCGCGACGGCCTCACTGGCCGCAGGCGGCAAGGCCTCGATTCGTGCACGCGCTTGCTCGTCGCTGACGCCCTCCACATCGCCGCGCCAGACAATGGAGACCTCAGGCGCCGAGGGTGGGCCATGAAGAAATCGCCCCAGGTCGGGAGTGTCTTCGCGGCTGGGTGCGGGTCGCGTCTGTGCCCAGAGGTCGATGTACGCCGGGAAGAGCGGAGGCGCGTTTGGCTTCTCAGAGATCGATCGTTGAACCAGCTCGGCAGGAGCCGACTCCAGTCGGGCATCCAGCGCATCGACACCGAAGTCCAGCTCACCATTCTTCGGCTTGAGCTCTTTGAGCAGCTTCATACAAGCCACGAGTCGGTCGCCGTACACCGGGTCGTCTTTCGGCACGGCCAGGCGCCCTCCCTCTGTCGGCTCCTTGACCTCGATGATCACACCACGAGCCTTGCCGTACTCGCCCAGCCGATCGACTCGGCCGAACCTCTGTCGAAGCGCATCGAAGCTCGCCAGCTCGGTGACGATGCCGTCGAAGTCGAAGTCGGCTCCGGCTTCGATGCACTGCGTCGCCACCACGATGAGCGGCCGGCCCTGGTCGCGGGCGACACCACTGGCGACGCGTCGCATGACCTCGCGCACGCGCTCGTCTCGATCGATCGGCCGCATTCGCCCAGTGAGCAGGCGAACCTCGGTGTTGCCCTCGAATGCACGACTCAGCGCGGCGAACGCATCGTGTGCCCGTTGCACCCGGTTCGTCACAACCAAAACGGACCGTGCGCCGCCTTCAACGAGCGCTGCAGCGTGCTCGCAAATCGCGCCCGGCAGACCGTCGATCGAGGCCGACACCATCTTTGCCGGCTTCGACGCAGCGAGCCGCTGTGCGAGCGCGCCCTGCCGATCGCTCCGCTCGAGCCGCACGACGGAGCCCGTCGTGGTCCCAGGCGTTGCGGACAGCGAAACGACCTCGAAGCGGTGCATCGGCGTGTGCAGTCGTGCGCTGAGCGCTTGCAGCGCGGTCAGTGTCTCGAAGTAGGGCCGCGCCAGGTGCACCTCGTCGAGCAGGTAGAGACAGTCGCTGCCGAGCAGCCCTGCGTGGACGGGCCACATGCTCGGAGAAACCCCATAGCCACGGAACAGCAGCCGCGAGCCGACCTGATCCACAGTCGAAGAGATGACGAGCGGTTGATCGGGCGTCGTGCTCCAGTTGTCGTCGCGAGGAACCGCGCCGCGCAGCAGCACGGCGCTCAGAGGCTTGTCGAGCGAGCTCAGCGAACGCAGAGCGTCTGCGACTTGCTCGCAGACGCTCCCGGCTTTCGCAGCCTCGAGCGCGTTGACCAGCTTTCGCGCTCGCGCGTGCGACTGATCGACGACCACGCGCCGATCGACGACCATCACGATGCGCCGAGGCGCCGCCACTTCGGGAGCTGCCGCCGAACGGGCGAGCGCGAAGACGGCGACGTCGAGGCAGGCCGTCTTGCCCGCCCCCGTCGGCATGTCGACGAAGGCGGGCCAGCGACCCTCACATGCGAGCTTCGCGAGACGTTGCTGCCACGGGAAGGGCTTGACCCCGTGAACCTCTTCGAAGAACGCGTCGAACAGCTCAGGCTCGAGGCGCTTCACCGGGAACGCTCCACGAGCGGTCGGCAAAGGCCCAGGCCGACGTACCGGCCCGCGCCCAGGGCGACGGGACCCAGCACCGCTTCTCCGAAGTCGATCAGCGCGTGTACCCGCAGCCGCTTGATGCGGTTCGCTTCGCGCGGAAAGACGTCGAACTCGCGCACCGAGCGCGCCCCCGGCAGCAGGGGTGAAAGAGACAGCTCGATTCCCCGAGGCGCCGGCAGCCCTACACGAACACAGGCCTGCTCTACCGTCGCGACAGCGGCGCGCTGACCTCCGGGGGAGCCGAGTTCTCCAGGGTTCTTGTCGAGGGCAATGGGAGTAACGGTCGCCCACTTGGAAGCAGGCCCGACCCAGGTCTTCTCTCTCAGCGAGGCTGACTCGGGGAACTCCTCCCGTTTGAGGGGAAGAGCGGCGCCGCGAGGAAGTGTGAGCAGTGAGCCCGCCTCCAGAAAGCCCGCCAGGGCGTCGATGACGTGCAGGCGATCGTCCTCGCTTGCCGCACGCGGAAACACCAACGCGACGCCCATGACGCCACCGTGCGCATGGCGGTGGCCCACGTCAGGCAGGGGAAGAATGGCCAGATGGGGAGCCAACGAAGGCTGCCCGTCGCGCCGGCCGGTGATGATCTCTCGAGCGGGCTGGGATGCACGACTCGCGAGCGCGCCGTGCAGCGCCTTGGCGATGTCGACGCACCGGGTGCTCTGAAAGCGGGAGGAACGCCTCGAGGTGTCGCACGAGAGCATTAGCCAGCCGTCGTTCTCGAACACCGAGCGCGGAGTCGCGACGTCGGGTTCGGCCGCGACTCCGTACGCACAGGGACGCGAAGGCATCACGCGCGGGAGCTCGCCTCGGTGCCGCTCGAAGTCTGCATCGAGTTTCTCGAGCTGCCCCGGAGCGACCCAACGAATCGTGTGAGGGCCGCCGACCCTCGGAACGAGCGTGGTCGCGCGCCCACTCGGAGGCAACGCGTCGGTCGCAATGCAGCGAACCAGTGACGACGAGTGGCCCAGGGCCGTAACCCGATCGAGCAGCCGCTCCAGAGCGGAGCGGTGTCGGGGGGCGAGCGCTGCGTCGGGCCATGAGAACCAGACATGGCGCTCATCAGGGGAGAACGACGGGAAGCTCCTGGCTTGTCGCGAGCGGCCTGCAGGCAACAGCCCCTGAGCACGTTCGAGATCCTCTCTTGATGCAGCGCCCTCTTGAACGAGAGTCTTGGCGAGCGCCTCGCGCGCCTTGGGTTGCTGCTTCGCAGAGGCTTTGGTCAACCTCTCGAACGCCTTCTCGAAGCTCGCCCCGACGAGCTGCGTGTCGTTCACCGGCACGAAAACGGTATTCACGGTGCGCGCACCGCGGTGCCCCTCGAGGTTGCTCGCGACGATCTCTGGCGGCCCGAGGTTCTCGAGGAGCAAGACCACCTCTCGCTCGTCGTCAGCGCGGCGCGAGGTATGGCCCAGCGCAGCAACGACCGCCGAGAAGAACCGCGCTGGGTGAGGCGGCCACTCGACCCGACTCCGGTCGTTCGCCTGCTGAGCGACGTAGCGCCCGGTGAGCAGCTCGATCTCGATGGTGAGCATGCGTCACGCTTCCGCATCTTCGGACGAGCCAGCCGCGCTCAACTCGCGCGTCTTCTGGATCAGTGTCACCAGCTTCGGCGTCGGCTTGAGCGTCGCAAGCAGGCTGCCTTTGGGCGGCCAGGCGAGCGACTTCGGCAGCCTGGCACTCGCGTCGCCCAGCAACGTGATGGCTCCGGGGAGATCGAGATCGAGCGGTCGGGTGGTGCCATCTCGGCTGACGACCTCCAGCTTGAGTGCCGCCCCGGCCTCTGGCACGAGATGGCAGCGCGAACGGAAGTCGTAGCCGGCATCCGACGAGGCGAGAATCGAGACGATGCCGAGCGCACCAAGCGCGACGCGAGCGCTGTCGGTCTCGGCTGCATCCCCGAAGCCAAGCTTGCGCAGCGCTCCGAGCGACAGCACCACCGTTTGCTGCGCGTAATCGAAGGTGACTCCACCTCCGCTCTCATCTTTGAGCGGCGGCTGATTGCCGAGGTTGGCTTCGGCGGGAGTGCCCTCCTTCTTGAACACGATGGGCTTCTTCTTGTCGTCGACGCGAGCGAGCTTAGGGTCGAGCGTGTAGCCCTCTTCATTGTCCTTCGCCTCGAACAGGGGGCCCGCGCCCTTCGCGATGTTCGTCGGGTCGATTCGGCTCGACGTCTTCACGCCATAGACGGCGTCGATGCCGACGACCTCGGAGGTGAGGGCGCGCGAGAGCTTGAAGCCGAGACCGCCCTTCGGGCCAGTCGAGTCCCAGATTCCGAAGATGCATGCAGTCGGGCAGACGCGGAACAACGGGCCAGCGTTGTGAATCGAGGAGTCCGTGAACGACTTTCCGAGGTCCGAGTACCTGAACAGCGTGTCGTCGAGGAGGCTGTCGCGCAGCAGCGCATCAGCGATGCGGTGCGGTGCCGTCAGCGAAGAGACCGCGGGGAGATCAGGAAACCCCAGAGCGACCTCGATCACCGGCAGCGCGATTCGGCCCTGCTTGAACAGCCCGTAGAGTGCCTCTTCCATGCGGTTCGCCTGAGACTGAACCGAATCGAGCAGCACCACCTTCTTCACCGCGTCGCCGACTCGCCGCTCTTCAGTTGCGTAGCGCGCTGCGGACTTGCCCTCGTCACGCTTCTCGACGAGATGTGTCGGAGGGAACACCTTGTCGCCCTTGCCACCCGCGGGCTGCAGCCGTGCAGAGCCACGAATCGCAGCAGCAGACGTAACGACTTCTCTCAACGCATCGAGGTTCATGGTTGCGGCTCCTTTGGAAGTGCGGCGAAAGACTTCATGGTCTGGTTCATACGTGCCCCTCGTGACACCGTCGGTCACACGTCATCGACGCCTCAACAGCCCCTTCGGCACCAGCACCGTGACGGCATCGTCGAATCCCCTCACCCACGAGACGAACGCCGGCGAGAGCGGCACCCTCATCTCGACGTCGAGCCGCCCGTCTGCGCGCCACTGACTCGTCTGACTCTCGTGATAGCGGCGCTCCGAGATGAGCCGCGCGAGCTTCGGCTCGAAGCGCAGCCGCACGCGCAGGGGCTTGCCGTCCCATGGGCCGAAAGCTCCATGCAGAAAAGACGTCGCATCGACGTCGTGCCGGCGTTCGAAGCGTGCCGCCGTCTTTCGAACCTCGCGGATCCGATCGAGCAAGAAGATGCGCGCGGAGGCGCGCTCGTGAGCCCAGCCGATCACGTAGATGCCGCCGGACTGCACGTGCACGTGGTACGGGTCGACGCGACGACGCTCGGCCTTCCCGGCTCCGAGCTTCAGGTAGTCGAACTCGACGGTTAGCTGCTGTTCGACAGCCTCGAGCAGTGTGCCGAGCAGCCGCCGGTCGTCTTCGAAGATGTGCGACGCGCCGACCGAACCCGTCACCCGCATCGAGGTCACATCGACGCGCGCGAGCAGCGGCGGTGGCAGTGCGGCCCTGATCTTCTCGAGCGCCGACAGTGCCGATTCGTGAAACAGCGTGCCCGCGAGCCCAGAGAGCAGACCGCGACCGGCCGTGAGCGCGAGCATCTCCGACCACGTCAGCGAGAGCGTGAGCCGCTTTCGGTAGCCGTCGACGACGCGCCAGCGGGCGCGACGCCCGACCTGCTCCTGGTAGAGGGGCACGCCGACCTTCTGCAGCACCTCGAGGTCGCGGTAGACCGTACGAACGGTGTAGCCCAGCTCGCGCGCGACACTGCCGACCTCGACCTCACGACGCTCGTCGATGATCAGCAGCAGCCTGAGCTGGCGCGCTGCGGTGTCCCCCCGAGACATGCCGCAGAGCTTGCTTCAGCACAGACACCCGGTCACGGGGAAACTGAAAAACCACAATCACTCCAAAGAACCGAGATAGCGCCACAACGCGTCGACATCGAGGCGCACGCCACGCAGGCCCGGCACCTTCAGCTTGCCGGCCGTCGCAGCTGCGGCGCATGCGTACCGGCCCCTGCTGTCGAGCTCGAAGATCTCGAACGAACGAACGGCGGGGTCGACGAGCCAGTACCAGTGAATGCCGAAGCGAGCGTACTCGCGTGCCTTGACGAGGCGATCGCGGCGGGCGTCACGTGGCGTGGGGGTGATGATCTCGACTGCGATGTCGGGAACTGCGCTCGTGAGGCGCTCATTGCCGTTCAGGGCCTGCCGACCGGGTAGGAAGACGGTGAGGTCGGGCTTTCGGCCGCGACGCGCGCTCACCGCGTACTTCTTGTCAGACGTCATCACCTTGCCACCGCGCGCTTCGAGGGCAAGAACGAGACGTGCGGCGAGCCAGGCAACGGCGAGCTCGTGAAACGTGTTTGCCACTTCCTCCTCCTCGAGGAAGCCGTCGACCCATTCGCCCGAGACCTCTTCAGGCAGCTCAGACCACTCTCTGAGCGTCATTGACCTGTGCGTCGACTTCCGCGTGGCACGGTGGAGCGGCATCGCCCCAACTGTAACCGAGGTCTTGGTGCTGACGATCTTCGCGCTCACCTGATTCGTCGTCGTGACCGTAGTTGTCACATCGGCTCCCTACTCTAGCCAACATGCCACAGGGGTCTGACACGCCGCCGCTGCCGGCTCGAATGGTGAACGAGCTGGTCTATTGCCCGCGCCTGTTCTTTCTCGAATGGGTGGACGGTGAGTTCGCGCACAACGTGCACACGGTCGAGGGCCAGACGATTCACCGCCACGTCGACACGCCACAGCCGCACGGCCTGCCGACGGAGGCCGATCGGCCCTTTCGCACGCGGTCGATCGAGCTGAGCTCGTTGCGCTACGGTCTGACGGGCAAGGTCGACGTGGTCGAGGGCGACGGCAAGCGCGTGAGCGCGGTGGACTTCAAGAAGGGCCGACCGCGCACCGAGCCGCTCGCGGCGTGGGACCCAGACCGCGTGCAAGTATGCGTGTACTCGCTGATGTTGATGGAGGCGGGCTACGAGGTCGAAGAAGCGGTCGTCTACTACGCGGGGACGAAGCAGCGGATAGCGGTGAAGATCGACGATGCGCTCGTCGCGCAGACGCTGACGGCGATCGAGCGTGCGAGAGAGGTCGCGAGCGGGACACAGATTCCGCCACCGCTCGAGAACAGCCCGAAGTGTGCCGGCTGTTCGCTCAACGCGATCTGCCTGCCTGACGAGGTGAACCTCCTCCGCCGGGAAAAGGCCGAAGCGGCTGTGACGCCGCGAGCGCTGGTGCCTTCGCGCGACGATGCGGCTCCGTTCTACGTGCAGGGGCAGGGGCTGAGGGTGGGGCTTGACCACGGAGTGCTGGAAGCGCGCGACCGCGATCGAGCGGTGCTCGCGACGGCGAGGCTGGCAGATACGTCTCAGTTGGTGGTGATGGGCAACGTGCAGGTATCGACGCAGGCGCTGCACGAGCTGTGCGACCGGGAAGTCCCAGTGGTGTGGACGAGCTATGGAGGCTGGCTGTTCGGCTTCACCGAGGGGCTCGGTCACAAGAACATCGAGCTGCGGCGCACTCAGTACCGCGTGGCTGAGGACCCCGAGGCCTCGCTGCGGATCGCGCGCCGAATTGTCGCGGCCAAGATCGCCAACTGCCGCACGATGCTGCGGCGAAATGGGGCGCCGAGCGAGCGCACGCTGCGCGGAATGGCCGACGCGCTCGAGCAGGCAGCAGGGGTGGGCTCCGTCGCGAGCTTGCTGGGTGTCGAGGGGAATGCGGCCCGGCTCTACTTCGGTGCCTTCTCGACGATGGTGAAGGTGGGCCAGGGCAGCGATGAGCTCTCGTTCGACTTCGAGAAAAGGAACCGGAGACCGCCCGCCGACCCGGTGAACGCGCTGCTGTCGTTGGCGTACGCGATGCTCACGAAGGAACTCGCGATCGCGACGCGGGCCGCCGGGTTCGACCCGTACTTGGGCTTCTACCATCGACCACGCTACGGGCGGCCGGCGCTGGCGCTGGACTTGCTCGAAGAATTTCGACCACTGATCGCCGATTCTGCGGTGTTGACGGCGATCAACGCGTGCCTCGTGAGCCCGAAGGATTTTCGCCGTCACTCACTCGGGGTTTCGTTGACGCCCGACGGGCGACGCAGCTTCTTGAAGGCGTTCGAACGCCGCCTGTCGGAAGAGATCACGCACCCGCTGTTCGGCTATCGCATATCGTATCGACGGGTGCTCGAGGTGCAGGTTCGGCTTCTCGGCAGGTACCTGATGGGCGAGATTTCGGAGTGGCCGGAGTTCCGGACGCGGTGAGTCCGTGAAGATCAGGTACGTCGTCACCTACGACATCTGCGATGCGCGGCGGCTGCGCGCGGTGCTCAATGTCATGAAGGGCTACGGCGACCACTTGCAATACTCGGTCTTTCGCTGCGACCTGAGCGACATGCGATTGGCGCAACTTCGTTCAGAGCTGCTCGAAGTGATCGACGCGAGCGTTGATCAGGTGATGTTCATCGACCTCGGGCCCATCGAGGGTCGGGCCGCCACGGCAATCGCCACGATCGGTTGCGGCTTACGCCCGGCGGACGACGGCGCCGTGATCGTATAGATTCCCTGCTCGTGCTCGTTGAAAACCGAATAGCTCGACGCGAGCGCGGAGGTGGCAATCGGCATCGGATGTCGCGCTCGCAACTACTTTTCGAAGTCATTCTGGGCTCCTGCGCCGACAGCCCCTCTTGGACTGGGAGCGAGGCATGACAGATTCTGGTGCCGCTCGAACTCGGAGGTGCAAAGCACTGTGACTCTTGATGAATTCCTCCGAGGCCTCTCCGCGCGCGAACACGCGCGGCCCCGTTGAAGCCCAGTGAGCGAGGGAAGGGTGCTCGCCGCGTTCGCCCTCTCCGCGCGCGAACACGCGCGGCCCCGTTGAAGCCGCCCAGCCGGAGTACTGCGAGTTCTTGCTGACCTCCTCTCCGCGCGCGAACACGCGCGGCCCCGTTGAAGCGGCCTGTCGATGGGCACGAACGGCACCGCGGCCGCCTCTCCGCGCGCGAACACGCGCGGCCCCGTTGAAGCCCCGTTCGCTCGGTCGCAGCGTGCCGCGCCTCGTGCCTCTCCGCGCGCGAACACGCGCGGCCCCGTTGAAGCCATTTCTGCTCGATCTTGTCGACCCGGTAGTGTGACCTCTCCGCGCGCGAACACGCGCGGCCCCGTTGAAGCCTCTTCGAGACCGCGGCGGCGATGCGTCGTTCGGCGCTCTCCGCGCGCGAACACGCGCGGCCCCGTTGAAGCCCGCCGCGGCCGACGCCTCCGGAGCCGAGCGCCGACCTCTCCGCGCGCGAACACGCGCGGCCCCGTTGAAGCTGCTCGAGCTTCTCGAAGTCGGCCTCGGGGAGCACGCTCTCCGCGCGCGAACACGCGCGGCCCCGTTGAAGCGAGCGGTGCGGTACGCACATTGCCGAGAACGTCAACTCTCCGCGCGCGAACACGCGCGGCCCCGTTGAAGCAGCGGCGTCACTTGTCGGCCTTCCACCGCCGCGCGCGCCTCTCCGCGCGCGAACACGCGCGGCCCCGTTGAAGCTGCGCCTGCACCAGGCCGAAGGTGTTGTAGCGGTTTCTCTCCGCGCGCGAACACGCGCGGCCCCGTTGAAGCCGCCCGCCGAACGCCTGCGTGGTGGCGTTCACGAGCCCTCTCCGCGCGCGAACACGCGCGGCCCCGTTGAAGCCCGCTCGCCGAGGCGCGGATGACGGCAAGCCAGCACCTCTCCGCGCGCGAACACGCGCGGCCCCGTTGAAGCATGACCTCCGCGCTGGAGGTCGCCGGCGTCGCGGCCCTCTCCGCGCGCGAACACGCGCGGCCCCGTTGAAGCACCGCGACCGGCGACAAGGCGAAGGACACGGCGGCCGCCTCTCCGCGCGCGAACACGCGCGGCCCCGTTGAAGCGACTGCTCTGGTCTTGTGACGTGCGCCATCAAGTTCGCTCTCCGCGCGCGAACACGCGCGGCCCCGTTGAAGCCACGTCTTGAAGCGCCGCGAACGTGTCGTCCGGCGTCTCTCCGCGCGCGAACACGCGCGGCCCCGTTGAAGCACGTCGACCACGAGCGGCGACGGGTCGCCGAAGGGCCTCTCCGCGCGCGAACACGCGCGGCCCCGTTGAAGCCATCCGAAGGTCGAACGCAGCGCAGTTCCGTTCAACTCTCCGCGCGCGAACACGCGCGGCCCCGTTGAAGCATGGCGGCCGTCGTGCTGTTGTGGCTGGCGTACGCGCTCTCCGCGCGCGAACACGCGCGGCCCCGTTGAAGCGTCGTTCTCTCGTGCGGCGCCGAAGCCGCTGACAGCCTCTCCGCGCGCGAACACGCGCGGCCCCGTTGAAGCGCGATGTCGTCGAGCGCCGTCTGCGCGCGAGCCGCCCTCTCCGCGCGCGAACACGCGCGGCCCCGTTGAAGCGCGCTCATCGCCGAGCTGACGTCGCTCGCCGAGCAGGCGCAGCGGGCTCTCCGCGCGCGAACACGCGCGGCCCCGTTGAAGCGATGAAGCCGTTGGCGGCCTGAACGACATAGATGCGCCTCTCCGCGCGCGAACACGCGCGGCCCCGTTGAAGCTACGGCTGCGCGTGCTGATGAGCGGCACCACGCCGCCTCTCCGCGCGCGAACACGCGCGGCCCCGTTGAAGCCCACCGCCGCGCTGCCGATCTCGATCGCCGCCTTCCTCTCCGCGCGCGAACACGCGCGGCCCCGTTGAAGCGGGATTCCGCGGGACGTCTGGAATCCATGCGACTTCCTCTCCGCGCGCGAACACGCGCGGCCCCGTTGAAGCCGCCCGTCGCGTCGCTGAAGAGCGTCACCGGGCGGTCTCTCCGCGCGCGAACACGCGCGGCCCCGTTGAAGCATTTACCGTCTCTCTTTCTTTGGTTGGTACAGCGGACTCTCCGCGCGCGAACACGCGCGGCCCCGTTGAAGCGAAGTCGTCCGCGTGCTTCGCCTC
>JBGALX010000014.1:0-244091 GCA_044223505.1 Myxococcaceae bacterium
GACGAGGTGCGGCACGCCTGGCGCGTCACCTCGATGTACCCGCACGCGCGCGCCTGCGTCTGCCCCGTGCTGCCGCCGCCGCCTCCTCCGGCCGAGCCACCGTTGAGGCCGTTGGAGCCGGAGCCGCCATCGAAGCCCGGGCCATCGGGGTAACAACCCGCCACTGCCACCATCGCCGCCACCAGGAACGTCTTCGAGAGTGAGGTTCGCATGACCGCTCCTGGAGCAAGCCGTCTGCCGGCCCGGCGCGGCCGCAAGTCAGCGAAGCCACGAGATCTCGGCTCGAGCGAGGGCTGTGACGCCTCATGAGACAGCGACGGGCTCGGCGGCGAACGCGCCGAGAGAGCCCAGCGCTCCGAAGAGGCTCACGGCTTGTCTTTGGTGGGCAGGCCGGCGGCCGACCAGTCGGAGAAGCCGCCCATGTTGGCGACGCGGTAGCCCAGCTCGGCGGCCTTCTCGGCGGCCTTGCCGGCTCGCTTGCCCGCCGCGCAATAGAAGATGACCTTGTTGCCCTTGGGGACGCCGCCGAGAAACGCCTTGAACGCGGCGGGGTCGGCGTTCAGCTTCGAGAGCGGAAACCACTTCGCGGGCTTCGCCATGCCGGAGGTGACCTCGTCTTCTTCGCGCACGTCGACCAGCGTGGCGCTGCCCTTCTCGACGAGCGCGGCCGCGGCCTTGGCGTCGATCGCCTCGATCTTGGGTGCGTCGGCGCGGGCGTCGGCCCGGAGCACGACGAGGGAGAGAAGGGTCGTCAGCGCAAAGGAAGAGGTTCGCACGCTCGAATCAATAACCGATGCGGCGGCGGCTGGCGAGGCGACATGGGGACCCTGAGCTGCGCAGGAGCTCGCGGCGTCTGCAGCCGGCAGGTTCGCACCGGAGACGGCATCGGCTTCGGGCATCGTCGGGCTCGCTCCTGATGATGAGCGCCGACACGCCGACGTGGCCGGTCGCGTCAGCACCCGACGATCCACGCCCGGCGCGTCTTGGTGATTCGCGAGGGCGCGCTCTAACTTCTCGGTCACACATGAGCTCACGCGCGCTCGCTGTCGCCGTCTTGGCCTTCAGCTGTGGCGGTCCTCCCGTCGAGTTTGATGCAGGCATCGCGGGTGGAGGCGCGGTGGCGGGCGGCTCGACTGCGGGCGGCTCGACCGCGGGCGGCTCGACCGCAGGCGGCTCGACCGCCGGCGGCTCGACTGCGGGCGGCTCGACTGCGGGCGGCTCGACTGCGGGCGGCTCGACCGCGGGCGGCTCGGAGGCTGTCGAGGTGCAGCGCAGCGGCACCGGGGACGGCGGCGTCACATCGACACCCGCAGGCATCGACTGCGGCGCGACCTGCACCGCGCCGTTCACGACGGGCTCGACGGTCGTGCTCCGAGCTCAGCCGGCGCCGAGCTCCGTGTTCTCGGGTTGGTCGGGAGATTGTGCCGGCTCGGGCGACTGCTCACTCAGCGTGAACGGGCCGAGGACAGCCACCGCCCGCTTCGACCTCGCGTTACGAACGCTGCAGGTGATCTCAGCCGGCAGCGGCACCGGTCGGGTGACCACGATGCCCGCGGGCATCGACTGCGGTTCGACGTGCAGCGCCGATTTCCCGCACGGCACCCTCGTCACGTTGAGCGCCACGCCGGCACCCGGCTCGAGGTTCGATGGGTGGACCGGCGCGTGCTCGGGAACCGCGGCCTGCACGCTCGACCTGTCCCAGCCGCACACCGTCGTCGCGAGCTTCACGCGCCTCATGTGGACGCTGAGCGTCGTCACCGTGGGCTCCGGTACGGGCAACGTCACCTCGATGCCGGCTGGCATCTCTTGCGGAGCGAGCTGTACGGCCGACTTCGCCGACGGCGCGATGGTCAGCCTCACCCCTGCCCCGCTGCCCGGCTCGACGTTCGATGGCTGGTCGGGCGCGTGCTCGGGCACCGGTGCGTGTGTTCTGAACATGACCGCAGCTCGAACCGTTGCGGCGCAGTTCACCGCGATGCCGCTCCTCACGATCGTCAACGTGGGTGGGGGCTCGGTGACGTCCGCACCTGCGGGCATCTCGTGCGGGAGCACCTGCTCGGCCCGGTTCCCCGTCGGGAGCCCGGTCGACCTCACTGCGACCCCCGCCCCCGGAGCGGTGTTCCTCGGCTGGGCTGGCGCCTGCTCGGGCACCAGCACGTGCAGCGTCGCGCTCGGAGCGGATCTGAGCGTCACGGCGACCTTCGGCTGGCCCGTCACGGCGAGCGTGAGCGGCGCCGGCACCGGCACGGTCACGTCGACGCCCACCGGCGTGTCCTGCCCGGGCGCTTGCACGTCGAACGTCGCCCACGGCACGCCGCTGACGCTCACGGCGAACCCCGGGCTGCACTCCACCTTCGCCGGCTGGACGGGCGCGAGCTGCGCCGGCACGGCTCCCTGCAGCCTGACCGTCACGGGCCCGGTCTCGGCCGGCGCCGCATTCGACCGCGCGAGCTACGCCTTGAGCGTGGTGCTGGCCGGCGGCGCCGCGGGCGGCTCGGTCACTTCGATCCCCGCCGGCATCAGCTGCGGCGCGACCTGCACCGCGAGCTACCTCGCGCTCTCCGCGGTCGCCCTCAACCCGGTCGCCGCGTCGGGCGCGACCTTCCGCGCTTGGGTCGGTTGCGACTCCGTCGTCGGCTCGACCTGCAACGTCACGATGAATGGGCCGAAGACCGTCACCGCGGTCTTCACGTTTCCCGTGGCGGTCTCACTCACGGGAGGTGGAGGCGGCACCGTCACCGGCACCGGCATCAACTGCCCGGGCGACTGCTCCGAGAACGTCGACAACGGCGCGACGCTGACACTGACCGCGACCGCCAACGCCGCTCTCGGCGCCACGTTCGACCGTTGGGTCGGCTGCAGCAGCGTCGACGCGCAGAACCGCTGCGTCGTCGACGTGAGCTCACCGCGCAGCGTGACGGCGACGTTCCGTGTCCCGCTGACCGTCAACCTCACGAGCGCGAGCGCTCCGGCCGGCTCGGGCACGATTACTGGCGTGTTCACCCCTCCTGGCGGTTCGGCGCAGAGCGGCTGTGGCGCTGGCTGCACCGTCGACTACGGCACGGCCGTGGTGCTCACCGCGGCGCCCGACGGCTTCTCGCAGTTCGTCTCGTGGTCGAACTGCCCGTCGCCGTTCGGCAGCTCGTGCAGCGCCGTCATGACCAGCGCCCTCACGGTCTCGGCCCGCTTCGACCGCGTCTACTACGACGTGTCGGTGTCATCAGGCGCGCCGGGAAGCTACCCACCGGTTCAGCCGGGCGGCGGCGTCATCAGCGGCAGCTCTACACCCGCGGCGACAATCGAGATCTCCGGCTGTACTGCCGGCACGTCATGCAGCGGGCAGTACGTGCGCTCGAGCACGGTTCAGCTGACCGCGACCCCCGACTCGACCTCGGCGTTCGGCAGCTGGGCCAATTGTCCCTCCGCCACCGGCAACGTCTGCACCCTCAGCAACCTCAGCGCCTCGCGCGGCATCACGGCCAGCTTCACGCGCCTGTACTCGACGCTGACGGTCGCCACGGCGGGCGCCGGCTTCGGCACGGTCACGTCGAGCGCCGTCGGCGGTACGACCGCGATCAACTGCGGCTACAGCGACTCCTCGGTCGCCGCGTGCACCGAGGCCTACGTGCGCAACACCAGCGTCGTTCTCACCGCCACGCCCGAGAACGCGGACGCCGTGTTCAGCAGCTGGAGCAGCGGGTGCACCTCGGTCGCCGGCAACAGCTGCACGGTCATCGCCGACGCGAGCAAGACGGTCACGGCGACGTTCGTCCCCAACTGCGTGAACACTTCCGTCAACGCCTGCGCGTCAGCCATCGCGCTCAGCACCCCGGCGCCGACGCTGAACGTCAGCGGCACGATGTACTCCAACGTCGGCTCCTCCGTCTGGTACCAGGTCAACTTCCCCTGCGGAGTCGGCACGCCCCGCCTGCAGCTCACGACGAACCCCGGCAACGTCTTCCGCCTCGAGCTGTTCCCCAGCTGCGGCTCCGCGGCCTTCAGCGGCGCCTGCTGGCCGGGCGGTGGCACCAACGCGACCGACACGGCCTACGCCTGCGGCCCGTCGTGCAGCGCCTCGTGGCCGACCACCATGTTCTTCCGCGTGTACCGAACGGGGAGCACACGCACCTGCACGCCGTACACCGTCACGGTCAGCCGCTGAGCCGCCGCAAGAGAGCTCCACGGTCTTCGCCGCGTCTGGAGCCGGGCTCTGCCGCCGCCAGCCGTCCTCGTCGCATGAGAGTCGGAGACAGCCCAGGGTCGTCGTTCGGCACGGGCTCGGCCGCTCCCCGGCGACTACGGCACGGTCGTGGTGCTGACGGCAGCTGCGCGCGATGAACCGAAGGCGGCGTCGTGGCTGGCGCGCGCGGCGGCGAGCTCACCCTGCCTGCCGAGCTCTTCTTTGCCCGGTTCCCCGACGTGCAGGTGCTGCACCTGCCGGTCGCCTCGACCTGACACCGACCCGCTGCAGCACGCGGCACGTCCGTCGGAGCAGCATCGAGACGGCACGTTCGTGAACGTCGACCGCGGCGGCGCCAGGTCGTCTGCTTTCGCCAGTGCGGCTCCTCGCCGCACAGACAGCCGCCCCGCGGCACGCACCGAGGCCCATGCGACAGATTTCGGCGGCTGCCGTCCTCGCCGCATGAGAGTCGGAGACAGCCCCCATCTCGCGCCCGCAGCGCCACGCGACCCCAAGCAGCCGACGGCTGTCTCACCCACGCCCACCCCGGGCTTCAGCCCCGTCTCGTCGTTCGGCGTGGGCTCGGCCGCCCCCCGGCCCCCCGCGACCTCGCTGCTGACCGAGAACCCCTCCGATGCCTCGGTGAACTGCCTCGACCGCGCGGCCGACTGGGTGGCCATGGCGACCCCGGCGCTGCGGGCGCGCTCGGAGCTCGTGTTCCTCTCCGACAGCCGCCCAGGCGAAGAGGGGCGAGCCGGCCACGTCGTCGTTCGCCAGGGCGCGCGCGTGCTCGACCCCGTCACGGGCGAGAGCTGGCCCGACCTCGACGCCTACTTGAAGACGAAGCCGCACTACCGCGCCGCCGGCACGGTGCCGGCGTCGGCCGCCGCGAAGATCTTCGATGCCCCCGCGGGCTCCACCGCGCGGGCGCGCGCCATCGCCGACGCCAGGCTCGCCCCCGAGCTCGGCCGCCTGCTGGTCGCCGACAGCCCGCCGCCGCCGCCCACCTACGGCCAGGCCGACGCCGACCGCGACGCGACGCAGCTGCACGACGCCATCGCTGGAGGCCTCACCGGCTGGGGCACCGATGAAGACACCGTCTGGGCCACGCTGTCGGCCCGAGCTCCCACCGAGCTTCAGCTCATCTCCGAGAGCTACGCCCTGCACTACGGCAGGAGCCTGCGCGACGAGCTCTTGAGCGAGGTCACCGGCACCGACCGCGACCGCGTCAGCGCCCTGCTCGCGGGTGACACCGCAGAGGCGGCCGCCGCCGTCATCTCAGGCGAGCTCGACGACACGTTCGTCGACGAGGCGCTGATCCTCGACACCCTCGAGCGCGCCAGCCCCGCCGAGCGCCGGGGCATCGCCGCCGCCCTCACCGCCGGCGACGGCCCCTCGACCGGCCGAACGCCCGAGGAGCGGCTGCTCGCGCGCCTCGAGGGCTCATTCGACGAGCGTGAGCTCGCGCGCGCCCGGGCTCTCCTCGCCGCCGGGCTCGCCCCCGACGGCGGCGCGGCCGACGAAGCCGAGGCGAAGGCCGGCAAGCTCGCCGCCGCGATGGACGGCGCGGGCACCGACGAAGCAGCGCTGCGCGAGGTGCTCGAGCCCGCCACCCCCGCCGAGCGCGCGCAGATCGCGGCGGCGTACGAGCGGCAGTTCGGGGTGCCGCTGCGGCAGCGGCTCGAAGAAGAGCTGGGCGGCGCCGAGCGCGACGAGCTCCTCGGTGACCTCGACTCGAGCGGCCCGGCCGTGACCGACGCGGCTCGGCTCCGCGCGGCGATGAGCGGCGCCGGCACCGACGAGGCCCGGCTGCGCGAGGTGCTCGGCGGCAAGACCCCCGCCGAGCTCGACGCCATCGCCGCCGCCTACGAAGTGGCGTACGGCGAGCCGCTGCGCGACCGCATCGCCAGCGAGCTGGGCGGCGCCGAGCGCGACGTCGTGCTGCGCATGCTCGAGCCCGAGGCCGGAGCCGACGACGCCGCCGTCGCCGCCGCCGAGCGCCTCGCCGCGGCCGTCGAAGGCGCCGGCACCGACGAGGCCGCGATTCGCGCCGAGCTCGCCGGCCTGTCGAAGGCCGAGCTCGATCGCGTCGCCGCCGCGTACGAGCGCAGGTACGGCGAGCCGCTGCGCGACCGCCTCGTCTCCGAGCTGGGCGGCCGCGACGAGCTCGAGCTCGTCGAGCAGGACTTCGACCTCGGCGCCGTCGACCCGAGCGCTCCAGGGGCCGTCGCCGAGACCGCCCGCCGGCTGCGCGAGCGGCTCGACCTCGAGCGCGGCATCGGCCTCTCGCTGACGAACTTCGTTCAGAACCTCACGAAGGGCGAGACCGACCAGGCCCGCCTCGAACACCAGCTCAGCTCCGCCGAGACCTCGCCCGACCGCGCCTTCGCAGACCGCCGGCTCCGCTTCGCCGAGGGCGACCTCGGCTCGCTGCAGGCCGCGAAGAGGTCGGCGGCCGAGGGCGCTGCGCAGAGCGCCGCCATCGCGGCGAGCGCCGTCGCGACCGCCGTCACCGCTGGCGCCGGCGCCCCGCTCTTGCTCGTGACCGCGGGGGGCGCCTTCTCGGGCGCCGCCGCCGGCGCCGGGCTCTATGGCCTCATCGAGGGCCGGGCAGGCGACCTCGCGGACACCGCGAAGCAGGGGCTCATCGGCGCCGTGACGGGCGCGACCGCCGCGCTGCCGACGAGCGGAGCCGGCGTGCTCAAAGCGCTGGGGCTCGGCGCGCGGAGCGGCGCGGTCGCAGGGGCCGCCGACGGCGCGACCCGGGCCGCTCTCGACGAGCAGGGCACGAGCGTCGCGGACCTCGCCCAGAGCGTGCTGACCGGCGCCGCCGCCGGCGCAGTCTTCGGCGGCGTGCTCGGCGGCGCCGCGCGCGGGCTGGCCGCGACCTCGCGGGCGCTGCGCGCACGCGGGCCCGAGCTCGCGCCGGGGCTCACGCTCGACGAGACGCGCGCGGTGTACCCGTGGGGCGGCAGGCTCCCTTCGGGAGTGCGAGAGCTGTTCGAGGTGCCCGGCTTCGCCGACTTCGCCCGAGCCTCACCCGAGTCGGCGAAGGTGCTGGGCGACGCGACCTGGTTCTGGACCGGGGCGACCGCCGCGGTGCGCGAGGCCGCGCAGGAGGCTCCCGAGGCGGCCGGCGCCGCGTGGCGCGAGCTCGCCGAGCGGTACGCGCCGATGAACCCGAGCATCACCCCGCACCCGACCGAGCCCTCGTACCTCGTCGTCGAGCGCGGCCCCTGGTCGAACGCGTGGGTGCCCGAGCTGGCGCTCCACCCCCGCGCCGCGCTCGACCACAACGGCGCGTTCGCCAGACGAGACTGGGAAGACGGGCAGTGGCTGAAGACGGCTGCGCCCGACCCGACGCGCTTCGACCCGGCCCAGCTCATCGTCGGCGGCAAGCCGCTCGAGTCGCTCGACGGCGTGATGGTGTTCTCGGGCCACGGCGCCTCGATCGGCTTCGCCGGCCTCTCGACCGCGCGCGCCGCGAAGCTGGTGGCCGACCAGATTCGGGCGGCGGCGGCGAAGGGCCGGAGCATCGCCGCCGTCGTCCTCGACGCGTGCCACCAGCGCGACACCCGGTGGTTCCGCGGCGGGTCGAACTCGCAGGCCTTTCGAGACTTCGTGAACGCCGAGCTCGAGAAGGCGGGCCTCGGGCCGGTGACGGTGCTGGCCGCCGAGCGCGGCGGGCCGACGTGGGGCACGATGCAGCGCAGCTGGCTGCCCACCGGGCTCGCGAACGGCCGGCTCACGTATACGTTCGACAGGGCCCGCTACGTCGACGCCGGGCTCGACACGCGCTTCTACGCGGGCCCGGCCGTGCTCGCCGTCGGGGCGACGGCGGTCGGGGGGGCCGGCACCGTCGCGGTGCTGCGCTACCTCTACGGAGAAGAGGGCGGCTGAGGCACCCGCAGGCTCACGAGCAGTGGGCCGACCACGTGCACGAGCGCGCCGGCCGCGAGGCACGCCTGGAGCGCTCCGGGCCAGACGACGCTCGCGACCGCGCCGGCGAGCCAGACGGCCGCGGGCACGAGCGAGAGCGGCTCGACGATGGCCGCGATGGCGCTCATGCCCAGCGCCCAGAGGAACATGAGCACGACGAGCAGGTGGGTGACACCGAGGCCGAGCTCGCCGGCACAGAAGCTCAGCACTCCGCCGATCGACACCATCGCGAAGTGCACGAGCATCATCTCGCGGTTGAGCCGGTGCTGGAGCATGGCCCGCCGGAACCAGAGGCCGACCGCGACGCCGACGACCGAGTAGGCGAGGAGGAAGCCCCAGATGGGAGCGACGCTCGAGGGCACGTGCACCGCGACGCCGCCCCAGAACGCGAGCCACGCGGCGCCGAACGCCCCCAGGAGCCAGCGGCGAATCTCGAGCCCGAAGCGGCGGTCGGCGTCGACGGCGAGCCGCGTGAGGCGCCGGCGCTCCTCGTCTTCGGTCTCGACGGCCCGGTTCACCTCGCTCACCAGGGTCGGCGGGGGCGCCTCGAGCCCGCCGAGCAGCCACGAGGCCGCGCGCGTCTCTCCGTGCTCGACGGCGAAGCGCACGCGGTCGGCGGCCAGCAGGGCGCGCTCGCGCTCGAGGCGGGGGTCGGGCGAGAGCTCGAGCGCGGCGCGAAAGGCGAACTCGGCGTCCGACGCGGCGTGCTCGGCCTCGACGCGCGCGCCGCTCGCCCACTTCTGGCGCGCCTCTGCGGCGCAGCGGGCCGCCTTCTCGGCGAGGCGACGCGCGTCGCGGCGCTCGAGGTACTGCTCGAGCGCGCGGCGGAGCTCGTCGGCCGAGCCGAACCGCGCGGCGGGGTCGGGCTCGAGCGCGCGCCGAACGAGCGCGACCAGCTCGGGCGGCACGGCCTTGTTCGAGGCGAAGGTGGCGGCGGCGGCGGGCGCCGCGCGGCGCTGCTGCAGCGCGCGCTGGGTGAACGGCTGGTGCCCGTAGAGGGCCTCGTAGAGGCAGGCCCCGAGCAGGAAGGTGTCGGTCGAAGGGCCCATCTGCTTCGTGTCGGAGCTGACCTGCTCGGGAGCCATGCAGGCGAGGGTGCCGGCGAACGGCGACTCCTGCACGCTGGGCAAGAGCCCCCGCGGGTCGGGCGCGAGGGTGCCGGCGATGCCCCAGTCGAGCAGGTAGACCTCGCCGAACTCGCCGATCATGACGTTCGACGGCTTCACGTCGCGGTGAATCACCCCGCGCTCGTGCGCGAACTGCAGGGCGCGAGAGACGCTGATGGCGACCGAGACGTGCCAGTCGAGCGGGTCGGCGGTGAAGCGCCTGCCGACCTCGTCCGGGTGGGTCATCAGGTGCGACCAGCTCTGGCCCTCGATGCGCTTGAGCACGACCCTGACCTCGCCGTGCTCGTCTTCGATGAGGTCGTGCACCGGCACGATGCCGGGGTGCTCGAGGAGCCCGGTGACGCGCGCCTCCTGAATGAGCTTGGCGCGCGCCCACGCATCGGCGCCGGGCCGAAGGCTCTTCACCGCGACGGAGCGGCCGAGGTGCGTCTGCGTGCCCGAGTGCACGAGCGCCATGCCGCCCGTGCCGAGCAGCGGCCCGAGCTTCAGCTCGCGTGCGGGGGTGGCGAGGTCGCGCGCGGGTGGCGCCGCCGATGCGACCGTGCTCCCGACCTCGGTGGGGTCTCCGAGCAGCTCGACCACGCGCTGCTGCAGCTTCGGATCTGCGTCGAGCCGCTGCGCGAGCACCTCGACCTCGGTGCTCGAGAGCTCACCGCGCACGAACGCCCGCAGGCGCGAGTCGGTGTCCAACGAGGAGTGAGGAGCGGTCATGGTAGCCTTGCGGCGCGTGAGGTTCGTCGAACAATGCCTCAAGCTGCTCTCGGTTCGTAAGAGGCACCCGTCGCGCGAAGCCCTGCTGAAGGCGCTCGAGAACGTCGCCCGGCGCCTCGGGCAAGAGGGCCGCGGGCTCGACGTCGACCGGCCGGGCTTCGCGGCGTTCTTCTGCGAGCGGGTGCCCGAGCTCGGCGGCGACCCGAACGAGGTCCTCGGCCGTCTCGCGGCCGCCGATCTGCTGCTCGCCCACGCGTGCCTCGACGGCGACGGGCCTGCGCTGCGGCTCCTCGAGAACGAGGCGCTGCCGAAGGTGGCGCTCGCCGTTCGGCGCGTCGACTCGTCGCCCGGGTTCGTGAGAGACGCGACGGCCGCGACGCGCGAGCGGCTGCTCGTGGCGAGCCCGACGCGCGGCCCGGGGCTGCTCGGCTATGCCGGCATCGGGCCGCTCAACGCGTTCGCGATGGTCGTGGCGATGCGGGTCGCGGCGGACTTGAAGCGGGCGCCGAAGCTCGCGCAGACGCTCGACCCGGCCGTCGGTCGCGTCGCAGACCCGGGCCGGGGCGCCGAGACGAACCTCTTCAAGCGGCAGCTCGGGCCCAAGGTTCAGCGCGCCCTCACCGACGCCGCGGCAGCGTTGACCGACCGCGAGCGCACGCTCTTGCGGCTGCACCTCGTCAGCGGCCTCTCGGCCGAGCGGCTCGCGAAGCTCTACCAGGTGCACCGCGCGACTACGACGCGGTGGATCACCGAGGCGCGCCGCAAGGTGCTCGACCACGTGAACGAGCAGCTGCAGCGCGAGCTCGAGGTGGGGCAAGAGACCTTCGCCGAGGTGAAGGCCGAGCTCATCGACGGGCTCGACATCACCCTCTCGGGCGTCTTGAGCCCCTAAAGCCAATGCCGAGCTCGACCGGCACGAAGCGCTCGCCGCGCTCGCGGGCGACGTCGTTGAGCCGCGAGCTGTCGATGCCGACGAGCACCTCGTCGTACGTGTTCTCGTCGGCGGGCTTCACCAGGCTCTTCGCGATGTAGGCGGCGATGCTTTGCGGGTCGCCGGGCACGAGCTTCCCGTCGCACGCCTGCGCGAGCTCCGGCAGGCCCTCGGGCCTCGCCAGCAGGGCCGCCTGCTGCTCTCCGAGGGCGATGGCGTGCCGGCCGCGCTCGGCGGCGGCGTTCGTCCAGTCGAACCATAGAAAGCCGGCGGTGGCCCAGGCGAGCAGATACGTGCCGGCGAGGGCCAACAGCTTCTTCATCGAGCCAGCAGACTAGCCCTGATCAGTTGGTGACGAGGAGGCTCAGACCGGCTGAAGCGCCGTCGGCGTACGGCGCGACGGCCCACCGCAGCGGAGCCGGCCGAGCCGCAGCCACGGGCTCTTCGATCTCCACCTCGCGCTTCGTGAAGAAGCCGATCGCGGCGAGCGTCAGGCCCGTGACTTGTGCTGCGCCGATGATGCCGGCGAACACCAGCATGATCGGTGACGGGCTCACGACGGTGCCCTCGGCGATGAGCGGTCCCGCGACCGGAATCGCATAGCAGCTCGCGCACGACAGGCGGGTGCTCAGCGCGCCCATCGACAGCCCGTAGAGCCAGCTGCCGGTGAACGTGGCCCCTCCTGCGATCAGGAGCGGGTACCGGCGCTGCTTCTCGTAGCGCACGATGCGGGCCGGCTCCTCGCCGGGCGCGTCACCGTTCATCGCCGCGGGCGGAGGAGGGGGCGGCGCCGGAGGCATCGCGGCCGGCTCGCCGGAGGGGAGCGTGCCCGCTGCCGGCACCCCGCTCGCGAGCGGCGCGAGGAGCCTGTCCGCGATGTCTTCGTACATCGCCGCGACCGCTTCGGCGGCGACGCGCTCGCTCTCGTACGACTGCCACGAGCTCTTCGACGTCGCCTCGCCGCGAGTGCGCGCCGTGACCTGCCCCGCCTTGTCGACGAGCTGAGCCATGTATGAGACCTGCGCGACCACCTGCACCGCTCCGCCGTCGCGGCGAACCGCGACGGGGACGTAGACGAGGTCGACGCTGAGGAACTTGAGCGTGTAGTCGGGGGGCTGCCCCGCGGCGAAGAAGCGAGCCGGGCCGTTGCGGAAGCCCGCCTGCACCGTCGTGCGCCACCCTTCGACTTCGATGGCCCGAATACCGCTCTGCTCGGGGATCGTGAATTGATCAGGCACCGAGCGCGCATCGAGCCCGAGCGAGAGGTTCGACGCCGGCAGGTCGATTCGCGGGCGCGGTACTGCCGCACTCCCGCGCACCGATGCCGTACAGCCCGACAGAACGACGAAAACCAGCCCCGAGACGCGCGTGAGCGAAATCATGACCGACAGGTCACAGCAACGCGCGCGCCACCCGCGGGAGACCCCTGATGTCGAGCGCTTGCCTACGTTGTAGGTAGAGGTGTCATGCGACACGCGTCATGACGCAGCCGTGCCGATGCGCCTCAGGGGAAGCGCAGGCCCATGACCCACTTGCGCCAGGTGGCATCCAGCGTCCGCCACCGCGTCTCGCCCAGCGTCTGCCGCAGCGCCCGCGACGCCGTCGGGTCTTCGTGCTGCTGCTTCAGCGCCCGCTGCACGAAGTCCTGCAGCAGCCCCTCTTCCTGCAGGTACTGCATCAGGTACCGCGCCTGCGCGTAGTGCAGGCCCTCGTTCTCGTCGCGGAACTGCGCGTCGCTCGTCTGCACCCGCTTCGCGAACGGCATGATCGGCCCGCGCGCCAGCGCCCGCTGCAGCCCCTCGAGCCGCCAGTTCGGCAGCCCGACGATGCGCCCGTCGCGCTCGCTGCTCTGCTCGTACAGCGACGCCAGCCCCTCGTTCAGCCACTTCGGCGCGTCGTCGAAGTTCGCCGCCACGTAGGGGTGGACGATCTCGTGCACCAGGTTTCCGCCGCCCGTCGCGATGTTCATCACCAGCGCCTTGTGCACCGACGACGCGTACCCGTACGGAGTGCCCGGCTCCTCGCCGAACATCGCCTTCGCGTGCCGCGTGTAGCTCTCAGCGCCGTCGAACAGGAAGATGTCGTACGTGCCCTTCGGGCGCTCGCTGAAGTACTGCGCCTCGAGCTGCTTCACCGTCCACCGCACCGTGCGCGTGTCGGGCTTTCCGCCGCCGTCGCCCCACACGACGAACGGAGGCTCGATCGCATACTCGAGGTCCGCGATCGCCCGGCCGTACTTCGCGCGCGTCTGCACGACGTCGCTCCACACGCCCTCGGCGGCGAGCAGCTGCAGATGCGGCGAGAGCTGGAACACCGAACCGAACAGCTGCGCGAAGCAGACCGCGCCGCCGAGCCGCTTGCCCCTCGCACCGAGTGCGCGCGCTCGCCGGCGCTGCCATCTGAAGATGCTCTCCACCAGCCGCCGCTCGACGAGGCGCAAGAGCTTCGGCTCCTTCACCAGCAGGAAGCGCAGCCCGAACGGGAGCGCCAGCGTCCACTGCCGGTAGGGCACGTGCGGCAGCACCTCGCCCAGGTGTTGTGCAGTCTCGTGCGCGCGGCGCGCTCCGCACGAGGGGCACCACGCGCGCGACTTGCACGAGAACGCCACCAGCTGCGACTGCCGCACCTCCTCGTGCACCCGTGGCGGCAGGCGCATCGACTCCGCCACCTTGGGCCACCCTTCGCGCACCGCTCCGTGCAGAACCGTCAGCTCCGGTCGTCGCCGCTTGTACTCGCCTCCGCTCTGCTCCAACCGTGCGAGGTGGGCTCGCACGGCGCTGACTGCGCTGACTGCGCGTGCTGCGTCGTCAGCCCGCCAGGCATCGAGGGCGCGCGCCGAATAGGGAACGCTGAGGAGCCGCTGTTTGCCCAGCGGCGCACGAGCGCTCGACGGCGAGCGGCGGCCTGGTGTCTCAGCGACGCCTTGCGCACGTTCGTGCGCTAGCAGCGCACCGCCGTGCACAACGCTCGGCTCGCGCCCGCCGGGCGCTCGGTCATGACACGCGCCGCCGCACCTTGGCCGGTCGCTTGCAGAGCGGCGCGCCCGATGAAGAGGCACGACAGCAAGCGCCTTCATCCTCACCCATTCAAGGTCTCGACAACATGCGCCCTCGCCGGCAATCGCCGTACTGTCTCGTTTTCCGCGCTCAGCTGCCTATTCCCCGGGCTCACTGGTCTGGCGGGCGCATGCATGGGCTCCCGAAAGTAGCTGCCCTGCTCGCCGCGCTGGCGTTCGCCGCGCCGGCCCGTGCGCAGCTCGACAGCAGCGCCACCGAGCCGGGCTTCGTCAACCCTGCCAGCCAGGTCACCGAGGGCAACCGCGGGGCCTTCATCGACTCGACGCCGATCGAGGTGCCGCCTTTTCACGGTATCGAGCCGAAGCTGGTCATCACATACAACTCTCAGGCGCCCAATCGGCAGCTCGGCGTAGGCCGCGAGTTGTCTGGTTTCAGCGTCATCGAGTTGATGAGCCCGAAGAAGGGTGCTCCTGCCTACACAGCCTCAGACTGGGCCAACCTCGACGGCGCGACCCTGCAGCCCTGTGACCCCGTCACCGGCAAAGCGGTCGACCCGCGCGGTGACAACACCACCCCGGGGTGCAACCTGGGCGGCGGCAACTGGACGACTCGGGTCGAGAGCTTTCTCAAGATCTACCGCGACACCATCGCCAACACCTGGACGGTTTGGAACAAGGACGGAGTCAAGACCGTCTATCGCCCGCTGTTCACCAACCCCGGGGGCACCGTATTTCGATGGGGCATCTCACAAGTCAGCGACACGCACCAGAACACAGTGAGCTATTCCTGGCAATGCAAGACAGATGCGGCGGGCAACACCGAAGACTGCTACCCATCGACCGTCACGTACAATGGAACAACGGTGACGGTCGCGCTGCAGACGGCACAGCGCGCTGACCCCATCTTCTTCGCCACGGGCAAGACGGTGGGAAAGACCCGTTACCTCGTCGACAACATCACCGTGAGCGTCGGCGGCTCGCGCGCTCGTAAGTACACACAGACCTACGGAGCCAACCAAAAAACGAACAACACGGCAGTCGGCCGAGTCACTGCGATTCGACAGTGGGGCAAAGACAACACTTCGGCCCTGCCCAGCCGCACATTCGGGTACGCCGTGGGCATCGGGGCGTATGGCTCGGCGACCTCGCAGGCCTATTCGAACTCGAGCAGGGCCACGGCCAGCGTTGTCGCCTTGAATCGACTGCGGCCCGGTACGGGTGACTTCAATGGTGATGGCAAAACCGACCTGAAGGCGACCTTCATCGGTTATGAGCCGACGAGCAGCCCGTCGAGCACGGTCATCGCAAACTGGATATGGCTGTCGGACGGCACGGGGTTCACCGCCCCCTCGGTCAACGCGTATCTCGTGCCAGGCAACCCCGTGCCCGGCGACAGCCGCAGAGTCGAGGCCGACTTCAACGACGATGGCAAGACTGACCTCGTCTACCTCTGGCCGTATCCGAACCGTTTCGACATTTTCGTCTATCCCTCGAACGGCGATGGCACGCTGCGCACACCGATCGCGACCACGTACCCCGTAGTCAACAGTCTGACGGCCTGGAGGGTCGCGGCCGTCGACGTCAATGGCGACGGCAAGCCGGACCTCAGGTTCTGGAACTGGTACGGGCAGACGATGACCAACGTGACCTTGCTCTCGAACGGCGACGGAACTTTCGCTGCACCCGTAACCTTCGTCTACGGCAGCGCCTCGTCGCCCTGGCCCTGGTTGAGCTTGTTCGGCCCGACCTTCCCAGCCGACAAGTATGCCCCGGAAGTCGAGCACGGCGACTACAACGGCGACGGCCGCATGGACATTCGACTGCGTCGCCTGACCGACAACGCCGGAACCGTGACCGCGGTGAGCGGGGTGATGCTCTCGAATGGCGATGGCACCTACTCTGCCCCGGTTGGCTTCCAGAGCGCGCCCACCGCCTCGTTCATCACCGCGCTGTCGCTGTACTACACCGACGTCGAAGACGTGAACGGCGATGGAAAGACAGACTTTATCTTATACTGGCGCTCGACCACTCAAATTCAGACACTGTCGTTCGTCTCCAGGGGCGACGGCACCTTCGATGAGCCGCTGGTGTGGACGTACACCTATTCGGGTACCTTCTTGCAGGGCAACACGCTCGCGAACATGTGGCGCTTTCCCGGCGACTTCAACGGCGACGGCAAGCCTGATCTGAAGCTATGCCGGTGGAATGGCAGCGGCTTGTACGAGCAGTTGGTCTTCTTGGGCAGGGGAGAAGGAAACTACGCTGGCCCGTTCTTCAGCTCTGCGACTCACGTCGTGCCGTGGACTGATGCCCAAGCCAAGAACGAGCCGGTTCAGGGCGACTTCGACGGCGATGGCATCACCGACCACACGTTGGTGAGCACTTACTCGACGACGAATCCGGTCGGGCTCCCCTGGGTCGACTACCTCCACGCGTACACCGTCTTGAACTCTTCGACCAGCAACGGCCTGGTCACGAGCGTCACCACGCCCGAGGGCGGCGTCAAGACCGTCACCTACTCGGCGCTCTGGCCGAGGCAGCCGGGCTCGAGGCCCCCCCCGCCGGTGCTGGCCGTCAGCTCGGTGGCCGTGCAAGACGGCAGGGGCAGCACGGCGACGACCCGGTACGTCTACGCCACCGCCCTGTATGACCCGATCGAACGCGCGTTCTTGGGCTTCGGGTACCAGAAGACGACTCGGCCGTGCATTGCAGGCGAGGTCGAGCCGAACTGCCCATACGAAGAGAGCTGGTTCTCGCAGGGTCAGACACAGGGTGCGCCGGTGGGCAGCCAGGTGAACCATGCGCTGGTCGGCCGCCCGTACCTCACCGCAAGCTACAACGGGTCCGGCCGCTTGCTGCGGCAGATTGTCAACGAGTACACGGGTTCCGGCATGTCGGTACCGTATTCGGGCTTTCGCACCGCCACCTGGACTACGGATTTCGACTGGTCTCTTCCGCTGCCTGCTTTGAAAACGACGATGGTTGACTTTTGCAGCGCGACTCGGTCGGCGACCGGCCTCGGCAGCGTCCTGTTTCCTCTGACGAATTGTCCATCGACGGCGGCGAACTTCGATGCCTACGGCAACGTGCTGCAGGTCGGCCACCGCGACATGAGTGTGAGCACCGGCCGGCCGTACTTCATGAACTACCGGTTCACCGCCGGCAACCATGCGTCGTGGTTGGTCGCCAAGCCAAAGCTCATCACACGGTCGTCGAGCAATTCGCTCGACTTGAGCGGCCCCAACTGGCTGTCGACGAGCTTCTACTATGACAACTCGACGACCCTCGGCGCGATGCCGACGGTTGGTGACGTCACCTACTCGAGCACGACCTTCTTGAAAGACACCAACCTCGCCACCAGCACGGGTGCGACCGACCAGACGTGGTTCTCACAGACTTTTGATTCGTACGGAAATCTCGCGACGAAGACGCTGTCCGTCGACACGAGCGCGGGCACGGTGCCCTCGACGACGACCTACACGTACGACCCGACGTACCACGTCATGCCCGCGACCGTTCGAAATGGGCTCAATCAGCTGGTCAAGAACGCCACTGCGTGGGACCCGCAGTGCGGTCAGGTGGTCACCGAATATGACCTCAACAACCAACTCACCACCACCACCTATGACGGGTTGTGCCGAGTCTCGTCGGTCAGCAAGCCGCTGGGGGCCTTCGAGAATCACACCTACAATTTCATCGGCTCGGCGACCAGCCAGTACGAGCAGGTAGAGACACCTGGCCCCAATGGGGGCCCGAATCTGTGGGTGCGCACATACGCCGACGGCTTGGGTCGGCCGTACCGAGTGCAGTCGACCGGGCCCTCGGCGGCGGCCGTGACGACCGACACGACCTACAACGCTCGAGGTCAGGTTCGCACGCTGTCTCGCCCCTACTACGCCGGCGATGCGGTCTACGTGGACACGGTCGACTACGACGCTCTCGACCGAAAGACTCGCGTCGTTCACGCAGATAATACGGTCGTCTCGATTTCGTATGTTGGCTGGACTGCGAAGCGCCTCGACGAAGTGGGGCGAATCGTCACGGACAGCTTCGACGGCTTCGGAAACAAGGTGGCCCATAGTGAGCTCGGGGGCTCCCGAACCATTTGCTACACCTACGACGGCCTCGGCAATCAGTTGAGCAGCACGGACCCGGCGGGCAACCTGACCACGTTCGTCTTCGACGGCCTCGGGCGCAAGCTGAAGCAGGTCGACCCCGACCTGGGCACGTGGACCTGGTCGTTCGACCGCAACGGCAACCGCGTGTCGCAGGTCGACGCGAAGCTGCAGACCACCACCTGGACCTACGATCTGGTGGGGCGGGTCAAGAGCCGCAAGTCGGGCACACTGCCCCTGGTCACCTGGACGTATGACGAGCCGCGCACCGGCGCCTACGGCGGAGCCGTCACCGCGTTCTTCAATCTCGGCCGCCTCACCACCACCAACGATGGCTCGGGCAACGGAACCACCGGCTGGGCCTACAACTACGACGCAGCGGGCCGGCAGGTTCAGAGCATTCGCTACATCGGCGCGACGGCCCTCACCATCGAGTCGGGCTTCGACCCGGCCAATCGGCCCCTGTGGACGAAGTACCCCGATGGAGACTACGTCGGCAGCCCCGTCACGCCCCTGGGCTATGACCCTGCAGGTCGGCTGGCGACCGTTCCCGGGCTGGTGACGAGCGTCGCCTACGACGCCAGCGGCCAGCCCGTCAGCATCTCGGCCGCGAACGGCACCGTGCGCGTGAACAGCTATTCGGCACAGCGCGGCTGGCTCGATTCGAGCACGACCACCGGAAACGCGGTCACCCTTCAAGGAGTGAGCTACGGACGATTCAGCGACGGGTCGTTGAGCTCGGTCACGAGCTCCTACGCGGGCGAGAGCGCCAGCTACACCTATGACGGCCAGGGTCAGCTGGCGACTGCGACTGACCCAATCACAGGCGGAACCATCGTCTACGGCTACGACGCGATCGGCAACCTCATCTCAGACAGCTCGCGAGTGCCGTCGACCATCGTCTATGGCGACGTCGCACACAAGCACGCCCCGACCTCATCAGGGGGAGCGACTTATACCTACGACGCCAACGGCAACCTCACGTCGGGTGCAGGGCGGACCATCACCTACGACGCCAACAATCGGCCCGTCGACGTCAATGGAACCAGGTATGAGTACGACGTTACGGGCGCGCGCCTCAAGACGACCACCTCTGCGGGCACTGCGACCATCTACATCGGCAACAACTACGAACAGACCAACGGAGTTGGAACCAAATACATCTCGATCGGTGACCAGGTCGTCGCGCAGCGCATCGGGGCTGCAAACTACTGGATGTTGAGCGGTGAGGTGGGGAGCATTCAAGGGGTGGTGAACAGCACCGGCAGCCCGGTGCAGCACCAGGTCTACGGGCCTTGGGGCGCCGTGGCGAGAACCGAGACGAGCTTCCCCATGTCGCTTGGCTTCGCCGGCTTGCGCCAAGACGCCACCGGCCTGCTCTTCATGGGCGCGCGGTACTATGACCCGCAGCTTTCACATTTCATCTCGGCCGACCCAGATGTCTCGAGTGGCTTGATTGTAGGCTTGAACAGATACGCCTACGCCGACAACAACCCGGTCAGCCGCCGCGACCCCACCGGCCATGGCACCAACTCTCGAGATGATTTCCCGGTGCCTGATGCCACTGCGGCGTCGACCGGCTTCGTCGACAGCTTCACCGCTCTTGTCACGAACAATGACGGTATTCCTGGTGGAATTTACCTCAATGACCGGTCTCCTGCGGGAGTGTATTTCAGAATCATGCGAGAGCGTCCCGTGGGAAGCTGCACGCGCCCAGATCCCGAAGCGTTTCGAATCGCGATGGAGAAGGCCTTCATCGAACCGGTGCTGGAGTTCGCGGCGAGCGAGCTTGTCTTTGGAAGACTCTTTACATTCGTGAAGCACACCCCGTACTTCCAGAAATGGGAGAGCTGGCGACCGATGCCCCAACGCACCGGCAAGGAGGGCGTGCGCACGGTTCACGACTCGGAGTCCCTCTACCGAGGCGTTCCCCCCGAAAGCCCCCACTTCGCGTCGGCCGAGCTGGGCCTCGCCGAGGCTCCGCTACAGAAGGGAATTTACGGCACCGAGGGCTACTACAGCCACTGGACGACAGACTTCGCGCACGCCGCTGAGTTCGCGGGACCCAAGGGTGTCGTCATGCGCATCGACCCCCGCGGTATCGAGAGCGCGTTTCAGCCGACCTTCCTCGGCCGCAACGTCGGAGAGCACCGGGCTTGGGCGACGCTGTGGGCCGATGAGGTGATTCGCATGTCGAATACGCTGATGCCGTGAGGCTGACCGAAGCCTCGCGCGGTGAGTGCTTGACGGGTGACGCTCGCGCGCAGGGGCATCGCGAGGCCGCGGGTATCGCGACGCGGCTCATTGCGCTTGGCCTTCGGCGGCCGCTGGGGCGGCGGGCCTACTTCGGGCCCATCATCGCCATCGCGGCGTCGAGCGCGCGGTCGGACAGGAGGTGAGGAAGAACGAGGGCCCGAATCGCAGATGAGGGAGAACCGCAGCACGCAGGGGGGTGTGCGGAGCTGGCCGGGCGATGCCGGCGGACTAGGAGTCGGTCGGCGCGAAGGGCGGAGCTCAGTGGGCGCGGCGCAGACGGGGTGGCCGACGTCGGCGCCCGATGTTGCTGAACCTTGTGGGTGACGCTACTGCAACAGCTTGAGCTGAGGCGGGCCCGGCGCTTGAGGCAGCGGCGGGGCGACGTCGAGCATGCCCATGTTGCGGAGCATCTCCTCCGCGGTGCGACGGCTCGTCACCAGCGCGACGACTTGGCGCTGCCCACCGCATGCGCAGCGCCAGACGTCACATCCGAACGTTCGGTGCAGGAGCGTCGCCCAGTCGATTCTGGGGCGCTTGTTCTGCTTCTTCTCAGCCTTCGGCACCATCGTCGAGCGGGCCGGGGCTGCGGGTGCGAACACCCCGTGGAAGTTGGTGAGGTGAAGGCCTTTCGGCACGATGAGCGCGATGAGCCGCTTCATCAACTGGGCCGAGCTCAATACCAGCGTGACTCCCTTCTTCGTCTCGTACGCATAGCGCCCGTCTTCACGACGCGAGAGCCGAGACTCGGCGATGGGGCTGCTCGTGCGGCGGCGCCGCGTCAGTCACCGGTGAGTCGGGCTTCGCTGCTCGTCAGGCCGGAGCCGGCGCCGGCGCTCAGGGGAGCAGCAGCGACGTGCTCGACGCGCCGATCGTGCAGGTGATCATGACCGGCGCGCTCGACGACCTGTGCACGTCGGTGCGGCGCAGGAGCTCCGCCTCGAGGCGATCGGCGTGGGCCGTGCGGTCGCGAAACTCGACGCCGCCGCCGCTCGCGCTCCACGAGCACGCGCCGCCGTACGCGCCTTCGCTCACGTCGACGAGCACCGTGCGCCAGCACCCTCCGTCGCCGGAGCAGTCTCCGAAGCTGAGGCGCGCGTCGAGCGAGAGCGTGAGGGTGAGCGCATCTCGCGACAGCACCGTCACCGGGTACGAGAAGCGCAGCGCGCCCAGCCCGGCCTCCACCGAGCCCAGGCCCTCGGCGCCGACGAAGAACACGCGCTCGACGCCCGCGGGGTTGGTGCTCTCGAGCTTCGTCAGCGTGCCCGAGACGGAGGTGTGGATGACGCCGCTCCCGTAGAGCTCGGTCTCGTTGCCGTTGTCGACCGCCACGCCGACGACTCCGAGGCTCACCTTCTCGCCGGCGACCACCCTCGCGGAGCTCGCCCTCGCTCCGCCCAGCCGCTCCGACAGTCGTCGGCAGCGGTCGAGGCGCTGGGGCTCGGCCACGAGCACCGCGTCGGGGAAGGCCGCGTAGGCGCGGCCGCGCTCGTCGATGACGTCCAGCACCGCGCTGCCGCCGCCGCCGGTGACGACGTCGATCTCGTCTCCGCCCTCGAGGTTCCGCGTCACCTGAACGGCCTGGCTCGACGACTTCACGGACCCGCCCGATGGGAGGCCCTCGCCCACGAGCGTGGCGCGCGCTCCGCCCGCGAGCAGGGCGACGTCGCCTGACGCGAGCTCTGACGCGTTCTCTTTCAGCCTCCAGCTCGTATGGCCCGGGTGGCACGTGTCGCACCCGCACATGGTCGCCGCGAACATGAGGCCGCACAGGGCTCGCATCGCGACGACCCTGGCCGCGGCCGCGTGCGCAGGCCAAACCGGCGCCGTCGCGGGCTGCGCGAGCTCAGGAGCTCACGGCGGCCCCGCGCCCGAGGGTGACTGCACCCCGCGCGCCCGCGCCAGCCCCTGCCACCTGGGCCGCGGCAGGGTGCGCTCTGCCCGCCGGGTCTGTTCCGGCCCGCGTGCTCAGGGCACCCCTCGTGCGCCCGGCCGGCGCGCTACGCGCGCGAGATGAGGATCGCCATCGCCGCGCCTGCTCGGTGAGCGACGCTTTGGGCAGACTGAGCGCCGAGACCACCAACGGTGGTCAGGGGCTGACCGTGTTGCACGGCGAGGTGGCGCTGGTCGACGTCGAGATCGCCGGCTCGCGCGTCATCGGGGCCTTCAGTTGGCTGTGCGCCGGGGCGCTCGCGGTCGCGGCGGCCTCTGTTTCGTTCGTCACCGAATCGCGCGGCAGGCCGGCCATGGTTCGGTCGCGTCCTATCGCTTCTGTCGCATGAAGATGCCGTCGGGTCTTCCCGGCGCCCGTCGGCTCGACCCGACGCAGTCAGGGGTCGAAAGTGGCGGAACGTCCAGAGCACCGCGGGCACGATCCTCGCAGAGGGGTGCGCGCATGAACAACGTCCGCTCGCCACTTTGTCGTTCCTTCTGCCGTGCCGTGGGACCCGCCCGACTTCACGGTGACGAAGCTGAGAGCCCTCTCCGGTGCGATCGAGAGGAGCGCACATGAAGATCCTCGCATTGGCCGCTGTTCTGACTGCCGTTGAAGCGAGCGCTGATGGTGCCGACCCCATCGTCGCCAACGTCTCACTGAGCGCGCCGCGCGGAGGGCTGCTCGGCCTGGCTTCAGGAGCACGAACGCACCGGGTGTACGTCACCATCGAGTCCGACAACCCTCGGGTCGAGCTGCAGCGGGTCGCCGGCATGGCCAGCGGGTACGTGGCCGGGCAAGCCGCGCTGGTGGTGACCAGCGAGCGCATTTGCCGAGCCCCCTGCAACGAGCTGGTTGACGTGAGCGACGTCACGGACTTCTACGTGGGTGGCGAGGGCGTGACCGCCAGCCGCGCGCTCGACCTCTCGCAGTACGGCGACAGCGTGAAGCTGAAAGTCAAGGCGGGTTCCGTCGGGCGTCGGTCCGGCGGCATCATTTCGCTCACCGGCGGGCTCGCGTGCATCGTGAGCGGCGGCGCGCTCGCCGGCACGACAGCGTTGATCGGAGACACCCGCGGGCCATTCATGCCGATCGGCCTCGTCACGGCTGCGGTCGGAGTGGTGCTCACCGTGGTGAGCGTCTTCTTGCTCCGTAGTGCCGGCACCGATGTGGATCTCTCGCAGGGCCTGCCCCCGCCCAGCGCGCGCCCAGGTGAGACCGGTGAGACCACCATCTGAGGTCGTGAGGTCCTGATCCCACGCCGCGGCGAAGTCGAGGAAGATTGAGCGCCCGAATCGATGTCGAGGGAGGGTAGCAAGCGAACGCGTGCGGGGCGGGTGAAGCGGAGGAGGCGAGGAGTTGAATGCGCGGAGGCGCGGAAGAGCACGCAGCCGAGGGCGACAAGACAGCCGGGTGCAAAGCGTCGGGGCCGGTGCGACTGAACGCTCGTGTCAGCTGCTTGAGCGGGCGACCCACTGCCAGACGGTAGAGCCCACGAGAGACCTGTTCGAGGCTTCTCGATCGCGCATCGCCCGAAGGGTGTCCCGCTGGATTCCCACGTGGCGGCTTCGGCTCTCGAAGTAGACGTCGGTTGCGATGAGCGCGATGACCGGAGACACCAGACCTTCGCGCCCACCGCGGCAGACAGGAAATCGGAGGTCGCAATGGCGGCGTCGAGAGCGCGGGCGAGCTCCGAGTAACCGATCGACCAGCGCAAGCCCCCGAAGTACCCGTCAAGGGAGCTGGAGTCCGTCATTCGACCGATGAGCGAGCACCTCGGGCGGCGCCTTCCAATGCCGGGTTCGTAAAGGCCGGGCGCGAGGGGCCGCGAAATCCCTGCGCCCCTGGCAGCGATACCCTTCCGATGCGACTCAGTCTGCTGTGCTTGCTCGCCGCTGCGTGCCATTGGAGCGCTGGCGTGGCCGGGATCGACGCTTCCGAGACGGCGCTCTATGCGACCGGCCAGTTTCATACTTTCGATGTCGTGACCCGGAGCGACGACTGCGAGCCCGTCATCGACGGCCGTCGCTGCTTCACCTCATGGTCGCACCGCAACGTTCGTTCGCTCAGCGCGCTGAGCTGCGTTGGCGTCAGCTGCGACATCGAGGCGGTGAGCAGCGCGAGCGCCCAGCGCCTTCGCGTGCGCGCCTCGTCGGACGGTGACCTTCTCGTGAAGGCGACGGCTGAAGTGTTCGGTGGAGGCTCCCAGACCGTGTCCGCCACCCTGCACTTCGTGAGCCCTGTGCGGCTGCGCACCACCTGCTCGTCGGGCGCATGCGGCGGGCCCCACGCCATCTTCTCCGGCGCCGATCAGGAGTGGATGTTCTCGGGCGAGACCGACGCCGACGCCGGCCGCCAGCTCACCCCAGAGGGTTGGCGCGCGATCGGCGACGTGGTCACCCTGGGCGAGCTGCCGCCGATCACGCAAGATGGCGAGAGCGTCTCGCTGACCGAACAGAAGGGTGTGGAGCTGAAGCTCCACGCGGCGGCGCCGGGCACCACGGTGCTGCATGTGCAGTTCTCACGCGACAGAACCTGCGACCTCACGGTGCGAGTCGCCGACCCCGCCGACGCCCGCTCGGCGCGGTTCGTCGTGGCGCTGCCGTCGATCTCGACCCTTGCCGAGCTCACCCGGCCCGGGGGCGAGTCTCCCTCGTCATTCGACAGCCGCCTCGATGCCACGGCCGACCCCGTGCTCGAGACCGACGTGCTGCCGGTGGCGCTCTTCGACCCGCTCGGTGGGGTTGTTTCGCAGCGCCACGGCAACCACCACGAGCGCTACGCGCTGCTGGTGACGCTCGCCGACGGCACCACTGCGCTCGCGGACGCGCGCTTCCTCGACGCGCCGACGAACTGGAGCTCCCTGGCGCCCTCGAGCTACGCGGGCGGCGACGTGCGGTTTCGGGTCGACTTCTCCACGCGCAGCCAGAGCGCCGACTTCTCAGCGCACGTCGGTACCGCCGCCGCGCAGTGGAGCGCCACCGTCAGCGAGTGAAGCGCGGCGCGAGCGGCGCAGGCGGTCGGAGGTGAGGAGGGCGACACGTGACGCAGACGTCCCCGGCGGGTGGTGCACCGAGAGCTGCTGAACGTGCTGTCAGGTCGCGAGCAGCTTTCGCTGGGGCGGGCCTTGGGCCTCGGGCGGCGGTGGGCGCGGGTGGAGCAGGGGCTGAGCGATGCGAAGGACACGGGGCTCTCACTGCCCGCGAGGTGAGGCCAGCGCGGCGGTGCCGCCGAGCCAGCCCGCGATCTCCCTCGCGTGCTCGGCGTGGCGCTGCTCGCTTCCCTCCCAGCCGGTCCCGAAGCTCCAGCCGGAGGCATGCACGATGAAGAGCTGGTGTGCGCCGCCCTGGGAGATGCCGTGGGTGACTCCCCGAAGCTGCCCTCGGGGAATGACGGTTCGCCGGCGGAGGAGCCGGGCCCAGGTTCCCGACCAGGTCTCCCAGAGCTCCACGCGCATTCCCTCGGCGTCGCAGACCAGGCGGCTCGGCATCACGAAGTGGAGCAGCTCGCTGGCGACGAGCGAGAACGCGCCCGCGCCCAGCACGCCGCCGACCAGCAGCGCGACGAGCAGCACGGCCCACGCGGAGACCGACCGGGGCGCGCTCCGCACCGAGTCGAGCGCGAGGAGCACGGTGCCCCAACCGAAGACGCCGAAGCCAAGAACCACCGCCGAGGCGAAGACCGCGAAGGGGCGCCGCAACGGCAGCACGCAGGCCGTGCTCGAGCCGCTTTGGTCCCGCCCGTCGAGCACCGGGCGGTCGTTCGGCGGCAGCCACCACAAGCCGCAGCCTTTGCACGTGTTCTCCGACGACATCGGGAAACCGCAATGCGGGCAACGCTCAGCCGCGCCAGGTGTCCGGCTCCCCATCGGGGCTGCAACGTGCAGCCCCGCCACAAATTTCTCAGGTCCCTTCGGCGGCGGAGGTCTCGAGCCCGCGCTGGCGAGCGGTGCGCGGAGCTGAGCGCGCTCACGGCAGAAACAGCCACGTATCGGAGCCGCTGAAGACGACCATCCTCTGGCGGGCGGAGTCGTACGCCATCGCATGATCGTACGTGGGGGGCGGACTCTCGGTGGGAAACAGCCGCGTCCATGCCGTGCCATCCCACTCCCAGGTGTCATCGGCGCCTGTCGGGGCGACTCGGCCTCCGAACAGCACCGTGCGCTGGCGAGCGGGGTCATACGCCATCGCGTGATCGGCGCGCGCGGGTGGTGCGCTAACGGTGGGGCGCCGCGCCCACATCACGGGACTGAGCTCCCACGTGTCAGCGCGTCGCGAACTTCCTGCGCAGAGCGAGCCCGCCCAGCGGGCCCGACGAGCGGGTGGTCGTCGAGTTCGTGCAGAAGGTCGCGGCCGCCGCCGGGTGCCGCGTCGACCACCTCGAGCGCAGCTCGCCCTGAAGGCAAGCGACCCCGTCACTGCCGTTGTGCTTCCAACGCTCGGCGGCGTAGACGAGCCGCATGTCCGCGTCGCGCGCCCTCCTTCTGCTGCTCAGTGGGTTGCTGATCTTCGATTGTTCCCGAAGCCCGATGAGCGACCAGAGGCGTTTCGAGCGGGCGTGTGACGGTGGCGACATGGCCGGCTGCTACAACCTCGGGGTGATGTTCGAGGCGGGGCGCGGCGTTGCGAAGGACGACACCAAGGCTGCGCAGTTCTTTCAGCGAGCGTGCGACGGCGGCAACGCCAGTGGCTGCTTCAATCTGGCCCTGATGTTCGACCACGGCCGTGGCGTGGCCAAAGACGACGCCAGGGTGGTGCGGCTCTTTCAGCAGGCTTGCGATGGCGGCGATCTGGAGGGCTGCTTCAGCGTCGGCGTTCTGCTCGAAAACGGCCGCGGCGCGGCGAAGGATGTTGGCAAGGCCGCAGGGCTCTACGAGCGTGTCTGCGACCACGGCCACTTCAACGGTTGTTTCAACCTCGGCGTTCTCTTGGAGAACGGCCGCGGAGTGCAGAAGGACGAGGCGAGAGCTGCGCGACTCTACTCGCGCGCCTGCGACGGCGGCGACATGGGCGCCTGTTTCAGCCTGGGCGTCTTGATTCAAAGCGGCAGAGGCGCGGCGATGAACGTCGCCAAGGCGGTCGAGCTGTACAACCGGGCGTGTCAGTCCGGCACGATGGCGGCATGCTTCAATCTCGCGAGCCTCCATGCCCGAGGAGAGGGCGTCGAAAAGAACGAGGCTGCTGCCGTTCAGCTCTATGAGCGATCGTGCGATGGCGGGTACCTGGACGGGTGTTTCAACGCGGGCATCGTCTACGAGAATCAACTTGGCGTGCCTAAAGACGACGCGAAGGCGGCGCTGTATTACGGGCGGGCGTGCGACGGTGGTGACCTGGGCGGCTGTTCGAGCCTTGCGTTCCTCTTTGCATCAGGCCGCGGTGTTGTTCGAGACGATGCGCGCGCCGTGAAGCTGTTTCAACGGGCCTGCGACGGGGGCGACAAGGTCGGTTGTTTCAACCTCGGCGTGCTCTTTATCAAGGGTGAGGGTGTGCCGAAGGCGGAGCCGAAAGGTCGCGAATACCTCACCAGAGCGTGCGAGCTGGGGTCGCGCGAAGGCTGCGACGCGCTCCGGCGGTGAAGTGCTGCGGGCGCGGGCTCAGGATCCGCGAGCACTCGATCGGGTTGACCGCGGGGGCAGTTCACTCCTGGCCGGCTTGGATTGGATCGCGCTCAGCGCGGTCGACTTCCCGCGCTTTCGAAGGATCGCTTCCAACGGGCGGTGAGCGAGCGTCACGGGCCGCGCTGAATTGTCGCGTTGTCACCTACTGTCCACACGTTGCTCGGCCCGCTACCCCAGACGGCGGAAAGCGGGTGCATCAGATCGTTGGTTGCATTGGCCCACGTGCTGCCGTTCCAATGCACGATTGTCCCGCCTTCGCCGACGGCCCACGCGTCGTTCACGCCGGAGGCCCAGATGCCATTCAGCGAGTTCGTCGTGCCGCTGGTCACCTTCGCCCAGGTGCTGCCGTTCCAGTGCACGATTGTCCCGCTTTCGCCCACGGCCCACGCGTCGCTCGGACCCGTGCCCCAGATGCCGTTCAGCCAGTTCGTCGTCCCGCTCACACTCGTCCACGCGCTGCCGTTCCAGTGAAGAATTGCTCCATACTCGCCGACCGCCCACACGTCGCTGGTCCCGCTTCCCCAGACGGCCGTCAGTGGCTGCGTGATCACGTTTGCCTTGGTCCAGGTGCTGCCATTCCAATGCAGAATCCCGCTGTCGCCCACCGACCAGACGTCACTCGCACCACCGCCCCAGACGCCTCGCAGCCGGCTCGTCGTCCCACTCGTCACGCTCCGCGCACCTCGAGCGGCCGCCGCATCGCCGCCGGCCGTCGATCAGCGGCGGGGCATGCGGCCGTCGCCGGCGATCTCTGGCTGCGCCCGTGCGAGCGGGGTTAAGTACCTCGTCCGTGAAGGCACAGCTCCTCATCTCGGATGCGAAGGGCCGCGTCTTCGAGCACCCGTACCTGCTCGCGACCGTGCGCAGCGGCGAAGAGCTCATGCCCGCGCACGGCCGGCCGATTCCACTGCCCGCGGCCGGCAAGCTGGTGCACCTGCCGGGACGGCTGCCGGTCGGCGTCGGCCCCGAGACCGGCGAGATGATGCCGGTGCCCGGCTACCACGCCGTCGGCGCGCTGCTCCCTCCCGGCTACACCAGCACGCTGCTGCCCGGCGAGGTGAAGGGCGACGGCCCGGTGCTGCCGCAGTGGGCGTACACGGCGGCGGCCGGCGGCATCGAACTCGCCGTCGTACGTCGGAGCGGCACGAAGCGCGGCCTCTTCCGAGAACGCGGCGTTGCTCTCGAGCTCTTCGTCGCCGGAGGTAAGGAAGAACGAGGGCCCGAATCGCAGATGAGGGAGAACGGCAGCGCGCAGGGGGGTGTGCTGCTCGACCACGTGAACGAGCAGCTGCAGCGCGAGCTCGAGGTGGGGCAAGAGACCTTCGCCGAGGTGAAGGCCGAGCTCATCGACGGGCTCGACATCACCCTCTCGGGCGTCTTGACCCCCTAAAGCGGCATGCATGCAACCGCGGAGCTCGGGCCGGTTCTTCGAAGCATGAAGACCAGACCCGCTCACCCGAACCGCCACACCCACAGCTCGAAGCCCAAGGCCGCCGCGGCCCCGAAGCGCAAGGCCCCCGCTCGGGCCGGCAGCGACGACACCTACGAGCTGCAGCCCAGCCGCCCCGCCGGCACCGTGGTGGGCACGTACTTCAGCACCCCCTTCGGCAGCGCCGTCGTGCCTCGCGGCGTCAACCCGCTCTTGGACGCGAGCATGGCCTGGTTCTCGACCGTCGCCGACCCCGCCTGGCAGCGCGCGATGTGGGAGCGCGGCATCGAGGCGGCGCGGTCATTGACCCCCGCTCGCTGAGGGCCGAGGTCGCCGGCCGCTTCGTCCATCGAGCTGCAGCGGCACCGGCTGACCGGCTCGTCTGCAGGCCGGCTCACCGGCCGCCGTCAAAGACGCTGCCGCCGCGTCGAGACGTGAGCGATGCTCGAAGCGATGGAGGGCCACATCAGCGACGAAGAGCTCGCTTCCTGGGCAGAAGGGGCGCTCCCACCGGAGCGCGTCGCGACGCACCAGCCTCATCTCGCGAGCTGCGACACCTGCCGGCGCCTGCTCTCGGAGCTGACCCGCGGCGACGAGCGCGCCGCGACGCTCTCTCTCGGCCGCTACGAGCTGCGCGAGAAGGTCGGCGTGGGCGGCATGGGCACCGTCTGGGCCGCATGGGACCAGAAGCTCGGCCGCCGCGTCGCGGTGAAGGTCGCGCACATCAAGCGCGAAGCAGCGGGCGAGCGCTTCCTCTACGAGCGGCAGATTCTCGCGGGCCTCGAGCACCCCAACATCGCGCGGCTGCTCGACGCCGGCGAGACCGCCGACGGCCGGCCGTGGTTCGCGATGGACTTTGTCGACGGGCTGCCGCTCGACCAGTACTGCAGCACGCGCCGGCTCGGCGTGCGCGAGCGGGTGAAGCTCATGCTGCCCGTCATCGCTGCGGTCGAGCACGCCCACCAACACCTCGTCGTGCACCGAGACCTGAAGCCCGCCAACATCCTCGTCGACGAGGCCGGCCAGCCCCACCTGCTCGACTTCGGCATCGCGTTCATGCTCGAGCACGACGTCCGGCTGACCGCCACCGGCCAGACGCCGATGACCCCCGCGTGGGCGTCACCCGAGCAGGTGCTGGGCCAGAACCTCACCGTGCGCACCGACATCTACTCGCTCGGCGTCGTGCTGTACGAGCTCCTCACCGGCGTGAGCCCCTACGGCTCGACGACGTCGGTGGCCGAGCTGCTCGGCGCGGTGCGAGACGCGAGCCCGGTCGCGATGAGCGTCGCGGCGGCGGCGCGCGGGCAGGTCGCGCTTGCCCGCGAGCTCGAGGGCGACCTCGACGCCGTCGTGGCGATGGCGCTGCGCAAAGAGACCCACGCCCGCTACGCCTCGGCCCTCGCGCTGGCCGACGACCTCGACGCCGCGCTCGAGGGCCGCGTCACGCAGGCGCGGCGCGGCGACCGGCGCTACCGCTTCGTGCGCTTCGTGCGCCGCCACCGCCTCGCTGCGAGCTCGCTGGCCGCGGTGTTCACCGCGCTCGCGTTCGGCCTCACCGCGGCGGCGTGGCAGGCGCGCGAGGCCAGCCAGGCGCGCGCCCGGGCCGACCGCCGCTTCGCGCAGGTGCGCTCGCTCGCGCACGCCGTGCTCTTCGACTACCACGACGGCATCGCCGACCTGCCGGGCTCGACGCCGCTGCGCGAGCGGCTCGTCAAAGACGCGCTCACGTACCTCGACTCGCTCGCCGCCGAGTCGGCCGACGACGTGTCGCTGCAGCGCGAGCTCGCGGCGGCGTACCTCAAGGTCGGTGACGTGCAGGGCGACCCGTACGGCGCGAGCCTCGGCGACACCGACGGAGCCGCGAAGAGCTACCAACAGAGCCGCGCGCTCGCCGCCGACGTGCTGCTCAGGGCGCCGGCCGACCGCGAGGCGCGCCGCACGCTGAGCCTGAGCGAAGAGAAGGCCGGCAACCTCGACGAAGTCGCGGGGCGGCTCGACGTCGCGCTCTCGGCCTACCAGCGCGCGGCGGCCTCGATGGAGGCCCTGGTCGACGAACAGCCGGACGACGTCGAGTCTCGCTTCGACCTCTCGCGCATGCTGCTCGGCATGGCGATGGTCTCGCACTACCAGAACGACGACGAGCGGGCTCATGCGCTGGTGCAGCGCTCTCTGAGCGAGCGGCGCGCCGTGGTCTCACGACACAAGACCGCCATTCATCTGACCGGGCTCAGCGCGAGCCTGCTGCTGCTCAGCGATGTGGAAGCCCAGCGAGGGCGACTCGACGCCGCGATCTCGGCGACGGAAGAGATGCTGGCCGTGACCGAAGAGGCGCTGAAGCTCGACCCGCAGTCGGCGCGCGCCAAGCGGGGGCACGCGCAGGCCCTGCTCGCGCTGGGTGACCGCTACTCGCTCAGGGGCGAGAGCGACCGCGCGCTCGCGAACCTGCGTGAAGCGGTCGCCGAAGCCCGGAGCGACGTGAGCCGCGACCCTCAGAACGCGGTCACCCGGCGTGACCTGATCGTGGCGCTCGACGCGCTCGCCCGGACCCTCGGCCGAGCAGGCGAACACAAAGACGCCCTCGAGACGGTCACCGAGGCACAGCGGCTCGCAGAGGCGCTGCTCGAGGTCGACCGCTCGCCGAGCGCCCGGCGTGACGTCTTGGAGCTGAGCCACAGCGAAGGCGTCGAGGCGCTCGCCGCGAACGAGCTCGAGCGCGCGGCGGCCGCGTTCACCCGGTCGCGCACCGACGCGGCGAAGCTGCTCGAGGAGGACCCGAAGAACCCCCGCGTCCGAGACAGCCTCGTCGCGGCTCACCGAGGGCTGAGCGACGTCGCCCTGGCCCGGCGCGAGCCCAAGGCAGCCCTCACCGAGCTCGACCTCGCGCTCGCGGCCCTGGCACGAGAGACGGAGGCCGACGCCGGACTCCGCGAGGTCGAGCCTGGCCGCGCGCGACTGCTCGTCGCCAAGGCCGCCGTGCTCGCGAAGCTCTCGCGCCCCGTCGACGCGTGCACCCTCGCGCGCGAGGCCCTCGCCGTGCTCGAGCCGGCAGCGCAGCACGCGACCGCCAGCCCCGAGCTGGGCGGCGACTTGGCGCGGGCGACGGCGCTCTGCGCGCCGCCGAAGCGGCCGTGACGCCGTCGACCTGCCGCCGCCGCGACATTCCGTGCGTGCGCGGCGGGGCTCTAGTACGTGAAGGCCGCTCTTGGGCCTCGAGGACGACGTCGACGACGTGCTGCTGGCCGCGCCCCGCTCGGCCGTCGACGCGGCGGTCGCGCGGTGAGCGAGCTGCGCAGGGGCTACTTCAGCAAAGAGGCGAAGCCGGGGCCGTGGGACGTCATCGTCATCGGCTCGGGCATCGGCAGCATGACGGCCGCAGCGCTGCTCACCAAGCTCGGCCGCAAGGTGCTCGTGCTCGAGCAGCACTACGTGCCCGGCGGCTTCACGCACACCTTCGCGCGCAAGCAGTGGCGCTGGGACGTCGGCGTTCACGCGGTCGGAGAGGTCACCACGAAAGACCTGCCGGGCCGGCTCATGAAGGCGCTCACCGACGACCGCCTGCGGTGGGCGTCGCTGGGGCCGGTCTACGACGCGTTCTATTACCCGGGCGGCTTCCAGCTCGACTTCCCCGACTCGATGAGCAGGTTCCGCGAGAACCTGGTTCGAGCCTTCCCCCGAGAGACCGCGGCGATCGATCGGTACCTCGAGCTGGCTGACGAGTGCGCCGACGGCATTCGGGGCTACTTCGTCTCGCGCATGCTGCCTCACGCGCTGGCAGGCCCGGCCGAGCGCCTGCTCTCGCGCAAGGTGCAGCCGTACCTGCGCGCGCGCACTGACGAGGTGCTCGAGAAGCTCACGGCCGACCCGAAGCTGCGGTCGGTCTTCGTCGCGCAGTGGGGCTACTACGGCTCCGCTCCCAGCCGCTCGGCGTTCGCGATGCAGGTGCTCGTGGTGAAGCACTTCTCGTCGGGCGGCTACTACCCGCGCGGAGGCGCAGCGCAGATCGCCGCGGGCCTGCTCGGCACGGTCGCCGCCGGCGGAGGTTGGACGCGCATCATGGCCGACGTGAGCCAGGTGCTCGTCGAGAAGGGCCGCGCCACGGGCGTGAGACTCACGAGCGGCGAAGAGCTCCGCGCGCCGCTCGTCGTCAGCGGCATCGGCGCGCACGGCACGCTTTCGCTGCTGCCCGAGCCCATGCAGCGCGAGAGCTGGGCCCGCTCGCTCGCCGAGCTCACCGTCGCGCCCGCGCACGTCTGCCTCTATCTCGGCTTCAAAGGAGCCATCGCCGCCGCCGGCGCCACCGCGGCGAACCAGTGGCTCTACGACACGTGGGACACCGGTGACGTCACCTGGCGGGTCACCCCCAAGGGGCCGCAGCCGCGCGTGCCCGTGCTCTACGTGAGCTTCCCCTCGCTCAAAGACCCGGAGCACCGCGGCGACCTGCACACGGGCGAGGCCGTGACGTTCGTGCCCTGGGAGACCTTTCTGCCGTGGCGCGAGCAGCGCTGGCGAAACCGCGGCGACGACTACGCCGCGTTCAAGGCCTCGATGCAGGAGCGCATGCTCGAGCAGCTCTTCGCCCATCGCCCCGAGCTCGAGCCGCTGCTGCAGTTCGCCGAGCTCTCGACGCCCATCACGACCGACCACTTCGTGCGGCCCTCGCGCGGCTCCATCTACGGGCTCGAACCGACGCCCGAGCGGTTCGCGAACCCGCACCTGAAGCCACGAACGCCGGTGCCTGGCCTGTTCCTCGCCGGCTGCGACGCGGGCTCGGTCGGCGTCGTCGGCTCGCTGCTCGGTGGCATGTTCGCCGCCCTCGCGGCCGAGCCGTGGGACGCCGCCCGCTGGCTCGCCCGCGACGTGCTGTAGAGAGTCGAGCGTTGGCACCGTGCTGTCGGTGAAGCGGCCGGTGCTCGAGAGCGCGGCCCCGTGGCCGTCACAGCCCGTCGACCGAGAGCTGGCTCTCGATGAGCCGCAGCACGCTGTCGACGTCGCGCCCGCTCAGCCCCAGCTGCGAGCTCAGCCGCTCGCGCGTCGAGCCGAGCAGCGCTGCGCGGCCCGCAGCCACCCTGCGGGAGGCCGTCGCGAGCGACCACCCGTGCAGGCGCCCCAGCTCGGCGAGCCCCAGCCCGTCGATGTAGTACTGGCGCAGCGCGGTGCGCTCCTGCGGCTCGAGCGAGGCGAGCGCGGCGCTCAGCGCGGTCTTGAACTCGGCCCGGTACTTCGTCTTGAGCAGCTCGAGCTCGGGGTCGGGCTCGGGCGACGGCAGATCGAGCAGGGCATCGTCCGAGTCGACGCCCTGCAGCCGCTCCCGCTGCTCCATGAGGTTGAGGCACGTGCGCATCGCCACCGCGCGCACGAAGCTCTCGAGGCTGCCGCGCGCCCCGTACTCTTCGATGCGCGGCCGCTTGCCGGCGGCGCCGAGGAGCAGCCGCTCGCGAACGAGCTGCGCCAGCTCGTCCGCCAGCTCCGAACGGCCCAGCCTCTTCACCACCGCAGCGATGACCGGCCGGAACCGCACGTCGAACGCCTCGAGGGCCGACGCCTCGCCGCCGGCGCACCCCAGCGCGAGCCGCACGTCTTCGCGCTGCCCGACGAGCGCCCCCTCGCGGCCCGCATACCAGGCCTCGAGCTGTGCGTCGTTCACCCCGAACATCGCCGTCACCGCGCCCATCTCATCACGAGAGCCCGGCAGAAGGCCTTGATTTTGCCCGCCTTGAAAGGGCCCAGCGGGGCTCCTGTCTTTCCAGCAGGAGGAAGCATGAGCTCGAGGCTGTCGTACCTTTTCGTGGTCGGGTTGGTGGCATGCAGCGGCGGCACGGGTGGCACCGGCACCGGTGGCGGCTCTGGCGGCGGCTTCATCGGCGCCGCCGGCGGCACGCAGAGCACCGCCGGAGGCTCGGGCAGCACCGCGGGCGGTGACGGGAGCTCCGCGGGCGGTGACGGGAGCTCCGCGGGCGGCAGCGGCGGCACGGCCGGTGGCACCGGCGGCACCGCGGGCGGCAGCGGCGGGGCGATGCGCGGCGCCTTCGCCATCACCTCGTTCACGTTCAGCCCGAAGGCGGTGGCCTCGAGCGACGGGGTTCAGCACATCGCCTACCGCACGCAGACGCCGACGCGGGTGGTCTACGGCCGCTGCGCCGCGGCGTGCAGCCTCGAGTCGAGCTGGCAGTGGGTCGAGCTCGCGGCGAACAACGGGTACTCGACCGCGGCGCTCCTCGCGGTGGGCGCCGACCTGCGCGTGCACGTCGTCTACGAGATGGGCGGCGCCTACACGTACGCGACGTGCGCGGCCGACTGCGGGCAGCTCTCGAGCTGGACACAGTCGCCGCTCAGCGTGCCGTCGAGCTGCGACTACGTGGGCGGCGAGAACAACCTCGTCATCGACGCGCAGGGCAGGCTGTCGTTCATCACCAGCGACTTCAACGAGACGTCGCTCTGCCTCAACACCTGCGCGGGCTCGTGCGGCTCGGCCGCGAGCTGGAGCAGCGGCCAGGTGCTCACGGCGAGCGGCGCGTCAGGCCGGCCCAAGTCAGCGTTCGCGCTCGGCGGCACCGCGCTGCACGTGCTGCTCGACGACGGCGTCGAAGGCGTGCGCTACGCGACCTGCTCGGGCAACTGCACCCAGCCGTCGAGCTGGCAGGCGTCGAGCTTCTTCCTCTACCACGGCGCGACGCCGCTCGCGCTCGCCGCCACCGCGAGCGGCAAGGTGTACGCGGCGTACAACCAGGGCATCACCGCGGCGACCGTGCCGGCCAACGACAAGCAGAACGACGACCGCCTCATCGTCTGGGAGTGCGCCGGCAGCTGCACCACCAATACGTCGTGGCACGGCGTGGTGCTGGGCGCCGCCGGCGACGGCAAGAACGGCCTGTCGGTCGTCGAGGCCGGCGGCGGCGTGCTCGTCGTGTCGGCCGACACGCAGCTCAGCGTGCACGGCTGCGCCGGCAGCTGCGGCTCGGGCCCCTCGTGGCGCAGCGGCACCCTCGAGACGATTCAAGAGCGCGCCGCGCTCATGCCCGACCCGTACACCACCCTCGGCTGCACCGTGAACGGGCAGCCGGCGCGGCCCGACTTCGCGGCCTGGTACCCCCAGCACCCGGCGGTCTCGCTCGCGGGCGACGGCTCGATGCTGGTGCACAGCATGGGCATGGGCATTCGCGTGTGCCCCGGCCTCACGACGCGCACTCCGTTTCCGGGCTACGGCGAGCTGCTGTGGGTCGCGCCGTAGCCGAGAAGCGGCTCATTGCCCGCCGGTCAGCGAGCGAAAGAGCCCGCGACCGTCGGTGCCGGCGAGCACCACGGCCGGGCTCAGCGCGACGACCGACAGCGCGGTGAGGTTGCTCAGGCCCACGTTGGCCGGGCGGAGCAGCGAAGCGCCAGGGTCGAGCGTGTACACGCCGGCTCCGGTCGTGCCGACGTAGGCGACGCCCCCGACCGCGCACACGCTGCGCACGTCGAGCCCGGCAGAAGGGCCCTGCACCGGGCTGAACGAGCCGCTGCCGAGCCCCCGGTACAGGCCGGCCGTGTTGCCGGGAGCGCCCCCGACCACCGCGAACACCGGCCCGTTGCCGAGCGCGCTGTCTGCCGCCAGGCTCCTCACCGGCCCGCTCAGCGCCAGCTGCCACGAGCCGCCCACGCCAAACTCGACGAACACGCCTGCCGCGGTGCCGGCGAAGAGCGCCCCGGAGCTCCACGCGAGCGCGGTCACTCCGCCCGCTCCTCCGAAGCCCACCGGCGGGAGCGCCGTGAAGCTGCCTCCACCGACGGCGCTGCCCGAGCCGACGTAGATCTGCCCGAACGACGTGCCCACGTACACCTGGCCGCTGGCGCTCGTGGCCAGCGAGAGCGGAACGCCCGCGTTCGGCGGCAGCGGCGCCGGCTGCCAGCTGAGCCCGTCGGGCGAAGCGAACAGCCCGCTGGGCGTCGCGGCCCAGCCCGCGCCGAGGGCGCCACCGGCCGTGCCTGAGATGACCAGCGCGGTCGCCTGCAGCAACCCCGCGGCCAGGATGGGTGAGGTCGACGCAGGCACCCAGGTCGCTCCGCTGTCGGTGCTGCGCCACAGGCCCTGGCTCGTCGCCGCCAGCACCATCGGGTTGGGCGACACCGTCATCGAGCCCGCAGCGAGCAGACGAACCTGCGCCGACACGAGCCCCACGCTGGCCTCGGTGAACGCCGTGCCCGTGGTGACCTTCTTCCACGCGCCCGTCGCCCCCGCATACACCGTGCCCGCAGTCACCGGGTCTGCGGCCACCGCGCTCACCGGCGGGTTGCTGAGCCCCGTGAAGCTCACCTGAACGAGGCTGCCGGCCGAGCTCGAGAAGACGCCCGTCGGCGTGCCGACGAACGCAATGCCCGCGGCGTCGAGGGTCACCGCAGTCGCGCCGATGGAGCTCGCCGTGCTGAAGCTCGCGCCGCCGTTCGACGATGACAGCACGCCGAACGTCGAGGTGACCCACACCGTCTGGCCGCTCGCGGCCACGCCCGTGACGGTCGCGCTCGGTGACACCGTCGCCCCCGGCAGCGACGACCAGGCGCCGCCGCCATTCGTCGTCTTGTACAGCTGCGCCGAACTCGGCGGCGAGGCAGGCAGCGCCACGTACACCGTCTGCGCCGAGCTCGCGTCGACCGCGAGCGCCATCGGCGCGCTGCCGGCCGTGCCGTTGACCGACAGCGCCGTGAAGGTCGCCCCGCCGTCTTGCGAGCGGTACACGCCGTTCGCGGCGGCGACCCAGAGCGTCGAGCTCATCGGGGTGGGCGCCACTGCGATCGCCACCACCCGCCCGCCGGTGAACGTGAGGCCCTGCCACGACCCGGCGCCGTCGGTCGACTTGAACAGCGCGCCGTCGGCGGTGCCCGCATAGAGCGTCGCCGGAGCAGCCGAGTCGACCGCGAGCGCCCGCACGTCGAGCTTCGTGAGGCCCGAGCTCGCGAGCGCCCACCGCCCGGCGCCGTCGGTGCTCTTGAACACGCCGCCCCCGGTCGCCGCCCACAGCGTCTGCGGTGAGGTCGGGTGCACGGCGAACGCGTTCACGGTGCCCTTCGAGAGGACCTGGCTCCACGGCGCGCTGATGTCGAACGCGCTGCTCGTGACGCTCGTGAGGCCCGGCGCGCTCGCGATGAGCGTGTAGCCGGCGCCGGCGCGATCGACGCTGAGCGCCGGGAAGCTCGCCACGCCGCCGCTCGCCGCGACCGACGCGGCGCTCACGCTCGCCGCGAAGGCGTTGGGGCCCAGCCCGAGCGAGACCGTCGCGGTCGAGCTCGAGGCCACGTTGTCGAACGCGTCGAGCAGCTGCACCCGCACCGTCGGAGCGAGCGCGGTGTCGGCGCGCGACGTCGCCGGAGGCTGCGTGACGAAGGTGAGCCGCGTCGCGGGCCCGGCGGTCACGGCGAAGGCGGCGCTGGTGGCTCCGCTCGCGCCGGTCAGGCTGGCGGCGAGCGTGTAGCCCTGGCCCGCCTTGTTCACCGACAGCCCCGAGAACGTCGCCACGCCCGCGCTCACCGCCGCGCTCGCGCTGCCTGCGAGGGTGCCCCCGTTGGCGGCCGGCCCCAGCGCGAGCGTCACCGGCGCGCTCGACGAGGCCAGGTTGCCGTACGCGTCACGCACGGTCACCTGCACGGCGGGGCTGATCGCCGCGCCGGCCGCGACGTCGTGCGGCTGTGCCGAGAACGAGAGCGACGCCGGCGCGCCGGCGGTCACGGTGAAGCTCGAGCTCGTGGCGCTGCTCACTCCGCTCGCCGAGGCGCTCAGCGTGTAGCTGCCGGCCTTGTCGAGCGACAGCCCCGGGAAGCGCGCCACGCCCATCGCCGCGCTCACCTGCGCGGTGCCCGACAGCGCCGCGCCGGCGGGGCCGCTGGCGATGGCGAGGCTCACGAGCGGCGCGCCGCTGGCCGGGTTGCCGAACGCGTCCAAGAGCCCCACCTGCACGACCGGAGCGAACGCCGCCCCGGCCACCGCCGAGGTGGGCAGATCGACGAACGCGAGCCGCGCCGCCGGGCCCGCCGAGATGGCGAAGGTCGAGCTGGTCGCCGCGGTCAGCGCGCCCGACGAGGCCCGCAGCGTGTAGCCCGACGCCGCCTTGTCGACCGAGAGCGTCGAGAACGTCGCGACGCCGCCCACCGCCGCCGCCGTCGTCTGGCCGCTCAGCGCGCCCATGCCGGGGTTCTGGCCGAGCGCGACCGTGACCGTGTCGGTCGCCGTGAGCACCAGGTTGCCGAACCGGTCTTCGATGCGCGCGGTCACCGCAGGGGCGAGCGCCGCGCCGGCGATCGCGTCGTGCGGCTGCGCCGCGAACGTCAGCTGCGCCGGCGGGCCCGCGGTCACCTCGAACGCAGCGCTGGTGGCAGGCGTGAGGCTGCCCGACGTGGCGACCAGCGTGTAGCCGGTGGCCGGGCGGTCGATGGTGAGCGTCGTGAAGCTCGCCGTGCCGTCGACCGGCGCCACCGACAGCGTGCCCGTCAGCAGGCCCGGCCCGGGGTTCGCGCCCAGCGCGAGCACCACCGGCGCGCCGGCCGCGGTCACGACGTTGCCGAACGCGTCCTGCACCGCCACCCGCACCGCGGGCATCGGCACGCTCGCCGGCGAGGTGACCGGCTGGGTGGTGAACGCGAGCCGTGCGGGCGCCGCCGGAGTGATGTCGAACGCGACGCTGCTGCCCGAGGTGAGGCCGGCGCGGCTCGCCGTGAGGGTGTAGCCGAGGGCCGCCTTCTCGAGCGAGAGGTCGGCGAACGTCGCGACGCCCGCCACCGCGGTCACGGTGCGCGTGCCCGAGAGCGTCGCGCCGCCGGGGTTCTGCGCCAGCGCGACGGCGACGGCGTCGGTCGACGACGTGACGGTGTTGCCGAACGCGTCCTGCACGGCGACCTCGACTGCGGGGGCGATGGCGGCGCCCGCGACCGCGGCGGTGGGGTGCGTGACGAACGCGAGCCGCGACGCCGCGCCGGGCGTCACCGCGAACGGCATGCTGATGGCCGACGCGAGGCCGGTGGCGTTGGCGCGCAGGGTGTAGCCCGTGCCGGTCTTGTCGAGCTTGAGCGCCGAGAAGCTCGCGACGCCGCCCACCGGGCTCGCCGGCGCGGCGCCGGTCAGCGCGGCGCCGCCAGAGTTCGTGTCGAGCGCGACGCTCACGGAGTTCGTGGCGCCGGCGACGAGGTTGCCGAACGCGTCTTGCACCGCCACCTGCACCGCCGGGGCGAGGCTCGCGCCCGCCGCCACCGTCGTGGGCTGCGTGACGAACGCGAGGCGCTGCGGAGTCGCGGCGGTCACCTTGAACGCGGCGCTCGTCGCAGGGGTGGCCCCCGCCGCGGCGTTCGTGCGCAGCGTGAAGCCGGTGCCGATCTTCTCGAGCGACAGGTCGGGAAACGAGGCGACGCCCGCCGAGGCGCCGACGGTGGTGGTGCCCAGGAGCACCGCGCCGGCAGAGTTCGCGGCGAGGCCGATGGTGACGGTGCCGCTGAACGACGTGACGACGTTGCCGCTCGCGTCCTGCATCGTCACCTGCACCGCAGGCGTCATCGTCGCGCCGGCGGTCACGTCAGCGGGCTGCGTGGTGAAGACGAGCCGCGCCCCCGAGACGATGGCGACGTCGAAGGGCTGGCTCGTGGCGCTCGCGAGGCCCTGCGCCGAGGCGACGAGCGTGAAGCCGCTGCCCGCCTGGCTGAGCCGCAGCGTCGGGAACTCGGCGACGCCCTGCGCCGGCGTCGTGGCCGCACCGCCGGTCAGCGTCGCGCTCGCGGGGTTCTGCCCGAGCGCGAGCGACACCGCGGCCGTCGCGCCGACCACCCGGTTGCCGAGCGCGTCCTGCACCGCCACCGCGACCGACGGCGACAGGTCGACGCCCACCGCGCCGTTCGACGGCTGCACCGTGAACGCGAGGCGCGCCGCCGGGCCCGCCACCACGTTGAACGCCGCGCTCGTGGCCGACGTGAGGCCGGCGGCGCGGGCGACGAGCGTGTAGCCCTGCCCCGCCTTGTCGACCGAGAGCGTCGAGAAGCTCGCGACGCCGTTCTGCGCGGGCGCGCTGAGCGTGCCCGAGAGCGTCGCGGCGCCGGGGTTGCCCGACAGCTCGAGCGTCACCGCGTCGGTCGCGCTGCGCACGGCGTTGCCGAACCGGTCTTGAACGGTGACCTCGACTGCGGGGCTCAGCGCCGCGCCCGCGGTCGAGCTCGACGGGTGCACGGTGAAGACGAGCTTCGCAGGCGGGCCCGCGGTGACGTTGAACGCGGCGCTCGTGGCCTGGGGCAGGCCGGCCGCCGACGCGATGAGCGTGTAGCCCTGCCCGAGCTTGTCGATGCTCAGGTCGTCGAACAGCGCGAACCCCGCCACGGTCGCGGCAGACCGGGTGCCGAGCAGCGCAGCGCCGGTCGCGTTGCTGCCGAGGGCGATCGACACCATCGCCTCGGCGTCGGTGACCACGTTGCCGCTGCCGTCGACCACCGCCACCTGCACCGCCGGAGCGATCGGGCTGCCGGTCGCAGCCGAGCTGGGCTGCACGAAGAAGGCGAGCTTCGCGGCCGCGCCGGCCGTGAACTTCACCGTCGCGCTGGCCGGCAGCGGCGTGCCGTCGACCGCCGCGTGCAGCATCTTGCTCTCGGCCTTCGTCGAGCTCAGCAGCGCCACCGCCTTGCCGTTCGCGTCGGTGAGCGGCGGCGGCGTCAGCGTGTTCTGCGTCCCCGACACCTCGAGGGTCACCTGCTGGTCGGCCATCGGTTCGCCGCGGTCGTTCTTCAGCGTCACCGTGACCGTGGCGCGATCGACGCCGTCGGCGACCACCCCTGCGCTCCGGTCGACCGTCAGCGTGCAGCGCGCGGGGTCGAGCTGGGGCGGCTTCATCACCTCCATGCCTCCGGCCGCGCCTTCGCCGCCGCCTGCTGCGCCGCCGCCTGCTCCGCCTCCGCCTCCGCCTCCGCCGAGCGTGCAGCCCGACGCGGCGACCGCGAGCGCGACGGCGGCCCCGAGCACGGCGGGAAGACGGAGGAGGGTTTCGGGGCGCGAGGTCATGGGCTGCTCCTTGGAGTGAGGACTCAGCCCTCAACGACGGAGCGCGCGCGCCGGGGTCGCACGAGCGCCGCAACCTGCCGAACTTGCAGGTCAGCCGGGCTTGGCGGGCGCGGGCGCGGCGCGGAGCACGCTGACGCGCAGCGCCCCGATCAAGTTGCTCTGCAGCGACTGAATGAGGCTCTCGAGCTGCGAGGGCCGCAGGCGCAGCCGGGCGGTGAGCTCCGAGCGGGTCGCGACCCAGAGCGCGTCGCGAGCGAGCTGAACCCACCGCGCGGCGGTCGAGCGGTGCACCCGGTAGAGCGTGCCCAGCGCGTCGATGCCCACGCCCTCGAGGAAGTGCATGCGCAAGAGGGTGCGGTCTCGCGGGTGCAGCGCCTTCACCGCCGCGTCGAACGCCTCCTGGTAGGCGGGCCCGTGCTCGGCGCGCAGCGCCTGGAGCTCGGCGCTCGGGCCGACCGCTTCGCCCAGCGCGGCCTCGTCGAGCGGCTCGTGACCGCGGCCTTGAGCGCGCGCCAGGTCGACCGCGACGAACGACGCCGCGGTGCGCACGAAGTAGAGCAGCGGCCCGCGCCCCGCGTACTCGGCGATGCGCGGCGCCGCGCCCGCCCGCTCGGCGACGGTGAGCCTCTGGAGCAGCGCCGCGAGCGCGTCATCGACGAACGTCTGCGACGAGTCGACCCGGGCCACCGTCGCCCGGCAGCGGCCGACGAAGCGCTCGGCGAGCTCGACGACCGCAGCGCCGTCGCCGAGCGCGCAGGCGCACGCGAGGTACAGGTCTTCGGCGTGCACCTTCGGCAGCACCGCCGCGGGCTCCTTGCCCGGAGGGAAGCGAAACGCGAGCTGGGCGGCGAACTGCGAGGGCGGCACGCGCAGCCGCGGCCACGCCGCTTCGCCGCGCGCGTAGAGCTCCTCGAGCACGGGGCCGAGCTGCGCCGAGCGCTGCCGTGCCCCACTCGGCAGGTGGGTGGTGAAGTGCTCGCGAAGGGTGGCGGCTCGTGACGCCATGTCTCGTCGCTCGAAAGACTACCTTGGCAACGGCGCCGGTGTGATGCTCGCGCGAACGGTGCAGTGCCTCGACGCCGCCGCGCTACAAGACCTCGCCGAAGGGCTCCTTCCGTGGACGCCGGAGGTCGAGGCGCACCTCGACGGCTGCGCGCGGTGCCGGGCCGCGGTGGCCAACGTCTTGCGGGCGCGCTCGCAGCTCTCGACGCCTCCGACCCGGGCCGCGCGGCCGGTGAAGACGGCGGCCGATCGACCCGCGGCGCTCGAGAAGAGCGCGCAGGGCGGGCTCGACCCGACCGTCACGGCTCGCGCGGGCCGCGACGCAGAGGCGGCCCGCGAGCCCTACGCGCTGCTCGCGCGCGGCTCGGTCGTCGGCCGCTACCTGGTGCTCGAGCGGCTCGGCGCCGGAGGCATGGCGGTGGTGTACCGCGCGTACGACCCCGAGCTCGCGCGCCGCGTCGCGCTCAAGGTGCAGCACGCGCCCGAGGCCGTCGACGTCGAAGAGCTGCGGGCGCGCATGCTGCGCGAGGCGCAGTCGATGGCGCGGCTCGCGCACCCCAACGTCGTGCCCATCTTCGACGTCGGGCCATTTCAAGACGGCATCTTCCTCGCGATGGAGCTCGTCGACGGCGGCACGCTGGCCCAGTGGCTGCGCACGCACGGCGGCAGCTGGCGCACGGTGCTGCCGCTGCTCAAGCAGGCGGGCGAGGGCCTGGCCGCGGCGCACCGCGCCGGCGTGGTGCACCGCGACTTCAAGCCCGGCAACGTGATGGTGGGCGCAGACGGGCGCGCGCGCGTCACCGACTTCGGGCTGGCGCGCGAGCTGTCGGGCACGGCCACCGACTCGGCGATGCTGGCCATCGGAGTGCAGACGCCGCGCTCCGACGAGGTGCTCACGCAAGAGGGCACGTTCATGGGCACGCCGGCGTACATGGCGCCCGAGCAGCTCGAGCTGCAGCCCGCCGACGACCGCTCGGACCAGTTCTCGTTCTGCGTCGCCGCCTGGGAGGCGCTCTACGGGCAGCGGCCGTTCAACGGCCCCAACGTGCTCGCGCTGCGCAACGCGATGAACGAGGCCCCGAAGGGCGCCACCGGCGACGTGCCGGCGCCGCTGCGGCGGGCGCTCGAGCGGGGCCTCGCGGTTCGGCGCGAAGACCGCTTCCCCTCGATGGCCGCGCTGCTCGAGGCGCTCGAGCCGCCGGGGCCTCGCGCGCCGCTCAAGTGGGTGGCGGCGGCCGGCGCCGTGACGCTCGCGGGCATCGCGTGGCTCGCGTGGCAGCAGCTCAATCACGCTCCGAGCGCCGCGGCCCCGCTGCCGCCGGTGGCGCTCGCGGTGCCCGATGCGGGGCAGGCGCCGGTGGCGCCGCAGGCCGTCGCCGCTCCCCCGCCCGACGCCGGCGTGAAGGGGCCGCCGCGGCCAGTCGCGAAGGGGCTGTTGTCGCTCGACACGACGCCGTGGACGCGCGTGTACCTCGGCGGGCGCGCGCTCGGCGAGACGCCGCTGCTCGAGGTGCCGGTGCCGGCCGGGCGGCTGCAGCTGCGGCTCGTCAACGAGGTGGAGCACGTCGACACGGTCGTCGAGGTCGACGTCGCGGCCGGCCGCACGACGGTGCGCCGCTTCTCGCTGTGACGCGCCGTCAGGGGCCGCGCAGGTACCGCGAGACGAACCCGGTCGGCGGGTTCGGTGAGTTTGCGGCCGTGCCGGTGATGATGAGCGTCTTCGGGGCCGGCGCGGCCAGCGCCTCGACCGCGAAGGCCGACGACGGCAGCCCGGGCACGTCCGACCTCACGTCGGTGAACCTGCCCCCGTCGAAGTGCGCCAGCGTGCCCATCGAGCCGCCGACCCACACGTCGTCGGGCGCGACCACCAGCAGCGCATAGAGCCGGGTGCCCGCCGGGGCGACGTTGAACACGCTCCAGCCGCCGTCGGCTTCGCCGCGCACCACGCGCTGGGCGTAGTCGATGGCCCAGAGCGCGCCGTTGGAGTCGAAGCGCATCTCGACCGGCTGGAACCCCGAGGGCAGGCTCGGCCGCGCCCGGCCGCCGTCGACGCGGAGCAGGTCTCCGAGGTGGGTGCCGATGAGCAGCTCGCCGCCAGGCTCGGCCACGAGCGCCTCGAGGTCGAGGTCGGCCACCGAGAAGTTCGCGGGCGGCGAGGCGGGCTGAAACCCGGCGTCGCGCGACCAGTGACAGATTGAGAAGCGGTACCCGACCAGCCAGGCCTCGTCGCGCGAGGGCGCGAGGGTGCCACGCCAGCTCGCCGCCTCGAAGCCGCATTGGTTCGAGAGGTTCAGCATGTCGGTGAGCACGCCGTTCTCTTCGTGCACGACGTCGCTCAGTCGCCACAGCCACACGTCGTCAGCGGCGAAGCCGGCCATGTCGGCGTAGGGGTAGAGGCCCGTGCGCGCGTTGACGACCTGCCACAGCCCGCCGTCGGGCAGCGGCACCGCGCGCGTGCGCGCCGTGAAGGTGTCGACCACCTGCGAGCCCACCACGGTGATGTCCGAGAAGCTCGTCGCCACCACCTCGTCGATGGTCTCGCCGTGCACCCACGTATCCACCAGGCACGCGAGCTGGCTGCACCCGGCGTCTGCCCCTGCGCCGCCGCTCGAGCCGCCTCCCGCGCTGCCGCCGCCCGCAAGCCCACCCGCGCTGCCGCCGCCCGCAAGCCCACCCGCGCTGCCTCCGGCGCTGGCCCCCGCGGCACCGCCTCCAGCGAAGCCGCCTGCCCCTCCGGCCGCCGCACCTCCGCCCGAGCCGCCCGAGCCCTCGGCGCAGACACCGCCGCGGCACACGAAGCCGGCGCCGCAGCTCGAGTCGCTGCTGCAGGCGTAGCGGCGCGTGTCGACGACCCCGTCGAGCGTGCAGCTCACCGCGAGGGCCGCGGTCGCCGTGAGCACGAGCCCGCGCTTCACAGGCTGCCCCCGACCGTCACCACCGCCGCCGAGGCGTCGGGGGCGACCGAGCCGGCGATGAAGAGCGCGGTGCCCGTGACCGCCAGCGCGCCGCCCGCGGCGAAGCAGACGTCGGCGACGAGCGCGAAGAGGCGGGCGTTGGCGTCGATGCCGAGCGCCTCGACGCGCGTGAGCCCGGTGACGACGCCCTGGCCGTCGGCCGCAGCAGACAGAATGCGCTGGCGCTCGCCGTTCGAGAGCACGCCGAAGACCGTGCCCGCCGCGAGGCCCGCAACGCCGAGCCCGAACAGCGCGAACGCTGCGGGGCGGAAGCGCGGCCGCGGCGCCGGCGGCGGAGCCACCGGAGCAGTGGGCACGAGCGCGGGCGAGGGCGCGGGCGCGACGACCATCGGCGGCTCCGGCTCGGGGAGCGGCGGAGGAGGAGGAAGCGGCGCCTCGACCTGGTGCGGAGCGGCCTCACTGCCCTCGCTCACCAGCACCCAGCGGCGCGCGCTGAGCAGCTCGGCCCACCACAGCACGCGCGGGCCCGCGGTCTCGACCGTGCCGCCGGTGCGCCCCAGCTCGACCGTGCTCCAGGGGCCGTCACCGCGCCGGACGTGCACGACGACGCGCTCCACGCGCTGCAGCACGTCGGCCTTCACCGTGAACGTGAGCGAGCCGACCTCGCCGGGCTCCAAGGCCGCGCTCGCGACGACCGAGAGCCCGCCCGCGCCCTCGGCCCACGCGCGGGCCTCGAAGAACAGGCTGGTGACGCGCGGGGCGTAGCGGCCGGTGAGGCGGCGCGAGGGGTCGAGGTTGGCGAGCGCCTGAAACGCGGCGCGGGCGGCCTTCGGGTTCTTCAGCGTGGCGGCGACCACGCCCGAGAGCTCATAGAGCTCGAGCACCTCGTCGTGGGTGAGGCCCGAGGCGCTCCCGAGCGCGTCGAGCGTCTTCGCGGCGCCCTTGTAGTCGAGCGCCCGGAGCTGCGTTCGCACCTGCGCGAGGCTCGGCTCGGCGGCGGCCGGGCCCGCCAACAGGGCGATGAGGAGCGTGCGCCACATCGCGGGCGAGCCTCGCGCAAAGCCCCTGCCCGCGCCACTTGCGCGCTCGCAGCCAACCTCGCCCTGACGTGCTCTACTGCCGCGATGCGTTTCTCCAACCTGCGGGTCGACATCCCCTCCGACTGGACTGACGGCTCGCTCTACACGTTCATCGCGCCCTCGAGCGGGCCCGGCGGCGTCGCGCCGGTGCGCGAGTTCCGCAGCAACGTGGTGTTTCAGAGCCGCAAGCTCGAGCCCAACGAGGGCCTCGAGCAGTGCGTCGAGCGCGTGAAGGCGCACCTGCTCGAGCTCTACGGGCAGATCGCGCTCGCCCTCGACGACGGCCCTCGCCTCGCCTCGGGGCCCTCCCGGCGAATCTCGTACACCGTCTCCGGCCAGGGCGCGAAAGACATCGCCCAGGTGGTCTATGTCTTTACATTGGCCGACACCGAGTGGCAGGCCGCCTTCAGCGCAGTCGCCCGCAATCTCAAGGAATCTCTGCCCCAGTGGGACGCGATGGTCGCATCGGTCAAGGTCTCGGCCAACGACTGAGCAACCTTCGCCGGGGGGTCGCGATACCTACATTGTAGGCTCTTTCGCGACCCCTTCCCAAGCGAGGCGTTCCATGGCGGTGATGACGATTCCCCAGGTCAAAGAGGCGCGGCAGATGGCGGCTGATGCGCTCAAGCGCCACGGCTATTCGCCGACGCTGCAGATTCAGGCCAAGGAGGAGTTCGTCAAGGTCGTGAAGGACGTCTTCAGCGACGTGCACCACGAGCAGCCGGGCGTCATCGGCCTCCACGTGTACAACGGCACGGGCGGCATGTTCATCGGCCTGCTCGAGCGCGTGCAGGACGACGGCCTTCGCAACGCCATCATCAAAGAGGTGACGGCGCTCGACAACGACCCCGCGCGGGTCGGCGGCACGAACCGCTACCCCGCGAAGATCAGCGCCGGCCAGACCTCGCTCATGCTGCTGCTCAGCGGCTGCACGACCTCCGACATCTCCGAGCTCGGCCGCATCGCCAGCCGCACCACCAAGTTCACCGACCCCGACGGCATGCCCGACTTCATGAAGTCCGCTGCCGCCCGCGGCCTCTACGTCGGCAGCCGCTACCTCTAGGCTTCTCGCTGCGCGGCCTCGTCGGGTGGGCATGGGCAACTCGGTTCGCGGCCCCTGCGCCGCCCGCTTCGGCCTGCCGGCGACGACCTCTCACAGGGCCGCGGCCTCGACCTGCGCCTGAGGGCCGCTCGACACCGCCTTCGGCGTGCGCGACGCCGGACACAACGGCTTCGTCGGCCTCTTCACCCGCGGCCCCAACTACCGGCGACGGCGACCACGGCGTCATCTCGGACCCTGACCTCGCCGGCTCGCGCCGCTGCCGACGTGCTCTCGATGCCGTCGGTCTACCCCGAGGTCGCGAACGCAAAGTCGCTGCCCGAGCTCGCCGCTGCCCTCCGCGCGCTCGCCGCCCGCGTCAGCAACGCCGAGCTCACGAACGCGCTGGTGCTGGCCGCCGATCGCCTGGCGTCAGCTCGCCGCTCGCGCCCTGAGCGTCGGGCTCGGCCTCGGGTCGAGCTCTCCGTACAGGGCGCCCAACAGCACGGGCTTGAGCAGCCGCGGCGGCGTACAGAGCACCGCGTACCTCCGCACGCCAGGAACCTGCTGGGGCTTCGGCCGGTCGCTGGCTGGCTTCTTCTTCACGCCCTCCTTATCGGCGCCGCAGCGCGTCGGATTCGGCCGTCGCCTGTACACGTGCCTTGCAGAACCGCCGCTGGAAGGGCGCCGAGCTGCAGGCGCGAGCCTGCAGGCCACAGCCGACGTGACGGGGCGTCGCGTGACGGCGCCGCTCGCCTTCTCGCAGGTCCAAAGATCTGCTTCGGCGAGTGCGGGCATCACGCTTGCGATGCACCCGTCGCATGAGCCCGAAAATTCCGCCCCGCCCCGCAGCCCGCAGTCACCACACCTCGCGCGAGCGCACGCGCGACCACCGCAGCGAGCCGAAGACGTCGCAGCCCAAGCGCACGCCGTCGCGCCGCTACGAGAGCGGGTGGGACGACTCGCGCAGCAGGGTTCGCGATCACCGCCGCGACGCGAGCTCGCGGCCCGAGAGCGGCCGCCCCGTCGTGCGCGAGCACCGCCACCGCTACGAGAGCGGCTGGGAGCCCTCGCGCCCGATCGTGCGCGAACACCGCCACCCTCGCCTCGCCGACCTCTTCGCGCGGCCCGAGCGCCACTACATCCCCGAGCGGCACCCGGGCAACTACGACCCCGGCTACCACCCGCCGACGACGAGCTACCCGGGCCAGTACCCCGTCGGCGACCCCGGCTACAACCCGCCGATGACGAACTACCCGGGCCAGTACCCCGTCGGCGACCCCGGCTACAACCCCGTCGGCGACCCCGGCTACTCGCAGCCGACCGGCGGCAACCTGGAGCAGTTCCCCACCATCACGCCCGGCGACGGCCGGCCGGTGACGATGCAGCCGGGCATCGCCCAGGGCGAGTACAACCCGGCGCAGCCGGGCTACGAAGCGCTGCGCCAGCTGGCGCAGCAGCCCGGGCAGGTCTCGGAGCAGCAGCTCGTCGACCTGGCCCAGCGGGGCGTCAGCACCGACGACCTCGCGAAGTTCGTGAAGGCGCACCCCGACAAGGTGTCACCCGAGACGCTGACGAAGTTCGCCATCTACGAGCAGTACACGAGCGGCTCTCTGAGGGGCGCCGACCTCGGCGACATGCTGAGCGAGATGAACAAGGTGCACGACGCGGGCGCATACCACGTGATGAAGGGGCTCGAGCAGACGACCGGCCCGATCAACGGCAAGCAGATGGGCGACGCGATCTTGCGCGCCATCAGCGACAAAGACGGCCACGGCAACAGCACCGAGCTCGACCAGGTGAAGCAGTTCGCGAGGGACAACGCGTCGCGCCTGACTCCCGCGGGGCGAATGGCGATCAGGGCGTACGCCGAGCTCGCCGAGGCCTCGAAGGCGCAGGGCGCGCCGGGGCTGACCGGCGCCGAGATGAGGCAGCTGCGCAAGCGGCTCGGCGCGGCGGCCATGGCCGACGACCTCGAGTAGCGGGCACGAAGGCGGCTCGGCCGACCTCAACGCACGCGCAACAGCCGGGCGTAGAGGTCGGCCGCCAGCAGGTAGATGAAGCTCGACTGCCCGAAGCGCAGGTCGTCGTTCGACTTGAGCGCGGTAGCCTTCATGATTCGCGCGCCGTTGACGAAGGTGCCGTTGCTGCTGCCCATCTCTTTCACGAGGCCCGTATGACCGTCCCACACGATCGCCGCGTGGCGCTTCGACAGCGCGATGTCGTCGATGCACACGTCGCACTCGGGGTCGCGCCCGATGATGAGCATCAGCTTGCCGTCGCGCCCCAGCGGCGGCAGCCGTGCCATCTTCATATCCTGAAAATCGACCGGCACCGGCCGCGCCAGCGAGCTCCCCGAGAGCGGCATCGTGCGGGCCGCGGCGCTCGGAGCAGGCCGCACCGCGTCGGGCCGCTGCATCAGCCCGAACGGGCCGAGCTCCGCGGCGAAGGCCTGCAGGTCGAGCTGCCTCGCCCGCTCGGCGACCTCACGAATGAGCATCATCGCGGCCCGAGCGTAGTCCACGCGCCGCGCCGCGGTCTGCGCGAGCTTTCGACTGAAGCACCGGCCCGGAGCTGCTCCGGGTCGAGGGTGCGCTCATGACCCCGCTGCTCCTCGCGCTGCTGGCCGCCGAGCCCGTCGAGGCACCCGTCGTGCCCGAGCCTGCCGAGCCCGAGCTCATCGAGCGCGGCGGCTTTCACCTGCTGTCCATCGAGCTGACGGTCGGAGCGACCGTGGCCGGCGCCTTCGGCTTCTACGGCCAGGACACGGTGATTGCGCCGTACAAGCCGTTCCAGCCCGCAGTGCTCGTCGGCGGCGTCACCGGCATCGTCGCCGGCTCGTCGGCCACCGGGCTGCTGCTCGCGCACTACCTGCGCCCTTCGGTCGGCGCCGCGTGGGCTGCGGGGCTCATGAGCCTCTGCGCGTGGTCCCTCTCGACGGGTCTCGCTCGGGAGCCGGCCGTGCAGCGCCAGCGCGTGGGAAGCCGCGCGTTCGTCGACCCCGACTGGGCGATCGCCGCCGCGATGAGCGCGGCCATCGGCGCGGCGGCGGGCGCGCTCATGCTCTTGCCTCCCGACCGCGGCCGCATGAGCGTGTGGACGACGCTCTTGCTGGCGGGTGCAACGGTCACCGTGACCGCGACCTACTACTTCGGCGGCGCCGCGATCGGGGGCCCGCGTGGCGCCGTGTTCGTGTCGCAGAACGTCGTCTTCCTGCCGGCGATCACGATGACGGTCTTCCGCATGCTGCAGGGCTTCCTCCTGCCGAACCTCTTCCTCGACTAGGAATGCCGCATGGACCTGATCGAGCTGCGAAGCGACAACGCCGCCGGCGTCGCGCCGGAGCTGATGGCGGCGCTGGTCGAGGCGAACACGGGCTCTGCGCTCGCCTACGGAGGCGACCCCTGGAGCGCCCGCCTGAAGCAGCGCGTCGCCGAGGTCTTCGAGCGCCCCGACGTCGCCGTGTTCCCCGTGCCGAGCGGAACCGCGGCGAACGCGCTGGCGCTCTCGGCGCTGTGTCCTCCGTGGGGCTCGGTGCTGTGCCACGAGACGGCCCACATCTTCGTGAACGAGGCGGGCGCGACCTCGATGTTCACCGGCGGCGCAGTGATGAAGGGCCTGCCGGGCGCCGGGCATCGGCTCACGCCGGCCGCGCTCGAGCGCGCGTTCGCCGAGACGAGCTGGGGCGACCCGCACCACTCGCAGCCGTCGGTGCTCTCGCTGACGCAGCTGACCGATCGCGGCACGCTGTACGACGTCGAGCAGCTCGCAGCGCTGAGCGCCGTCGCGCGAGCCCGCGGGCTCAAGGTGCACCTCGACGGCGCGCGGCTCGCGAACGCGCTCGTGAGCCTCGGCTGCACGCCCGCCGAGCTGACGTGGAAGGCCGGGGTCGACGTGCTGTCGCTCGGCGCGACCAAGAACGGCGCGATGAGCACCGACGCGATCGTCTGCTTCGACCCGAAGCTCGCCGAGCCGCTGTCGTACCGCCTCAAGCGCGCGGGCCACGTCGCGTCGAAGATGCGGTACCCCGCCGCGCAGCTGCTCGCGTACCTCACGGGCGGGCTGTGGCTGAGGCTCGCGTCGGCCGCGAACGCCGCGATGTCGCGCCTGGCCGCCGGGCTGAAGGCGCGCGGCGTCGAGCTGCTCGACGACCCGCGCGCGAACATGGCGTTCGTCGCGGTCGGTGACGCGCTCGCTGATCAGCTCGAGCGGCGCGGGCTGCTCTTCTACCGAATGGGCGACGGAGTGATTCGCCTGGTGACGAGCTGGCAGACGACGGCCGAGCAGATCGACCGGGCGCTCGCGGCCTTCGACCCCTGAGCGGGCGAGCCGACCGACGTGCGCTGCAACGGGTCACGGCGCCGACGGCGACGGCTCGCTGACGGCGGGCTCGTCGATGACGCTCGGCTCGACGAGCTCGAGCTCGCGCCACTTGCCCGAGCGGAACCGTAGCCACATCGCGGCGGCGAGCAGCGCCATGTACGCGACCACCCAGAGCAGCGCCTGCACGTCGCTGCCGCCGAGCAGCTTCACGCCCACGTAGCTGCCCGGGAAGAACACGCCCCACGCGAGCACGAGCCGCGCCTTCAGCGTGAACGCCGTGTCGCCCGCCGCCCGCAGCGACTCGGCGAACGTCATCACCGTCGCGTCGAACAGCTGCCACGCCGCCGACATCATCAGCATGCGCGCGCCGACCTCGATGAGCGCCGCCGCGTCTTCCGGCTGGCCCTGCGCGAACGGCGTCATGAGCAGCTTCGGCGCGAGCAGGTACGACGCGCCGACGAAGCCCATCCACACGGCGGTCGAGCGCAGCGTCAGCCGCACGATGCCCGGCACCGCGTCTTTGTCTTTCGACCCGATGCTCTGGCCCACCAGAATCGCCCCCGCGCTCGCGAGCCCGAACGCCGGCATGAACGACACCGAGTTCACCTGCAGCACGCTCATGAAGCCCGCCAGCGCCGCCGTGCCCAGGCCGCCGACGACGATGTTGATGAACACGTTGAAGGCGAAGAACTCGAAGAACCAGTTGAAGCCCGACGGCAGCCCGAACGAGAGCATGCGCTTGAGCTCGTGCAGCTTGAGCTTCGGCACCGTCGGCTCCTGGCGCCAGAACACCCAGAACAGCGCGAGGAAGGCGAGCCAGGTCGCGATGGCCGCGGCGAGCGCGCTGCCGGTGACGCCGAGCGCGGGCGCTCCGAGCTGGCCCTTCACGAGCACCCAGCACAGGGCGACGTTCAGCACCATCGCGAACACCGAGGCGAACATCGGCAGCCGCGTGTTGCCGACGCCGCCGTAGTAGTTCGCGAGCGCCTCGATGCCCATCGCGGCGCCGCCGCACATGAGCCGCACGCGCATGTAGTCGGTCATCAGCGTGCGCACGTCGGGCGCGAGCGAGAGCTGATCGAGCACCAGCGGCACGCCGAGCGCGCCGAGCATGCACGCGCCTTGAGTGGCGGCGGCGAGCACGAGCCCGTACCAGCCGTAGCGGCGCGCGCCCTCGAGGTCCTTCTTGCCGAACAGCTGCGACGCGAAGCTCGAGACGATGAACAAGATGCCCATCGGGAAGATGAGAATCGCGAACGTGTTGAACGCACCGGTCGACGTCGCCGCCACCGCCGCCGAGCCGAGGTCGGCCACGAACACCGCGTCGCTCACCCCGATCACCGTCTGCGTCGAGCGCGAGACGATGATGGGCCACGCGAGCGTGAACAGCGAGCCCAGCGAGACCGGCAGTCGTTGCTGCGACGGAGCGGCTTCGGCAGACACGTCTTCAGCGCCTCTCGTACGTGATGAGCCGGTACTTGATCCACGCCCGGTCGCCCTTGCGATCGATCTCGATGAACGCCCCGCCGCGCTCCTGCTTCAGCGTGAGCTGCAGCTCTTCGGGCACGCGCACGGGGCCGCCGTCGACGCGCTGCAGCTCGAAGCCTGACGGCAGGGCGTCGTACGTCCACCCGGCCTTCGCCGCGCCCGTCACCAGCTGCCACACGAGGTAGTCGGCGCGCGCGACGTCTTTCGCGAGCCACACGAGCTCGAAGAGCAGCTCCTCGCGCTGCTTCTCGCCGACCTTCGGCAGCCAGTTCGCGAGGCCCTCGCTCGACATCGCCGCGGGCGCGCCCTGAATGCGGCCGATCTCGGGCGGAGGCAGGCTCATGCTCACCTGCTCGGCCAGCACGCCCCCGTCGAGCGCGAGCTCCATGAAGAACGGTGCGCGCGCCAGCGGCTCGCCCGTGAAGCCGTTCTTGGCCGCCGTCGCGAGCGCCGCGTCGAGCTCTCGCTGCCCGGCGTCGGCGACCCACCGCGTGACCTGCGCCCGCCCCTTCAGCGGCGCCACCCCCCGGTACTCGGGGAAGATCGTGTTCAGCGCCGCGCGCAGGTCGGTGCCCCGCTCCACGACCGTGCCCGCATCGGGCGGCCCCGACTTCTCTCTGCACGAGCAGGCCAGGACGACGAGGCAGAGCACGAGGCGCGACACGGCGGCGCGGACACTACAGCGGAACCGGCCCGGTGCGACTCACTGTCACACGAGCGCCCCGCACCTGGCCGGTGGTCACGGCGTACCGTCAGTGCGAGAGGCACCAGCTGGCGACCTGCGCCGCCGGCGACGGGTTGCCCGAGCTGCAGTCGGTGCCCTTGCACGGGAAGTCGGCGCCGTCGCTCGTCTTGTAGTGACACTGCGTCGCCGTGCAGCAGGCCGACCACGTGCCGCCCTTGCTGCACGTGCTGCCCGACTGACAGTTCTCGGGAGACGGCGGGCAGGCCGTACCCAACATCAGACCCACCACCAGAATGAAGCGCTTCATCTCGTCCCCTCTTTCGCTTTCTGTGCTGCCTCGATGAGCTTCGTCGCCTGCAGGGCCGCCTCGGTCGCCGCGACCGTCGCCTCGAGGTCGACGTCGTCGCCGTACGTCTCGGCCCCCCGGTCGTTGCCCGCGCTTCCGACCCCGGGCGCCTGCGCCGGCGCGGGCTGCGAGGGAGCCGCGGCGCTGCGTGCCGCGATGACCGGCTCGGGCTCCGCCGGCGCGAGCCGAGGGGCCGCGGGCCGCTTCGCCGCGGCGGGCGCCGACACGGCTGCGGGCGCCGCGGCCTCGACCGCGCTGGGCGCGCTGGGCGCCGAGCCGCGCAGGTTCAGGGCCGTCGCCACCGCGCCGACCACCAACACGAGAACGCCGACCCTCAGCGCGATGCGCATCGCCGGCGCCGCACCTAGCACGTCGTGGCCGCTGGACACTACAGCCGAACCGGCCCATTGAGATTAACTGTCGGACGCCGAAGCGATGCCCTGCCCTCACACACCCTCTGGCCCCTGCTCGCTCTGCGACGCCGCCGCTGATCCCGCGGTAGCGACGTACATCAGCGAGGGGAAGCCGCCGCCGAAGCCCGGTGAGAACGCCGACGGCCTCGACTTCGGCACCAAGGTCGGGCGCTACGTCGTGCACGACCTGCTCGGCCGCGGCGGCATGGGCCTCGTCTACACCGCCCACGACCCCGACCTCGATCGCTGGGTCGCCATCAAGCTCCTGAAGAGCAGCGCGCGCACCGACGAAGACATGAGCCGCGGGCAGGCGCGGCTCATGCGCGAGGCCCAGGCGATGGCGCAGCTGAGCCACCCCAACGTCATGCCCGTCTACGACGTCGGCGAGTACCAGGGCACCGTCTTCATCGCGATGGAGCTCGTGCGCGGCCTCACGCTCAACAACTGGGTGAAGGCGAAGCCGCGCCCCTGGCGCGAGGTGCTCGCGATGTTCCTGCAGGCAGGCCGCGGCCTCGAGGCGGCCCACGCCGCCGGGCTCATTCACCGCGACTTCAAGCCCGCGAACGTGCTCATCGGCGAAGACGGCCGGCCCCGCGTCACCGACTTCGGCATCGCGCGCTCGGTGCGCAGCGGCGACCGCGTGGCGGCGAGCGGCGAGACCCCGACGCCCGCGACGCCTCCGCCCGTGCCGTCGTCTTCCTCGTCGCTCGACGCCCCGCTCACCCGCGAGGGCGCCCTGATGGGCAGCCCCGGCTACATGGCCCCCGAGCAGTACGGCGGCTTGAGCGCCTCACCGGCGAGCGACCAGTTCGCGTTCTGCGTGGCCCTCTACGAGGCGCTCTACGGCAAGCGGCCGTTCGCCGGCAGCACCCTCGCCGAGCTCGCGCACGCGACGACGCTCGGCCACGTGCCGGCCGCACCGAAGGGCTCGACGGTGCCGGTGTGGCTGCACCGGGTCATCGAGCGCGGGCTCGAGCCCGACGCATCGGCCCGGCACCCGTCGATGGGCGCGCTGCTGCAGGCGCTGTCGGACGACCCGGGCGAGAAGCTGCGCAACCGCCTCGTCGCGGGCGCAGTCGTGTTGCTCGTCGTGGCCTCGGGCGCCGCGGCGGTGCTCACGCAGGTGCAGCAGGGCCGCGCGTGCCGCGGCGCCGACCAGCTGCTCGACGGAGTGTGGGACGACGCCGCCCGCACGAAGGGCAAGGCCGCGTTCGAGGCCACCGCCAAGTCGTATGCGCCGCTCGCGTGGGAGCACGCGCGCGCCGAGATGGACACGTACGCCCGCGCCTGGGTGCGCTCGCGCACCGAGGCGTGCGAGGCGACCCGCGTGCGCGCCGAGCAGACCGAGGCGGTGATGGCGGCCCGCTTCGAGTGCCTCGATCGCCGCCGCGACGAGCTGCGCGCCCTCGCCGAGGCCTACGCGACCGCCGACGTCGAGACCGTCGACCGCGCCTACGGCGCCGCCAGCCGCCTCTCGGAGCTCGCGACCTGCGCCACCGTTCGCGCCGACCGCAAGCAGCCGCCGCCCGAGGCCAAAGACGCCGCGCTGCAGCTCGGGCACGAGCTCGCGCAGGGCCGCTCGCTGGTCTCGGCCGGCAAGTTCGAACCCGCGCGCGAGCGCATCTTCTCGGCGCTGCAGATCGCCCGCGCGCTGAAGCTGCCCGCGCAGCAGGCCGAGTGCGGCCTCGCGCTCGGCGAGCTCGAGCGCGACGTGAAGCGCTTTCAGAAGGCCCGCGAGGCGCTGCAAGAGGCCGTGCGCGAGGCCGAGGCCGCCGCCGACGACGAGCTCGCCGCCCGCGCCCTCACGCTGATGGTCACGGTCGTCGGCTGGCGCCTCGAGCGGCCCGACGAGGGGCGCTCGCTCGCCGCCATCGCCACCGGCAAGCTCGAGCGCCTCGGAGGCCACCCGCGCATCGAGGCCGCCCTCGCCGAGGCGCTGGGCGACGCCGAGTGGCAGGCCGGCAATCGGGCGGCGTCGCTCGAGGCTTACAAGAAGGCGCTCCAGGGCTTCACGGGGCTCGAGGGCGACGAGGGCCTCGACGTCGCCCGGCTGCACTCGTCGATCGGCTGGGTGCTGACCGAGCAGGGCGCGCTGACCGAGGCGCGCGTCGAGCTGAACCGGTCGCTGCAGACGCGCGAGAAGCTGCTCGGCGCCGAGCACCCGGCGCTGGTCTCGTCGTGGAACGAGCTCTCGACGCTCGCGCTCGCGATGGGCGACGTGCCCGAGGCCGTGCGCACGCAAGAGCGCTCGCTCGAGCTCGCGCGCAAGTCGCACGGCAACAACTCGCCCGCGGTCGCTCGCATGGCCATCAACCTCGCGCAGGCGCTGATTCCGGCTGGCCGCGTCGCCGAGGCCGACACGCTCGTCGAGTCGGCGCGCGAGCTGCTCGACCGGCACCCCGACGCGCCGGGCTCGCTCCACGTCGAGTGGATGCGCGCCCGCGGCCAGGTCGACTGGGCGCTGTCGCGGTTCAGCACCGCCGAGGCGCGCGCGCGCGAAGGGCTCGCGAAGGCCGTGGGCCTGTTCGGCGAGAAGCACCCCGAGGCGGCGGTCTTCCACCTCGACCTCGGCCGCGCGCTCGCCGGCCAGAAGAAGTGGGCCGAGGCGCTCGCCGAGCTCGACACGTTCTTGAAGCTCGAAGAGGCCCTCGGCGCCTCGACCGAGCCCGAGGCGGTGCTCGCGCTCGCCGAGACGGGCGAGGCGCTGCTGCGGCTGAACCGCATGGGCGAGGCGACCGAGCGGCTCGAGAGGGCGGTCGCGCTGTTCCCGCTCGAGAAGGGCAATCACGCCCGCGCGGCGACGGCCCGGCTCCTGCTCGCGCAGGCCCTGGCGTCGAGCGACAAAGAGCGCGCGAAGAGCCTCGCGCTCGAGGCGCGCAGCGCGTTCGAAGAGGCGCAGCGCGAAGACGGCGTGAAGCGCGCCGACGCGTGGCTCGAGGGGAGGTGACGTGGCAGAGGCATTCGACAGCGAACGGCCCGACGCGGTGCCGCTCGACGTGCAGGTGGCGAAGAAGCTGCCGCTGCACGCGTTCGGGCTGCTGGAGTCGGGCGACGCGTTCGACGTGGCGGCCGGGGCTCCGCCGCGCGACGGGCGCGCGAAGGCCGAGGCGTGGTTCGACGCGAAGGTGAAGCTGCACGCGCACGGGGCGAAGCCCGAGCTCGTCAAGGCGGTGCGCGACGAGGCGGTGGGCCAGCTGCTCGGCAACGTGCAGCTGGTGGCGCGGCTGGCCGCGGCGCGGCCCATCGAGGTCGACCTGGTGCCGGCGAACAAGCGCATGTCGGCGTACGGCTACCCGAAGGGCGCCTCGGCGCGGGCGTCGGGCCTGTTCTGGGACCACCCGTCGTGGCCGGCGGCGCGCATCGCGTTCTTGCAGACGGCGCTGCAGAGCGAGCGAGCGCTGGTGATTCACGAGCTCGCGCACGCGATTCAGCGCCTCGCGTTCACGACGGCCGAGCAGGATCTCATCTACCGCCTGATGCTGCCGACGTACCGGCACCGCTCGTGGGTCGACGAGGTCTTCGCCATCTACAGCGAGCGCGAGTTCCTGCCGTCGTTCATCGAGCACGAGCGGCACGCGCCCGGCGTCTACGGCATGGCGCGCCAGCGGTGGGACGAGCGGCACGTGTTCACCCGCTTCGTGCGCAAGCTGTACCACCCGCACAAGCCGCTCGCGGGCTCGACGGCGGCGGTGCCGAGGAACCTCTTAGGCTGAGCCGCGCAGCGCGGCGGCGTCGACCCAGCGGTCGGAGGCGGCGTCGAAGACCACGAGCTGCGTCGACGCGATGTCGTAGACCCAGCCGTGAATGTGCAGCTTGCCGGCCTCGAGGCGGGCCTTCACGGCGTCGAACGTGATGAGGTCGTCGAGCGAGTCGAGCACGTGCTCCTCGACGGCGCAGCGCCAGAGCGCGTCGCCCGTGAGCCCGCTCGCCATCGCCTTCTTCACGGGCGGCAAGAGGTCGGTGAGCCAGCTCTTGAGCTCGCGGTGCGCGGTGAGCTTGTCGAGGCCGTCGATGACGGCCTTCACGCCGCCGCAGCCGTAGTGGCCGCAGACGATGATGTCGGGCACCTGGAGCACCGAGACGGCGTACTCGATGGCCGCGCCGACCGAGAGGTCGTTGTGCCGCCGCGCGGGCACGTGGTTCGCGATGTTGCGCACCACGAACAGGTCGCCGATGCCGGACTGGGTGAGGAACTCGGGCACGACGCGCGAGTCGCTGCAGCCGATGTAGAGCGCCTTCGGGCTCTGGCCTTCGCGGGCGAGCTTCTCGAGGAACTCGCGCTCCTCGAAGAACTTCGCGCGGAACTCCTGGTGGCCCTGCAGCAGCGAGCCCATCGATTGCTCCTACTCTTTCGGGTTGAACGCGAGCACGTTCGCCGCGATGCCGTCGCACATGCGGTCGAGCGGCAGGTCGTTGTCGTCGCCCTCGAACGGGTCTTCGATCTCGACGCCGATCTCTTCGATGCCGAACATGATGTACGAGACGATGAGCGTGATGAGGCAGGCCCAGACGCCGAAGCGCGCGAGCAGCGCGAACGGCAGCGTGCCACAGAAGAGAATCAGCGCGCGCCGCAGGTGCACCGCGTAGGCGAACGGCAGCGGCGTCTTGTGAATGCGCTCGCACGCGCCGATGAGGTCGACGAGCGCCTGGCAGTTGTCGTCGACGTCGGTGAACACGATGTCGGTGAGCTTGCCCTCGAGGCGGACCTCGTTGAGCAGGGCGGTCATGCGGCGCGCCATCGCGGTGGGGATGTGCTGGGCGCCCTCGAGCAGCGCGGCGTCGCGCGGGTCGAGGCCCGAGGGCAGCTTCGGCTGCTGGCGCAGCTGGTCTTTTGCCGCGTACGGCCAGGCCGCGGTGAGCGCGAGCACGCGGCGCAGCCGGTCGGGGTCGTGCGCGAGGTGCACCGACGTCGCGCGCGCGAGGTTGCGCGACGTGTTGACGATGGCGCCCCAGAGCTTCCGGCCCTCCCACCAGCGGTCGTACGAAGAGTTCGTGCGGAAGACGAGCAAGAGGCCGAGCGTGGGCCCGATGAGGCTGTGGCCCATGGTCGCCTCGGGAATCGAGATCGGCACGACCCAGTAGTGCACCGCGGTGATGGCGAGCGCGAACACCATCGCGATGCTCACGCGCGCGAGAATCACGTTCACCATCGAACCGCGCACCGAGAACAGGGTGTCGCGCCAGCGGTGTGGGTCGTAGTCGATCACGTCGGTGCTGACGTGTTCCAAGCTCCGGCCGAGAGCGCAAGCAGGAAAGCACACGTTGAGCCCGGCACCGGCGCGACCGTCGAAGACCCCGAGCCGACGGCTCGGCAGCACCTGCCGCCCGCTACATCTGCGTCGAAGCGGGCGCCGCCGCCGGCGAAGCCACCTTGAGAATGAAGCCGCTCGCCGAGCGCAGGTAGCCGCGATCGGAGACCACGTCGACGAGCACGACCTCGTTTCCGCCGGCGGCCCGCGCGATCTTCCCGAACTCGCGGGGCCCGTCTTTCTCGGGCGGCGCCAGCACACCTTGCCGCCACTCGAAAGTGCCGAGCACCGTTCGCCCTGATTCGGGCGTGGCGGTGATGACGCCGTCCTTCACGCTGATGCCCTCGGGGAGCGTGCCCGAGTACACCTTTACGTCCGCCTCGGTGGGACCTTCGGACTTGTCCGCCTCGTAGTCGCCGACGACTTTGTTCTCGAGCTCGGGTCGGTAGGTGCCGAAGCTCTTGAACTTCAGGTTGCCCGTCGTGGCCGCGCAGCCCGCGGCGAGCACCAACCCCATCACGCAGATCGACCTCATGCCGGTGTCCTAGCCGACCTGTCTGACTCGCGTCGAGGGCCGCCGCGCGTCAGCGGCAGGCTTCGGCCGGCGGCGCCGCGGCCTTCGCGTGGTCGACGAGCAGGCGCCCGGTGCCCGAGATGCTCTTGGCGAAGAGCGCGCCGCGAATCGAGACGTCGCCGACCAGCTTCACGTCCGATGTCGGCGCGTACAGCGAGCCCACGAAGTCCTTCTGGCCGACGACCTCGATGCTCGAGCCGTCGCCGCCGACGAAGAGGCGCACCACGCCGGCGAGCGTGCCTTCACCGACGCTCCACGTGCCGACGTTCTCGATGCTGCCCGCGACGTAGAGGTCGAGGCTCGCGTTCTCGTCGACGGCGATGGTGTCGGTGCCGACGGTCTTCAGGTCGCCCGCGATGTACAGCGCCGACGGCTTCGTGACGTGCAGCTTCAGGTCGCCCACCGAGTCGAGGCGCTCGATGAAGTACCGGCCGCCGCTCAGCGTGAGCTCGAGCTCGCCGACCGACTTCACGCGCGCGTCGAGGCCGATGGCGGCGTTGTCGTTCTTCTCGCGCACCGCCTCGACCGCCGCCTTCACGTCGACGAGCTGCTTCGGGTCGCACGCGCACGGAGCCGCCGCGCGCGGCACGTACGGCCCCGTCGCGGCGCCGCCGCTGCCGACCCGCGAGACCTTGCCGTTCACGCGCACGAGCCCTCCGACCTTCAGGTCGCCGACGGTGCTGAGGTCGCCGCCGACGATGAGGTCGCGGCCGACGTCGAGCGAGCCGACGCCGCTGACGTTGCCGGGCGTCATCAGGTCGCCGGTGACCTCGAGCTGGCCGACGTCGCTGACGCCGCCCCACGAGGTCAGGCTGCCCGAGATCTTCCAGTCGCCCACGACGTGGCTCGTCCCGTTCACCCCGGCCTCGACCGGAGTCCCCTCTTCACACACGACGACCAGCCCCGAGCCGACCAGCTTCACGTCCTCGCACACGCACAGCCCCGTCGCCCCGAACGCCTGCGGCGCCGGCGAGCTGCACGACACCTCGTTGCCCTCGATGGTGATGGCCGCTCTCGCGACCTTGCCGCGGCCCGGCTCGTCGCCGCTACCGCCGGTTGAGATGCCACAAGCTGCCGCCATCAGGCCGAGAACGACGATGCGCTGGGTCATGCTGCTTCGTGGCCGGTCGGGGCGAAAGCGATCCGGCCTCAGAGTCGAAGCTCGAAGCCGACGCCCCCGACGAGGCTCTGCATGAACACGCCGCGCTTCAGCGGAACGCATTGCTCGCCCAGCACCGTGAGCTTCAGCCGCGCATGGTCGTCGGCGAACGGCCGCAGCACGAACGACGCCTCGAGGTGGTTTCCGAGCGTGACCGCCGCCTGCTGCGTCGACGTCGTCAAGCCGACGCCGATGCCCAGCCTCAGCTCGAGCCCCACGCCGTGCGCGAAGTCGTAGTTCACTCCGACGGCCGGCGAGAGCAGCAGGAACACCCGCCCGCTCGCGAGCCCGTACGCCGCCGTGAAGAGGCTGTCGACGACGAACTGGGTGAGGCCCCGCTCGCCCAGCCACAGCGGTACGCCGACTCCGACCAGCGGGCCGTAGTCCGCCGGCCGGTTCGCCGCCAGCCCGAGCCCGCCCGCCGCCGCCACCACACGAACCAGCGGGTGATGGTCGCCCTCTTCGTCGAGCACGAACGCTCGCTCCTGCGACGGGAGCGCCGAGAGACTGACCAGCAGCACGGTGAGCACGCGTCGGCCTTCGACGACCGGCCGCGGTCGATATTTCGCCGCCCGGCACCCACCTCGTGCGGCCCGCCTTCCGGCAGACGCGGATGCGACGACGCGATGTGAGCGCATCGCCTCTGCCGGCGGCCCGTGGCCGGCTCCCGGTGCAGCACCGACCGCGCCCGTTTCAGCGTGCGTCCGAGCTGCGCAGTTGTTCGTAGAAAACGACGAACATCGCTGCATCCCGGACACATCCTCTTCCGGCGGCCCATGGCCCGCTCCCGGTGCAGCACCGACCGCGCCCGTTTCAGCGTGCGTCCGAGCTGCGCACTTGTTCGTAGAAAACTACGAACATCGCCGCATCCCGGACACATCCTCTTCCGGCGGCCCATGGCCCGCTCCCCGTGCAGCACCGACCGCGCCCGTTTCGGCGTGCGTCCGAGCTGCGCACTTGTTCGTAGAAAACTACGAACATCGCTGCATCCCGGACACATCTTCTTCCGGCGGCCCATGGCCCGCTCCCGGTGCAGCACCGACCGCGCCCGTTTGAGCGTGCGTCCGAGCTGCGCAGTTGTTCGTAGAAAACTACGAACATCGCCGCATCCCGGACACATCCTCTTCCGGCGGCCCGGGGTCCGCTCTCGCGCACGCCCCGCCGCGAGGGGATGAACGCCGTCGGGCTGAGCCCGCTTCAGCACGCTTCGTGCGGGGCCGGCTCTCACGGAGCCGACGCGGTCACGTGAGCGTCAGGTCTGCGCCCTCGGAGTTTCAGCGAGAGGTCGCGCCCGTCCCGGCGCAGCGGGGCGGGTCAGCCGACGCGCTTGCTCGACCCGACCGAGGTGGCGCGCGCCGCCGCGGACGTCGACCTTCCGGGCATCTCGCCAGCCACCGAAACGAGGACATCGAAGAGGGCGGCCACTCGAGGCACGAAGCGCCGGTACGGCGAGACGAGCGGGCGCAGGCGGCAGTCGAGCTCGTCGATCGGGCGCAGCACGCGCACGAGCTCGGGCTCGGCGTCGCCGACGTTCGTCGGCAGCAGCGCGAGCCCGATGCCGGCCTTCGCCGAGGGCACCTGGCCGACGACGGTGCCGTGCCGCGCGACCGCCCTCGCTCCCGGAGCCGCCCGCATCAGCCAGGCCATCGCCGCGCGCTCCGCGTGGAGGCCGACGAAGTCGTGCTGCTCCAGCTCGTGCGCCCTCGAAGGCGGCGGCCGCCGCTCGAGGTACCGACGGCCCGCGTAGAGCGCCCAGCGAACGTCGCCGATGGCCCGGCCGATCAGCTCTGCCGAGCTCTCGAAGTCGCGGCTCAACGCGACGTCCGCTTCTCTCTGCATCAGCTCGTCGGCCCGCTCACCCGCGGGCAGCTCGACGCGCACGCCTGGGTGCAGCGCCTCGAAGCCGTTCGATCGACCCCGCGCGCGCGAACATGACGCGCGCCTCGGAGCAGGTCACGCGCACGCGCTGCTCCGAGCCGTCGCTGCAGGCCGCGTCGTGAAGGCCGTCATCGCGCGCTCGGTCGCCTGCGCGAGGGGCAGGAGCGCTTCGGCCGCAGGCGTCAGCCAGTGGCCCGTCGGAGTGCGCACGGTCAGCGGGCGCACTGCGGCACCGACTCACTTCTCGCACCGACTACGTGAGCGTGAGGTCTGCGCCGTCGATGTTCAGCGGGAAGTCGCGCAGCACGGCCGACGTCTCGACGCCGGCGGCCCGGCGCAGCAGGCGGTAGACGTGGGCGGGCGTAATCTTGATGCCGTTGTCATCGAACTGAAGCGTCGCGGGGTTCACCTTGCGCGCGCGCAGCACGGTGCCCGGGTCGGGGTTCGCAGAGGCCGCTTCGCCCGTCGTGCCGCCGATGACGCGGTTGCCGGGCAGGCGGCCCTGCGCGAGAGCGCGCGCGTTCTGCACCACGAGGGTCGTGGCGATGGGCCAGTGGCCGGTGCCGGTCGCTCCTTCGCGGGGCACGGTGCGGCCGAAGTCGCTGCACATGACGATGCCCATCGGCACGCCCGCGCCTTCCGCGCGCACGAGCAGGAAGTCGGCGAGCTTGAAGACGAGGTCGAGCTGCGCGCGGTGATCGGCGTCGGTCTCGCCGTGGGTGTCGAACGCGCCCAGGCCCACGAGCAGCGACGTCACGAGGCCCTTGCTGAACCCGTCGATCGCGGCGGCGCCGAGCGTCATGCTCTGGCCGAGGCGCGACGCCGAGCTCACGCCCATCGGCAGGGTCACCGTCGGGTTGAGGTCGAGCTCGGGCATGCGGCGAGCGGCGGCGTGCGCGCGGATGTACTGCGCGGCGCCCCTGCGATGCCCCGGCAGCGTCTGCGCGTCGTAGAGCCGCTGCGTGCGCGCGACGTGCGCGGCCTCGAGGCGCGTGCGCAGCGTCGGCGGCAAGAAGGGCGTGTTCGAGTCGCTCACCGTGCCGGGCCCGTTGCGGTAGACGCTCGGCGGGCGCTCGACGGCCTTGAGCTCGGCGAAGCCTCCGGCCGAGCGCCAGTCGATGGGGTTCGACGCGATGAGGCCGCCGGCCTCGTTGTAGTCGTACGCGGTGAACATCGGCAGCAGCCGGTCGGCGCCGAGCGCGGCCGCGACCTGCGCGGGGAAGACGGGGAAGCCCTCGAGCATGCTGCCGCTCATCGAGTGCCGCACGCCGACGTCGTGGTTGTTCGTGAAGGTGTCGATGCCGTTGAACACCAGCGTGCGGCTCGCGTGCGCCTGGAAGAACGGCGCCACCTCGGGGAAGTCGACGTACGTCACGTTGCCGCTCTGGCGCGGCTGGTACGTGCCGTAGTCGCGCAGCCCGCGCTTCGGGTCGGTGAAGAGCAGCTGGTCCCAGCCGCCGGTCGCCATCACCTGCACCCAGAGCATCGGCGTGCCTGCCTGCGCGAGCGCGTCGCGGCCCTTGAACGCCGCCAGCACCGAGGCCGAGAAGGCCGCCTTCATCACGTCACGTCGGTTGAGGCACATGGTCAGCCCTCCGTGATGAAGCGGTAGTCCATCAGCAGGTACGCGATGACGGTCTGCCAGGCGCGCACGACGAACTGCGGGTCGTTCACGGTTCCCGCGGGCGTCACGGCCTGGCCGGTGACGACGTTCACGTCGTTCGCGCAGGGCCGGGCGAGCCGCGTGCCCGCGCCGCTCGACAGGCCGTCGCTGCGCGCCTGGGCGAGCAGCTGGTACGTCGCGAGCAGCTCGGGCGAGTCGAGGGCGAGGCGCTCACCGAGCAGGCGCTCGTGCAGGTGCTGCAGGTTCTTCAAGATGGGCTGCTGGTCGGCGGCCGTCGCGTTGCCGCTCGGCACGAGCGAGGCCTCGACGTGCGGGAAGAGCAGGCGCGACGCGACGGGCTTGTCGAAGTCGCGCGAGGTCGCGATGCACGACATCATCAGGGCCATGCGCTCGACGACGCGGGCGGTGATGCTCGAGGGCAGGCGCTGCCGCACCTTCACGCCGTCGATGCTCTGGTCGGTGCCGCCGTACGAGAGCTTGAACATCGCCGCGCGGCGCAGGTAGCGCGGGCCGACGTCGTACGCGGTGCCGTTGGGGGCGATCTCCATCCACGGCTGGCCGAGGAGCGCGACGAGCCGCCGGTCGAGGTCTTCGGGAGTGCTCAGCGTGCCACCGCCCTGCCCCGTCAGCTCCATGCGATCGGCGCGATCGGCGCTGGCGGCGCGGAAGAGCGGCGACATCACGACCGCGAGCACCAGGGGCTTGAGCTTCAGCCCGTTCGTCTTGAACGCGGTGGTGATGCGCGCGAGCTCGGCCTTCTCGTACTCGAACGCGGCGTCGAGGTGCGCGTAGGCCGGGTGCATCGGGTCTTGAGGCGCCGAGAGGAGCGGGCGGCCGAGCACGCCCTGGGCGACGTGCTGCACCATGGCGAGCGCGAAGCCGTCGCGCTGAACGATGGCGGCGGCGAGCACGGCGGCTCCGCGCGGGCGCTCGGCGTCGGTGAGGGGCCGCGTCATGCCCTCGTCGGTGCCGGGCGGGAAGGAGCGCGACTCGGGCACCCAGCCGCGGTCGCCGCACACGTTCGATTTCTCGGCGGGCGTGAAGTAGTGCGGGTGGTCGGCGTAGCCGCACTCGGTCCAGTTCGCGAGCGCTCCGGCGAACGGGTCGATCTTCGCGTGGCAGCCGGTGCACACGGGGTTGTTGCGCGTCGGGTTCGCGGCGAGGTCGATGGCGCTCGCATCGATGCGCGACGCGACCTTCATGATGTCGTACGCGAGGAAGTGCTTGTAGACCATGCGCGCGCGCTTGCGATTGAAGTTGGTCGGCGTGTTCGGGTAGCGCTCGAGGTACGCGGTGGTCGTGAGGATGCCGGCGTACTCACCCGGCCCGCGACGCTCGTTCGAGACGGGGACCTTCAGCTCGCGGAAGTCGTTCGGGTCGTTCGCGTCGCCGGGGTAGGTGACTCCGAAGAAGCGCGCGGTGTGCGCGTTCATGAGGCGGTAGTCGGCGGTGAGCACCTCGCTGAGCGGGCGCTCGAGCTTGGCGGCGTGCACGAAGAACTCGACCGGCTCGCGCGCGAGCGCGTCGGTCGTCTGAACGCCGCGCTGCGAGTACTGCCACTCCCAGTCGGCCATGCCGTCGAAGTTGTTCGCGGGCGCGTCGAACGTGTCGTCCCACAGCAGGCCGCCGCCGTGGGTGTCGCGGTTCGCCCAGAGCGCTGCGTCGGTGAGCAGCACGTCCGAGAAGATCTCGCGGACCTTGTCGTAGAACGCGGCCTCGTTCATGAGCGCGAGCACTGCGGCCTCGACGGCGGGCAGGCCTCCGCTGTCGACGGCGGCCACCTCGGCGGCGGTCGGCGGCCGGCTCGCGAGCACCATCGTCGCCTTGCGCAGCGTCTGGTACGGGTCCATCAGTGTGACGCCCATCGTCACCGGGCCCGGCTCGGGCAGCGTCGGCCCGCCGCACGTCACCGGCGTCGCCGCCTGCTTGAGCGTCTCGTCGAGCACGGCGTAGCGCACCGTGCCCTGCTGCACCTGAACGCCGCCCTGGTGAGGAAGCTGCATCGTCGGCTTCAGCAGCAGCAGCGGCGTGCCGTTGCTCACCAGCGTCGCCGCGGCGTTCACGATGGCGAAGTTCTGGTCGTAGTGGTTTGGCAGCGTCGTCGCCTTCAGCATGAAGCGCGTGCCGTCGGCCTGGCCGCCTGCGACGTGGCAGCTCACGCAGACGCTGAACACCTGAGGCCACGCGTACTGCTCGAAGTACTCGCGCGAGCTCAAGCAGCTCGTCGGGTGCGCCGCGGCCTCGCACGCCGCGTCACACACGGGCGTGACCGGGTTCGTGGGGTTCGTCGGGTCGACCGGGTGGTTCGGGTCGGGCGGCTGCGAAGAGCCGCCGATCACGCCGGTGCACGCCGCGCTCAACAGCACTGCCGGCAGGAGGTGCTTCATGGCGCTTTCAGTGCCGCGACCCCGAAAATCGGCTCAGAGGCTACATTGGCCTACTCAGCGGGGAGGATCGTGGACGTGGACGGGCACGGCGCACGGGCACGGATGACCGGCAGGGTCACGTGGCCGGGAGCGGGAGCGGGAGCGGGAGCGGTGACGGGCCCGAGGGACGTCCTTCGAGACTCGAGACGGAAGCTCAACGGTCGCCGGCACTTCTTCGGGTACGTCACCGCTCCCGCTCCCGCTCCCGCTCCGGGTCACGGCCACGTGGACGTACCCGTACCCGTACCCGTACCCGTACCCGCACCCGCACCCGTACCCGTACCCGGTCCTCGGCTCACGGTAATGTCGGGCAGGTGCACGCCCTCGTACGAGCCGTCCCCGCGAGCTTCCTCGGCGCGCTCACCCGCGAGCGTCTCTCGCGCCCGCTCGACGTCGACCTGGCGCGCACCCAGCACCGCGGGTACCGCGAGGCCCTGCGCGCAGCAGGCTTCACGCTCATCGAGCTGCCCTCCCTCGAGGCCCACCCCGACTGCTGCTTCGTCGAAGACTGCGCCGTCGTCGCGGAAGGCGTCGCGCTCGTCACCCGGCCCGGCGCCGAGTCGCGCCGCGGTGAGGTCGAGAGCGTCGCCGAGGCCCTGAAGCCCCACCTGCGCCTCGAGCACATGGCCGCGCCCGCCACCCTCGACGGAGGCGACTGCCTGCGGGTCGGCCGCCGCTGGTACGTCGGCCGCTCGGCGCGCACGAACGCCGCCGGAGCCGCCCGCGTGCGCGAGGTCTTCGGGCCGCTCGGCTACGACGTCGTCGAGGTGCCCGTCGACGGCGCCCTGCACCTCAAGAGCGTATGCAGCGCGGCCGGCGGCCGGGTGCTGCTCGCGCGCGGCGCGCTGCCGCGAGCGACGTTCCGCGAAGAGGTGGTGCCCGTCGACGACGCCGTCGCGGCGAACGTCGTCGAAGGCCCGAAGGCAGTGCTCGTCGCGGCGGGCCGCGCGCTCGCGGGGCTGAAGGTCATCGAGGTCGACAACTCCGAGCTGCGCCGCGCGGACTCTGCGCTCACGTGCATGTCCATCTGCTTCTGATAAGCCTCGCGGCCCCATGCGGCACTTCGGCATCGACGAAGCCAACGCCCTCATCCCGCTGCTGCGCCGCACCTTCGAGCAGGTGCGGCCGCTGGCCGAGAAGCTCGAGGGCACCCAGGGCACCGAGCGCGAGGCGCTCACCGAGACCATTCAGCGCGAGCTGCAGCCGCTCGTCGACTCGGGCATCGAGGTGAAGGCGCTCGACGGGCTCGTCGACTTCCGCGCGCTGCGCGAGGGCCGCACCGTCTACCTGTGCTGGCGCTGGGGCGAAGAGCGCATCACCCACTGGCACGAGCTGGACACCGGCTTCTCTGGCCGCCGGCGCATCAAGGCCGACGACCCGTTCGAGAAGAGCTGGCCCAACTGAAGCGAATCAGGTCTCGACCTGGCCGGTGAGCAGACCGGCGAGCGCGCCGTCTGCCGTGCGGCCGACGATGAACACCGAGATGCTGATGCGGCCGAAGCGAATCACCTTGAGGTCGGTGAGCTGCGACGTCAGCGCGTCGCGCAGCGTCGCGAAGCGGGCCGCGCGCTCGAGCGAGTCAGGGTCGTTCGGGTCGGCGTTGTCGATGATGCGGTTCAAGAACTGCACGCCGTCGTACTGCTCGACCTGCGTGCGGCCGGCGAGCGAGACCTCGGACGCGTCGACGTACATCACCTGCGGCAGCAGCAGGTCGTGCTGCGCGCCGAGCTTCTCGCGAATGAGCGCGTCGGTGATGGGGGCGCTGCCGATGCCCTTCGCCGACACGAACGCGAAGCTCGCGTCGGTCTCGCTCGGCATCCACAGGTCGGCCGTCAGCGGCTGCAGCGTCGCCTGCAGCTGCGCGACCGCGTCGCCCGACACCGGCGGCACGCTCGCCCACTTCTGCAGCGCCTGCATCGTCGCCGTGCCCACGCCTCCGACCGCCGCGACCTGCCCGACCGTCGTGTACGGCCGGTTGCCCACGATCGCCGCCGCCGGTGCCGCCGAGATGCCGTTCGCCACCATCACCTCGCGCGCCGACTCGTTCGCGAGCCGCAGCGCCTTCGCCGCCGTCGCCTCGTCGAACGCCACGCCGTCGAACGTGCCCGCGAGCGGCCCCGCCGGAGGCGTCACCACCGGCCCGCCGCGCATCGCCCGCCACCACGTGCGCGCCTGGCCGCGCATCGCCGTCAGCGCGTTCGGGCCCACCAGCGCGACCTGACCGACCGCCGCCACGCTCGCGAACGGGCGCGCCGCGAAGAGGTTCGCCGCCGCGCGGTCGTCGAGCAGGCCGTTCAGCACCCCGAGCTCGACCGTGTTCACCGCCCACGTCACCGTCTCGGCCTGCCAGCCGGTGAACGCCACCCCTTCGACCGTGACGTCGGCCGGCGCCGGGTGCGCCTTCGCGAACGCGAGCAGCCGCTCGAACGCCGCGTCGCCCACGTACGGCACCGCGTCGAGCGCTGCGATGCTCGCGTACGGCTTGTCGTCGGCCGTGAGCTCGACGGCGTCGGCGCCGTCGCGCGCCGCGATGATGTTCTTCGCCGCGCGGGTGTCGAGCATCACGTCGTTGTCGAGCACACCGCTCGTCGTGCCGGGGTAGTTCACCAGCGCCAGCACCGCCGCGGCGTCCTGGGCGGTCAGGCCGAGCGCCAGCCCCGAGGTGCCCAGCGCATCGTCACCCAAGACGGCGTCGTCGGGCTGACCACAGGCGGCGAGGAGCACGAGCGCGAGGGAGCGACGCATGACCCCTGGAACTGCACGTTCGCGGCCGCACCCCAACCCCCTGAGTCGCCGTCACGATGTTGCGCGCACCGCAACATCAGTTGCGCCATGAGGCTATTGGGTTGCAACGCCGAGGGGGCGGCCTTCGTCGGGCATCGCGTCTTCGATGGCCCCGCACAGCGCATCGGAGGCGCAGGGCTTGTCGAGCCGCAGGTGGGCGACGCGCGACACGCGCTCGATGGAGGGCTCATCGGCGTAGCCGGTCAGGACGATGCGGCCGGCGCGCGGCCACTCGCGGGCCACCCGCTCGAGCAGCTCGGCGCCGTCGACGCCGGGCATGCGCATGTCGGAGACGACCACGTCGAACGGCTGCTGCTGCAGGCTCTTCACGGCGGCGGCGGCGCTGGTGACGAACACCATCTCCCACCGGCGGCGCTGGGGGCGGAGCAGGGTCTCGAGAGACTTGAGCACCATCGGCTCGTCGTCGACGAACAGCACGCGCCTCATGCGGCCGCCCTCGCGCGCTCGGCGCAGTGGGCGGGCACTCGAATGCCGAACGGGGTGCCGTCGCCGATGCGGGTCTCGCCCTCCGAGTCGCTCGCGAGGAGCACCGCGCTGAACACGACCGGGCTTACGACCGCGCGCTTCATCAGGCCCTCGTCGAGCGCCTCCCGGGTCTCGGCGGTGTCGCCCGTCCTGCTCACGCCGGCACCCCGTCGATGACCTCGCGCAGCGTGCGCGCGAGCACGTCGCGCTGGAACGGTTTCTGGAGCAGCCGCGCGTTCGTCTTGCCGAGCACCTCGTGCAGCTCGGGGCGATCGGTGTAGCCCGACATGAACAGCACCTTGCCCGCGAACTGATCGGCGCGCAGCTGCATCACGGTCTCGAGCCCGCTCTTGCCCGGCAGCACGATGTCGCTCAGCACCAGCGTGATCTGGTCGCGGTGCGCGCGGTACGCGCGCTCGGCCTCTTCGCCGTTGCTCGCCAGCAGCACGCGATACCCGAGCCGCTGCAGGCCGCGGTCGAGCGTGCGGCGCAGGGCGTCGTCGTCTTCCACCACGAGCACGGTCTCGGTGCCGCCCTTGAGCCCCTGCGCCGGAGCGTCGTCGCTCGCCGCGGCGCCGTCGCCCGCCGCGCGGGGCAGATAGACGGTGAACGTGGTGCCCGCGCCCAGCGCGCTCTTCACGGTGATGGCGCCGCCGCTCTGCGTGACGATGCCGTAGCAGGTCGAGAGGCCGAGGCCGGTGCCCTTGCCGGCCGCCTTCGTCGTGAAGAACGGCTCGAAGATCTTCTGCTGAATCTCGGGGTCCATGCCGCAGCCCGTGTCGGTGACGTCGAGCCTCACGTAGACGCCCTCGGGCAGGTGGTCGACCTCGTGGTTCGACAGCTTCACGCTCGTCGCCGACAGCGTCAGCTCGCCGCCCGCCGGCATCGCGTCGCGCGCGTTCACCGAGAGGTTCATGAGCACCTGCTCGAGCTGGCCCGCATCGGCGAGCACGTGGGGCAGGTCGGCGTCTGCCTGAATGTTCAGCCGCACGTCTTCGCCGATGACGCGGCGGAGCAGCTTCTCGACGCCCTGCATGACCGTGCCGAGCGACAGGAGCTTCGGCTGCAGCACCGCCTTGCGGCTGAACGCGAGCAGCTGGCGCGTGAGGCCCGCGGCGCGCTCGCCCGCCTCGCGCACCGACTTGATGTCTTCGACGCGCGGGTCCGACGGGTCGACGGTGCGCAGGAGCATCTCGCTGTTCGCGAGGATGACGCAGAGCAGGTTGTTGAAGTCGTGCGCGACGCCGCCGGTGAGGCGACCGAGGGCCTCCATCTTCTGGGCCTGGCGGAACTCGTCTTCGAGCTTGCGGCGAGCGGTCACGTCCGACAGCAGGCCCTCGAGCGCCGAGGTGCCTTCTGCGGAACCGTGCGCGCGCACGCGGAGCCAGCGCCAGCTGCCGTTCTTGTGCTGCCACCGGTACTCGACGTCGAACGCCGTGCCGTTGGCGGCCATCGCCTGGGCGCCCTCCATCACGTTCTGCTGGTCGTCGGGGTGCATTCGCGCGTACCAGCCCGAGCGGCCCATCGCGCTCAGCTCCTGCTGGGTGAAGCCGGTCAGGTCGACGATGTTCGACGTCAGGAAGTCGAGCTGGTTGGAGTTCAGGTCCGAGACCCAGACCGCCTCAGACAGGTTCTCGATGAGGCGGCGGTACTTCGCCTCGCTCGCGGCGAGCCGCTCGCGGTCGGCGATCTCGCTCGTGACGTCGCGGCCGATCGCGAGCATGAGCGGCTGGCCGTCGACCACGATGGTGCTGGTCCTGAACTGCAGGTGCACCCGGCTCCCGTCGGGCCGCGTCACCACGGTGCTGCTCGCGCCGTGACCCTTCAGGTTCGCGGCGAACGATGCGCGATCGAGCTCGGCGTTCTCGGCGAGGCTGAACTCCGAGAAGTGCCGCCCCACCACGTGCGTGCGGCTGAAGCCCGTGATCTCCTCCATGCGGCGGTTGACCTCGACGATGACCCCGCTCGAGTCGATGATGACGAGGCCGTCGCTCGCGGTCTCGAACAGCGTGCGGTAACGCATGTCGGCGGCGCGCGCCTTGTCGAGCAGCTGCGAGAGCTGCTCCGAGACGCGCTCGGCGTAGAGGGCGCCCGAGTCTTCGGCCGGCGTCGCGCCCTGGGTGCCGAGCACGCGGCGAATCTGCTCGAGCTCGGCCGAGAAGTCGGGCGTGCGCTCGGCGTAGCCGTTCGCGCCCACCGCCGCGGCGAGGTCGCGATCGCGCTCGGCCGAGAAGTGCGCGCTCACCAGCACCACCGGCACCGACGCGAGCGCCGGCTCGGCGCGCACCTGGCGGCAGAACTGAAACCCGTCGCAGTCGCGCATCAGCACGTCGCTCACGATGGCGTCAGGCATCACCTCGATCGCCTTCGCGAGGCCTTCGGCCGCGCTGCCCGCCGTCGTCACCCGGAAGCCGGCGTCGCTCAGAATCGCCGAGGTGAGCTTGAGCTGCAGGGCATCGTCGTCGACGACTACGATCTGCTTGGTCACGGTGTTCCTCCCAGACACTGCGTGATGGTCTCGACGAGCCGCGCGTCGATGGGCTTCCTGACGAAGCCGTGGCACCCGAACGCCCTCGCGTCTTGCTCGAGCTGCTTGCCGTTGCCCGTCGAGACCCCGACGACGACCGTCTGCTCTGCCCAGTTGAGCTGGCGGATGACCCGCGCGAGCAAGAGCCCGCTCACCACCGGCAGCTCGAGGTCCACCACCACCACCCGCGGCCGCACGCCGTCGACCAGCCGGAGCGCCTGCTCGACGTCGAGCGCTGGCGCCACCTTCGCCCCCGCCTCTTTGAGCAGCAGCATCGCGAGCTTCGAGCTGAGCGGGTCCGACTCGATCAGCACCACGTCGACGCCCTCCAACGGTCTCACGCCCCCGCCGACTGCCAGCCTCGTGCCTCCCGCAAGCTGCTGAATCAGCACACATCGACCATGGCGTCGACGCCATAACCAGGGTACGGTCACCCTGGTGAAGGCACCCGACCCTGGGCGGTTGCTGGTGGTGGAGGACGACGGGCCGAGCCAGCGGCTGATGAAGGCGCTCTTCGAGGCCGAGGGGTTCGAGGTCGACGTGGCGGGCGAGGGGCCGGCGGCGCTCGAGGCGGTGGCGGCGCGGGCGCCGGACCTGGTGCTGTGCGACCTGGAGCTGCCGGGGCTCGACGGGGTCGAGGTCGTGACGCGGCTCAAGGCGTCGCACCCGACGCTGCCGGTGGTGATGGTGACGGCGCAGCACGACCCGAAGCTCGCGGTGCGCGCGATTCGCGCCGGCGCGTACGACTACCTCACCAAGCCGGTCGACCAGGACGAGGTGGTGCTCGTGGTGCGGCGGGCGCTCGAGGCGCGGGCGCTCGAGCTCGAGGTCGCCGAGCTGCGCGCGCGGCTGGCGAGCGGCGGCGGCCTCGCCGCGCAGATGGGCCCGAGCGCGCAGGTGCGCGAGCTCGCCGAGCAGATCGGGGCGGTCGCGGCGTCGGGCTTCACCGTGCTGGTGCTCGGCGAGACCGGAGCCGGCAAAGAGCTGGTGGCGCAGGCGCTGCACCGCGAGAGCCCGCGGAGGGCGGCTCCGTTCGTGGCGGTCGACTGCGGCGCGATTCCCGAGGCGCTGCTCGAGTCGGAGCTCTTCGGCCACGAGCGCGGCGCGTTCACCGGCGCCGACCGGCGGCGCGCGGGCCGCTTCGAGCTCGCGAAGGGCGGCACGGTGTTCCTCGACGAGATCGGGAACCTGCCGCTGCAGCTGCAGGCGAAGCTCCTGCGCGTGCTCGAGTCGCGGCAGGTGACGGCCGTCGGCGCCGAGAAGGGCGCGGCGCTCGACCTGCGCTTCATCGCGGCGACGAACGAAGACCTGCAGGTGAAGGCCGAGTCGGGCCAGTTCCGCGCCGACCTCTACTTCCGCCTCGCGCAGTACACGGTGCGCGTGCCGCCGCTGCGCGAGCGCATCAGCGACGTGAAGTACCTCGCGACGCGCTTCCTCGAAGAAGCCGCGCTCGAGCTGCGCCGGCCGGTGCACGGCCTCGCGCCCGCGGCCCTCGAGGCCCTCGAGCGGCACCGCTGGCCCGGCAACGTGCGCGAGCTGCGCAACGTCGTGCGGCGCGCGGTGCTGCACGCGAAGGGGCAAGAGGTCGCCCGCGACGACGTGCGCGCCCTGCTCGGCGACGAGCGCGACCGGTCAGCGGCGCCGGCGCGAGCCGGAGCACGCTCGCTCAAGCAGGTCGCCGACGACGCCGCGCGCAGCGCCGAGCGCGACGCCATCAGCGAAGCGCTGAAGGCCGCCCGCGGCAACCAGGCCGCCGCCGCCCGCGCGCTGCAGACCGACTACAAGACGCTGTACGTGAAGATGAAGCAGCTCGGCATTCGGGCGAGAGACTTCACCCCTTGAGCTGCTCGGCGACGGTGCGCAGGAGCAGGTCGCTGTCGATGGGCTTCGTCACGTAGCCGTCGCAGCCCGCCGCGAGCGCCTTCTCGCGGTCGCCCTTCATCGCGTAGGCGGTGAGCGCCACGACCCTGAGGCCGGCGAACCGCGGCTGCGCCTTCAAGCGGCGCGTGAGCTCGAGCCCGTCGAGGTCGGGCAGCTGCAGGTCCATCAGCACCAGGCGGAGCACGACCTGGTCGAGCACGGCCTGCGCGCTCGCCGCGTCGACGGCGGTGTGCACGGTGTAGCGGGCACCCTGCAAGAGAACGCGGGCGAGCTTCAGGTTCTGCTCGTTGTCGTCGACGACGAGCACCGCTTCACCGGTCATGGCCAGGCTCCGGCTTCGGCGCGATGCGGGGGAGGATGACCGAGAACGTGCTGCCGAGGCCGACGGTGCTCTTCACCTCGACGCGGCCGCCGTTCGCCTCGGCGATGCGCTTGGTGAGCGCGAGCCCGAGGCCGGTGCCCGGGTAGCGCTTCGCGGTCGAGGCGTCGAGCTGCTGGAACTCGACGAACAGGCGGCCGAACGCCTCGGGAGCGATGCCGATGCCCGAGTCTTCGACGTCGAGGCGGAAGGTGTCGGCCGTCTCGGGCCCGATGCGGATGCTGATGCGCCCGTTCTCGCCGGTGAACTTGATGGCGTTCGAGAGGTAGTTGTACAGAATCTGCTTGAAGCGTGCGGGGTCGATGACGACGCGCGGCACATCGACGCGCGACGTGACCTGCAGCCGCTTCGCGGCGAACAGACCGCGCAGCACGTCGCGCACCTCGTTCACCAGGCGCGCGAGGTCGGTCTCTTCGGGCCGATTGTCCATCTTGCCGGACTCGACCTTCGCGAGGTCGAGCACGTCGTTGATGAGCTGCAAGAGGTGCCGCGCGCTCGCGAGCACGTCGCCGAGGTACTCGGTCTGCGTGTCCGACACGGGCCCGGCCTTGCCTTTGTGGAGCAGCTCGGTGAACCCGATGATGGCGTTGAGCGGCGTGCGCAGCTCGTGCGACATGTTCGCGAGGAACTCGCTCTTCAGGCGGTTCGCCTCGAGCATCTTCTGCTCGAGCTGCTTGCGGTCGCTGACGTCGCGAATGGCCGCGGTGACGAGCATGCCCCGCTCGTCGTGCATCGGCGAGAGGCTGATCTCGGCGGGGAACTCGGAGCCGTCTTTGCGCACGGCGCGCAGGTCGAGGCCGGCGCCCATCGGGCGGGCGCGCGGGCCGCCCAGGTAGCCCTGCCGGTGGCCGGGGTGGAGGTCGCGGAAGCGCGCGGGCACGAGAATCTCGACGGGCTGGCCGAGCAGCTCCTCGCGGGCGTAGCCGAAGAGCTTCTCGACCTGGCCGTTCACGAGCTGAATGCGGCCGTCTTGCCCCACGATGACGAGGGCGTCGGGCGCGGCCTCGAGCAGCTCTTCGGTCTTGCGCAGCGCCGCCTCGGCGCGCTTGCGGTGCTCGAGCTCGCGCTCGACGGCGGCCCGGCTCGAGCGCTCGGCGGCGATGAGGCGCGAGTTGAAGAGGGCCACCGAGGCCTGGTCGGCCAGGTTCTCGGCGAGCAGCACGTCGTCGGCGCTGAAGGGCTCGGCGTTCTCGCCGTGCCGCAGCAGCGTCAGCACGCCGATCGCCGCGCCCTGCGAGCGCAGCGGCGCGAACAGCAGCGCCTTCGCGTCGAGGGCGTCGGCGTTCTCGGTCGAGCCCGGCAGCTTCGCCGCCAGCGCGCGCAGCTGCACGGCGTCGAGCAGCGTCGCGCTGGGGCTGCGCAGCACGGGGGCGAGCGGGTGGCGCTCGTCGAGGTGCGCTCCCGCGACGGCGGCGCGAGCGCGCAGGCGCTGCAGCGCCGCGGGGTCCTGGTCCCACGCGGCCTCGAGGTCGAGCCGCTTGCCGCCGGCGGGGGCGTCGGCCAGCAGCGTGATGCCACAGTAGGCGCCGAGGTTCTCGCCGGCCTGCCGCACGATGGTGTCGAGCAGCAGACGGTAGTCGGCCGTCGCCTCGACGAACGCACGCATGGCGCGCGCGAGACTGCGCAGTTGATCGAGTTGTGGCACCGAGCCCGGCAAAGAGGGTTCCCCTGCTCGACACTCTAGCGCTGTTCCGCAGCCTGGGTGCTATCGACCCAGTGGGGTCGACGCGGGGGTCGACCTTGACCCGCGTCAGGGCGCCCAGCTGGGGCCGCTGTGGGTCAGCTGAACCGCCTGAACGTCGGCCCTCAGCGCCGTGCCGTCGACGGTGCCGCCGCTCGAGGTCGCGCCCTTCTCGAAGACGACCGTGGTGGGGCCGAGGCTCACGGTGAGCTGGGTCGCGCTCTCGGTGAGCGAGGCGGCGAGGTTCGAGCCGGCGGCGCCTCGCGCCTGGACGACGTGGAGGAAGTAGACGACCCCGGTGGCCGTCGTGTCGACCTCGAGCCGGTGCTGGCCGAGCGAGCCCTCGTCGACGACGCGGTAGGTCGCGCCGGCGGGCGAGAGCGTGGTGAGGCGCACGGCCTGATCGCCGTTCACCGCGGTGACGTGCGTCGCGTCTTCGAGCACCGGCGCCGTCTCGAAGTGCGCGAGGAAGGTGCTCGGCGCGGTCGTCTGCAGCCGATCGAGAATGACGAGCGTCTCGAGCGACCGCAAGAAGAGCAGCTCGCGCTCGACGTGCTGCGCGGCCGGGTTGTCGCGCTGCGGGTTGTACATGTCGTAGTTGCGGTAGCCGCCGGTGAGGTCGGCGTCGGCGTAGGTCCACCGCGCGTTCGACTCGAGCCTTCGCACCACCGGCTTCCCGCGCCCCTCTTCCTGCGCGAGGCCGCGGCCGTTCACGAGCACGACGTTGTGCGCGACCGCCTCGCGCGCGAACACCGAGCCGACGCCGCCCTGGCCGACGTACATCACGTAGTAGGCAGCGCTCTCGCGCGAGAGCCACGCGCCGCCGCGCCAGAGCTGCCAGTTGCCGAGGTCGTCGTGCTCGAAGCTCGTGCCCGAGAGCGTCCCGAGCTGGGCGTGGAACACGGTGGCCGAGGCGCCCCAGGCCGAGCGGCCGTAGAGCCACTGCGGGCCGTCGAAGTACGCGTCGAGCGGCAGGGCGGTGAAGGGCGCCGCGACGATGGGCGCCTCGGTCGAGCGCGCGTGCTGCGAGCGCGGCGCGCTCGTGAGGTCGAGCCAGGCGCGCGCGACGCGGCCCGTGGCGGCGGCGGGGAAGCGGCGCTCGACGGCGGTCATGAAGTCGGCGTACTCCGAGCGGCCGGCCGAGTTGCCGAACTCCCACTGGCCGTCGTCATTCGAGGGGAAGACCTCGTAGAAGCGCGAGGTCGAGCCGTCGAGGCGCGTGGGCGCGGGCGTGGTCGCGTAGGCGAGGTACCAGACGGCGTCGCGGAAGAAGTCGGTCTCGGCCCAGAGGTCGCGGCCGAGCAGCTGCGCGGTGACGAACGGCACGGTCGCGGCCCCGGTGACGAACGCGCCGCGGTTGCTGCCCGGCTGCAGCACTCCTCCGCGGGCGGGGCCGGCGGCGCTGGGCAGAAACGCGCCCGTCCACCGAACGTCGAGCGCGTGGCGCAGAAAGCCGTCGGCCATGGCGTTCTCGTGGAACGTGGCGATGCCGAAGAGCAGCTCGTTGCGCAGGTACATCCAGAAGACGTCGCTCTGCGGCATGTCGGTGTTGCCCCACGCCTGCTCGAGCTCTGCCTGAAGAAAGACGTTCCACCGGGCGATGAAGTCGGCGCGCTCGGCAGCCGTCCACGCGTCGAAGCACCAGTCGTACGTGAGCAGGGCCGACTCGGCCTGCCAGTTCGAGACCTCGCTCGAGAAGGTCGAGACGTCGAGGGCGAGGGCGCGGTCGATGGCCGGGCGGCAGGCCTGGGGGTCGCTCGAGAGCAGCGCGCGGAGCGCGACCTCGTCCCACGCGTCGCGGCGGGGCGTGAAGGGCTGGGCGGCCCAGCGCTCGCGGGCAGCGGCGAGGCGGCTCGCGTCGAACCACAGCCGCGGGTGCGTGACGGGAATCGCGAGGCCGTAGGCGACCGAGTCGCTGACGGTGATGACCGCAGTCGCGCTCTTCTCGGGCTCGGCGACGCTGGTGGCGGTGACGGTGACCTGGCCGGCGGTGGCGGGCGCGGTGAACGTGATGGTGTTGCCCGAGCCCGAGAGGCTGCCGGCCGAGCTCGCCCACGTCACGTCGGCCGACTTCGCGCCGGTGACGCGCGCGGTGAGCTCGCGGCTGGCGCCCGGTGCGAGGGCGGCGGAGGCGGGGACGACCGCGATGGAGACGTCGAGCTGGCGCGTGCTGAGGACGTCGCCCTGGGTGCAGGAGAAGAGGAGAACGGCGAAGAGGGCCGAAAACGCGCCCCCTCTCCCCTCGTAGGGGAGAGGGCCGGGGTGAGGGGGTCGTCGAGCGCTCATCGTGCACCCAGAGCTCATCGGCTCCACCCCACGCCGACCTGCGCCGAGACCCAGGCGCCGTCGAGCCCGAGGCCGCGCGAGCCATCGACCGTGCCGCGCAGCTTGAGCAGCGCCCACCCCGCCTCGACGCCGAGGGAGGCCACGAAGTGCCCGAGCACGAGCGCGGCGCCGAGCTGCAGCTGCGGCCCACCGAACGCGCCGGCCAGCGTGCCGCCGCGGGTCACCTCGGCGTCGACCGGAGTGCCCACCACGCGGCCGACGCCGACGCGGCCGCCGAGCGCGGCGTGCAGGCGCAGCGCCTCGGCGGGAGCGAACATCACGAGCAGTCCCGCCGACACGCTGCCGCTGTCGAGCGAGAGCCGGCCGCTCGCGTCGCGCGTCTCGGCGTGCTCGCCGCCGAGCTCGAACGCGCCGCCGAGCCGGTCTCTCGGAGCCCACAGCACGCGCAGGCCGCCGCCCCACTGCAGGGCGGGCGTCGAGACCAGCCCTCGGCCGCCGCCGTACGCCTCGAGGCGCAGCGTGCCGCGCGGCGCCTCGTCGGGCAGCGCCTCGCGAACGCGCTCGAGCACCTCGGGCGGCGTCGGCGGGCCCGCGGCCTCGACCTTCGGCTCGGGGTTGAGGAGCAGCTCGCTCCAGCTCGCAGAGACGAGCTCGGCGATGGCGAGCGCGAGCGTGCGCGCCTTCGCCTTCGGTGCGAGCGCCGCGAGGGCGATCGAGCGCACCAGCGACTTCTTCGTCACCGGGTCGTCGACGCGCACCTCGGTCTGCTTCGGCGCGCACGTCACCCGCGCTCGCACGGGCTCGGGCGTCGGAGGCGAGCTGCCCAGCTCGATGCCCGTGATGCGCTCGACCTCGGCCGCGTCGATGCCGGGGCACTCTTCGAGCTGGACCTGGACGGGCGCGACCGCGAGCAGGGCGAGAACAGAGAGCACTTCAGCCTCGATGATGCCCCAGACCGGGACTCACCTCACTCGAGGCCTCCGTGATGTTTCACGAGCCGCGCTCTCGGCCCGTTCGGCAGGCGGCGCAGGTAGTCTTCGGCCAGCGCGCGCGCCTTCGCGGTGTCGCCGGCCCGCGAGCGCGCCTCGACCTCGCGCGCGAGCGCGTCGTCGGCGAGCGGCCCCTGCGGAGCGATGGCCCTCGCCTTCGCGAACGCGGCAGCGGCCTCGCCCGGGCGCCCCAGCTCGTCGAGCAGCACGCGGCCCAGCGTGAACGCCGCCAGGGGCGCGCGGGGGTCAGAGCCGTGCCGCTTCAGCACCTGCTGCAGCGGCGCCACCGCGTCGCCCGGGTGGTGCGAGAGCCGCGCGACGTCGGCCGACAAGAGCAGCTCGGCCGGCTCGTCGCGCACCGGCGCGTGGCTCTTGTGCAGCTCGTCGTACGCCGCCGAGAAGTCGCCCGCCTCGGCGAGCCGCCTCCACGCCGACGGCTTCACGCGCTTCACCGGCGAGGCCGGCGACGGCGCCGCCACCGTCTCGGAGTCGACGGGCTCTTCGGCGGCGGGCGGGTACCAGCCCTCGCCGCCTTCCCTCAAGACCGCTTCGCCGCCGGGCCAGCGCACGATCGCCTCGCCCTCTTCGACGCGCACCCAGACGGCGTCGGTGCGCTCCATCAGGAAGCGCGCGCCGCTCGCCTCGATCTCGACCACGCCCGCCCGGAACTTCCGCTTCGACGCCTTCGCCACCTTCACGCGCACGCGGCCCGACTGCAGCTCGTCGCCCGTCACCTTCGCGACCGCGTCGACCGGCTGCACGAGCAGCTCGGGCTCGGGCGCGACCGCGACGACCTCGGGCTGCCGGCGCAGGCTCACGACTCCGGCCGCGGCGACGGCGAGCAGGGCGGCCACCACGACGCCGGCGCGCACCACGGCCCGGCGGCGCTTCTTGCGCTGCATGCCGCCCTTCGCGGCCGCGGCGCGCTCGGGCGACCACTCGACCTGCAGGTGGCTGCGCGCGCCTTCGAGGCGGCGCGCGAGTTCGTTCTGGCTCATGCGAGCCTCCTCTCGATGTCTTCCTGCGCCGCCGAGATGCGGCGCTTGGCGGTGGCGAGCGAGCAGCCGCACAGCTTCGCGACCTGGTCGAGCGGCTCGCCTTCGATGTGACGCAGCACCCACGCGACGCGGGCGTCGACCGCGACGCGATCGAGCGCCTCGTACACCTGGCCGAGCAGCGCGCGCTGCTCGGGGGTCGCGCCGGGCGCCGCGATGTCGTCTTCGCTGCCGTCGAAGCCGAAGAAGCTCGCGATGCGGCGGCGGCGCAGCTTGCGGCCCGCGAGGCGCACGGTCAGCGTCGCGAGCCAGCCCTTGAGCGCGCCGGCCTCGCGCAGCTCGTCGAGCCCCTCGACGGCGGCGAGAAAGACGTCTTGCACGAGGTCGTCGACGTCGCCGTCGCGGCCGAGCAGCCGGTAGCCGAGCGCGGCGACGTAGGCGCTGTAGCGCTCGTAGATCTCGCCGTGCGTCGGCGGCTTGTCGACGAGGTGCAGCTCGACTTTCGGCGATGTGGCGGTCACCCGCCCCAACAGTGCCACAGCCGCCCGAAACGGCTCAGCGCAGCTGCACTCCTTTACCTACCTCCACCGCGAACATGCGCGCCGCGTCCTCCGCGACGAAGGTGGGCTTGGGCCCGCTCCGGCCTCGCGTCGCACGACACCGCGCCGGGCACAGCGGAGGCGGCGCGACCTCGGGCTCGTAGCAGGTCGGCGCGCAGCGAAAGGCCTCGCCGAGCTCGGCGCGCGCGGGCCGCTCTGGCAGGCGAGGAGCAGGCACAAGACCGCGAACCGACTGCTCCAGGTCGGGGGTTGCACACTCCGGGTCACAACCGTGTCTCAACCTCCGAAAGGGGAGTTCGTCAATGTCGAGGAGCTACTCGGCCCGCAAGGGCCTGTCATTCGTGTTGCCTGCGCTGCTCGCGGCCGCCGCGTGCGGCACGAACCAGGCGACCATCGACGACCCCTCGTCGTCGCAGGACAACGCGGGGCAGCGGGTCACGTCGAGCACGGGCTCGTCGTGCGCGGCCTCGGCGGTGCGCGCGACGTACGCGCTCGGCGGCACCGTGATTCTGCCGTGGGGCGTGATGCAGGGCTACGTGCTGGTGAAGGACGAGAGCATCGTCGGGCTCGTCGCGGCGCGCGACGCGGTGCCCTGCGGAGCCACGGTCGTCGAGACCGGCGGCGTCATCGCGCCGGGCCTCGTCGATCTGCACAACCACGTCGCCTACAACTTCATCGCGCCGTGGGCCCCGCCGCGCCTGTACGGCAACCGCTACCAGTGGGCTGACGACGCCTCGTACGCGGCCGCGGTGAAGCAGCCGTACAACGCGGTGAAGAACGCGGGCCACCTGTGCCAGGCGCAGAAGTACGGCGAGCTGCGCGCGCTGATGGGCGGCACGACGACGATTCAGGGCTCCATCGGCTACTCGTGCCAAAACGGCTGGGTTCGCAACGTCGAGTCGTACGTCTTCTGCCGCGACAACATTCGCCAGAACGTTCTGCCGGTGAAGAGCATCACGGCGAGCGACGCGGCGAAGCTCGTCGCGCAGTTCGACGCCGGCACCACGAAGGCGTACCTCGTGCACCTCGCCGAGGGCACCGACGACAGCTCGCGCGCCGAGCTCGACACGCTGCGCGCGCTGGGGCTCTTGCGCAAAGAGGTCGTCGCGATTCACGGCACGGCGCTGAGCGCGGCGCAGCTGAACGAGATGGGCGCCGCGGGCATGAAGCTCGTGTGGTCGCCGCAGTCGAACGAGGTGCTGTACGGGCAGACGACGGACGTGCCGGCGGCGCTGAAGGCGGGGCTCAAGGTGGCGCTGTCGCCCGACTGGACTCCGTCGGGCACGAACAACCTGCTGGCCGAGCTGAAGGTGGCCGACCGCATCAACAAGGCGCGCTTCGGCGGGCTCTTGAGCGACGCGCAGCTGTTCGAGATGGCGACGTCGGTGCCGGCCGAGATCGCGGGCATGGGCGACAAGCTGGGGCGCATCGCTCCGGGCCTCGCGGCCGACCTCGTCGTCGTGCGCGCGAACGGCAAGGCGCCGCTGCGGGCGGTCATCGAGGCGCAGCCGACCGACGTGGTGCTGACGGTCATCGGCGGCCAGGCGATGTACGGCGAGCCGGCGATGCTGGGCTCGCTCGGCGTGACCGGCTTCGACGCGGTCTCGGTGTGCGGCCAGCCGCGCGGCCTGCTCGTGCGCGACGCGACGGTGCCGAGCGGCGGCGGCGAATCGCTCAGCGACGTCATCTCGACGCTCACCTCCGACGGCGTGACGCCGTGGCCGCTCGACGGCGCGTGCTCCGGTTCTTCTCTCTGAAAGGCCTCGACCCCATGAACACCCGACACCTCTTCCTGCTGTGCCTCGCTGCCTCTGCCTGTGGTCCCGACTCCGAGCTCGTGCTGAACGACGAGCCGGCCGCCGAAGAGTACGGTGAAGACGTCGCCGGGCTCGCGGCGGTCGCCGACGACGACCTGAACGGGCTGTACACCGCGACCTCCGACGGCCTCGCCGTGACGGGCGGAGCGGTCATCGAGTCGTGGCCCGCGGTCGGCATTCGCCTCACGATGGGCGGCCAGAGCGTGCAGCTCACGCGCGCGACCGACACGCTGACCGGCCCGGGCGCGAGCTTCACCGTGAGCGGCGGCAACAGCACGGGCGCGAACGACGACACGTTCAGCGGCACGTGGAACGGGAAGACCGTGACGCTGAAGCGCGACACGTACGTGAAGGCGCCCATCGTGCTCGACTTCCCGGGCGACCGGCCCTTCCGCTCGTTTCTCACCGAGGTCATCTCGCCGGCGGCGCAGCGCGACCGCGAGTCGTACGTGACGTGGAGCCAGAGCAAGACGGGCCCGTGGCTGCGCTCGTGCACGCTGTACAAGAGCGGCAACTGGCTGCGGAAGCTGAAGGGGGCGACGTGGTCCGAGCAGGCGGCGTCGTTTCAGAACATCGTCTACGCGTCGAACTACGTGAAGGCGCAGCCGCGGCGGGCGACGAAGCAGTACGCGTTCACGAAGGCGATCACGGACAACCTCGTCGATCAGTCGCAGGCGGGGCTCATGATCAGCAGCTGGAGCATGTACTTCCCGACGGCGGCGGGCCGCTCTTTGCGCATGCCCATCACGCCCGACTCGATCGCGTACTTCATCACCGACCGGCCCGCTCGCGCCGAGCGCATCGGCCTCGTGGTGATGGACACGCCGACGCACGACCCGCTCGCGAGCACGTTCGGGCGGCAGCTGCTCGACCTCGGCGAGATGCCCGACGACGACACGCACGACTACGCGGTGGCGATGATGGACCTGCTCGCGAAGTCGTCGACGGTTCGCGCGACCGCGCTCTCGGGCGTGGGCCGCTCGGCGCTGACCGACTGGTACGCGGTGATGGCGATCGAAGACTACCGCGGCATCACGTTCGGCTGGCCGACGCTCGGCTGGGGCTACAACATGACGAACGTGCAGTTCTACGGGCTCGTCACGCGCGTGCTGCACCAGGCGATCGTGGGCAACGAGCTGCGGCCCGGCGAGCCGTCGTACGCCGACGTGCTGAACAACGGCAACGACATGCAGGAGTACACCGACATGGCGCGCCTCAAGCAGCTGACCACCCAGTACCTGCGCCAGTACCACCCGGCCGAGGTCGCGGCGGTCGAGGCGGCGTTCGCGGGCATCGTGCCGGCCTCCGAGCTCGACTCGCGGGCGCGGGCCGACCTCTTCCACTTCATCTGCGCGCAGCTCTACGACGTGCGCGGGCGCACGGCGGTGCTGAAGAACGCGGGCCGGGGCGACGCGGCGGTGAACGCGGTGGTCGCGTTGATCGACGTGCTGCACGCCGAGTCGGCCCAGCTCGAGGCGTTCATTCTCTCGAAGGGCTACGTGAAGAGCAGCGTGCCGGCCCCGAAATCCACGGGGTTCTGACAGGTGGTCCCTTGTCCTACAGTGGCGTAATTCCTCAGGAACGTAAACGAGGCTGCTGGGGCTGCTGAATACGGGTCGCGCGTGGGCGCCGAGAACTTCGGCGTATGGGCGACTATCTGATCAGACCTGGTGACACGCTGTGGGCGCTCTCGCGCCGGTTTCACACGACGGTGGAGGCGCTCGCGCAGGCGAACCACATCGCGAACCCGAACCTGATCTACGCGGGCCGCACGCTGCAGATCCCCGGCGCGTCGGACACGTTCGAGCCGGGCCCGACGCCTCCGAACCGGCCGCCTCCGTCGACGGGCCCGGTCAACGGCATCGAAGACCGGCCGGGCGCCGCGGGCAACGCGCAGCAGGTCATCGAGTTCTTCATGGCGAAGGGGCTCACGCGCGCGCAGGCCGCGGGCATCGCCGGCAACCTGAAGTTCGAGTCGGGCTTCCGCCCCGACGCGGTCGGCGACGGCGGCACGTCGTTCGGCATCGCGCAGTGGCACAACGGCCGTGGCGACGCGATGAAGGCGTTCTGCCGCGAGCACGGCTACTCGACGACGTCGTTCAAGGGGCAGCTCGAGTACCTGTGGCACGAGCTGAACGGCAGCGAGAGCAACGCGCTCACCAAGCTGCGCGCGACCACGACCGCGAACGACGCCGGCATGGCGTTCTGCCGCTACTTCGAGCGGCCGGCGTACATCGACCCTGCCCGCGGCCGCCAGGCCGAGCAGTACTACCGCGACAGCCTCTGATTGTTCCTCTGCAGTGGGGCCGGCATACGGCCCCTCGTGCGACCCATCTGCTCGACGATTCTCTTCTGCCTGCTCGCCTGTGGTCGGGGCAGCAGCGTGCCGGGCCCCGAGTCCGACACGCGCGCGCCCGGCTGGTACGGCGTGCCCGACGAGCCGGGCACCACCCCGTTCGCCGAGGCGAAGCTCACCCTCATGCCGCCGAACGCGCTTCGCGGCGAGCTGCCGGCGGGCGTCGAGCTCGCGGTGCAGTGGCCGGGCGAGGCGCCGAAGCGCTTCACCGGCACCTTCCCCGAGCCGCCGGCGGCCGCGCGAACGGTGGTGAGCGGCTGCGAGCGGGCCGAGGGGCTCCTGCTCGCGTACCTCGGCGACGAGCTCGTGGGCGTCTCGTTCAAGCCGACCGACCGCTTCCCGTACCACCAGCGGTACTACAACCAGAAGCTCGTGTGGTCGGCGTGCGCCACGGCGCTGTCGACGCTGCTGCCGCTGCAGCTCTTTCACGAGGCGCGCCTGCCGCTCGCGCTGTGCGGCGACACGTGCACGATGCCGCTGATCGATCGCACGCGGGTGAGCGGCATCACGATGGAGGTTGACGGCGAGGGCCGCGTCTTCTTCGCCCCCACCTTCGTGTACGCGCCCGCAAACGCCACGCCGTTCATCGCGGTGAACGGCCAGAGCGTGACGCCGGTCAACGGGGCGTACATCGACCCGGCGGTGTGGCACCCAGGGCCGAACACCGTGCTCATTCGGCTCGACGAGCTGCCTGCGTGGGAGGCCGAGCTGGTGCTGCCGGCGGGGCGCTTCGCTCCGAAGCTGGGCGCGCTCACCGAGGGCGCGGACTTCACGGTCGACTGGAGCGGCAGCGACTGGGCGCCCGGCTACGAGGTGACGCTCTACCCGCGCGAGCCGGTGCTGAAGGTCGGAGGCCAGTCGTTCACCGCGGCGGCGCCCCCGCTGACGGCGCGCTACGAGCCGTGGATGTCGACGCAGCCGGTGACGCGGGTCGCGGTGCGCGTGACGGTGCGGCTGCCGGCCGAGCCGAGCCCGTACCGGCTCACGCTGGTCGACGACGTCGTGGTCGACGCCCACCGCTGATCAGGCGGGGGCCTTCGTCATCCACTCTCTGAAGGCGTGGGCGACGGCGAGCGGGTGGTCTTCGGGGCGGCCCTTGACGCTGTCGAGCGAGTAGCGAAAGCGGCAGCCGTCTTCGTAGGGCTCGAACGAGGCGTAGCCCGACACGCCGTCGCGCACGCCGGCCGAGGGCACCCAGCGCACGTGGCGCCGGGCGTCGTCGTAGGCGTAGACGAGCGCGTAGGTGAGGTCGTCGCCGAACTCGTACGTGACCTCGAGCGGGCGCCCGCGCGCGTCGCTGCGCACGACGCGGAGCTTCTTGAGGCCCGGCAGCCACAGGCGCGCCGACTGCAGGTCGCAGAACGCGTCGAAGCACTTCTGCGGTGGCGCGCTGATCAGCAGCTCGATCACGGCGCGAGCGTATCGCACGATCGCGGCCGCGAGCCGAGATCAACGCGCGGGCACAGGGGACGGCGGCTCACGCCCAGAGCAGGTGCCAGAGGAGCCCGAGCGTCGTCGTGTACCCGACCGCCGAGCCGGTGAGCTGGCCGTCGGCGCTCATGAAGTAGACGGTCGGGAAGCTCGTGACGTGCAGCGCGGCGCCGAGCTCGGGAGTGCCGAGCAGCACGGGGTAGTCGACGCCGCCCTCTTTCACGTAGCGCTGCACCGCCGCGACGCTGTCGTACTCGAGCGCGATCGAGACGACGTTCACGCGCGAGCCCGCGAGCCTCGCGACGCGAGAGAGGTTGTCGCTCGAGGCCTTGCAGACCCCGCACCACGGCGCCCAGAACGCGAGCAGGGTCGGCTTGCCGCCGAGGGCGCCGAGCGAGACCGCCTTCCCGTCGAGGGCGGGCAGCACGAGCTGCGGCAGCACGCCTCCGCGCACGTGGTCGCGGGTCTGCCACAGGCCGATGACGGCGACGGCGGCGAGCACGAGGGCGAGGTCGACCGTCCACCGCACGGCACGGCGGGTTCGGTACTGCTCGCGCGCGCGAGCGGCTAGTCCCACGTGTTCAGGTCACGAATCGCGCCCGACGACACCAGGTAGATGTACACGTCGGTGAGCGCGACCCAGACGAGGCTGCACCAGGCGATGAGCATGTGGCGCCCGTTGAACCACGACGAGACCTTCCACAGCTTGAACCGGGTGCGGCCCACGGCGTCGCACGAGAAGCAGTCGAGCTTACCGCCGATGAGGTGCCGCCACGAGTGGCAGCCGAACGTGTAGCCGGTCAGCAGCGACGCGTTCATCACCATCACGAACGTGCCGACGCCCATGCCGAACTTGCCGTGCTTGAAGAACGCGCCGAGGCCCTCCCACCAGAGGCAGACGAGCAGGAAGAGCGCGGCGTAGAGCGTGTAGCGGTGCAGGTTCTGGAAGATGAGCATCGCCGTCTCGCCGCGGTACGAGCGCGAGGCGCCGCGCACGGCGCAGTTCGGCGGCGAGAGCACGGGCGACTTGTAGTAGGCGCCGCGGTAGTAATAGCAGGTGAAGCGAAACGCGATCGCCGAGGCGGGAATGAAGAACGCCGGCGACTGCGGCAGAAACGAAGGCCACCACGAGGGGAAGGCGCCGAGCCACGCGTGGTCGACCGGCACTCCGCCGGGGTAGCCCGAGATGGCCGCGAACAGCGGCGGCGCCACCGTCGGGCTGATGTACGGCTCGGCCCAGACGTAGGTCGCGCTGAACGCGCGCAGCGTCAGGTAGCCGAAGAAGGTGATGAGGCCGGCCGCGGTGAGCAGCGGAGCCACCCACCAGTTGTCGATGCGCTTCGTGCTCCCGAGCGGAGCCGTCTGCTGAACCGTGGTCGTCACGACCCGCGAGATAGCACCGCTTCGGGGCCCGTGGGGGCGCCGCGTGAGGCCTCGCCTGAAGCCCAGCTAATGGTCACGGCGCCGAGAGCTTGAGCAGCGCGGCGCGGGCGGCGTCGGCGCGCGCGAAGAACTTCACGTAGTCGGGCGTGCCGACCCGCCGAATCGGATTCCACGACTCGGCCTCGGCGGCCTCGAGCGCCGCGACCTCGACGTCGCGCTGCCGGGGCTCGAGCTTCGCGGCCTGCTCGACGCGCTCGAAGAACGCGAGCGAGGCGGGGAAGGCCTGCATCAAGACGAGGCGCTGCAGGAAGTCGCCTTCGAGGTCGATGTTGGAGCCGGGCACGATGGCCGGCAAGCGCGCGAGCTGGTCATCGGTCATCACGTGGTGAAACGCGCCGATCAGGCCCAGCGCCTCGTATGGCACCCAGTCGCCCGCCGGCGGCCAGGCCTCGGCGATGTGCAGCAGCTCCTGCTTCGCCCACGCGCGCTTCTCGTCAGAGGCCGACGCGAGCGCGGCGGCGCACGGCTGCTTCACGAGCTCGACGAGGCTCGACGCGAGCATCACGCCGATGAGGCCGCCGCCCAGGCCCCGGTCGCGCGCCACCGCGAGCACGTCGACGCAGAGCTCGGCGCCTTCATCGGCGGGGCGCTTGCGAATCTCGAGCGCCGCCACGCGCCCGGCGTGCACGAGCGGCTTGAGGTTCTCGGACTCGGGCAGGCGGCTCCACGCGTCGGAGCGGCCCGCCATCATCACGCCGAGCACCCACTCGCGATCGGCGCGCCAGGCGGTCTCGCACGGCTCGGGCAGAGACTCGAGGGGCTCGTCTCCCCGGGCGACCTTCGTGCACGCCTCGTCCCAGCCCGCCGCGGCGACGTGACCGCTCAGCGCGCTGCGGAGCCGCAGGCCCGAGGCACTGCCCGTCAGGGGGTGGTGCACCGTGCGCGTGTACGTGCGCCGGTCGAGCTCGATCGCCATCGCGAGGTACCGCTCACCCGCGACGCGCGCGCGCGAGCGCAGCGCGAAGAACCCCAGCACGGGCAGGACCAGCGCGATGGCGACGACGCCGCCCCACGCGCGCTTCACGCGCGCTGCACCGCGCCTGCCCACTTCTTCAAGTGCGCCGCACGCTCTTCTTCACCCATCTTGGGGAAGAAGACCTTGTCGGCCTTCCAGGCCTGCTTGATGGCGTCGGTGCTCTCCCAGATGCCGGCGCCGAGGCCGCCGAGAAACGCGGCGCCGAGCGAGGTCGTCTCGGCGTTCTTGGGCCGCACCACCTGCGTGCCGAGCACGTCGGCCTGAAACTGCATCAGCAGGTTGTTCGCGACCGCCCCGCCGTCGACCTTGAACGCGGGGATGTCTTTGCCCGAGTCCTTCCGCATCGCGTCGGCGAGCTCGTAGATCTGCAGTGCCATGCCCTCGAGCACCGCGCGCGCGAGGTGCGCCGCCGTCGTGTCGCGCGAGATGCCCGCGAACAGCCCGCGCGCCTGCGGGTTCCAGTGCGGAGCGCCCAGCCCCGCCAGCGCCGGCACGAACACCACCGAGCCCGTGTCCTTCACCTTCTTCGCGAGGGCCTCGACGTCGGCCGCCTTCTTGATGAGGCCCAGCCCGTCGCGCAGCCACTGCACCGCCGCGCCCGCGATGAAGGCGCTGCCCTCGAGCGCGTAGGTCGTCTGGCCGCCGACCTTCCACGCGACCGTCGACAGCAGGCCCGCCTTCGACGCCACCGGCTGCGCGCCCACGTTCATCAGCAGAAACGCGCCGGTGCCGTACGTGCACTTCGCTTCGCCGACCTGGAAGCACGCCTGCCCGAACAGCGCGGCCTGCTGGTCGCCCGCCATGCCGCTCACGGGGATTCCGTCGGGCAGCGACTTCATGCCCTTCGTCTGCCCGTAGACCTCGGCGCTCGACGCGATGCGCGGCAGCACGTCGGGCGGCACCGCGAGCAGCGACGTCATCTGGTCGTCCCACTCGAGGCGCTGCAGGTCCATCAACAGCGTGCGGCTCGCGTTCGAGACGTCGGTGACGTGCGAGGCCGCGCCCGTGAGCTTGAAGACGAGCCACGTGTCGATGGTGCCGAACAGCAGGTTCTTCGCGTCGCGCGCCTCTCGCACCGCGGGCGCGTTCTCGAGCAGCCACTGCATCTTCGTGCCCGAGAAGTACGGGTCGAGCACGAGGCCGGTCTTCTCGCGCACGCGCGGCTCTTCGCCGCGGGCCTTCAGCTCGGCGCAGCGGTCGGAGGTGCGCCGGTCTTGCCAGACGATCGCGCGGTGCAGCGGCTTGCCGTCTTTCGTCCACGCGCCGGTCGTCTCGCGCTGGTTCGTGATGCCGATGGCCGCGATGTCCGACCCCTTGAGCTTCGCGGCCTTCAGCGCCTTCGCGATGCACGCCTCGACCGTGCGCCAGATCTCGCTCAAGTCGTGCTCGACCCAGCCTGGCTTCGGGAAGTGCTGCTTGAACTCCTGGTACGCCTTGCCGACGACCTTCACCTTCTCGTCGACGATCGAGATGTGCGTACCGGTGGTGCCTTGATCAATCGCGAGGACGAATCGAGACCTGGCCATGGTGTTACCGGCCTAGCTCAAGCGCTGGTGCCGTTCGACGATTACTTTTTCACCCATGAACCGCCTCGCAGCCCTCGCCGCGCTCTGCGCGGTGACGGCGTGCACCCACCGCATCAGGGCCCCGAGCTCGACCGACTTCTACGGCGAGCTCGCGCGGCACGGCGACTGGGTGGCGCTCGCTCCGTACGGGCGCGTGTGGCGGCCTTCGGTGGCCGTCGTCGGCGCCGACTTCTACCCGTACTTCACCGCCGGCCACTGGGTGAGCACCGCCGACGGCTGGTCGTGGCAGTCGGAGTGGTCGTGGGGGTGGCTCCCGTTTCACCACGGGCGCTGGGTGCAGAGCCCCAGCGAGGGCTGGGTCTGGGTGCCGGGCGACGAGTGGGCTCCGGCGTGGGTCGAGTGGCGCGCCGGCGGCGGCCTCGTCGGCTGGGTTCCGCTCGGGCCGCAGGGCGTCTCGACGGCGTTCCCCGGCTACCGCCCGCGCTGGTGCTTCGTGCCGCTCTCGAGCCTCGGCCGTGCCGACTTCCACTCCGCCCGAATTCCCCCGCACAGCGAGTACGCCGCGTACCACGCCGCCATCGCCCTTCCCTTTCGCCGGGGCGACGCCGCGCCCGGCCCGAGCGTCGAGCTCGTGCGCCGCGCCGGAGGCGACGTCTCGCAGCACGAGGCGCTGCGCCCGCGAATGCTCGAGCGCGGCGACGTCGCCGCCGAGCAGCGCGTGGGGCCCGAGGCGATGCCGCCGCCTCCGCCGGCCGCCGCGCCGATCGCGAAGAAGCCGAAGCCGGGCGAGCGCCCCGCGCAGAACCCGGCGCCCGCGCCCGAGCGCCGCCGCGCCGGCAAGCGACCGCCGCCGGCCCGCTGATCAGGTCGGCGACCGCTCGGGCAACTTGCCCTTCGCCAGATCCAGAAAAGCCAACTTCTGCGTCACCCTCTGTAGTGCGCCCCGACATGCTGACGGACGAAGACGGGCTGGAGCGCCTGCTCGCCTTCCAACGCCAACGAGGCCATTGCCTGGTGCCTCGGTTCGGCCCGGCGAGAGCGCTCAGCGTCTGGGTGGAGCAGGTGCGCGAGCGGTGGCGCGACGGCGAGCTGCCACCGAAGCTCGAGAAGAAGCTCAAGGGCGTGTGCTTCCCGTTCGACGAGAGCGCGCTCGTCTGGGAGCTGTCGTACGCGCAGGCGGTGAAGGCGTCGCGGCGCCACCGGAAGCTGCCGCCTTCGAGCACGCCGCTGGGCGCGTGGGTGCGCGGGCAGCGAGCGCTCGCCGAGCTGGGTGAGCTCGAGCCCGAGCGGGTCGCGCGGCTCGGCGAGCTACCTGATCAATGAACCAGGTCGGCCGACTCGTCGGGCGACGAGAGGTAGGTCTGGAGCTCGAGTGGAGCGCCGAGGCGCCGCAGCTTCTGCAGCGCGCGGGCTTCGATCTGCCGCACGCGCTCGCGCGAGAGGCCGAACGACCGGCCGATCTCTTCGAGCGTCTCGGGAGCGTCGTCGCCGAAGCCGAAGCGGCGCTCGAGGACGTTGCGCTCTTTCTCGGGCAGCTGCGCGAGCGCGCGGCCGACGAGCTGCTCGAGCTCGGTGCGCTCGGTGGGGAGCGAAGGGCTCTCGGCGGTGGAGTCGGCGATGCGATCCATCACGGTGTTCTCGCCCTCGTCGTCGAGCGGCTCGTCGAGCGAGACGACCGGGCGCTGGCTCGCGAGCAGCCGCTCGGCCTTCTCGGGCGTGAGGCCCGCGGCCTCGGCCGTCTCTTCGAGCCTCGGCTCGCGGCCGAGCTTCTGCGCGAGCGCGCTCGAGACCTGCCACATGCGCAAGAGGTGCTCGCCCACGTTCACGGGCAGGCGAATGGTGCGCGACTGCTCGGCGAGGGTGCGGGTGAAGGAGGCGCGGATCCACCAGTTCGCGTAGGTCGCGAAGCGCAGGCCGCGGCGCCAGTCGAAGCGGTCGACGGCGCGCATCAGGCCGACGGCGCCCTCTTGCATGAGGTCGGTGAGGTCGATGCCGCGGCCCGCGTAGCGCTTGGCCATGCGGTGCACCAGATAGAGGTGTGCCTGCACCATGGCGCTCTTCGAGGCCTCGAGGGCGTGGTGGGCCTCGCGCAGCGCGTAGCCGTGGCGGCGCAGCGCTCCGAGGGTCTCACCGGCTTCGCGCTCGAGCCGAACGAGCAACTCGAGGGGCTCCTTCACGCGCTCGGTGCCGGCGGCGCGGTGGCCGCGGAGGGCAGCGCGCCACGCCTTCACGGACTCGGGAACGGCGCGGAGCCTGAGGGCCTGACGCAGCGTGCGCTCGGCGTCAGAGAGCTCGCTGAGCTTCTCGCCGACGTGCTCGTGAATGGCGCGCAGCTGCTGGGGGTGCAGCGACAGCTCTTCGAGCGCGCGGATGAGCTCGTCGCGGCGGGCGGCCTTGCGATCGCCCTCGACCATGCGTCTCCACGCGCGGCGGCGGACGCTGAACTTCTTGAGCGCGGCCGAGATGCGGCGCAGGCCCGGGTGGTCTTCGCCCTCGTCTTGGGACTCGAAGTCGCCGCTGACGTCGACGACGGAGCGCAAGCGCAGCTCGCCGCGATCGAGCTGTTGAACGAGCGCCTCGAGGTGCCCGAACGCCAGGTCGAAGTCGACGATGGAGGCGTACAGCGCCCGCAGGCGCTGCTCGATTTGTACGGAGAGCCCCCGCTCACGCTCGCGCGTGGCGCTGTGGCTCTCGGAAGTGAGAAGGTCGCCGGCTTCGTCTCCCAGGTGCTCCCCGAGGTCGAGGTCGACGGCCCCGATATTCGTCTCGAACGATTCCATGATTTCGCTCTGCAACCGCTACGCGGGGGTGTGAGTTCCCCGTACCTGTTGCATTGCGGATGTAACGGCGCGGTAGCAGGCGCGCTTTGGAATCGAACGCACCGAATCGCGAGGTTTTACGCGGCCATGGGGCGATGGCCGGCCGCGCCCTCCTGGGAGGCCGGCTGGTGGCGCCGGTGGCGTAATTTCACGAGGACGTAGTCGAGCGCGGCGGCGAGGGTCCCGCCGATGAGGGCGACGAAGAGGTCTTCCTGGGCGTCCCAGGCGTCGCCCTGAATGCCGAGGAACTCCTTCGAGTCGCGGGGGTGGGCGAGGAGGGCGCCCCACCACTCGAGCAGCTCGTAGCCGGTCGCGAACCACCAGAGCACGGCGATGCTGAGGAAGAGCTCCATCACGAGGCTCTTGCGCGGCTCGCGGCGGAAGAAGAGCTCGCGCACGGGGAGCAGGATGAGCGCGCCGAACGAGAAGTGAATGATGCGGTCGTAGTGGTTGCGCGAGGTGTCGAGGAACTGCTCGAGCCAGGCGCCGATCGGCACGCGCGGGTACGTGTAATAGGTGGCGACCGTGTGCAGCAGGAGGAAGACGAGCCCCTGCAGGTACGCGCGGTCGCTGAAGCGAAAGCGGCGGTAGCTGACGGCCGCGAGGAAGATGATGACCGTCGAGCACAGGTTCTCGAAGAACCACGTGTGGCGCGAGTAGGGGCTGATGCCCGAGACCACGACGGCGACGACGTACACGACGAGGCACATCACGGGAACACGGTGATCCGGCGTCTCGCGGCTGCGGGGCATCCCGAGGCCCACGGTGCATCAGCGGTGCCGGCTCGCGTTTTCCCGTGGATGGGGTGACCGCGCGGCGCCGCAGGTGTGGCGCTCGTGCACGGCCGGGGCAAAGCTGCTCGACGGGTGGGCCCTCCGACGCAGTCGGGTCGACCCGACGCGCGCCCGCTCGCAAGCCCGCGAGGCGCCACGCGCCCGGCGTGGCGTGCACCGTGCTCATGGCCTTCGGATGCGCACCACTCCCGCCTTTCTTCCGTACTGCTCTGCTCTCGCGCTCCTCGCAGCGCTCGCCGCCTCGTGGAGCTGCAGCGGCGGCGGCTCTCCGGCGTGCGTGTCGAGCGGCGATTGCGAAGGCGACGCCGTCTGCGTCTACGGCGAGTGCACGCCTCGGTCGGGCGGCGCCGGTGGAGGCCGCGCGACGGCGGGAGGCGAAGAGCCGAGCGACGCCGGCACCGAGCCGGGCGACGGCGGGGCGGCCGGCGGAAACGGCGGCGGCACGAGCGGCACTGCGGGCGGAAGCACGAGCGGCACTGCGGGCGGCGGCACGAGCGGCTCCGCGGGCGGCGGCATGAGCGGCACTGCGGGCGGCGGCATGAGCGGCACTGCGGGCGGCGGCATGAGCGGCACCGCGGGCGGCGGCATGAGCGGCGCTGCAGGCGGCGGCAGTGGCGGCGCTGCAGGCGGCGGCAGCGGCGGCGCTGCAGGCGGAGGCCCGATGCCGTGCACTCCGTCCGTCGAGTGCCGGCCGTCGGCGGGCCCGTGCGACGTCGCCGAGATCTGTACGCCTCAAGGCACGTGCCCTCCGAACGTCTTCGTGCCGCAGACGCAGACCTGTCGCGCGTCGCAGGGCCTGTGCGACCCGCCGGAGCGCTGCAGCGGCGACGCTCCCGCGTGCCCTGCCGACGTGATTCTCGCGATGGGCGCGACCTGCCGCGCCTCGACGGGCCTGTGCGACCCGCCCGAGGTCTGCGACGGCAACAGCAAGCAGTGCCCGAACGACGAGCTGCGGCCCGCAGGCGCGCTCTGCCGTCCACAGCTCGGCCTGTGCGACGTCGCCGAGACGTGCACCGGCTCGAGTGGACAGTGCCCTCCGAACCTCCTCGTCTCGGCGGGCACGCTCTGCCGCCCGTCCGTCGGAGCGTGTGACGTGGCCGAGGTCTGTGACGGCTCCGACAACAACTGCCCGCCCAACGGCTTCGAGCCCGCCGGCAACGTGTGCGCGCCGGCGAGCTGCTCGGCGGGCACGGCGACTCCGCAGCGGGCCTGCACGGGCATGCAGGCGAGCTGCCCGGCGGCGACGGACGTCTCGTGCGGCGGCTACAAGTGCGGAGGAACCGCGTGCCTGACGTCGTGCGCCTCCGACAACGACTGCATTCCGACGCACTACTGCAACGGGGCCAGCCGCTGCGCGCTCAAGAAGGCCGACGGGGCGTTGTGCGTCGACGGCCCGCACTCGTGCGAGTCCGACCGCTGCGTCGCCGTCGGGCCCGACGCCGACGGCGACGGCTACACGGCGGTGCCGCTGCTCACGCTCGTCTGCGGCGTGCACTCGCTCCCCGGGCACTCGGAGCGCAACGGCGACTGCTGCGACTCCGATGCCCGCGCCTACCCCACCCAGTCGTCGTACTTCTCGACGCCGCGCGGCTGTGGCGGCGGCTACGACTTCGACTGCAATGGCGCCGAGACGAAGCAGTATCGGGTGGGCGGCGCGTGCACCGGCAGCCAGAGCTGCTTCGCCACCGACGGCGATTGCTCGGGCACTACCGGCTGGTTGAGCCTGGCCGTCCCTGCGTGTGGCTCTGGCGCCGCCTTCGTCGCGAGCTGCCCCGTCGTCACGGGCGGCGGCTCTTGCAACAACGCCTACTGCGGCGCCGTCGTACAGGTGATGCGCACGCAAGCCTGTCAGTGACGGAGCGCTGCGGCGGTAGCGGCTGCGCGTGAGGGCCACGCGCGCTCGAGCTGTGGGCCGCGGCGACGCCGTGGCGCAGACACTTCATCGCTGCTGAAGCGCGGAGAGCAGCTCAGCCTCGCTGAGCTCGACAGGGCGAAACTCCCGGCACCCGATTGGGTTCACCGACCATGCACAGACACATTTCAACCGTAGTGCTCTTCCTCGCGGCTTGCGCAGACCGCGCACCTCCGCTGGATCGCATCGCGATCGACGATGCCGCGCGTCCGCTCTACGCCCAGGGCTATGCGCCCGCACCGGATGCGCTCGTCGACTGTTATCGGGACGACGACGGCGACGGCTACCACGCCACCGACGCCGCGCCCTCCCGCGTGGGCGTGGACATCTCGGGCGTCGCCGCCGACTGCGCCGACAAGTGCACCTGCGCGCTCGGGGCCGCCTTCGTCAGCGGGTACCATGGAGACGACTGCGACGACACGACGGCGGCCGTACGCCCGCGCGCTCCCGAGCAGTTCTGGAACGGGGTCGATGACAACTGTGTCGACGGCGTTGACGAGCCGACCTACGGCGGCACCATCACGCTCCCGAGCGAGGCGAACAGCTACGCAGCGTTCGGAATGTGGGCGATCTTCGTCAACGACGCCACGCTGCGTGACTACCTCGTCAGCCACTCCACCGTGCGCTACACCGTGACCTACGAGCGCCTGGCAACGGGCGACGTCTCCGAAGTCACCTCGGCGTATCTCACCGCCGCGACCACCGGCTACAGCGGAGGGCTCTTCATGTTGGTCGCCGACTCCGCGTCGCTCGGCTTGAGCAGACGTGCGGTCTACCGCGTGCGCCTTCAGTTCTACGATGGGTCGAACGTCGAGCTCGGCCCTCGCACCGGCAACTTCTTCACCATGACCCGAGGCACGAACGACTCACCGAACGGCGGCTTGCACGATGCGCGCTACCAGATGGTGAACGCGGCGTTCACGCAGATGGTCGACTCCGACAACGGCCGCGTCGGCTACAAGGGGACCGTCGACGTCGACGGCACGCGCTACACGGACCCGAGCCTCCCGACCCATTCCACGGCGGACGACGTCGCCTGGTGCGATTGGTTCTACTGGTGGCTCGGCAACCACATCGCGACGCCGTCGGCCCTGTTCGCGGGCATGTCGCCAGACCGGATCGCCGACCGCTTCAAAGACCCCACGGCTGACGGCTGCGGCACCGAGTCAGGCGATCGCGTCGACGGTGACGGTCGCTCGAACGAGCGTCTGCTGGCGGGGAGCGTGGCGACGAACACCATCGACTCGAGCTGCGAGAAGTACGACGGCGCGGCGCTCGCGCCAGCCGACGTGACGCTCGACGCCGACCGCCAGTACTACGCTCGCGAGTTCGGCACGCCCTACTACGAGGCGACCCTGAGTCAGCCGGGCGAGCGCGCCCCGGGTGACTTCATCTTGTTCAAATGGCACGACGGCGGCGCTCACGTGGGCCTGTTCCTCGGCTACTACCCCGAGGGGAACGGCGCGCTGGGCGGCAGGGCCGGCACCGGAGGGACGCTCTACTATGTCGCCGGCAACGAAGGTAACAAGGTCGCGGTCAACGCCATCAGCGGGACCAGCGAAGAGATCGCAGGCTACGGCATCTTGCTCCTCAAGAACTTCCGCTAGCACGACACCCGGAAGTTCGTGCGGGCGCGGCCGCCGACCCTGCGACCCACCGACGAGCGCGCTTCGCGAGGCCGCGTCTATTCGACCTTCGCGACCTGCATCACGAGGTACCCGCTCTCGGGCCGGCTGCGGGTGGGGCCAAACGCATCGTCGACGAGAATCCGGTGCAGGCCGCCAGTGCGGTCTCGCGCCAGCAGGGCGCGTGGCCCCGTAATCGAGGCGGCCCACAGGCAGTCGCTGGTCGTGGTCACCACCTCCTGCGCCGACGACACGCCCTCGGTCTTCTCGCACAGAATCCGGCCCTGCTCCGACGCGAGCGACGTCGTCGTGCGCACCGTGGACGTACAGATCGGCTGCCCGCCAATCGGTCGTGATCTGATGCGTCGAGAGGTCGAAGCCATCGCGCTGCGTGTCACTGTGGGTCACGAGGGTGAGCCACCCGTCGCGGTAGCCGCTGCTCGGGCCGCAGGCGGCGGTGAGAACGCAGAGACCGACGACGAGTCGTGGGGTCATCTCTGGGAGGTATGCCGGTGCCGGCCCAGGGAACCAAACCCCGTTCTCCCCCCCGGCGGCCCTCCTGCTGCGAGGCCCATCGTCGCGATGAGCCGTCCCCGTGGGCGGCGCTTCGGCGGAGCCAGGCGGCTCGCTCTTCGCTGCGCCCGCGCGCGCTCACTGCGTCGTCATCGTCGCGGCGAAGGCGCCAGCGCAGTTGTTGCCACCGGCGGGGCAGGCGGCGAGCTGCACGCGCACGTGGCAGCCCGGGCCGACCTGGGCCACGGTGACTCCCGGAGCGATGGCACAGTCGTCGGACGACCACGAGATGCTCGGGGCGCCGTCGAAGAGCGCCGGGTCGTAGCTCACGGAGGCGAGCTGGACCTGCGGGTCGTACGTGAGCCGGAGCGGCACGGGCGCACAGCCAGCGCGGACGATGGCGCAGTCGGTGTGAGCAGAGCAGGCCGCGAGGTCGGTCGCGGTGACGCGGAAGGGCACACACTCGGGCGCGCTCGCGTTGATGCGCCCGAACCCGAAGATGGGCTGGGGCCAGCTCGAGTGCTGGGTGCCCTGAATCGTCCAGTCGTAGACGAGGGCCTCGACCGAGGCCACGTCGCTCAAGGCGAAGATGAACTCGTTGTCTGCGACCGAGTGGTCGACCGCCACCGGAGTCAGCGCCACCCGGCCGGCCGTCGGAGCCGACCAGTCGCCCGAGTACGCGGCGGCGCTCGGCCAGTCGACCGTGCCCGTCGCGGTGCCTCCCTTGCGGTCGGAGACCGTGACCACGACGCGCATCGAGACGCTGAGCGGCAGCGACTTCACCACGGTCGCCCCACTCGCGTACTCGCCGCCGAACCGCCACGAGTACGAGAGCGGGTCGCCGTCGGCGTCGCTCGCGGTGACGGTGAAGCGCCCCGCGGCGTCGCCGACGATGGCGACCCTGACGTTCGCGATCTGCGGCGCGCTCTTGTTCACCGGGTCGCGCTCGACCTGCAGCGTCGCCGTCTTCGCCGTCTCGGAGAGCGCGGTGACGTAGATGCCGTTCAGCGCGTCGGCGTACGTGCGCCCCACCGGGAGCCCGTCGGCCTTGTCGCCCGCCGTGTCCAGCGTCGCGTCGACCATCTGGCCCTCGTTCTTCGCTCCGCTGAGCTGGTGGTGAATGATGAGCCCGCTCTGCAGCGAAGGCTCGAGCTCGGCGTCGCGCCGCGCCTCGACCCAGTAGCCGCCGGTCGACGTCGGCAGGTACACGCCCTTGAACCCCTCGGCGTCACGCTCCAGCGTGTCGATGGTGAGCGTGCGGCTCACCGGGTTCTGAATCGAGAAGACGTGGCGGCCCAGGCCCACGGCGCCGTCGTTCAACCACCCGAGCTCGACCCGCTCGGGCAGGTTGAGGCCGACCGAGACGCCCGCGCCGTCGGCGCCCATGCACGAGCTGCGGCCTCCGTACTCGACGAGGCCGCCGTTCAGGCTCGATCGGGCTCCGCGGCCCTGCAGCGTCGAGTAGCTCTGGTCGTGCAGGAGGCCGAGCGCGTGGCCCGGCTCGTGCGTAGGAGCCGCGTCGCGCTCGGTCTCGTGCACGTCGCGGTAGCCGTACTTGATGAAGTTGGCGATGCGGCGCTCGTCGGTGCGGCGCGGCGAGCAGCCCGTCTCGTACGTGACCTGCGAAGCCTGCGTGCCCGACGACGCGCCCTGAGCGGTCGAGAGGGTGCCGATCATGTCGTACTCATCGAGCGGGTGGTCGAGCTCGCCGTCGCAGAACGCGTGTGAGAGGTCAGGCACGCGCTTGCCCGTCGGCGACACGACGAACCAGCGCTCGGCGCGCGACCGCTGCTTGTTGCCCGCGACCTCGACGTCGAACACCAGCCGGCCGTAGCTGACCTTGTCGAAGTACGCCTTGAGGCCGTCGATCATCGCGGTGAGGTAGGCCTCGTCGGCGGGGGGTCCGTTCGGCAGCTGACCGTCGTCGTCGAGCTGCACGAGCAGCAGCCGCTTCTTCACGCAGAGCTTCGCAGACCGACTGGCCCCAGTGCCCACCAGGTAGCAGCCCGTCTGGCCGCTCGGGTTCCCGGCGAGCGCGCTCTCACACGATGGGTAGACGGCGAGCACGGCCGGCGTGCAGGTGTCGGCGACCGGCGGCGCGGTCGCGGCGACCGCGGCCTCGCTCGAGTCGGCCCGCGTGGGCTCGCGCAGCGCGTCGGCCTCGTCGGGGGCCTCACACGCGAAGAGCAGGGCGCAGAGCAAGAGGGACAGCGTTCTCGTCGTCGTGGAGCTCATGGCGCCTCACGTTGCGAGAAGCAGGCCCGCCTCGATCGACGTCGTGACGCGCCTCTGGGTGGGCCGGTGGTGGGGTCGGCCCCACTCCGTGGCGGCGAACACCCGACGATTCGCGGTGCTTCAGCGAGCGGTCACCGTCGCGACGCCGTTGCTCAGCGCCGCGAGGTTGCCCGAGCCGAGCCACGTCAGCGCGTCGACGCGGCCCCTGAGGTGCGCGTCGAGGAACGCGAGCGCCGTCGCCGTCAGCGCGCCACGGAGCTCGGCGCAGCGCTGCGGCGTCGTCTGCGCGCGGCACGCGTCGAGGTCTCCACCGAAGAGCCCGTGCTGCGCGCCGACGTGGTCGAGGTACACCTTCCACCGCGGGCCGGGCGGCAGCAGCGGGAACAGGGCCAGGCGGTTCGCCGGCTCGCCAGGGTCTCCGTCTTCGAGGCCGGTGCCCATCAGCATCGGCACCTCGAGCGAGCCGTACGACTCGGTCATGAAGCCCTCGGTGCCCGGGCCCTGTGGAGAGTACGCCACCACCGCGCGCACCGGCGGCAGGCGCCGGCTCACCAGGTCGCTCGTGAGGCACGGCACCAGCGTGCCCTGGCCCCCACCGAACGGCTGCGCGCAGCGGAAGTTGCGCGTCACGCCGCCCACCATCATCGCCGCGCTGGCGCCCGCCGAGTGCCCCATGTGCCCCAGGTGGCCGAGGTCGACGGCGCCCGCCCACGCGGTGTTCGTCGCGACGCGCGCCTCGAGCCACGCCTCGACCGCCGCGAGGTCCAGCGGGCGCTGCCAGCTCACCTTCAGCGCGCACATGAAGCCCGGCACGTGGGGCACCCCGACCGCGTCGCACAGCTGGTCGTAGTCGCTCGGGCCGCCGTCGGTCGAAGTCATCGGGTAGTCCGAGTGCGCGAGCGAGACGGCCACGTACCCCGCGCCCGCGAGAATCGAGGCCCACTCGCGCAGCGCCTGCGTCGGGTCTTCGATGCCGCCCGCGCCGCCGTGCGACAGCAGCACGACCGGAGCGCCCGGCGGCGTCGACGCCGCCCGGTAGACCGCGAAGCGCACCGTTCTCGGCCGGCCCAGCACGTCGACGTAAGAGACGTCGTCGCCGAACACCCACTCGGTCACGCTGGCGGCGAGCTGCGGCCGGTAGAGGCAGCCGCTCGTCACCGTCGCCGAGCAGGCGGGAGCCGCCGTCGCGTCGACCGGCACCGGCACCGCAGCGATGCGCCGCTCGGCGCCGGCTCCGAAGAGCGCGTCGTCGAAGCCGCCCGCGTCGGCTCCGCCGTCGCTCACCCCGGCGTCTGGCGTGCTCGCGTCTGGCGTGCTCGCGTCTGGCGTGCTCGCGTCTGGCGTGCTCGCGTCGAGCTCGCCCGAATCGAAGTCGCTGCGGCCTCCGTCGGCGGGACTCGGAAACGGAGCACACCCGGCTCCCAACATCACGGCGGCGATCACCACGACTGCGTGTGGACTTCTCATTCCGCCTCTCCTTCGTGCGCTGCTCGCGCCCCTCACCCTGTCCCTCTCCCCTACGGGGGAGAGGGGACTTGCGTTCGTCACTTCGAGATGTTCTCGGCGAGGATCTGCGACGACACGATGCGGTCGGCGATGAGCCACCGGCCGATCGGCGTCACCGAGCCGCCTCGGCTGTACTTGCGCACCGTGTAATAGACGAGCCGGTAGACCTCGCCGTGCTTCTCGGCGGTGCAGACCTGGAACTCGTCGTACACGCGCGGGTACGTCGTCACGACGAGGTAGTCGCCCTGCTCGCGCGTGTCGGTGCTGGTGGTGCTGACGTGCTCGAGCGCCGCGTTGATGACCATGCGCTCCCACGGGCCGTAGCCGCCGTTCTTCACGGCGCCCGCCGCGACGTCGAGCAGCGAGCGATCGGTCGAGCGCGCCTCGGGCATGCGCTGCGCCGCGAGCGCGGCCTTCGCGCGCGACGCGAGGGTGTCGACGTACGCCCGGAAGCGCTGCGCCAGCGCCGGGCTCTTCGTGTCCTTCTCGCCGAGCCACACCTTCCGATACGTGGCGAGCGCCTCGGCGCCCTCGGCCCCGTCGTGCAGCGCCTTCACCAGGTCGGCGTACACCGCGTGCGGCGCGTGGTTGTTGATGGCCCAGTTGCCGCGCTCGATGAGCTGGAAGAGGTCGCCGTAGCGGCCGCCGTTGCTCGCCGGCTGCTCCGACACCAGCTCGCCGAGACAGCCGTCGAGCTCCTGGCCGAGGTAGCGCTCGAAGTAGACCTTGAGGTGCACCAGCCGGTCGTCGCGCACGAACGCCGGGTGGTCGGTCGCGAGGCGGTCGAGCGTCGCCACCCCCTTCTCGCGCAGCTTCTGGTACTGCCGCATCTGCTCGAGCCACTCGGTGACGCGCCCCGGCGTGAACGGCCGCGACAGCTTGCAGTTGAACTTGGGCCCGAAGACCGCCGACAGCTGATCGAGCTGCGTGCCGACGTCGCTCGCCTCGGCCGCGAACGCCGCGGCCTTCTCTTCGGCCGCCTTCTTCCCCGCGGCGACCTTCTCGGCGCGCTGGGCCTCGAAGCGCTCGATGCGCGCCTTCGCCGCCACCACCTCGGGGTGCTGCTGATCGACGACGCGCGACAGCGCGCTTCGCATCTCGTTCGCGCCGCCGTTGAGCGACGTCTTGTCGATGGCGCGAATGGGGTCGATCGCGGCGAGCTCGTCTTCGTAGCGGCGCGCGATCTTGTCGAACTCGTCGAAGTAGTGCCGGTCGACCGAGCTCATCGCGACCCGCGCGCCCGGCGGGGGGGCCTCGCCCGTCGGCGCGGCGAACCCTCGCGCGCGGATGCGCTCGATCAGCGCGGTCGAGCGGTCGACCTGCGCCTTCCACTCGGCGTCGCGCTCGCGAATGCGACCGAGCTGCGTGCGCACGGCGTTCACGTCGAGCACGAGCGCGTTCGCGGTGACCCGATCTCCGGCGCGCAGCTGATCGGCGTCGGCCTCGAGCTGGCCGAGCCTCTGGGTGGCGTTCTCGAGCTCGGCGGCCAGGGCCGGAGCGCCGAGGAGCAGGGCGTAGAGCACAACGTGCAGTCGGAGCATGCCCGGGTGCAGTGCAAGCACGTGGCCCGGCGCGCTCAGCCGCGAAAGCGCGTGGGCCGCGGCCGCGCGTGCGTCGGGTCAGCCCCGCGATCGTCGGGTCGGCCCTACTTGTTCAGGTCGAGGTTGAGCTTCAACGTCTCGCCGACGGCGACCGTAATCTGCCGGGTGACGTCGATGCCCTGGTCGCGGTTCACGAGCTGCAGCGTGTGCGGGCCCGCCGACACGCTCTCGTCGAGCGGCGTGGTGTTCAGCTTCCGGCCGTCGACGAACACCATCGTCCACGGGGTGGTGCGCACCGCGAGCCGGCCTTCGCCGACCGGTGGCCGCGGCGGGTCGGGGTGCTTCGGCTCCACGCCGTGCTTGCCGCCCTTGTCCGGCTTGTCGGGCTTCGTGGCGTTCGTCGGCGGCGGGACCACCACCGCGACGTTCTCTTCGGAGGGCCGCGGCTGCGGCGGCGGCGACTCTTCGGGAGGCGGAGTGGGCGCCACGGGCACCTGAGCGACGGGCGCGACGCCCGCGTCGATGACGGTCACGACCTCGGCGGGCGGCGGCCACAGGAGCGGCGACGCGAGCCAGGTGCCGGCCGCGACCGCGCCGAGCGCGGCGACGCCGAGCGCGACGAAGCCCAGGTTCCGCTGCGGCCGCGGGCGGGTCGGCACCTCGGCGGCCTGACGCCGTGCGGGAGAAGGAGTCGTCGGCAGGAAGGCGGTGGCCGAGACCTCGGCGGGGCCCGGCCCCGAGCGGCGGGCGGCGCGGGTGGCCTTGGGCCCGGAGCCCTTGAACGCGACCACGAAGTTGGGGGGCGGCTCGGGCGCGATGACGCGGTCGGAGTGCGCGCCGACCTCCTGGATGAAGGCGGCGATGGCCTCGTGGTCGTGGGGCTCGGTCGACTCTTTGAGCCAGGCGGTGAGGTGGCCCGCGACCTCGTAGAGGCGAGGGAAGCGCTTCTCGGGGTCGCGCTCGAGCATGCGCATCAGCACGTCTTCGAGCGCGGGGGGGAAGTCGGGCAGCACGTCGGACGGCCGGGGGATGGGCGCGTTCAGCACCGCGCGGATCATCTCGCCGTCGCTCTCGTTCGCGAACAGGAGCCGCCCCGTGCACAGCTCCCACAGCGTGGCGCCCAGCGAGAACTGATCGGCGCGCCCATCGAGGTCGCGGCCGCGCAGCTGCTCGGGCGCCATGTACCCGAGCTTGCCCTTCACCATGCCCGCCTCGGTGCGGTGCGCCCGGTTCGCGGCGCGCGCGATGCCGAAGTCGACGACCTTCGTGAGGCCGTCTTTGCGGACCATGATGTTCTGCGGGCTGACGTCGCGGTGCACGACGCCGAGCCGGCCGCCGCGCAGGTCCTTCGCCGTGTGCGCGTGGTCGAGGCCCAGCGCCGCCTCGAGGCCGATCTGCGCGCACAGCGCGAGCGGCACGACGCGCTCGGCTTTGCGCGCCGCGGTCCTCAGCTGAGAGAGGTTCGGGCCCGGGATGTACTCCATCGCGAGGTAGTAGCTACCGTCCCACACGCCGACCTCGAACACCGAGACCACGTTCGGGTGGCTCAGCGTCGCCACGACGCGCGCCTCGTCGACGAACTGGTCGACGAAGCTCTGGTCTTGCGCGAGCGACGGCAGCAGCGTCTTCAAGATGACGAGGCGCTCGAAGCCCTCGACGCCGCCGACCTGCCGCGCGAGCAGCACCTCACCCATGCCGCCTGCGGCCAGGCGCTCGATGACCGCATATTTGTCGAACACCAGGCCCGGCATGACGCCCGAGCAGCATACTGAAGCGACCTCAGTCGGGCGACTCGACGGACCGGCTCAGGCCTGCGGTGACGATGACGAGCAGCAGCGTCACGCCGGCGGCGATCGCGGCCGAGGACACGAGCCACGAGGCGGTCTCTTTCGAGTCGTGCCACTGCTGCGTCGACACGTCGCTGAAGGGCGGAGCCGCCGAGCTCGCGACCAGCCCCTCGTGCGAGCGCCACGCCACCAGCGCCGCGACGCCGAGGGCGAACATCGCCGCCGACGACACGCCGGTGGCAGCGCAGGCGCCGTACAGCCAGCGCCGCGGCAGCGCCCGGCCCACGCGGCCGGCGGTCAGCTCGACCGTGAGCGGCGCCGCTGCGTCGCCCTGCCCCACGAGCCGGCCCTTCGCGTCGGTCGCCTCGACGAAGTACTCGAGCGCCGCGCCGCCCTCGTTGGCGGTCACCTCGCCCGGCACCGCGCCGACGTACTGGCCGTCTTCGGCGCGCTCGAGCGCGAGCATCGAGAACGGCGCGGTGCTGCCCTTCAGCCGGTAGGCGACCTTCAGCTCGTCGACGGCGCCCGTCGGGTCCTTCAGGCGGTACGAGAACGGGGCCGGCCGGCCGCCGCGCACGCGGTCGGGGCCCGCGCCCGTGAGCGTGAGGTGCGCGACGAGCTCCTCGCGGGCGCGGCGGGCGAGCTCGTCGGCGATGCGCCGCTCTTCGACCTGCACCTTGCGAAACACGGCGAGGATCTTCGGGCCCGGGTCGCCGGCGGGCTCGAAGGTCGGCTCGAGGCGAAAGAGCGTGCGAAACGACGGCTCGGCCTCGACGGGGTCGGCCACGACGGCGATGGCCTGCCCGTGCAGCCAGTAGCCCTCGACCTGCATGGGCCGCGTGGCGTCGGGCCGGTGAACGAGCGCGTCGGCGAGCACGAGCGCCTGGGCGAACTCGAGCGCGTCGAGCGCGGCGCGGGCCTGGCTCAGCACCTGCGCGGTCGGCAGCTCGGCGGGCGGCGGCGCGGGCAGCGCCGGCGGCGTGCGCGACAGCGGGGCGGGAGCCACGGCTGGCGCCGGCGCGGTCGCGGCGGGCGGCGGCGGCTTCACGGCGCGCTTCGGCTTCGCCGCGTGTGCGGCGCTGGCGACGAGCAGCGCGGCGAAGAGGGCGCGGGTCATTGCAGGGGCGGGCTCGCGGGGTAGCGGAAGCGCATTAGCACGTCGGTGCGCCCGAGGCTGACGTCGGTGCGCGCGGGGTACCGCTCGACGGGGCGGACGATGACGACGATCTCTCCGCGCAGCGCGAGGCGCTCGAGCACGCCGGCGCTCGAGGGGCCGTCGGCGGCGTGCAGCTCGAACGCGATGGGCGCCGGCGAGGTGAAGCTCGCCGCCGGGTCGCGCCGGCGCTCGTCGAAGGCGCCATCGTGCCAGAGCGAGACCGAGGCGCCCGAGGCGCCGGCGCCGGCGACGGCGGTGAACGTGAGGTCCGAGAGCACGGGGACCGCGCCGTCACGGAACGAGAGGCCGACGTCTTCGAGCGAGAGGCGGAGCTCGGCGGCCGCTTCGTGGCGATCGAGCTCCCACGTGTCGGAGTAGAGCTCGACCTCGCTGAGGCCTCCGCCGAAGAGGACGACGCCTCCGCCCGGGCGCAGGGCCATCGCGTGATCGATGCGCCGGGCGGGCACTCCGTCACCCTCGGGGTCGGCGAGCGGCAGCCGGCGCCAGGTGCCGTCGTCTGCGCGCTGCAGCGTGTCGTCGAAGGCGTTGAACTGGCTGACGCCGCCGAAGACGATGACCTTGCCTTCGCCGTCGACCGTCATCGCGTGCCCGAAGCGCTGGAGGCCCGGGGCCAGCGGCTGCGCGAGCCACGCGTCGGTGAAGAGCCAGGTCTCATCGAGCGCCGACCCGCTCGCCGCCTGGCCGCCGAACATCAAGAGCCCGCCGTCGGCGAGCGTCACCATGGCCGCGTCGTAGCGGGGCGACGGTGACACGGGCAGCGACGGGGTCAGGTCTTGCCACGCGCTGCCGTTGAAGCGCCACGTGCCGAGCTGGGGCGTGAAGCCCGTGCCCGAGGCGCGACCTCCGCCGAAGACCACGATGCCGGCGGGCGACACGCCGGCGACGTGACCTTCGACGAACGCCGGCACCGGGTTGCGCGCCTCCCAGCCACCGGGCTCGAGAAAGAGGGCGCTCCCGCCCGAGCTGCCGCCGTCGTTGCCTCCGACGACGACGGGGCGCCGGTTCACGACGACGGTGGCGTGGCCATCGACGCCGTACGGCAGCGTGAGCGAGGCCGGTGCCGCGAGCCAGCCGGTGTCGGTGAGAGCGTGAAGGGCGGTGAAGCGGCTGCCCGAGCCGGTCGAGCCCCCGACGAGCGCCACGCCGCCGTCGAGCATCGTGAGGGTGTGACGCCACCGCGGCACGGGGTTGAACCCCTGGGTGGCGATGGGTCGCGGAGCGCTACCGGCACCGCCGTCTCGCGAGAAGAGCCACGTGGCCACGCCTCCGGCCAGGGCGAGCTGATGCACGACGACGCCCTCGGGCTCGGCGAAGACCATGGCCCAGGGCTCGGGCGGCAGGCTGGAGCAGCTCCAGCCCGAGGCGCCCCAAATGTCGGTCGCAGACGAGAAGGCGAGACAGGCGCCGCGCCGAAAGGCGAGCAGCTGCTGCGAGACGGGGTCGTAGACCGTGCCGGCGCCTCCATCGACGGCGGCCGGCGGCCCGGCGCGCCAACCCGACGCGGGCTCGTAGATGGCGAGCGACGCGGGTTGGCCGGTGCCGCCGAGCACGAGGGTGCGGTTGCGGGCGCGGTCGTAGACCATGGTGTGCCGAAAGCGGGCGGGCGGGGGTGCGCTGGCGCCCTTGACCCAGGTCTCGCCGTCGAACTCCCACATGGCGGTGCCGCCCATGGGGGCGGTCGCGCCGCCGGTGAGCTGCACGCGACGGCGGGCGAGGTCATAGGTCATGGCGTGCTGAGAGACTTGGTGCTCGAAGGGAGCGTCGGTGCGCTCGAACCACTCGCCACCCGAGAACTCCCAGACGTCTCTGAGGTCTCCGACGGCCGAGAAGCCGCCGACCATGACATAGACTCCGCGGTGGGCGTCGTAGGCCATCGCGGAGTCGGTGCGGGCCGGCGGCTGGCGCTGCAGCGCGCGCACCTGGGCCCAGCTCGTGCCGTTGAACCTCCACGTGGCCTGGCTGATCTTGTTGTTGCCGAAGCTGCCGCCGAAGAGCAGGCACTCGCGCCGCTCTTCGTCGCACGCGACCGCGGCGGCGTCGACGCCGGGCGCGGTGAGGTCTTGCTGATCGGTGTGAACGAGGCGCCAGCTCGGCTGCGCGGTCAGCTGCAGCAGTTGCTGTGGGCCCGGCGCGAGCGCTGCCCGCTCGTTGGCCTGGTGGGGCGCGGCGGTGTCGGCCGGCCGCGGCAGCACGAGCAGCTCGGGCGAGCGCCCGCCGAGGCCGACCCACTCGACGTCGCGTACGCGCCGGCGCGACGACGCGTTGCCGGCGCGGTCAGCGGCGGCGACGGCGAGCATCTTGACGTCTTCGGGCGAGGCCTCGTCGATGACGAGCTCGGCGATCGAGCCTGTCGCATCGGCCGGCTGGCGCGCCAACGGCACGGTGCCCGCGCCCGGCAGGGTCACGACGAGGGTCTCGAAGGGCCCGACGCCGCCGTCGACGCGCAGCGAGAGCCGCCACGCGGTGGGCGTGGCCTCGCGCCGGTAGACGATGCGGCCGGGCTCGAGGCTCGGCTCCGCAGGCGGGAGCGTATCGACCGTGACTTGACCGGCGTCGACCACCGAGGTGTTGCCCGCGAGGTCGTGGAGCTCGAGCTCGGCGCCGTGACAGCCCTGCGTCGGAGTGGGCGCAGACGGCAGCGGCCCCGCGAGCGTGACCGAGCGCACCGGGCCGGCATCGACGCTGAGCGTGAGGCTGGCGGCGCCCCCTGCGCACGGCCGCAGGCGCACGGTGCTGGCGCCGCCGAGGTCCTCGTCGGCCAGCGCGAGCACGCTGAGGGTCGCGTTCGCGCCGAGCTCGGTGATCTGCGGCAGCGGGCTCCCCGAGGCAGGAATGAGCGTCACGTTGCTGGTGACGTTCGGCGGGTGGAAGTCGAGCGCGAGCTTGTCGGTGACCTTGTGTGCGAGCGACACGGCGCCGGCCCGCGTGAGGTCGGCCAGCACGAGGGCGTCGCCCTCGAAGCCGGCGTCGGCGGTGACCACCCACGTGAAGACGTGGGCGGGCGGCGGCTCGGCCTCGGGCACGTAGGTGAAGACCCCGAGGGTGCGGCCGCGGTCGTCGGCGACGGTGACAGTCGGTACGCGATCGAGGTTCTCGGCGACGAAGCGGGCGGTCACCGTGACTCCGTCGCGGGCCGGGTTCGGGTCGACGGTGGCGTCGGTGAACAGCGCCTCGTCGGAGCTGCAGCGGCCGAACGCGCTGCACGTGTGGCCGGGCGGGCAGAGCTGGCCGATGCCGGGGTTGCAGGTGAGCTCGAGGCCCTGCACGAGCTTGCCCGGGTAGCAGCCGCCGAGCACGAGCAGCGAGACCACGACGAGGGCGCGCGAACCCATCGCCGCGGCACCATAGTCGCTCCACGACCGGGTGGGGTTCACGACGCGACGGCACGTGCACGCGGGGCGCCACGGCGCCGCTCGACGCGGCGCGGGGTTGCGGGCGACGTGCGTCGGGTCGACCCGACGCTGGAGTCGGCGCGAGCCGACGCTTCAGCGCAGCTTGTGGCGATCGAGCAGGTCGAAGAGGTGAGACCTGTCCATCTTCGCGGTGCGGGCGGCCTGGGCGATGTTGCCCTTGGTCTTGCCGAGCAGGTGCTTGAGGTACCGCGCCTCGAACTGCTCGATGAGCGTCTGCCGCGCGAGCCGGTAGGGCGCGTCGAGCAGCCCGTCGAACCCGGGCCCGAGCAGCTCGCCCACGGCGCCGCCGGCGACGCCGCCCTCGGGCTGCTCGAGCGGCGCCGAGGTGCCCAGCACCACCGAGGCCTCGACGAAGTTGCGCAGCTCGCGCACGTTGCCGGGCCACGCGTGCTCCTTGAGGCGCTGCAGGTCATCGGGGCCGAACACCGGGTTGCGCTTGGGGTCGACGCCCATCTGCTCGAGGAAGTGCTCGACGAGCAGGGGCACGTCTTCGCGGCGCTGCCGCAGCGGAGGCACGTCGAGCTTGAGCACCGCGAGGCGGAAGTAGAGGTCGAGGCGGAACTTGCCCGAGTTCACCTCGGCCCTGAGGTCGCGGTTGGTCGCGGCGACGACGCGCGCCTGCGTGGTGAGCTCGGCCTTGCCGCCCAGGCGGCGAAACGTCTTGCGCTCGAGCACGCCGAGCAGCGCGGGCTGAAGCGTGAGCGGCAGCTCGCCGATCTCGTCGAGGAAGATGGTGCCCGAGCCGGCGCGCTCGAAGGCGCCGGCGTGCTGCTGATCGGCGCCGGTGAAGGCGCCGCGCTCGTGGCCGAACAGCTCCGACGAGATGAGCGTGGGCGAGAGCGAGCCGCAGTCGACGGTGACGAACGGCGCCTTCGCGCGCGGGCCCTGCTCGTGAATCGCGCGCGAGATGAGCTCTTTGCCGGTGCCCGACTCGCCGATGACCAGCGCGGGCACGAGGCTCTGGGCGGCCTTGTCGGCGAGCGCCATGAGCTTGCGCATCGGCTCCGACCGGCCGCGCAGCTCGCCGAACGTGTCGAGCAGCGCGACCTCTTTGGGCTCGCTGTCGTCGATGCGCACCTTCGTGCGGCCGAGGCTGATGACGGCGCCGGTGGGCACGGTGCCGCGCTCGAGGCGCACGCCGGCGATGACGGTGCCGTTGGTCGAGCCGTGGTCGATCGCGAGCACGCGGTCGGCCTCGCACTGCAGCTCGAGGTGGTAGCGCGACACCGTCTGGTCTTTGAGGACGAGGTCGTTGTCTTGCGCGGTGCCGATCGACAAGGTGTCTTCGCGGGCGACGGCGCTCTTGCCGGCGTCGGGGCCCTCGATGACCTCGACGCGAATGCCACGAATCGGCACCGACTCGACGCGGTGCTTCAGGGTCTTGAGCTCGCTGGAGTCCATACGAAGAGACAGACCCTACGTCATTTCCGATGGAGCCGCCGCCCGAGTTGTCCCGGGCGGCGGCCCATCGCTCCGTACTGCGCCTCTGTCTCACTCAATCTTCTGCTTGTCGTGCTTCTGCCACATCGTGCTGAAGCTCAGCGCGTTCTGGGCAGCGGCGATCTCCTTTCGTTCACCGCGGGTGACTTTGCCATCGGCCTTCGCGGCGTCGATGGTCTGCTGCAGGTTCTCGAGGCGGCCGTTGAGGCGCGCAGCCTCGCGCTCGTTGAGCTGGCCCGACTCGACGCCTTTGCTGATGCGCGACTCGAGGTTGCCCTGGCGCTTGTCGGCGCGCGGGGTGTTGCCGTTCTGCTTGTCGTGCTTCTGGTTGTAGATCTTCTTCGAGAGGCGATCCTGCATGCGCTCGATCTTTTTCTCCTCGTGCTTCGTGATCTTCCCGTCAGAGAACGCGTCCTTCATGTAGTCCTTGAGCTTCGCCTCCTTCTTCTCGAGCCGCTTCTCTTCGCGCGGCGTCAGCTTGCCGTTCTCGGAGCCCTTGTCGATGCGCTGCTGCTGATGCGTGTACCGCTGCGTCGCGTGCGCCAGTTTGCCCAGACCGCCCATGGTGTTTTCTTCCTTTCAAACGGGGCGGCGTCATGCCGCCTGCGTGAGGGGACCCACTGCACGATCGGGCCCACCGCTCGCGCGACCGCGCGGCGCACGTTTGAGCTCGCGGCGCCGCTCGAACGGGGGAGCCGAGCCGACGAAGCGTCGGCGGCACCCAACGTGAACTGTCGAGCGACACGCGTAAGGCCCCGCGCGGACGAGACCCAGGCTTCCGGCATCGCCGATGCAATTCCCTCGGGCATGCGCTCAATCAGCCTCGTCGCCGTGCTCCTCGCCGCCTGCAGCCCGCTGCCCAGTACCTCTGACGCCGGAGGTGAAGGCGGAGGCGCTCCCGGGAGTGCGGGCGGCGCGGCGACCGCGGGCGGGGGCGGCAGCGCCGGGGGAAGCAGCACGGCGGGCGGCAGCGCCACAGCGGGTGGCAGCGCGGCGGGTGGCGGCGGCACGGCGGGCGGCAGCGCGGCGGGCGGCAGCGCGGCGGGCGGCAGCGGTGGAGCGGCGGGCGCCGGGGCCGTTCCGCTGCTCCCGCAGGTGCTCGGGTGCGGCACGCGCGGCATCGCCGGAGGCCTGATGCAGGGCACCGGGCTGCAGCGCTACGACTTCGACCTCGCGCAGTTCCCCGACGCGCTGTGCAACGACGGCACGCCTGCGGCCATCTACTTCCGCCCGGGAGCGCCGAGCGCGCGCACGAAGTGGGTGATTCAGCTGCAGGGCGGCGGCGGCTGCCGCTCGGGCGACGACTGCGCGAAGCGCTGGTGCGCGGTCGACACGAACTTCGGCGAGCAGCAGATGACGTCGGCGCTGTCGCCGACCGGCGGCATTCGCTCGACGGGCATTCTGGCGGCCCGGCCCGAGAGCGCCTTCGTCGACTGGAACGTGGTGTTCATTCACTACTGCTCGTCGGACTCGTGGGTCGGCACGAAGCGCGACCTGGTGATGCACGGCCACCACCCCATCACCGGAGCGCCCACGGACTTCCGCGCCCACTTCCTCGGCTCGCGCATTCTCGACGCGACGCTCGCGAAGCTGAGGGCCCCGAGCGCCGGGGCGCTGGTGTTCACGCTCGACGGCTCGAACACCGCGATGCCGTCGCTCGATCTGGCCACCGAGGTCGTGCTCGCCGGGGCCTCGGCGGGTGGCTCGGGCACCATCATGCAGCTCGACCGCGTCGCCGCGGCCCTGCCGACGACGAACACCTCGTGCGGCACCCCGCCCTGCGCGCTCACGGTGCGGGGGCTCGTCGACTCGTCGTTCGGCCCCTCGTACCAGGACTTCGACTATTCGCTCACCGACGCCTGCGTGCAGCAGGGCGTCTGCTCGTGGAGCAGCATCATCACCGCGTTCGCGCCCGAGTACGACACGCTGCGCGAGGCGAGCTGCCTGCAGTGGCACGCGAGCAACCTGCCTGGCACCGACTGGCAGTGCGGCGACCCGAGCCACGTCGTGCGCAACCACCTCACGACGCCGTACTTCGTTCGCATGGGCCAGCGCGACCAGCTGCACCTGGGCAACGCCATCGACGGGAAGCTGTCGCTGCCTGGCGCCGGCGCGATCATCACGCCCATGCAGTTCGCGGCGAAGGTGCGGGCCGATCTGCTCGCGCTGTCGTCGATTCAGACCACCGCGCACGAGGGCGCGCTCGTGCGCGTGCCGGGCGTCTACGGGCCGACCTGCGCGAAGCACGAGACGCTCGAGTCGACCCCCGACACGTACGACGTCTTCATCGACGAGGGCGCCGGCGCCCAGCACTTCTTCGACGTCTGGAACCGCTGGACCACGGGCGGAACGCCGACGTCGGTGGTGACCACGATGGGCGACACCGAGAGCTGCCCCTAGCACCGAGCAGGTTACCGAGCCTACTGCGGCGAACGATCCTCTCGCTGCGCCGGGCAGGCTCGTCACTGCGCTCCTCACTGGGCTGACAAGCTCGGCCGCTTCAGCCCGAGGCCGCGTTGTCGCACCCGGGGGGAGCTGAGAGTCTAAGGACCATGCGTTCACTGCTCCTCGTCGTGGGAACGTTCTTCGTGGGCTGCAGCGGCCCCTCCTCGCCGGCCGGCGACCCCGACTCGGGCTCGGCGTTCGACGCCGGCCCCCCTTCGTGCACGCCGTCGACCTGCGACGACGCGGTCGGCACCTGGTCGGTGCGGCAGCCCAGCGACGGCGGGGTCACCTGCGCGCCCAACGGCGGCTTCCCGCGGTTTACGGTCGGGCGCAGCGGCTCGGCCCTGTGCATCGCCGGCACCGTGCAGCTCGCGCACCCGGCGAAGACGGCCGTCAGCTCCGATGGAGGCTGTGGCTTCACGCTTCGCTTCGACGAGGGCTTCGTCGATGGCGCCCTCACGACCGTTCAGACGTACGACGTGAACGTCACCGGCAGCGTCTTCACGGGCGCGGTCGAGGTGAAGAACCAGGGAGACGGCGTCGGCACCTGCAGCGGCGCGACCGAGGGCGCGCGCTGAGGCCCCGCCCGCCGAGCACCTCCGCCTGGCGCTAGACGGCCACCGCGTCGAGCGCCTCGCGCCAGGCAGGCAGCTGGTCCGAGAAGCCGAGCCGCTCGATGGCCTCGAGGTCGAGCCCCCACGGCGCGCCGAAGCGCTCGTCGGCGAGCTGTGCGGCCAGCCACACGGCGCCCTGAGCGCTCAGCGCCCCGGGCAGCGGTGGCTGCCGTTGGCGCAGCACCGCCTCGATGATGGAGGACTTGAGCCCCCACAGGCCGAGCAGGCACGCCCCGAGCTCGGGCAGCGTCGCGCCGAGCACGCGCCGCTCGGACTCGGCGCGCGGCTCGGTCGAGCCGAGCGCTTCGAGCTCGCGCAGCCGGGCGCGGAGCGGCGAGGCGATGGCGAGCACACCGACGTCTTTGAGCAGGGCTCCGATGAACGCGACCTCGGGCTCGTGCGGGGCCAGCCGCTGCGCGAGCCGCGCCGCCGTCAGCGCCGAGCGCTGGAGCGTCGCCGGCTGAAGCCGCGCCGGCAGGCCGTCGACCGCGCGGCCGGGCACCAGCACCTCGGCCGCGAGGCAGAGCGCGCGCGTCATCTCGACGCCGAGCCGCGCGATGGCGCCCTTCACGCTCACCACCGGCTCGCCCGACCCGAAGAACGCCGAGCCGGCGAGCGACAGGAGCCGCGCGGCCGCCGCGGGCTCGCGGGCCACGATCGCGGCGAGGCCGTCGAAGCTCGAGGCGGGGTCGGCGGCGGCCCGCGTGAGCTCGAGGTACAGCGTCGGAGCCGAGGGCAGCGCCGCGCCGCCGAGCAGCGCACGGAGCTCGACGTCGTCGAGGGCGCTCCGCAGCTCGACCAGCTGCTTGAGCGTCGCGCGCAGCTCGGGCACCGCGCAGGGCTTGGGCAGGAACCGGTGAATCACCGGAGCGGCGCGCGCGAACGCGTCTCGGTCGACCTGCCCCGACATCATCACGCGCGCGGCGCGGGGCCACCGCTCGCGCACCTGGCGCAAGAGCTCGATGCCGCCGATGCCGGGCATCTCCATGTCGGAGACGACGACGTCGAACTCGCGCCGCTCGAGCAGGCCGAGCGCCTCTTCCCCGCTCGACGAGGTCTCGACCTCCCACCCGGCGTGCGGGCGCATCGCGCGCTTGAGCCCGTTCAAGAGCACCGGGTAGTCGTCGACGAAGAGCAGGCGCGGAGGTGCTTCCATGAGGAGCGTCGAAGCGGAAGCAGCCGCCGCGCCAACACGCAGAGCGGGGTCGATGCTGACCCGCACGAGCAAAAGCCCGTCGGGGCTGACCCGGCGGTGGATCAGGCGTGCGTTCGAATCACGCGCATCGCTTGCGCCCGAGCGCTGAGCTCGAAGCCCGCGCGTCGCTGCGGCCCCTCGACAGCGAGGGCGGCGCAAGAGCTGCGCGGGGGTGAGCCGAAGCGAACGGGTTTCGCGCCGCGATCGGCCGCGGCCTTGCACTGACCGCAGCCCCATGCGCGCAGCGGCGCTCCTCGAAGCGCTCCCGACGGCGGTGTTGCAGGTGACCTCCGAGGGGGTCGTGGTCTACGCGAACCCGCGCGCGACCCGGCTGCTGGGCGCGGTCGAGTCGGGCTCGAAGGTCGAGGAGCTGGTGGCGCACCTCGAGGCCGACGAGCGCACCGAGAGCGGCGGTCTGCCGCGGCGGCAGGCGAAGCTGCGCCGCGCCGACGGCACGCGGCTCGAGGTGGGGTTTCAGGCGCACCCCGTCGAGGGCGAGAGCGGCCGCGAGTGGGCCGTGGTCTTTCAAGACATCACCGACGTGCAGCGGCTGCTCTCGGAGCGCGACCGCCTGCTGCAGCTCGCCGCGGTCGGCGACGTGCTGCCGACGCTGCTGCACGAGTTCAAGAACCCGCTGGCCGCCATCACCACCGCGATGGAGCTGCTCATCGAAGAGTCGAAGGACGGCGACGTCGCGTCGGACCTGCACTCGGTGCTGCAAGAGGTTCGGCGCATGAGCCTGACGCTCGACGGCGTGGGCCGCCTCGGGCAGTCGCTGCGCACGAAGCAGTTCTCGGCGATCGATCAGTCGGCGCGCGAGGCCTTCAACGTGCTCACGCGCATGGGCCGCGAGAAGGGCCTCAACATGGTGGCGCGCATTCCCACGCTGCCGCTCTTGCCGGTCGACGTCGGCGGGTGCCGCTCGCTCATCTTCAACCTGGTGATGAACGCCATTCGCGCGTGCAGCCCGGGCGACACCGTGACGCTGCGGCTCGAGCTGTTGCCGAAGTGCTTCAAGCTCGAGGTCGAAGACACCGGCTCGGGCATGACGCCCGACGTGCTCTCGCGCTGCCGCGAGCTGTTCTTCACCACGCGCGCCGCCGGCAGCGGCATCGGCCTGTCGCTGTGCCAGTCGCTGGTCGAGTCGGCGGGCGGCGAGCTCGCGATTCGCTCGAGCCCCGGCCGCGGCACGACCGTCACCGTCTCGATTCCCCTCGCCGCTGCGAACCCCACGGAAAGGTAGACCCGATGCCGACGACCACGCTGTTCGCCCAGGGCACTCACCGCAACCTGCTGCTCCCCGAGTTCGGAGAGGGAGCCGCAGTGCAGGCCAACCAACACCTCATCGTCGACTCGGGCGAGGGCATGATCCTCGACCCGGGCGGGCACAAGGTCTACTCGAAGGTGCTGGGCGAGACGATGGCGCAGCTCGGCGGCGGGAAGCTGAAGCACATCTTCCTCTCGCACCAGGACCCCGACATCGTCGCGGCGCTGAACGGCTGGCTCATGACGACCGACGCGAAGGCGTGGGCCCCGCACCTGTGGACACGCTTCATCCCCCACTTCGGGCTCGACCGGCTCGTCGCCGACCGCCTCGAGGGCCTGCCCGACGGCGGCGGCGTGCTCGAGCTCGGCAAGACGAAGCTGCGCGTGCTGCCTGCACACTTCCTGCATTCGCCCGGGAACCTGCAGGTGTACGACCCCGTCTCCAAGATTCTGTACTCGGGCGACCTGGGGGCGTCGCTCGGCCAGAGCTACATCGAGGTGCCGGACTTCGACGCGCACCTGCAGTTCATGCAGGGCTTCCACCAGCGGTACATGGCGTCGAACCGCGCGATGCGGCGGTGGGCGGCGATGGCGAAGACGCTCGACATCGAGCTCGTCGCCCCGCAGCACGGCGCGGTGTTCCGCGGCAAGGCGCTGGTCGCGCGCTTCATCGCCTGGTGCGAGCAGCTCCAGTGCGGCAGCGACCTCATCGATCAGTTCTACCCCGGAGTCTGAACCCGTCTTTTTTGCAGCCTGAAAGAGAGAGCAAGCCCATGTCCCGAACCGAAGAGTTGAACCGGCTGCTGCGCCAGCTTCAGTCCGGCACCCCCGAGATCGAAGCGAGCGCGCTGATCAGCGAAGACGGGCTGATGATCGCGTCGGCGCTGCCGCAGCACATCGACGAGATGCGCGTCGCCGGCATCAGCTCGACGCTGATCAGCCTGGGCAGCCGCGCGTCGCACGAGCTGTCGCGGGGCACGCTCGAGCAGGTGCTGGTGCGTGGGCCGCAGGGCTACGTCGTGCTGTCGGCGGCGGCGTCGGGGACCATGCTGCTCGTGCTCGCGGCGCGCGAGGCGAAGCTGGGCCTCATCTTTCTCGACATGTCGAAGACGGTGAAAGAGATCGCCAAGGTGCTCTGATGAAGACGACGACGCTCTTCGAGCAGGGCGCGCACCGGAACCTGCTGCTGCCGGACTTCGGTGAGGGCGCCGCGGTGCAGGCGAACCAGCACCTCATCATCGACTCGGGGGTGGGCATCATCCTCGACCCGGGCGGGCACAAGGTCTACTCGAAGGTGCTCGCCGAGACGTTCGCGCAGCTGGGCGGAGGCAAGCTCGAGCACATCTTTCTCTCGCACCAGGACCCCGACATCGTCGCGGCGCTGAACGGCTGGTTGATGACGACCGACGCGACGGCGTGGGCGAGCCAGCTGTGGACACGCTTCATTCCCCACTTCGGGCTCGACCGGCTCGTCGTCGAGCGGCTGAAGGGGCTGCCCGACCCGGGGTGCGAGCTGAAGGTCGGCAACGTGACGCTGCAGGTGGTGCCGGCGCACTTCCTTCACTCGTGCGGCAACCTTCACCTCTACGACCCGGTCTCGAAGATTCTGTACAGCGGCGACCTGGGCGCGTCGCTCGGGCAGTCGTACGTCGAGGTGACCGACTTCGACGCTCACGTCCGCTACATGGACTTCTTTCACCGCCGCTACATGGCGTCGAACCGGGCGCTGAGAGCGTGGGTGAAGCTCGTGCGGCGGCTCGACGTGCAGCTCATCGCGCCACAGCACGGAGCGCTGTTTCGCGGCCCGGCGATGGTCGACCGCTTCCTCGCGTGGGCCGAGGGCTTGATCTGCGGCGTCGACGAGATCGAAAGGCTCTACGGTCTGTCATGAGCGCTCCGGTCGCGTTTCACGTGCTGCTGATCGAAGACGAGGCGACCTTGCGAGCCTCGATGGCTCGGGGGCTCGCGAAGCTCGACGGCGTGCGCATCAACGCGGCCGCGAGCGTCGGCGAGGGCCTGCAGGTCGTCGACCGCGACGCCCCGTCCCTCATCCTGTCGGACCTCGACCTGCCCGACCGCTCGGGCATCGAGCTCATCGGCGAGCTGGCCGCGCGCAAGCTGCAGGTGCCCGTCGTCTTCATCTCGGCGTACCTGAAGGCGTACGGCAAGCTCATCCCCCCGCACGCGAAGGTCGAGGCCCTCGACAAGCCCGTCGGCATGGACGAGCTGCGCGACGTCGTGCGCCGCCACATGAACAGCGGAGCCCGCACCGACGCGGCTCCGTTCGGAGTGCCCGACTACCTGCAGCTGTCGTCGATGGGGCGCTACTCGGCCATCATCGAGGTCGGGGGCCGCGGCCGCATCGTCGTCTTTCAAGGCCACGTCTGGTCTGCGCGCGACGCCTCGGGCGCCGGCCTTCAGGCGTTCGGGCGGCTCGCCGTCGCCGAGGCGGTGCCCGTCCTGTGCCGCGCGCTCGACGAGGAGCCCGGCCCGCGCGAGATCGAAGGCGGCACCGAGGAGCTGCTGCTCGACGCCCTGCGCGCGAAGGACGAGGCGGCGCACGGCTCCGGTACGGCCAGCACCTTCACCGAGCTCGAGCTCGAAGAGGCCCCCGCGCCCGCTGCGCCCGCGGAGCCCGCTGCGCCCGCGGAGCCCGATGCGCAGGCGCTGGTCGACCGCGCGGTGCAGGCCTCGCTCGAGAAGCGGCACCACGACGCGCTCGAGCTGTTCAAGCAGGCACACGCGCTCGCGCCAGACGACCGGCGCATTCAAGCCAACATCGCCCGGCTCGAGCACCTGCTCGCGAAGGCCGAGCCCCCGCAGCCCAGAGAGGTCCCATGACTCAGCGCATCTGCATCACCAGCCAGAAGGGCGGCGTGGGCAAGACGACCGTCGCGTTGAACCTCGCCGTCGCGCTCAGCGAGCGCGGGCGGCGCGTCTTGCTCGCCGACCTCGACCCGCAGGGCGGCGTCGGCCTCTCGCTCGCGAAGTCTGACAGCGCGCTCGCGGGCCTCACCGAGGTGCTCGTCGGCCGCAGCCGCCCCGAGGAGGCCGTCGTCACCACGCGCCTCGAGGGCCTCTCGCTGTTGCCGCGCGGCCGGCTCGACCCCATCGACGTGCCGCAGTACGAGCAGGCGGTGTTCGCGCCGGGCGCGCTCGCCCGGGTGCTCGCGCCGCTCTTGCCGAAGTTCGACGTCGTCATCTACGACACCGCCGCCGGCCTCGGCATGCCGACTCGCGCCGCGCTGGCCGTGGCCGACTGGGCGCTCGTCATCGTGCAGGCCGAGGTGCTCGCGCTGCGTTCGCTCTCGCAGCTGTTGCGCGTGCTCGAGCAGGTGCGCGCCACCTCGAACCCGCAGCTCAAGCTGCTCGGCCTGCTGCCGACCATGGTCGAGCTGCGCAAAGAGAGCTCGCGCGAGGTGATGGAAGAGATGTGGAGCGGCTTCGGCGCGGTGCTCGAGAACACGGTGCCCCGCGCCGACATCTTCGCGACCGCGAGCTCGCGCGGCCTGCCGGTCGCGTTCCTCGGCGGCTCGAAGAGCCCCGAGGCCCGCCGCTTCGAGAACCTGGCCGTCGAGATCGAGACCACCCTGAACCACGGAGCCGGCGATGACAGCGCCCAGCAAAGACCCGAAAGACAGCTGCTCTGAAGACATCGCGCTGGCCCGGCGGCTCTCGCAGCGCCTGACCGGCGCGCGCGTCGACGCGCCGGCGCCGGCGCCGTACACGCGGTTCGCTCCGCCGAAGCCTTCGACGCCGGCGCCGCCTCCGCCTCCGCCGACCTTTCGCGTGCCGCGCTCGGTCGACGTCGGCCAGGAGGGCTGGAACAAGCTGTTGCGCGACGTGCAGGCGTTCGCGTCGGCCGCGGTGGTGTTCGCCATCGACGCGAGCGGCCTCATGGTCGCGGCGTCGCCGCCGTCGACTCCGCGCGAGGAGCTCGAGGGCATGGGCTCGCGGCTGCTCGTCGCGCTCGAGCACGCCGACCGCATGACGGGCCGCGCGAGCCGCAGCCTCGCCATCGACCTCGGCGACCGCGTGCTCACCGGCATCCGCGTGCGGGCGGCCGACGGCGTCACGGTGACGCTCGCCCTGCTCACGCGCGGCCCGCTGCCCGACACGGTTCGCACCGGGCTGTACCCGCTCTTGCCCGAGTAGACGCGCCGGGCGACGTACTGCCTTTGCTCGTGCGATGGGGCACAATGCACGGCGATGGGGTCAGCGCTCGCGGTCTGGTTGTCGCTCGCTGCCGCTCCACGGGCCGAAGAGCTGTGCCGTCGCGCCGTGGTGTTGGCGCAGCGGGAGCAATGGCAAGAGAGCCTTGCGACCCTGAACGAGGCCATGAGGCTCGAGCCCGGCGAATCCGAGCCCTACTTTCTCGCTGCGGGCGCACTGCTGCACCTCGCGGCCGCAGAGCCCGACTCCGCGAATGGCGCGGCCCTGCTCGAAGAAGCTCGCGTCGCGCTCGCTGGCTACCTCGCGCGCGAGCCGCAGGCTCCCGATGCCGACGCCGTGCGACGAGTGAGCGAGCATCTGCCCGAGCGAATGGAGCAGCTCCGGGCGGAAGCGCAGGCACGGCAGAGGCTTCGACTCGCCGAGGCCGAGCGGCAGCGTCGCCGCGACGAGGAGCAGAGAGCCGCGCAGTTCGAGACGGAACAGGGCGTGCGGCGTACCCGCCGCCAGGTGGGCCTCGGCCTCGGCATCGTCGGCACCGCTCTCGGCCTCATCGCCGCGGGGCTGTACGCGTGGAGCGCGGTGACCGTCGACGGCCTTCGCCAGGGCCACGTGGGCAGCGGCGCCGATGCAGAGCGTCAGGCCGGCACGGTGCGCACGCTCCGCACCGGCTCGCTGGTCGTCGTGATTCCCGCCGGAGCGTTGCTCGCGACGTTTCTGCTGATGAGCCTGAGCAGCCTCGACGTGAGCCCACCCGGTGCGCCCGTGGCCGCACCGGCCTCTGGCGGGGCGGCTGGAGCGTCGTGGTGAAGCGCCTGCGCGTGGCGTCGAGCTGCCTGCTCTTCATCGCGTGCGACTTCAGCTTCGACGAGCTGAGAACGTTTCGCTGCGCGATCGACGGCACCTGCCCGTCGGGCTTCGTGTGCGATGGCGAAGACTGCGTGCGCCCCTCGCTGAACGGCCCCTGCAGAGACGACTCGGACTGCCACGGTCTCGGCGCCGACGTGCAATGTGACGCGAGGAAGGTCTGCCGGGTTCCACAGCCGGGCGATGCCTGCGAGTCCTCGGCCGACTGCTCGAGTGATGGCGGCACCCTCTGCGTGGCGCGCGTGTGCACGAGACCGGCGATCGGCTCGGCGTGCGCGCGCGACGGCGACTGCCCGGGGCTGGGCTCGGGGGTCAAGTGCATCGAGAAGCAGTGCGCACGCCCGGCGTGCGAGAGCGTGGTCACGACGGGCTCGTGCCTGCGGTGTAGCCTCGCGTTCTTCACGGTCTCGTGCGGCGGCGGTATGGCCTGCCCCGAGAACGGCGTGTGCGGCGGCGGCGGCATGTGCTCATGCAGCCCCGGCTTCGACGCGGTGTCGTGCAGCGGCACGCAGTGCATGGGGGCGAACTGCTCGGCCGGTCAGTGGTGGTGCCGGCCCCAGAATCCCGTCGATTCCTGTACGAGCGCTCCGACGGTGACCGAGGCGTCGTGCCGCTGCTACGACGGCCGCCGCTTCACGATGCCGTGCCATGCGAGCGAGTCGTGTCATTACCTCTGCTCCGAGGGCTGCGACACGGTGGTGCAGAGCTGCATCGAGGGCGCCGACAAGTGCACCGTCACTACCGACCCGAACTTCAACGGGCACACCACCTGTTTGCCGCTCACCGGAACCGTGGGCGCCGGGGGGGCCTGTCAGCGCCAGGCGCTGGGTCGTGACGATTGTGGTCGCGGCCTCATCTGTACGCGCATCAGTGCGCCGGCGGGCGGCTTCGTGTGCAGGGCCTTCTGTCGGCGCCACTCGCAGTGCGCCAACTCGGAACGCTGCTTGAGCTTGTTGACCGGCCTCATTCCCGATGAAGGCGCGTGCGTGGCTTCGGGTTGCGGGCTCTACGACACCTCGTGCGGCGCCGGCCGCTCATGCGCACATTCGCCGGGTGTCGAGCAAGGCAGTCAGACGTACTGCAAGGTCGACGGGTCGGGCGCGGCGGGCACGAGCTGCGTCGGGGACTCTGACTGCGCGAGGAACCTCGTCTGCAGCAGTGGCCGCTGCTGGGCGACCTGCAACCAGGCCCACCCGTGTTCGGCGGGTCAGCGCTGCGCGGCGGCGGGGGGCCTGCCGCAGGACGGCGGCACGTGCGTTTCGCCTTGAGGCGCAGGCCGAGCGTCAACGCCGCGCGCCATTGCCTCGCAGGCAGCAAGCCCAGATGTGGTTGGGCACATCGGTGTCGTGCCACGGCGTGAGGAAGCAGTGAAAAGAGCCGGGCACCGCGGCGAGGAATGCACGCATCAGGGGCGGCTCGGTGGTGCCGGTCGCAATGCTCGAGTTCTGCGGCACGCAGCCTTCGGGAATGCGGTAGGGCGATCGGCACCAACCGTGCGCGTTCACGTAGCGCTCGACGGGCTCCTTCATGTCGAACGCTTCACAGACGGCGTCGTCGATGTAGTCCCCCGTCTCGGGATCTCCAACGGTCGTGCAGCCGAAATCGCGACCCGGCACCAATCGATTGCACGAGCCCAGTCGCCTCATGCCGTCGACCAGGCCCGAGGCACCGACCATGGGCGGCGGGTCCGGTCGTCGCGGCGGCGGCGGCGGCGGCCGTGCTTCGCAGCGCTGAGTCGAAGAGTTCCACTCGGGCATGTTCCGTGGACAGTAGCAGTCGCTGCCGTTCCACACCGAGGTGTCCGGGCACACCGTGCACTGCCCCAGGTCGGAGTTCCACTTGGGCGCGCTCCGCGGGCACACGCACGCCGACCCGTTGGCGATGCGGCCACCCGTGCACTGGCAACGGTCGTTCTCGAGCTCGCGCTCGGCCCCGCAGGTGAGCAGCTCGATGCTCTCGACTCCGAGCGGCGACGCGCTGCGAATGCGCGTCACGGTGCCCTCGGGAGCCACCTGGGTGCTCACCTCGGTCGTGCCGAAGACGAGCTGGCCGCTCTGAACGCCCACGTAGTACAGGTCGTACGCCCCCGCGGGCAGCCGCATGCCGCGCTTCAGGCTGCTCTTTCCGAAGGCCGTTCGCGCGAGGCCCGTCGCGACGTCAGCGACCACGATGGCATTGGCCGGCAGCTCGACGCGGCGCGCGGCGGGAACCGTCTGAGGCACATGCGTGAGCCGGCGCAGCGCCCGCTGCCCGGCCTGCTGCATGACGTCGCGCTGCCGCCGCTCGGCGTGCCCGCCGAAGCGACCGCCTACCGACCAGGGGTCGGCGCCGTCGTCGAGCGGGCCGAACGGGTTCACCTGCTGGAAGCATCGGTCGAGCGACGTCTGCAGGCTGCGCACGCGCTGGGCACCCTCGCGCTGCAGCTCCGAGTACTCTTGCAGCACGGGAGCGGCCTGGGCCGCCCGCTCGCGTACTTCGTTTGCGATGTCTTCGCCCGAGGGCAGCTCGAGCCGCGACAGCGTGCTGAGGCTCCGAAGCTGCTCGCGCGCGGTGGCCAGGGTTCGGCTCGACGCGTCAATCGTGCCGAGCCATGCGTCGACAGACCGCGCACCGAGCTCGCTCATGGCCTTGCCGACGGCAGGGTCACTGGCGCAGCGGGGCGCCGAGTACTCGTTGCGGCACGACGTCTCTGCGGCGCCGAAGTAGCGGCAAAGCTGCCGGTCGGTGCGCTGAGCCGCCGCCAGGCTCCGGTCGAGGCGTTCGTAGCTGTCTTCGAGCAGCGCACCCCACACCTTGCCATCGAGCGAGATGTCGATGACCCACTGCGCGCAGCACGTGAGCTCATCGGGGGTGCAGGTGGTTCGAAGTCCCGAGCACTCGTCCCGCAGTCCGGGGGCCTCCTGCGCAGACAGCGGCGCGACGAGCAGCGCGAGCCAGAGTCGTCTCAACGGTCGCGAGCCTAGCAGCTGATGGGCTCACCTGAGAGGCGGTGCAGCCATCTGGCGAGCGGCGGGGTCGACGTCGACGAGGGGCGCGAGCCGCGAAGGCGTGACGCGGCGCTGACACGCCGTGATCGATCGGCGCTCGACGGCCGGGCTCACGACCTCGCGCTCGCAGCCCCTCACGTGACAGCTCCCGAGTGACAGGCGCGCCGCTCGTCGGGCGCGAGCCGAGCAGCCCACGCACCTCTCGTCGCACGTAGCGCGCGAAAGAACAGCAACGGTCGAGCCCGTTGCTTGTTCCTCCGGCGAGCCGTCTTCGCGGTCAGTTCGGACCCAGGTGGGTCGGCCGTCGCCCGGCGCCGGGAGCGCGGCGACGCAACGGCGAGCGTTTGCATTTTCCCGGTGCAGCGAGATTGTCGCCGCGGCAGGTCCAGCGTTAGATTGCGCGGGCAATGTTGCGACTGTTCGCATGGGTGTCTCTCGTCGTCCTGGTGGCGCTGCCCCAGCAGACGGTGATCAAGGCGCTGCGCGCGGCTGCGACGTCGGCCCGGGTCTCTCAGCAGGCGGCCGACTCGCTGATGCAGCAGCGCGGGGGCGCCGAGCCGGTCGAGGTCGGAGACGACGGCGACGATGTCGACGGCGACGACGCCACCGAGAGCCCGAGCGCAGGGGTCGCGGCTCGGCTGGCTCCGTCGCTGCCGCGGTCGGCAGCGCAGCGGGCGAAGAGCCCACGCGCGGGCGTGCTGTGGTCTCTGGCGATTCAAGAGTGCGGGCCACCCCGCGCCTGAAGTCGCCGCAGCGTCGTCTTCCCCCAACACGTCTTTCTTCTCGCACCCGCGGTTCGAAGCCGCGGCCTGCGCCATCACACAACAACCATGTCTCTACGCATCGCCCTGTTGTTCACACTCGCGTTCGCAGCCTGTCACCACGAAAAGAAGGAGGTCGAGAAGCCGGCCGTTCACGTGACGAGCCCCGCGCGGCAGACCGTCGACATCACGCGCCGGTACGTCGCGCAGATCCGCTCCATTCAGCACATCGAGGTGCGGGCGCTCGAGCGCGGCTACCTGCAGGGCTCGTTCGTCGACGAAGGCAAGCACGTGAAGCAGGGCGAGCGCATGTTCCAGATTCTGCCGCTGCTCTACCAGGCCGAGATGCAGAAGGCGGCGGCCGAGGCCGACTTCGCCAGCATCGAGTACCAGAACACCAAGGTGCTCGCCGACCGGAAGGTGGTGTCGCCGAACGAGCTGGCGCTGATTCAGGCGAAGCTCGACAAGGCGAAGGCCGAGCTCGCGCTCGCGAAGGTGCACCGCGACTTCACCGAGGTGAAGGCGCCGTTCGACGGCATCATGGGCCGCCTGTCGGTGCGGCTCGGGAGCCTGGTCGACGAGGGCGAGCTGCTCACGACGCTGTCTGACAACAGCAAGATGTGGGTCTACTTCAACGTGACCGAGGGCGAGTACCTCGACTATCGCGCGGGCCTCGACGGGGGCGACGCGCCGTCGGTGAAGCTGCAGATGGCCAACGGCAAGGTCTTCGGCCAGGACGGGAAGATCGAGACCATCGAGGCGGACTTCAACAACGAGACCGGCACCATCGCGTTTCGCGCGACGTTCCCGAACCCCGACAGCCTGCTCCGCCACGGCGAGACGGGCACGGTGCTGATGACGCGGCCGGTGAACGACGCGCTCGTCATCCCGCAGAAGGCGACGTTCGAGGTGCTCGACAAGCGCTACGTCTACGTCGTCGACGCGAACAACGCCTTGAAGGCCCGGCAGATCACGGTCTCGGAAGAGCTGCCGCACATCTTCGTCGTCGAGAGCGGCCTCAGCGAGAAAGACCAGCTGCTGCTCGAAGGCGTCAGCAAGGTCCGAGACGGCGACGTGGTGACACCGAAGTTCGTCGCTCCGAACGAAGCGCTGGCGCAGCTCGACGTCCACGCCGAGTAAGCCATGTTCGAAAAGTTCATTCACCGGCCGGTGCTGGCCATCGTGACCTCGGTCGCGCTGGTGTTCCTCGGGTTCCTCGCGATCAAGAGCCTGCCGGTCTCGCAGTTCCCCGAGGTCTCGCCGCCGCGCGTGTTCGTCTTCATCTCGTACCCGGGCGCGAGCGCCGACGTGCTCGTGCAGTCGACGCTGATCCCGCTCGAGCAGTCGATCAACGGCGTGCCGGGCATGCAGTACATCATCTCGGACGCGACGAGCGCCGGCGAGGCGACGATTCAGGTCGTCTTCGAGCTGGGCGCCGACCAGAACGCGGCGGTCGTCAACGTGAAGAACGCGGTCGACGTCGCTTCGAACCTGCTGCCCGAGCTGGTGCAGCGCGAGGGCGTCATCATCTCTCGCGTCGCGCCGAGCATGCTGATGTTCGTCAATCTCTACAGCACCGACGAGAAGGCGGACATGAAGTTCATCTTCAACTACGCCCAGGTGAACATGGCGCCCGAGCTGCGCCGCGTGCCCGGCGTCGGCCGCGTCGACCCGCTCGGCAACCGGCAGTACGCGATGCGCGTGTGGCTGAACCCCGATCGCATGCGCGCGTACAACGTCTCGACCGAAGAGGTCATGAAGGCGCTCGAGGAGCAGAGCATCATCGGCCGGCCGGGCCGCACCGGCGGCGCGTCGGGCAAGAAGTCGCAGGCGATCGAGTACGTGCTCATCTACCAGCCCCGGTACAACAAGCCCGAGCAGTACGGCGACGTCATCGTACGAGCGACGCCGAAGGGCGAGCTGCTCAAGCTGAAGGACATCGCCGAGGTCGAGCTGGGCAGCGAGTTCTTCGACATCTACTCGACGCTCGACGGGCACCCGTCGGCGGCGATGGTGGTGAAGCAGAACTTCGGCAGCAACGCGAGCGACGTCATCGCGAGCCTGAAGGCGAAGCTCGAAGAGATGCGCCCGAACTTCCCGCCGGGCATGGACTACAAGATCAGCTACGACGTCTCGACCTTCCTCGACGCGTCGATCGAGAAGGTGATCCACACGCTCGCCGAGGCCTTCTTGCTCGTCGCGCTCGTCGTGTTCGTCTTCCTCGGAGACTGGCGCTCGACGTTGATCCCCGCGCTCGCCGTGCCGGTCTCGCTGATCGGCACGTTCTTCGTGATGAAGCTGTTCGGGCTGACCATCAACCTCATCACGCTGTTCGCGCTGGTGCTCGCGATCGGCATCGTCGTCGACAACGCGATCGTCGTGGTCGAGGCCGTGCACGCGAAGATGCACGACGAGAACATCTCGCCCTACAAGGCCGTGCAGAAGGTGCTGCGCGAGATCAGCGGCGCCATCATCGCGATCACGCTGATGATGACGGCGGTGTTCGTGCCCGTCGCGTTCATGACGGGGCCGGTCGGCGTCTTCTATCGCCAGTTCTCGATCACGATGGCGACCGCGATCATCCTCTCGGGCGTCGTCGCGCTGACGCTGACGCCGGTGCTGTGCGCGATGCTGCTCAAGAACACGCACGGCCAGAAGAAGCGGCGCACGCCGATCTCGCTCGCGCTCGACGCCTTCAACCACGTCTTCGGGAAGATCTCGTACCAGTACACGGCCCTGCTCCAGAAGATCGCCACGCGGCGCACCGTGACGTTCGCGATGCTCATCGCGTTCATCGCGGCCGTGCTCGCGGTGAGCGCGAAGCTGCCGCCCGGCTTCATCCCCAACGAAGACCAGGGCATGATCTACGCTGTCATTCAGACGCCGCCCGGCACGACGCTCGAGGTGACGAACGACGTCGCGGTGCAGCTGCAGCAACGCATCAAGGGCGTCGAGGGCGTCGAGTCGGTGACGTCGCTCGCCGGCTACGAGGTGCTCACCGAAGGCCGCGGCTCGAACGCCGGCACCTGCCTCATCAACCTCGAAGACTGGTCGAAGCGAAAGCACTCCATCGCCGAGGTCGTCGAAGAGATGGAGGAGCGCGTCAAAGACCTGCCCGCGGTCATCGAGTTCTTCGAGCCGCCCGCGGTGCCGGGCTACGGCGCGGCGAGCGGCTTCGCGCTGCGCCTGCTCGACAAGACGGGGAGCTCCGACTACGTGGCGCTCGCCGACGTGAACACGAAGTTCATGGATGCGCTGAAGCAGCGCAAAGAGATCACCGGCCTCTTCACGTTCTTCGCCGTCAACTACCCGCAGTACGAGCTCATCATCGACAACGCCGCTGCGATGCAGAAGGGCGTGTCGATCGGCAAGGCGCTCGAGAACCTCGATATCCTCGTCGGCAGCACCTACGAGCAGGGCTTCATCCGCTTCGGGCAGTACTTCAAGGTCTACACGCAGGCGGCGCCTCAGTTTCGCGCGATGCCGCAGGACATTCTCGACCTCTACGTGAAGAACGACAAAGACGAGATGGTGCCGTACTCGGCCTTCATGTCGCTGAAGAAGTCGCAGGGGCCGAACGAGATCACGCGCTACAACCTCTACGCGTCGTCGGCGATTCGCGGCGGGCCCGCCGAGGGCTACACCAGCAGCGACGCGATTCAGGCGGTGCGCGAGGTCGCGAAGGACACGCTGCCCCGCGGCTACGACATCGCGTGGGAGGGCCTCTCGTACGACGAGTCTCGCCGCGGCAACGAGGCGCTCTACATCTTCCTCGTCGTGCTCGGGTTCGTGTACCTGGTGCTCGCGGCGCAGTACGAGAGCTTCCTGATTCCGTTCGCAGTCATCCTCTCGCTGCCGATGGGCGTGTACGGCTCGTTTCAGCTGCTGCAGGTGATGGGGCTCGCGAACGACATCTACGCGCAGGTCGGCCTCGTGATGCTCGTCGGTCTGCTCGGCAAGAACGCCGTGCTCATCGTCGAGTTCGCGGCGCAGAAGCACCAGCAGGGCATGAGCGTCGCCGAGGCCGCGGTGCAGGGCGCGAAGGTGCGGTTCCGGCCGATTCTGATGACGTCGTTCGCGTTCATCGCCGGCCTGATACCCCTCGTCTTCGCCACGGGGCCAGGCGCGATCGGCAACCGCACCATCGGCGCTTCGGCCCTCGGTGGCATGTTCGTCGGCACCGTCTTCGGCGTGCTCGTCATCCCCGGCCTCTACTTCGTGTTCGGCAAGCTCGCCGAAGGCCGGGCGCTGATTCGCGACGAAGACGAGCGGCCACTGACCGAGGACCCGAAGCAGGAGGAAGAGCCGCCCCATGCGTAGGAGCAGGCTCGCCGTGATGCGGGGCGTCGTGGGAGTGCTGGTGCTGGCGGGCTGCGTGCCGGCGCTGAAGCAGGAGCCCCGCCCCGCCAACACCAACGTGCCCGAGACGTTCGCCGGGCGCGCGGCCGACAAGGCCACCTCGGCCACGACGCGGTCGATCGACTTCTTCAAGGACTCGAAGCTCGCGGCCCTCGTCGAGGAGGCGCTCAAGAACAACCAGGAGCTGAACATCACCGCGCTCGAGATCGACATCGCTCGCAGCGAGGTGATGGTCCGCGAAGGCGAGTTCCTGCCGAAGCTCGACGCGCGGGCGGGGCTCGGCCTCGAGAAGGTCGGCCGCTACACGAGCCAGGGCGTCGGCGACGAGCAGGGCGGCGTGCCCGAGCACCTGCCGGACTTCAAGCTCGGCTTCTTCGCGTCGTGGGAGGTCGACATCTGGGGCAAGCTGCGCAGCGCGACGAAGGCCGCGACGTTTCGCTACCTGTCGAGCATCGAGGGGCGGAACTTCACGGTCACCACGCTCGTCGCCGAGATCGCGAGCACGTACTACGAGCTGCTCGCGCTCGACGCCGAGCTCGTGGTGCTGAAAGAGAACCTCGCGCTGCAGAAGAACGCGCTCGAGAGCGTGCGCCTGCAGAAAGAGGCGGCCCGCGTCACCGAGCTCGCCGTGAAGCGCTTCGAGGCCGAGGTGCTCAAGAACGAGAGCCGCCAGAACGACGTGCAGCAGCGCATCGTCGAGACCGAGAACCGGCTCAACTTCCTCGTCGGCCGGTTTCCCCAGCGCGTCGACCGTGACCCCACGACGTTCGAGCACGTCGTGCCGCCCGAGATTCAGGCGGGCCTGCCCTCTCAGCTGCTCGAGAACCGGCCGGACATCAAGCAGGCCGAGCTCGAGCTCGCGGCGTCGGAGCTCGACGTGAAGGTGGCGCGGGCGAGCTTCTACCCGACGCTCGACATTCGCGCGGGGCTCGGGCTGCAGTCGTTCGACATCTTGAAGCTGGTGACCACGCCAGCGTCGCTCTTCTACAACGCCGCGGCCGACATCGCGGCGCCGCTCTTCAACCGGAACGCCATCAAGGCGAACTACTACGCGGCCAACGCGCGGCAGATGCAGGCCGTGTTCAACTACGAGCGCGCGATTCTGAAAGGCTACGGCGAGTCGGCCACTCAGCTCGCGGCGATCGAGAACTACCAGAAGAGCTACACGCTGCGCTCGCAGGCGGTCGACCGGCTGAACGAGGCCGTCGCGATCTCGTCGGTGCTGTTCTCGTCGGCCCGCGCCGATTACGTCGAGGTGCTCTCGACCCGGCGCGAAGCCCTCGAGGCGCAGCTCGAGCTCATCGAGACGAAGCAGCAGCAGCTGAACGCGGTCGTGAACCTGTACCGCGCGCTCGGTGGCGGCTGGCGTTAGTGCGACAGCGGGCGGCCGAGCTTCGGTGAGGCGGCGCGCCGGGCGAGCGCGTCGTCGACGCTGATCGGCCACGGCACCGGCACGGCGATGAGGCCGAAGCACGCTCCGGCGAGCGCCAGGTTCTTCGTGAAGTTCGCGAGCTCGGTCATGCGCTGCTGCCGGTCGGGCACGACAGCACGTGCGCCGAGCCGATGAGCAACATCGCCCCCGTGGGGGGGATCATCACGCCCGGCACGCCGTGCATTGCGGCGTAGGCCGCCATCTGCTTCATGTGCATGAAGTGGTTGAGACCGCCGTAGAAAAAGTAGCCGCCGAAGATGACGCGGCCGATAGGGAGCACCCAGCTCATGATTTCTCTCCTTCGCTCCAGCCACCCGGCTGCATCGGCCGTGCCCTGGCTGCTCGCGGGAGCACTCATCATCGGCCTCGCCCTCGCGTTCGGCCGGAAGACCGACGGCGCCGCGCGAGCTCCCACCGATGGGGCCGAGGTGCTCGAGCGCGTCGCCTCGTCGAGCACGACCGGCCGCGAGCTGAAGAGCCTCGAGCTCTCGTCGCGCGAAGACCCGGCGAGCGTGGCGAAGGCGACCGCCGCCGCGATGAAGGCGATCAGCCTCGCGCGCAGTGAGGCCGACCCGCGGTACTGGGGCCGCGCCCAGGCCGCGCTGCAGCGGTGGTGGGCGGCGCCCGACGCTCCGGAAGAGGTCGTGCTGTTGCGCGCGACGATTCGCCAGGCCCTGCACGACTTCGACGGAGCGCGCTCCGACCTCGAGCGCCTGGCCGACCCGCAGGCCTCGCTCACGCTCGCGACCGTCGAGCTCGTCACCGGGCGCTACGCCGCTGCGAGAGCCGCGTGCGCGAAGCTCGACGGCCGCGCCGACGCGCTCATCGTCACGGTGTGCTCGGCGCAGGTCGACAGCCTCACCGGGCGGGCCGCCGAGGCGCGGGCCGCCCTCGAGGGCGCGCTGGCGTCGGCTCCGTCGCACCCGCAGCGCGCGTGGGCGCTGTCGGTGCTCGGTGAGGTGCGCGAGCGCGCGGGCGACGACGCGGCGGCCGAGAGCGCGTACCGCGACGCGCTGAAGCTCGAGCCCGTCGACGGCTACACGCTGACGGCGCTCGCAGACCTGCTGCTGGAGCTCGGCCGCGGCGCCGAGGTCGAGCCGCTGCTCTCGTCGCGGTTCTCTGACGACAACGCGCTCCTGCGGCTCGCCGTCGCCGAGACGAAGAAGCTCGGGCGGCCCGGCTCGTACGCCCAGATGCTGCGGTGGCGCTACGCCGCCAGCGCCGAGCGCGGCGACACCGTTCACCAGCGCGAGCAGGCGCGCTTCGCGCTCGAGGTCGAGAAGAACGCGGCGAAGGCGCTCGAGCTCGCGCTCAGCAACTGGGCCGTGCAGAAAGAGCCCGCAGATGCTCGCGTGCTGCTCGACGCTGCCCTCGCGGCGGGAAAGCCCGAGGCCGCGCGCGAGGCCGCCGAGCACGTCACGAAGAGCGGCATGCAGGAGCCCCGGCTGCTCGACCGCGTGAAGCGCCTCGGCGCGCCGTGAGGCGGCTCACGACGAAGCACGAAAGCTACGTGCCCTGCCCCGCGGGCACCGGCGACGGCGGCGGCCGTGGCGAGCTGCGAATCAGCTGAATGCGGTAGCCGCAGCCGTGGCGGCGGTGGCGCTCGACCTTCGAGCGGGGGACCTTCAACGGAACCGCGGCGCACCACAGCGCGAGCACGAGAGCAGGCATCGTCTCACCGGTTCCCTGAAGGCGGGGCAGCGTTAACTGATATGTCGGCCGCACCATGAGAGCTCTCATCGCGGCGGTGCTGTTGCTCGGTGCGGTTCCCGCGTCGGCGTTCTGCGGCTTCTACGTCTCGAGCGCGGGCGCGGACCTCTTCAACGACGCCTCGCTGGTCGTGCTCATGCGCGACGGCACGCGCACGGTGCTCTCGATGCAGAACAACTACCGGGGCCCGACCGAGAACTTCGCGCTCGTCGTGCCGGTGCCGGTGGTGCTCAAGAAGGAGATGGTGAAGACGCTGCCGAAGGGCGTGTTCGACCGCATCGACACGCTCGCCTCGCCGCGCCTCGTCGAGGACTTCGAGAAGGGCGACTGCGGGCCTCCGCCGTCGCCGTCGGCGCCGCCTGCCGGAGTGCGGCTCGGCTCGGGTGGCATGCCGCGCGACCTCGGCGTGAAGGTCGAGGCGAAGTTCGAGGTCGGCGAGTACGAGATCGTCATCCTCTCGGCGAAGGACGCGCTCGGCCTCGACATCTGGCTCAAAGAGAACAAGTACAAGATTCCGAACGGCGCCGCGCCGCTGCTCAAGCCCTACGTCGAGGGCAACTGGAAGTTCTTCGTCGCGAAGGTGAACGCGAAGAAGGTCACGTTCAAAGACGGGCAGGCGGTGCTCTCGCCGCTGCGCTTCCACTACGACTCCGATGCGTTCACGCTGCCCGTGCGGCTCGGCCTCATGAACTCGAGCGGCTCGCAAGACCTCATCGTCACCGTCATCGCGAAGTCGCGCTACGAGGTCGCGAACCTGAAGAACGTCACGGTGCCGACGAACCTGCAGCTCACGCCGAGCGCGCAGGGCCAGTTCGGAGCCTTCTACAGCGAGCTGCTCGCGCGCACGTTCAAGGCGACGCCGGGCGCGGCGGTCACCGAGTTCGCGTGGCAGGGCGCGCTGCCTCCGCCGCAGGTGATGACCCAGCAGGGCGTGTACGGCCTCACGTGCGACCCGTGCCCTCCGCCGCACCCGCTCGACGACCCGATGGCGAAGTACCTCGGCGCCGACGCGCTGCCGGGCCTCAAAGACGACAAGGCCATCGCCGAGTTCGCGGCGGCGGCGACGATGACGCGGCTCCACCTGCGCTACGGCAAAGACAGCCTCACCGACGACCTCGTGCTGAAGGCCGTCGACCCCATCGGCGGCGGCACGCCCGAGGCGCCGAAGACCGGGCCCGCGCAGACGAACCGCTTTCAGGGCCGCTACATCGTGAAGAAGCCGTTCGACCGGAACCGCTGCTGGAGCTTCGGCATGGGCGCCGCCGGCGGCAACGTCGTGCCGATGGGGTTCAACGCGCAGCTCGCAGGCGAGGGCGGCAACACGCAGAAGGCCGTCGCGCTCAGCGAGCCGTTCGAAGCGTTGCTGCTCAGCGACGTGCCCGAGCTCTCGGTGAAGGCGACGGGCAAGCCGCCGCCAAAGGCCGCGCCGAAGAAGTGACGCACGATTTGCGTCGGTTCGCGGCGACTCGTATTGCGGGACCCGTAGGTCGACATCGACTCTCGATCTCGCCGCGCTGATCAGAGGGAAACGCCCTCGGCCCTGCCGTTGCACAGGCACCCGGCCCATGCGAACCCTCCCGTTCATCTTCCTGACGCTGGTCGCCTGCACCTCGAACGAGGCGCGCGAGAGCGTCAGCGCACCGTCGCAGGCACGCCGCGACGCGCTCAGCAACGTGCCCGTCACGTTCAAGTTCGACGACTTCTCGAACACGAGCCTGCTGCAGCTCAACGGCAACGCGATCGCGACCGGCAACCGGCTGCGGCTCACCGACGCCGCCCCCGCCCAGGCGGGCAGCGTGTTCTGCAAGCAGAAGATCTCGCTCAAGAACGATCGCTCGTTCAGCACCTACTTCCGCTTCCAGATGACCGACGGCAGCGCGCCTCCGGCCGACGGCATGGTGTTCGTGCTGCAGCCGCTCTCGAACACCGCGGGCTCCTCTGGCGGCGGCATGGGCTACGCCGGCATCGCGAACAGCTTCGGCCTCGAGTTCGACACCTACGTGAACGGCAACTACGGCGACCCCGACGACCGGCACCTCGGCACTCACGTCAACGGCGACATCACGCTGCACCTCATGACCGCGAGCTGGCCGTCGAGCTGGGCGAACGGCAGCACGTACCACGTGTGGGTCGACTACGACGGCCTCACGAACCAGCTGCAGGTCCGCATCTCCGAGAACAGCTCGACGCGGCCGGCGGCGGCGGTGCTCACCCAGACCCTCGAGCTGTCGGGCACGTTCGGCGTCGACGAGGTGTACGCCGGCTTCACCGCGGCGACCGGCGGCTCGTGGGAGCGCCACTGGGTCGACGCCTGGTACTTCCAGAACGACTACGCGCCGATCGACGTCGTGAACAACACGTACGTCGCGACCCCGACCTCGGTCGTCGCCGTCGCCTCGCCGGCGTCGAGCACCCGCAGCTCGGTCATCACCGCGACCGTGAAGAACGAAGACGGCTCGCCGCGCGCGAGCTGGCCGGTCACCTTCACCACCAACGCCGGCGACCTGAGCGTGACATCGGCGACCACCGACTCGAACGGCCAGGCGCAGACGACGCTGACCTACCTCGGCGGCGCGAACGTGACCGCGCGCGTGGGCGTCTCGGCGCAGGGCGGCGCGTACGGCTTCGCCGACGTCGGCCTGCTCGCGAACCCCACCATCACCGTGTCGCAGGGCGCCAACGGCACGGTGATGCCGACGACGCTCGTCATTCCCTACGCGGGCAGCCAGACGTTCACCATCACTCCGAACGCCGGCTACGACATCGCGGCGGTGCTCGTCGACGGCGTCGACGTCGGCACGGCCTCGACGTACGACTTCACGAACGTCACCGCGAGCCACACCCTCTCGGCGACGTTCGTCATCAAGAAGTACACGGTCACCGCATCTGCCGGAGCGCACGGCAGCGTCTCGCCCAGCGGCGCCCAGCTCATCTCGCACGGCGCGAGCGCCGCGTTCACCTTCAGCCCGCAGACGAGCTACAAGATCGCCGACGTCGTCGTCGACGGCGCGTCGATCGGCACGCCCGCGTCGTACACGTTCACGAACGTCACGGCGCCGCACGCGGTGAGCGTCTCGTTCGCGCTCACCGACCAGCCGCCCTCGCTCACCGTCACTGCTGGCGGAGCGTCGTGGACGGAAGAAGCCCCGCCCGTCGTCGTCGACTCGCAGCTTCAGCTCACCGACCCCGACGGCCCGAACCTCACCGGCGCGAAGGTCTCGATCTCCACCGGCTACGTCTCGAACCAGGACCGCCTCGTGTTCGCAGCGCAGGGCGGCATCAGCGGCGCCTTCGACACCTCGACTGGCGTGCTCACGCTCACCGGCTCGGCCACCGCCGCCGCCTACGAGGCCGCGCTGCGCACCGTGACGTACCAGAACCTGAGCTCGGGCACGCCCGACACCCGCGCGCGGCAGGTCACGTTCAGCCTCGGCGCCTCGAGCCTCTTCAACCCGGACAACGGCCACTCCTACGAGTTCGTCGCCGCCACGGGCATCTCGTGGACCTCGGCGCGCGCCGCCGCCGCGCTGCGCTCGTACTACGGGCAGGCCGGCTACCTCGTCACCGTGACCTCCGCGGCCGAGAACTCCTTCGTCGGCGGCAAGCTCGCCGCCGCGGGGTGGATGGGCGCCTCTGACGCGGCCGCCGAGCGCTCGTGGCGCTGGGTCACCGGCCCCGAGGGCCTCGAGGCCAGCGGCGCGGGCCGGCTCTTCTTCACCGAGTCGGCGTCGTGCGTGAACGGCTCGATCGGCTCGGCGGTCAACGGCGAGTTCAACGGCTGGGCGTCGTGCGAGCCCAACGACTACGGCGCCAACGAGGACTACGCGCACTTCTACGCGAGCGGCCAGTGGAACGACTACCCCGACAACGCCGGCCCCAGCATCGGCGGCTACGTCGTCGAGTACGGCGGCATGCCGGGCGACGAGACCCCGCAGCTCTCGGGCACGCGCGACCTCACGGTCAACGCCCTGCCGCTGTTCGCCATCACCGCGAGCGCTGGAGCGAACGGCAGCGTCAGCCCCGCCGGCGCCACCCAGGTGAAGCTCGGCCACGCGCTGACCGTCGCCGTCGCCGCCGCCGCCAACCACCACATCGCCGACGTGCTCGTCGACGGTGTCTCGGTCGGCGCCGTCACCTCGTACGCGTTCACGAGCGTCTCTCAGCCGCACACGCTCGCCGCGAGCTTCGCCATCGACCAGCACACCGTCAGCGCCTCGGGCGACGCGAACGGCAGCGTGTCGTGTGACTCGCCCGTCGATCACGGCCAGGCCTCGACGTGCACCGTGACGGCGGCGCCGGGCTGGCAGCTCGGCACGTTCACCGACAACGGCGCCGACAGGCGCGGCCAGGTCGCGGGCGGCACCTACGTCATCGCGTCGGTCACCGCGGACCACGTCGTCGCCGCGACGTTCATCAAGTCGAACGGCACGGGCTGCTCGGCGAGCGCCGAGTGCGGCTCGGGCGTCTGCGTCGACGGCGTCTGCTGCGCGAGCGCGTGCGGCGGGCAGTGCGAGTCGTGCGCGGTCGCCGGCAGCGAGGGCACGTGCGTGGCGGTGAGCGGCGCTCCCATCGGCGGGCGGCCGGCGTGCGGCAGCGACGGCTCGGCGTGCGCGGGCGCGTGTGACGGCGTCGTGCGCGCGGCGTGCGTCTACCCGACGATTCAATGCCGTGGCGCGAGCTGCACTGCGGGCGTGCAGACCGCGGCGGCCTCGTGCGACGGCGCCGGGGCGTGCCCTGCCCCGGTCACCGCTTCGTGCGGCGCCTACGCGTGCGGCGTCTCGGCGTGCTCGGCCTCTTGCGCGGCCGACGACGGCTGCGCCTCGGGCTTCCACTGCGCGGCAGGCGCGTGCCAGCCGAACGCGAACCAGGGCGGCACCTGCGGCCGCGACGGTGAGTGCGCGACCGGCAAGTGCGTCGACGGCTACTGCTGCAACGCCGCGTGCAACGGTCAGTGCGAGGCCTGCGACGTGCCGGGCCAGGAGGGCGTCTGCGTGCCCGCCACGGGAGCTCCGCGCGGCGGCCGCGCGGCCTGCGACAGCGACGGCTCGCTCTGCGCAGGCGCGTGCGACGGCGCTCAGCGCACCGCGTGCGCGTACCCGGGCGCGTCGGTGTCGTGCCGCGACGCCTCGTGCGCGAGCCAGACCGCGACCCTCGCCGCCGCTTGCGACGGCGCCGGCAGCTGCCCCGCGCTGCAGACCCAGGCGTGCGGCATGTTCGTCTGCGGCGCGACCGCCTGCCTCGGCGACTGCACGAGCGACGCGCAGTGCGCGGCCGGCAACTGGTGCTCGGGCGGCATCTGCGTCGCGAAGAAGGCGCTCGGCCAGAGCTGCGGAGCCGACAACCAGTGCTCGGGCGGCATCTGCGCCGACGGCTTCTGCTGCAACGCCGCGTGCGGCGGTCAGTGCGAAGCGTGCGACGTGACGGGCCGCGAGGGTGAGTGCGTCGCGGTGAGCGGCGCTCCCCACGCGGGCCGGCCCGACTGCGCGAGCGACGGCAGCTCGTGCGGAGGCGCGTGCGACGGCACGGGGCGGTCGGCGTGCGTGTACCCCTCGGCGACGCAGCAGTGCCGGGCGCCGGCCTGCACGTCGGGGGTCGCGACCCTCGCCGCGAACTGTGACGGTGCGGGCGCGTGCCCCTCGGAGCAGCGCATCGGCTGCGGCACGTTCGTCTGCGGCGCGAGCGCGTGCCTCGGCAACTGCTCGGGCGACTCGGACTGTGCGTCGGGCAACTGGTGCGCGGCCGGCATCTGCACGCCGAAGTCGGCGAACGGCGGCATGTGCGGCATGAACAACCAGTGCTCGAGCGGCAGCTGCGTCGACGGGTACTGCTGCAACACGGCGTGCGGAGGCGAGTGCGAGGCGTGCGACGTGCCCGGCTCGCTCGGCTCGTGCCTGGCGGTGAGCGGCGCGCCGCACGGAGCGCGCCCGGCGTGTGAGACCGACGGCACGCTGTGCGGCGGCCACTGCGACGGCACGAACCGCGGCGCGTGCGCGTACCCGGCGGTCGAGTGCCGCGCGGCCTCGTGCAGCACGGGCCTCGCGACGCTGTCGGCGCGGTGCAGCGCGGGCCACTGCGGCGTCGAGCAGAAGCAGCTGTGCGGCGCGTACGTGTGCGGCCCGACTGCCTGCATGGGTGACTGCACGTCCGACTCCGACTGCTCGGTGGTGCGCTGGTGCTCGGCGGGCGTGTGTGAAGTGAAGCGGCAGAACGGCCAGTCGTGCGGCGGGTCGAACCAGTGCGCGAGCGGGTTCTGCGCCGACGGCGTGTGCTGCAACGTGGCGTGCGGCGGCCAGTGCGAGGCCTGCGACGTCGCGGGCTCGGTGGGCTCGTGCTCGCCGGCAGTCGGAGCTCCGCACGGAGCGCGGCCCGCGTGCGCCGGCGGCGAGTCGTCGTGCGCCGGTGCGTGCGACGGCACGAGGCGTGAGGCGTGCGTGGTGCCGGCCGAGGGCACGGCGTGCGGCGAGGCGAGCTGCGAGAACGGCGTGCAGACGGAGGGCGCGCGCTGCGACGGCGCGGGCTGGTGCTCGCAGCCGGCGACGAAGCAGTGCGGCGCGTACGCGTGCGGCGCCTCGGCGTGCCTCACGGGCTGCGAGAGCGACGCGCAGTGCACCGGCGGCATGTCGTGCGTGCAGGGTCAGTGCGTGACGGCGACGCCGACGTCGATGCCGGTCACCGGCCAGCTGGTCTGCGGCTGCTCGCAGACCGACGCGGCGGCCTTCGTGCTGCTGGCGCTGGGCTGGGTGCTGCGCCGCCGCCGGCAGCAATTCGTCGCGTGACACGGCGCCGGGAGTGCTCGATACGACAGCGGTCGGGACAGGCATGCAGCTTGCTGTCCGGACTCGCTGCCATGAACCGCCTGCTGCTCGTCGTGCTGCTCGCCGCCGCTGCGCTGCCCGCCTCTGCCCAGGACAAGGGCAAGCGCTGGGTGACGATGGACTCGGTGGTGCTGCGTGACGCTCCGGACGCGAAGGGCAAGAAGCTCGACGAGCTCGTGCTGGGCGACCCGGTCGACCTCACCGGCGAGCAGGGAAGCAAACCGGCGACGGTGAAGCTGCGCTGCAAAGACGTCACCGCGAGCTGGCTCAAGGTGAAGACCGCGCAGGGGAAAGACGGCTGGGTCTTCGGCGGAGCCCTCGGCGCCGACCGCGTCGACCCCGGCCCGCAGAAGTGGCGCGCCGTCATCTCGTTCTGGAACCCGAGCGAGGAGTACCCGAGCGAAGACTCGATGTTCTTCGACCAGGACATCAGCGAGGCCTGCAGCAAGGGCAAGAACCCGTTCGTGTTCGCGTGGGCGAAGCAGCCGTGCGCGGTCATCGGCGACGAGAAGGCTCCGCTCAGCGTCATCGATACGAGCGCCGCGCTGAAGGGTGTGCGCAACGGCGACCGGTGGATGCTCGTCGAGCGCAACGGCCGCGAGAAGACCGTCAAGGTGCTCGGCTACAACCCCGACTCGCGCGACCAGGCCGTGAAGTTCTGCAGCGGCGAGTGACGCCTTCCGCGAACAGCTCGCGGCGACGGCCGTGACGTTCTGCAGCGGCCCGTGACGCCTACGCGAACAGCTCGGGCACCGTGCCGGTCACCTCGCCCACCGTCTCGGGCCCGCCGAGCGCCTTGAGCAGCGACGCCGTCACCTTCGCCGGGTGCTCGCCGCGCTTCACGATGTGCTTGCCGTGCTTGAGGCCCCCGACGCCGCCCGCCGCGAGCACCACCATGTTCTCGGTCGAGTGAGACTTCGGCGCCGGGTCGCCGTTGTCGCCGTTGCCGTGGCCGCCCTCGAAGTGCAGCATCAGCGCCGAGCGGTCGAGCACCGACCCCGCGCCCTCGGGAGCCGCCTTCAGCCTCCGCACCAGCTCGGCGAAGAACTGAATCTGCCACGCGTGCACGAGCGACATGCCGTACGACGAGCTGTTGCCGGTGCTCGCCGAGCCGCTCGTCACCTTCGAGAACGCGAGGTTCGACGGCGGCACGAGGTTCACGTTCGGAGGCGCGGTGTGCCCGAGCTCGTGCACGTCCGAGATGACGTTGCTCAAGAACGGAATGCCGATCGACGCGACGGGCAGCCGGCAGTGCGCGCCGCTGAACAGCATCGTCGCCACGCGCGTCGCGTCGCATACGAACGCGAGCTCGATGAGCTCGACCATCAGGCGGTAGCGCTCGGTCTCGTTGAAGTACTGGTACTGCACGTTCTTGTCGACGTAGCCGTTGAAGACGAGCGTGGTGGCGGCGGGGTCTCGCAGCGCCGTCGTCGGCACGTTGCACGTCTGGCTCGCCGGAGGCACCGTCACGGTGCGCGAGATGTTCATCTCGAGCTGGCGAATCTGGTCGAAGTGGTCGTCGAGCCGCGCCTTGTCTCGGGCGCCGACCTGGCTGACGAGGCGCTGGCGCTGGTCGGCCACGAAGTCGAGCACGCTCTTCCGCTTCGCGAGTGCGGGGTCGGCCGCGGTGCCGGCGTCGGGCCCGCTGCTGGGGCGAAAGCCGCCGAACAGCGCGGTGAAGGCGGCGCCGAGATCGTCCTCACCGCGCACGGGCTGAATGGCGCTGCCCGCGCGGCGGAACGTCGTGTACGCGGTGTGCGAGGTCGGGCTGTACGTCTTGTGCCCGAGCAGGTGCAGCTCGCCGAGCGTCTGGCCGGCTCCGACGAACGGGCGCGCGAGCTGATCGATGCCGACGCCGGGAGCCTCGCTGCACCAGTCTCCGCTCGAGCAGTTGAGCGAGCAGCCGTGAATCGTCGGGAAGTGCGAGTCGTCGTGGAAGTGCCCGGCGTCGACGTGGCCCGGCCCCGTGCTGCGCGGGGTCTGCAGCCCCGAGATGACGCTCACGTCGCCCTGCACGCCCTTGTCGCCGAGCGGCTGCAGCCCGGTCGAGAGCGCGTAGCCGGCGCCCGCGGTCGTGGGGATGGTGAAGTTGCGGTTGTCGCCATCGCTGCCGAGCGACTGGCCGATGAAGAAGAGCGCGAAGCGCTTCGGCAGCGCCGCGGTCTGCGCGCGCGCGCCGCGGGGGAGCATCGCCTCGAGGAAGGGCAGGCCGAGGGCCACGCCTCCCAGCCCGCGCAGCATCGTTCTGCGGCTCAGCGGTGTGGTCACGGTGTGGCCTCCGGGTTGGGAGCCGCGAAGCCGGGCAGCGCGGCGGCGGCGAGCATGAGGTCGACGAAGCGGCCCTGGCCCGTGCGCGCGGCGGCGGCGACGGCCTCGCCGGTCTGCGCGGGGAACGCGGTGGGCTCGACGCCGGCGGCGAACGCGACGAAGTGCTGCGCGGCGCACGCCTCGAGCTGCGGCGCACCGGCGAGCAGCCGCGAGAGCCCGGCGGGCCCGGTGAAGTCGCCTCCGAAGCCTTCGAGCTTGCCCTTGCCGTCGATGGGGCACGCCGGGTTCGCGGTGCCGCTGCTGTCGTCGAATGCGCGGTAGCGGCCCTGCGGGTCGTAGTTCTCGAGCCCGAAGCCGATGGGGTCCATCTGCGCGTGGCAGCCCTGGCACGTCGAGCCCTGCGTGCGGTGCGCGGCGTAGCGATCGATCTTGCACGCGGGCGTCCCTGCGCTCGGAGCGACGTCGGTGATGACTCCCGGCGGCGGCGCTCCGATGGTCTGACAGAGCAGGCGCTCGCGCACGTGACGGCCGCGCAGCGTCGGGCTGCTGTCGGCGCCCTTGAGCCCGACGGTGAAGAACGCGGGCGTGCCGAGAATGCCGGGGCGCGCGGCGGGCAGCGTGACCCGGCCCCACTGCGCGGGCGCGGTCATTCCATACAGCGCGCCGACGGTGTCGTTCATGCTCGACGACGTCTCGGCGAGCAGGGCTCCGAGCGGCGCGGCGTTCGTGACGAGCACCTGCGCGACCAGCTCGTCGGCCTGGCGCTTCATGGCGGCGGGCAGCGGGCCGGCCGACGCGAGCGTCGCGTAGCCGAGCCACTGCGCGGTGAAGCGCTGCACCTGGGCCGCGGCGCGCGGCGACGCGAGCAGACGCTCGGCCGCGGCGCGGAGCTGGTCGGGCGTCTTCAGCGCGTCGGTGGCCGCGAGCGCGAGCAGCTCATCATCCGGCCCGCTGCCCCAGAAGAGCAGAGAGAGACGTGTCGCGACCTCGTACGGGCTCGTCGGGCCGCGGGCGTCGCGCTCGATCTGGTAGAGGAACTTCGGGTGCTGCAGCATCGCGCGCAGCACGAGCTCGACGCCCGCGCGAAACGCGCTGTCGGTCGCGGCCCACTGCATGCCGAAGTCGGTGAAGGCGGCGGCCTCGTCGGCCTCGAGCGGCGCGCGGAAGAGCAAGAGGCCCGCGCGCTCGACGAAGCGGCTCATGCACGCTCGATCGGTCGGCGCCGCGGTCGGGCAGCCGACGACCGTCGCCATGAACGTCGGGCTCGCGACCGCATCTGCGGCGGCGAGCTCGGCGAGCTGCTCGGCGCGCGTGATGAGCCGGTCGCTGACGAGCTGGGCCGCGGCGGTCGTGTCGAAGACGTTGCCCGGCTCGGAGGGGATGAGCCCGACCGCGGGGTGGCTCGTGAGGCCCAGCGTGACGACCAGCGTCGCGTCCAGCTCTTCCGCCGTCAGCCGGCGCGGGCCCACCGACAGCAGCGGCGCTCGGCCCGGCTTGTTCTCGATGACGGTCGGGGCGTCGGACGAGGGCCTCGTGAACGGCTCGCCGATGACGCCGTCACAGGCTATGAGCGCGAGGAGGAGGAGGGGCGTCGAGCGCATGGGCGCTCTCAGTACAAGCCACGGGCCTGGCGGCGATTGCCCCCAAGTGCCCGCGATCAGAAGACCCGACGCGCCCGCACGACCGCGAATGGCAATGACCGATTCCAGAGCAGTGTCCCAACGGCGCGACACGGTGCCCGCGGCGGGCGCGTCGCGACGACGACGCGGCGGCTTGGAGCGGCCGCGCTCCAGCAATCGACTGTTCGCGCGCTTCCGCGTGGCCCGGCCGCTGCTTAGCGCGGGCCCCACCATGCGCGCCTTCGCCGTCGTCGTGATCGCCGCCTCGCTGTTCGCCTGCAACGACTGCACGGGAAACCGACCGCCAGCCGATGGCGGCACCTCGGGTGGCGGCACTGGAGGCGGCAGCTCCGACGTCCTCGCCGACTGCAACGCGTTCGTGAACGACTACTGCGCATACCTCGGCCGGTGCTTCTCGCTCCCGAGCCCCGACGAGTGCCGCGCCGGGCTCGCGGCGTTCTGTGCCAACACCGCCACCTCGGTCGCGCGCGGCTTTCAGTTCGCGCAGCCCGGAGGGCTTCAGGCTTGCCGCCAGGCCATCGGGCCATCGACCGCGTGCGACGACCCTCTCGCGGGCAGCTGTCTACCCGTGCTGCCGGCAGTCGCCGACGGCGGCGCCTGTCTGACGACCAACGACTGCCTGACCCTCTCGGATGCCGAGGGCCGGGCGCTGCCCACCGTCTGCGGCGCGGCGGCCGGGTGCCCGAGCCGGTGCGAGCCCGGCGGCAAGCTCGGCCAGCCCTGCTTCTACAGGCAGTGCGAACCGGGCTTGCGCTGCGACGTGGCGACGAACACGTGCTCGACGCCGCTGCCGGTCGACGCGGGCTGTGACCCGTCGTTCTCGTCTGACTGTGGCGTGCTCGCGCGCTGCGACTTCAACGTGCGGCGCTGCGTGGCGCTGCCGGGCAACGGCGAACCATGCCCGAGCTTCGAGTGTCAGCGCGGGCTCACCTGCTCGGGCTTCGTGAACGGCACGTGCGGGCCGCTGCGCATGCAGGGCGAGATGTGCTCGACGTTCGCTCCCTCGTGCGCGGCGGGTCTGGCTTGCGTGAACGACATGTGCCAGCCGCTCGCCATGGACGGCGGCATGTGCGCCGCGGACGACGAGTGCGTGCGTGGTCTCGCGTGCTCCTTCGGGCGCTGCGCGCCGCCGAAGGCCGAGGGCGGGCCGTGCGACGGCGTGGGCTTTCGCGAGTGCCTGGGCGTCTGCGATCGGGTGCTCGGCACCTGCGTCGACTATTCGACGACGCGGGCACCCGGCGCCGCGTGCGGCGAGCGCCAGGTCTGCGACGCCGGCGCGTGCGTCGGGCTCGGAGTCGGCGCCGACGGCGGCGTGCACGCAGGTCAGTGCGCCACGGCATCGGCGGGCGCTGCGTGCCTGATCGACATCAGCGTGCCGCAGTGCGCGGCCGGCCAGAAGTGCATCGGCGCCGACGGTGGGACGCGCTCGGGACCGGGCGTGTGTCAGGACATCGTCGTGGGCGGCCGCTGCGCCAACGGCACGCAGTGCGTCGCGGCCGAGTACTGTGAGTCGAGCACCCAGCGCTGTGCTCCGCGCCGCGCCGAAGGTGAGCAGTGTCTGCCCGACAACTGCCAGACGGGGCTCACGTGCTCGCTGAACGCTGGCGGCCGCTGCGTGCGCTTGCGGGGTCCGGGCGAGAGCTGCGATGCCGGCATCTGCCGCCAACCGATGGAGTGCCTCGCCGGCACCTGCCAGGTGACGGGTCTGCCCGGCGCCGCGTGCCGCCTGTGCGACGGGTTCCTGGGCTGCGGGCCGGCGACGTGCACGGTCGGCACGTGCGAGGCCGACGCCGGGCGCTGCTTGCGCCCGAAGGCGACGGGCGCGTGCAACGACGACGGTGAGTGCGAGTCGTCGCGGTGCCGCGATCATCAGTGCCAGGCGACGTGCAACTGAGTCACGGCTCGCAGCCGACGCGATCGGTGCTGACCACGACGTCGTCGTAGTAGACGCCGACGAGGCTGTGGTTCGCGGTGCCGTGGTACAGCCGCAGGTACAGCGTCGTCAGCAGCAGCGAGGACGACGAGCGCATCCACAGGTTGCTCCACTCGCCCTGCGGCGCGTCGTCGAGCCACAGCGCGAGCCTCCCGCTCGCGCCGGTCGCCGATGACGTGGGCGCGCCGAGGTCGACCATCATCTCCATGCAGTACCAGCGGTCGGCTTCGAGCTGCGGCCCGGGAGTCGGAGGCGGGCGATCTCCGCTGCGGACACAGAACGTGCCGCCCGAGTCGTAGACGCACGGGTAGCTGTCCGCAGTGCAGAAGCTGCCCGGGCAGTCCTGGTACATGCCGGGCAGATACGCCGAGAGGTACAGCGCGCGCGGATCTGCTGCGTGGTAGTCGATGCCCGCCGAGGCGTGGTCGCTGCCCGTCGGCCGCACCGTCGCGCCGAGGAAGTTGCGGCTCCCCGCGTGCAGCCGGCCCGCGCTCGCCTGATCCATCTGGAAGCCGGCGCGGTACTTGATCCACCAGCGCGCGTAGAGCTTCGAGTGCGTCGCCGGAAGATCTTTCACGAGGTCGGTGCCCGACGCTCCCGGTAACTCCTTGAGCCAGCCCACGTGATTGTCGCTGCGCCCGAAGCGGCCGGGCTCGGCCACGATCTCGTTCTGCGAAGTCGGGTTCCCGTCCATGTCGTCCCACAGCGCCAGCGAGCCCTCTTCGAACCCGCTGCAGAACACCCAGCCCGCATCCGCGCGCGCGTTGCCTTCGCACGCGAACTTCGCGTTCGCCGGGTCGATGCACGCGCCGAGACGGCACGTCAGCCCCGCCGGGCAGCGCTTCTCGGCGTCGCACGCCTTCCCCTCGAGCACGGCCACCGGGGGCAGACACGCCGCGCCCAACAGCGCAGCGAGCACGAGAGAGAGACGCATGCGGAGCCGCGGGAGCGTACCCTGCCGTTCGCCCGAGATGAACGCGCCGTCGCGCGCTCGAACAGCGGCAGTGGGTGCAGGCTCGATCTCAGTCCCTTCGAGCTGAGACCGTCGCCGCGCGCCGTCGCCGCGCCGCGCTCGCCAGCCCTACGAGCAGCGCCCACATCGCCAGCTGCGAGAACGGGTCGGTCGACTGACAACCGCAGCCGGACGTCATCTGCTCGCCGCCGGCGGCGCCTCCCGAAGTGCCACCGGTCCCACCCGCGGTCGCGCCACTGCCGCCTGCGGTCCCACCCGTTCCGCCCGCAGTGCTTCCGCCCGCAGTGCTTCCGCCCGCCGTGCTTCCGCCCGCCGTGCTTCCCCCCGCCGTGCTTCCGCCCGCAGTGCTTCCGCCCGCCGTGCTTCCCCCCGCCGTGCTTCCGCCCGCCGTGCTTCCGCCCGCCGTGCTTCCGCCCGCCGTGCTTCCGCCTGCCGTGCTTCCGCCCGCAGCGCCGCCGGCCGCGCCTCCACCGGCGGTGCCGCCGCCCGCGGCGCCACCCGCGGCTCCGCCTCCACTGCCGCCCGACCCGCCTCCAGCGCCTCCCTGGCACGCGCCACCGAGGCACATGCCCACGGAGCACATCGTCCCGTCCGGCTGCACGGAGTTCGACGGGCACGTCGTCGCCGTTCCACTGCACGTCTCAGCGACGTCGCACTCGCTCAGCGCCGCGCGACACAACGTCCCTGCGGGCTCGAACGCGTTCGTGGGGCACGTCGCAACGATGCCGGTGCACGTCTCCGGCGCATCACACACGCCGAGACTCGGACGGCACTCGGTGCCCGCGGTCGTCAGCGCATCGGCAGGGCACGCCCCGCTCGCGCCGGTGCAGCTCTCGGCGACGTCGCACGCGCCCGCCTGCGCGCGGCACTCGGTCGTGGCGGGCTCGAAGGAATCGGCCGGGCACAGCGCGCCCGACCCGGAGCAGCTCTCGGCGACGTCGCACGTACCGGCTGCAGCGCGGCACGTCGTGGTCGCGGGCGCGAACGCATCCGCCGGGCACGCCCCGCTCGACCCCGTGCAGCTCTCGGCGACGTCGCACGTGCCGGCTGCGGCGCGGCAGGTCGTGGTCGCGGGCAACACCGTATCGGCGGGGCACGTCGCGACCGTGCCGTTGCAGACCTCGGCGACGTCGCACGTGCCGGCGACCGCGCGGCACTCGGTTCCGGCGGGGCTCAACGTGTTCGCAGGACACGTGACCGCGACGCCGTCGCACACCTCGGCCACGTCGCATGTGCCCTGGCTCGCGCGGCAGATCGTGCCGGCATCGGCGATGACATCGGCCGGGCACAGGTTCGACGTACCGGAGCACAGCTCTGCCGGGTCGCACGGCCCGGTGCTCGCGTGGCACGAGACGCCGGCGTTGCTCAGCCGATCGATCGGGCACAGCGCTCCGTTCCCGGGGCACCGCTCGACGGCGTCACAGCCGCCGTCCGCCGGCCGACAGATGGCCGTGCCGCTCACGAACACGTTCGGGCACGTGCCCGACGTGCCGCTGCAGCTGTCCGGAACGTCGCACTCACCGGCGTCGGGCCGGCACAGCGTGCCCGCCGCGTAGAACGTGCACGTCCCGTTCTGGGTCGCGCCGGTCGCCACGCTGCAGCCCTGGCAGTCGACGACGCCGCCGCCGCACGCCGTGTTGCAGCAGAACCCGTCGACACAGTTGTTCGAGATGCAGTCGGTCGCGACGCTGCACGCAGAGCCCAAGCTGCCGGTCGGGTACGTCAGCAGCTTCGCGAACGCGCGGCCGACGAAGTACGGAGCGACGGTGACTCCGCCGTAGGTGCCGGCGTCGATCGTGCGGTTGTAGCCGAGCATCGCGCGGTTGGTTCCGTCGGTACCGACCGCGACGTTCCCGTGCGGGGTCGCCTCGGTCGACAGCACCTCACTCGAAGGGCTCACGACGGTGCCGTCCGGCAGAACGAGCGTGCCGCGCACCACTCCCGCGGCGTCGGTAAAGACGATCAGAAACGCATTGCCCAGCCACCCGACAGCGGCGCCTCCGCCGTAGAAGGGCGTGCCGAGCGTGAGCGGAGTCGTGTCGAGCACCGTGCCGGCGGCGGTCACGCGGGCGGCCTGAAGCGTGGTCGTCGAGCCGGTCGAGAACGCCCAGACGACGAGGAACACGCCTCCGCCGAACACGGTGTCGAGCACGCTCTGCGAACCGGTCGCGATGTTCACGGCGATGCCGGTGGGATCGAGCAACACGCCCGAGCTGTTGAGGCGCGCCGCGAAGACGTCGTTGCCCGTCACGGCCGAGTTGCGATCATCGGTCCACGCGACGAGCCAGGTGGAGGCGCCAAACGCGACGCCGCTCGGGTACTGGTTTCCCGGCGAGCTGCTGACCGTGAGCGGTGGCGCGTCGAGCACGACTCCGGCGGAGCTGAGGCGTACGGCCTGCGCGTTCGTGCCTCCCGAGGCGATGAGAAACGTCGTGCCGTCGGAGCCGATGGCGCACCCGATGGGTGACGACGGCAAGCCGAGGGGAATCGGGCTCGCGTCGAGGAGCGCGCCCGTCGAGCTGATCCTCGAGGCCCCGAAGCAGTCGGTGCGAACCGTCTGGGTGGAGCTCGCGCCGACGATTCGTCCGCCGGTGTCGTAAAACGCGCCCACCTGAATCGGAGTCGTCAGCCGGGTCCCGGTCGCGTTGAGCTGGCTCTCGTAGACGCCGAGCGGGCTCCGGTCGTCGCGCCAGAAGCCGGTGTAGCGACCGCCGACGGCGGTGATGCCCTCGAACCCCTGGTTGTTCATCCCGCCGCGAAAGTCCGTGCCGAGCGAGCTGATGGGCGCCCCGGAGGCGCTGAACGAAACCGCCTTGAGGTCACTGCTCGCGTTGAAGCCGTCCATCGTCACGGCGGCCAGCCAGTTGCCGGCGCCGAGCTCGACCTCACGCACGTAGACGTACGACGTTGTCCCGAACTTCGCCGACCCGGCGATCGTACCGGAGGTCGTCACGCGCACGGCGTTGCCCTCGCCGGGCACGTTGTTGCTGTCTTTGAAGACCACGAGCCAGTCGGTCGTCCCGCCAGCGATGTACGGCGGCTCGAAGGACGCGACGCTGCTGTCGACGGTGAAGCCGGCCGGGTCCTGCACGACGCCCGCTGCGGTCACGCGCGTCGCGTAGAAGCCGGCGCTGGGGCGAAACTCGCGAAAGACGACGAGCCACGTCGAGCCGACGGCGGCGACCGCGGGGTTCTCGGCGTTCCGCCCGGCCGTGAGAATGAACGGCGCGGCGTCGACGGCGACGCCGGCGGTCGTGTAGCGGCGCGCGACGACCTCGTTGAAGCCGTTCATCGGGTTCAGCTCGCGCCAGACGACGAGATAGTTCGTGCCGTTGAAAGAGACGTCGGGCGTGGTGCGGGCGATGCCGACGCCTCCGGTGGCGATCGCGATTCCGCCGGGGTCGAGGTTCACGCCGGCCGCCGAGATGCGCGAGCCGCGAATCGTCGTCGGAGTCGTCGAGACTTCCCAGACGACGAACCAGCCGCTGCCGTCGGAGGCCACCTTGCCGAACCGGGCCGTCGTGCCGAACGAGAGTGGAGTGACGTCGACGGGTGCCCGCGCCGGCGACACCCGCAGGGCGCGCAGCCCGCTCGTGGTGTTGGACCAGACGAGCATGTGGTTCGTGCCGTTGAACGCCGACGACATGTCCTGGTTCTGCGCCGGCACGTTGCTCACCCAGACCGGGTCGGTGTCGACCGCCGCACCCGCCGGCGTGAACCGCTTCGCCATGATGCCGCGGCCGTCGGTGGTGAAGATGAGGTGGTTCGTGCCGTCGAAGCTGACCGCCGAGTAGCTCTCGGAGAACGCGTTCGGAGTGGTGACCGGGTCGTCGAAGCTGAACTCGGCCGAGATGGTCGGGTCGAGCGTCGCCGGGAACTGCGTGTCGCGAAGGACGTCGGCGCCGATGCGCCACCGAATCGCGCCGCGGTCGATGGTTGCCGCGATGGTGCGTCGGCGCTGCTCGGCGTCGACCCAGGTCGCCTCGCCGATGTGAATGCAGTGCGCCTTCTTGCAGACGCGCACCTGTTCGCCTTGGCGCTCAACGGCGACGCCCGCGGGGAGGTCGAAGCCGACGACGAGATCTCCGGTGCCGGTGGGGAGCGCGTCGAAGTCCCACGACGACTCGGCGCCGACCGCGCGGAGATCGAGCCGGAGCGACCAGTCGTCGCCCGCCGCCGTGAAGCGCCGCTCGCCCTCGCGAGCGACCGACGAGAGGCGCGGCAGCGAGCGGTTCGCCCGCATCGCGCGCGGCGTGAGCTCGATGCCGTCGGTGGAGCCGGGGAACTGGACCGCGAGCCGCTGCGGGTCGAGCTGAAATCTCAGACCGCCCGACGCGAATGAGACGCCACCACCACCACCACCGAGAAGAACGGCGAGGACGACGACGGCTGTCATGGGTGCTCCCGGGCGCAGACGGGTGGGGAGCGCGAGAATCGCAGCGTTCGCAGCCAGGCGACAATGGGTTTTCGTGCACCTCGGGTGTAGCGCGTGGAGCGGCTCGAAGTTCGCGCTCATTCACACGCGGCACACGCTCACCGTGGGCGGAGCACAAGACCGGCCCATCGACTTCGCGCAGCGGATGAACACGTCCGACACGCGATGTACATCGCCTTGCGCTCAGCGATCGACGTCGGCCTGATGGTGAGTGCGGCCGTCGATGCCCGCTTGGCCGAACTGCCGGGTGGGCTCCTGCACCGTCACGTCGCCCGACATGTTGACGTCGGTGGCGAGCACCTGATCGGGCTTCAGGGCCCGATGCATCTCGGTGGGGAAACGGTCGCCGTACCGAGAGTAGGCCCGGTCGGCGGTGAGGTTGACGTCGGTCCAGGTGCGGTCGACCACGTAGAAGCGGTCGACGAATGGGCGATACGACACCTGCAGCCAGCCGTGCCGGTCTTGCGATGAGCCGGGGTCGGCCCACCGGTGGTCGGTGGGCCCGCGGGTGCTCCGGTAGCAGTGGCCCGAGATGAACTGCACGTCGATGCCCAACGCTTCGCGAAACGGCTCGAGCATCGCGATCATCACCGCGGCCTGGTCGAAGCAGTGGCCCTGGCCCTTGATCGCGATGCGGCCGATGTCGCCGCCCTCCTGCCGGCCCGGGTCACTGCTCGAGGAGGCGTTCGCGTAGCGGGTGTTGATGCAGTCGTGAATGAGCTTCACGCAACGCTTCTGCGTCTCCACCATCGCCTCTCCGGAGTCGACCAGGGCGCCAGAGCTGCGCTTCGTCATCTGGGTGAAATCGAGCTGGGCTGCCGCCGCGGAGGTCTTGATCGCGGCCTCGGCCAGCTTCGCCTTGAGGAAAGGCGAGTCGAAGTCGAGGTGCTCGGTCGCATCGGCGTAGAAGGTCTGGTCGTCGGTGCGCAGGCGCTGGGGTTGGTTCAGGGCGAAGATCGTCGACTTGGGCACCAGGATGGGCTCGTCTCGGCCGTCGATCTTCACCTTGAACTGATCGCCCTGCTCACCCGCCAGCGTGGCCCGGTAGGTGTTGATGACCGGCCCGCCCTCTTTGTAGGCGAGGAAGTTGGTGTTGCCGTGCGTGGCGTCGGCGTCCACCGGAGCCGGGCAGAGCACCTGCCGGCCGGGCAGGTAGCGGGCAGAGGTGAGCATCTCGGCGATGCCCCGCGGCTCCGACGCCCACAGCCCGAGGTTCACCAGTTGGCCGGCCGTGGTGGTCGAGTCGAGGCGAGGCAGCGCTCCGAACAGCTTCATCGCCTCGTCCTTGGAGATGGCCGAGGGCTGGCCGATGGCGGCGTCGTAGTAGCCCTGCAGCTGCCCGTTGCCGACCAGCTCTTTCATCTTGTTCACCGCGGCCACCATCGCCGCGTCGGGCGGAATCGGCGCAGCGGCGTCGGCGGGCGCGGCGCCCGGCGTGAAAGCGTCGGTCGGTGCTCGAGGCGGCACCGTCGCGGTGGAGCCTGAGACCGAGCCCGCCCCGGCGGGCGTCGAGGTCCTCGGGCTGATGGGAGCGCGCAGCTTGTCGAGAATGGATGGCATCGCGGGTCCTCGCTCTAGAGCTGTGTGGGCATGGCGTTGCCCTGTTGCATTCGAACCACCTGGTCTTTGGTGAGCCGGGTCACCCAGTACTCTTCCTCGGGGCTGCCGGCGTCGGCCGTGCGAAGGGCCTCCATCTTCTGGCGGGCCTCGGCTTCCGAACGGGCCCAGTCACGCAGCACCGGCCGGTTCTCTCTCTGCGAGTGAATGGCCCAGTACGGCGAGTACTCCACTGGCTGCTCCCAGGACTTTCCCATGCGCTGACCTCTTAGAACGAGGCAGGCCCGGACACCACCGGCTCCCGGCGCGAGCGCAGGCCGCAGCGTCGACACGCACTCCGGAAGCTCAGGCCCGATTGGATCTGCGAGCGCGATGCGTGCGCGAGCGTCAGGTCAGCAGCGCCGGAAGCGCCGAGCGCTTGTCGGCGTAGATCGGCCCCAGCACCGGCCGCCCGTAGTCGAGGTTCGCGTCGTTCTCGCCGAGGTACAGCCCGTAGCCCTGCGTGCCCGCCTTCTCCCAGTCCGCCGGCGCCAGCCCGAACGCCCGCATCAGGCTGATGAGCAGCTGGTTCTGCGACGGCCCGATCTGGCTCCAGATGTAGTCGCGCCCGCCCGACGCGCAGCGGTACTTGAGGTAGCGCCCGGCCCGCAGCGCTCCGCCCGCGCGACCGCCGAGCATCGTGAACTGGAAGCGCGACGGGTGGCCGCCGCCCGCGAGCTGACCCTCGCCCGCCGCGTCGCCCATCGAGTTCTGCAGATACACCAGCGAGTCGTCGAGCAGCGTGCGCCCCGTGTTCGCGTCGACCACCACCGACTCGAGCTCGGCCATCACCTGCGTGAACAGCCCGACGCCGAAGCGCTGCCAGCTCAGCATGTGGCCGCGCGCGGCCGCGTCGTTCGGGTTCTCACCGAGCGCGTGCGTCGGCCCGTGCGCGTCGGTGTACGAGTTGCTGTGCCCGGGAATGCCCTCGTTGCAGTTGATCGTCGCGATGCGCGTCACGTCGCACTTCAGCGCCGCGGCCATGATGCGCACCGGAATCTCGTACCGCTGCGCCTGCGTCAGGTTCGACAGCTGCAGCGAGGGCGCCTGCGTGCACCGCGACGGCGCCGGAGTCGCCGACACCAGCGTCTTCTGCACGTCGTGCAGCCCGTCGACGTGCGCCTGCAGCAGGTCCTTGTCCGCGCGCGAGAGCCGGCCGCGCTGCATCACCTGGTTCAGCTCGCCGAGCACCCGGTCCGCCAGCCACGCCTTCTTCGTCGGCCCCTGCGGAGGCGGCGTCGCCGGGTTGAAGCCCGCGAACAGCCGATCGAACAGCGCCTGCGGGTCGTTGCGCAGCATGCCCGCGATGACCGTGCCCGCTGCGGTGCGCTCCATCGAGAGCGAGCTGACCGGCGAGCCCGAGTTGTCGCCGACTCCGTACGACTGCAGCTTCAGCGCCGGAGTCCCCGCGTAGATGCGGCCCGACCGCGCGAGCACGTAGTCGATCGAGTCGTAGCCCGCGTCACGCACGCGCGCGACGACGTCGCCCGAGTCGCCGTCGTTCATCGCTCCGAGCAGGTTCAGGTTCGGGTGCGGCCCGTTCGTGACACCGTGATGAACGCCGTCGATCAGCGTCAGCTTCGAGCGCAGCGCCAGCAGCGCCGGGCTGTCGAGCGCCGGAGCGATCGGCCCGCTCACCGTCGTGAGGTCGAGCTCGCCGATCGTGTACCGCGGGTCCGCGACCGCCCGCAGCGGAGCCGTCGGCCACACGAAGTCGTGGTGGTAGTTGTGCGCGAGGCGAATCGCGAAGAAGCACCGCTGTGGCGCCGCAGTCTGCGCGCTCGCGAGCGAGCTCAAGAACGGCACCGCGAGGGCGCCCGAGGCTCCGACGAGGAACTGGCGGCGGCCGATGGTTCGAATCATGTCAGGGCTCCCACTTTCGCAATCGCAGCAGCGGGCTCAGCGCGGCGGCCTCGAGCATGCGGTGCACGTCTCCGCCGCGAAGCGCGTCTTCCATCTCAGACGCGGTGCACTGCGCGTCGTCGTCGAACGGCCGGTGCCGCGTCGCCTGGTAGATCGACTGAACGAAGCAGCCGCGCGCCTGCCCGCTGCCCGCGAGCGCCTGCGCCAGCTCGGCCTCTCCGCGAATCGGCTTCGCGCCGCCGCCGAGATCGAGCTCGGTCGCGTCATTGACCGGCACGCGGTTGAGCTCGGCTCCGGTCGCCTCGTCGAGCACCACCTCGGTCTGACGCGCGCGGCCGAGGGCATCGAAGCCCTCGAGCGCGAAGCCCGGCGGGTTGATCTGCCGGTGACAGCCCCAGCACACGCCCTGCCCCGTTCGCGCCGTGATGACGTCGCGCAGCGAGTGGCCCGGGTCGACGGTGAACGGGTCGAGCGCGCCCGGCGGCAGCGTCGTCGGGTCGGGGCGCTTGAGCGGCTGGCAGAGCAGCTGCTGCAGCACGAAGACGCCCCGCTTCACGGGAATCGACGCCGAGTACGTGCCGGCGCGAGCGAGCACGATCGCCTTGCCGAGCAGGCCGGCGCGGCCGGAGCCGAACGTGACCGCGCCGGTCTGGGCGTCCGGCGTGACGCCATACAGCCGCGCGAGCTCGGCGTTTCGCACGACCGACGCGCTCGACGTCATCAGCTCGGGCCAGCCGCCGCGCGCGTCGAACGTGACGTGGTTCGCGAAGTCGAGCGCCTCGGTGATCATCGCCTCGCGCAGGCCGGCGAGCTGCAGGCCCTGCAGCACGGCGTCGGGGTAGCGCAGCTGCGGCGTGTCCGACAGGTGCAGCCACTTGTCGAACGCATGGCCGAAGTGGGCGCGCGCGCGCGGGTCGGCGAGCAAGCGGTTCACCTCGGCGCGGGCTCCGTCTTCGGTGTCGAGCGCGCCCGAGCCCGCCGCCGCGAGCAGCGCCGCGTCGGGAGTGCTGCCCCAGAGCAGAAACGAGAGCCGCGCCGCGTAGCCGTACGCCGAGAGGCGGTACGCATCGGCCGCGACGTCGGTGCCGTCGAGCTCGAGGTGGTAGTGAAACGCCGGCGACGCGACCAGACCCGCCAGCAGCGCCGAGAGCTTCTCGTCGGATGTTCCGGGAGCGCCCATGAACGTGCCGCGGTGCCACGCGAGCTCGGCGGCGTCGAGCGGCCGGCGGAAGACGCGCGCGCCGAAGCCCGCGAGCAGCTGATCGACGCAGGCCGTGTCGGGCGTGCGACCGGCGGCCGCGCACGAGGGCAGCAGCGCCGCGCGCAGCGAGGCGGTCGCGACGATGCGCTCGCCGAGCGCGAGGGCGATGTCGAGCTGCAGGTTCGCGAGGTCCTGGTTGAGCGGGCCCGGCTGGTCGAAGCCCGGCCGCGCGTCCGACGGCACCTGCGCGCGCAGCGAGCGGTAGCGCATGTCGTCGAGCCCCGCGGCGCACAGCAGCTGCAATAAAGACGTGTCCTCCTCGCGCAGCGTGAGCCGCGTCAGCGGGCTCGCCGGAGCTCGAGGCGTCGCGCACGCGAACCGCTTCGTGTCGAGGTTCACCTCGCCGCCCGGCACGGTGGGGTCGCTGGTCGTCGGCTCCTCGACCTTCGGGGCGGGCGACAGGATGTTCGCCTCGCAGCCGAGCAGCGCGAAGGTCAAACCGAGGGCGAGGGCACGCATGGGTGGCCTCTTCCGCAATGCCGGTGCCAGGGGCGGTGCTCAGCAACGTCGCGCGGTTGGACCTGCGCGGCGGCAGCAGTGGAGTGTTCTCATCCGAAGGCAGCGTCCCAACCATGCGACAAAATCTCTGGCAGAGTTGGCGCCGTGCTCGCCTGGCTTGCGGCCGCCGCCCTCGCGGTCAACCCGTACCTGGATCAAGGTCAGGCCCACTTCAACGCCCAGCGCTTCGAAGAGGCCGCCGAGCGGCTCGCGCTCGCGGTGAAGGTGCCGACCGCGACCGCGGACGAGAAGCAGCTCGCGTTCGATCTGCTCGCGCGCGCACGGCTCGCGATGGGCGACGAGCCGGGAGCGCTCCGCTCGTACCGCGAGCTCGTCACCGCGTTTCCCCACGGCGCCGGGCCCGGCAGCTCGGCCTCGCCGAAGGTCCGCGCCGCATACCTGCGCGCGAAGGAAGAGGTGTACCCGAAGGGCACCGTGCGGCTGACGCGGCTCACGTCTTCCGCGCAGCGCCTCGAGCTCGAGCTCGTCGACCCGTGGAGCGCCGTCGCACGCGTTCGCCTGCGCGTGAACGGCGTCGACCGCGACGAGGTGCCGTCGGCCGAGCGCCGCGTCGCCTTCGAGCTGCCGGCGCGCGCGGGCTTCAAGGCCGAGGCCCTCGGGCCAGACGGCGCGGTGCTCGCGTCGCTCGAAGAGGCCGGCGCCGCGACCGCCGACGTGCCCGTCGCTGCGGCAGCGGCCGTTGTCGTGGAACCCGCCGTCAGCGCTTCTCGTCCGAGCCGCGCGCCTGCATGGGTGCTGGTCGCGGCCGGCGTCGCCGCGGGCATCACGGGCGGCGTCCTCACCGGCGTCGGCTTCGGCACCGCCGGCTCGGCGCAGCAGGCCGCCGTGGCCCTCGACTCCGAGCGACTCAACGTCGCCGCGCGCCAGCAGGCCATCGCGGGCTGGGCGGTGCTCGGCGTCGGCGCGGCGCTGCTCGTCGGCGGGCTGCTCTGGTGGCTGCTCTCGTAGCGCGCCCGTCGAGCGAGAGGTTCTTCGAAACCTCGAAGCGGGCTACACGACGTTCGAGCGCGAGCTCGAGCTCGGCGCCGGCTCGCGCTGCTGAGGGCACGGCGACGGCGGTGAGCTGACCCGCGGTCGGCGAGCGGAGGTACAGTGCTCGTCGATGAGCGGAAGAGGTACGCGACTGGGCCGCTACCTGCTCGGCGAACGCATCGCGGTCGGCGGCATGGGCGAGGTCTTCGTCGCGACGCAGAGCAGCCTCGCCGGCTTCGAGAAGCCGCTCGTCATCAAGCTGATGCTGCCGCACCTCGCCGCCGACGCCGCCGCGGTCGAGATGTTCTTGAACGAGGCCCGCGTCGCCGCCCGCTTCCGCCACCCGAACGTCGTTCAGATCTTCGACGTCGGCGTCGACACCGGCCGCTACTTCATCTCGATGGAGCTCATTCGCGGCGTCTCGCTCGCCTCGCTGATGCGCGCCCTCGCCACCCACCACGAGCAGCTCGAGCCCGACCTCTTCGCTCACGTCGCCCGCGGCCTCTGCGCCGGCCTCGAGCACGCTCACGCCCAGCGCGCGGAAGACGGCTCGCCGCTCGAGCTCGTGCACCGCGACGTCAGCCCCCAGAACGTCCTCATCTCCACCGACGGCGAGGTGAAGCTCACCGACTTCGGCATCTCGAAGGTGAAGGGCGCGTCCTCCTCCACCGAGCCCGGCGTCATCAAGGGCAAGTTCGAGTACCTGCCGCCCGAGGCCATTCAGAGCCAGGCGCTCGACCGGCGCCTCGACGTCTACGCCGCCGCGCTCACCCTCTTTCACCTCGCGACGCTGCGCTCGCCGTTTCGCCGCGCGAGCGACCTCGACACCCTGCGCGCCGTGCTGAACGAGCCGCTGCCGCCGCTGCGCGAGGCCCGGCCTGATCTGCCCGAGGCCGCGTGCGCCGCCATCGCGCGCTGCGCGAGCAAGCGCCCTGAAGATCGCCTCGCCTCGGCCCGCGAGCTCGCAGACGCCTTCCCCGTGCCTCCCGGAGACGCCGCCGCTCGGCTCGGCGCGCTCATCGCCCGGCTCTGTGAAGGCGAGGTGAAGGGCCTCGCGAACAAGACCGCGCTCAGCAAGGTCGGGCCCGGCACCGAGGACCTCGCGCTCGGCTCCGTCGAAGTCGAAGCGCCTTCGACCGGCGCCACCCCGTCTCGCAGACGCCGCGGCTGGGCGGGGTATGTCGCGGTCGCGCTCGCAGGCGCCGCGCTCGCCGCCGGAGCCTTCATCGTGAACGCGCGCCTCGGCCGCGCTCCTGAGCCGCCGCCTCCGGCGCCGGTGCCTGCGGTGGCCGCGGTCGTCGCCCCGCCAGCGCCGGTGCCCGAGGCGCCGCCAGCGGTCGAGCCGGCGCCGGAAGAGCCTGCGCCGAAGCGCGGAGTCCGCCGTGCTCCACCGAAGCCCGCCGCGCGACCGGCGGCCGGCAGCGAGGCGCCGGCGCTGCTCTCGATCGACGCGACGCCGTGGGCGCACGTCTCGATCGACGGCACGCAGGTCGGAGACACTCCGATCGCGAGCTACCCGGTCACGTCGCGACAGGTCTCGATCGTGTTCACGAACGACGATACGAAGAAGCGGCGCGTGAAGACGGTGAAGACACGACCGGGCCAGCGGGTGTCGGTGCACGAGGACCTGCGTTGAGCGTCACCGAGGGGCTGAGCCGAGGCAGCAGGCCGCGACCGACGGCGCTCGTGCTCGAGGTGACCGACGGCCCGTCGCGCGAGACCTACCGCCTCGAGGCCGGCAGCATCTGCGTCGGCAGTCAGTCGGGCTGCGACTGGGTGCTGAAGGACCCCGCCATCTCGCGGCGCCACGCCTCGATCGAGCTGCACGCGGGTGGCGTGCGCGTGAGAGACCTCGGCAGCCGCAACGGCGTCTACTACCTCGGCGCCCGCATCACCGACGCGCAGGTGCCCGTCGGCTCGGCGATGCAGCTCGGCCGCTCGACCATTCGCGTGCGGCCGCTCGTCGACGAAGAGCCCGTCAGCCCGAACACGAAGCTCGGCGACCTCGTCGCCGCGTCGGTGCCGATGCGCAAGGTGTTCGCGCAGGTCGAGCGCGTGGCTCCGCTCGACGTCAACGTCGTGCTGCAGGGCGAGTCGGGCGTCGGCAAGAGCTCGCTCGTGCGCGTCATTCACCAGCGCTCGGGCCGCAAGGGGCCGCTCGTCGAGTTCGGCTGCGCCGGCGCGAACGCCGAGCTCATCGAGAGCGAGCTGTTCGGCCACGTGCGCGGCGCCTTCAGCGGCGCCCACGCCGACCGCACCGGTCTGTTCGAGGCCGCGCGCGGCGGCACGCTCGTGCTCGAAGAGGTGAGCGAGCTGCCGAGAGAGCTGCAGCCGAAGCTCCTGCGCGTGCTCGAGAGCGGCGAGTTCCGCCGGGTCGGCGACGGCGAGGTGCGCACGACCGACGCGCGCGTCGTCTCGACCAGCCAGCGCTCGATGGAGACCGAGGTCGCCGCGGGGCGCCTGAGGTCGGACCTCTACTTCCGCCTCATGGGAGTGCTCATCCTCGTGCCGCCGCTGCGCGCGCGCCCGGAAGACGTGTCGGTGCTGGTCGATCACTTCGTCGCGCAGCTCGGCTCGCGCGTACCGCTCGCGCCCGGCACGCTCGCGGCGATGCAGTGCGATGCGTGGCCCGGCAACGTGCGTGAGCTGAAGAACGGCGTCGAGCGCGTGCTCAACTTCGGCGCGACCCGCGCGCCGGCCGCCGGGGAAGAGGTGGCCGAGTCGACCGACGGGCTCACGTTCAGCGCGGCCCGCCAGAAGGTGCTCGACGCGTTCGAGAAGGACTTCCTGCTCAGCCTGCTCGAGCGGCACGACAAGAAGATCGCTCCGGCCGCGGCCGCCGCCGGCATCTCGCGCAGCCAGTTCTACCGGCTGCTCGAGCGACACGGCATCAAGTAGGCCTGGCGCGCCAGGCCAGTGTCGCGGCGTGCGCGGTCACTGTCGGCGACCCGAGGCGCGTGGCATGCGGCGCGGCATGGGAAACAACGCCATCGTCGCCGTGCTGCTGCCGGTCGCTCTCGCGGTCATCATGCTCGGCCTCGGGCTGAGCCTGACGGTCGCCGACTTCAAGCGGGTCTTCCAGGCGCCGCGCGCAGTGTTGGTCGGGCTGGTTTGCCAGTCGGTGCTGCTGCCGGCCGGCTGCTACTTCATCGCGCGCGGCTTCGGCCTCGAGGGCGCCCTCGCGGTCGGCCTCATGCTGCTCGCGGCTTCCCCCGGCGGAGCGAGCGCGAACCTGTTCAGCCACCTCGCCGGCGGCGACGTCGCGCTCAACATCACGCTGACGGCGGTGAACAGCCTGCTCGCGCTCGTGACGCTGCCGCTCATCACGGGCCTGTCGCTGGCGGCCTTCATGGGAGCTGAGCGCACCGTGCCGCTCGAGCTCGGCAAGGTCCTGCAGGTGTTCGCGATCGTGCTGGTGCCGGTCTCGGTGGGCATGCTGCTGCGGGCGCGGAAGACTGCGTTCGCGACGCGCCTCGACAAGCCCGTGCGCATCACCTCGGTCGTGTTCCTCGTGCTGGTCGTCGGCGCTTCGATCGCGAAGGAGCGCGCCAACCTGCCCACGTACTTCCAGCAGGTCGGGCTCGCGGCGCTGTGCTTCAACCTGCTGAGCCTCGCGGTCGGCTACTTCGTGCCGCGGCTCTTGCGCGTCGAGCGGCGGCAGTCGATCGCGATCGGCATGGAGATCGGCGTGCACAACGGCACGCTCGCCATCACCATCGCGTCGAGCCCGCTGCTGCTCGCGAACCCGACGATGGCGGTGCCTGCCGCCATCTACAGCATCATCATGTTCTTCACCGCCGGAGCGATGGGCTGGTGGCTCGCGCGCAGCGAGCGGGCGTCAGCGGCGGCCGGCGCGCCCACCCCAGCTCAGGTCCAGCGCACGATCCAGTCGGCCTGAGCGTCGCCCGGCTTCGGCTTCACGTTGCCCTCGGCGAGCGGCTTGCCCGTCGCGTCGAACAGGCGCACGTCGTAGCGCGCGTCGTCGTACGCGTGCATGAAGTAGACGGCGGCTCCGTTCACGAGCTGCGACGTCGCCTCGACGGTCTTGCCCGGGAAGTCGCTCTTCAGGTCGGCCATCGCGGCCTTGAGCTTCGCGTTCGGCAGCTCTGACGGCTTCAGCCGCAGCGCCGTGCCGAAGTACGGCTTGTTCATGGGCTCGCTCGGCCCGCCGAAGTACTCCTTCTTCGCGAGGTCGACCCAGGCCTTCGAGCCGGGCTTCTCGTACGGAGCCACCTTGAAGACCGACACCGCCTTCTTGTCCTTGTAGAGCTGCGCGAACTTCGCGAGCGAGCGGCCGACGCGGCTCGCGGTCGCCAGCTCGGCCGGAGTCAGCTCGCCGTCCTTGTTCTTGTCGGCCTTCTCGAGGCTGCGGATGCCGCCGTCGAGCTCGGCCTGCAGGCTGCCGATGTCGTACGGGCCCGAGTTGTCGGGCCAGCTCAGGCGGGCCATCGCCTCGGTGACGGTGTTGCGGGCCACGAAGTTGTCGCGGACCTTGATGCGCGTGACCTCCTGGTGAGAGACGCGCTTGTCCTTGTCGACGTCGAGCTTCTTCACCAGGGCCTTCGCGAGCGGCAGCGCACGGCGAATGTCGCTGATCTTCAGGTTGGGCATGGTGCGCGGCAGCGTGCTCCGGGCCGGGGCCGATCGCCAGCGATTATGCTCTCGAGCCGATGCGCGAGCGCTGCTCCGAGCCGTACCGCTTCACGCTCTGGGAGCACGGCGCGCTGATGGTGCTCGAGGCCGAGTGCAACGTGTCGGCGGCGTACTTCACCGTGACGTTCGTGCTGCTGCCGCACGAGGCCGAGGCGATGCGGGCGGCGAGCGACGGCGGGCGCGCGCTCGCGGGCGAGCTCGCCGACGAGGCCCAGCGCTCGGTCGAGAAGCTCCGCGCGGCGCGCGCCGACGCGTGGGCGAAGCTCGGTCAGGTCGAGCCGCCGGCTCCGAAGCTGCGCTGAGCGTCAGCGGCCGTCGTCTCTGGAGGCGGCGACGACACGGAGCCTGCTTCGCGGTACACGGCGCCATGCGCCGCCGACACCTCTTGGCCGTTCTCGCGCTGTGTGCCTGCAAGGGCCCGCCGGCGATTCTCCGGGTCGCGTCTGCCGTCGTCGAGAACGGCCGGCACGCCAAGATTCAGATTCGTGTCGAAGACGCGAAGTTCAAGTCGCTGGTGCCCGACGGCAAGCTGAGCGTGGTCTGGGTCGACGCGAGCGGCACCGAGCGCTGCCGGGGCGAGGGCGTGGCCGACCCGAAGAACGCGTGGGACAACGGAGGCCCGCAGGTGCAGGTCGAGTTCGACACCGATCACGTCTGCACGCCGAAGCGGGGAACCACGCAAGCGACCTTCACCTTCGAGCCGAGAGCAGGCGGCAAGGTCACCGACGGCCCATCGGACTTCATGACCGGCCTCGACGACTGGGATGCGTCGAACGTCACGGCCGCGAGGTACGCCGCCGAAGCCGAGGCCGGTCTGCCCAAGCTGGTCGAAGAGCTCGCACGCCTCTCGGCCGTCGCGAAGGTGCTGGTGCCGCCGGCCGACGACGCGCCGCCCCCAAAGTGTCCCGATGCGGTGGCTGGCGCGACGGTCGAGTCGGTGTTCTGGGACGACGTCGCCGCCTTCACCGCGCACGTCGAGCCTTCGCCCGTGGTGTTCGACAAGGGCCGAGGCTTCTACGCCGTGCTCTCGAGCTACCGCGACTCACCAAAGGTCGCCGCAAGCGACCCGCGCTCGACCGACTTTCGCCCCGCCCGATTTCTCGAGGTCTACAAGGTGAGCCGCTACTCACCCGTTCGGCGCCTCGGCGACGGCAAGTTCGAAGGAGGCGGAGTCTGGGGCCAGCTGTTCATCGTCGACCTCGACCAGAAGAAGGTCGTGTGTCACGCGCCGCTCGAGGCCGGACCCGGAGACAAGGTCGTCTTCACGAACGACGGCTTCGAGCGCGAAGCCCTCGCCCAGATGGAGGCCAGCTGGGTGGGTCGCCGCGGCGCTGCCGAGGTGCAGATGGCCGGCGTCGAGCTGAAGCACGGAGAGTAGCGCTGAGCTTCAGCGCCGCCCGGTCGTCGTCGCCGGAGCACCGGCGCTCTTCTTGCGCTTGAAGATGGGCGGCGCCGACGAAGGCGAGGTCAGGTACGTGACGATGTCGCGCAGCTCGGCGTCGGGCAGCCGCGCCTGGCTGAAGTTCGGCATCTGGCGGTTCTGGTGGCCCTCGAGGCGGCGCACGCGGCGCACGACCCAGTCGGGCTCGTACAGCCCCGGAGCCCACACCGGCCCGACGCGCCCGTCGAGGTGGCACGTCATGCAGTACTTGTCGGCGAGCTTCTTGCCGTTCGCCGCGTTGCCGCCCGTGGGGTCCTGCAGCAGCACCTCCATCGAGTGGTAGTTCACCGTGTAGTCGAGCGCGGCGACCGTCGGCGCCGGCGTGATGGCCTCGAGGAACGCGTTCAGGTCTTCCTCCTGCTCGGGCGTGAGGCCGTCGCCGAGCATGAACGCCCTCTGGCAGATGGCCGACGCCTTCGCGGGGTCGGTGGCGAAGCCGTTCCAGAACGACCTGCGGCCCGCGATGTTCAGCACGGTGCGGCCCGCGCGAACGTGACCGTCCTTCAGGTCTTTGTCTTCGCCCTTCGCGTGGCAGTGAAAGCAGGTGAGCTTGTTGCCCTCGCCGCCGAGCTTCTCGGAGTGGAAGAGCTTCTCGCCGCGCGACTTCGGGTCGCCGCTCGTGAACAGGTACTTGAGCTCGAGCTTCTTCTGCGGCTTCTTCTTCGGAGGGGCTTTCGGCTTCGGCGCCTCGGGCAGCACCTGCTGCACGGTCGGCTGCGGCACCACGAGCGCGACCGCCGGCGTCGCCTCGGTCTTCTTCTCGAACGTCACGTCGAAGATGACCTTCGCCTGGTCGCCGAGCTTCAGGAACAGCCGCGACGGCCGGGGGATGCTGTAGTCCGCGAACGGCACCACGAACGTGCCGGCCGCGCGCAGCGAAGATTCGCCCACGCGCGTGAGGTTCACGGGGAACGTCACCTGGCGCCGCACGCCGTGCACCTCGAACGTGCCGCGAACGTCGCCCTTCACGCTGCCGTTCGCGGGAATGGCGTCGGCCGACGGCCGCTCGAGCTTCTCGATGGTCAGCACCGCCTTCGGGAAGCGGCTCGACTGCACGAACTCGACGCGCATGTCTTCGTCGCGCTGATCGATGCCGGTGCGAATCGTGTCGATGTCGACGGCCACCGAGCCGGTGCCCTTCGCCCACGCGTCGGGGTCGAGGTTCAGCGAGCCCTGGAACTGCCGGGTCTCACCGTGCACGTCGTCGAACGGGCCCTCGATGATGAAGTGAACGATGCCCTTCGAGCGAACCCACTGGGTCTCGGCGGCCGACGCCACCGACGAGACGAAGAGAACGAGCGCCGCGAGTCTCATCTCATTCCTCCACGATGGCGCCGCGCATGGGGCCCAGAATGCCGAGCAGCTCGCCCTTCTCTTGCGCGGGCACCTTGAACTTGTCGAGCGTCGCGACGAGGTGACCGACGAGCGCGTCGAACTGTGCGTTCGTGATGCGCATGCCCGCATGCGCCGTCTTCATGTCGCGGCCCGAGTAGACGCACGGCCCGCCGGTGCCGGCGCAGACGAGCTCGACGAGGCGCTGGCGAAGGCGCGGCACGTCGCCGACCGCGAAGCCCGAGTTGATCCGCTCGTCCTTCGCGACGCGGCCGAGGAAGTCGTCGACGACGGCCTCGACCGCCGGCTTGCCTCCGAGCCGGTCGAACAGCGGCTTCTTCGGCGCCTCGGCAGACATCGGGGTCTCGGCCTTCGCGGTCTTCGTGCCCTTGACCTCGGCGCCGAAGGCGATGGCAGAGCACAACACCAGCACGGTGAGCAGTGTCTTCATTGCAGTGCCTTTCGAGAACGGGCGGGTTCAGCCGCTGATGACAAACAAGATGACGCCGATGACTGCGACGGCCGCGGCGGTGATGAAGAGCGCGTTCGCGATCTTCGCCTGGCCGATGGCGGCCTGGTCGCGGTCGTAGAGCACCTGCTGCGAGAACGTGCCGGCCATCTGGTCGGTCAGAATCTGCGAGCGAGAGCTCTGCGCGTTGATGCCGAAGTAGGCGCCGACGCCGGCGCTGATGACGCCCGCTCCGAGCAGGGCGTAGCTGACGCCGCGCAGGCCGACGTTCTTCTTCTTCGGCTCGTCGGTGAGGGTGGCGTCGGGCTCCTTGTCGGCGGGCACGAGCTTGACGTCTTCCTTCGGAGCCTCTGCGACCGGCGCCGCCGCGGCCTTCTCGGCCGGCTTCGGCTTCTCGGCCACGGCGACCGGCGCCGCAGGAGCCGCCTGCGCGATGGGCCGAATCGCCGACCCGAGCAGCTCGACCTGGTTCTTCTTGTCGTCGAGCGCCTCGGCCCAGAACTCGACCGACTCGCCGTCGGCGTCGGCCGAAGCGACGCCGTTCGCCGGCACGGCCTCGACGGTCTTGCCGTCTTTGAGGTGAAAGCGCACGGCCTTCACCATCTGCAGCGGGTCGTTCTTCACCTGCACGTTGACGCGCTTCACGCGGCCGCCGGCGGCCTCGGGCTCGAGCGCGGCGAGCTGGTTGCCGCCGGCCTGGCCGACCCAGCTGAGCGCGGCGTCGAGCGCGCGCACGACGTCGCCCTTGTACTTGCCGGCGAGGTCGCGGCGCGGGTCGAGCGCGAGGAGCTTCTTGAACTCCTCGGTCGCCGCGTCGACCTTCTTCGTCGAGGCGAGCGCGAGCGCCTTGCTCTCGAGCAGCGTCGCGTAGCTGTCGACGTCGAGGCCGCCCTTCTTCTCGGCGGCGTCTAACTGCTTGAGGGCCTCGGGGTACTTCTTGGCCGCGAGCGCCTTCTGCGCCTTCTCGAGCTCGGGGTTCTTGGGGGCCTCACCGGCCGTCGCGAGCGCGGCGGCGGTGAGCGTGACCGTGAAGAGCAGCGAGCGCATTAGTTCGTGCCTCCGTCGAAGAAGGCCGCAGAGTAGGTGATGGGCGCGTCGTCGGGCAGCGCGATGAACTCGGACTCGGGCCGGGGCTGAGCGGTGGCGCTCGTGCCCGTCACGATGAGGTTGCGCACGTACTCGGTGAGCTGGGTTCCCATGCCGCCGCCCATGCCGCCCGCGGTCGAGCCGCCGCCCATGCCGCCCGAGGTGCCGCTGCCGCCGCCGGCGCCGCCCGCCATCGCGCCGCCGGCCGTGTTGCCGCCCGCGGTGCCGGCGCCACCGGCAGTGCCGGCGCCACCTGCGGTCGCGGTGCCTCCGCCCATGCCGCCGTCGGGAGGAGCGATGAGCGGATCACAGCTGCAGCCCTGCCAGGCCATCGCAAGCATCGCGATGGCGATCATCTTGCGAGCGGTCTTCACGGGTACGTCCCCGCGTTCGGCGTCTTGAGGTACGGGAAGACCGAGTCGAACTGGCTGGCGTTCTGCAGCACGGCGTCGTGGAACTCGACGCCGCCGGCAGGCGCGTCGTTGTCGCTCAGCAGCACTCCCATCGCGACGCGCAGCGCGATGTCGACCGTGTCATCGCCGGGGCGGCGGCCGTTCGGGAAGCCCGTCGGGTCGCAGCCGACGTTGCTCGGGTCGAGCATGGCGGGCATCGTCGCGCTGCGATCGAAGCACCCGAGCGCGCCGAGGTCGTTCTGCATGTTGGCCGGGCGGGGCGCGAAGATTCCGCTGCTGGTCGTGTTGAGCCGCACCATCTCGGCCGTCGAGCCGGTCGTGTTGACGCCGGTGACCCCGGTCAAGAACGCGGTCGCGAGGTCGTTGCGCGGAATCGCGCGCGGCGCCGGAGCGGCCGGGAAGAGGATCTCGATCAGCGCCGGCAGCGTCGGGTTGAAGACGTACTTCGCGAAGTTCGTGACGTCGTCCTTCGGCTCGCTCCCGTTGAACCGGTCTTTGTCCGGCACGCCGATGACGACCTCGTTGACGAGCGGCATGCCGAGCCGCGAGACCTGCACCCAGGCGCCGCCCTCACGCGACGGAGCGTCGTAGCGAGCCGCCGGGTTCAGCACGCGCGCCTGCCGCAGGCTCGCCGTCGACCAGCCGCCGATCACGCCGTTGTTGGTCGGGGTGAGGCACGAGGCCGCGATCTCCATCGCGATGGTCGTGACGTTCATGTCGCTGATGCGGTTCGGGGTGACGGCGTTGCGCAGCGTGCCGTTCGTGATGATCGCGGCCGGCGCGTTCACGAGGTCGAAGATCGTGCCGAGGTTCACCGCGAAGCCCTCTTTGCGCGAGCCGACGAACACCTTCGCCGGCATGGCGCAGCCCGGGATGTTGACGTCGTAGATGAACGAGCGCGCGTAGTTGTCGTAGCTGTTGCCGGGGAAGGTCTTGGGGCCGATGTTGTCGAGCGGCTTGTCGAACGTCGTGCCGCCGCCGACCATGTTCGTCACCGGCGTCGCGGCGACCGACCGGCGCGGGCCGCGGACGACGCCGATGCTGTAGCGCTCCTGGAGCCCCTGAAACATGCCGGGCTTCGTGAACCCGCCGTCGTCCTGCCCGAGCGGGAAGGCATTGATCAGCGGAATGGGAATGGGGATGACGCCGCCATCGGCTCCAGCGCCGCCGCCGCCGTCGGGCCGCGCGATCGGGAGCGCCACTCCGGTACCGTTGCTCAACACGTTCTGAAACCGGAACTGGAAGGTGAGGTCCTCGACGGCATCACCCGAGTTCTCGATGTGGATCTCGTAGAGCGCCTCGGGATCCATCGTGAAGTAGTTCGGGCCGCCGTACGGGTGCTGCAGCGGCTGGAAGTTCGAAATGACCGTCACGAAGCCCGCACGGCCCGTCTCGTAGCTGTTGAAGAGGTAGAAGTCGGTGTTGTCGACCTTCGGGTTCTTGGTAATGAACGGCGCCTCGCGATGGCTCGAGGCGAGGGCCGTGCTGGAGAAAACCAATGCGAAGGCAGCTGCGAAGAGGGAACGCATGAGACTCCTTCAAGTTGTTGGCGGCGCGCGACCGTACTTCGGAGCCCAGAGTGCGGCGGTTTTTTTGGCCTTTTTCGCCGGTATTTCCTGCAAGAAGACCGAGGCGCCGCCCGCGCCAGCCCCTGCGGTGAAGACCGACTTCAAGGCGGGCCTGCCGGTGGCCGGCACCCTCGACGGTCAGCTCGCAGCAGAAGCGGCGGCGCGGCTGAACGACGCCGAGACCGTCACGCTCGAACGGCTCACGGCGGCGCTCGAGCCGCAGGGCGTCGCGCTCGGCCCTCCGAAGCAGGGCATGGCCAAGAAGCACCTCGCGCTGTACTGCGCGACGGCCGACGGCAGCGAGGGCATCATCGTCACGGTCTGCGAGTACTCGACCGCCGAGGCGGCGGCGAACGGCGACCGCGAGTCGAGCGCCCTCACCTCGAAGATCGCGGGCCACGTCTCGCGCGTGCACGGCAAGTCGGTGCTGCACCTGGTGCGACCCTCGACGGTCTCCGAGGCGACGGTTGAGAAGGTGCTCGCGACGTTCAGCGCGCTCCCCGACGCGGGCGCATGACGGCCGTCACGGCGCTTGAAGCACTGCACGGCGCGCTCGTGCTGCTTCGCGGCGGTCGGTGACTTGAACGTGCCGAGGTTCCTGCGCCGGCGCGGTCGTCACGAACGGGTGCCACCGTGAGCGCGCTCGAGTGGGGCCGTTATGAACCGGGCGAAGCATGACGTCCCTCATCCTCGTCGTGGCCGGCATCCTCCTGCTCCTCGCCATCGGGCTCGAGCATGTGCGGCTCTCTCGTGCGGTCTTCCGCCCCTCGATTCCTCCGCGGAAGCTCGAGCGGTATCCCTCCATCACCGTCGTTCGGCCGATCCGCGGGCTCGACCCGGGCTGCAGAGAGAACACCCTCGCGCTGCTCGAGCAGGTCTACCCGGGCGAGGTGCAGACGCTGTTCGTCTTCGACCACGTCGGCGACCCGGCGCTGCCGCTCGTGTCCGAGCTCGTGCGCTCCGCGCCCAGCGGCAAGAACGCGCAGGTCATCATCGCGGGCCCGCCGCCCTCACAGCGCACCGGCAAGCTGAACGCCATGATCTGCGCCCTCGAGCACGCGCGCGGCGAGCTCATCGCGTTCAACGACTCCGACACGCGGCCGACTCCGTATCTCTTGCGCCTGCTCGCCGACGAGCTGCTCAGCCGCCCGAACGTCGGCTGCACGTTCACGCCCGTCGTCACGCACCGGCCTCCGGTCACCGTCGGCGAGGCCTGCTACGCGCTGCTCGTCAACGCCTGGTACGGGCCCACCGTCACCGCCGCCGGCGGCCCGCGCGGCGAGCTGCCGTTCATCATGGGCGAGCTCATGCTGCTCAAGCGCGAGGCCATCGCCGCCGTCGGCGGCCTCGAGTGCTGCGAAGGCCAGCTCGTCGACGACATGCACCTCGGCCGCTGCATCGCCAAGGCCGGCATGAAGAACGTCATGGTCCGCTGGCCGCTGCCCATCGTCACCGACCGCCTGAGCCTCAAGGAGTTCTTCAAGCTCTTCCGCCGGTGGATCGCGTGCTCCCAGGCGGGCCTGCCCGCGAGCTTCGTGCGCCAGAACTGGGTGCGCGGCATGATCGCCGCCGGCGCCTTCCTGGTGACCGCGGTCGCGCTCGTCGTCGCTCCGCTGTGGGCCGCGGTGCCCGCAGCCGCCGCCCTGACCGCCTTCACCTGGAGCCAGTTCCGCCTGCACGAGAAGTTCAGCGGCCAGCGGCTGAAGCGGCGCCACTTCTGGGTGCCCGCTGCGCTGCCCCTCGTCGGTGGAATCGTGACCGCCTCGACGCGAATCAACCCCAACATCGACTGGCGCGGCCGCAGCTACACGCTCGACCAGACCGCGCGGCTCGCGCGACATCAGCAGCACGCGACCACCTCGACCTGAGGTCGCGGCTACCCAGTGAAGCCGTCTGCTGCCTAACATCGCGCCGCATGCGCGCCGCCCTGGTCGTCACCTTGCTCACGCTCGGCGCGTGCGAATGCTCGAGCCGCGTCGGCGACCGGCGCTTCGCGTGCGACGGCGATGACCAGTGCACCGACGGCTTCGCCTGCGTGGGCCGCGAGTGCGTACCCCGCGGCTCGACCGCAGGTGGCAGCGCAGGCGGCAACGGTCTCGCCGGCGGCTCGACTGCGGGTGGCGACGCCGGCGGCGCCACGGCGGGCGGTGGCGCCGCAGGAGGCGCCCCTGCAGGAGGCGGAACCGCCGGCGGAGCGAGCGCGGGCGGAGGAACCGCAGGAGGCGCCACCGCGGGCGGCGGCACCGCCGGCGGCGCGGTCACTCCTCCGACGAGCCTCGACTTCACCACCACGCCCCCGTCGCCGCTGCTCGCGGGCATGTGCCTCACCGCGACGGTGCAGGCGCGCATCGGAGCCGCGCCGGCGCCGGTCGCCTCGGCGACGAGCGTCGGGCTCACCGTCTCGGTCACCGGCGGCGCGCGCTTCTACTCCGACGCGGCCTGCACGACGTCGAGCGCGACCGCGACGATTCCCGCGGGCGGCACCGACGCGACCTTCTACGTGAAGCCCGTGACGGGGGCGCTGCTGACGATCACGGCGACGGCCCCGTTCGGCGCCGCGCAGCAGAGCTTCACGCCCCGCCCCGTCGTGCGCCGCGGCACGTGCGACTTCGACCCCGTCGCGCTCGCCGACGGCGGCGTGACGCCCGACTTCGAGATGGAGTGCCTCATTGCGCCCGCGCAGACGTCGCTCGGTCACACGTTTCTGCTCAGCGCCGCTTCCGTGAACAACTCGTCGAGCGGCGTGCTCATGTCGCGCTGCTGGCTGCTCGACGCCGACACCGTGCGCTGCCACCGCGGCCGGGGCATCGGCCCGACCACCGTTCACTGGCAGACGGTCGAGCTGCCGCAGGGGCTCACCGTGAACCAGCTGCTCGGCGCCTGCCCTGTCAGCATGGCCGCGACGCTCTCGTGGGCCACGGCGGTGAACCCGTCGAGCACCTTCCTCCTCGCGACGAGCGAGAACGGCGGCACCTCGTTCGACGACGACGAGTCGTTCACCGTGCGCCTCACGAGCCCCACGACCGCGTACTTCGAGGCCGACGGCTGCGGCGACTACGCCGTGCAGGTGGTCGACCTCTCCGGCGTCACCGTCACTCGCGACATCATCGACGCCGGCTTCGCCGCGGGCATGAGCGGCCTCACGGTCTCGGGGCTCGCGGCGAGCTCTATTCACACGGCGCTGCTGACCCAGGCGCGCACGTCGCTCGGCACCCTCGTCGGCGGCCAGTGCTCGCTGCTGCTCCGCGGCGACCTGCCGACAAACAGCTCGGTCGCGTTCACGCGCGGTGCCGGCACCGACGGCGGCTGTGTGGCCGACCCCGTCGATCAGCTCGCCTGGGAGCGCATCGACTTCGGCAACAGAGCGAACGTGCAGAAGCTGAGCGCCACCCTCAACGGCGGCACGACCACGATGAACGTGGCCATCGCGCCGGTCGACACGACGCGCACGGTGGTGTTCGCGAGCACGCAGCTGCTGAACGGCCAGGGCAGCGGCGAGATCAACGAGCAGGAGATCGACGAAGCCTCGCTGCGCCTCGAGCTCACCGCGTCGAACAACGTGCGCCTCATTCGCGCCGACAGCGACGGGCCCGTGAGCCTCACGTTCTTCGTGGTCGAGATCGAGCCGTGAGCCGCGGCGCTACATGCCCAGCTCTTTCAGCCAGTCGTCGACCGCCTGACCGACCCGCTGGTCGCTGACCGGCGGAGCCGCCGCGCGCTTCGGCGGAGCCTCCATCGTCACGCGCACCGGCTTGCCGTCGTTGAGCGCGACGAGCTCGCCCTCGTCGAGGAAGACGCCGTGGCACTTCGTGCACGCCTCGACGCGCAGCCTGCCGAGCACCGCAGGCCGCATCGGCACCTGGCACTTCGCGCAGCGGCGCGCGGTCTCACCCTCGTCGAGCTGCGGGTTCACCGGCTTGCGTAGGACCTGCTCGAGCTCGCCTCCGTCGAACCAGAGCCCCTTGCAGAACGTGCAGCGATCGAGCTCGACACCGCTGACGACGAAGGCCTTCATCGCACCGGAGCAGCCAGGACACGCGCGTGCAGTCGACATGGCTGCAGTATAAGCGCGGCCTCCAGATGCGCCTCGCACCGATTGGAGTCGTCGCCGAGAAGCTCCGCTCCCGCGTCGCCGAGGCGCGCGCCGCGGCGCTCGTTCACGCGAAGGGCCACGGCAAGACCGCCGGCCCGCTCGCCTCACACATCGCGTCGATGCTGTCGGACGCGGGGCAGATTCCCGGTCTCGCGATCGACGCGCTCGCCGCGATCGGCGCCGAGGGCTGGGCCGCGCTGCCGGTGCTCGAGGCGCTGCCGTACTCGCCGCTGGTGCTGCGCGCGATGGCTGCGATCGCTCCGAACGCGCCGAGCGTCGAGGCGCGGCTCGTCGACGCCGTGTTCGGTGACGACGCCGAGCTGCAGCGGGTCGCCGTCGCCGCGCTCGCGAACGGCGGGCCTGCAGATGCGGCCGTGGCCCAGCTTCGGCTGCGCGCGTTCAGCTTCTCGCGGCGGAAGCGCGAGAGCGCGCACCGGGCGCTGGCGCTGCTCGCCCGAGTGCGGCCCGAGGCCGTGCAGAAGCTCGCGCAGGAGCTCGAGCGCGGCTCGAACCCGAAGGCCGCGCTCGCCGCCGCGCGCGAGGCGCTGGCCTCTGTGCCGACTGCCGCCGCGAAGGCCGCGGCGCCACCCGACGGGGAGTACCCCGACTTTCCGGCCGAGGAAGAGAAGCAGGCTGCCGGCCGGCTCGAGGCCGCCGACGACGCGCCGCCCATCGACACCGAGCTGACTCACGGGCTCGAGCTGCTCGGCCGCTCGTTGACGGCGCGGCCGGCGGATCTCGCCGACGGGCTGCAGTCGTATTTCCTGCGCCAGCGCGACGCCGGCGCGTCGCCCGATGACGCCGCCGTGCAGGGCCTCGCCGCCGTCTGGGCCCACTGCCTGATCGAGGGCCACCGCTGGAGCTGGGCCCGCTGGGTGCGCGCCGACGAGCGCGCGCTCGTGCTGGCGTCGCCCGAGAAGAGCCGCATGGTGTTCCCTTCGGCGTGGGTGCGGCGGCAGCTGCGAAAGAAAGAGCCGACCGCGGCGCAGCAGTTCGCGATGCTCGGCGGCGCAGAGACGGCGGCTGCCGAAGAGCCGACCGCGGTCTGGTGAGCGCAAGAAAAGAAGCCCCCTCTCCCCCGTAGGGGAGAGGGACGGCAACAGCCCCCTCACCCCTCCCCTCTCCCCTACGGGGGAGAGGGAGTTCTTTACGGGGCGGTCGTGAAGTCGACGGTGCGGCGCTGAATGGCGGTGACGGTGCCGGCGGCGTAGGCGGGGTCGCGGGTGCCGTCGCGCTCGCGATCGATCTGCGCGGTCGCGCTGCAGCTGTCGGGAATCTGCGTGCCGCCGTCGGCGCTGCTCGCGCTGCGCTTCTTCAGCGCGTTCGCGGCCACGGTGTACTCGGTCGAGCCCGACGTCAGGTTCGCTTCGAACGTATCGATGCAGCTGCCGCTGATCTGCAGCTTCATCGGGTCGGTGCCGGCGTTCGACCACTTCAGCGTCGGGCCCGCAGCCGCGCGCGAGAACTGGCCGGTGAGCGCGTTGACGGTGAACGCGTTCGGCAGCGTCGCGACCGAGCTCGGCGCGCCCGAGTCCTTCTTCCGCGTCAGCGCGACGGTGAACTGCGTGCCCTCGGCGTCGACGGGCACCGAGGCCGAGTATGTCACCACGCCCAGCAGGCTCGTCTCTTTGAGCGCGGTCGTGGTGCCGCCGGTCGTCACCTTCACGTCGTCGTCGGCGGTGAGCTGCAAGAACGTCAGCGACTGACCCTTGCGGAAGGTCGCCGATACGTTGGTGCTGCCCGTGCCGGTCGAGGTCGCGCCGATGTTCGCGGTGATCTCGTTGGTTGCGTACTCGCTGATGCTCTCGGTGCGGCAGGCCATGACCAGCAGCACGGCGGCGATGAGGTGTTTGCGCATGCGGGCCCGCTAAGCACACCCGATGCCGCCTCGCGAGTTCGCAGACTTCCCGCCAGGCGCGGGCGGCCGGGCGTGACCAACGCGCCCGGATCACCCGTGGAGCAGCGATGCTCCAGCCTCAGGAGCGGTTCTGAACGGTCGTTGGCACGCCGAGACGTTCTCATCAGACCTCGGTCGATTGGGTTAGCGTCGCGCGTTCATGCTCCTGCGCACGCTCTTCATCGCCGCCGCCTTCTTCGTTGCAGTCGCTCCGGTGCTCGCCCACGCGCAGTCGTGCGGCGGCCGGTGCGACGCGTTTGCGAACACCTGCTGGTGCGACGACGCGTGCAGCAGCTACGGAGACTGCTGCGCGGACTTCGAGGTCACGTGCCGGTCGCCGACGATCGCCTCGTTCACTCCGGCGCAGGGCCCGACGTCGGGGGCGCCGCTCACGCTCATCGGCAAGAGCTTCGGTTCGGTCATCGGAGCGGTGACGATCGCCGACGCCGGCTGCGCCACCTCGTCGTGGACGAATCAGCGCGTCGTCTGCGCGGTGCCCCCCGGCGTCGGAGCCGACCACCCCGTCGTGCTCCGCAAGGGCGGCAGCACGCTGACCACGACCGCCGACTCGGGCTTCTCGTACACCGCGCCCGTCGTGTCGACCGTCGTCACGCCCGGGCCGCTGCCGACCGTCGGCGGCTCGCCGATCACCATCTCGGGCACGAACTTCGGCCCCGCCGGCACCGCGAGCGTCACCGTCGGTGGAGCCGACGCCGGCGTCACGCTGCAGAGCCACGTGCAGCTCGTCGTCGCTGCGCCGCCGGGCGAAGGCGGCGCGCAGGACGTTCGCGTCACCGTCGGAGGCCACAGCACCACCGTGACCGGCGCCGTCACGCGCCGTGCTCCGTACGTCTCGAGCGTCGCGCCGAGCCCGCTGCCGGCGTCGGGCGTCATCACCATCATCGGCAACGACTTCGGCCTCAACCCCGTCGTCGTGGTCGGTGGGTCGACCTGCCCGACGATTCAGCCGACCTCGCACACGAACGTGCGCTGCACGCTGACCAACGGCTCGGGGAGCGCCCTCACCGTCGTCGCGGCGGGCCAGGCGAGCCAACCGTTCCCGGTGACCTTCGCGCCCGCGACCGTCACGGGCGTCGACCCCTCGACGATTCCGACTGCGGGCGCAGTGACGCTCACCATCACCGGCTCGGGCTTCACTGCCGGCTCGAGCGTGACGGTCGCCGGCGCGCCGTGCACCTCACCGGCGCTCGGCGCCGCGGGCCTCACGTGCATCGCTCCTCCGGGCCAGGGCCGCAACGTGCCCGTGGTCGTGCAGACCGGCGCGCAGGTCTCGAACGGCTTTCCGATCGACTACGGCGCGCCGCTCATCTCGATGCTGCTGCCGTCGACGAGCGCCACGCCTGGCGGCGGCCTCATCACGGTCATCGGCCAGAACTTCGGCACCGCGCCGACCGTGCAGGTGGGAGGCCGCGCCTGCGCCATCACGACGCCGGGTCATACGAGCGTGATCTGCACCCTGCCACCGGGCGAAGGCATCACCCAGCTTCGGCTGACCGCCGCGGACCAGTTCGCGATCGCGCCGTTTCAATATGACGCACCGCAGATCATGACCGCGCTGCCCGCCGCAGGGCCCACGGGCGGCAACGTGCCGATCACGATCAGCGGCGCGAGCTTCGGCCTCACGCCCCGAGTGACCGTCGGCGGAAACGCGTGCCCCTCCACGGGCGCGGGGAATACGCACGGCCGCATCCTGTGCCTGCTGCCACCGGGCCAGGGCTCGCAGTCGCTGCGCGTCGACGTCGCCGGGCAGATCGCGACGACGACCTACGACTACGGAGTCCCGATGGTGTCGTCGGTGACACCGACTGCGGGCCCGACCGCCGGCGGCACCCTGCTCACCATCATCGGCACGAACTTCGGGGCCGAGTCGTTCATGACCGTCGGAGGAGTCGAGTGCGCTCCGAAGTCGATCGCCCCGACGCGCGTGACCTGTGAGTCGCCCCCGGGCGTCGGCCCGCAGACGGTCGCGCTCCGGAGCGTCGGCGTGACCTCGAACGCGCCCCAGTCGTTCACGTACAACGCTCCGCTCATCTCGATGCTGTCGCCGAGCAGCGGGCCGGCCGCCGGCGGCACCGTCATCACCATCGAAGGAAACGACTTCGGCGCTTCGGGAGCGCTCGTGCTCGTCGGGCCGAGCTCCGTGACGCCCACGCAGCAGCGGCACACGCGGATCATCGCCACGATGCCGGCGGGAACCGGCACGGCCCAGGTCCGAGTCTCGCGCGCCGGTGAGACGAGCAACGGCGTGCCGTTCGTCTACGGCGGAGCCGCCGGCGGCGCGGGCGGCGGCAGCGCAGGAGGCGGAGCCGCAGGTGGAGCGACCGCGGGCGGAGGCGCTGCAGGCGGTGCGACGGCTGGCGGCGGCGCTGCAGGCGGAGCGACTGCGGGTGGCGGCGCTGCAGGCGGCGCGACGGCAGGCGGCGCGACAGCAGGCGGCGCGACAGCAGGCGGCGCGACAGCGGGCGGCGCGACGGCAGGCGGCGCGACGGCAGGCGGCGCGACGGCAGGCGGCGCCACTGCGGGCGGCGCAGCGGGCGGCATGTCGGACGGCTCGGGGTGCGGCTGCGGAGCGGGCGGCGTCGAGCTGTGGCTCGCGCTCTCGGCGCTGGTGCTCGTGCGTCGCCGCCGTCGATGACGGCGCTGCGGTTCTCTCTCGGGCTGGGGCTCGTGGCCTTCGCGGCCACGGCGTGGGCGTCGTGGCCGGGGCTGACGGGCGGTGACTCGGGTGAGCTGATCGCGGCGTCGAGCGCGCTCTCGACGGCGCACCCGCCGGGTTACCCGCTGTACGTGTGCCTCTCGAAGGCCGCGACGCTCGTGCTCTGGGGCTCGCTCGCCCACCGCTACAACCTGTTCTCCGCGCTGTGCGCCGCCGCGGCGACGGCGCTGCTCGGCGGCGCGCTGCTGCGGTGGACGCGCTCGGCGGCCGTCTCGGCGGCCGTGGCGCTCGCGTTCGTGTCGGTGCCGCTCGTGCTGCAGTACGCGACGCGCGCCGAGGTCTTCTCGCTCAACCTCGCGATGGCCGCGCTCGTGCTGCTGCTCGCGGTGCGCTGCGCGGACGCGCCGGGACGTGCGCCGGCGGCGCTGCTCGGTCTCGCCGCCGGAGTCGGCCTCGGGAATCACCAGACGCTCGCGCTCTTCGCCGTGCCGCTCGTCGCGGTCGCTTCGAAGGGCCACCGCGCCGTCGCGCTCGCCGGCGCCGCCGCGGGCTTCGCGTTCATCTACGCGCTCGTGCCGCTCGGAGCCGTGCTCGGGCCCGAGCAGGCGTGGGGCGACGTGCTCTCGGCGCGAGGCCTCATCGCCCACGTGCTGCGCGCGGACTACGGCACGCTGCGGCTCGCGTCGGAGTCGACCGGCGCGACGACTCCGCTGCTGCCGCAGCTCGCGCGGTTCGCCGAGCAGCACCTCGCGGCCCTCGGCTGGGCGGGTGCGCCGCTCGCGGTGTGGGGAGCCCTGCGCGCGCCGCGGCGCGACGTCGCGATCGGGCTGGTCATCGCATGGCTCGTGACCTCGGTCGGCTTCATCACGCTCGCTCGCTTTCCGATGTCGTCAGCGCTGATGGCCTCGGTGCTCGAGCGGTTCTTTCTGCTGCCGCTCGTGCCCGCGTTCTTCCTCGCCGGTCTGGGCCTCACCGCCGTCTCGAACGAGCGGCTGCGGTGGGGCGCCGTCGCCGTCATCGCGATCGCCGCGGCAGCGCGCTACGGCGCCTTCGTTCGCACGCGACCCGAGGTCTCGCGGCCCGAGCTCTACGCCGCCGCGCTGCTCGAGCCGTTGCCTGCGCGGGCGGTGCTGCTCGTGCGCGGAGACCTCGTCAGCAACGCCGTTCGCTACGCGCAGGCGACAGGCATGCGACCCGACGTCACGGTGCTCGATCAGGAGCTGCTCACGTATTCCTGGTACGTCGCGCGGCGCCCGGCAGGCGTCGTGTTCCCCGGCGGGCGCTGGGACCCCGGTCAGCCCGGCGCGTTCTCGCTCGCCGAGCTGCTGGCGGCGAACCCGTCGCGCCCGTTCTTCGCGGCGGGTTCGCTGAAGCCGGGCGATGGCACCACCGCGGCCCTCGGCCGGTGGCCGGCGGGGCTCGCCGAGCGGTTGCTGTCGGCTCCGGCAGAGGCCGCTCCTGCGCTGGCGCGCGCCGTCGCAGCCGACGCGGCGCTGCTGGGCTCGACGTTCGCGGTCGCGGAGGCGCCGGCGCAGGACGACCCGTGGGAGCTCGCGCTCGCCGACGAGCTCTGGGAGGCGCGGCATCGCCTCGCCGTCGCGCAGATCACCACGGCGGATCCGACGGTCATCGCGGACGGTGAGCGGCGCTTGTGGCAGCTCATCGAGCAGCGCACGCCGGCGCCGATGCAGTACTGGCGAAACGCGGCGATCGCGGCCGCGAAGCTCGGCCACGACGACCTGCTGCGCCGCGCCGCTGCGAAGTACCTCGAGCTGGCGCCGGCCGACGCACCCGATCGCGCGGTGTTCGAGTCAGCCGTACACTGACGAACCCCCTCTCCCCTCGTAGGGGAGAGGGCCGGGGTGAGGGGGCAGTCGAGCCGTCATCGACAGCCGGCGGCGGCCTCCGCGGCCGTACAAACAACCCGCAGGTGCAGGTGATCATCGTGGGGCGGAGCGTCCGACGGCTGATGCAGCACCCCACCGGCCTTCGCGAGGGTCGCGGCGCTGGCCTTCTGGCGGGCGCCCTCGGCGAGCAGGGCGCTGCGAATCGCTTCGCTCACGAACATCCACCGCACCTCGATGCTCGGGTCCTCGAGCAGCGCGGCGACGAGCTGCCACTGGCGCTTCAAGTCGATCTCCTCAGGCTCGAGGCGCTTCAGGTCGTCGAGCGCACCTCCACGCGCGTAGTAGGCGAGGTCGGCGTCGCGCCCCGACTGGTGCGAGTGCGACAGCGGAGCGATCGACCCGCCGCGCGCCCGTGAGAGGTCGCCGACTCCGAGCGGCTGCCCCTCGACCTTCGCGGCCGCACGCTCCAGCGCGCGCACGAGCCGATCGGTGCCGAAGGTCAAGCAGCGGGCCTTGTGCCGCTTCGGCAGCACGCGCAGCGACTCGGACTCCGTCAGCGCGACCCCGCCCTCGAGCGAGCCCTTCGACGCCCGGCCCACCGAGCGGCTCGGGGCCTTCGTGGGCGTTTCGCCACAGAAGCTCACCGCCAGAATCAGCGCCACGACCATCCCTGGCCCGTATGCACCCGCCGTTCCTCCCGCAACCGGTGCGCGGCTTTTTTTGCAGACCTCGCGGTCGTCCGGGGTCAGTCGGAAACCATGACCCAGCGACCCACTGCAATCACCGTCATCTGCGTGCTCGGCTTCATCGGCGCGGCCATCACCATTCCGTTGGCGATGTTCTCGGCGTCGTCGGGTCTGTTGCCCGGCTGGTACACGCCGTACCTGCTGCTCTCGGCCGCCGTCGGCCTCGCCTGCATGATCGGCATGTGGAAGATGAAGAAGGCCGCCGCCCTCGGCTACGTCGCCTTCACGGGCGTCAACCAGCTCATCCTGCTCGTCGCCGGCATGTGGAGCATCGGCTCGCTCGTCATCCCCGCCGTCGTCTGCGGCATCGCGCTCTCGAACCTGAACAAGATGGAGTGACGCGACCGCGCGTCAGCTCAGCCGCAGCGACGTCAGCCGCGACGACAGGCGCACCAGCACCGAACCCTCGGGCTCGATGGTGAGCGGCTCGAGCTCGCGCTCGAGCGCGTCGCAGGTGCGCGCGTGCGTCACCGCGTGGCCCTTGAGCCAGACGCGCACGGGCGCGCCGCCGGGCTTCTCGCAGAACAGCCGCACCGTGACGCCGTCGCCGTCGTGCGACCGCTTCACCGCGTGCACCTTCACGTTCGGCGAGTCGCACCGCACGAGCTCGTCGGCGTGGCTCGAGGCGTGGCGGTGCTCCTCGGGCAGCCAGTGCAGCTCGAGCTGCCGCTTCGCGAGGTCGACGTCGCCCTGCCCCATCAGCGCGGCCTCGTGGTGCTGAACCTCTTCGTTCGTCCCGCCGATGGGGTGCGCCAGCACGGGCAGCCAGCCCCAGGCGCGCTCCTTCGGCGCGTTGCGCGCCACGATCCACTCGAGGTCGCCCGCGGGCGACAGCGACGCCGCCGTCGGCGTCTCGAACAGCGCGTGCAGCGACCGCCCGTCTTCGAGCGTCAGCCGCGACGGCACCGCCCAGAACGTCGGGCTGTAGAGCCGCTCGCGCGGGCGCTTGATGACTCCGCCCACCGTGTCCATCTCGAGCTCGCTCGGCTTCAGCGCCGTCTCGAACCGGCACGTCACCGTGTAGCGCGGCCGCGCGACGCCCTCGACCCGCAGGCGAATGAACGGCTCACCCGCCCTCGCCGTCAGCGTGCGCACGAACTTCTCGCCGCCGAGCTCGGTCGTGACGGCGACGCGCACCTCGCCGGGCTCGGTGGAGAGCTCGATGAGCGCGGGCTTCTTCGAGGCCCGCTCGACCTCGTGAAACTTGCCGCCGTTGAACTCGTGCCCCAGCCGCCAGAGCCCGCCGTCGTCGTGGTAGGCGACGAGGTCGAACGACGGCCCGCGCAAGAGCTCGCCCTGCGCGGTGATGAACGAGGTGAGGCAGCCTCCGTCGACGCGCGAGAGCACCGCTTTGTAGTCGGCCGTCTCGAGCACCAGGCGCTGGCGCTCTTGAACGAGGTTGACCGCCCCCCTCACCCCGGCCCTCTCCCCTACGAGGGGAGAGGGAGAGTGTCTTGCGAGCTCGAGCGCCTTCTCGGCGGCGGCCTCGGCGGCGTCGAGCCACGGCTTCTGCTCGGTGTGCCAGACGTGGTCGGGCGAGGTGCCCGGGATGTAGTCGTGGTGGTTCGAGAGCACGAGGGTGCTCCACGCCGCCTGAATCGAGCCGTGCACCGAGTCGTCGTGCGCGCGCGTGGCCGACAGCTTCTCGGCGAGCAAGAGCTTGCGCGCGATGCGCGTCGGCCGCTGCTTCACCTCGGGCCGCGTCGCGAGGAAGCCCATCCAGTACGGGTTGGGGTCGGCCTCGAGCACGGGCAGCTCGGCCCGCCGCGTGTTCACGAGCGCGAAGTAGTCGTCCATGCCGGCGAGCACCGTCCACGTGCCGGTCTTCTCGTAGTGCTCGTCGTTGTACCGGTCGAGCAGGCCCTTCAGGCCCTCGATGGGGTCGTTGAAGTCCATGCCGATGGGGCAGAAGAGGTACGGCGTGCGCGCGTACGGCTCGAGCTGCTTCACGTAGCTCGCGATGCGGCCCGCCACGTGACGGCGCGTGCGCCACGGCAGCGCGAACGTGTTGCCCGCCCAGCGAATGACGCCCTTGTGCGCGAGCATGTCGCCGAGGAAATAGGTGTGCGCGTTCCAGTGGCAGAGCACCTCGGAGCCGCTGTCGTCGCGCCACACGAAGTCGTGCGTGCAGTGCACCTTCTCGAGCAGCGCGGCCGTCGACTCGGCCTTCGGAAACGACGAGCGCCGCGCCCAGTCGGCGCCGACGAAGTACATGCCGTCGATGCGCGTGAGCCCGACGGCCGTCACGCCGACGGCGTTCATCAGCGACGGCAGGTGCGGCGAGTGGCCGAAGTTGTCGGGGAAGTAGGCGGTGCCCGGCGCGTCGGGCAGCCCGACCTGCTTGAGCCACGCGTGCCCGAGCTGGAAGTCGCGCAAGATGCTCTCGGAGTGCGGCAAGAGCGTGTCGGGCGTCGTGAACGACGTCGCGAGCAACCGCAGCTGGCGGCTGCCGAAGCGCGCGCGGAGCTCGTCGCGCATGTCGGGCCGGCGCTCCCAGTAGAGCTTCAAGAAGAAGAGGCTCTCGACGCAGTAGACGCGGTCGCTGTCTTCGCGCAGCACGCGCAGCACCGCGTCGAGGATCGGCTCGACCCGCTTGTGGAAGTAGCCCTCGGAGGTCTCGAGCCAGTTCGTGTCCCAGTGTGACGACTCGGCGAAGAGCAGCACGCGCTCGGCGTCCGTGGGGATGCCGAGCGCCGTTCGTAGCTGTTCCTCGTTCACTTCTCTGGCCCCTTGGGCGCCTCAGCCCGCGCCAGAATCGCCTGCATGAAGTTGATGGCCGAGTCTCGCTGGCCACCCCGGGCGAAGACGGCTGGCACCGCTCCGCCCGGCTCGCTGTATATGACGTACGTAACCGAGACGTGCCCTTCCCGCACGGGCTCGAGCAGCCAGTAGCCGCGCACCCGGGGCACGCGCACGTACTGCGGATCAACGGGGTAGTCGGGGTGCGTCGTGGTGTCGAAGCGAACGACGCACCGGCCCTCGGTCGCCGGCGTCACCAGCTTCACGTGCATGATGCAGTCGCGGTCGGTGACCAGCGGCACCTTCACCTGCTCGTACGTCAGCCGCTCGGTGTCGGTCTCTTTGATGATGACGCGCTTCTTGAAGTCGCCCGTCACCTTCGCGTCTTTGCCCCAGACGGCGTCGCACAGCTTGTCGAGCGGCAGCGTGCTCTCGGTCGTCAGCCGGTACTCGTGAAACGGCGAGTCCTGCACCTCGCGCCACTCGACCTTCACGGGCCCGACCTGCCGGTCTTGCTTCCACCCGGAGTCGGCGAAGAGAGGAGCGGAGGCGACGACGGCGGACAGAAGGGTGAGGCGATGCAGCGACACGGCGCGCGCGACGATACGCGCCGCCCGCGAGCGCAGACAACCCCACGCGGCGCGATTTCTCGAGCGCAATTCCTGCGTGCCCCACCTGTCTCGAAATGCCCCAGCCGCGCGCTCACTTCGCTTCGACGCCCATGAACGCGAGCAGCGACGTCTTCTCTTTCGAGCTCCACACCGCGACGGGAACTCCCTCGAACACGTTGCCGACGCGCTCGACGCCCGAGTTGTACGTGACGAAGACGCCCGGCTTGATGGCCGCCGCCAGCGCCGACACCGTGAAGAACGGGTCGGCGGTGCTGCTCTGCTCGACGACGCGGCCGGTGTAGCGGCAGTTCTCGGCGTAGAGCGGAGTTCCGTCGGGGCGCCACTGCAGAATGCGGTTCGTCTGCGTGCACTCGCGCTCCTTCTCTTTCCACTTCACGGTCTGGAACGTGACGGTGACGCGGTCGCCCTCTTTCTTCACCGTCTTCACGACGCCGGCGTACTGCGCCGAGGGCAGCTGGCGGTGGCCGTAGCCGACGGCGCCTCCCTGGGGAGCCCAGCCGTCGACGCGCACCATGTCGGCGGTGATGGGGAACTTCGGGCGGTCGGCGAGCACCTTCGCGGTCGCTTCGCCCATCGCGACCTGCGCGGCGGTGCGGGGGCCGCGGCCGGGCATGCCCCACTCGACGAGCCGGCGCAGGGCATCGGCGGGCATCGTCTTGCCCTCGGCCTTGAGGCACGTGACGAGCTGGTCGAGGAAGATGGGCCCGACGCCCGAGGTCACCGCGGCGGCCAGGTCTTCGGGGGTCGCCGCCGGCTTCTTGCCGCGAGCGAGCTTGAGGTTCGCCGACGCCTTCGCCATGCAGCCCTTCGCGGCGCTCAGGCGCGGGCCGTTGACGAGATCTTCGTGTGCCCACGCGGCGTCGACCGCCGCCTTGTTCGCTTCGTACGCGGCGACCCACGCGTCCCACCCCTTCGCGGGAGCGTCGACGAGCACCGCCTTCATCTCGGGGTCCTTCGCGGCGGTGGCGTCGAGCTTCGCGTCCGCGAGCTTCGCCTCGAGGCGCACGCTCGAGAGCGCCTGCAGCGCCATGAGCCGCGCGTAGTCGTTGTGACCCGCGGCCGCGAGCTCGGCGAGCAGCTTCGCCTCGTCGAGCAGCTCGAGGTCCTTTCGGCACTTCGCCCACCGCGTGAGCGCGTACAGCGAGATCTCGTCCTCGGTCGGCTGGCAGGCGATGACGCGGTACAGCCCGGCGAGCTGCGAGGGCACCGCGGCTCCGCGGTCGAACGCCCAGGTGTCTTCGTTGTCCCACATCGCCGAGCCCTGCAGGTGCTGCGGCACCGAGCGACCGTCGCAGCCGAGCACGGCGCGCTCCATCTTGCGCAGGCGAATGGGGCGAGGCCCGTCTTCCTCGCTCACCTGGGGCAGCTTCGCGCAGGTCGCGTCGACCTGGGCCTCCCACTTGTCGTCGTCGACGCGCAGCGCGATGAGCTCGGCGATCTGCTCCTTGCTCGCGCCGGTCATGTTCGCCCAGCGCTGCATGTAGTAGCCGAGCTGCTCCTGGTAGGTGGGGTCGTCGGGCAGCGAGCACGTGAACTTCGCCGCCTGCGAGAACGAGTCCCAGAGGTACCGGCCGTCGGTCTGGCGACCGAGCGCCCGCGGCGAGACGTTCTTGCTGTCGACCGCGTCGCACCAGGTGGGCTTGAACGGGCCGACCTTCGGCACTCCGTTCTCGGGAGCGACCTTGACGAGGTCGCTCGGCGTCAGCTCTTCGGCGGCGGCAGGGAGGGCGGCGACGAGCAGCAGCAGGAGGGAGCGGTTCGGCGTGGGCATGGGGGGTGCGCCCACGGGAGCAGCCGTCGTACCGAACCGGAGCCCGAGAAAGTTCTGGTCATTGCTCCTCGCGCGCTCACCTCTGTCACGGGACACGTGACACCCGCGCGTGTGGGAATGCGGCGGGCGCCTTCCCCACGTCGGGGGCGCCGCGGTCACAAGCCTGCGCTCGCGCGCCCTCGCAGTAGAGGCCGCACGACGCAGCGTCAGCGCTGCTCTGCGACGACGCGCACCAGCCCGGCCGCCGGCTGGGCGTCGCCGGCGCCGAGCTGACCGCGCGCGTTCGCGCCCCAGCACCAGACGGCTCCGCAGCGGTCGAGCGCACACGCGAAGTCGTCGCCCACCGCGACCGTGCTGACCTGCGCGAGCCCGTCGACCTTGCGGGGCGCTCGCACGACGCCGCCGTCGACCGGCGCGCCCGGGCCGAGCAGCCCCCGCGCGCTCGAGCCGACGCACCACACCTCGCCGGCCTCCGACACACCGCACGACGACGCGGCGCCGCCCGCAACGGCCGCGAGCGCCGGCATGCCCGTCACGCGGTGCGGCTCTTGCGGGTTCACGCCGATGACCGCGAACGACGTGTCGCCCGTGCGGCCGTCGACGGCTTCGCCCCAGCACTGCAGCACACCGGTCGCGTCGACCGCGCAGGGTGAGAACGAGCCGGCGAGCGCCCGCGCCGGCTGCGCGAACGGAACCGCGAGCCGCGGCGCGACGGGAGTCCACGAGCACGGCGTGGCCCCGCACGTGGTCGACACCGTGTTCCCGAGCTCCGTGCGGTCGTTCGTGCCCCAGCACGCGAGCGCGGTCGCCGAGCGCGCGCACAGCCACCCGGTGCCGGCCGCGACCTCGACCGCTCCCGCGACCGCGGTCACGCGCACCGGAGACGCCACCGCCGTCATCGGCGAAGCCCCCAGCTGGCCGTAGTCGTTCTCTCCCGCGCACCACACGCCTGCGTCATCGAGCGCGCAGGTGAGCCCCTTGCCGGCGAACACGCGCTGCGCGAGCAGCGCGCCTCCATCGGCGAGCGTCGTGCGCACCGGCTGCACGTGCTCGGTGCCGTTCGCGCCTCCGACCTCGCCCCACAAGCCGTAGCCCCAGCACCAGACCTCGCCGCTCACCGCGAGCGCGCACGCGTGAAAGCGGCCGGCGGCGACCGACGTCGCGCCACCGGGAACCGGCACCACGCGAGGCCGTGACACGAACGGAGACGACGAGCCCGCACCGCTCTGTGAGACGCCGTTCTCGCCCCAGCACGCGACCGTGCGGTCTTCGAGCAGCGCGCAGGAGTGCTGCCCGAACGCCGAGAGCGCGAGCGCCTTCGTGAGCACGCCCGCCGGAGGTGCCGCGCACTCGTCCCCCCCTCCGCTTCCTCCGCTTCCTCCACCTCCACCTCCGCCGGCGTCGCCGCTGCCGAGGTAGTCGACGTTGCGGAGGCTGCAGGCAACGTTCAACAGACAGAGCAAGACGACGAGGCGCACGGGCGCACAATCTACTCGGGTGCGCGACCGAGTTGAGCCGCCGCGCGCGTCGGACGCGCCGCGTCCCGAGTTGGACGCAGCGGGTCCAACCGCGCTCGGCAGGGGTGCGTGCCGGCGAGCCCTTGGGCGGCACGGAACGTGACTCCGCGTGCGCCCATGCGCTGGCTCATCTTCATGGGGTCCCTGTTCGTTGCGTGCGTGGGTGACATCGCGGACGCGCCGCTCTCGGGCAGCGCCGGAGGCGCACCCATCACGCCCGCGGCGGGCGGCGACGCCACCGCGGGAGGCGGCCCCGGCGCTGCGGGCGGAGTCGCGAACGCGGGCGGAGCCTCGGCGGGAGGCGCGAAGGCCGGCGGAGGCGCGACTGCGGGAGGTGCCGCGACCGCCGGAGGCGCCGCGGGCGGCCCGGTGCCGGTCGGCGCCGACCTCACGACCGTGAAGCTCCAGAACCTCGACGCGGTGGCGAAGGCGGCGGTGCCCGTCACGTTCGCGATGCCGTTCCGCGCGGGCGACGTGCCGATGGGCCACGTGCCGACGCTGGTGCCGGCGGTGCCGATTCAGGTCGACGTGAAGGCGAAGCACCCCGACGGCAGCGTGCGCCACGCCATCATCTCGGTGCAGGTCTCGCTCGCCGCGGGTGAGACGAAGACGTTCGCGGTGCGCGCGGCGACGCCGGCAGCGCCGACCGCGCCCGTCGACCTCGCGGGCCTGCTCGCGTCGGGCTACTCGGTCGCGGCGGCGTTCACGGGGCTCACGGGCGACCCGCAGGTGACGAGCACCGCCGCGCTGAACGGTGCGGGCACCAAGACGTGGCTGCAGGGCCCGCTGGTCACCGAGTGGATCTCGAGCGTGCGGCCGGCGCAGCACCCGCACGTCACGGTCTGGTTCCACGTGCGCGCGTACGCGGGCTTCGGGCACGTGCGCACCGATGTCGTCGTCGAGAACGGCTGGTTCAAGGCGGCGAACAACCGCGACTACTCGTACACGGTGGCGCTCTCGGGCGACGTGCCGGCGTACTCGCGCGCGGTGACGCACTGGGCGGGGGCGCGCTGGCACCGCAGCGGCTGGCGCGGCGGCGACCCGCGCGTCTTCGTCGCGTTCGACGAGGTATACCTCGCCTCGACGCACGCGATTCCGCGCTACGCGGCGGTCACGCCCGTCACCACCGGGCTGAGGCAGTCGGTCGACCCGATGAGCGGCGGCGACTTCGGCTTCGACATGGGCGCCACGGGCGACAACGGGTGGATAGGGCCGCTGCCCCACTGGGACGCGACGTACTTCACCGCGATGGATGCGCGCTCGTTCGCGTACATGCGCGCGAACAACGACGCGGCCGGCGTGTTCGGGTGCCCCGGCCGCTACATCTCGTCGGGCGTCGGCATTCACATGCGCGACAGCGCGACCGGGCTGCCACCGACGATCGACGCGCACCCGCAAGCGAGCGCAGGCGACCCCGTCGTCGACAACATCGCGAACGCCGCGACCTCGAACCCGTACCTGAAGGACTCGGCCCACCAGCCGCTCGTCGGCTACTCGCCGTACCTCGTCGGCGGCGACTACTACGACCTCGAAGAGATGGCGTTCTGGAGCGCCTACAACCTCCTCGAGGCCGCTCCGTCGACGCGCCAGGGCGCGCGCGGGCTCTGGTCGGACACCTCGCTGCGCGGCATGGCGTGGTCGTACCGCTCGCTCGGCTACGCCGCGTGGGTCTTCCCCGACGACCACCCGCTCAAGGCGTACTTCCGCGCCAAGCTCGACAACAACCTGCAGCGCGACCGCGACTGGGCGGCCCAGCACGCGTCGAACCCCTTCGGCGCCTGGTACATGGCCGAGGGCAACGACCAGTACCGCTCGTTCTACGACGACTTCTTCACGTGGTCGGTCGGCAACCTCGTCGACCTCGGCTTCACCGGCGCCCTGCCGATTCTCGAGTACAAGTCGCGCTTCCCGCTGGGCCGCATGGGCGGCACCAACGGCTCGTCGAACGGCTACTGCTTCCAGGCCGCTCCTTCGTACACCCACGCGCTCGGGCCCAGCGGGTCGGGCTGGTACACCACCTGGGCGCAGGTCTTCGCTCGCGCGACGTCGTGCACCGCCGCGTGCCAGACCGGCGCGATGTCGTCGTGCCTCGGCCTCGACGGCACCGACCCGTACGCCATCGACAACGGCCAGGACGAGACCGCCTACTACTACTCTCAGCTGCAGCCCGCGCTCGCGGCCTCGATCGGCAACGGCTTCGGCACGCTGGCGGATCACTGGTTCCGCTTCACCGCCGCGAAGCGGCTCCCTGCGTACGGCGCTGACCCGCGCTTCGCCATCGTGCCGCGCAACCTGCCCTGACGATGCCCGCCGAAACCTTCGTGCTACCGTCGCGCGCATGGTCGCGCCGCAGCGCTTGGGCCGCTACGTGCTCTACGAGACGATCGCCTCGGGCGGCATGGCGTCGGTGCACCTCGGCCGCAGCCTCGGCGACGCCGGCTTCGCGAGAACCGTCGCCATCAAGCGCCTGCACCCCCACCTCGCCGCAGATCAGAAGTTCGTCACCATGTTCATGGACGAGGCCCGCCTCGCCGCGCGCGTTCAGCACCCGAACGTCGTCGCCACGCTCGACGTCGTCTCGGCGCAGACCGAGCTCTTCGTCGTCATGGAGCTCGTGCCCGGAGTCTCTCTCGCGCGGCTCCAGCACGGCGGAGCGCCAGTGCCGTGGGCGATCGCCTCGGCGCTCGGCTGCGGCATGCTCTGGGGCCTTCACGCCGCGCACGAGGCGCGCGATGAGCAGGGCCGACCGCTCGAGCTCGTGCACCGCGACGTCTCGCCGCAGAACGTGCTCGTCGGCGCCGACGGCGTGCCGCGGCTCATCGACTTCGGCGTCGCGAAGGCCGCGAGCCGGCTGCAGACGACGCGCGACGGCCAGGTGAAGGGCAAGCTCGCGTACATGGCTCCCGAGCAGCTCGAGAGCAGGCCCGTCGATCGGCGCGCCGACGTCTACGCCGCGGGCGTCGTGCTCTGGGAGCTCTTCGCCGGCCGCCGCATGCTCGACGCTCCCGAGATGGGCGCCCTCGTGAAGGCGGTCGTCGCCGGCGACCTGCCGTCGCTCGACGCCGCGACGCCCGGCCTGCCCCCCGCGCTGACGGCGTGCATTCACCGCGCGCTCGCGCGCGAGCCCGAGGGCCGCTTCGCCAACGCCGCAGAGCTCGCCCGTGCCCTGCACGACGCCGTGCCGCCGGCGGCTCCGCACGAGGTCGCCGAGTGGGTGCGGGGGCTCGCGGCCGCCGATCTCGCGGGGCTCGCGCGGCGCGTCGCCGAGATCGAAGCGGGCGCTGACGCCTTCGTGCCGGTCGACGTCGTCACGCCCGAGCGGCAGCGGCTGCTCGCGAACGCGGCGACCGCGAGCGTCACCGTGCCGAGCCCGGCTGCGCGGCGCAGCCGGAAGCCCGTCGCCGCGGCGGTGCTCGCGGTGGCCGTCGGCCTCACGACCGCGGGCGTGTGGCTCGTTCAGCGCGAGACCGAGCCCGCGCCGGCGCCTGCGACAGCGCCGCCCGCCGTGGTGGCGCGAGAGGCGCCCGCCCCCGCACCGGTCGAGGCGCCGGCTCCACCGCCGGAGCCGGTCAAGCCGGCGGCCGCTCCTGCGCCCGTGCGTACGCGCGCCCAGTCTCGCAAGGCGTCGCCGCGCTGCGACCCGCCCACCTACGTCGACGCCGCCGGAATCCGCCGGGTGAAAGACGGGTGCTTTTGAGCTGGGCGCTCGCGCTCGCCGCCGTCGCGCTCGGAGCCGCGCCCGACATGCGACAGGAGTGCAAGGCCGCCTACGAGAGCGGTCAGGAGCTGCGGCAGCGCGGCAAGCTGCTCGACGCCCGCATGCGCCTCGCCGCGTGCGCCGCGGGCAGCTGCGCCGGCTTCATTCAGCGCGACTGCGCGGTGTGGACGAGCGAGATCTCGAACGAGCTGCCCTCGCTGGTCATCGCCGCGCGCGCGGGCGGCGCCGAGGTGGCGGTGCTGCTCGACGGCGCGCCGCTCAGCGGCACCGTGATGGGCGTGCCCCTCGAGGTCGACCCGGGCGCGCACGCGCTGCGGTTCGAGGCCGAGGGCTACCGGCCGCTCGACGTGAAGGTCGTCGCGACGATCGGGCAGAAGAAGCAGCGGGTCGACGTCGAGCTCGAGCCCGTCGCCGCCGTGGCCCCTGCTGCGGCCGTCGCCCCCGAGCCGCAGCCCGCCCCGCCGGCCGCCGTCGTCGCCGAGAGCCGCCCGGGCTCGCCGCGGCTGCGGGTGGCCGGCGTCGTGCTGCTGGGGGCGGGCGCGGTGGTGGGCCTCGCGGGTGGCGTGCTCGGCCTGTTCACCTTCGGCCAGGAGCAGTCGATGGCCGCGAGCTGCTCACCGGTCTGCATGCAGAACGACCTGCAGCGGCTGCGCACGCAGTATCGCGCGACCGACGGGCTGTTCGTCGCGGCGCTCGCGGTCGGGCTCACGGGCGCCGTGGTGGCGATCGTCGCGCGCGTGCTAGAGGCGGCCCCGTGAGCGACCCACACGCGCCCACGCAGTCGCTCGCGCTCAGCCAGCCGCATCGCGGGCCGACGCTGGTCGCGCTCTGGGAAGGTGGAGCCGCACGCTACCCGCTCGACGCTTCGCGCGCCGTCGTCGTGGGCCGCGGCGACGACTGCGATCTGCAGATCCTCCACCCCGCCCTGTCGCGCCGCCACTTCCGCCTGCGGCTCGAGCCCACGCCTTCGGTCGAAGACCTCGGCAGCAAGCACGGCACCAGGGTCGCCGGGCGCGAGCTGAAGGCGGCCACCGCGCCGCTGCCGCCCGGCGGCATCATCGAGGCCCAGGGCGTCACGCTCTTCGTGCACGAGCCGGAGGCGTCGACGACGGTGGTGGCTCCGAACGAGCTCGACCGTGAGCGCATGCTGAAGCTCGTCGCCGCGAGCGACCTGAGCGTCGTGCTGTTCGGCGAGACGGGCGTCGGCAAAGACGTCGCCGCCGAGCAGCTGCACGCCGCGTCGCCGCGGGCGAAGGGGCCGCTCATCAAGATCAACTGCGCCGCGCTGCCCGAGCAGCTGCTCGAGAGCGAGCTCTTCGGCCACGAGAAGGGCGCGTTCACCGGAGCAGACCGCCAGAAGCCGGGGCTCATCGAAGCGGCGAACCGCGGCACGCTGTTTCTCGACGAGGTGACCGAGCTCACCGCCGCGACGCAGGCGAAGCTGCTGCAGGTGCTCGAGACGCGGCAGGTGCGGCGCGTCGGCGCCGTCGCCTCCCACCCCGTCGACGTGCGGCTCGTCTCGGCGACGAGCCAGGAGCTCACCGCCCTCATCCGCGCGAAGCGCTTCCGCGACGACCTCTACTACCGCCTGAACGGCATGACGCTGAAGCTGCCGCCCCTGCGGGAGCGCCTCCACGAGCTGCCCGTGCTCGTGCGCAACGTCCTCGCGCGGCTCTCGCCCGACACGCCCGTCAAGGTGGGCCCCGACCTCGTCGCGCGGCTCGCCCTGCACCGCTGGCCCGGCAACGTTCGCGAGCTCAAGAACGTGCTGCACCGCGCCCTCGTGCTCGCCGACGGCAAGCCGCTCGAGCCCAAGCACATCGTGCTCGACGTGCCCGAACCTGGCGAGCCGCCCGCCACCACCGACCTCAAGTCGACCGTCGACGCCTTCGAGCGGCAGCGCGTCGTCGAGGCGCTCGAGGCCGCTGGCGGCAACCAGACGAAGGCCGCCGAGCTGCTCGGAATCACGCGCCGGGCCCTGATTGTTCGACTCGATCAGTATGAGCTGCCCCGCCCGCGCCGGAAGTAGCCATCACCCTTCACGGGCACGGGCACGGGCACGGGCACGCGGTACCGGCACCGGCACGACCACGTGAACGTGGCCGGGAGCGCGAGCGGGAGCGGGAGCGCGAGCGGTGACGTCCACACAGGTACGCGTCCGTCGACGTTCGCATCACGGCGTCACCCTCGTCAGTTCGCGAGACGGTACCCCCAGGTCTTCAGGCCACTGTTGTAGTCGGTGACGAAGAGGAAGACGTTGTTCACCGGGTCGTACGACAGCGCGTGGTACGCCTGCTTGCCCACCGAGCCCCCTTGAATCGTCCGCTGCGACCACGTGCGCGTCGGGGGGTCGAAGACGTAGAAGCGGCCGCCCGACACGCCGCCCCCGATGACGTGGTTCACCACGTCGTAGTCGTAGCCGGGCTCTTCGTGCGGCGACGTCGGCCCCGTGGTGGTGAGCTGCTGCACCGTGCTCATCGCCGGGTTCGCCCGGTTGAGCGCCAGCTCGACGACCCTCACCGGGCTGCCGCGCATGAAGTAGTAGAAGCGGTCGGTCGGCGGGAAGTAGACGAGGTGGTTCGCGTAGCCGAGCTGCGTCACGTCGAACGACGCCCCCTGCGGAGTCTTCAGCGCCGCGTGCCACGGCGACGCCACCCGCGTGGCCGGCGAGTACGTCGCGATGCCCGCGGCGCCCATCACGACGAACTGATCTCCGATCGGGTCCCACTCGCCCGCCGAGAGCTCGTCGCCGAGGTTGCGCGACGCCGCGTTCGTCGAGAACGACCACGCGCCCGCCGCGCCGAAGTGAGCCGCCGGCCCGCCGATGTAGTTGCTCACCGGGTTGCAGTAGCCCCCTGTGTACGCGCGCCCGAGCAGCACCACCTCGTTCTGCGTCGGCGCGACCGCCACCAGGTCATACGTGTGCGCCGAGACCGGCCGTGGGTACGGCCCCGAGATCCCCGACGTCCACGCCCCGAGCGACGCGTTCAGGTTCCCCGCCGTGAAGCTGCTGCAGGGCGTCGGCGTGTAGAGCGAGCTCCAACGCAGCACGCTGCTGCTCGTGAGGTCGAGCGCGTGAATCGCGTCCGTCATCGTCGACGAGTGACCGCCACCGAACATCACCAACCGGTGGTTGCGCCGGTCATACGTGCAGCCGCTGAAGTCCGTCACCACGCGGCACATCGCAGGGTCTTCTCCCCCCACCCCCGTGCACGTGAAGCCACCGAGGTCGACCGCCGTGTTGTCCGCCAGCCCCATGAACATCGCGTGCCGCGCGAACGGCCCCGCACCGCCTGCAGTCCCCGCTCCACCGCCCGCCGTCGCTCCGCCGCCCGCCGTCGCTCCACCGCCCGCCGTCGCTCCGCCGCCCGCCGTCGCGCCGCCCCCCGCCGTCGCTCCGCCCCCCGCCGTCGCTCCGCCCCCCGCCGTCGCGCCACCTCCCGCCGTCGCGCCGCCTCCCGCCGTCGCGCCACCTCCCGCCGTTGAAATGGGATTCGGGATGTCGGCCATGCCGACGCACGCGGCGCAGAGAGCAGCTGCGATGAGGAGCGGGCGGGTCATGGTGACGACCCACAGCAAGCAGCACGCCGCGCTGCCGCCGTCTCGTACCGCGCACTTGAGCGCAGCGGTTGTACGCACCACGTCCAACGCCCGTCGAGCGACGACCACCCCCCTCGAGCTCCGGCGCATCTCCTCGCGGATGAGCGCTCGCGGCGAGCTCCAGCAGCGCCTCGCTCACGCGCGGCGATTCTCCGAGCGCTGGGTGAAAGCCGAGGCGCAGCGTAGTGTGCGCCGGTGGCGAACTCCGGCGGTCGAATGCTCTCGGTGCTGGCGGCAGGCCTGGTGGCGACCAGCGCTCAGGGCCAGCTTCCGATCAAGCACGAGCCAAGCCCGAGCTTCTCACTCGATGCTCCGTGGCTGAGCGACGGTGGCGTGCAGGTGTTCTACGAGCACCTCGAGCGCGGCGACGCGACACCCGACGCCGGCTCGGTTCGTCTCTTTCGCCCGTTCGACCTGCGGGGCCGGTTCGAGGCGGGCAGCGGGGCGCTCCAGCGCGTGGTGGGTCGCGTCGCCTACTTCGTCGACAAGGACGTCAGCTTCTTCTCCGAGGCCCAGGTCCGAGACGTCGACTACATGAACCACGTGGCGAAAGACTGTGACATCACCCTCCGGAAAGATGGCACGTACCTGGCGGCGAAGATGCCCGCGAACACCTTCCGCGTGTCGTACTTCGGGCGTGAGGAGGTCAAGGCGCTCTCTTCCGACGGGGGAATCGCGCGTCTGATCGACCTGCTGCCCGACGCGGGGCTCCCCGAGGTGGTCGTGCTCCAAGAGAACTACGACTTCTCGAAGGTGATGGGCTGGCGCACCGCCGACGTCAGCGTCACCTGGAGCGCGCACTACCCGGTGGCTCCCGGTCGCACGCTCGTTCACGTGTGCACCATGAGCGCCCTGCACAACGCGCCTCCGTTCTTTCTCGGAGGCACCGAACGCATGAAGCGCGAGTCCCTCTCGGGCACTGTCGCCTTCATCGAGAACCTGCGCGGCTACCGACCTGACGCCGGACGGTAGTCGATTTCGCACGCGGTGACGGAGACAAAACTTCCCCTCATCCGTAAGCAGCCGGATGCCGGGGTACCCACGAGAGACCGCGCGCCGCTCCGGGCACAGCGTGCCGGCGTCGAACCCGGGCCGGGTCGAAGGTGAGCTGGCTCGGGCGGAAGCGACGGTCCCTTGCTTCTGACGGTGACCGTCTGGTTGGCCGTCGCGCCCGCCGACTTCGAACAGTCGGTGATTGCGCGCGCCGTCTCTGAAGTGGGCGGCACCCTCGACCCCTCGCCGGGCGGCAAGACCATCGACGAGGTGCTCGTCAGCACCGAAGAGATCATGGGCCAGACCGACCCCTGGCCCGGCTTCTTCAATTGGTTTCACGCCGACACCCGGCGCCACGTGGTCCAGCGCGAAGTGCTGCTGGAGCCGGGCGACACCTGGAACGAAGAGCGGGCCGCCGAGGTCGAGCGCAACCTGCGACGAATGGTCATCTTCGCGGTGGTTCGTGTGGTGGCGATCACCCGCGGGGGCCCGCCCGGTCACGTCTCTCTGCTCGTCATCACCAAAGACCGCTGGAGCCTTCGCCTCAACAGCGAGTTCACCATCGTCGGCAACCTGGTCCAGTACCTTCGGATGAGGCCCGCCGAGATGAACTTCCTCGGCCGCAACATTCAGGCGGCGGCCGATGTGCTGATGAAGCTCGACACCATCGACTTCGGTCAGTACCTCCTCTTTCCCCGGCTGTTCGGGCAGAAGCTGCGGCTCGCCGAGACTGCGGCGCTCGTCTTCAACCGCAACACGGCGAAGCTCGAGGGCAGCACCGGCTACGTGCTGATCGACCGGCCGTTCTACTCCCTCGCGCAGCGCTGGTCGTTCGGCACCTACGCGCAGTGGAACTCGCGACGCCAGCGCGTGTTCCGGGGCGCGACCGTCTGGGAGCTCGAGTCGCCGACCGGCGGCCTCGTGCCCTTCGAGTACGACGCCCGCAACGTACAGGTCGAGGCGAGCGCGACGCGGCGGTTCGGTAGCCACTGGCTGCTCGACGTCACCCTCGGCGGGTTCGGCTACGAGAACGAAGCGCGGCCTCCGCAGACGTTGTCCCCTGCGCAGGCCGAGCTCCTGCGCACGCAGTATCTGCCGCGCACCGAGAGCGCCGCCGGCCTCTCGGCGCGGCTGCGGTTCTTCGAGGCGCGGTTCATCAAGCTGAAGAACATCGACACCCTCGAGATCTCCGAGGACTTTCAGCTCGGGCCGCTGGTGCAGTGGGCGAACCGCTGGGCGCTGCCGTTGCCCTTCGCGTCGACGGGCTACCTCGAGAGCTCGCTCTCGCTGCGCTACCGCTGGTACCTGGGCGGCGACCTGCTCACCGTGAACGTGACGGCCGCGGCCCGGTTCGTCTCGAGCGGGCTCCCGCTCAATCGGCGCTACCTGGTCGAGGTGGTGAACTACTCGCCGCTGTTCGAGGGCGGGCGCTTCTACACCCGCATCGCGGCGGACATTCGGCAGAACGACCTCAACAACACCCAGGTGCTGCTGGGCGGAGGCAACGGCCTGCGCGGCACGGCTCCCGAAGAGTTCACCGGGCGCAACTACGTGCTGGGCAACTTCGAGTACCGCACCCGCAGCTTCGAGATCGCGACCGTCTACACCAGCGTGGTGCTCTTCTACGACGTCGGCAGCGCGTTCAACGCGCAGCCGGCGCTCACGCACACCGCGGGCCTGGGCCTGCGCGTCATGCTGCCGCAGTTCAACCAGGAGGTGCTTCGCATCAACTTCGGAATCGTCATCGGCGGAGGCACACCCAGCCTCTCGAGGCTCGTGACCTCACAGAGCGAGCCGCAAGGGCTGGGGCCCGACTTCTTGAACAACCCGCCGTGAGCGCACGACGCACGCGCTCACGGCGGGCGATGCCCCGCTCAGCTCACTCGCTGCCGTCGCCGCCGACGGTGATCTCGCCGCCGCCGTAGAGGCCGACGCCGAGCGCGGCGCCGCCGCCGAGCGAGACGCGCGCCTGCCGCTTCTCGAGGTCGTAGCCCACCTCGCCGTCGGCCATCACGCCGAGGCCGACCATGCCGCGGCCGCGCACACCCCCGCCCGCCTTCTCGCTGCCGTTCGGGTTGGTGAGGGCCCAGCGCTGGTCCTGCCCGCCGCGCGCTCCCACGAAGAGGTCGACCTTGCCGCCCGTCACCGTGCCGACCTGCGCCTGCACCTCGGCGACCGCGCCGTAGAGCAGCTCGGAGGTCTGCACCCGCTTGAGGTCGCCGTCCTGGCTCGTCGTCTTCTCCGACCACGCGAGCCCCGCCGTCACTCCGGCGCGCACGCCGTTCACCGCGCCTCCGAACGCCGCCGCGTGGCCCTCGGCGCCGACCATCAGCTTCGTGTGCCGCGACTGCGTCGCCGAGTCCGACTCGAGGCGCTCGCCGCGGCCGCCCACGAACACGTCTACGCCTGCGCTGCCCACGCCGCGGCCGCGCTGCGCGAACGCCCGCGCCTCGGCGCCGAGGAACTGCTTGTCGACGAACGGCTTGCCGAACGAGTCGGTCGTGCTCAGCTCCGAGCGCCGGCCCCGCCACTCGATCGCCTCGAACGTCGTGCGGCCCGGCTTCTGCGCCCCCGGGTTGTGCAGCCCCCTCACCGACGAGGCCGCGCCCGTGACGCTCTGCCCGGTCTGCTCCACCTTCTCTTTCGCCTTGCCCGCACCTTCATCGATGCACTTCGCGGCCGACTTCAACGAGGGGATTCGCATGGGTTGCTCCTGTTCGATTGAGACGCTCGATTGCGTCTTTCGAATAGGAACGCGCGCCCCCGCGGAAAAGAGGCTCACGACCGGACAATCTCAAGCGAAATCAGGCGCTTGTGCGCGTCACGTCTTCGACAGCTCGCGGAACAAGAATGCGCGGGCGAGCTGCCAGTGGCGCTTCACGGTGGCCACCGACTGCCCGACCACCTCGGCGACCTCTTCGTTGGTGAGGCCGGCGAAGTACTTGAGCTCGACGATTCGCGACTGCGCCGCGTCGAGCGCGCCGAGCCGGGTCAGCGCGGAGTCGAGGGCGATGACGTCGACGTCGACGCCGTCGATCGACGGCTCTTCGTGCAGCGTCGGCGCCATGCGCTTCTGCGCGTTCTTCTGGCGGGCGTGGTCGACCAGAATGCGGCGCATCGCCTGAGCGGCGATGGCGAAGAAGTGCGCGCGATCGGTGTAGTCGCTGCGCTGCCCGACCAGCTTCACCCAGGCCTCGTTGACGACCGCGGTCGGCTGCAGCGTGTGGTTCGCGTTCTCGCGGCGAAACTGCGCAGCGGCGATGACGCGCAGGCGCGCGAACACCGCGTCGAACAGCGCGTCTGACGAGCCGCCCGCGCGCCACTCTTTGAGCAACTGCGTGATGTCGGCAGCGTCGTCGGCCACGCGCGCACGACCGTACCCTGCCGCCGAGCACGAGCGCGAGTCGATTGCAGCGCGGGCGACGGCAGGCATACTCGGGCGGCGATGAGCTCCGAACGGTGGGCGCGGGTGAACGAGGTGTTCCACCGCGCGACGGAGCTCGAGGGCGCGGCGCGAGCGCGCTACCTCGAAGAGGCGTGTGCCGGCGACGCGGAGCTGCTCGACGAGGTCCGCTCGCTGCTCGACGCCGACGGGCGGGCGAGCGGCGACTTTCTCGAAACGCCCGCGGGCGCTCGGCCCGAGGCCCCGCCCGTGCGGATCGGCGCGTGGCGAGTGGTGCGAGAGCTCGGCCGCGGCGGCATGGGCACGGTCTACCTGGTCGAGCGCGCCGACGGGACCTTCACCATGACCGCGGCGCTCAAGCTGCTGCGGCGCGGGCTCGACACGGACGACCTGCTCGCCCGCTTTCGCGACGAGCGACAGATTCTCGCCACGCTCGAGCACCCCAACATCGCCCGGCTGCTCGACGGCGGCGCCACCGACGACGGCCGGCCGTGGCTCGCCATGGAGTACGTGCCCGGTCACACCCTGCTCGAGGCGTGCGAGCGACGCGGGCTCGACCGGGCCGCGAGGCTCAAGATCTTCCGCAAGCTGATCGACGCGGTCGCGTACGCGCACCGCAACCGCGTCGTGCACCGCGATCTCAAGCCCGGCAACGTGCTGGTCAGCGAGTCCGGCGAGCCCAAGCTGCTCGACTTCGGCATCGCCAAGGTGCTCGAGCCGCACGGCGACCAGCGCACCCGCACCGGAGCGATGCTGCTCACCCCCGCCTACGCGAGCCCCGAGCAGATCCGCGGCGAGCGCATCACCGCCGCCACCGACATCTGGGCGCTCGGCGTCATCTTGTACGAGGTGCTCACCGGCCGCCTGCCGTTCGACGGCACGCGCTCGCCCATCGTTCGCCAGATCCTCGACGACGACGTGCCACCCCCGCGGCTCGGCGCCGACCTCGACGGCGTGATCTTCACCGCCCTGCACAAGGACCCCGCGCAGCGCTACCCCTCGGTCGAGGCGCTCGCCGACGACCTCGACCGGCTGCAGTCCGGCCTGCCGCTGCGCGCTCGGCGTGCGACCGTCGGCTACCGGCTCGTGAAGTTCGTGCAGCGGCATCGGCTCGCGGTGTCGGCGGCTTCGCTCGTCGGCCTCGCCGTGACGGGCGTCGCGGTCGCCGTCGCCCTCTGGCCGTCGAGCCACCCCGAGGCTCCGAAGGCGGAGTCGATCGCGGTGCTCCCGTTCGAGAACACCTCGAAGGACCCCGAGGCCGACTACCTGTCGGACGGGCTCACCGAGAGCGTCATCTACCAGCTCACGCGCACGATGAGCCTGCGCGTCATGTCGCGCAGCAGCGTGTACCGCGCCAGGGCCGAGACGAAGACGCCGCTCGAGGCCGGCAAGAAGCTCGGGGTCGACATCGTGCTCGTGGGCGAGCTCGCGCCACGCGGCCTGGTGCGGGCCGAGCTCGTCGACATACGCACCGGCGCCGAGCTGTGGGGCGCCCGGTGGGACCTCGCGAAGTCCGACGCCGTCGAGGTGCAGCAGCGCATCGCCGAGGGCGCGCGCGCGACGCTCGACCCGGCGAGCGCCGACAAGGGCCGGGCGCGCGCCGGCGCCCTGCAGCAGCCCCGCGACGCCGAGGCCTTCACGCTCTACCTGCGCGGCCGCTACTGGTGGAACAAGCGCACCGCCGACGGCCTTCAGCTCGCGGCCACGACGTTTCAGCAGGCGCTCGACAGAGACCCCGCGTACGCGCCGGCGTGGGTCGGCCTCGCCGACAGCTTCGCGCTGATGGAGCAGTACGCCGGAGCGCCCGCGCGCGAGACCTGCCGGAAGGCGAAGGCCGCCGTCTCGAAGGCGCTCGAGCTCGACCCGGCGCTCGCGACCGCCCACGCGACGCACGGCCTGTTGCTCGGGCACTGCGACTTCGAGTGGGCCGCGGCCGAGGCCGAGCTGAAGCAGGCGATCGAGCTCGACCCGAACTACGCCACCGCTCATCACTGGTACGCGCTGCACCTCGCCTACCGCGGCCTGTTCGAGCGCGGGCTCGAGCACGCGAAAGAAGCGCAGCGCCTCGACCCGCTCTCGGTGATCGCGAGCAACGCCGCGTCAGTCGTGAACGGCTACTGGGGCAAGTGGGACGACGTCATCACGCTGAGCGACCGGCTCATCGCGATGGACGCGAGGTCCCCCATCCCCCGCATCTGGAAGGGTCGCGCCCTGCGCGCCCGCGGAGATCTGGCCGGCGCCCGCACCGAGCTGCTCGTGGCGTTCGAGCTGTCGGGCGAGCGCTCGTTCGAGGTGATGGGCGACCTCGGAGCGGTCGCCGCCCTCGCCGGCGACGCCGAAGAGACCGCGCGCTGGCGCACCCGCCTCGAGCGAGGCCTCGAGAAGAACCCGTCGGTCGCGCTGCAGCTCGCGCTGGTCGCCGCGAGCTCTGGTGAGAAAGAGGCCGCCCTCGCCTGGCTCGAGCGCGCCTTCGAGGCCGGCAGCTGGTTCCTCGTGCAGCTGCGCGTCGACCCGCTGCTCGCTCCGTTGAAGGGCGACCCGCGCTTCGAGGCGATGGTGGCCCGCGTGCACCGGCCGTGACGCGGAGTCGCGCGCGCGGCGCTGACGTTACTCCTGCCGCTCCGTGCGCTTGATGACGCTGGTCGACGGCAGCGTACTGCCCGCACCCGCGGTGACCGGGCTGTTCATGTGGTACTCGAACGTGTCGCCGCGGTTCGGCGTGTACTTCACCCGCTCCTTGTCGACGAACTGACGCGTCTTCGGGTCGAAGCCGAGCGAGACGGTGTTCTGGCCCGTGCCGGTGTCGATGCTGATGGAGCTGTCGAGCTTCTTGCCGTTCACGGTGACGACGTCGTTGCCGCCGTTGGTGTTGAGCTTGAGGTTCGCCATCTCGGTGTCGGTGAGCGTCAGCTTCGTCTTGCCGTCGATCGAGATGCTCCAGGTCTTGTCTTTCGGGTTCTGCTTGATGTCGACCTTGTTGTCCTTGTCGCTCAGGTTGATCGTGAAGCCGTCCGTGCCCTTCGAGATGGTCGTGCCGCCCGCGACGTTGAGGGGCTTCTGCGAGGAGATGGTCTTGTTCGCGCCGTTGACGTTCATGCCTCCCTGCAGTGCAGCGCATGTGCCCCGCTCGGCACCAGGAAGTTCAGCCCCTTGCAGACCGCTCGCCCCGAACGTCACGTGCCGGCTGGCTCATCGCGCCGCGGGCGTGAGCGCCAGCAGCACCTCGAACGGCGGCGTCGGAGACGGCACGTACCAGTCGCCAGGCGTCGGGGTCTCGCGCGTGATTCGTGCGGTGCCGAGCACGGAGTCGCCGCGGCGGACCTCGAAGGGCTCGTGGAACGCTTCGTCGGTGCCGCCCGCGGCGAGCGTGGGCGAACAGACCTGCGCGTGGCAGAGCAGCAGGCCCTCGCCCGCGTTCAGGGTGACCCAGCGGCCGCGCGCTCCGCAGTCGGAGGAGCTGATCCGCAGGTCGGCTTCGCTCGCCGGCACCAGCTGGCCGCTCGCGAACGAGTAGCCCTGCGAGCCGATGCCGTCGCGGGTCTCGAGCGTGAGCGTGAGCGTGACGGCGCGCGCGGGCTCAGCTTCTTCGTCGATGGGTCTGCCACACGCTGCGAGAACGATGAGCGCGAAGAGGGGTCGCATGCCCGGCTGTATGCCGGCCCCAGAAATGGGAACAACGCTCGCTGGCGCTCGGCTGGTGGCTGGCGCCCAGGCCGGAGCGGCGACGGCGCTGTAGCGAGCAGAATGCAGTTTGGCGGTCGCGCGCGCGGTGCGGTAGGCAGCCGCCGGTGCACGCCCTGGCCTTCGCCGCGCAGCTGTGGCTCCACGGCGTGCAGCTGAGCTGGTCGGCGCCCGCAGGCTGCCCGAGCCGCGACGAGGTGCTCGCGCGGCTGCCGGCCGACCTCGAGGGCGACGCCGCCGCCGCGGTGCTCGCCACTCCGACGGGCTTCTCGCTCGAGCTGAAGGTCGGCGGAGCCACCCGCGTGCTCGAGACGCCCACGTGCGACGAGGCGGCCGACGCGGCCGTGTTCCTCGTGCGGCTCGGGCTGCGACCTCCCGCGCCGGAGCCGGAGCCGGAGCCGGCGCCGCCGCCGCCCGCGCCCGCCGAGCCGGCCCCCGCTCACTGGAGCCTCGGCGTCAGCGGCCTCGCCGGCGCTTCGCTCGTCGCGCTGCCGCAGCCGCTCGGCCGCCTCGGAGGCGCGCTGCGCGTTCAGCGCGAGCGGTGGGCCGCGACGCTCGAGCTGAGCACGTCGCTGCCGGTGCGCTTCGCCGGCGGCCCGACCGCAGACGCGCAGGTCACGCTCCGGCAGCCGCTCGACGCGCAGCTCGGCGCGTGCAGGCTCTTCGAGCTCGGGCGGGTCGAGCTCGGCGCGTGCCTTCACCTCGCCGTGAGCTGGCTGGAGGCGACCGGCGCGAACGTCTCGGACCCGCGGCAGACCTCGGTCGCGCTGTGGGCCGCCGGGCCGGGCGCGCGCGCCTACCTGCACCTCACCGACTGGCTCGAGCTGTGGCTCTCGGCGGTGGGGCGGCTCGGCTCGCGCCCGCGGGTCGCGTTCGGTTCGGGGCCAGCCGTCGTCGAGGGGGGCCTGTTCGCGCTCGAGCTCTCGGCCGGTGCCGGCGCCCGGTTTTGACGGAAACGGGCGGCCTCGGCCATAGAGCCACCGTGGACACGGCTCTTCACGCCCCGGCGCTCGGCACGGCTCTGCCCGCGCGCCCGGAGTTCGCCGCGCTCTACGAGCAGACGGTCGACGTGGCGTGGCGCATGCTGGCGCGGCTCGGAGTGCGGCCAGACGAGCTGGAGGACGCGGTGCAAGACGTGTTCGTGGTCGCGCACCGCCGCCTCGACTCGCTCAAGCCCGACGCGAAGCCCGCGACCTGGGTGGGCGGCATCGCGGTGCGGGTGGCGCACGATTACCGGCGGCGCGCAGGTCGCAAGGGCGCTGAGCCGCTCGACGCGCACGCCGCCACGCTCGAAGATCTGCGCGAGCGCCCCGACGACGCCGCCGCCCGCTCCCAGGCCGTCGATCTCTTCGCGCGGTTGCTCGAAGAGCTGGCTCCCGAGCAGCGCGAGGTGCTCGTGCTCGCCGAGCTCGAGCGGTGGACGGCGCCCGAGATCGCCGAGGCCACCGGCGAGAAGCTCAACACCGTCTACTCGCGGCTGCGGCTCGCCCGCGAGCGGCTCAACGCGCTCGTCACCGCGCTCGAACGAGGCACTCCATGACCGAGCTCAACCCCAAGGCCCGCCTGCTGCTCGAGCTCACCCGCAGCGCGCCCGCGCCCCGCCCCGACGCCGAGACGAGAGAGCGCCTGCGCCACGCGGTGCTGACCGGCGCGCCCGTCGCCGCCGCGACGGCCCTCGCCACCGCCACCGCGAAGCCGGCCGCGACCCTCTCGGCCTTCGGCGTGAAGCTGCTCGCTGGCTCCCTCGCGGTCGTGGTCGGAGGCGCGACCGTGCTCGGCGTAGCCACCGTCGCCCGCCCGCTCTTCTCTGCCCGCGCGCCCGCGCCCGCCGTCTCGCCCCGCCCGAGGCCCCAGCCCTCGACGCCCGCCGCTCCGATGAGCGAGCCCCCCGCCGCTTCGCAGCCCTCACCGCCGCCGGCGCTCGCCCCAGTCGCCTCGCCGCCTGCGGCGCGGCCGAGGGTCGAGACGCCCGCGGTCGGCGGCGCGGCGGCGCCCACCGAAGTCGCGACCGGGCCCCAGCCAACGGCGCCGCCCGCTCCACGTGCCGCCCCCGCGCCTCGAGCCGCCCCAGCGCCCGCCGTGAGCGCGTCGCTGGCCGCCGAGCTCGAGCTGCTCGACCGCGCGCTCGCGCTCGACGACGCCGGCCGCTGGGCCGAGGCGCTCACGGTGCTCCACGACTACGCCACGCGGTTCCCGCGCGGAGCGCTGCGGGTCGAGGCCGCCGGGCTCGAGGCGCTCGCGCGCTGCGGGCTGGGCCAGCGCGAGCAGGCGCGCGCTCTCGCAGAGGGCGTGTTCGCCGCCGCGCCTCGCTCGCCCATCGCGCTGCGGCTCGAGGGCTCCTGCGCCGCGCGGTGACGGATTCGCCGACGCCGGCCATTCACCCGCACATGAAGAGCTCGAACCCATTCGTGCTGTTGCTCGGCGTCGTTCTCGGAGCGTGCCTGCTGCCCGTCGACGTCGGCAGCCACGACGGCGGCTGCAGCGACGGGAGCTGCGCTGGCGGCTCCGCGACAGCCGGCGGCTCCGCGACAGCCGGCGGCTCCGCGACAGCCGGCGGCTCCGGCACCGGCGGCGGCTCGAGCGGGCAGCCGTGCGGCTCACAGACGTGCGGGGCAGGCAGCATCTGCGTTCACCCGAGCTGCGGCGGCATTCCGCCTCCGTGCACCGGCCCCAATGACGCCGGAGTGTGCCCGTACGGGCCGTGCACGACCGGCATGCTGTGCGGGCCGGTCGAGTGCTGCGCCGGCGCGCCGTGCACTCCGGCCGCTCCGTACTGCGTGCCGCTGCCGGCCGCGTGCCTCACCGGCAGCCCCACCTGCGCGTGCTTCCCGTCGGACCCCTGCGCGGCGGGCGCGAGCGGCTGCGGCTTCGTCGATCTCGACGCCGGCGTCATGTGCGTCTCTGCGTGAGGGCGCCCGAAGTGGCGCAGAATCGACGTCGATTGGCGCGGCTGGAAACGCGGCGAGCGCGGAGGCCCTGCTTGGCTCGCGCGCATGCCCATCAAGCTTCCCCCGAGCGTGTCGCGCGTCATCAACGATGCCAGGAGCGTCGGTCAGCTCGTCGAGCAGAAGGCGCTCGAGAAGCTCGACCCCGCGCGCTTCGAGCGACAAGACCAGGCGGCCATCGCGAAGCTGTCGGACGCGCTCCGCCGCGGAGACGAGAAGACGGCGATCGACATCGTCGCGAATGCAGGCCCGCGGCTCGCGAAGAAGATCTGGGAGGCCGACCTGCCGAAGTGGGTCGAGCCGAAAGAATACCTGAGCACGCTGCAGACGAAGCCCGGCGAGTCGTGGCGCGTGAAGTGGAACTACGACTTCAACGAGCCGAACGCCGCGAAGGAGCTCGGCCGCCTCGTGCCCGCGACGAAGGGCCTGCTCGGAACGCTGACGTACGTGAAGAAGAACTTCCCCGAGGGCGACCAGCGCACGCCCGGCCAGCTCACGGGCGGCACCACGTCGGCGTACACGCCCGGCAAGCCCGGCAGCGGCGACTACACGCCGAACACCATTCGCATGACGACGTCGAAGAACGAGCGCACCGGCGAGCAGATGCCGATCGCGCTGATGACGTACTCGAAGCCGCCGTGGTTCGACCAGAAGTCGGGGGTCGGCTTCAACGACCAGTTCAAGGCGCTGACGCCGAACCTCATCCTCGCGCAGGGCTACGTGTCCGAGTACAGCGACGCCGACCTGCACGGCGACGCGGCGAAGCCCCGCGGCTGGCTGTCGCAGGGGCTCTCGGCCGCCGCCGGCGGCGAGCGCAAGGGCGTGCAGCCCGAGCTCGTCCGCTTCTACATGCAGCGGACCCGCGACGACGCGAGCGAGACTCCGGTGCCGCCCGCGTCGAAGCGCCGTTAGCGCCAATGCCGGTCACTTAGTGCGCGGATCGGGCGATTCGCCGGAACGGGAAGCAGTTTCGGATGAAGCGACCGAAGAAGGCGCCCTTCGACGATGCGGCGAGTAGCTGCTCGTAGATCGAGCAAGAGACGTCGAAGTACTCGTAGGTGAGGCCGTTGCGGAACTCGACCTCGAGGACGTTGCTCTCGGGCGAGAATGCGACGGCGGTGAGCGCCGACGATTCGAGGTGGACGCGATTCGCGATCATCGCCGACCTCCCGCTTTGGCCTGCAGCATCGCTTTGGGTCTTTTGCGATCGTAGTTGCTCATCTTGATCTTCACGGCGCGCGGGTATGCGCGCTGAGGTCGCCTTGGTGGCAGCACGAAGCGTTGAATGTCTTCTCGCAGCCTGCGCAGGTGCTTGGGGATGGCTCCCGGCGATGCGCCTGAAGACCACATCCATTCATCGCGGATGAGCCTCAGGGCCATGATGAAGCTGATTCGCGTCGGCGGCAGCCGGGCCTCGTCCGCGACGCGCTCCATCTCCAGCCGAACGAGGTTGTACGCGAGGCCAACGCCCCAGAGCTCTTGCGCGACGCCCGAGGGCGTCTTGCTTCGGATTGCTTCCTGGCGCTCGAGCATATCGGTCTTCACTTCATCGAAGCCGAGCTCGGCCTCCCAACGCTCGTGGTACAGCTCGATGAGCTCTTTCGCTGGGTACTTTTCGGCATCGAGCAGTGACGTCAGCAGCGTCTGTGGCCGAAAGCCCCGTCGCTGGTAGGCGATCGCTCTCACCGTCCACTGGTGAGGAAGAAATGGATCCAGTGCGCGCGCTGAGCGATGGACCTCGATCTCCACCAGCGCGTCGCCGCGCCCAAGCTTCTCTTTCACCGTCCACTTCGTCCGTGACGTCGCTCGTGTCAGCCAGTGCCGGTTGTGTCCCTCGCGTCGCAGCCCGATCAGAAGCCCGGCGGCGAGAAACCCTCGGTCGACGATCGCGAGCGAATCACTCGGCAGCTCGGGCCAGAGCTCAGCCGCGTACTTGTGCTCATGGCCGTAGGGACCAAAGCGAGCCCCCGCAAGGATGTGCGACCGCAACGCCATCAGCGTGACCAGCCGAACGAGCGGATATCCGCTGATGCCGCGGTCCCATCCTGCGTCTTGCGAGCCGAAGTGCTTCCGGTTCTCGTCCGAGTCCGGGGCACGCACGGTTGTCCCGTCGACACCGTAGACAGCGAGCCCGCGCCAAGCATGCTTCCGCGCGCTCTCGTGCCCCCATTTTCGAGAGCACTTCTCGAAGAGCCACTTCATCGGCTCATCACCCAACCTGGCCCGGGCCTGCGCGACACCACTGCGGGCCACACTCACCGGGCCGGTGCCCGGCAGCACAAGATCGAGGCGGCTCACCAACTCGTCGATCGGTCGGTGTCGATACAGCGCCATGCCCAACACGAGCCAGATCACCTGCTCTGCCGGCAGCCTCCGCTTCCGAAGGGTTGCCGTCCCGGTCGCCTCCAGTGCCTCCTCGATCCACGTCGGATCGATGCTCGCCTTCAACCGATCGAACGCTCCCTCATCTGCCGACGGCACTCCCGAAAATGGTCCACGAGCCATGCGATCGCCCTCCTGGTGCGATCGCGGCATCTTGATCCCCCACGGGTACCCGCACAACGACTGCTAACTGATCGGCATTGCCGTTAGCGCCGCAGACCTCACGGCGCGATGGTGAACGTGCGCGACGCCGTGCGCGAGCCGCCGTTGTTGACGTCGTAGTAGTCGGCGACCATCCAGTGGTACTGGCCGGTGGTCGTGGTGATGCCGGCGAGATCCTCGCGGCGCAGGTGCACGTAGCCGCCGATGTTGCGCGTCATCGCGTACGTCGACAGCAGGCCCGTGCCGACCGACCACTCGCCGCCGCTCGTCGAGGTCAGCCTCCACAGCACGCCGTTGTTCGCGGTGACCCACGTGTCCGACGGGTGGCCTCCGATGAGGAACCGGTGCGGCCCCTCACAGAACGTGCTGTTCGTCGTCCACGCGAACTCGACGTAGCCCAGCGTCCTGAAGTCGATCTGCGCGCAGTTCGCCGGGCCGATCAGCTGAAGCACGCAGCCGCCCGAGCCGCGCAGCTCGGTCACCACCGGGGTGCAGTCGACGCTGCTGCCGGCTCCGCCGGCCGTGGCGCCCGTGCCACCCGCGGTCGCGCCCGTGCCGCCCGCCGTGGCGCCCGTGCCGCCCGCCGCGGCGCCCGCTCCACCCGCGGTCGCTCCGCCTTTTCCACCGCTGCCGCCGATGCCGATGAAGCCTCCGCCCGCTCCGCTGCCGGCCGTGCCCGAGCCTCCTCCCGCGCCGAGGCTGCCGGCCGTGCCGAAGCCGCCGCCCACACCGCCTCCTACATTGCCTCCGCCACCCTCGCCGCCGCAGCCCTGCATGGCCAGGGCGACGAGCACGGTCATGACTCCCTTCAGCAGCGGCGACGACTCGGGGCGGGTGTTCTTGCGGTTCACGTTCGGGGCTCCTTGTTGGGGTTTTCTGGTACGCGCAGGGGCCGGAAAAAGAGGCTCACGCGTCCTTCGTGAGCCTCTGTTCGGCGCCTGCGCGCGTTCGCCGTCGGCCGGCATCTCGCCGTCCGACACGGAGAAGAAAATGCGCACTCAGTCTCTCGAGCGCGTGCTCACGCTGGTGCTGTGCCTGGGCTCAGGCGCAGCGCTGGCGACGCAGAGCACGCACGAAGTCGTCGTTCAACTTGGCCAGGAGCCGCTGCTGCTCAAGGCCGGCGTACGGGTCGACCTCAAGGTCGAGCTGACCGCAGCCCGCGGCGGCAACCTCACCGGGCTCAACGTCGTGCCCGACGGCTGGGCCCTGCACGCCCTGTCGACCACGGCGCTGACGCTGAAGGCGCTCGATCCGAAGGTCGTGTCGGTGACCGTCACTCCGAGCGACCCGGCGAAGCCGCTGGTGTTCGTGTTCCAGCTCGACGGCGTGGCCACCAGCGCGGCGCTCGACCTGTCACCCGCGCACCTCGAGCCCCTCGTCCGCGTGCAGACCCTCGCCGCGCTGCCGGCGGGAGCGCAGGTGCCCTCGCTGCCGCTGACGCTGCTCGCGCCGGCGCCCGCGGGCCCTCCGCAGCCCATCGCGGCGCTGCTGCCGCCGCCGCCGGGCACCGTCAGGAAGAAGGTCACGGTGCACGGCCAGCTCTCGTACCAGCGCGGCGACGGCACCTTCCTCGGAGCCGACGGCGCGACGATTCGGGTGTTCGACCGCTTCGGCCCGCTCGACGTTCAGCAGGACTCGGCGACCACCGACGCGTTCGGCCGGTTCTCGCTCAGCTTCGATTGGCTCTTCTGCGGCGTGTGCCGCAACCCGAACCTGGTGGTGAAGGCCGAGAGCGGCAACGGGCGCGCCGACGTCAAGGTCGCCGCGCTGGCCCGCTCGTACACGTGGGAGTCGGGCACGCGCGGCGCGTCAGAGAACGCGACCGACGTCGACTTCGGGTCGCTGGGCGCCTCTGAGAACGCGCAGGCGCTGCACATTCTCACCGACCTGACGCGCGCCTGGCGCTACCTCAAGGTGTCGCAGGGCTACGACCTGCCGTCGGTCGACGTGCGATGGCCCGACGACAACCGCGGCAGCTCGTACAGCTCGGAGTTTCGCCAGATCTACATCAGCACCTCGCGAGAGTGGGGCGAAGACACGCACTGCCACGAGTACATGCACCACTGGGCGGCCGTGAACTCCTCGAACGAAGCGCCCGACTACTGCAACAACACCTGCGACGGGCCTCCCCGCGGCCTCGACCCCAACTGCGGCCACTGCGGGTGGTGCGCCGAGACCGACCACGACGCCTTCGGCGAGGGCATCGCGAACTGGTTCGCCGACTACATGACGCGCGTCGAGCTGCCCGGGTACGGCGTCGCGCCCGTCAACACGCGGCCGAGCGAGCAGCTCCAGACCTGCAACGGCGGCGCCTTCGGGAACCCGAACACCACCGAGAACTTCTTCGCGGCCCTGCTCGGGGACATCGAAGACCCGGCGCAAGACGCCGAGCCCAGCATGCCGGGGCAGATCGACGCGCTCTCGCTCGGGCCCGACCTCATCTTCGAGGTCGCCGACCTCTACGACACCCGCTCGCCGCTCGACTTCATCGCGCGGTTCCGCCAGCACGTGCCGTCGCTGTCGACGCCGCTGTGGAAGACGTCGGCCAACAACGGCTACTTCGTCGGCCTCGACCCGTGCCAGCAGACCGTGCCGGCCGACCAGTGGCGCGGCGCCTACTTCCTCGGCAAGGGAGCGCCGGCCGGCGTCCTGCCCATCGCGGTGCGCGCCGACCCGAGCATTCAGTTCGACTGGGGCACGGGCTCTCCGCACCCCGAGTGCGGGCTGCCCGCCGACGACTTCACCGTGGTGTGGACGAAGCAGGTCTTCACCGAGGCCGGCCCCTACCGCGCCATGGTCACCGCCGATGACGGCGTCCGCGTGTTCGTCGACGGCGCGCTCGTCATCGATCAGTGGCGCGACCAGCCCGCGACCACCTACCGGGTCGACCTGACGCTCACCCGCGGCAACCACGCCCTGCGCGTCGAGTACTACGAGCGCGGCGTCGGCGCCGTCGCCCGCTTCTCGCTGCAGCCCATCTGCAACTTCCCGCTGTCGGCCGGCGGGTGGAAGGGCGAGTACTTCGCCGGTCGCACCTTCACCGGCACCCCGCTGCTCGTGCGCGACGACACGAACGCGGCGCTGAAGCTCGACCTCGACTTCGGCTCGGGCAGCCCCTCGCCCTCGTGCGGCGTGCCCGCCGACGACTTCGCCGCCCGCTACACCCGCTCGGAGTACTTCGACCGCGGCGTCTACCGCTTCACCGTGACCGCCGACGACGGCGTGCGCCTCTACCTCGACGACGGCCTCGTCATCGACCGCTGGGTGGATCAGGCGGCGACGACGTACACCGCCGACGTCTCGCTCGGCGCCGGCTACCACAGCGAGCGCGTCGAGTATTACGAGCGCGGCGGCGGCGCCGTCGTTCGCGCGAGCTGGGCTCCGGTGTGCAGCGTGACGGTGCTGAACACGCGCTGGCGCGGCGAGTACTTCGCCAACACGACGCTCACCGGCCCCGCGAAGCTGGTGCGCGACGAGGGCGACGGCGACCTCGCGCTGTACTGGGGCAACGCGAGCCCGAGCTACGTCTGCGGCGTGCCCTACGACACGTTCTCGTCGCGGTTCACCCGGCGCATGTTCTTCGACGGCGGCAGCTACCGGCTGACGGCCGAGACCTACGGCGGGCAGCGCGTGCGAATCGACGGGGCGACCGTGATGAGCGACTGGGTGACCCACCCGAGCATCTCGACGCGCGCGCTGGTCGTCGCGCCCACGGCGGGTTGGCACGAGGTGATGCTCGAAACGTACGACACCACCGGCGCCGCGCTCGCGAGCCTGCGCGTGCTGCACCTGTAGCCGCAGAGGTGACTGGGGGGCCGCAGGCACTTCGAGGCCTGCGGCTCACCCTGGCCTCCACGGTTACGAGCGGTCGCTCGACCCGAGGCGGCGATCGGCGGCGTCGAGATCGCAGACCTCGGGCTCGAAGCCGGCCGCCGCGTCGGCGACGAGGCGCGCGTATCCCCCGGGACCGCCGCACTGCTCGGGCGGCGCCGCGCGCTCGCCCTCGTAGCAGGTCGGGTAGCGCACGCTCGAGAGCGCTTCGAACACGCGCTCGATCGAGAGCTCGAGCTGCCAGTCGCCGTAGGCGCAGACGAGACTCGCGCCTTCGGAGACGACGTCGCCGAGGCACCGGGCTTCGGCGTCATCGACCTCGACGCCCGCGGCGAAGAAGCGCGCGTCGGAGTCGCCCTCCCAGTCGAACACCTCGAGCAGCGCGTAGACGAGCTTGCCGAGGTTCGTCGCCGAGTACACCTGCAGGCGCCGCCAGATGGGAGGCGCGACGCCCAGGAAGCTCACCTTCACCTGACAGATCGAGGGCGGTCGTCGCATGCCGAGCCCTCCTATTCCGCGGCTCACGCGAGTTGAACGCAAGCACGGCACGCTTCGCGAGAATCGTGGCTCGAGACGAAAGACGTGGCGCGCGACAGACCGGCGCTCAGCTCGGGCGAGCGGTGCGTGCAAGACCCGCGGCGCCTCAGAGCCCGTCGAAGAACGCTCCGACCTCGGCGGCGACGCGCGCGCGGTCGACGTCGCGCGGCATCAGATGAAACCCGCGCTGGAAGAGCACGAGGCGCGAGCCGAAGAGCCGCCGCGGCAGCGCGCACGCGGCCGGCACGTCGATGACATGGTCGTTCTCGGCGACGAGCACGAGCGACGGGCACTGCACCTGGGGAATCGCCTGCGCCGCGAGCCGCTGCAGCGTGAAGACGTCGCGCAGCCGCGCCGCCGGGTACCGCGGCAGCCGCGGAGCGCTCGCCTTCACCTCTTCGTCTTCCAGATCGCTGCCGTGCTTCGGCACCCAGAGCGCATCGAGCGGGTGGCGCCGGAAGACCCGCAGCGCCTCGAGCACGCGCGACGCCCGCGACGCGAGCTTCAGCGCCGGAGCCATCAGCGCGAGCGCCGACACCCGCTGCGGGAAGCGCGCCGCGAGCACGAGCGAGAGCAGCGCGCCCATCGACAGGCCCGCGACGAAGACGCGCTCGAAGTCGCGCAGCGCGTGCAGGCCGGCCTCGGCCTCGCGCTCCCAGTCGGCGGCGGTGACGAAGAGCATGGCCTCGGGCGAGGTGCCGTGGCCGGGCAGGCGCGGCGCGTGAACGTGGTAGCCGCGCGCCGCGAGCGACTCGCCGAGCAGCCGCACCTCCCACGGGCTGCCGGTGAAACCGTGGAGCAGGAGCACTGCTGTTTTCGCTCTCGAACTGCTCGCGGGGCCGAGGCTGAATGGCGCCGTGTCCGAGGCGTCCATGCTATGCACGATGGCCACTATGGCAGATGCCCCCGGCAAGCCCCCCGAGATTCAGCTGCAGATACAGCTCGACGACGACGTGGCGAGCGGCCAGTACGTGAACATGGCGTTGGTGAACCACACCGAGACCGAGTTCACGCTCGACTTCATCTACGTGCAGCCGCAGCAGCCGAGGGCCAAGGTGCGCAGCCGGATCATCACGAACCCCAAGCACATGAAGCGGCTGTTCCTCGCGATGCAAGACAACCTGGCGAAGTTCGAAGCGCGGTTCGGGCCCATCGAGATCAGCGACCCGGACAACCCGGTACACTGAAGCGACGCAATGAGAACGCTCAGTCTCGCCGTCACGCTGTGCTGCGCGCTCACCGCGCTCAGCGCGCACGCGAAGTGTGAGGCGAACGGCCTCTTCGTGTTTCCGGCACCGGGCGCCGTGATTCCGCTGAACGCGAAGTTCATTCTCGAAGGAGCAGGCAGCGAGGCCGCGCGCGTCAGCAAGCTCGTCGGCGCAGGCGACCTCATCTTGCGCTCGGGCGGCGACGACGTGACCGTGACGGTGCTGCGCGGCTGGTCGAGCTCGGCGAAGCGCGTCGCGGTGCTGCTCAAGCCGAACTCCGAGCTGCAGCCGAACAAGTCGTACACGCTCGTCATCGACTCGATTCTGCCGGGCTACAAGGTGCTCAATCAGAACGCCGCCGAGAAGCTGCAGTGGCGCACCGGCGCGGTCGCCGACAACTCGCCGCCGCGGTACCAGGTGAAGCCGGCGGTGGCCGAGGGGCTGTACTCGAAAGACGGCGAGGGCGTGACGCGCCTGCTCAAGATCCGCACCACGCTCGAAGAAGAGGGCCCGGCCTACTTCCTCGCGACGGTGCAGCGGGCCCGCGGCAACCCGGCGAAGCAGGTGTACCCGGTCGTCATCAACGGCGGCGACGCGATTCTGGGGCAAGACGCCTGCTCGGGCTCGTTCACCTTCGACGACGGCCGCGCCTACAAGATCTGGCTCGAGACCTTCGACTCGGCAGGGAACAAGACCGTCGAGAAGCTGCCCGTCATCGAGGCCCAGGCGCCCCGGCCCCAGTAGCCGTGGACCTCGACCAGCAGAGCCGAACCTGAGCGCCGTTGCGCAGCTGCACAACTGCCCACTCCAGTGATCAGTGTCTGATGGGAGTGTGATGCGGGGGTTATCCACCCGTGTAAGCCGTGATGCCGTTCCCCTCGTACGCGGCTGATCCCGGGGTGCGGCCCGCATTTCGCAGTGGGCCAGACCCGCATGCGAAAGGGGTCACTGGCCATTGTCGTTGTCTCCGCCGCGGTGTTGTCGGCGTGCGGCGGCAGCGCGGGGGCCCTGCCCGGCGACGGCCTCACCTACGGGTTCGAGGCGAGCGTGCAGGTCGCGACGGCCGAGCCGACTCCGGGGCGCCGCGTCGACTTCGTGGTCGAGGTGACCAGCACCGGCAACGTCCCGGTCGAGTGCGACGTCATCATGAGCGTCGTCAGCGAGAAGGGCGACGAGATCTACCGGCAGAAGTGGCAGCGCGTGAAGTTCGACCCGAACTCACCGTGGAACCTGCAGAACGGCTTCCTGCCTGCGACGGACGTCGAGAAGACCTACAAGCTGTCGGTCGAGGTTCGCCGGTCGAGCGACGGCGAGTTGCTGTACTCGAACCGCGAGGTCAGCCGCCTCGTGTTCCCGCGAAACTGACCGCCGCGCCCTCTTCCCCGGGCTCACGCGTGTGGAGCATCGTGCCGCCGCGCTCGAGGTGACCTCGCCCTCGCGCTCCACACAAGCGAGCGCGTGTGTCAGCGACCCGGGGTACAGTGCCGGCGCGCCCGCGCCCATGAGCTCCGCCTCGCACCACCCGAAAGCAGGGTTCGGAGCGCTCATGCTGGGTGCGCTCGGCGTCGTCTTCGGCGACATCGGCACGAGCCCGCTCTACACGCTGCGCGAGTGCCTGCGCGAGGCCGGCGGCACGGTGACGACGGGCATCTCGCACGAAGACGTGCTGGGCGTGCTGTCGCTCATCTTCTGGTCGCTGATGCTCGTGGTGACGCTGAAGTACCTCTCGTTCATCATGCGCGCCGACAACGAGGGCGAGGGCGGCATCTTCGCGCTGCTGGCGCTCGTGCCCGAGCGGCTGCGGCTGAGCCACGGCGGCCGCTCGAAGATCTCGTTCGTCGCGGTGCTCGTCGTCATCGGCGCCGCCCTGCTCTACGGCGACGGAGCCATCACGCCGGCCATCTCGGTCTTGAGCGCGCTCGAGGGCATCACCGTGCTCGAGCCGGGCTGGGCGTGGGCCGTCGTGCCGGCGACGTGCCTCGTGCTGCTCGGGCTGTTCGCGGTGCAGCGGCGCGGCACCGGCGCGGTCGGCACGTTCTTCGGCCCCATCATGGTGCTGTGGTTCGTGACCATCGGCGGCCTCGGCGCGTGGCACGTCGCGCAGAAGCCCGAGGTGCTCGAGGCGCTGCTGCCGCACCACGCGGTGCGCTTCTTCCTCGCGCACGGCATGCCGGGGTTTCTGGTGCTGGGCTCGGTGGTGCTCGCGGTGACGGGCGGCGAGGCGCTGTACGCCGACATGGGCCACTTCGGCGTGAAGCCGATTCGCGTGGCGTGGCTCGCGGTGGCGCTGCCGGCGCTCTTGCTCTGCTACTTCGGCCAGGGCGCGATGGTGCTGGCGAACCCGGCGGCGCTGGCGAACCCGTTCTTCTCGATGGTGCCGCAGGGCAAGGCGACGGTGGCGCTGATCATCTTGTCGAGCGCGGCGACGGTCATCGCGTCGCAGGCGCTCATCTCGGGGGCGTTCTCACTGACGCGGCAGGCGATGCAGCTGGGCTACTTCCCGCGCGTGCGGGTGCAGCACACGGCGGCGAACGTCGAGGGGCAGATCTACATCCCCGAGGTGAACTGGCTGCTCGCGGTGGGGTGCCTGCTGCTCGTGCTCGGCTTCCAGAAGTCCGAGCGGCTGGCGTCGGCGTACGGCATCGCCGTGACCGGCACGATGATGCTCACCTCGATCGTCTTCTGGGTGGTGATGCGCCACACGTGGAAGTGGTCGGCCCTGGGCAGCGTCGCGCTGCTGCTCCTCTTCCTCGCGGTCGACGTGCCGTTCTTCGCGGCGAACACGGCGAAGATCGCCGACGGCGGCTGGGTGCCCGTGATGATCGGCCTCGGCTTCATCGCCGCGATGCTCGTGTGGAGCCGCGGCCGCACGCTGCTCAGCGAGCGCTACTCGCAGCGCTCGGGGCCGCTCGAGGGCACGCTCGCGCGCATCGAAGACTCGGGCGTGCAGCGCGTGCCTGGCACCGCCGTGTTCATGGCGTCGAGCTCCTCGCACACGCCGCCGGTGCTGATGCACGTACTCGACCGGGTGCGCGCGCTGCACCAGCGGGTGCTCTTGCTCACCGTGGTGACCGAGCCGGTGCCGCACGTGGCCGACGAGAAGCGCGTCGAGGTCACGCCGCTCAGGGCCGGCTTCACGCGCGTCGTGGTGCGCTACGGGTTCATGGACGAGCCCGACGTGCCGGCGGTGGTGAAGCGGGTGGCTCCGACGCTCGAGCCTCCGCTCGACGTGAGCGACGTGACGTACGTGCTGGGCCGCGAGGCGGTGCTCGGCCACGGGTCGGGCGCGATGGGCTGGCTGCCCGAGTCGTTCTTCGGGTTCCTGCAGCGCAACGCGGTCGCGGCAGATCAGGCGTTCAAGATTCCCCCCGGCCAGGCGATCGAGATCGGCATTCAGGTCGATCTGTGAGCGGGGCGGCCCCGCGTGTTGCCGTGGCGGCCGGGCCGACCTCGACGCCACGCCCATGAAGTGACGGCGGCTCCCGGTCACCGCGGAAGCTCGGCATGCCCTTCACGGCGTGTTACTGGCCCGCATCCCACAGCTGGGTGGTGAGGCCGAGGTGGTCGTACGCGCAGTGGTCGGCGTTGGGGAACACCTGCTCGCGCCAGGGGACTCCGGCGTCTGTGAACCAGCGCTGGGCCGAGAGGATGTCGGGCACGAGGAAGTCGAGCGTGCCGTACGAGAACGAGAGCCGCACGCCCGCGAGCCCGGCGCTCGGAGCCACCCACGGCAGCTCGCCGCCGCAGTTGAGCACGTAGAGCCCGGGGCGCGTGGCTCCGAACCGCGGCAGAAAGTCGGCGCTCAGGAAGATGGAGCCGCCCGAAGAGCCCCCGAAGAGAATCGGCGCGTCGAGCACGTCCCACCCGGCCCGCAGCGCGACGATGACCGCCTCGAGCGTGCGCGCGTTGTCGCCGGCGAGATCGCGATCGGCGAGCGTCGCGCCCGCGTCGCACGCGTCGACGTTCGGCTTCGTCCACCACGCGCAGGCGTTCGGCGCGAGCACCGCCGCGTAGAGCACGTGGTGGCTCACCGTCCACGGAGCCTGCAGCCGCAGCGCGGTGTCGTTGACGTACGGGCGCGCGCCATCGCCGTGCAGGTACAGCGCCAGCTGCAGCGGCTCCTGCGAGGTCGCGACGTCGTCGGGCTCGATGACCTTCAGCTCGACTCCGCCGACCCTCGCCACGCAGTACGGCCGCGCGCCCACCACCGTGTTCACCGTGCCGGTGCGGGTGCAGGGCAGCTTCCCGGTGCCGCGCGAGTGGCCCGGCCCCGCGTCGGGTGAGCCCGAGTCCACCGAGCCGGCGTCGGGCACGCCGCCATCGTCTGTTCCACCGTCGAGCTCACCTCCGCCGCCACTGCCGCCCGCAACGGCGCCGCCGCCCGCAGAGCCGCCGCCGGCACCGCCGGGCTCGGGCGCGCGCGGGCCGCACGTGACGAGCGCGAGCACCGCAAGCAACCACACCCATCTCGAAGAGCGACCCACGCGAGGGCTGCTTCCGTAGCACATGCTACGAACGCGCCATGAAGCGGAAGCTCGGCTACGTCGCGGCGGTGGTGCTCGTGTTGCTCGGAGTCGGGTACTGGTGGTTCTTCACCACCGCCGAGGCCGCCGAGGGCCGCTGGCCGATCGACCTGGCCGAGCTGCGCAAGGCCGCGGGGTCGATCGAAGGTGAGCGGCCGACCGAGGTGCGCGTCGAGAAGGGCGTGGGCTTCGAGTTCCCGTCGGGGCTCGTGGTGACGGGCGCCGGGTGGGGGCAGCACCCGATGACGGTCTTCGCGTACCAGCTCGTCTTCCCGTCGCGCACCGCGCTCGTCGACACCGCCCTCGACGAGGCGACGGCGCGCGGCGAGATGCCGGTGAAGTCGTACGACGGCGCCGCGTGGAAGCGGGTGCAGGCCGCCCTCGATGCGGCCGACTTCAGCGTGGTGACGCACGAGCACTACGACCACATCGGCGGGGTGCTCGTGAACGCCGCCGCGTGGGAGCGCGCCATCGTCAACAGAGAGCAGCTCGAGCACCCCGAGCTCGTGAAGCCGCTGAAGTACCCGCCGTCGAAGCCGAAGCGCGTGCTCGACTACCAGGGCATCACCGCGATCGCGCCGGGGGTCGTGCTGATTCGCGCCGGCGGGCACACGCCCGGCAGCCAGCTCGTCTACGTGCAGCTCGAGAGCGGCGCCGAGCTGCTGTTCCTCGGCGACGTCGCCTGGTCCGCAGAGAACGTCGACCGCGTGCGCGAGCGCCCGCGCGGCATCACCGCGGTGATGAAGGAAGACCGCCGCGCCGTGCTGCAGCAGCTCGCTGCGCTCAAGGCGCTGAAGGACAGCGAGCCGAAGCTCGCCCAGGTGCCGGGCCACGACATCGCGGCGGTCGAGGCGCTGCTCGCGCAGGGGCTCCTGAAGGCGCAGTTCGTCGTCCCCGCGCGCTGATCCGTCGCTGCAGGAATTGCGCGTTCGACGAACGCGACCTCATGACGCGCGCGTGTCTTTCGCGCACGGTCTGTGCTAGCGGTGACGCCCTCGTCGACGTCCCTCGTTGGCGAGCCCACACGTTCGCCACGGTCAACACACCTCATGAACACGCCCGACGCGAACGCGACCTTCCTGCAGCGTGTCCTCGAGCCCCCCGCCTACGGCTGGGGCCGCGACGGGCAGTCGTATCGACCCACCTTCCGAGAGCTGATGTCGCACTGGCTCGACCGCGTGAACCTCTTCCGCTCACGGAAGGCGTGGCTGCCGGTGACCGACTGGGTGTGGACGCTCGGGCTCGCGCCGTTCGGCGTGCTGTTCCTCACGAAGTACTTCTCGTGGCCCCTGTTCGCGATCGGCTTCCTCTACGCGATGGTCGGGCTCGGCACGGTCAACATCGTCTGGCTGCACCGCTACTGCACGCACCGCGCGTTCTCGTTCAGCCACCCCATCTACGCGTTCATCATTCGCAACCTCACGCTGCGCCTCGTGCCCGAAGAGGTCTACGTGGTCTCGCACCACGTTCACCACGCGATGCCCGAGCAGCCGGGCGACCCCTACAACGCGCGGTGCGGCCGCCTGTACTGCTTCCTCGCCGGCGAGCTGCACCAGCCGATCGCGCGCAACCTCTCGCGCGCCGACTACGCCCGCGTCGTCAACCTCGTCGCGCACACCGGCGTCATCGCCAACAGCTACGAGCAGTACCTGAAGTGGGGCACCATCTGTCACCCCGCGCGGCTCTACGCGCACTTCGCGCTCAACTGGGCCTTCTGGTACCTCGCGTTCTGGGCGATGGGCGGCCACGGCCTCGCGTGCGCCATCTTCGGCATGTCGGCCGTCTGGGCGATCGGCATCCGCGACTTCAACTACGACTCCCACGGGCGCGGGAAGAACCGCCACACCGAGGGCGTCGACTTCAACAAGAACGACCTCTCGATCAACCAGTTCTTCGCCGGCACGGTCTCGGGCGAGTGGCACAACAACCACCACCTCTTCCCCACCGGCGTGCGCTCGGGCTTCCTCTGGTGGCAGCTCGACACCGCCTACCTGCTCATCTGCCTCGTGCGGCTGTTCGGCGGCATCGCCACGACGCGAGACTTCAAGGCCCAGTTCCTCCGCGAGTACTACGAGCCGTACCGCCGCGCGAAAGCGGCCGCCGCAGCCGCCCGCAGCGAGGGCTCGTCGACCACTGCGCGGTGACGCGCGTGCACCGAACGTGCAATGAAGGCGCGCCATGAGCGGAGCAGCTCCTGGTGGAGAAGAAGACGTCCCGGTCAGCGCCGTACCCATCGCCGACCTGTCGGTCATCGACCTCGCGCTGAAGAAGCGCGACGGGCTGAAGGCCGCGGTCGCCAAGGTGCGGCCGGTCGACGTCGGCCGCGACCTCTCGCGCCGCAAGGCCGGCCAGGCGAAAGAGATCGTCGACGCCGCCGACGACCGCCGCGCCGCCACCATCTTGCGCGCCGCTCACCCGGCCATCGCCGCCCGCACGCTCGCCGACCTCGAGCCCGAGCGCGCCGCCCGGCTGCTGACGTTTCTCGCCACCGACCACCGCACCGCGATTCTCGGCCAGCTGCGCGCCGTCGACCGCGAGCGCATCGAGAAGGCCCTGCCCGAGGCCGACAAGGCCGTGCTCGACCGGCTGCTCGCTCACGGTGAGACGTGCATCGGGCGGCTGATGACGCCGAAGGTGTGGAGCTGCGACCGCACGGCGACGGCCGAGCAGGCGCTCGACGTGCTGCGCGCCCGCAAGGAAGAGATCGAGGTCGCGGTCAACTGCTACGTCGTCGACGGCAAGAAGCTCATCGGGGTCGTGCCGCTGCGCGAGCTGGCGGTCGCAGCCCCCGAGACGCTGGTCGAGGCGATGATGACGCGCGACCCCATCACGGTTCGCGAAGAGACCGAGCGCGGCGAGGCTGCCGAGATCATTCAGACGCACGACTTTCTGTCGCTGCCCGTCGTCGACCAGAGCGGCGAGCTCGTCGGGGCCGTGCGCGTCGACGACCTGCTCGACGCCGCGCTCGAGAAGGTCGGCAAGGGCGGCCTCAACCAGGGCGCCGTGCAGAGCAACATCGCCGCGGCCCTGCCCTACTTCCAGACGCCGCTGCGCCGCGTCGTGCGCTCCCGCCTCACGTGGCTCGTGCTCCTGTTCGTCGCCGAGACGCTCACCGGCACCGTGCTGCGCTCGTTCGAAGACGAGCTCGCCAAGGTCGTCGCGCTCTCGTTCTTCGTGCCGCTGCTCATCGGCACGGGCGGCAACGCCGGCTCGCAGACGGTCTCGACGGTGATTCGCGCGCTCGCGCTCGGCGAGGTGCGCGTCGGCGACCTGCTGCGCGTGCTGGGGCGCGAGGTCTCGGCGGGGCTCGCGCTCGGCCTGTTGCTCGGCGGCATCGCGTTCGGCCGCGCGCTGATGTGGGGCGTCGGCAGCGACCTCGCGGGCTGCGTGGCGGTGACCATTCTCGTGGTCTGCGTCTGGGCGAACGCGGTCGGCTCGATGGTGCCGCTCCTGGCCCAGAAGCTCCGCATCGACCCGACCGTCGTGTCGGCGCCGCTCATCACGACCGTCGTCGACGCCTCGGGGCTGTTCATCTACTTCAGCGTCGCGCACCTCATGATCGCGCAGCTGCACTGACGTGCTCGGCTGGCTGCTCGTCATCCCGATGGCCATCGTCGGGTGGCTGGTCGCGGCGCTCGATCGCCTGCTGCGCCCCAAGCTGAGCTTCCCGCGCGACCTCGGCGCGCTCGCGAAGCAGCCCGACTGGGTGCGGCGCGAGCTGAAGCTCGAAGGCGACGTGCGCGTCGAGCCGCTGTCGAAGACGGTCGCCTTTCGCTCGGAGTCGGGCTTCCTGCGCGTGGGCAGCCACGAGTTCTTCGTGAAGCACGCGCCGAAGGTCGGCTCGGTGTGGAACCGTGCCATCTTCAACCTGCAGCTCAACGCGGTGAAAGAGGTGCAGTTCAACGGCCAGCTCCTCGCCGAGCTCGAGGGGCTGCCGGCGCCGCGCGCGTACGTCGCGAAGGTCTCGGCCGCGACCGGCAACCTCTGCCTCATCACCGAGCGCATGACGAACGCCGTCGAGTACCGCGAAGACGCGCCGTCGCTGCCGCTCGAGCACATCGACGCCGCCGTCGACGGCCTGGCCGCGCTGCACACCCGCTGCTGGGGCTCGAAGACGAAGCGCGTGATGCCCATCTCGCCGGGCGTCGTGCGCTGGTTCAGCTCGCTCGCGGGCCTCACCGGCTGGAGCCCGGCCGCGCGCACGCTGCTGGTTCGCAGCTGGGAGCGCATGAACGAGCCGCAGACGGTGCTGCACGGCGACGCCCGCGTCGGCAACATGCTGTTCGGCTCGCGCTTCGTGCTCATCGACTGGCAGGCGGTGCGCTTCGGGCGCGCGGCCTTCGACCTCGCGTACTTTCTGTTGCTGTCGCTGAACCCCGAGCAGCGCCGCGCGGTGCAGGGCCGCTGCCTCGACCGCTATCGGGCCGCAGTGCCCGCAGCCGCCGCCGAGCTCGACGACGACTTTCGGCACGCGTGGGTCTGCACGCTGGTGCTGCTCTCGCTGCCCCTGCTCAGCGGCGAGGCGAGCGCCGACGCCGACGGCGCGAAGGTCTTCGTCGGAGGCATGGGGCTGTGGCGCGAGCGCCTGCGCCTCGCGTTCGACGACTTCGACTTCGGGTGGCTCGCGCGCGCGTACGGTGTCACCGAGGCCGAGGGCCGGGCCGCGGTGGCCGAGATGCTCGCCGTCATCGAGCGGCGGCTCGCGGGCATCGCGCGGTCGATCTCCTGAGCGAGCAGGTCGACGCCGCGAGGCCCCGGCAACGCCCGACCACCCTGCCCGTGGTAGGCACGCCGCATGAGGGTTGCCGGGCTGCTCGTCGTGTCGCTCCTCGCTGCGTGCAAGCGCGACGCTCCTCAGGCTCGAGCACTGCCTGCTCCGCTGTCGGCACGTGCGAGCCTCTCGGTCGCGCTGATTCCCCGTGGGGAAGCCGTCGGCGAGGCCGAGCTCGAGACGGCGCTCACCCTCGCAGGCGTCGACGTGTGGACGTACGGGGTCGAGCGTGACCGCTTCCCCGGTCTCGCTGACGACTCGCTGCAGTTCACGCTCTCGGGCCTCGGCGACGACGACGTGGCCGCCGTGCAGAAGGCGGAGCGGGTCGTGGCCGCCCAGGTCGAGTGGGCGCGCGAGAACCGCAAGGCGCTGAGGGCCGTCTTCGCTGCCGTTGTCGCGCTCGCCGAGCGCCGCGACGCGCTGCTGTTCGACCAGCACGCGGCCAGCGGCTTCACGACCGACGGCTGGCGGCGGCTCCGCATCGACGAGGGGTGGGACGGTGAGGTGCCGATCGTGCCCAAGCAGATCATGGTGCACGTCGTCATGCAGGAGCATGGCCTGCTCATGCTCGACACGGGCGGCATGCCGCGCTTCGGCGTCGACGACTTCGAGCTCCTCGATGTGAACCGCAGCTCGCTCGACCCCGCCGGAGCTGACCGTCATGCCGCTGCACGTCCGCCGCAGCTACGTCAGAACGCTCGAGGGCGTCGTCGTCGTCGACTTCAAGTGCTCGCGGTGCGGGCACGAGGCCCTTGCCGCGGTGATGAGCAGCGGCACCGGCGAAGAGACGGCCGGCGCGCTCTCGGACCCTGCCGACGCGAAGCTCCTCGCCCAGTCACGCGCCGGCCACGAGCTCATGCAGAACGCGCGCGACCTCGCCGCGGTGGCGTGCTGCCCCGCCTGCCGCACGGCCGACGACGCGAAGCTCGCCCGCGCCCGCACCGGCGCCCTCGTGAAGGCGGGCCTCATCGCGATCGCCCCATCGGGTCTCGCCTATGCGTACAGCGTCGGCGAGGGCGCGCCCTTCTCGATGGTGGTGGTCGTGAGCGCCGGCGCGCTCATCGCCGCCTGCGCCTCGTTCTTCGGCAGCCGGTGGCGCTGGGCCGAGACCGAGGCGCGCGTGCGCTTCCTCAGCGCCGCCGAGCTCGAGGCCGTGCGCGCCGCGTCGCCCCTGGAAGCGCCGGCAGAGCCCGAGCCCGAGAGCGTCGGCTTCACGGTCGCGCTCGTGTGGGGCGCCGCGCTGAGCGAGGCGAAGGTCACGCGGCCGTTCGCCTCGAGCTTGCGGCTGGGGCTGATGGAGCACCGGCCCGACGGCCCGGCGTGGCTCACGCCCGACGAGCTCGAGGGCCGCTCGCCCGACGACGCGCTCGAGCTCGCGCTCCGCACGCTCGCGAGCGACAGCCGCGGGGGACTCACCGAGGTCGAGCCCGGCGTGCTCCACGGCAGCTGGGGCGACGGCTTCGCGGCCTCCCGCCTCGCGCTGCCCGAGCGCTTCCGCGACCTCGCGCTGAAGGGCCGGCCGGTCTCCTTCGCGGCGAGCGAAGACACGCTCTTCCTCGCCGGCGAAGACGCTCCCGACGCGCTGCTGAAGGCGTTCGCGCGCTCCCGCGCTCATGCGATGCAGGTGCTCGCGGACGAGCGCTCGGTCGCGGGCCGGTTCACCGCGCGCCCGTGGCGCCTCACCGAGCAGGGCTGGGAGCCCTGGGCCATGCCTGCGAGCCACCCGCTCTCGCCGCGGGTCAGCGCGCTCGAGGCCGAGCTGGGCTCGAACGCCTGGCGGCCGTGAGGCGTCGGGCGGGCCCGCGTGTCAGCGCGAGCCGTGCTCGCAGCGAGACCGAAGCTCAGCGCCGCGCGGCTCGCCGAGGCGCCCGTCGCACGACGAGCAGCACGCCGAAGAGCAGCGGCCCGCTCGCGACCGAGCAGCCCGTGTGCGGCGTCGGCTCTCGCGTCATCGGCGCCGTGCCGGCGTCGGGCGCTCCGACGACTCCGGCGTCGACGGGCGGCGAGCCGGCATCGACGCCCGCATCGACCGCGACGCCCGCATCGACCACGACCCCTGCGTCGACCGCGACGCCTGCGTCGGCCTCGACGCCCGCGTCGGCGGTGGTCGCCGCGATGTACCCGTCGATGAACGACACGTACTTGTCGACGCGCATGTCGTAGGCGTGCGCGTCGCAGGTCGCCGCCTCGACGATGTAGTGAATGCCTGCGACCACCTCGCCGCCGTCGCGCGGCAGGTACGAGGGGCCGCCGGAGTCGTAGAAGCAGAAGCTCGGAGTGCCCTGCAGGGTGAGGTCGAGCGGGTCGACGGCCGTGACGCTCGTCAGCGCCACCCGGCGCTTGCCGACGGTCGTGTTGTCGCCCGCCACCGACTGGCCGTAGCCGACGATGGTGAGCGGGTCGCCGACCGCGGGCGGCGAGCGGTTGAGCGCCACCGGCGGTACTGGAATGGCGGCCGAGGTGACGAGCACGCCGATGTCGTTCAGGTTCGTGGCGGGCTGGTACGCCGGGTGCGCGTGGTACTCCGAGACCTCGAGCAGCGTGCCTCCGTCGAAGTAGTCGTCGCCGACGAAGACGCGGAACTCGGCGCCGGTGACGTTCACGCAGTGCGCGGCGGTGAGCACCACGCGAGGAGCGACGACGACGCCGGAGCAGTAGCCGGTCGCGGTGCCGAGCCTCCCGCGAATGAAGACGGCAGAGGGGTGCGTCGAGTCAGCCGAGCCCGCGGTGATCCCGAGCGTGACGAGCAGAACGAGGTTCATGCGCGCTCCGAGCTGCAGCGCGCGTTCCGTCGCGAAGTGCGCGAACCGGCGCGTGGAACCCGCGCGTGACGTTAGGCGACTGGCATCGGCCTCGGGCCCCTCACCGAACGTGCCAGCGGCGCCCGGCGGGCTTTGCACTTCTTCATGCGACGCTCAGCCGGGCGCGCTCATCTTCCCGGCATGAACGGAACCATGAGCGGCAAGGTCGTCGTCGTGACGGGAGCGAGCCAGGGCATCGGCAAGGCCACCGCGCTCGGCATCGCGAAGCTCGGCGCGAAGGTCGTGATGGTCAGCCGCGACCCCGCGCGGGCGAGAGAGGCGCTGGCCGAGGTGAAGGCGCTCAGCACGAGCGACGACGTCGAGGCGCTCACCGCCGACCTGTCGCTCGTCGCCGGCGCGAGCGAGGCCGCGAGCGACCTGCGGCGCCGGTTCCCGCGCATCGACGTGCTCATCAACAACGCCGGCCTCGTGCCGCCGCGCCGCGCGCTCACCGCCGACGGAGTCGAGAGCGCGCTCGCCCTCAACCACCTCGCGCACTGGGTGCTCATTCGCGAGCTCAAAGACGCGCTGACCGCTGGCCGGGCCCGGGTCGCGATGCTCGTCGGCCAGACCGCGCCCGTCGACTTCGACGACCTCATGGTCGCGAAGCCTCCCTACAAGGGCTTCACCGCCTACGGCCGCGCCAAGGCGCTCAGCCTCGCCGCGATGGTCGAGTGGCAGCGCCGCTTCGAGGGCACCGGCGTGACGTTTCATGGCGCGTTCCCGGGCGTCGTCGACACCGCGTCGATGAAGAACGTCGGCGGCGTCTTCTCGACCGCGCTCGCGCGCCTGTTCATGCGCACGCCCGAGCGCGGGGCCCGCTCTTCCCTCTACGTCGCCAGCGCGAAGGAGCTCGACGGCACGCGGCTCGGCTTCTATTCGGGCGAGCGGCCGATGGCGAAGTTCATGGTGCCGAAGGGCTGGGACGAGCCGGGCCTCGTGCGGCGCACCGTCGAGGCGACCGAGGCGCTCCTGGAAAAGCTGGAAGGCGCCGACCGCCGCGCGAAGAGCGCCTAACAGGAAGCTGACGGGGCCTGCCGATAGGGGTATTTTCCGCAGGTGGTCGCGCCCGCCGAAGACCCCATCACCCGGGACGACCACCTGCTCTTCGTCATCAACGCGCTCGGCCTCGCGTGGGCAGCCGTCGACGCGTGGATGAGCTGGGGCGCGTGGTCGGCCTACGTCTGCGTCGCGCTGACGAGCGTGCTGTACCTGACGCACGTCGCGTGGCGGCGGCGCGACATCTTGAAGAACCTGCTCGTGTTCGGGATCGTCGCCGGGCTCACCGAGCTCGCGGCCGACTGGTGGCTCGTCTCGATCACGAAGACGCTGCACTACGAGCCCTGGGGCCCGTTCATCGTCGACTCGCCCGCGTACATGCCGATGTCGTGGGCCGGCATCTTGTTGTCGATGGGCTTCTTCGGGTGGCTCACGTCGCGCACCCACGGCCTCGCCAGGGGCGTGCTCTTCTCGACCGTCGTCACCGGCATCTACGTGCCCGTCTACGAGGGCCTCGCGCACTACGCCCGCTGGTGGACGTACTCGGGCGTGCCGATGCTGAGCGTCGTGCCCTGGTACATCATCATCGGCGAGGCGCTCGTCGGCGCCGCGATGACGCCGCTCGTGATGTTCCTCATCGACCGCAAGAGCATGCTGAGCGCCGCCGCCGCCGGAGTCGCCGCCGGCCTGTGCATCTGGGCCGCCTACTTCATCGGCATGGTGCTCACGTGATCAGCAAGCGCGACTGGCTCTTCATTCTCGTCGCCAACGTCGTGAGCCTCGTCATCGCCGGCGCCGCCGCCGCCCTGCACCTCGGGTGGAGGGCAGCCAGCGCCTCGGTCGTGCTCGAGCTCGCCATGCTCGCCGTCTTCTGCTTTCGCCACAGCGAGCCGCTCTTCTCGCGCCTGTTCGTGTTCGGCCTCGCCGCCGGCTTCGCCGAGCTCGTGAACGACACGTGGCTCATTCACAGACACCTTCTCGTCTACGACCCGGGCGGGCCGTTCATCATCGACACGCCGCTCTACATGCCGTTCAGCTGGGCTCTCATCTTCGTCACCAACGGCACCGTCGCGCTCTGGTTCCAGCAGAAGCTCGGCGGGTGGAAGGCCGCGCTCGCGATGGCCGCCGCCTCGGGCCTCTACATTCCCGGGTTCGAGGCCATCGCCGCGAAAGCAGACTGGTGGTACTACCAGAACGTGCCGATGCTGCTCGGCCTGGCCCCGCTGTTCGTGGTCCTCGGCGAGGCGCTGCTCGCGCTGCCCCTCCCGTGGGCGTCGCAGGCCATGCAGAAGCGCGGCTTCGCCTTCGCCGCCGCGCTCGGCGCCGGCGAGGGCCTCTTCGTCTGGCTCACCACGATCATCGCCCTCGCGGTGGTGGGCTGACGCGTGCTCGCCACACTGTCGGCCGCGCTGCTCTGCGCCGCTCCGTTCGCCCTGCGCGGCGACCGCGTCATCTCGATCGACGGCACCTGGCAGCTGCGCCTTCAAGAGACCGGCGACGCCTGGAGCGACGTGCGCGTGCCCGGCAACCTGCCCTTTCAGGGCATTCACCACGACGGCGTGCTCTGGCTGCGCACCACGTTCACGCTGCCCGAGGGCTGGGGCGAGCGCGACGCCGCCCTGCGCCTGCCGATGACCGCGAACGCCTACGAGGTCTTCGTCAACGCGACCCCCGTCGGCGGCCGCGGCAAGATCGGGCCCCACGGCGAGCTGCTCGAGAAGGACTTTCGCTCGGCCGTGTGGCGCCTGCCCGCGACGGCGCTCAGGGCCGGTGACCCGAACGTCCTCGAGGTGCGCGTGCGCACCTTCTACGGCAACGGCGGCGTCCAGGCCCCCAGCGTGCTGCTCGGCCCCGAGCAGCTGGTTCGCGAGCAGCACGAGCGCGACACCCTGCGCAACGCGATGCTGTTCTCGCTGTTCGCGTTCGCCGGCTTCTTCCACCTGGTGCTCTTCGTCGGCCGCCGCCGCGAGCGCCACCACCTCGCGTTCGCCGGCATCGCGCTCAGCCTCGCGTCGATCACCGCCGGCATCAACACGTTCGGCTACCTCGTCACCTCGAGCCCCGACTTCAACGCGTACCTCGTCTTCGTGCCGATGCTCGCGCTGCCGTACCTCTTCGTGCGCTTCTTCTCGCTCTTCTTCGAGCGAAAAGAGCAGCCCTGGCTCAGCATCACCGCCGTCACCGGCGTCATCGGCTCGCTCGTGCTGCTCGCCAGCACGCTCGTGCACCCCGTCTACCCCGCGTTCGAGCGCGCCGTCGTGCCGTTCGGCGTTCTCGTGCTCGTGGGCTCGCTCTGCCTCAGCCTCGTCTGGACCATCGGGGGCGCGGCGCGCGGCCAGCTCGGCGCCCGGGCGATTCTCTTCGGCGCCGCTGTCTACGTGCTCACCTCGATCCTCGAGCTCGCGTGGACCTTGCACGTCGTCGACCTGCACGTCGACTCGTACCTCGGCTTCGCGACGCTCGTCGGCGCGATGGTCGTCGCCATCGCCTCGCGCTTCGCCTGGCTGCACCGCCAGGTCGAGATCGGCGAGCGCGATCAGCTCACCGGCGCCTTCACCCGCCACGGCTTCAAGCAGCGCCTCGACCTCGCCGTCGAGCGCCACCAGCGCGGCGACTCGCCCCTGTGCTGCATCATGCTCGACCTCGATCACTTCAAGCAGGTCAACGACGCCCACGGCCACGTCTTCGGTGACGACGTGCTGCGCGCCGCGGCCGAGGCCCTGACGCGCGAGCTTCGCTCGGGCCTCGACGTCATCGCCCGGTGGGGCGGCGAGGAGTTTCTGCTGCTCCTGCCCGGCACCCCGCAGCGCGCCGCGCTCGACATCGCCGCCCGCGTGCACGCCGCCATGCACGCCCTGCGCTTCGAGCAGCGCCCCGACGTGCGCATCACCGCCTCGTTCGGAGTCGCCGAGCGCGTGAAGGGCGAGCCGTTCGAGGCCTGGGTCGCCCGCGCCGACAAGGCGCTCTACGAAGCGAAGCAGGCCGGCCGCGACTGCATTCGCGGCGCCGCCTGACGCTCAGCCGACGACGCCGTCCCACATCACGATGTGCGAGCCCGCGATGAGGGTCTTCTCGAGCTGCAGCCTCGGCTCGAGCTCGAGCGTCTTCGTCGAGATGAACGACGCCGTCGCCGTCGTGCCGTGGCACACGACGAAGTGCTCGCCGTCGAGGGTCTGCGCCACGCCCCGCGCGAGCGGCAGGTCGAACGACTTGATGAACTGCTGGCTCGCCAGGTTCCACGCCGTCAGCAGGTTGCCGTCGGGCGTCGTCACCACCGCGCGCCGCCGCGCGTCGTCGATCGCGATGCTCAGCGTCTCGCCGCGCAGGCTCTGCATCAGCGGCGCCGGGCTGCGCATCGTGCTCAGCGCACCTCCCGGAGCGCCGAGCGACAGGCCTCCGAGCTCGGTCTTCGCGAGCCCGTCGCGCGGCGCCGACACCACCACCAGGTCGCCGGCGGCCGAGACGCCGACGTGGCCCGCGTTGAAGCGCGCCTCGGGAATCTCGCGCTTCTCGACCAGCTTCCCCGATGCGAGCTCGACCAACGTCACGCAGCCGGCGGGCCCGTCGGGGTAGTCGCCTCCGCCGTTCGTGATGAACGCCTGCTTGCCGTTGCGCGCCAGCACGATGTCGTGGGGTCGCAGGCCGTGCGTCTCGAGCACGCCGAGCGGCGCGAGCGTCTGCGCGTCGAGCACCGAGATGCTGCCGTGACCGTTCGCGAGGTCGGACTCGACGACGAAGAGGCTCGCGCCGTCTCTCGAGAACGCCGCGTGGCCGTAGAACGCGTGGCCCTCCCGGGGCGCCAGCGAGCGCAGGCGAGCGGCCTTCCCGAGGTCGACCTCGACGCCGTGGGGCCCGCGCTTCTCGAACAGCAGGGCGCGGTTGCGGTTCTTCGGGTCGATGGCACAGCCGTGAATGAGGAAGTCGAGCGAGACGTACGCGCGCGCGTCGGGCGCGTCGAGGTCGATGAGCGACAGCCCATGCACGAGCTGGCCCGTCTTCGCGTCGGTGCCCTTCGTGCCTCCGAGCAGCACGCCCTTCTTCTTCGGAGCAGCCGCCCACGCCACGGCCGGCACGAGGCTCGCGGCCGTGGCGACGCCGATTCCCTGCAGCAGTGTTCGCCTTCTCACGACGGCGCGAACATAACACCGGCGCCGGTCACCGGCCGGTCATGGGGCGGCGAGGCATGGGTTCGGGTGAGGTCACTGCCCGAGGTCTTCTGGCGTCATGATTCCCACGCAGACCTTCCTCCTCGCTCCCGAGGACGCCGGTTCTGAAGACGGTCGACCGCGACGCGCTCATCGAGCTGATCGCGAGGCCCAGCCCCGCGCGCGCTGACGCCGTCTACTTCGCGCCCGCTCGAAGGAGCTGCGAGCCCAGCGGCGCGAAACGGAAGAGGGCGTCGTACTGCCCGGCGTTGCCGTTCGTCACGACGGCGACGGCGAGCTCGCGCTGCGCGTCGGCGTAGGCGAGCGTGCAGAACGCTCCGGCGTGGCCGAATCAGTGCTGCGTGCCCCACCAGCCGTAGATGCTCGGAGTGAGCCCGCCGAGCATGAAGCCGCGCCCCACGCGCAGGGGCACGCGGTTGCTGCGATCGAACCCCCACGCGCCGTCGGTGTACCGGCGCAGCGTCTCGGGCTTCACGAGCGGTGGGCCGCCGCGCGACAGCACCGCGTAGAACGCCGCGAGGTCGCGCGCGGTGCAGACGAGGCCGGCGCCGGGCACGAACGCGGTGACGGCCTCGGGCAGGTTGTTGTCGTGCTCGAACGTCTGCGAGAGCTCGTTGCCGGCCACGTAGATGCGCTTCGTGCCGACCCAGTACGTGCGGGCGAGAAACGGCAGCTCGTCGCGCGTGGCGGCGAAGCGCAGCCCGGGGAGGCCGAGCGGTGCCGCGATCTCGGCCGCGACGAAGTCGTCGAGCCGCCGGCCCGTCACGCGCCGCGCGACCTCGGCGAGAATCCACCCGAACTCGTACGGCATGTACGCGAGCGTCCCCTTCGGCCAGCGGGGCGTCGCGGCGGCGACCGTCGCGCGCACGTGCTCTTCGTCGCCCCACAGCGTCGCGTTCGTGACGAGCTCGGGGGTGAGCACGCCGGCGCGGTGCTGCAGGACGTCGAGCACCGTGAGCTCGGCCTTCCCATTCGCGGCGAACTCGGGCCAGTACTTCGCGACGGGAGCGTGGACGTCGACGAGGCCGCGCTCCTCGAGCATCGCGATGGCGGTGGCGACGACCGGCTTCGTCGCCGAGAAGACCGAGAAGCGGGTCTCGGGCGTCACGGGCACCTTCGGCGTGTGCTCGGAGTCGCGGAAGCCGCGGGCGACTCCGATGGCGGTGTCGAGCACGACGCGGCCACGGGAGTGGACGACGAGCTGACCTCCGGGAAAGGCGCCGCGCTGCTGCTGCTGCTCGAAGAGCGTACGGGCGCGATCGAAGCCGTTCATGGGCGGGCCGAATCTATACTCGGGCCGATGCTGCGTTACTGCCCGCTGGTGATGCTGCTCGGCTGCGGGCCGAAGCTGCCGGGGCCGGTGACGTTCGCGAACGCCGACGCCCTGCCCGAGCGCGCCGAGCCGCCCGCGCTGATGACGTCGTTCGACGGCACGGTGCCAGTGACGACCGCGGCACAGTGGCGCGACTTCCGGCGCGGCGAGCTCACGGACCTGCTGCAGCACTACCTGTATGGCGCGATGCCCGAGCCAGTGAAGCCGACCGTGCGCGAGATCGCGCAGGCCGCGGGCGTCGCGCCGGGAGTCGACTATCGCGAGTACGAGCTGCAGCTCGGGTCGCGGTCCCTGTTCCTGGCGGTGTTCTCGCCGTCGGGCGTGACGAAGCCGCCGGTGTTTCTCGGGCTCAACAAGTGCGGCAACCAGAGCCTGCTCACAGACGTGCGGGTGCGGCCGACGTCGTCGTTCGTCATCTCGGCGTGCGACCCGGCGCGAGGCTCGCAGGCGGCGCTGTGGCCGGTGGCCGACGTCGTGGCGGCGGGCTACGCGCTGGCGACGTTTCACGAGAGCGACGCAGCGCCCGACGACGCGGCGCACGTGCGAGAGGGGCTGATCGGGGCGCTCGAGGTGGCGGGGCCGGCGAACACACGCTGGGGAGCGCTGTCGGCGTGGGCGTACGCGCTGCACCGCGCGGTCGACGCGCTCGAAGGCCTCGACGTCGACGCGGCGCGCATCACGGTGGTGGGGCACTCGCGGCGCGGGAAGGCGGCGCTGTGGGCCGGAGCGCTCGACGAGCGGGTCGCCGCCGTCGTCGCGCACCAGTCGGGTCGCGGCGGAGCGCCGCTGACGCGCAGCGCGGTGGGCGAGACGGTCGAGCTGATCAACGCGGCGTTTCCGCACTGGTTCGACGACGTGTTCCCGTCGTTCGCGGGCAAAGAGAGCCGCCTGCCGGTCGATCAGCACGCGCTGGTGGCGCTGGTGGCTCCGCGGCGGGTGCTGCTGAGCGAGGGCGACGACGACAGCTGGGCGGACCCGCCGGGCTCGAAGGCCTCGCTCGAGCTCGCGGCGCCGGCGTGGCGGCTGCACTCGGCCGACCCGGCGCTGGGTTCATGGCAGAGCCGGCCGGGCGGGCACGAGATCAACCGCGACGACTGGCTGCGCTTCATCGCCTGGGTGCAGAGCCGGTGAAGACCGCGGCGCTGTACGTGACGCTGGCGCTGAACGTCTGGGTGCTCGGGGCGATGCTGGTGTTCGCGCTGCACAGCTACCCTTCGTTCGGGCGGTCGCTCGCGGGGTACGCGAGCTTCAACCGGACCATCGGGTTCGCGGTGGTGCCGTTCGAGCTCCTCGCGTTCGTCGTGCCGCTCGCGCTGTACGCAGTGCGGCCGCAGCCGCTGAGCGCCGTGCACGCGTTCACCGCGCTCGGCGTCGTCTACTTCGTCATCACGTTCGCGTGGCACCTGCCGGCGCACCGGCCGCTCGCCGCGGGGACGTCGAACGACCTGGGCGTGCTGCTCGCGAGCCAGTGGGCGCGCACGGTGGTGCAGGTCGCGCGCGTCGGAGTCGCTGCGTGGCTGGTCGCGAAGAACGCCGGCACCTGACGCGCAGCTCCGAATCGCTCTTCCTGCCGGCGATGACGCTGGCGAGCGGAACAGGACGCGCGAGCAGCCTCGATGCGGTGGAGGGTTTCTTCTCGCAGCCCGAGAGCCCTGAGACCCCGCTCACCCGCTCACCCGCTCACTGGGTGAAGCACCCCTCCGAGCTCTCGCGGGCGTGGTGAGAATTTCTTCTCATGCCGCCGCGGCCTTGGAGGCCCTGGTCACCCGCTCACCCGCTCACCCGGTGACGCACCCCTCCGAGCTCTCGCGGGCGTGGTGAGAATTTCTTCTCATGCCGCCGCGGCCTCGGAGGCCCTGGTCACCCCCTCACCCGCTCACCGGGTGACACACCCCTCCGAGCTCTCGCGGGCGTGGTGAGAATTTCTTCTCAACAGCGCCGCCCCGTTCCCTCCGGTGAGCTGCTCACCCGCTCACCGGGTGACCGCCTCCCGGTCTTGGTGAGAAATTCTCTCCATGTCGTGACGGCCGGTTGCGCCCGCTCTCTCGCCAGGCGACGAGTCGCTGCGACCGGACGACGGGTCACCGATCTCGAACGCGACGAACTGGCATGACGTCGTACGGAGCCGCGCGTCCTCGTCGCACTTCTCACCGCACGAGAGACGAACCGTTCACGTGATGCGGCCGTAGCCGTTGATGACGCTCGAGCTCGCCGGGTAGACCTTGCGGCGCACCTGATCGCTCGAGTTGCCCTCGATGGTCTGCACGTAGAGCTGCCCGTTCTTCCGGAACACCTTCTCGACGATGCCGACGTGGTCCGCCCAGCCGTGGCTCCCGTCCCAGCGGAAGGTGACGGCGTCTCCCGGCTGCGGGTTGTGGCGCCCCTTCCACGTGCCCTGGCTCTTCAACGCGACGGCGACTCCCTGCGCCGATGCCGTGTTCAGCTTCAAGCCCGCCTTGTCAGCGAGGTAGCTCACGAAGTCGGCGCACCAGGCCTCGGCCGGCCGCCCGAAGTGCGACGAGAACGGGTTGCCGTTCGTGCCGCGCTCGTGAAACCCGAGCCACTTGCGCGCCGTCGTCAGCATCTTCTGCACCGCCTCGGTGCCGAACTTCTTCTCGAGCGCCTTGTCGATCGCCTTCATCGTGCCGGCGCCGACCTCGCCCGTCTGCTTCAGGTGGTGCTTCTTCTGGAACCGCCGTACCGCCACCGCCGTGTTCTTGCTGAACAGCCCGTCGGCCGGCCCCGTGTTGAAGCCCAGCTTCTTCAGCTTCTGCTCGGTGTGCTTCACCGCGGCGTCGCGCTCGCCGACCTTCTGCGCCGGGCTCGTGCCGGTCTTCGCCGCGAACAGCTTGCCGCGCAGCTTCGCCCACGTGCGCTCGTCGACGCGGCCGCTCGCCTCGAGCCCTTCTGCCTTCTGAAACGCCTTCACCGCCGCCTCGGTGCGCGGGCCCCACGCCGCGTTCGGCTTGCCGAGCTCGTAGCCCGCCGCCTCGAGGTGGCGCTCGACGTTCAGCATCGCGCGGCCCTTCGAGCCCGGCCCGATGCCCTCGCCCTTCGCCGCGGTGCGCGCCGTCAGTTCGTCGAGGCGCTTGTGCAGCTTCAGCTGCCTCGCCGGCCCGACGTCGCGCTTCGAGTACGCCGCGTGGTCGTAGCCGTGCGAGGCCCGCTTCAGCTCCTTGAACATGCCCGCCGAGATGAACTGCCGGTTGTCCGTGAGCTGCGGGTCGGCGTCGCGGTAGCGCTCGACCGCCTTCGCGGTCGCGGCGTCGAAGATGCCGTCGGCCTTCCCGGGCCGAAAGCCGAGCTTCTCGAGCATGCGCTCGGCGCGAAGCACGTCGCTACCGCTCTGACCGACCTTCGCGTTCGTGTCGAAGCCGTCCTTCACGAAGAGGTTCGTCTTCTTCAGCGCCGCGAGCGTGCGGCCTCCGACGACGCCCGAGCCCTCGAGGTGGCTCGCGCGCTGCAGGTTCGCGACCGCCGCGGCCGTCGCCGAGTCGAACGTGCCGCCGATCGGCCCCCCGTACAGCCCCGCAGCCCTGAGCTGCGTCTGGAGCGCCACCACCGCCCTGCCCGAGTCGCCGAGGTTCAGCGCGTCGCCGGACTTGATCTGCTTCATGATGGCCGCGAGCTCGGCGTGGACCTTCTTCGCTTGCTTGGGGAGAACGCGGTGGGTGAGCACTTTCATGCGCCGGGAGCAGCGCAAACCTCGAACCAACCGTGCGTCGCTTCAGGCGTTGAAGATCGCGACGGTCACATTGTGGGAGACGCTGTCGCGTCGCGTGGACACGTCTACTGCAGACTTCACATCGGCAGGTCGCAGCGGATCCACTCGAGGATCTTCTGCCGGTCGGCCGTCGGCATCGGCACTCCGCCGTCGTAGGGCGGCATCACACAGGTGAGAATGTCCCCGCGGATCTCGTTCTTCCAGTCCGCGAGGTCCTGGTACTTCGTCATCGGCCACTGCTCGCCGAGCCCGTTGTGGCAGGGCACGCAGTGCGTGTCGAAGAGCGGCTTCACGTCGTTGTACGTCGGCGACGGCGTCGCGCAGACCGTCGGCGCCGTCGTGTCGCACACCAGCATCCCCGCGTCGGTGGGCGGAGGAGGCGGCGGCTGCGGTGTGCACGCCGCGCTGAGGACGACCACGATGGCCAACAGACGAAACATCGTTGCAGCAGCCCTCCTTAGCGCGGCCTTCAGGGCTGCGCACGCCGGCCCATGCGCTACGCAAGCCGCCGCCGCTCGGTTTCTTTCCGGCCGTCGGGCCCGAAGTGGCGCGGTTAAGACAGCGTCGTGGCCTCACTCAACGAGACCGTCGACCTGTTGGGCCGATGCCTGGGCACCGTGCTCCTCGAGCAGGAGGGCGACCGCTTCTTCCAGCTCGAGGAGCGGATTCGCCTCGAGACCAAGCGCCTTCGCGAGGCGAACGCCGACACGGCGCCGATGCAGCGCGAGCTGGCCGCGGTCTCGGCCGGCGACGCCGAGAAGCTCGTGCGCGCGTTCTCGACGTACTTCCTGCTCATCAACCTCGCCGAGGAGCACGCCCGCGTTCACCGCGCCCTCGAGCCCGGCACCTCGCACCGCCGCGAGGGCTTCGAGCAGGCGCTGGCCGGGCTGAAGGCCGAGGGCCACACCGCCGACAGCGCGCGGCGCCTCATCTGCGGCCTCGACCTCGGCCTCACGTTCACGGCCCACCCCACCGAGATGCGCCGGCGCACCGTGCGCGCACACCTCGAGCAGATCTCGGCGCTGCTCGAGGGCAGCGAGCCCGCCGAGCCCATCACCGCGCACGTCGAGGCCTTGTGGTCGACCCCGTGGCTCAAGGCCCGGCACCCGACCGTGCGCGACGAGGTCAACTCGGGCCTCGCCTACCTCGACGTCATCGCCTCGGTGCTGCCCCAGCTCGAGCGTGAGCTCGAAGCGCGCTTCGCCGCCGTCTTCACCGAGCGCCCCGCGCTTCACCTGCCGCTCACGCTGCACTCGTGGATGGGCGGCGACCGCGACGGCAACCCGAACGTGACGCCGAAGGTCACCGAAGAGACGTTCGCGCTGCACCTCGAGCGCGCGACCGCCGCGATGCACGCGAAGCTCGACGACGCCTACGCACGGCTCAGCCAGAGCTTCGGCCCGCCCGACGACGAGCTCTTCCGGGTCCGGCTGCGCGGCGTCGAGGGCGCGCTCGAGGCTCAACGCTCGGCCGACGTCGAGCGGGGCATCGAGGCGCTGCTGCCGCTCGCGCGCGAGCGCGGCCAGACGCGCACCGCCGACGTGCTGGCGCGCCCGCTCTCGGTTCAGGCGCGCGTCTTCGGCCTTCACCTCGCGTCGCTCGACGTCCGCGAGCACAGCGCGCTCACCGGGGCCGCCGTCGACGCGCTGCTCACCCGCGCCGGCGTCACCGGCTACGCGGCGCTGCCCGAGCCGAAGAAGGTCGAGGTGCTGCGGCGCGAGCTCGGCACGAAGCGGCCGCTGCTGGCGGTGGGCGAGGAGGCTCCCGAGAGCGTCGAGAAGGTCGTCGGGCCGCTGAGGGCGGCGCGCGCGGCGCGCGCCCGGGCCGGTGAGCGCGCGTTCGGCCGCTACGTCGTGTCGATGAGCGAGCAGCCGTCGGACCTGCTCGAGGTGCTGCTGCTCGGGCGCGAGGCCGGAGTCGACGCGCAGCCCGTGCCGCTCTTCGAGACCCTCGACGACCTCGAGCGGGCGCCGGCCGTGATGCGCGCCGTGCTCGAGCTGCCCGAGTACCGCGAGCGGCTCGGCGACGGCACGCAGGAGGTCATGATCGGCTACTCCGACTCGAACAAGGACGGAGGCTTCGTCGCCGCGAACTGGGCGCTCCACGAAGCGCAGCGCCAGCTCGCGAAGGTGTTCGACGACGCGAAGGTCCGCTACCGCTTCTTTCACGGCCGCGGCACGAGCATCGGGCGCGGGGGCGGCCCGATGGCGCGCGCGCTGCTCGGCCAGCCCGCCGGCACGGTCGGCGCCGGCATGCGCATCACCGAGCAGGGTGAGGCGCTGCAAGACAAGTACAGCCACCCGGCGCTCGCGTATCGCAACCTCGAGCAGGCGCTGTACGGGCTCATCGTGGCGGCCGGCCGCCCCGCGCGCGAGCTCGACCCGAAGTGGCTCGACGCGATGGGCCGGGCCGCGCAGGCGTCGTCGCGCGACTATCGCGCGCTCGTGCACGACGAGCGGTTCTTGCCGTTCTTCGAGGCGGTGACTCCGATTCGCGAGATCTCGCGCCTGCGCATCGCCTCGCGCCCGGTGCGCCGGCCCGGCCCGTCGAAGCTGTCGACGCTGCGCGCGATTCCGTGGGTGATGTCGTGGACCCAGTGCCGCGCCGTGCTGCCCGGCTGGTACGGCCTCGACGCGGGCCTCGACGCCATCGGCCTCGAGCTCTCGCGCACGCTCTACCGCGAGTGGCCGTTCTTCCGCTCGATGCTCGACAACGCGCAGATGGCGCTCGCGAAGAGCGACATGCTGGTGTTCCGCGCGTACCGCACGCTCACGACGGACGACGCGTTCGGCGAGCGGCTCGAGGCGCGGTACCAGGCGTGCATCGAGCACGTCACGGCCGTCGTCGGAGGCGAGCTGCTCGCGAACGAGCCGCGCCTGCGGCGGAGCATCACGCTGCGCAACCCGTACATCGAGCCGATTCACCGGCTGCAGGTGCGGCTGCTCGCCCAGGCGCGAGCGCTGCCCGAGGGCGCCGAGCTGCCGCCGGAGCTCGAGCGGGCGCTCTTGATGTCGCTGCACGGCATCGCGGCGGGCATGCGAAACACCGGCTGACGGTCAGGCCGACGGCAGGGTCACGGTGAACGTGGTGCCGCCGCCCATGGCGCTGCGCACCGAGATCTCGCCGTGGTGCGCGTCGACGATGCGCTTCACGACCGCGAGGCCGAGCCCCGTGCCGGTCGCCTTCGTCGTGAAGAACGGCTGAAAGATGTGCTTCTCGGTCGCGGGCGAGATGCCGACCCCTTCGTCGGCCACCTCGATGCGGGCGGCGCTGGTGCCGTTCTTCTGCTGCGCCGAGACGCGCACCGTCACGGTGCCGCCCTTCGGCATCGCCTGAATCGCGTTCATCACCAGGTTCACGACGGCCTGGCGCACGAGGTGGCCGTCGATGACGAACCGCGGCAGCGCCTGCGCGAACTCGGTCACCACCTTCACCTGCGCGTTCGTCGCCGAGGCCGCGGCCTCGACGGCCGAGGCCACCACCGGCTCGAGCTCGATGGGCGAGCGCTCGGCCTCGTACGGCCGTGCGAAGTCGAGCAGGTCGCCGACGATGCGGTTCAAGCGGTCGGCCTCTTCACCGACGATGCCGAGCAGCAGCGACGCCTCGGGGTCGGCGACCGCGCGGCGCTTCAGGCTCGTCAGCGAGTTGAAGATGACGCCCAGCGGGTTGCGCACCTCGTGGGCCATGACGGCGGCGAGCTCGCCGAGCGCCGCGAGCCGCTCGTGGCGAACGACCTCGGCCTGCGCCTTCTCGAGGCTCGAGTAGCTCTGCCGCAGGTCATCGAACAGCTGCACGTGCTCGACGAGCACCGACACCTGGGCGCCGCAGCTGTCCATCAGCTCGAGGTCGGCGTCGGTGAAGGGCACGTCGTCGAGCCGGCCGACGAGCAGGGCCCCGAAGTGGCGCTCGCCCACCACCAGCGGAGCCGCCATCAGGTGCTGGGCGCCGAACGTCTCCATCTCGAGGCGCGTGCGGCCCTGCGCGTCGCGGAGCGCGACCTTCATCGCCTTCTGGTACCGCAGCGTGCGCCCGGTGAGCGTCGTGTCGTCGAACGGCAGCTTCGTCGCGAGCTCGATGCTCTCGGGCAGGCCGCTGCCGCGGCGGGGGCGCCAGACGCCGAGCGAGAGCTCGTCGCCTTGCGTGTAGAAGACCAGGGCCGCGTCGCACTCCAGGTTGTCGATGAGCAGATCGAGCAGCCGGTCGATCAGCGGAGGCACCTCGCGGGTCGACGTGCCCGACCGCGCCAGCTCGAACAGCAGCGACAGCTGACGCACGCGCTGCGAGAGCTGCGTGTAGAGGCGGGCCCGCTCGACCACGGCGTTCACCTGCACGCCGAGCAGCGCCGCCGTGTCGAGCTCGGCGCGCGTGTAGCTGGTGAGGCGCTTGCGGGCGAGGCCGAGCCACGCGCTCGCGCGGCCCTCGGCCTTCAGCGGCACGTAGCCGAACCAGGTGAAGCCCTCGGCCTCGACGACCTCTCGGCCGTACTGGAGCTCGCTCTTGTGGAAGACGCCGGGCCCGCTGTCGTCGGGCGGCCGCACGCGCCGGAACGTCTGCTGAATGGTGCTCGAGCTGCCGTAGCTCTGGTCGACCATCACGTACTCACCCGTCGCCGCCTCGAAGAGGTACAGCGCGGCGGCGTCGCTGCCGGTCGCCGAGGCGACGAGCTCGAGCAGCTTCAGCGTGTCGGCCGTGCCGTCGATTCGCATCGTCGCGATCGAGTTCACCGCTGCGATCTCACGGTGACGCTGCTCGAGCTGCTGCAGCGTGAAGGCCCGCTGCAGCGCCGCGTTGAACTGCACTCCGAAGAGGGTGATCGCGGGGATGTCGGCCTCGACGAGGTCGGAGGAGCCGAACGTGAACCCGCCCCACAGCGCCCCGTCGACGAAGAGCGTCTGCATCGCCACCTTCTGAAACGACGCGGCGTCGATCAGCTTCGGCACCTCGCCGACGGCGTCGGGCCGGTAGCGCTCGTAGAACTTCTCGGTCTCCTGGCGCACGTCGCCGATGAGCAGCGCCCCGCGGCCTGCCGCCGCCACACGCTGGAGCTGTGACATCGGCACCGCCATGCCCTCGAACGCCGGGCTCCTCATTCGCACGTCGGGGGGGATGTTCGCGTAGCGGATGCGCGTGAGCTCGCCGTCGCGCTCGAGCACCGCGAACGAGAGCCCGTGGCGGCGCAGCCCGTCACCCGCCGCGCTCACCACGCCGTCGACCGTCTGCTCGGGGTGCATCGCGAGCGCGACCTCGGCCAGTGCCTTCAGGAGGGCCTCGCCGTGGAGCGGTGGCGTCACGAGTACCCACCATATACTCGAAGCGCGATGCTCCGGACCGCTGCCTTCGCCGTGCCTGTCTTGCTCGCGCTCTTCGTCTGCCTGTACGCCGCGGCGGCTGTCGCGTACCCCGGCGGCACGTGGGAGGACCCGTCGACCGTCGGGCACAGCTTCCTCTTCAACTACTACTGCGACCTCATGCGGCCGACGGCGCTCAACGGGCAGCCGAACCCGCTGGGCTCGCAGCTCGCCGAGCTCGGGCAGCTCGTCTTCGCGCTGTCGCTGGGGCCGTTCTTCTTCGTGGCGCCGGGCGTCTTCGACGTGCGACCCCGGCTCACGCGCGGCGTGCGAGCGCTCGGGCTCGTGGCCTGCGTCGCCGGCATCGGCGTGGTGCTGATGCCGTCGTGGCGCTTCGGCCAGACGGTGCATGGGGTGATGCTGCTGCTCTGCGGCATCCCCGCGGTCGCGGCGCTCGTCTGCGTGATGATCGGCACCTGGCGCGTGCCGGCGCTGCGCGTGCTGTCGGCGGCGCTGGTGGTCACGATGCTGGCCACCATCGGCATCTTCGTGCGGCAGATGGCGCTGGGGGTCGAGAGCTCGCCGGGCCTCGCGCCGCTTCAGCGCATCGACTTCGCGCTCGCCCTCACGTGGATGACGCTCACCTCGCTCAGGAGCGAACGAGCCCGGCGCGCAGGTACTGCTGCTCCTTGAGCTCGGCGCGGCTGTACGCCGTCGCGGCCGAGATGAGGTGGCACACCCAGCCGAGCAGGCCGCCCGAGCCGATCCACAGGCCGGGGGTCACGATGAGCCAGAACACCCCGCGCAGAACCTCGCCGTTGTAGATCTGCCCGACGCCAGGAATGACGAACGAAAGCAGCGCTGCAACTCCAGGACGTGTCATGCCCTGGTGTACGCAGCCGGCCGGCTCCCATTGCACCGTCAGCGCCGCAAGATGAACTGGCAGGTCGGACAGTTGAACACCCACCGCTCGACCCCCGTGGGGAGCCCGGTGCCCGTGCACGCTCCGCCCGCGGCCGGGAAGCTCGCCAGGAAGTCCGAGCTCGCGAGCCGCTCGAAGGTGCCGGCGGCGGCACCTCCGTCGGCGGGCGCCGCCGCATAGACACAGCCTCCGTCGCTCACGGCCGTGAGAACGTCGAACGGCAGCGCGCACGACGTGTGCTCGACGCTGAGCGTGAACGCCTCGGCGGTGCAGAACCGATCGCGGCACGAGGTCGTCCCCGCACACGTGATGCAGCCTCCGTCGGGCGTCGCGCGGGTGGTGCAGGTGCGGCCGCCGTTGCACTCCCAGAGGCAGCGGGCGTCGATGCAGCTCCAGCCGGCGCCGCCCGCGGGGCCGCAGAACGGAAGCGACGGCCCCGCACCGCTACAGCTCGCCTCGGTGGCGCAGCCGCCGCCTCCTCCCGAGCTGCCCGCCGCGCCGCCGGCGGTTCCACCCGCAGCGCCTCCGGCAGCGCCGCCGCCCGCGGTGCCGCCGTCGCCCTCGACGACCGGCGTGAGGCACGTACAGCTCGCGGTGACTGCGAAGGCGAGCACGAGTCCAGAACGCATGCGCGGGCTCATAGCAGCCGGCTGCGTAGCGCGCGAAGACGTGGACGCGCACGTGGACGCGGACGTGGTCGTAGCCGTGGACGTGGTCGTGATCGTGGTCGTGATCGTGGTCGGCTGTTGCGGGCGCCGCTACCGCCCCACCACGATCACGATCACGATCACGATCACGCTCACGTCCACGGCTAC
>JBGALX010000001.1:0-709506 GCA_044223505.1 Myxococcaceae bacterium
TCGTTCGCGCCGCCCGCAGGCTCGACCTCGGGCATCAAGACCACCTCGCTGCACGTGGTGGCCGCGGGGCTCACCGCCGACCAACCGCTCACCGGCACGGCGATCGATGCGAGCGACCTGGTGATCACCCCTGCGGGCCCGTTCACCTTCGCTCCGGTCGTGGCGAACGACTCGAACTCGCTGACCCAGGTCTTCACGGTGACGAACAACGGCGCCGCCAGCCTGATGCCGTTCGCGTCGCTGACCGGCGTTCCCGACTTCGTCATCTCGATCGACTCCTGCAGCGGTGGCGGGTTGCCGCCGACGCAGAGCTGCAACCTCACCGTGCGCTTCCGACCCCCGGCGGGTGCGAGCGGCAACCGCGGCACCACGCTGTCGCTCACCGTCGGCGCGCTGGCCTCGACGAAGTCGATCTCCGGCATCGCCGTCGCTCCGGCGCGGCTCACCTGGTCGCCGACCTCGCTGACCTTCCCGCTCACGCCGGTCACCGGAGCGGGCAGCTATCAAACGTCGACCTTGAGCAACGTCGGCGACCTCCCCACCACCCTCATCACCGTCGCCGAGAGCCCCTCGACGCCCGACTTTCAGCTGGCGATGGACACGTGCACCGGCGGCTGGCTCGACGCCGGCACCAGCTGCACGGTGCAGGCGCGCCTCACCCCCATCGACGGCGGCGCACGCAGCGGCACGATTCGCGCGCAGGCGGCCGACGGTGGCACCGCCGACCTCGCGCTCGGCGGAACCGGCGGGTTCGACCTCACGGTGACGAAGACGGGCTCGACCGGGCAGGGCACCATCACCGGCACCGGCATCAACTGCGACGTCGCGGGCTCGGACTGCAGCGAGCTCTTCCCCAGCGGCACGATGGTGACGCTCACCGCGACGCCCGACTCGTGCTCTGCGGCGGCGGTGACGTGGTCGGGCTGCGCCACCTCGACGGCGACGACCTGCACGGTGAGCATGACCGCGAGCCGCGCGGTCAACGCGGTGTTCACGGTGCTGACCTACGACGTGACGGTGAACAAGACGGGCACCATCGCACCCGCCGTCGGCACCGTGAGCGGGCCGCAGATCACCTGCGATGCGCTGAACACCGACTGCGTCGGCACCTTCAGCTGTGGCTCGGTCGTCACGTTGAGCGCCGTGCCGCAGGCGGGCTACTACCTCCAGACCTGGGGCTCCGATTGTGCGGCCGCCGGCAGCGCACCGACGTGCCAGCTCACCGTCACCGCGAACCGCACCGCGAACGTGCGCTTCACGCCACCGAATCGCGCGTTCGTGACCGCGCCCTCGTATACCGGCTCGGGCGTAGGCGGCCTCACGGGTGCCGACGCCAAGTGCGTGAGCAACGCGACCTCGGCAGGGCTCTCGAACCCGACCAGCTACAAGGCGTGGCTCTCCGATGCGACGGCCGACGCCCGCGACCGGTTCGCGCCGGCGACCCGCGGCTGGGTGCGCATCGACGGCCTGCCGTTCGCCGACGCGACCTCGGCAGGGCTCTCGAACCCGACCAGCTACAAGGCGTGGCTCTCCGATGCGACGGCCGACGCCCGCGACCGGTTCGCGCCGGCGACCCGCGGCTGGGTGCGCATCGACGGCCTGCCGTTCGCCGACTCGCTCGCCTCACTCACCACCGCGCGCCAGGTGTTCTACCCGCTGCTCCGGAGCGACGGCGCCGCCCTCACCGGCAACGTGTGGACGGGAACGACCTCGGACGGCCTGAAGAGCTCGAGCACGTGCACCGACTGGACGATGAACTCGGGCAGCGGCCTGGCGGGCGCGACCCTGGCCGGCGCATACGCGTGGACCGAGGTGGGCGCGATGCCGTGCACGATGGGCCAGCGCCTCGTCTGCCTCCAAGATCTCTACAGCGCGCCCATCGTGACCTCGTTCCCGAGCAGCAACCCGAACGCACGCCGCGCGTTCGTCAGCAGCGCGACCTTCACGGTGAACGGCGGCACGGTCGCCGACCTCGACGCCCTGTGCGATGCCGAAGGCGTCGCCGCCGGGTTCGGTGCCGGAGCAAAGGCGCTCGTCGCCACCAACGGCGCCACCGCGGCGTCGCGCTTCTCCACCAGCCGCAGACGAACGCTGCCGCTCAGTAGAACTGAAAACGGTGAGGAAGATTGAAGGGCCGAACGCACACCGAGAGAGAGCAGCAAGGTGGGGCTGAAGCCCGGAGACCCGCGGGCTCGTCACCAAAGCCACCACCCGGCGCTGGCCGCCGCAGCGGCACTTCCAGACGTCGCAGGCGAACGTTCGGTGGAGCAACGTCCCCCAGTCGACCCTCGGGCGCTTCTTGTCTTTCTGCGTCGGTGGCCGCGGCGCGACGGGCCGCGGCGCGACAGAATCGGCCTCCTCAGTTCGCGTCGCGCGCGTGGCTCATCCGACGACGCCGTCGAAGTAGCCGTACCCTCCGGGGATGAAGAAGTCATGCCCGGGGCGCAGACCGAACCCGCGGAGCACCGTCGCGGCGATGTCCTGGCTGCGCACGGGGCGGATGATGCGCGTGCCCGACTCTTCGATCACCGGGGCCGGAACGCCCATCGGCGTGCCGGCGAACGTCTCGTCGTAGCCCCCGACCATCTGGTTGCCCGTAATGGTGCCGCCGGCGAGGAGCGCGCAGGTCGCCGGGTGATGGTCGCTGCCCCACTTGGGGAAGGTGCGCCCGAAGTCGCTGAACACGTAGACCAGCGTCTCGTCGAGCAGCGAGCGGCCCGCCGTCTCGCCGGGGGTGAGCGACATCTCGGCGAGGGTTCGACCGATGCCCTCGAACGCGATGCGCAGGTGGTTGGTGTGCATCTGCGGGCCGTTCGAGCTGTGCGTGTCGAACGAGTTGTTGGCGAAGCTGGTGGCGCGCATCGTCACCGAGGTCACCAGCCCGCTCTTGAGCAGCTTCAGCGCGAAGTCGTACTGGCCCATCGAGGCGAAGCTGCCGCACGCGTCTGCGTAGCCGATGCACGCCGTCCACGAGGCCGGGTAGCGCGGGTCGGCTGTCGCCAGGCGCTCGAAGCCCCGCACCTGGGCCAGCGAGGTCGAGATGTCGCGCGCGATGGTGCGGCTGCCCTGGGCGTAGGTGTCGTAGAGCTGCTGGAGCAGCGCGTCGGTGCCGGGCGTCGAGCGGCCGCGCAGCGCGCGGGTCGCCTCGAGGCTGGCGAGGTCGGTCGCGGTGAGCGGCACGCTGCGGCCGGCGTCGCTCCCGTCGAAGGCGGGCAGCGCCGTCGACGTGCGCGTGCGCAGGCCGAGCCAGGCGCTGTCGCGGCGATCCGACAGGGTCGGCTCGACCGAGGCGTCGCTGGTGACGCGGGTGGGCGCCGCGAACGACGGCAGGTCCAGCGAGCTGGGGCTGGCCCCGCTGATCGACACGTTCGGAATCGGGCGGTCGGGGAAGCGGCTGCCCATGGCGGCCGCCACCACCGCGGGCACCGCGGGCGCGCGGAAGTTCGCGCCGGCCACGCCGCACAGGCTCGCCACGATGCCCGAGTAGTGCGACGCGGTGCCCTGATCGGCTCCGACGAGCAGCGCGGCGCGCTGGAAGAGCCGGTAGGTGGGGTCGGCCCAGATGTAGCCGTAAGGGCGAAACTGCTGCGCCCCGCCCGAGCCCGGCACGGCGCCGGTGGTGGCGTCGGGCATGCTCCAGTTCCAGTACACCGGCCCGCGCAGCTTGCGCACCGGACCGGGCGCGTCGAGATCGACCGGCGTGCGGTCGAAGTTCTCGACCTGGTCGGGCGTGTACCCGAAGGGAATCAGCCCGCCCGACGGCGCCGGCAGGTACCGGGTGATGCCCGCGCGGGTGAACGGCGAGAAGAACGTCTCCCAGTGGAGGCCGCCGTCCAGGTGAATCGCGAGCAGCTTGGTGGGCGCGCTGCCGGCGGCCTGCGCCCGCGCTTCGGACAGGCCGAACCGCGACAGGAGCCCGACCTGCGCCAGACCGAACGACGCCTCGAACAGCTTGCGACGTGAGAGTTTCATGTCAGTAGAAGATCCAGTCGGGGTGGCGAATGAACGACGAGCAGGCCCCGACCCAGGCCGCCTCGGCGCTGCCCGCGGCGAGCGGCACCCAGACCGTGCGGTAGACCCGGTCGAGCTCGGCGTCGCCGACCTGCCGGCCGTGGAAGTGGCGGAACCAGCGGCGCAGCGTCGCCTTCACGTTCGCCTCGCCGGGGTCGCGCGTGGTGCCCGAGGGGAAGAGCGCGGGGTTGGTGGTCTTGCCGAGCGCCAGGCGGCACCACCGCTGCGAGACCTGCGTGAGCGTGAGCGTGAAGGTGGGCGAGAGCGAGCCGTCTTTGCGCTGCTGCGCGATGGCCGAGCCGCCACCCAGAGCGTAGTGGCGGTCGATGGCGTTGACGGTGCGGGGCTTGGGCACCGCGTCGACCGGCTGGAACGGGTAGAGGTCGTCGCTGATGGGCTGCGCCATCGCGATGCCGAACTCGCTGGCGGGGATGAAGAAGTCGTCGTGCGACAGGCCGAGCTGCTGGTACAGCACCCGCTGAATCTGCTCGGCCTTGAGCCGCGTCACGCGCGCCGCGCGCGGGTCGGGGCGCGCGTCGCGGGCCTGGCTGGCCAGGCCGGTGATCCACGCCTCGAGCTGCTCGAAGGTCAGCGTCGCCTCGCCGCGCGCGAGCAGCTGGGCGTAGGTCACCGTGCCGATCGGCATCTGCTTGAACGGGCCCGAGCCGGCGCCGCGCAGGAGCTTCATCAGCTCGCTGTTCGCCGGGTCGCCGGGCTTCACCAGCCGCGTGTCGGCGACCAGCAGGTTCTGAAACGCCGAGACCGACGCGAAGTACGCGCGCGTGCCGGTGACGTGGCAGCCGCTGCAGACCGGCGCGAGGGCGCCCATCACCCGCACCGTCTCGTCGCTGGCCTGGCCGCACACCGGCTGGCGCGCAGTGCCCGTCGCCGGTGAGGGCGCGCCACCGGCGCGTTCACAGCTCCAGGCTCCGAGCGCCGCCGCGACCGCGAGGACGAACACCGGGCGCATCTAGAACCCCCTCGTGAAGAGCTCGCTCTGCGTGAGGTGCTTCACGAACGGCCGCGCCTTGCGGCCGCCGCTGATGAACTCAGCCGTGAGCGCGTCGAGGTAGCCCGCCTCGAGCGCCGGGTCGATGTCGCGGCCCAGCACGAACTGGTGGAGCCGGCGCACCATGCAGCGGTCGAAGGCTCCCGCCGCGACGATGAGCTTGGCGAAGCCGAGCGGCCCCACGGTGCCGTCGCTGGTCTGCCCCAGCAGCGTCTGGTCGGGGGGCAGAAAGTCGATGAAGACCCGCATCGGATCTTCGGCGACCTGCGCCTGCGTCACCGGCGTCATCAGCGTGTCGGCCTGGTACCACCGGTTGAAGTGCGAGAACGGCTCGCTCGAGTACGGGTACGCGCCGCTGCGCCACGTGCTGGGCCACTGCCAGCGGCCGATGCCGGCCATCGGGTACACCGCGCCGTAGCCCTCGAAGCCCGCGCCCTGCTTCGCGAAGCGCTTGAAATGAATCGCCGCGGGGTCGATGCGCCGGTGGCAGTGCTGGCAGGGGCCCTCGGTGGCGGGGTCCCTGCGGTACTCGTTGAACTGCTGGCCCGACGGCGGCGAGAGCACCTCGCACGCGAGGTTCTCGAGCATGCGCGCCGCGCGCAGCCGCTCGCGAGGCTGCGCGGCCAGGAACCCGATGCTGGTGAGGATGCCGGCGGCCGGCATGCCCTTGAGCGGGCCCGCAGTCACCCGCGGGTCGAAGCGGTAGTCGCGGTCGGCGATGAAGTAGGTCGAGACCGCGGGCACGTCGAACTCGCGCCACGCCTTCGGGTCTCCGGCGGAGTGCAGCGGGTCGACCGGCGCCGCCATGTACTTCGACGGCTTCCACCACCCGTCGTCGGTGAGCCGGGTCAGGTCGCCGGTCTCGAGGCCTTGCATCACGTACGCCGAGATGGTGCGGGTCGTGCCCACCGACCTGCTCGAGAGGATGAGGTCGGTGAGCGGGCGATCGTGCCAGGCCAGGTGCGCGAAGTAGCGCGCCGGCTCCTCCGAGAGCTGCCGGCGCTGACCGTCGCCGTTCCAGTCGGCGTAGTCCTCCCAGCCGGCGTACTGCTGGAAGTCGGCGTGGCAGCCCACCGCGTTGGGCCCGCACCCGCAGGTGCCCGAGGGGCGACCCGCACAGGTGATGCTCAGCCAGTTGCCCTGCACGTTCTCGACCCCGGCCGGCGTGGTGTTGGCCGCGCTGCCCACCAGCGTCACCATCGTGCCCGGCGCCCACCAGGGCTCGAGGGTGACTTCGTAGGGCACGCCGCCGTCGCGCCACATGCCGGCGCAGATGCGGTCGCTGCCGCCCTCGTAGTCTTCGCGGTAGTAGGCCCACTTCCCGGCGTTGAGCGTGCCGGTCGGGCACCGCTGCACCGAGCGCTGCTGCTGAGGCCCGTACTCGGGCTCGTCGGCGTCGGGCGGCGCAACGGGCGTGTTCAGCCAGTCGCGGCCGAGCTCGAACATCGCGGTGTAGAAGGTCGGCTGCGCGAGCACGCGATCCACGTAGGTGTCGACCCACGCGCGCTGCGCCGCCTCGTCGCCGGCGGCCTGCTGGGCGTCGAAGTCCGCGTCGCTCGGAGGCGCTCCGGTCAGCGCCAGCGCGGCCCGCCGGAGCAGCCGCCCCGGCTCGAGCGTGTCGGCCAGCATGCCCGCGTCGTCGGGCGGCGCGTCGCACAGGTTGCCGGCGTCGACCCGCGCGCCGCCTCCCGCACCGCCGCTGCCCGACTGACCGCCGCCGGTCGATGAAGAGGTCCCATTCGCGCCGGGCGAGCCCTCATCGATGAGCCCGGTGCACGCGCACACGCCCACAAGAAGCACAGACGACAGCCGCCGCCAGGGGATGTGGGGGCCGAGACGACCCGTCGGTGCAAGCATGCGCGAAGACAACGCAACCCCGGTGCCATGCGCATTCGCGGGTGGCCTCGGCGACCGGCACCCGGGGTGCGGGGGCGCGGGCGCCCCCCTTGGTGCACCCTGTCCTCCACGGTTTGGAAAGGCACGCTCCGATGACCGCCCGCCTCGTTCTCGAGCGACGGCGAATGCCGCGTCGCTCCTGCCCGAGGTACCGTACGGTCGTCGATGCGCCTGTTCGTGTTGTCGGTGAGCCTGCTCCTCGCGCCCGCGTGCTTCGACTGGCGCGCGCTCAGCGCGGGCGACGCCGGGGCCGACGGCGGCATCACCCCGCACCCCGCGTTCGCCGCCCTGGCCGCGAACACCGCGCTCGACCTGGGCCGCTACGAGTGTGCCGACCGGGTGGACCCGGCGCTGAGCTGCGCGAGCCTCTCTTCGGCCAAGCTGATCTACGACCCCAAAGGGCACCGCATGCTGCGCATCGGCACCGGCGGCAACGACCAGAGCGCCCGCACCGACGTCGAGGAGCTGCCGCTCACCTCGACGGACGGCGGCGTGCCGCGGTGGCGCAGCCTGTACCCGTCGATGACCTGCGCCGAGATGGCCGACGCCGGCCCAGGCCCCTTTCGGGGCGTGCACCCGGCGACCGGTCACGCCCGCGCCCGTGGCGTGAACGACCTGGTCGCCCTCGCGGGGTCTGTTGCGCGGCGCGAGGTGATGGTGCTGACCAGCTCGAGCTACTCGAACCCCTGCGACACCTGGCCCGCGGGCGGCGACGACGGCGTGGTGGGGTTCAACCTCTCGCAGCTGACGTGGGCCCCGTTCACCGTCTCACAAGACTGGTACACGCTCGCGAGCGCCGAGGAAGACCCGGTCTCGGGCAAGGTGCTGATCTCGGGCGCCAACTCGCAGGCCGGCGCGGGAGGAATGTGGGTGGTGGACCCCGACACGCACGCGGTGCTCACGTTCGTGGGCGCGACTGCGGCGAACGGGCTGCCCGACGTCCCCTCGAGCGGCGCGAGCCTCGTCTATTTTCCGCCGCGGCAGTCGCACTTCTATTTCTCGAACACCGCGCTGGGGGTCTACGAGGTGTTCCCCAACCGCGACGAGTGGCGCATGTCGCGCGCCGAGGGCCACGCTGACGACGGCGGCACCGCGCCCGGGCGGCAGGTGATGGCCTACGACTCGCTCGCGCGGGTGTTCGCCGGCTCGGTCACCGACGGCGTCATTCACCGCTTCGACCCGCAGGCGTTCACCTGGTCGTCGCAGACGATGAAGGTGCGCTCCACGGCAGGCGCGAGCATGGGCTCGATGGTGGGCCACCTGCTCGACTACGACCCGGTCGACGACGTGTTCATCTTCCTGGCCGACGGCCCCGACGGCCTGCGGACCTGGGCGTACCGCCCCTGAGGCCGACCCGAACCGATGGAGCTCAAGACCCTCTCGGCAGTGAACGACCGGCGCGCGATGCCGAACCTGGCGGTGGCGTGGGCCACCGTGGTCGCGTCGGTCGTCGAGGGCGTGCGCGGGCTCAGCGTCGAGCTCAAGCCCAAGCAGCCGCTGCTGGTCGGCTCGGGTCAGGGCGCGGGCCTGCTGCTCGCCGACCCCCGCGTCTCGCGGCGGCACTGCACCTTGACGCTGCTGGGCGCCGCCTTCGCGGTGCGCGACGAAGGCAGCCGCAACGGAGTGTGGATCGACGGCTCGAGGGTGAAGGACGTGGTGGCGCCCCGCGGCTCGATCATTCGCGTGGGGGACACGCACCTGGTGCTGCGCGGCACCGATGCGGCCGTTGCGCCGAGCGCGGGTGCGGGCCGCGACCGCTTCGGGGCCCTGCTCGGCGCGAGCGCGGCGATGCGGCAGGTCTACGGCCAGCTCGAGAGCGCGGCCGGCTCCAACGCCCCGGTGCTGCTGCTCGGCGAGACCGGCACGGGCAAGAGCTGGGCCGCGCGCGCGATTCACGAGGCGAGCCCTCGCGCGGCGGCCGGCTTCGAGACGCTCGACTGCGCGGCCCTCGCCCCGACGCTCGCGGCGGCCGAGCTGTTCGGCGTGGTCAAAGGCGCGTACACCGGCGCGGTGGCGAGCCGCGCGGGGGCCTTCGAGCGCGCCCACGAGGGCACCCTGTTTCTCGACGAGATCGGCGAGCTCCCGCTCGACGTGCAGGCGGCGCTGCTGCGTGCGACCGAAGCGAACGAGGTGCAGCGGCTCGGCGACGAGAAGCCCGTGCCGGCGCAGGTGCGGTTGATCGCCGCGACGTGCCGCGATCTCGCCGACGAGGTGGTCGGAGGCCGCTTCCGGTTGGACCTGTTCTACCGCCTCGAGGTGCTGCGCATCGTGATGCCTGCGCTGCGGTCGCGGCTCGAAGATCTGCCCCTGCTGTGCGAGGCGCTGCTGACGCGCGCCGGCGCCACCGCGGTGGGGCCGATCTGCGGCGCCAACCTGGCGCTGCTCGAGAGCTACGCGTGGCCAGGCAACGTGCGCGAGCTGCGCAACGTGCTCGAGCGTGGGCTCGCTCAGGGCGGCCCCGACACCCCGTTCACCGAGCTGCGGCTCGAGGTGTTCGGCAACCCGCCGCCCCTGACCGCGCCCGAGGGCAAGCAGCCCTTCGCCGAGCTCAAGCGCGACGTGGTCGAGCACTTCGAGCGCACGTACCTCCAGCGGCTCTTGGAGCAGTTCGCCGGCAACGTGCGGCGGGCCGCGCGCGAGGCGGGCATCGAGCGCACCCACTTCAAGCGCATGCTGCGCAAGCACGGGCTCGCGGCCCGCCGCGACGCCGACGACGACGAGGCGTAGCGCGCCGCCGCACGCGCTCTCACGGAGCGAGCGGGTCCAGCGGCACCTCGCCGCGTGGCCGCGCGCGGCCGGGCCGGACCGCCGGGAACCGCGCGCTCACCTCGGTGCGCCCGCCGCCCGGCGCCGAGACGGTGCGCGTGAAGGTGCGCCCGTCGGCGGCCACCACCTTCACCTCGTGAGGCTGGTCGGCGGTGATCGGCAGCTCCAGTCGCTCGGTGGTGCCCGCGACCTTCACGCCGTCGACCAGCACCTTCGCCGCCGCCGGCCGCGCGGTGAGCACCAGGGTCGCCACCGCGGGCGCGGGCGCCGGCGGAGCACTGGGAGCGGGCTCGTGCGGCGCCTCGACGGGTGCGGGCGGGGGGAGCTGCGCTACCGCTTCGGGAGCCGGCTGCGCGGTGAGGCGTGCCCGCGCGACCCCCGCGGCGATCGCGGCCACCGCGAGCAGCACCGCGGCGAGCGCCACGTATTTCCCGCGCCCCTGCCGCTGGGGCTCGACGACGATGGACACGGACGCCGTCGGCGGGCCGTCGGGTGCGCGGCCCGAGCGGTGCTCCTGCACCCACTGCGCGACGTGCTTGGGGCCGGCGCGCCCGGCGAGCACGGCCTCGAGCGCCTGGGCCGCGGCGGCGGCGCTGGACATGCGCTCGCCGCGATCGCGGTGCATCAGCTGCCGCACGACGGCGCTGAGCTCCCGCGGCAGCTCGGGGTGGGTGCTCTGCAGATCGGGGATCTCGGCGCGCAGCACGCGATCGAAGGTCTGCGCCGGGGTGGCGCCGTGAAACGGGTTCTTCCCCGAGAGGATCACGTAGAGCGTGACGCCCAGCGCGTAGAGATCGGTGGCCGCGTCTTTCGGCGCGCCGGCGACGGTCTCGGGCGGCAAGAAGGCGAGCTTGCCCTCGACGTTCTCGCTCGAGACGTCAGCGCCGGTGGGCCGCGCCAGCCCGAAGTCGACCAGCTTCACCGCGCCATCGGCGGCGAGCATCACGTTCGACGGCGACAGGTCGCCGTGCACCAGCCCGTTGGGCAGCCCTTCGGCGCGCAGGCCGTGGGCCGCCGCCAGCGCGGTGGCGACCTCGAGCGCGACGTACGTGCACAGCTCCCACGGCATGCGCCGCTTCGCCGCCAGCTCCAGCAACGAGCCGCCGTCGATGAGCTCGGTCACGAGGTAGAGGCGATCGCCCGCGCGATCGAAGTCGATCAGCTTGACGATGCCGCGGTGGTTCAGTGCGGCGAGCGCCTGCGCCTCGCGGCGGAACAGCGCCTCGGCGCGGTTCGAATCGCGGCCGGCCGTGTTGAGCACCTTGAGCGCCGCGTCGTGGGTCACGCCGGCCCCTTCGCGCCGGGCGCGGTAGACCGAGCCCATGCCGCCCTCGCCCAGGAGCGAAAGCAGCCTCCAGGGCCCCAGGCTGGAGGGCATCTCGGCGACGGTCGCTCCCACGGGGACGTCGAGTATTCTCCATCTCCACGATGCGCGCGATGTTGCTCGCCACCCTGATTGCCTGCCCAGCCGCGGCCCAGGGGGTCGCCCCCGCCGCCGACCCGGAGCTGCGCGCCCTCAACGAGAGCGGCAAGAGGGCCTTCGCCGAGAAGCGCTACGCCGACGCGCTCAAGGCGTACGAGGCGGCGCACCAGCGCTCCGGGCTCCCCGAGTACCTCTTCAACATCGGCCTCGCGCACCGGCTGCTGGGCCACTGCGACGAGGCCCTCGGCGCGTACCGCAAGTACCTCGCCGCGGTACCCGACAGCCCGAACCGCGAGCGCGTGGAGCAGCACCTCGAGGCGCTCGAGAAGTGCGCGACGCGCCCTGCGCCTGCGGCCGAGCCGAAGGCCGACGCGCCGGTGAGCGTGGCGGCCCTCGCGCCCAGCCCGACGCCTGCTCCCGCGCCAAAGACCACGGCCGCCGCGACTCCCCCGGCCGCAGTCACGGCATCGGGGCCGGAGCCCGCACCGAAGCGCTGGCCGTGGGGGCTGGTCGGTGTGGGGCTCGGGCTCGGTGCCGCAGGCGCGGGCGTCATGGGCTGGGTTGCGAGCGTTTGGTCGGGCCTGCAGCAGTGCCGGCCGAACTGCGCACCCGAGAGCTGGCGCTCTGCGCAGGCCGGTGAGGTGGCTGCGTGGGCTGCACTCGGGCTCGGGGCTGCCTTGACGATCACCGGCTTGGTTCTGCTGGCGCTCTGAGCACCGCAGGGGAACCGGGACTCCCGCTTTCTTTCTGCGCTCCGGTAGGCTCACAGGCATCGTGGATGTCTGCCCGTCCTGCGGAGAAGCGGACTCCGGCGAGGCGATTTGCGCCCGCTGTGGCGGGAGCCTCCTGGTCGACGTGTCGGTCGAGCCGATCGGCGACGAGCGCTCGCGGTTCGCGGCGGCGAAGGCCATCTCGGCGCTCGGCCCGCCCGCCCCCGCGTTCGCCGCGGCGAAGTCGGCGCTGGGCGCCGCCGGCGTACCCGTCGTGCGCGGAGCCTCTCGCGCGTTCGCGCGCCGCATCGCCGAGGTGCTGCTGCCGCAGGGCCTGAAGCTCTCTACGGTGCCCGCGCGCAGGGCCGAGCCATCGCGGGCTCCCGTCGCGCTGCTCGCGGTCGGCGCGCTGGCCGCCGTCGCTGGCGTCACCGGCTTCGTGCTGCGCGGGAAGAGCTCGGCGCCGTCACCGCCGCCTGCCGCCGCCACCGCCACGCCGGCGGGCGCCGCTGCTCCGGCCGCGAAGCTCGACCGGAAGCAGGTGCAGGCCGCGGTGGTGCAGCTGTCGTGCGGCGAGCAGCTCGGCTCGGGCTTCTTCATCGGGCCCGATCGCGTGCTCACGAACGCGCACGTCGTCTGCGGCGACGACGTCTCGCTGAAGGTGAGCCTGCCCGATGGCCGCACGCTGCTCGGCAAGGTCGAGCGGCGCGACGACTGGCTCGACTGGGCGGTCGTGGCCGTGAGCGGCGCCGACAACGCCTTCCTCGCGATCGGCGACTCGACGGCGCTGACCGAGGGCGACCCGGTGGTGCTCGTGGGCAGCCCGCACGGGCTCTCGTTCACCTGGCACGAGGGGAAGATCAGCTTCATCGGTCGCAACCACCTCGGCATCGCGTACCTGCAGCTCGACGCGACGGTGAACCCGGGCAACAGCGGCGGGCCGCTCGTGAACGCGCGCGGCGAGGCCGTCGGCATCGTGTCGATGAAGGTGACGACCGCCGAGGGCATCGGGCTGGCCCTGCCCGTCGAGTACGTCGAGCCGCCCGAGGGCGAAGCGCTCGACCGGTGGAACGCGCTGCTCGCGCGCGTGTCGGCCGAGAACGACAAGGCGGTGGCCGAGGCGACGGCGGCGTTCGATCACCCGTCGCTCGTGGCCGCGAAGCCGAGCGACGAGGGCATCATCGCGACGGTCATCTTGCGCGCCGAGGGCATGGCGGCGCCGACGCAGAACCTGTCGGTCGAGCTGCAGGCCGGCGAGTGGACGTGCCGCGACCTGCTGCCGCTCGACCGGTGGGTCTCGATCGAAGACGCGATGCCCGACCACATGGCGAAGTCGGGCCAGAAGCGCGAGCTCGACTGGATGATGCGCGCGAAGACGCTGAAGGACGTCAAGGCCGCGGTCGGGCTCATTCCCTTCGAGCGGTGCGACGTGAAGGCGCTGAAGACCGACCCCGAGCTCGTGCTGCTCGACGGCTCTACGGGCCACGACCGCGTGAAGATCCTCCGCTCGTGGCTCAGCGTGCCGCGCTACCGCGCCGAGAGCGGGCGGGCCGCGGCTCCGCGCGACGACTCGCGCCTGCGCGAAGCCTGGCGCACGAACTTTCTGTCGGCGCGCACCCGCGTCGAGAGCGCGCGCAACGACCTCGACGTCGCGAAGGCCGCCGCTGACTCGCTGCCCACGCGCCCCGACGAAGCCGCCGCGCGCGTGAAGGCGGCCGAAGAGCACCTGCGCGCCGCCGAGGCCGCGCTCGCCAACCTCGAGCGCAGCGCTGCCGCACAGGGAGTCCCCCTCGAGTGGAGACGATGAACATGAGAGCCGCGATCGTCGGACTGTTGCTGTGCGCGTGCAGCGGGCCCGCCGGAGGCGGCACCGGCGGAGGTCAGGGCACCGCGGGTGGCGGAGCCAGCGCGAGCGCGGGCGGCGCGGCAGGAGGCGCCGCGGGAGGCAGCACCGCGGGAGGCGCCACCGCCGGCGGAGCGACCGCGGGAGGCAGCACGGCCGGCGGTGCGAGCGCGGGCGGCTCGACGGCAGGCGGCTCGACGGCGGGCGGGAGCGCGACGGGTGACGCCGGCACGCCGCTCGCGATCGCGGTCGGCTACGGGCAGCGCATCGCGCGCTCGACCGACGGCATGACGTGGACGATGACCGAGAAGACGGCGATGGGCGGCGACGACAACGACCTCTTCCGCGGCGTCGGCTTCGGCGAGGGCCGCTTCGTCGCGGTCGGCGGCTCGTCGGTGGCGCTCACGCGCGTGTCGACCGACGGCGTGCAGTGGCTCGACGGCGGCACCGGCCGCGCGTGGCTCGGTGGAGCGGCCTTCACCGGCACGGTCTGGGTGGCGGCGGGCGGCAACGGCCTGCGCGTGCGCTCGACCGACCACGGCACGACGTGGACGAACGACCCCGGCTACCAGGCGATGCACTACCGCGCGGTGGCGGCGGGCCCCGGTCGCGCCGTCGCCGTCGGCCACACGTACAACCTGATGCCGAACGTCGGAGTCATCACCACGACGGCCGACGGCATCACGTGGTCCGAGCGCCGGCAGGCAGGCGCGCAGTTCGGCACGGTCGCGTTCGGCAACGGCGTCTTCGTGGCGTGCACGAGCGCGACCGTCTGCGCGACGTCGAGCGACGGCATGACGTGGGTCGACCACAACGTCGGCACCGGCGACGGCTCGGTCGTCTTCACCGGCACCGAGTTCATCGTCGTGCGCTCGAACGGCACCTTCCGCTCGAGCGACGGCGCGCAGTGGACGAACGTCAACGCCATGAGCCGCGGCGTCGCCGGCTTCTTCAACGGCGCCTACTTCAGCTTCGACTGGCCGCTGCGCATTCAGCGCTCGACGAACCTCTCGACGTGGACGCCCGTGTTCCAGCCGATGGGCTCGGGGCTCACGCAGCTCGTGGTCGGCGCGGTGCCGTGAGAGCTCAGCCCCGCGGCTTCGCGTCGAGCCGCGCCGCCGTCGAGATGAGCCGGCCCAGCTCGGCGACCTCGGCGCTCGCGCGCACCTCAGCGGGCAGCGCCGAGAACTGCGCCTGAAGCTGCGCCCACGTCACCGCCGCCGCCCACGGGCTGTGCCGCAGCTTCTCGGCGAACAGCGCGACGGTGGCCGCGAGCCGCGCCGCCCCGCCCGCCTCTTCTACGCGCTCGCGAACGACGCTCGACGGCAGCTCGTGCACGATGAGCCCCGAGGCGCTGGTGCCGGGCTCTTTGTAGCGCGCCCGAAACGTCGCGAGCCGGGCACCGGGCTGCGGCTTCAGCTTCACCTCGTAGAGCGCGGTCATCGCGTGGCCCGCGCCGATGTCGCCGGCGTCGACCTTGTCGTTCGCGAAGTCCTGCTTCGCGAGCATGCGGTTCTCGAAGCCCACGAGGCGGTACTGCTCGACCGTGGCGGGGTCGAACTCGAGCTGCAGCTTCACGTCCTTCGCGATGAGCTGCAGCGTGCCGGTGAGCTCCTCGACGAAGATGCGGCGGGCCTCTTCGAGGCGGTCGACGTACGCGTACTGGCCGTCGCCCTGGTCGGCGAGCCGCTCCATCAGCGCGTCGTTGTACGAGCCCATGCCGAAGCCGACGGCGGTGAGCGTGATGCCCTCCTGCGCCTTCTTCTTCACGCGCGCGAAGATGCCGTCGGCGTCGGTGATGCCGTTGTTCGCGACGCCGTCGCTGCACAGCACCACGCGGTTGATGCCGCCGGCCTTGTACCCCTTCAGCGCGGTCGCGTACGCGAGCTCGAGCCCGGCCTGCACGTTCGTGCTGCCCTCGGTGGCGAGCGACTCGATCGCCTTCACGATGCGCTCGCGCTGCGACGCCGGCGTCGGCGCCAGCACCAGCCGCGCCTCGCTGCCGTACACGACCAGCGCCACCGTGTCGCGCTCGCGCAGCTGGCCGGCGAGCAGCACCAGCGCCCGCTTCGCCAGCTCGAGCCGATCAGGCGCGCTCATGCTGCCCGAGACGTCGAGCGTGAAGACCAGGTTCGCGTCCTTGCGCGCCGCAGGCTCGACGCGCCGGCCCTGCACGCCGACGCTCAACAGGTGCCAGCCCGGCCGCGACGGCGACGGAAAAGCCTCGACCGAGACGCCGAACGCCTGCTCTTGCGGAGCGCGGTAGCCGTAGTCGAACGCGTTCACGAGCTCTTCGACGCGCACGCCCCCGGGGTCGGGCAGCCGGCCCTCGAGCAGCTGCGCGCGAGCCAGCGTCCAGCTCGCCGTGTCGACGTCGGCCGCGAACGTGCTCGTGGCCTCGACCGCCGTCGCGACCACGCCGTTCACACCCGCGGGCTGCGTGATGAGCCCCGTCTCGGGCTCGGGCGCCGGCGCGGCACCGCTGCCGCTGCCGCTCGCGCTCCCGCGAATCACCTGAATCGTGTTGAAGCGCTTCTGCTGCAGCACGCGCGTGCGCTCGCCCGAGAGCAGCGTGCCGGCGGTCGTTCGGCCGCGCTCCTCGACGACGTCGAGGTCGTCTTCATTGCGCAGCACGACGGTGATGGTGCCGTCCTGGGCGGCGTGGGTGAGCAGCTCGGCCTCCTCGGGCATGACGAGCACCGTGAGGGCGCCGGGCACCGACTTGAGCACCACGACGTTCTGCACCAGCGTGCGCGTGACGTGCTCGCCCGTAGCGTGGTCGAGGAAGGTCGCGAGCACGTCGACGTGATCGCTCGCCTGCGCCCACGCAGCGACCGACGGGCCCTTGCTCACATCGAGCGTCAGCGCCCGCGCCTTCTTCTGAACGAGGCTCGACAGCAGAGGAGGAAGAGGAGGAGCCTCGGCGACGGGCACCGCCGTGTCCGTTCGACCGCAGGCGAGGAGGAGCGAGACGGCGAGCAGTCGGCGCATGCCGACCCAGGAACCCCGCCGCGGCGAAGCGTTAGCGTGACGGCGCAGCGCCACGGAAAACGAGGACATGACGCCCGGACGGGCATTTTGTAGTGTGTCGCTCGTCTGGGAGTGTGACCGTTGGCCACCAAGCTCACGCAAGTCGTTCGAAGCACGAGCGAGAAAATCAACTACCCGAAGGCGGCGAAGATGACGGCCGCCGTCACGTGGGATGCGCCGAACGCTCGCCTCACGCCGCGCGACGCCGCCGCGCTGAAGAAGGTCGCGTCGCTGCCCGACAGCTCGTTCTCCGACAAGAAGCTCCCTTCCTACGTGAAGGCCCAGCGCGACGAGCTGCGCGACTACGCCGAGAGCATCAAGGCGCTGCAGCGCGTGCGGCTCGACGTGCAGTCGAAGGTGCCCGGCATTCACGTCGACTTGAAGAAAGACCTCGCCGTCGTCGATCTCGACGAGCTCGGCTACCACCACGAGCTCATCCTCGAGGTGAAGATGCCGGGCAAGAAGGCCGAGGCCGACGGCACGCTCCAGTTCCAGTACGGCGGCTTCAACGTCTCGATCGACGTGAAGAAGGGCCAGAGCCGCGAGAGCATCCTCGCGCGGCTCGAGGCGCGCCTCGAGCGCCAGCAAGAGAGCAAGGTGGTCGGCGAGCGCTCCGAGACGTCGCGCGAGTTCCTGCTCCGCCGCTTGCGCCCGCTCACGCCCGACGAGCGCAAGCAGCGCAACGACCTCATCGCCGCGCACGACGCCGGGCTGTGGGGCTCGCCCGTCGAGTGACGGCGCTTCGCGGCGACGCCTGCAAACGCGCTCGCTTGTGTGGAGCGCGATGCTGGCGCGCGCGCATCGCGAGATGGCGAGGCACAAGGCCAACGCGAGCGCGGCTGCACGATGTTCCACACACGTGAGCCCTGGGAATAGAGTCGCGCGCCATGCGCGCCTCGAGCCCGAGCGTTCTCGCCGCCGTCGCCCTCACCTGCAGCTGCGCCGCTCCGGGGCAGTTCACGCGCCCCGAGGAGCTCGACGCCATCGCGCGCGAGGCCGTGCCCGAGGCGAAGGCGCGGAAGGTGGTCAGCGTCGCCGAGTGGGAGCTGCAGGGCCCGCTCCCCGAGCGCGTCGAGCACGCGCCGCTCGCCGACACCTCGGCCCCGTTCACTCAGGCGGTGCTGCAGGGCGCCGCCGGGCGCTTCCCGCTCACCGAAGACCTGACGTGCATCGCGCGCGAGCGCGCCCGCTTCGCGCTCGCACACGACGGCGCCGCGCCGGGCGTGCTCTTGCGAGAGTTCATCGACGCGCGCTGCGGCTGCCCGACGAGGCTCATCCAGACGTGGGAGCTGTTCGGCGACGTGCCCGACGACGTCTCGGAGGCCGAGCTCGCGAAGCGCTGGGGCCCCGACGTCGTGAGCCAGCTGCACGCCGTGCCCGACGGCGCTCCCGCCGGAGTCGCGGTCGTGCGCGAGGCCGGCCGTGCGCGCCTCACGCTCGCGTTCGCCATCGACCAGTCGCGCATCGAGCCGCTGTCGATCTACCCCGAGGGCGGCGTCGTGCGCGTGCGCGGCACGCTGCAGCGGCCGGCCGAAGAGGTGTGGGGCCGCATCAACCAGGGCGCAGACACGTCGGCGCCGTGCGTGAAGAACCCCGAGGTGCGGCTGCCGAACTTCGAGCTCGCCTGCCCGGTGCAGGGCGGCAACCCCCACGACTGGCTCGCCGTCTGGGCGCGAGAGCCCGGCCGCTTCCTCGGCTACGCCGTGTTCTCGACGATGGTCTGGCAGCAGGGCGCGGCGACCTCGCGCTTCGTGCGGCCCGCGGTCGGCGCGGCCCGAGACGGCTCGCCGCAGGCCTTCCTCGAGGCGCTCAACGACCAGCGCGTGAAGCTCGGCCGCGAGCCGGTGGTGCTGTCGAGCCCTCAGAGCGAGCAGGCCCGTGGGCTCGTGCCGCCGTACGTCGCCGCCCAGCTGAACGGCGACCATGCCAGGCTCGATCGCATCGCGATGGGCCTCATCGCCGGCTGGCGCGTCGAGGGCGCCATCACCGAGGGCCAGTTCACGTCGAACGAGGTGCCATCAGAGGCTGCCTCCGAGCTGCTGGCGCTCATGCTCGAGCTGCCCGGCGGGCGCCACCAGCTGCTCGCGAGAGAGACGCGCGTCATCGCGCTCGGCCAGGTCGACCACGGAGGCCTCGTCGACACGCTCGTGTGCACGTACTCGCTGCTCGACGAGCCCGAGCCGACCGTCGCGCGCCAGCAGCAGCTCATCGACAGGCTGAACGCCGAGCGGGCGCGGCGCGGGCTGCCGGCCGCGCAGTGGGTGCGGCTGCCCACCAAGACGGCCGACGAGGTCGCCGCTGAGGTCCGCGCGAAGGGCCTCGAGCCTCACGACGGCCTCGAGCGGTTGATGACCGACGCCGTGCAGGTCATCAAGAAGCCCGTGCGCGGCTGGCAGTTCTTCGCGTCGTCGCTCGACGAGGTGACCTGGCCCGACGAGCTGATCGCGCGTCCGACGCTGCAGGTCACGCTGACCATCGCGCCGTACAAGCGAAAAGACACACCGTGGACACAGTACGTCTTCCTCGTCGTGCTGTTCGAGGGCGCCTCGACCACGCAGGCGTGACGCCCGCGCGGCCGATCACTTCGCGTGCAGCTCGCGCTTCAGCTCACTGAGCGTGCGGTGCGTGTGCTCCTGCTGGGGTAGCAGCTGCGTCGTCACAATCTCTCGCGCGGTGCTGCCGAGCTTCGGCAGGTCCTGGCGGTAGTCGCGCAGGCCGTGGTCCTCGCCGGCCTCGAGCGCGTCGACCGCCGTTACGTCTCCGAAGACGCTCGCGCCTTTCTCGATCATCTTCGTCATCGCGCCCCACGGGCCCGAGCCGTCGGAGGGAGTGCCCCCCAGCGCCAGGATCTTCCCGCGCAGCGTCGCCACCCGCTCGGCGTGCGACTGACGGCACGCATCGAGCCGCGAGCGCGCCGGGCTGTCGATCGCGAGCTTGTCGAGCGCGATGCGGTAGGTCTCGACGGCTGAGATCTCGCCGCGGAGGAAGCTGTTGAGCTGATCGAGGTTCTGGTTGTCGTTCGTATTTGCGATTGCCATGTCGTCTTCTCCTTGTTCGTCTCAGCGGAGCGTCAGCCCGCCATCCATCGGGAACGCCGGCGTACCGCCGGAGCCGCCGAACCCGCCGCTGCCCATCGGGCCGCCCGGCACGTCGTTCGGGCCGCCGCCCTGCCCGTTCATGCCGCCCAGACCGCCCGGGTTGCTTCCCGGCAGCGCAGGGTTCTGCGGACCCGGGCGCGGCAGATCGTTCGGTGAGCCCGGCATGCCCGGCGGGCTCGAGCTGGGCGCGCCGGTGCCAGGGCCGGTGCCGGGTCCGGTGCCCGTTTGGGCGAAGACGCCGAGGGCCATGAAGCAGACCGCGGCAGAGAGAATGAGGAGTGCTGAAGATCGCATGAGCCCTGAGGCTGCATCGCGCGCGCCTCGACGATGAATCGCGGGCTTGAGCCGCCGCGAGGCGCAAGAACGCCTCAGCTACGGCTTCTGCATGAGGCACGCGTCGCCCTCGGGCCCGAGGTGGCGGAAGCCGTGGCGCTCGTACAGCGCGATCGCCCGCGCGTTGTCGTGCAGCACCTTGAGCTTCACGACGCTCACGCCGAACGCCGAGCGCGCGTGGGCCTCGATGAGCTCGAGCGCGCGGGCTCCGATGCCGCGGCCCTGGCGCCCCGGAGCGATGCAGATGCCGACCCACGCCGACTGACCGCGCTCGACCTGGGTGAGCTGAACGAAGCCCGCGCACTCGCCGCCGTCGTCGACGACGAAGAAGGCCCCCTGCGGATCCGACGTGCGGCGCGCGAGCCACTCGTAGAGATCGCCGGGCTTCGGCCTCGCCATGAGCTGCGCCTGGAGCGCTTCGTTCGAGCGCAAGCTCGCGAGCACGGGAATGTCCCTCCACGTCCAGTCACGCAGCCTGATGGTCACTTCGGGCTCCCAGGCTCTCGCGCAGCGCGGCGCAGACGATGGCGACGTCGGTGCGGGTGAGGCACGCGGCGCTCGGCAGGTTGATGCCGCGCGGGCTCAAGTCGTACGCGACGCGGTTGCGCTCGCGCGCGCGCCGCGCCTCGAGGTCGCCCTCGAACGCCGGCAGGCTCGACAGCGGGTGAAAGAACGGCCGCGTCGCGACGCCGCGCTCATCGAGCCGGCGACCCAGCTCGGCCTTGTCGACGCCCCAGCGCGCGTCGAGCACGACCGTGATCATCCAGCAGCTGTTGAAGACGCCCTCGGGCTCGGCGTTCAGCGTGACGCCCTCGAGCCCGGCGAGCTTCTCGCGGTAGGCGGCGAGCAGCATGCGGCGGTGCGCGACGAGCACGTCGAGCCGCTCGAGCTGCGCAGTGCCGAGCGCCGCCTGCAGCGAGCTCATCTTGTACTTGTACGCGACCTCGCCGTTCGTGAACGTGACGTCGCCCGGCGCTCGGCCGTGATCGCGCAGCACCTGCACGCGATCGAACAGCGCCTTGTTCTTCGTGACCAGCATGCCGCCCTCGCCGGTCGTCATCGTCTTCGAGCCGTGGAAGCTGAAGCAGCCGAACGTGCCGAACGTGCCGGCCTGGCGGCCGCGGTACACGCTGCCGGCCGCCTCGGCCGCGTCTTCGATGACGGCGATCTTACGGCTCGCGGCGATGGCGCACACCTCGTCCCAGTCGGGCATGCCGCCGTAGAGGTCGACGCCGATGACGGCGCGCGTGCGCGGCGTGATGCACTCGAGGAAGCTGCTCGCCGACAGGCACCAGGTGGCACGGTCGACGTCGGCGAAGACGACGGTCGCGCCGACGTACTTCACGGCGGCGGCCGTCGCGATCCACGTGATGTCGGGCACGATGACCTCGTCGCCCGGGCCGATGCCGAGCGCGAGCAGCGACAGGTGCAGCGCCGACGTGCACGAGGGCAGCGAGACGGCGTAGGGCAGGTCGAGCCGCGCGGCGAACTGGCGCTCGAACCGCGCGTTCCAGACGTTCGCGTTCTCGTACCAGGCGTTCTCGACGGCGTCGGCGACGTAGCGCCGCTCGAGCTCGGTGATGCTCGGCCCCGAGACGGGGATGCGTTTCAGCGCAGACACTTGAGCCAGCCGCCCGGGCACGCCGTGATGAGGAGCTTCGACTCGAGCTCGCTGTCGACCTCGAACCGCCGGTCGGTCGCCATGAACTCGCGCACGGCGCTGAGCGGGCTGTTGCCCTTCTTCCAGGGGCGATCGGGGAAGCAGCGGTCGGGCAGCTCCTCGATGAGGGTGTCGAAGACGACGCAGTAGCTGCCGGGCGTGACGAGGGGCGAGTAGGCCTTGAGCTCCTCGAGCACGTGCGAGTGCGTGTGGTTCGAGTCGAGCGTCACGAGCACCGGGCCGCGGCCGGCGACGCGCTCGCGCACCTGCGCGACGACCTCGGGCGCGATCGACGAGCCCTGGATCATGTGAATGCGCTTCTTCATCGGGTGCGCCTCGATGGCGGCGCGGTTGTGGGCGCGAATGTCGATGTCGACGCCGATGACCTCGCGGTCGCCGCCGAGCAGCTCGAGCATCGACGCGTAGAGGATCAGCGAGCCGCCGTGCGCGATGCCCGTCTCGATGATGACGCTGGGCTGCACGCGAAAGATGAGCTCCTGCATCGCCACGATGTCCTGCGGCAGCTGGATGATGGGCCTGCCCATCCACGAGAAGTTGTAGGTGTACTTCTGGTTGCCGGCCCTCTCGGCCCACTCGAGAGACAGCGCTTTCAGACCCGTGTCGACGTTCATGCGGCTTCCTTCCAGGAGACGGTTTTCGAGACCAACAAGGCGCGGGCCGCTGCGGGCCCCAAGCTCGCGAGGGCGTCGAGCGCCGACACGAACGGAGTGAACTCGCCGTGGCGCTGCGCGTACGGCTGCTTCGCGTAGTCCATGTACTCGACCGAGACGCCGGCCGCGGCGAACGCCGCGTGGTCGAGGTAGGCGCGGCCGCCGGCGCCGCTGACGTAGCGGGTGCCGCCGAGCGCCTTCACGACCGCGAGCACGCGCTCGGTGCCGTGACCGCCGATGCCGAGGTCCGACGACAGGCGCTGCCGCTTCGGGGTGACGCCGAACACGTCGGCGAGCGCCGTCATGCTGGCCATCGCGACCTCGCACAGCCACGGCGTCTCGAAGAAGTAGACGCGCTCGACGAGCTCGAGCATCTCGTGAGCGCCGCGGTACGCCTGGCGCAACAGGTCGAGGTGGCTGCGACGCCAGTCGCGGCGGCTGTCGACGCGCACGTCTTTGATGAGCATACCGAGGCGCACGTCTTCGAGCGGCACCGTCAGCCACTTCACGCCCGAGGCCGTCTTCACCTGCACGCGGTTCGTGAAGCTGCCCTTGCTGAACTGCACGTCGTCGTAGTGCACGTAGACGTCGGCGGCCTTGAGCTGCTCGAGCATGCCGACCCACGGGAAGAACATCGGCTGCGAGATGACGACGGTGCAGCGGGCCCCCACGGCCGGGGCGAGCGCGGTGGAGGGGCTCAATGCATCACCATGAGCGGCGCATCGCGATCGACGTCGGCGATGACGGTGAGCGGCAGAGGCCAGGTGATGCCGAAGACCGGGTCGTTCCACCTCGCGCGGCGCGCCCGCGGGGCGTCGTAGGGCGCCGAGAGCTGGTAGCCCACGAGCGTGGCGTCTCGCAGCGTCTGGTAGCCGTGCGCGACGCCCTTCGGCACGTAGAGCATTCGGCCATCGGAGTCCCACAGCTCGATCGCGACGTGCTGGTACCGCGTCGGCGAGCCCTCGCGCATGTCGACCAGCACGTCGTAGATCGCGCCCTGCAGGCAGGTGACCACCTTGGCCTCCTGCGACGGAGCGTCCTGCCAGTGCAGCCCCCGCACGGTGCCCCTCAGGTGGTTGAACGAGATCGCCGACTGCACGAACGTCGCCTCGAGCTCGCCGTCGGCGAAGAGCTTCGCGTCGAACGTGCGCTGGAAGTAGCCGCGGCCGTCGACGTGGCGCTCGCCCTCGATGACGCGCACGCCCGGGATGCGCTCCTCGTAGAACCTCACGCCGCCTCCGAATTGCTGGTCGGGTTGCTGATCGGGTTCACGAACTCGCCCCCGCGCCGGCGGTACTCGGCCTGCTGGCGCAGCACCTCGTCGGCGATGTTCCACACGAACAAGAGCGTGTGCTGCGGCATGTCCTGCAACAGCCGCTTCGGGTCGCAGATGGGCACGCCCGTGCCGGGCACGAACCGCCCCTGCTTGTGCGGGCTCACGTCGGCCACGAAGTCGACGTCGCCCGCCTTCAGGCCCGCGTAGTTCATCAGCACGCAGCCCTTCGCCGACGCCCCGTACGCCGCCACCCGGTGACCCTGTGCCTTGAACCTCGCGACCGTCGAGCGCACGTGAGCGCCGAGCGCCTCGACGCGGCGCGCGAAGGCCCGGTACGTTTCGGGCTCGCGCACGCCCCACTTCGCCTCTTCCTCGAGCAGCGCCTGCAACGAGTCGTCGACGCGGCGCGTGTACGGCAGCGCGCAGAACAGCCGCAGCGAGCCGCCGTGAATCGAGACCTTCTCGACCGCGTAGAGCTCGAGGCCGCAGCGCTCGAACAGCGAGCTCAGCGCCGTCACCGAGAAGTAGCAGAGGTGCTCGTGGTAGATGGTGTCGAACGCGGTGCGGTCGACCATCGCGATCGCGTGCGGCACCTCGATGCACGCGATGCCGTCGGACTTGAGCAGCGTCGCGATGCCGCGCACGAAGCCCTCGAGGTCGGGCACGTGGGCCAGCACGTTGTGCGCGTGCACCACGTCGGCGCGCTTGCGCTCGCTGACGAGCCGCTGCGCCAGCGCCTCGCCGAAGAACTCGCTCACGGTCTCGATGCCGCGCCCGCGCGCGACGTCGGCGACGTTCTGGGCCGGCTCGACGCCCAGCACCTGCACGCCCAGGTCGCGGTAGTGCTGCAAGAGGTAGCCGTCGTTGCTCGCGAGCTCGACGACGCGGCTCGACTCGCCCAGCTCGCGCTCGGCGGCGAGCTTCGTGGCGAGCGCCTTCGCGTGCGCCACCATCGTCTCGCTGTACGACGAGAAATACGTGTAGTCCGAGAACAGCGTGCCGGGCGGCACGGTCTCGCCGATCTGCAGCAGCGTGCAGGCGCGGCAGAAGTACAGCTCGAGGGGGAAGCGCGCGACCGCGTCGCCCGCCGAGCCAGGCAGCGCGTTGACGAGCGGCATGGGCCCGAGGTCGAGCACGAGCTCGAGCTCCTTCGCGGCACACGAGCGGCAGGTGGGGGTCATCTAGCGCAGCTCCTTGCGGTACCAGTCGATCGTCCGCTGCAGGCCCTCGGTGAGCTGAAAGCGCGGCACCCAGTCGAGCACCGCACGCGCCTTCTTCGCCGACAGCCACTGCGCGGGAATCTCGTGGCTCGCCTCGCCGAGAATGCGCGGCTCGAGCGTCGAGCCCAGCGCCGCGAGCACGCGCTTCGTCATGTCGAGCGCCGACAGCGGCTGCTCGTATGAGAAGTTGAACGCCTCGCCGCGCAGCAGCGCGTCGCCCGAGAGCTTCTCGGCGAGCGCGAGGTAGGCCAGCGCGCCGTCTTCGACGTAGAGGTAGTCGCGCACCATCGAGCCGTCGCTGCGCAGCACCGGGCGCTCGCCGCGCAGCACCGAGCGAATGGTGCCGGGCACGAGCCGGTTCCAGTTCAGGTCGCCGCCGCCGAAGAAGTTGCCGCAGCGGGTGATGGCGACCGGCACCGAGTACGTCGACGCGTAGCTCTGCGCGATGAGGTCCGCGCACGTCTTGCTCATGTCGTAAGGGTGCCGGCCGTCGAGCGGCGTTCGCTCGTCGTACGGCAGCGTCGCGGCCTGGCCGTACGCCTTGTCAGACGAGGCGATGACGACCGCGCGCACCTGCGGCGAGCGCCGGCAGGCCTCGAGCAGCGACCACGTGCCGCCGATGTTGGTCTCGAACGTGGAGACCGGGTTGCGGTTCGCGACGGGCACGATGGCCTGGGCCGCGAGGTGGAAGACGGTGTTGGCCTCGTACTCGCCGAGGATGCGCTCGATCAGCGCCTGGTCGCGCACGTCGCCGCGCACGACCTTCACGCGCAGCGGCTCGGCGAGCAGGCGGCTCTGCGGCACCCAGTCGCGCACGAGGCAGGTGACGTCGGCGCCGCGCTCGAGCAGGTGCTGAACGAGCCAGCCGCCGAGCAGGCCCGAGCCGCCGGTGACGAAGACGGGGCGGTCTCTCCAGTACGAGTCCATCACCACACCTTCCAGGGGGCCTTGTTGTCGGCCCACAGCGACTCGAGGAACTTCTTGTCGCGAATCGTGTCCATGCACTGCCAGAAGCCGCCGTGACGGAAGGCGGCGAGCTGGCGCTGCTGCGCGAGGCGCGAGAGCACGTCGGACTCGAGCGACGTCGAGTCGCTCTCGATGAGGTCCAACACCTCGGGCTCGAGCACGAGGTAGCCGCCGTTGATCCACCCCTCGCCGGCCTGCGGCTTCTCGGTGAACTGCGACACCAGGTCGCCGTCGAAGAAGAGGCCGCCGTACCGCGCGGGCGGCCGCACCGCCGTGAGCGTCGCGAGCTTGCCGTGCGAGCGGTGAAACTCGAGCAGCTTCGTCACGTCGACGTCGCTGACGCCGTCGCCGTACGTGCACAGAAACGGCCCCTCGGCGAGCTGCCGCTTCAGCCGGCGCAGGCGGCCGCCGGTGTTCGTGGGCAGCCCCGTCTCCATCAGGTGCACCACCCAGTCCTCCATGTCCTTGCCGTGGTGGCGCGCGATGCCCTGAGCGAAGTCGACGGTCAGCGAGCCGTTCAGCGTGACGGCGTCGTGGAACCACCGCTTGATGACCTCGCCCTTGTAGCCGAGCGCCACGACCACCTCGGTCAGCGCGTGGTGCGCGAGGTGCTTCATGATGTGCCAGAGAATCGGCTTGCCGCCGATGTCGACCATCGGCTTCGGCTTGATCTCGGTCTCTTCAGCGAGGCGCGTGCCGAGACCACCGGCGAGGATGACGGCTTTCATGAGGCGACTCCTGTGTTTCCGGGTGGGGCTCGACGTGGGTCAGCCGCTGCGCCCGCGTCTCGCCCTCCGGGGTAGTTCTCGATGACGTGACGAATGAGGGCCTCGTCGTGCGCTTCGCCGAGCGCGGCCATGAGGCGGCGCACCGCGGGCACCGGGTCGGCGAGCACGGCGGGCCACGGCAGCTCGAGGGCTCCGGTGCGAATCGCGTGAAGGTCGCAGCGCTTCACCCTGAGCCGCGCGTTTCCGCACGCGGCGAGCCAGGCTTCCGCCCACGCGTTCGGCACCTCGATGATCGCCTCGTCGCGCGTGCCCTCGGCCTCGATGCCGAGCTTCGCGAGCTCGGCGACGATGCCCGGGAACATCGCCTCGGCCCGCGGCTCGAACAGCGGCTCGAGCAGCGCGGTCTGACCCGACTGGACCACGGCGAGCACGAGCAGCTTCAGCTCGCGCGCGTAGCGCTGCGTCGCGACCAGCGGCGTCGCGGCCCGCGCCATCAACCCGCCGAGCGCTCCGACCACCCCGGGCCCCAAGATGGGTCGCCCCATCGTCGCGGCGACGACGCACGCGAGCTCGGTGTGGCGCGCCGAGCGGTGCGGCGAGAGGTAGCCCTTCGCTCCGCGCTCGCACGCGCTCGTGAACAGGGCCTTCGCGTCTTGGGGCGAGCCGAGCTCGAGCGCGCACGCCGCGGCGATGAGCCAGCCGTCGGGCTCGTCGCCCATCGCGGGCCTGCAGGCCTCGAGCGCCGCCTGCGCGTCGCCGCACTCGAGCACCGCCTCGGCGAAGCCGACGTGGGCCTCGAGCGCGTCGGGCTTGAGCGAGACCGCCTCGGTGAACGCCTTGCGCGCCTCGACGTGGCGGCCCAGCGCCAGGAGCGTGTTGCCCTGGTGCACCAGCGCCGACCAGCCGTTGACGCCCTCCATGAACTGCGCGAACGGAGCCCCGCGCACCGGTCTCTGCGCCTGCTCGAAGCACTCGAGCGCCTCGTCGAGCCGCCGCGTGCGCGCGCGCGTGCCGGCCGCGCCGCGCATGCCCTCGAGCTCGAGCGCGCAGCCCCTCAAGAAGTAGAGGTCGGGCTGCGGGCCGTCGACCTCGACGGCCAGTGCCACGGTCTCGAGCACGCCGGCCGCGTCGCCGCGCTCGAGCTGCAGCATCGCGCGGGCGTCGGCGAGCCGCAGCACGGTCTGGCCCGCGGGGCGGCGCTTCGCGATGGCCCAGCCCGCCTCGATGGCGCTCCAGGCCTTCTCGCGCTCGCCGGCCTTGATCAGCTCGAGCGCGAGATAGCCCCAGGGCACCGCCGAGTCGGGCTCGAGGGCGCAGCGCTTCTCGAGCAGCTCGATGTTGCGCCGCCCCTTCGAGAGGGCCTTGCGCAGGCTCGGCACGTTGCCGAGGTGAATGATGTCGGCGTCGAGGTAGCGCAGGCTCATGCGCTGGCGCGTGAGCCACTCGGTCACACCCTCGTGCACGATGCCGCGGTACTCGAGGTCGGGCGTCTTCTTGAGCAGCCGCGGCAGGAAGATGGGGTCGGCGAGCCGCGCCTTGCCCGAGAGCACCTCGGCGACCGGAGCGTCGAGCCGCGTCGCGTCGTGCAAGGGCAGCATGCCGCACACGAAGCCGCCGCTCTTCATCGCGGCGATGAGCTTGGCCCCGGCGGCGGGCGTCAGGCGCTCGTCGGCGTCGAGGTGCAGCACCCAGTCGCCGGTCGCGGCCTTGAGGGCGGCGTTGCGCGGAGCGGCGAAGTCGTCGGCCCATGGGTGAGAGATGACCCGCGCGCCGGCGGCGCGGGCGAGGTCGACGGTGCGGTCGGTGCTGCCCGTGTCGACGACGATGAGCTCGTCGGCGATGCCCTTCACCGACTCGAGGCAGCCGGGCAGGAGCTGCTCCTCGTTCTTCGCGATCAGGCAGAGCGACAGTCGAGCCATGCGACGGGTGCCTTGAGCAATGCGGGTGCCAGCGAAGGCGCGTCAGGTTCATGACGGCACGGAGCGTGCTCAACGCCCACGGCGATGAAGCTGAACCTGACCGTCATCGACCCGCCTACAGCCCGCCACACGCACTTCCTCTTCGACCTGGCCCGCATGATCGCCTTCGGCCTCGAGGACCTGGGCCACAGCTGCACCTTGCGCCGCAACGCGACGGAAGCCGGGCGCGTCAATATTCTGCTCGGCGTCCACAATCTGGCGGCGCCCGACACGGTCGACGCCCTCATCGACAGCGGGCACCCGTACGTCGTCTACCAGACCGAGATCATCCGCGGCCGCACGGTGAACGGCGTCGACATCGGCCCGGGCTTCGACGGCATGCTCATGCCGCTGTTCCGCGGCGCCCGCGCCGTGTGGGACACCGACGAAGAGAGCCGCGCCTCGCTGAAGGCGCTGGGCGTCGAGACCCAGAAGCTCGGCTTCGGCTACGTGCCGCGGCTCGACGAGGTCCGGCACCGAGACGAGAAGGACATCGACTTCTTCTTCTACGGTAGCATGACGCCGCACCGCCGCGACGTCGTGCACCAGCTGCGCGCGCTCGGCTACCAGGTCGCCGTGGTGTTCGACGACGCCGCGCTGTTCCGCAACGACCTGCTCTCGCGCGCCGAGGTCGTGCTGACGCTGCGCCAGAGCGAAGCGTTCGCGCACCTGCCGCAGGCCCGCATCCTCTACCTCGTCAACAACCGCTGCCTCGTGGCGGGCGAGAGCGGCCTCGGCCAGGAGCCCCTCGAAGACCTCTTCCTCTGGTGCGAGCCCGGCCAGGTCATCGAGCTGTTGCGCCGCACACGCGCCATGAAGAACCGCCGCGAGCTCGCCGGCGACTTTCACGAGCGCTTCAAGCAGCGGCCCATGTCGAAGCACCTCGAGCCCCTGGTCGAGGCCCTGCCGTGAGCCCCGTCGACGACGCGCTCATCGCCGCCTACCGGCGAGACGGCTACGTGAAGCTCGGCGGCCTGTTCAGCGAAGCGCAGCGCACCGCGGTGCTCGACGGCATCACCCGCCTGCTCGAGACGAAGGGCGCCCGGGGCGCGACGATTCACGAGCGCATCCTCGACCTCGCGCAGCGAGACCGCGCCCAGCTCGGCCGCGTCTACGACGCCATTCGCAAGCTGCACGCGTTCTGGGCGCTGGTCGGCAACGCGCCGCTGGCGGCGACCGCGCGCGCGCTGCTCGGCACCGACACGCTCGGCATCGCGTTTCGCGGCGCCGGCATTCGCCTCGACCTGCCGCACGAAGACCGGTGGCGCAGCCAGTGGCACCAGGAGTACCACTCGCAGATGTCGTCGCCGCGCGGCCTCGTCGCGTGGTTCTCACTCGTGCCCGTCACGCACGACATGGGGCCGGTGCGCATCGCGCGCGGCAGCCACCGCGAGGGCATCTTGCCGGTGCACTGCAACGACCCGATGAACAAGGGCCGCGACTACACGCAGACGTTCACGATTCCGAACGTCGACGCGCTGCTCGAGCGCTACCCCGTCGTTCAGCACGAGACCGACGCGTGCGAGGTCGTCTTCATCGACTTCATGACGCTGCACCAGTCGGGCTTCAACACGAGCGCGGGCCGCTCGCGCGTCACGGCGCAGGTGCGCTTCTTCGACATGACCGAGGCCACCGGCGTCGCGAACGACTGGGTCGGCGGCTGGCAAGACGGCGGCGACTTCACGAAGGCGCACCCCGACAAGGTGCTGCGATGAGCTGCCCGCTCTGCCGCGGCGGCGCCGAGCGCCTCGCCGAGCTGCCGGCGTCGATCACCTCAGAGAGCAAGGCCCTCGAGGGCGCGAGCCGCCTGATGCTGTGCACGACCTGCGCGCACGTCTTCACCGAGGCCGAGGTCGACTGGCACACGTATTACTCTCGCGCGTACGACGCGACGCTCACCGACGGCGGCCTCGACGAGCTGGTGGTGACGCCCGAGGGCGAGGTCGTCTTCCGCACCGACTTCGACTACGGGCTCTTTCGCCGCATGGTGCGCGGCGCGCTGCACCCCCGCGCACGCGTGCTCGAGTTCGGCTGCGGCCGCGGGCGCATCTTGAACCGGCTCGTGCGCGACGGCTTCGAGAACACGTGGGCGTGCGATGTCGGCGACCGCTACTTCGCCTTCGCCGAGAGCCTGCTCGGCAGGGGCCGCGTGAGCATCGGCTCGATACCGCCCGGGCCCTTCGACGTCGTCTGCACCTTCTTCGTGCTCGAGCACGACACCGACCCGCTGGCGTCGCTGACGGCGCTGCGCGAGCGGCTCAACCCCGGCGGCACGCTGTTCGTGATGGTGCCCGCGTGGCGCACGAACCTGGGCGACCTCGCGTGCGCCGACCACGTGCACCACTTCAGCCTCGCGACGCTCGAGGCGCTGCTCGGCGCCGCCGGCCTCGAGGTGACGTCGGCCGAGGTGTCGACGCCCGGCACGCTGGCGGTGACGGCCCGGGCCGCCGAGGCCGAGCCCTTCGTCGCGCGGCCCGACCTCGTCTCCGAGCACCGCGCGGCGGTCTCGCCGCTGCTCGAGACGCTCGAGCGCCTGCGCGAGCTGCCGTCGCAGCTGGCGAGCCACCGCCGCGTCTACCTGTACGGCGCCGGCTTCCACGCCGCCCTCGCGCGCGCGTTTCTGCCGCGGGTCGCCGGCATCTACGACGCGAACCCGCGCAAGCAGGGGCTCGAGCGCCTCGGCCACACCGTCGCCGCGCCCGCCGACATCGCTCGCGAGAAACACGAGAACGACTGCCTGCTCGTCTGCGTGAACGCGAGGAGCGCCGGCGCCATCGCGGCGCAGTACAAGAGCGCGTTCGCCCAGGTGCTGACGCTCTGATGAGCGCACCCGGGCTGCGGTACGGTGCGCGCGATGCGTCTTCTCATCAGCGTCATGCTCTTCTTCTCTGCGTGCGCGCATCGCGCGGGCGCGTGGATTCCCGAGCGCCGCGAGGGGGGCGGCGCGGTGCAGCTCGAGGGCGACGGCACCCTCGAGCCGACGTCGGACGCACTCGCAGCGCTCAAGGCTGCGGGCTGGGCGCGGGTCGGCTGGAGCTACGCGAGCAGCACCGGCGACTCCGATCAGGAGGTCTGCACCGCGGCGCTCGAGCGGGTGCGCGCGAACGGCGGGGGCCGGGTGCTGCTTCACGACGCCACGAGGACGAGCGAATCGTCGGTGAGCGGCGGCTCGGTCGGCTTCTCGTTCGGGCAGAGCAGCTGGTACGCGTCGCCCTCGGTGAGCGGCTCGGGGTCGTCGTGGTCGCGCTCGGTCACCCACCGGCGCTGCATCGCCGAGGTGTTTCGCCGCTCGCCCGAGCTGGCGGCGTCGCAGCCCGACGAGCCGCGCACGTACCCCGCCTGGCTCGCCACCGCGAAGCCGTGCGCCGCGGCCCGGGCGAAGAACGTGCCCTGCAGCCTCGGCGAGCCGGAGCCCCTGCCCGCCGAAGCGCCTGCGCTCGAGGCCTGCTGCGGCGCGGGCAACGGCCGGTGCTGCCTCTTGCGCGGTCACCAGCACTTTCACGCCTCGGAGCCCGACGAGGCGAAGCGCTGGTATCGCCGCGGCTGCGAGCTCGGAGCGGCCAACGCCTGCTCGGCGCTCGCCAACGAGATGACCATCAACGGCTGGGTGAACCTCCCCGAGGCCGAGCGGGCGGCCTACCGCGCGCGCGCCCGAGCGCTGGTCGACCGTGCCTGCGAGAGCGGGCTCGTCGGTGAGTGCTGGAACGCCGAGCCCGCGGTGGCCGGCCGGGTCGCGCTCGCGCTCTGCGAAGCGGGCGAGCTCGACCAGTGCGCCACGGCCGCGGGAAACCTGCCCGACCTCGATCGCGGCACACGGCTGTACGCGACGTCGTGCGCGTCCGGCGATGGCCGAGCCTGCCTCGACCTCGGCTACCGCCTGAAGCTCCCGCCGGCCGAGGAGCTGCCGCTCGTGGTCCGCGCCTGCGTGTTCGGGCTCGAAGACGCCTGCGAGCGCCTCGACCGCGTGCTGCCGGCGCCTTGAAGCCGCGCGCTACACCTGCGTCTTCAGCACCTCGCGCAGGCCCTGCACGATCTGCTGCACCGACTTCGAGAGCAGCTCCATCTGCAGCGAGTACCGGTGCAGGCGGTACTGCAGCACGAGCAGCTGGGGCGGCGTCAGCTCGTTGCGCATCGCCCTGCCGACGAGCCGCTCCATCGTGCCGTCGGCCTTCTCGACCTCGCGCGCCGTCTGCAGCAGCACGTCTGCGAACGACCGCGTCGGGGGCGGAGGCTCGAGCTGATACGCAGGCGGAATCGGGGCGGCGACCAACTCGATGGCGGGTATGTGCACGGCGGGCGTCTCCTCGTGGGGGTCCAGTCGGGAGACACCGGCACGGCCTGCCGCGACGACGCGCGGCGCTCGACACGCCCCGCCGGTTTCACCTTCGCAGCCGACAGCGCGCCGAGGCAGAAGCCCATCGTCAGAGATTCTCGCGCCAGGGCCGCCTCGCGTTGCGTCAGTGGTACGTGCGCGCGACCTTGAGCACCGACGGGCCCATCTCGGCGCCGACGACGCGCGCGGTCGTCACGTTCAGCACGACCTGCGGCTTGCCGGCGTTGCTGGCGACCGACAGCATCGCGCCCTGCTTCACCAACGCCTCGTCGAGCGCGAGCGAGTAGAGGCGCGCCTTCGTGGCGATCGCGAGCACCTCTTGAGCCGCGTCGGGAGGGAACCCCGCGTGCAGCAGCACCGCCGAGGCGCGCGTGCCGCCGCCGAGCTCCGAGGCCGCCACCGCGAGGAACTTGAGCGGGCGCTCGTTGATCGACTTGAGCTCGAGCCCCTGCGCCTTCTCGACGAGCTCGGCCGCCCGGCCCTCGCCGCCCTTCGCGTACGGCACCAGCACGACGAAGTCACCGCCGCCGCGCTCGGCGAAGTGCCCGTCGTACGTCAGCACCTTCAACATCACCATCAGCGCGAGCTGCGGAGGCACCTCTTGCGCGCGCGCCGCGCCCGCGTACAGCACGAGCGCCGCGGCCACCGCCCTCACCGCTCGACCCTCCACGCGTATGAGAGGCGCAGGAAGAACGAGCGCGCGCCTCCGGGCAGCGGAGCGTGGCCTCCGTCGTAGGGCTGCAGATACGCGACCGGCGCGTTGAAGAGGTTGTCGACGCCGCCCGAGAGGCTGAGCCCGTTGAGCCCGAGGTTCTCGTAGCCGAGCCACAGGTTGACGGTCAGCGTCTCGGGGCGCTGGGCGAGCGCCCCCACCGGGTTGCCGTCTGCGTCGACGCCGCCGGGCCCGACGTACCCGTAGCGGCTCGACAGGTAGACGGCGCTGCCGCCGAGCTGCAGGCCGCGCGTGATGCGCCACTGGCCGCTGAGCGTCACCTTGTGCGCCGCGAACCCGAGGATCGCCTCGGGGTGCCCGCGCACCTGGTACGTCTCGACGTGGTTCTCGGCCGGCAGCGCGAGCGAGTACGTCGCGCGCGCGAACACCCGCTTGTGCCGCATCTGCACGTCGAGCTCGTAGCCGCCGGTCGCGAACGCCCCGGCGTTCACGTAGCTCTCGGACGACGTCGCCCCGTCGATGCCGTACACGATGGGGTTCTCGAGCCGCATGTAGAACGCGTTCACCGAGGCGTACAAGAGGTCCGACAGCTGCAGGCCGAGCTCGCCCTCGGCGACCTGCGTGTGCTCGGCGGTGATGGCGCGGTTCAGGTTGATGTTCTCGATGCCCGGCGAACGAAACGCGCCCGAGTACAGCGCCTTCAGGTGCAGCCGCTCGATGCGCTTCGAGAGCGCGATGCGGGGCGCGAAGTTCGACCCGACCTGGCTGTTCCACTCGTAGCGGCCGCCCAGCGAGACGTTGACCCAGGGGTTGTCCCACTGCACCTGCGCGTACGCCCCGACGTTCGCGTAGCTCACGCTGTTCGCGCCGTTGAAAGAGGTCTGCGTGCCGACGAGCGTCATGTCGTTCAGCCACGCGAAGTCGCCCCAGGTCTCGACGCCCGCGAGCAGCTCGAGCTTGTCGGCCGGGTTCCACGTCAGCATGGCTCCGCCCTTCAGGCGCTGGGCCGTCTTCGAATAGAAGAGGTCGCTCGCCGTGTCGGTGACCTCCCACGGCTGCTGCAGACGCCACGACGCGTAGACCGAAGGCACGAGGGTCTCCCACCGGTCGAGGCGATAGCGCACGTCGGCGGCGTACGTGCGGAAGCGCACGGTCGCGGGCGACGTGGCGGCGAGGCCGTAGCCATCGCGGCTCGCAGCCTTGTAGTCGTCGTACAGGAACTTCACCGACAGCCCCTTGAACTTCACGCTCGCGTCGAAGAGCAATGGGTCGAGGCGCGAGCTCTGCCCGTGGTCGTAGGTGACGCCGTCGAAGCCCTCGTACGTGCCGTGGCCGCGCCGCGCCTGGCCCGTCGCGAGGTTCATCGAGACGTCGAGGCCGCTCTGAAAGGCCCAGCCGGCCGAGAGCCCGCCCATCGCGTCGTAGAAGCCTGCGTGGCTGTGCGCGTAGCGCGCGCCGACCTCTGCGCCCATCAGGTCTTTGCCGCTGCGCGTGATGACGTTGATGACGGCGAGCTCGGCGTTGCCGCCGTAGACGGCCGAGCCCGGCCCGCGAATCACCTCGACGCGCTCGATGATCTGCACGGGCACGTGCCCGCCGAGCGGGTTCGTCGAGTAGAGCAGCTCGTTCATCTCGATGCCGTCGAGAATGAGCAGCACCTTGCCCTCGTGGCCCCACATGCCGCGGAAGCCGGCGCCGACGACGCCCTCGACGTCGGTGTGAAACGAGAAGCCGGGGATCAGCTGCAGCACCTCGAGCAGGTCGCGGGCGCCGCTCGCGTGAATCTCTTCGCGCGTCATCGCCGTCACCACGCCAGGCGTCTCGCGCACCGTTCGCGCCTGCGCCTTCGAGGCGACCGCGATGGGCGTCTCGAGCAGCTCGTCGAGCGACAGATCGCGCACGTCTCTCTTCGAGACGTCCCTCGTCGAAGCATCTCTCTTGGGCGCAGGCGGCTCGGCTCCGAGCACCGAGACGGCCAACAGTGCGTGGAGCACCATCTGTCGGTGCGTGTGCTACCACGGAAGACCGCTCACCCGCGCTCGATTGTGTGGCGCGCGGTGCACGCGGCCGACGCTCTCCGGTCGTCTTGCCCTTTGAGGCTCCAGAGCGTGGCGGCTCGATGCTCCACACGAGCGAGCCCAGAGATAGAGTCGAGCTCGTGCTCACCGTCGAAGAGCTCAAGAAACTGACGAAGTCGCTCAAGCCGTCGGCGCTGCGCAAGCAGCTGGGCCCGTTCGTGCTGGTGCAGCGGCCGCCCGAAGCCGAAGAAGCGCCGCCCCGGCAGCCGCTCTCGGCCGGCCCCGACGACCCGACGAACCCGTGGGGCGAACCCGAGCCCACGAGCATCGCGCACGAGTCGGCCATCTCTGGAGGCACCCTGTCGCTGGTGTTTCAGTTCGACGCGCTGTCGGTCGCGACCCTGCCGCCGCTGCAGGGCGTCGACGAGCTGACGGTCGGCCGCCAGCCCGACTGCGACCTCGTCATCAACGACGCCTCCGTGTCGAAGCGCCACGCGGCCTTGCGGTGGGACGCGCAGCGCGCCCGCGCCTCGCTGCAGGACCTCGGCTCGACGAACGGCACGTACATCAACGCGGGCCGCAAGCTGCTCGGCGAGACGAACCTGCACGACGGCGACATCGTGAGCTTCGGCGAGGTGCAGTTCTGGTTCCTGCTGACCGAGACGCTGCTCGAGCGGCTGGCGCCGTCGAGCGGGTCGAAGCTGCCCCGCGGCGTGTGACGCGTGTGAAACGAAGCGACCTCATGCCCACGTGAAGCGCGGCTACTCGCCCCGCTGATCAGCGCCGCTGGAATTCTGAACGCTTCGCCGCGCGGCGCTACGGCACCTCCAACCTGCGACATCTCTGTGGCGGCGCCGCCCGTTGCTTTTCCGCTTGCGGATAAGTTAGTCACTGCTTACTAACTTTCGCCGCCCGCGCCATGCCACGCCCCCGCCTCGTCTCTGATGATGAAATTCGCACGGCCGTCCGCAAGGGCGTGCTCGAGATCGGGCCCCAGGTCTCGCTGGACCTCATCGCCGAGCGCCTGGGCGTCACGACCCCCGCCCTCTTCAAGCGCTTCGGCAGCCGCAACGCCCTGCTCCTCGAGTCGCTGAAGTTCCCCGAGCACCCCGAGTTCATCGCGCTCCTCGAGAAGGGCCCCGACGCGGCTAAACGTTTCGACACACAACTTCACGCCATCATCGACGGCCACATGCGATTCCTCGACGAATGCTGGCCCTGCATGGCGGCGCTGCGCGAGAGCGGAATCCCCAAGGAGCAGCTCAAGGAGCTGTTCGGCAAGGGCCCCCTGCGCGAAGCGGTGAAGCTGTTCAGCGCCTGGCTCGAGCAGGCCAAGAAGCTCGGCCTCGCCGACATTCCGAACTCAGAACAGATCGCGATGGCCGTCTTCGGTGCCGGCCAGATGCCGATCATGGTCCGTCACATGTCGAAGCTCACGGGCGGGCCGGCCCCGAGCCTCGAGGGCTACTCGAAGATGATCGCGAAGCTCTACGCAAGAGGCCTCGCCCCAACCAGGAAGAGACTGCAATGAAGACCCAGCTCACCGTCGCACTGCTGCTCGTCGCTGCCGCCTGCAAGAAGCCCGAAGACCCCGCCGCGGCCAAGTCGAAGGAGCTGCCGCCTCCGGCCGTCACCGTTCAGACGGCCGACGTCCAGGCGGCGAAGATGCCGCGCTACCTCACGCTCACCGGCAGCATCATGGCCGACAAGCAGAGCGAGGTCGCCGCGAACGTCGCCGGCCGCGTCGCCACCACCTACGTCGAGCGCGGCCAGCCCGTGAAGGCCGGCACCGTGCTCGCCATCGTCGACAGCAAGGCCGCTGGCTTTCAGGCCGCCGCCGCCATGGCCCAGTCGCAGGCCGCCGAGACCCAGGTCGCCGCCGCCCGCCAGGACTGCGACCGCGCCGACACCCTCTTCAAGCAGGGCGCGATGGCGAAGAGCGAGTTCGACCGCCAGAAGTCGCAGTGCACCGCGCAGCTCTTCCAGGCGAACGCCGCGCGCGCCAACGCCGACCTCGCCGGCAAGCTCGCCGGTGACACCGTCATTCGCGCGCCCATCGACGGCATCGTCGGCGAGCGCTACGTCAACGTCGGCGAGTACGTGCAGCCCGCGTCGAAGGTCGTCAGCATCTTCGCCATCGACCCGGTGCGCGTCAGCATCAGCGTGCCCGAGCGCGCCGTCGCGCAGGTCAGCCCCGGCCAGACGCTCGACCTGCAGGTCACCGCCTACGAGGGCCGCGCCTTCCCCGCGACGGTGAAGTTCGTGTCGCCCGCACTGCGCGCCGGCACCCGCGACCTCATCATCGAGGCCTCGGCGCCGAACAAAGACCTCTCGCTCAAGCCGGGCATGTTCGCCACCGTGCTGCTCGCGACGGGCGAAGAAGAGCAGAACACCGTGCCGGTCGAGGCCATCAAGAGCGAGGGCACCATCAAGCGCATGTTCCTCGCGCGCGAAGGCCAGGCCTACGAGATGGTCGTGCGCACGGGCGTCGTGAAAGACGGCCGCATCGCCGTGCTCGAGCCGCTCGCCGCCGGCACCAAGGTCATCGTCAAACCACCCCCGGGCCTGCGCGACGGCTCGTCCATTCTCCAGTAGCCCCCTCAAGAGAGCTCTCACATGCAATGGCTTGCTGAGCTGTGCATCAAGCGGCCCGTCTTCGCGGCCGTGCTCACCCTCGTGACGCTGGTCGTCGGAGGCGTCTTCTATTCGAACCTGGGCGTCGATCAGTTCCCCAAGATCGACTTCCCCGTCGTCGTCGTCACGACCGTGCTGCCCGGCGCCTCGCCCGAGGACATCGAGACCAGCATCTCGGACAAGATCGAAGGCGCGGTGAACACCATCAACGGCGTCGACGAGCTCCGCTCGAACTCGAGCGAGGGCTTCAGCCAGGTGCTCGTGCAGTTCGTGCTCGAGAAGAACGTCGACGTCGCCGCGGCCGAGGTGCAGCAGAAGGTGAACACCGTGCTCGCCGAGCTGCCGAAGGGCATCGACCCGCCCGTCGTGCAGAAGTTCGACCCCGACTCGGTGCCGATTCTCTTCATCGCGCTCAACGGCAAAGACAAAGACGTGCGCGAGATCACCGACCTCGCCGACCGCGTCGTGCGGCGCCGCCTCGAGTCGATCAGCGGCGTCGGCCAGGTCGTGCTCATCGGCGGCCGCAAGCGCCAGGTCGACGTGCAGGTCGACCCCGTGAAGCTCAAGGCGCTCGGCATCTCGCCGCTCGAGGTCGCCGGCGCCATCGGCGCCCAGAACATGACGCTGCCCGGCGGCCGCGTCGAGACCAGCCGCGACTTCCTCACCGTCAAGGTGAAGGGCCGCGTCACCTCGGTCGAAGAGCTCAAGAGCATCATCGTGCGCGAGCAGGCCGGCCGCGCGGTGCGCCTCGACGAGCTCGCCGAGGTGCGCGACACCGTCGCCGACGTCGACACCAGCGCCCAGTGGAACGGGGTGCCCACCGTGCTCCTCGCGCTGCGCAAGCAGTCGGGCACCAACACCATCGCGGTCGTCGACGCCGTGCGCACGCGCCTCACCGAGCTGCAGACCGAGCTGCCCCAGGGCTACTCGCTCGACGTTCAGCGCGACGGCTCGCGCGTGGTTCGCACCGGCAAAGACGCCGTCATCGAGCACCTCATCATCGGCGCCCTGCTGGCGGCGCTCGTGGTGCTCGTGTTCCTCGGCAACGTGCGGTCGACGCTCATCGCCGCCATCGCGATTCCGACCTCGATCATCGGCACCTTCGCGCTGATGAAGATTCAGGGCTACACGCTCAACAGCATCACGCTGCTCGCGCTGGCGCTCGCCGTCGGCATCGTCATCGACGACGCCATCGTCGTGCTCGAGATCATCGTGAAGAAGGTCGAAGAAGAAGGCGTCGACCCGCACACCGCCGCCATCAACGGCACGCGAGAGATCGGCACCGCCGTGCTCGCGACGACGCTCTCGCTCATCGCGGTGTTCTTGCCCATCGCCTTCGTCGCCGGCATCCCCGGCCGGTTCCTCTCGAGCTTCGGCGTCACGATGTCGTTCTCGGTCGCCGTCTCGCTCTTCGTGTCGTTCACGCTCACCCCGATGCTGGCCTCGAAGTTCTTGAAGACGAAGGCGGCCGGCGATCACCGCAAGACGCTGCTCGAGCGCATCGTCGACGTCGGCTACCGGCCCGTCGAGGGCGCGTACGTGAAGGCGCTGCAGTTCGTGATGCGCCACCGGTGGATCGTGGTGGGCGCGTCGCTGCTCGCCATCGCCTCGATCGTGCCGATGGCCGGCAAGGCGCGGAAGGGCTTCTTGCCCGTCGACGACCGCGCGCAGTTCGAGGTCGTCGTGCGCCTGCCCGAAGGCCGCAGCGTCGCGTCGGCCGAGCTCGTCGGCGCCCGCGTCGCGCGCATCATTCGCGACGTGCCCGAGGTCATCGCCACCATGATGACGGTCGGCGACGACCCCGCGAAGACGCCGAACCAGGCGCGCATCTACGTGAAGCTGATCGACCCCGACCAGCGCGTACGCACCCAGTCGGACATCAAGGACTACGTGCGCAACCAGATTCTGCCGGCGCTGCCGAAAGACCTGCGCGTGACGGTCGCCGACGTGAACGAGTTCGGCGGCGGCCAGGCCACCCAGCGCATTCAGTACATCATCGCCGGCCCCGATCTCGCCGTGCTCGAGAAGGCGGGCGCCGAGGTGCTCGCGAAGGCGAAGCAGATTCCCGGAGCCGTCGACGTCGACAGCTCGCTCGTCGCCGGCAAGCCCGAGCTGTCGATCAGCATCGACCGCGCGCGCGCCGCCGACCTCGGCGTGCAGGTCTCTGACGTCGCCCAGGCGCTGCAGCTGCTCGTCGCCGGCCAGAAGGTGTCGAGCTACGAAGAGGGCGGCGAGCAGTACGACATTCGCCTGCGCGCCACCGAGGGCTACCGCACCGACGAAGACATGCTGCAGCTCATCACCGTGCCGTCGCGCAAGCTCGGCATGGTGACGCTGGCCGACGTCGTGAAGCTCGGCCGCGACGAGGGGCTGTCGACCATCTCGCGGTATCAGCGCGAGCGGCAGATCGTCATCATGGCGAACGCCGGCCCCGGAGCGAGCGAGGGCGGCATCTCGGACGCCCTGCTCAAGGTGATGCAGGAGCAGAACCTGCCGAAGGGCTTCTCGATCAAGGCCCAGGGCCAGACGAAGCTCATGAAAGAGACGGGCCTCTCGTTCATCTTCGGCCTGCTCGCGTCGCTCGTGTTCATGTACCTGATCCTCGCGGCGCAGTTCGAGTCGTGGCTGCACCCGGTCACGATTCTCATCTCGCTGCCGCTCACCGTGCCGTTCGCGATCGCCTCGGTGATTCTGTTCGGCCAGGCGCTCGACCTCTACTCGTTCCTCGGCATCTTCGTGCTCTTCGGAGTCGTGAAGAAGAACGGCATTCTTCAGGTCGCTCACACCGACAACCTGCGCGACGAGTGGCAGCCCAAGCTCGCCGCCGCCTACGCCCGCGTCGATCGCACGCTGCCCGAGGCCGAGCTGCGCCGCGCCCTCAAAGAAGAGCTCACCGGCGTGCTCGAGCCCGCCGCCGTCGACCGCGCGGTCACCAAGAGCAAGACGCGCGACCCGATCTGGTACCAGGCCCTCACCTGGGTCGGCATGTTCTTCATGTCGCTGCCCGTGCTCGGCGGCCTCGCCCCCGTGCCGCCGCTCATCGCGCAGTGGGTCATCGCTCCGAACCGCCGCGACGTCGGTAACCTGCACGACCCGCTGTGGCGCGCGCTCGACGAAGAGCTGCGCCTCAAGGCCATCATCATCGGCAGCAAAGACCGTCTGCGCCCGATTCTCATGACCACGTTCGCGTTCGTCGCCGGCATGCTCCCGCTCGTCACCGCGCAGGGCATCGGCTCGGGCTTCAACCGCGCGACCGCAGGCGTCGTCGTCGGCGGCCAGGCCCTCTCGCTCTTGCTCACGCTGCTCGCAGTGCCCATCGCCTACTCGTGGCTCGATCACCTCTCGATCACCTTCCGCCGCGTCTTCCAGCAGCGCGGCGAGAAGCGCAGCCCCGTCGTCATGACGAAGCCCTCGGCCACACCGGCCGGCGTCGCGGAGGTCGGCAAGTGAAGACGCTGCTCGCAGCAGTGGTGCTGGTGTCGACGGCGGCTCAGGCCGCGACGTTGAAGGAGCTGCTCGACGCCGCCGACAAGAACAACGTCGATCGGCGCATCTCGGCCGAGCAGCGCTCCCGCGCGTCGGCCGAGGCGATTCAAGCGTGGACGACGCTGCTGCCGACCATCACGGCCCAGGGCGTCTGGCAGCACAACCAGTACCAGGCGAGTCTCGAGCAGACCATCACGTACGTCGATGAGATGGCGAACGTGGTTCGCCCGGTCCCGGGAGATGATGGCCGACCCCGCAAAGTCTTCGCCCTCATTCAGGGGTACCAGCAGTTCAACGCGCTGCTCCGGGTCGACATCCCGCTCCTCGACGTGTCGCGCTGGTACCGCGTCGCCGCGGCTGACGCTGCGCAAGGCGCTGCGATCGAGCGCGAAGACGTGACCCGCGACGTGGTGCGCCGGCAGGTCGTCGGCGCCTGGTTCGGGTACGCGGCAGCCCTCGCCGTGCGCGAGTCGGCGAACCGCTCGGCCAAGGTCGCCGAGGCGCAGGCGAAGCTGCAAGAGGTGCGGGCGTCTGCCGGGGCCGCCACCGAGCTCGAGCGCCTGCGCGCCGAGGCCGAGGTCCAGCGCAACCGCCAGGTGGTCGCCGACAGCGAGTCGCTCGTCGCGACCTCGCGGCGCACCCTGCGCACGCTGACCGGCATCGAGCCCGGCGACGTCGCCGCCCTGCCGGCCGACAACATGGCCCAGGAGGCTCCGTTCGAGGAGCTCGAGAAGAACGTCGATCAGCTCCCCGCCGTGAAGGCCGCGCGGCGCGACGTCACGGCGGCGAACCGCAACGCGAACGCGGCACGCCTGACGCTCGTGCCCACGATCGGTGGCCAATTCACCGAGACCGCCAGCAACGTGGCCGGCTTCACCGGGCAGAACACAGCCTGGAACGGCGGCGCGACCATCACGTGGCGCCTCGACGGTTCGACCATCGCCGGCTTCAACGTGCAGAGCGCGCTCGAGAACACCGCCGAGCTCGCGGTCGAGAGAGCGCAGCTGGCCGGGCGAGATCAGATCCACTCCGACTGGCAGCGGCTGAACGCGGCGCTCCACAAGCTCGAGGCCGCGAAGGCGCAGCTGCAAGCCGCCGAGCGCGCGGCCCAGGTGGCGCGCGATCGCTACGCCGCCGGCGCCGCCACCCAGATCGACGTCATTCAGGCCGAGCGCGACCTCTTCGGGGCCGAGGTCGGGCAGATTCAGGCGCGCACCGAGCTCGCCTCGGCGCGCCTGTCGCTGCGCATCAGCGCCGCCCAGCCGCTGCAGGTCGAGTAGGTCTTCCGCGACGGGCGGCGGTTCGGGAGTAACATCAGCCGCCGTGCCGGAAATCTGGCCGAGCCCCGACGCGCTGCGCGATCTCGAGGTTCGCGACCCCGAGATCGCCTCTCTGTGGCACGAGGCCCGGGCCGATGCCCTGCTCGGGGCCGAAGAGCTCGAGCAGGGGCGCTTCGCGCTCTCGGCCGCCTCCCGCCACGCGACCGGCGTTCGCCGCGCCACGCTCCTGCGCCGCCTCGCCGACGCCCAGCTGCTCGCGGGCCAGCCCGACGCGGCGATGGTCACCCTGCAGCCGCTCGGCCGCAACGTCGCTCCGACGCCGCTGGCCACCGAGGCCGCGGCGTCTGCCGCCTTCGCCGCGCTGCGGCAGCGCCGGCCCGCATGCGACGACTGGCAGAAGCTCAGCGCCGCCGCCGCGCTCGCGTTCGTCGAGCTCACCCGCGCCGAGGCGCTCTCTCACCTCATCAAGCACGACGACGCCCTGCGCGCGTTCGCCGAGGTCGAGCGCCGCGCGAAGTCGCTCGACGAGGCCGCCGCCGCGACGCTCTGGGTGCGCTGGGCGCGCGCGCAGACCTGGTTCCTCTGCGAGATCCTCGGCGATGCGGCCGCGGCCCTCGAGATCTGCCGCCGGGTCCGCAGCCACGTCTCTGCTGCGGCGCTGGCCGACGAGGCCCACGCCATCGCGCTCCTGCGCGCCGAAGAGGTCGCGAGCTCGAGCGTCGGCGACTACGCCCGGGGCCGCGCGCTGGTCGAGGAGCAGATCGCCATCGCCGTGCGCCAGGGCAACCGCCGCGAAGAGTGCCTCGCGTGGAACGCGCGGGCCCTGCTGCACTTCGGCGAGGGCGAGCTCGCCTCGGCGAGGCGGGCGCTCGAGCGCGCTCGAGAGCTCGCGATCGCGACGAAGTGGTCGCGCCGCGAAGCCATCGGCACCCACAACCTCTCGCTCCTGCTCTGCGAGCAGCTCGAGCTCGACGAGGCCGAGCGCCTCGAGCGGCGCTACGGCGAGCTTTCGATCGCGATCGGCAACCTCGCCGGCAAGGTCGAAGCGCCGCTCGTGCTCGCCGCCATCGAGCTCGCGCGCGGAGCCCTGCCGCAGGCGAACCAGCTCCTCGGCCTCGCGCGGCGCGACGCCGAGTCGAGCGGCTGGGTGATGCTGCTGGCCCAGGCCCGGGCGCTGAGCGGCCGCCTGCAGCTGCAAGAGTACGTGATGCACCGCGACACGCTGGCGCTGCCGCGGGCCCGCGCCGATCTGCTCGCCGCCCTCGACACCCTCGAGGAGCACTCGACCGCGTGGACGGAAGAGCTCGACCCCGGCGAGACCTACGCGCTGCTCGCCTTCGCTGAGGCGAGAGAGGGCCGCGCCGACCGCGCGAGAGACACCCTCGCGAAGGGTCGCAAGCGCGTGCCGCCGCAGTGCGTGGTCTCGCACCGCGCGCTCGAGCTCGGCACCGCCGCCGCTGCCGGTCAGCCCATCACCGACGCGCTGAAGTGGTTCGACGCGCACGGCTTCAAGCGGCTCGTCGCGCTGTGGAAGCTGCTCGCAGGCTGAAGGCGCCGTGCACGTCGTCGCGCGACTTCATGCGGGCCTGCTGTTGACCGCGGCGCTCGCGGTGCACGCGTACCTCCTCAAGTCGCAAGACACCGACTTCGCGATCTTCGAGCGGGCAGCCCAGCGCTTCGTCGCGGGCGAGCCGCTCTACCGCGCCGAAGACGCCGTCTTAGACGGCTCCGAGTGGAGCGACCGGACGTTCAAGTACACGCCGGCGGCCGCTGCCTTCTTCGTGCCGTTCAACCGGCTGCTCTTCCTCGTCGCTTCGGTGCTCGCGCTCGCCCTCGCCGCACACTGGGCCGCTGCGGCCTCGGGGTTGAAGCGCCTGCACTGGCTGCCGCTCGTGCTGCTCGCCGGCTACTCGCACGCGCTGTTCAGCCTCGGCCAGAGCGACGCGCTCGTGCTCGGCCTGTTCGCCGGCTCGGAGCTCGCGCGCCCGAAGCACCGTTGGCTGGCCGCGACGCTCGCCGCGTGCGCCGTGCTGCTGAAGATCACGTTCCTCTTGCCGGTGCTGCTCTTCGTCGTCGTGCGGCGCGACGCGCGACCGGTCGTGCTCGCGCTCGCGCTCGGCCTCGGGCTTCCCCTGCTGCGCTATGGCCCGGCCGGCGCGCTCGAGCAGCACCGCGCGTGGCTCTCGCTGCTGTCGCAGACCACCCCCGAGCTGCTCTGCCGCCCCTCGAACCAGGGCGTGTGGGCGATGGCGTGCAGCGGCCCGGCGCTGCCCATCGCGCTGCTGAGCGCCTCGGCGCTGGCGCTGGCGCTGCGCGCCCTCGTGTGGAGGCCGCCCAGCGAATTTCAGCTGGCCGCGACCGCCGTGTTCATCGCCGCGCTGTGGTCGCCGCTGTGCTGGCGCAGCACGCTCGTGTGCTTGCTCCCGTCGTACACGCTCGCGCTCACGGCGCGTCGGCCGTTCGCGATCGCCGCCGCCGTGCTCGCGCTCGCCGCCGCGTTTCCCGTCTACGACGTGCTCGGAGCCGCCGCGTTCTCCGAGGCGCTGCGCCTGAGGCTCTTCGGCGTGCTCGCGCTCGCGACGTTCGTGCTCGCGGCAGTGGGCACCCGGCCCGCCCCAGAGAGCGCCTTCGCGAAGTGAACCGCCGCGTTCTCGCAGCCCGCAGCGCCGACCTCACGCTCGCCACGGCAGCGACGCCCTACGCGAAGCGCTTCTTGATGCCGAGCGCGCGCATCTTGTGAACCAGCGTGCGCAGCGGCAGCCCGAGCGCCTTCGCGGCCTGCGTCTGGTTGCCCTTCGACCGCTCGAGCGCGGCGATGATGAGCGACGTCTCGAGCGCGTCGACCTGCCGGCGCACCTGCTCCTTGAACGACACGTTCTCGGCGCTGCTCGCCGCCGCCGGAGCTGCCACCACCACCTTCGGCTCGGTGAGCCGCTCGCCGAGGTCGGCCGCGGTCACCTCGTCGCCGTCGGCGATCACCACGGCGCGCTCGATGACGTTCTTCAGCTCGCGCACGTTGCCCGGCCAGCCGTAGCGCGAGAGCGCCGCGAGCGCGTCGGGCTTCAGCCGCTTCACGCTGCGCCGGTGCGCCGACCGCGCCTCGTCGAAGAACCGCTGGGCGAAGGCGGGTATGTCGAGCGGCCGCTCGCGCAGCGCGGGGATGCGCAGCGACACCCCGTCGAGGCGGAACTTCAAGTCCGCCCTGAAGCCGGCGCCCTCGAGGTCGCGGTGCGTCGCTGACACGACCCGCACGTCGACGGGCACCTCGAGCTCGCCGCCCACGCGCGTGAGCCGGCGCGTCTCGAGCACGCGCAAGAGCGCCGCCTGCGCCCCCGGCGACAGCTCACCCACCTCGTCGAGAAAGAGCGTGCCGCCGTCGGCCTGCTCGAACACGCCCGCCGCACGCCGCTCGGCGCCGGTGAACGCGCCGCGCTCGTGACCGAACAGCGTGCTCTCGAGCAGACCCGGTGCGATCGCCGCGCAGTTGATCGCGACGAACGGCCGCCTCGCCCGCGGGCTCGCCCGGTGCAGCTCGCGCGCGAGCACCTCTTTGCCGGTGCCGGTCTCGCCGAGCACGAGCACGTTCAGCGGGCTCGCCGCGATGCGCCGGGCCGTCTCGAACAGCGCGAGCATCGCCGGGTCCTTCACCAGCGGCCGCGCAGGGTCTTCGCCGGTCGCGTGCGCGAGGCTGTGCGAACGGCTGAGCTCGAGCACTCCGCGCCCCACCGCCGCCACCAGCTGCTCGGCGCTGACGCCGTCGTGCGGCCACGCGGCGAGCGCGACGCCGAGCCGAGGCTCGGCGAGGTCGAGCAGCGAGGCCGCGAGCTTCTCGGCGCCCCCGCGCTCGGTCTCGGGCAGCAGCACCATCAGCCGGTGCGCGCTGAACTGCGCCACCGCGTCGACGGCGCGCAGCCGCTCGAGCACTGCGGGCAGAAAGCGGCTCACGTGAACGCCGCGCACCTGCGCCTTCACCTCGAGCAGGCAGAAGGGCCGGTGCAGCTCGCGCGCGCGCACCCCCTCGTCGGCGAGCCGCTGCGAGAAGCGCTCCCAACCCTCGACGCCCCGCGGCAGCGGCTCGTGCGCCCCGCGCTCGACGACGGTGACCGACACCTCGCCGAGCATCACGACGTCGCCGGGCTCGAGGGCGGCACGCTCGACCGCGCGGCCGCGCACCTTCGTGCCGTTCGTCGAGCCGAGGTCCACGACCGAGAGCCCCGACCGCTCGAGGCTGAACGTGGCGTGCCGGCGCGAGACGCCGTCGCTGCGCAGCTGCACGTCACAGGGCCCGTCGCGGCCGACCGTCACCGACTGCCCCGGCCCGAGCTCGACGGTGCGCGTGCCGTGGGGGCCGAAGAAGAGCAGCGTGACGCCGTCGGGCGAGCCTCCCGTGCCGTGGCGGCGGGTCGCCTCGCTCACGGCCCCACCGCCCTGCACTGCTGCGAGAGCTGCCGCGTCGTCAGGTTGTAGCCGATGATGTTGAGGCAGGGCCTCACCTCGAACGAGACGTCGGCAGCGCCGAGCTCGGCGTTCGTGAAGCGGGCGCGGTGGGCCCCGGCAGCGAGCTGAACCTGCTTGCGCAGAGGCGTCGGCGCCCCGTCGACCGTCACCTCGGCGTCGGGCAGCGCGCGCAGCTCGACCGGCCACGCCTTCGCCTCGACGCGCGGCGTCGCCTTCGTGCGCTTGAGCGGGCGAGGCTCGGGAGCTGGCGCCGGGGCCGTCTCTTCGGCCAGCGGCGCCGGAGGCGGCGGCGCGTCGACGACCGGCGCCGCCGTGGGCTCAGGCTCAGGGGCCGGCAGGGCGACGACGACCGGCTGCCGAGCGGGCGCCGCGCGAGGCCAGGCGAGCACGACCGCTCCGGCGCCGAGGCCGATCACGAGCGCACCGCCGAGCAGCGCAGGCAGAACGCGCGACCGCGGCTTCAGCGGCCCCGGCACGGTGGTGACCTGCGAGGCGGCGGGTGCCGCGGGCGGCGGCGGGGCGTGGGCGACCGGCGGCGGAGCCACGATCGTCTCGGGCTCCTTGCGCGTCGGCGTGCGCGCGCGCACGGTCTCGGCGCGGGCGTTCAGCTCGGCCTGCAGCTGCTTCGCGGGCATCGGAATCGTGCTGGGGCCGACGGTGGGCGGGCGGCCCTGATCGAGCGCCAGGATCATCGCGGCGAGCTCGTAGCTGCCGACCTCGTGCTGGCCGGCGCGCAGGTGCTGCTCGAGCTCGACCTGCAGCTCGCGGGCGCTCGAGCAGCGCTCCTGCCGCCGCTTCTGAAAGCAGCGCTCGACGATGACCTGCAGCGCCTCGGGCACCGCGGGTCGCCACTCGCGCACCGGCTTGAACGGCTCGAACAGAATCGCCTTCATCACGGCGGCGTCTTGCGTGGCCTCGAACGGGCGGCGCCCGGTGGTGAGCAGCTCGTACAGCACCATGCCGAGCGCCCAGACGTCGGTGCGGCGGTCGAGCACCTCGCCGCTCACCTGCTCGGGAGCCATGTACGCGAGCTTCCCGCGCACGGCGCCCGAGCGCGTGTGGCTCGCGCCGTTGCTCGACCGCATGATGCCGAAGTCGAGCACCTTCAGCGTGCCGTTGCGGGCGAGCATGATGTTGTCGGGGCTGACGTCGCGGTGCACGAGCTCGAGCGGGCGCCCCGAGACCGAGTCGCACTGCTCGTGAACGTAGTGCAGGCCCTCGCACGCGACCGAGATCGCCTTCGCGCACAGCTCGGGCGGCAGCTCGACGCCGATCTCCGAGCAGCGGCGAATGACCGAGCGCAGGTTCGGGCCGTCGACGAACTCCATCGCGATGAAGAACTGCCCGTTGACCTCGCCGAAGTCGAAGATCTGCGCGACGTTCGGGTGCTGCAGCGCCGCCGCCACCTTCGCCTCGGACAGGAACATCTGCACGAAGGTCTCGTCGCGCGCGAGCTCGGGCAGCATGCGCTTGAGCACCAGCATCTTCTCGAACCCCATCGGGCCTGCCGCCCGCGCGAGGAAGACGTCGGCCATGCCCCCCCGGGCCAGCTTGCGAATGATGCTGTACCGGCCGAACGAGGTGAGCCCTTCGGAGTCGGACACCGTGCCTGAAGGCTAGTACGAACTTCGCTCAGCGCGGCGTGCACAGCAGCCGACCCATCACCTCGCCGCCGTCGGGCCGCGCCACCGCGTACGCGACCGCGACGTGGCCGGGCTGGCGAGCCGACCACGTGGCCGATGGCGCAGCGAGGCCGGCGTCGCTGAGCTCGAAGATGGGGCCGTGGTTGATCTCGGGAATCGCGATCACGCGATTCGCCGTCCGCTGAATCAGCCATGCTCCCCCGCGGTTGCTCGCGGTCTCGCGCCGGCCCAGCGCGAGCACGGCCTCCTCCGCCGCGGGCGCCGCGACGTCGCTGACCGGGTAGGACCCGTAGTCGCCGAACGAGTGCCGCTGCCCGGGATCCGTCTGGTTGCCGACCACGATGCGAACGTCGTCGGTGCCACGGCCCGCGACCCACGACTGCGAGCCGAACCGCTGCGCCAGCACACCGCTCGCTCCCGCGGACGAGAGCGAGTTGATGCACGCTGGACCCGCGCGCACGGGCAGCGCCGCGCACGCGGCGTTCTCGGCCGGCACCTCGACGAGCGTCGCCGAGTGCACGATGCCGCCGTCGACGAGAATCGGCAGCCCGAAGCCGAACACCGACAGCTCGTCCTGGCTCGCGTCGACGTACGGCAGCGCGAAAGGAAAGCAGCAGTAGCTCGCGTCGCAGTCACAGACCGTGGGCTGCGGCAGCGCCGTCGCGACCGCGGCCCTCACGGCCGAGAGGTAGGTCTCGTTCGGCTGAACCCATGCAATGAACGCGTCGGTGTCGCCGGGGCCGGGGCGCGGTGGCGTCAACAGCCGCGGGCCGGCCGTCACGTTGCCGGTCACGGTGCCCTTGAACAGCACGTTGCCGTTGTTGGTCACCAGGGCCGCCTCGAAGCCGCCCATCACTCGCCAGGCCGCGAACGTGCCCGCGTTGCCTTCAGAGGCGGCGAGCATGGTGCGCGGCACGGCCTGGCTGAGCACCCGCACGTCGACGCCGCCCGCGGCCGGGTCCAGCGCTCCCGTCCACTGGCTGGTGCGAATGCGCTGCGGCCGCTCATCGGCGATCACCGCCACGTACGACGCGTCGGGAGCCCCGAAGCGCTCCGCGATGAGCACGACCTCGGTCCCGGGCCCCATGCTCTTCTCGCGCGAGATGTCGACGAGCCCGTCACAGTCGTTGTCCTGCCCGTCGCAGGCGAGCTCGAACGCTTCGTACAGCTGGCCCGCATCACGCGCGTGCGCCGTGTACGTCGCCGGCGAGCACGCCTCGCTCTCTCCACACCGCGGAGTCGCGCCCGCGCACACGCCCGCCTGCAGCCGGCACGGCGTCGTCGGCCTCTCGTCGGTCTGGCCGTTGCAGTCGTTGTCCTTGCCGTCGCCGCACACCTCGACCGAGGCCCAGCCTGCGTCGGCCGCCGCGAACGACGCCGGCCCGCAGCCGCCCGGCTCGCTCGAGAGCTGCAGCGCCAGCGCGCAGACGCCGTTCCCCGTACACCGCACCGCGGTGCAGGCACCGAACGAGCCGCCCGTACACGCCTGCCAGCCGAGATGGGGCCCTGCGTCACACGCGAGCACTTCGCCGTCGTCGCATTGGGTCGCTCCGCAGCCACCGTCGATTCGGCACACGAGACCCTCGCGGCAGTCGTCGTCGCTCGCGCAGCGACCTGCAGGTGCAGGAGACAGCCTGCACGCGCCGAGCAACACGAGCGACAGCGTCAGCGCGCGAGCCATAGCACCAGGGCCAAGAGCAGCGCCGCGCCCGCCACCGAGTACGCGGCGATCGAGGCGTTTCCGAACAGCTCGGCGTCGCGGTACAGCGCCACGTTCGTGCGGTCGAGCATCGAAGGCCCGGCCGACCCCAGGCGCTGAAAGTGAAGCCCGGTGAAGGTCCCACCTGCGGCGGCAGCAGCGACGCCGAGCGCGCCGGCCACCAGCCCCGGGACCGCAGAGCCGCGCTCGGGCTCGGCCTGCACCACGACCGGCGGCGGCACCGGCGGCGGCGGCTCGACCGGTGCGGCCTTCTCGACCTTCGGCTCGGGCGGCGGCTGCGCGCGCGCCCACAGCGCCTCGAGCTTCTGGCTGCGCGCGTAGCTCGGAATCGACAGCGCCGTCAGCGACGGGTCGAGCCGCCGCGCCAGCTCGAAGCGCGAGACGATGGTCTGCTCGACCTCGGGCGACGGCGTGCCCGTCGAGTGGTACAGCAGCGTCGCCTGCAGCATCACGAGGCGCGCGCGCTCGGTGTCGCTCGTCGTGAACGCCTCGGCGCGCCGCGCCAGCACCGAGGCCGCCTCGAAGTCGGTCGCCGAGAAGCGCTCCTCGACCTTCGCGAAGCAGTCGGCCAGCGCGGCGCAGTCGGGCGGAGCCTCTTCGGTCACCGGCGCCGGCGGCGGCTTCTTCTTCGACGCCGCGAGCGCGGAGCTGCAGAGTGCGAGCGCGGCGAGCACTGCGACCGTCTGCGCGGGCGACATGCAGCCGTGCAGCATAGCGCAGCGGGCGCTACCATCGGCCCGATGCCGCGGCGCCCCTCGTTCTGGGAAAGCGATGACCCCGACGCCGCCCCGCCCGCCGCCGCGACGCGCGAGCTCGACGACGACGCCGGCCCACTGAGCCCGGGCGAGCGCATCGGCCGCTGGCAGGTCGAGGCCCTGCTCGGCGAGGGCGGCTCGGCACGCGTCTACCGCTGCCGCCAGGGCAAGGCGCGCGCAGCCGTGAAGCTGCTCGAGCCCGACGCAGACCGCGAGGCGTTCGAGCGCGAGGGTCGCCTGCTCCAGCGCATTCGCCACCCGCGCGTCGTGCGCGTGCTCGAGCTCGGCGACGGCTGGCTCGCGCTCGAGCTGCTCGAGGGGCGCACGCTCGAGGCCAGGCTGCAGCGGCCGATGCCGGCGGCAGCGGCGGCGCGGCTGCTCGGCCAGGCGCTCGACGCGCTCGAGGCCGTGCACGCCGCGCGGCTCGTGCACCGCGACGTGAAGCCGTCGAACCTCTTCCTCTCGATGAGCGACTCCCAGCTCACGCTGCTCGACTTCGGCATCGCGCGCGAAGGGGCCCGCGTCGCTCCGACCGCCGCCACGCACGTGCGCGGAACGCTCGACTACATGTCGCCCGAGCAGCTCGACGGCAAGAAGGTCGGCCCAAAGAGCGACCTCTACGCGCTCGGCTGCGTCGCGCACCGCATGCTCTTCGGCCGGCCGCCGTTCTCGGGCAGCCTGCGCGAGCAGCTCGAGGCCCGTCAGCGCCCTCCGGCCGCAGGCGACGGGCCGCTCGCGCCGCTGCTCGAGGCGCTGCTCGCTCCGCGCGAGCGCGACCGCCCGGCCTCGGCAAGCGAGGCGAAGGCCCTGCTCCCGCGCTGAGCCCCTCACGCCATCAAGCACGGCATCCCCACGGCGCGCAGCGCGTCGGTGTCGTAGCCCGCCGACTGCAGCACCGAGGCGAGCACTTCGGTCGGCCGCACCATGCGGCCAGCGGCGTCGAGCCGCACGGCGCCCGTCACCGGGTCGATCGGCTGGGGCTCCATGCCGATGTCCGACGACGCTCCGACGACGCGGCCGCGCGGCACCCCGGCCCCCGCGAGCAGGCACGCGTTCGTGAGCGAGTGATCGCGCCCGCCCGCGGCGTTCAGGTACGGCGTGCGGCTGAACTCGCTGAAGGCGAGCACCGTCGTGTGGTCGAGCAGCGTGCCGCCCGCCGGGTGCGCCGTCGTTCTCAGGTCGGTGAGCAGCGTGCCGAGGGCGTCGAACGCCTCGTTGAGCAGCGCGGGCTGGTCGGTCGCCCAGCGGGCCGTGTGCGTGTCGAGGTCGCGCTGCAGCCGCACCGTCACCGCGCGCGAGATGCCGTACCTCAGCGCCTGGTACGCGACGGCCGCGGCCGTGCCGCTCGAGCCCAGCCGCGCGCTGCCGTACCGCGCGTTCAGCGCCGCCATCTCGGGGCGCGCGACGTTCTGAAAGTCGAACGCCTGGCCGAGCGAGCCGCGCAGCATCTCGCTGACCTTCGCCTGAGCGTCGCGCAGCTCGCGGTGCGCGCCGCGGGCCGACAGCCCTGCCGGGTCGCACGTCGGAGCGCTCGCGCGGTAGGCGTCGAGCAGGCTCGCGCCCGCCGTGCCGCGCAGCGTCGCCAGCACCAGGTCGGGCAGCGCATCGCCGATGCCCGACGTGAACGCGTTGACGAGCGCGTACACGCTGCCGGCGCCCGCGTGGTACGGGCGCGCCGCGGCCTGCGAGCCCTCGTAGTAGGCCTCGGTGTCGACGTGCAGGTTCGGAATCGGCTCGGTCACCGGGCCGACCGCCGCGAGCTGATCGACCACCGTCGAGCCGGCCGAGCTGCCTCGCGCGTTCAGGCCCGCAGGCGTCTTGCCCGTGAGGAAGTAGCGCGCGCCCACGGGGTGCGTGAGCGTCTCCATCGTCATGCCGCGCACCGCGCAGAGCACGTCGTGATGCTCGGCGGTGCGGCCGATCGCCGGGCCGAAGCTCATGTTGCTGCGCGTGACGAGCGAGCGGTAGCTCGGAGCGAGCCGCGACCAGCCCAGCTCGATGCGCGTCGTGTCGCGCGCCGAGTCGGGGAACAGCGCCGGGTCGCGCGGGTCGGGCCCCAGCTGAATGTCCCACGCGCCCTCGAAGTACGCGAAGACGAAGCGCCGGTGCGGGTCGATGCCGGCCTGCGCGAGCGCGCGCGACGGCACCCAGAGCGGAGACAGCGCCGCGCCCGCACCGAGCAGGCCCAGCGACCGCAAGAATGAGCGACGGTTCGAGAGCATGAGCGACACCTTTCAGTAGAGAGAGAACTCGGGGTCCGTGGTCGCTGCGACGCACACCGCGATCCACGCGACGGCCTCGGCGTACGGCGGCAGCGGGTTCGCGGCGTACGTCTCGCGAAACAGCGCCTCGAGCCGCGCCGTCTGCTCGACGTCGCCCGGCGCCACGTAGACGCCGTGCAGCAACAGGCGCAGGTGGCGCAGCCCTGCGCGAATCGCCTCGGTCTGCTGCTCGGGCGTGCCTCCGTCGGCGGGCAGCCGCGACACCACCAGCGTCGGCGTGGCCCCCGCCGCGAAGTCTGCGATCACCACGCGCGTGCAGAGGTTGCTCGCGGCGTTGTCGAGGTACTTCGCGAACGTCGTCGACAGGTCCGCCGACTCGCGGAAGCCGGTCAGATAGTCGGGCTGCCCCAGCAGCGGCGCCACGAACGGCGTGATGTCGATGCGGTAGTAGCCGGCGTCCGTCGTGCCGTCGACGTACCAGCCGCCGCCGAACGCCGCCTCGAACGAGCGATCGAGCTGCTCGACCGACATTCGGCGCGTCGTGCGACCGAGCGGGCGCGGGCCGACCGGCAGCGAAGAGCCGCCGGCTCCCGCGGCGCCGCTCCAGTGCGTGTCGACCGCGGGCGGCTCGACGGGCGCGACCGGCGCAGGCGTGGTGCACGCGGCGAGGCACAGCGAGAGGCAGGCGAAGGTCTTCATGGCTCGCTCCGGGTGACGGGCTCGTTCAGCGCCCGCGGCGTGCGGTACTGGGGCAGCGCGACGATCGCGCGCAGCAGGGCGCCGAGATCGCCGCCGCTGGTGTCGAAGCGCTCGCGCAGCGACGCCTCGAGCGCGCGCTCGTCGGCGAGGTCTTCGCGAAACGGCCGCCCCACGAGCTTCTCGAAGAAGCGCCGGGTCACGCAGGCGCCCACCTCTTTCGAGTCGATCTTCTCGCGCGCCCAGGCTCCAGGGCCCGCCGCCACCGCGGCCACGCTCTCGGGCGACGCGAACAGCAGCGAGCGCAGCTTGCCGACGTACGGCGCCTCGGCCCCGACGCGCGCCCGCGTGACGTAGTGCGCGCAGCGGTCGGGCAGCGCGCCGCCGTCGGCGATGCAGGTCGCGTCGAACGACGGAAACTCGGTGTCGGTCAGCTCGAAGGTGCCGGCCTCGGTGAAGCGGCCCCAGTGCGCGGCCGCCGGCTCGAGCACCTGGTGGCACGCGTTGCAGCCGCAGCGCTTGCTGAGGTCGGGCTCCTGCGAGCACGCCTCGGCCGGGCTCGGCAGGCCGCCGGGCGGCGCCTGCAGCGCCACGCAGAGGAACGCGTTGAAGAAGCGGTTCGCCCGCGCGCGGTTCGTCGTGAACTTGAGCAGGTAGAACGGAGTCGCCAGCACGCCCGACGCGCGCCCGCTCAGCGGCACGCGCACCCAGCTCTCGTTCGTGAACTCCATCACCGGCGCCGAGAAGCTCGGCGAGGGCCGGCTGAGAAAGTCGACCGTCGTGGCGGTCTGCCACGTGAGGTAGTGCGCGAGCGGCCCGTTCACCTCGAGCTCGCGCAGCGTCAGCACGTCCGACAGCGGCCGACCCTCGTCGACGACGCGATCGGCGAGGCGCAGCGCCTGCTCGACGAGCGCGCGGTTGATGGTCGTGGTCGTGTCGACCTTGCCCAGCGTGCTGCCCTGGCAGAAGCGCAGCGCGGGGCCGCAGCCACACGCGGGGTTCAGCGAGTGCTCGTGCCTCGAGCAGTCGGCGCCCGACGGCGTGCGCAGCGCCGCCTGCGCGTCGAACGCACAGACCTTCACGGTCGCCGTGGGGTCACGCTCCCAGTAGGGGTGCACGGCCACCCAGCCTTCGCGCGGGTAGCCGTCACCGACGTCGTGCGTCGCCGGCGTGCCGTCGGCGTTGAACCGCGCCGGCTCGTTGAGGCACGGCACGGCGTTGCCGTTCGCGCGCGGCCGGTACGCCAGCGCGCGGTTCGGGATCCACAGAACGTCGCCGCTCGCGGGAAAGCCGCCGGTGCCGTCGCTGCGCGCGAGCCCGAAGTTCTGCGTCAGCGGCACGACGAGGTTGCCGTAGATGGCGTCGCGCAGCCACGCGCGCACGATGCGCTTGAGCTGCGGCTTGCCGAGCAGCCCGTCGAGCTGCGCCGTCTCGACCCGGCCCGTCTCGAGCACGCGCTCGAGCTCGGCGAGCGTCGGCGCGCGGCCTTCGAGGTCGAGGCTCAGCCTGCGCAGGTACTGCAGCTCGTCTTGCAGCGGCTCGGCCGAGCAGACGTTCGCCGCGCGGGCCTGCAGCGCGAGCAGCAAGAGAAACGGGACGAGAGCTCTCATGGTCGCAGTCCGTCTTCCTTCCAGCGGGTGAGGGTCGAGCGCTCGACCGCGTCGAGCGGCGCGGCTCCGGTCGGCATGCGCGGCGGCGCCCCGGCCTCGGGCGACACCGCGGCGAGCACGCGGTCGATGTTCGCGCGCCACTGCTCGGCGGTCTCGAGCGCGGGCCGCCGCTCGTCGCCGGTGCGGTGACAGACCTGGCAGCGCTGCACGTACAGCGGCAGCACGTCGCGCGCGAAGCCCGCCGGGTCGGCCGCGCCGATGCGCCACAGGTCACCCCCCGAGACCTTCCAGAGCGTGCCGTCGGCGGCCACCCACGCGGCGCCGGGGCCCGCAGGAGGCGCCGTCGCGACGCGCTGAGCGCGATCTCCCGTGAGCCGGTAGAGCGCCGATGGCGTCTCGAGCCACGCCGCGCCCGTCTCGGGGTCGGCCGCGACGAGCGAGACCGCCGGCGCGCCGTCGGGCGTCTGGTCGGGCTCGACCACCGCGCGCCACCACTGCGCCTGCCCCTCGCTCTCGGTGCGGCGGAAGAGCTCACCGGCCGGCCCGACGCCGAGCACCGCGTCGTCGACCGGCAGCGCCGCGGCGAGCTCGCGCTCGTCCGAGAGCACCGCCGCTTCGAGCTGCGCACCCTGCTCGCGCAGGCCCCACACACGGCCGTCGGCGCCGAGGGCGATGGTCACGACACCCGGGTGCAGCGCGATGGCCCCGGGCGCGGCGTCGAACGTCGCCGAGCCCGAGCCCGACAACCGCACGAGCCCTGCCGGGCCCGACAGCCACAGCGCGCCCTTCCTCGCGCCGAGCAGCCGCGCGCCCGCGGGCAGCGCCCCCTCGAGCTGCGAGGGCCTGAGCGCTCCGTCGTCGAACACCTGGAAGCCGCCGTCGCCGTCGACGAGCAGCCCGCCCTGCTCGAGCCTCTCGAGCCGCGAGACGCCGACCGCGGCCTGCAGCGTGAGGCCTCCGTCGCTGCGCGCCTCGTAGAGGCCGAGCGGCCCGCCGACCCACGTGCGCCCCTGCGCCGTGACGCCGGTGACGACGGCGGAGCCGATCGATGCGGGCAGCGGCCAGCGCGCGGTCGGCAGCTCGACGGTGTCGAGCGCCTGCGGGTGCCAGTGAAGCTCTTCCGGCATCGGCCCGGCGACTCCAGGGGTGCATGCGGCGAGCGCGACGAGCAGTGAGCGGTGCATGGCGATGCGCCCACTGAGCACGTCGCGTGCCGCCAGCCCCCAGAGGGCGGCGCGCGGGGCTGACCGCGTTCGCGACGGAGCCTGATTGCTCGGGTACGCAACGCGTTGCTCGATTCAGCCGTGGAAAACCGTGAAGCGCCGCGCGAGCCACCGCAGGAGCGCCGCTTGCACACACGCACGGCCCATGCGCCCAACTCCTCTGCTCGCCCTCGCCGCCCTGCTGCTGTCTTCACTCGCCGCCGCGCAGCAGGCCCACCCCGGAAGCCAGAACGCCACCGCTGCGCTGCACGAAGACCTCGCGCGCTCGACGGCCGCGAGCCGCGCCCTTCTGCCGCTGGTGGCGAGCTCGATGACGGGTCAGACCGCCACGCGCGGCTTCTCGTTCGGCGACCTCGACGTGAAGGTGAACGCCGAGCACACGAGCTCGAACACCTGCATCGGCACCATCTACTCGTGGTGGGCGATGACGGTGATTCAGTACTACACGTTCGGCCAGTCGGGCATCTGGAGCAACGTCACCCAGAACCTGTTCCAGCAGCTGCTCACGGCGGCGCTGCAGCGGCTGATCGTGGGCGTCGCGGCGTTCACGCTCGAGAAGATGGCCGAGGCGCTCGTCGAGGAGCTCGAGCCGTATCGCAACACCGCGCAGTTCTCGAAGCTCGACGCCTACCTGTTCACGCTGCAGGTGCTCGGGCAGGTCACGAACACGCTGCCGACGACGCGCCTGTCGACCTCGGCGACCTTCAAGACGCAGGTCGCGCTCACGCCGAGCTTCCAACCGACGACGGTGAAGAACCGCTTCGACGTCGTCTCGAGCATCACCACGCACACGAGCGTGCGCACCGCCGGCATCGTCGAGTGCTACACGTGGTACCTCGCGAACTTCTACTCGCTGCTGGGCGCCGGCATCCCGCTGCCCGAGGAGTGGTTCTACCGGTCGACCTCGCTCGACCGCACCTTCGCGCCGCGCGGCCAGGCGGCGCTGAGCGCGACCGTCACCGTCGACAACGCGCCGCAGGTGACGGGCGGCGAGCTCTCGCTCAAGCGCACGAGCCACACCGTCACCGGCGCGCCGCGCGACGACTACCAGACGTCGGCCTTCCCCAGCGAGGTGCCCCCCACGCTGCGGTACGGCGGCAGCGATCTCGAGTTCAAGCTGCAGATTCAGCGCCACCTGCTGTCCGTGCTCGAGAAGCTGCTCGACGCGAGCTACGACGCCCGCGTCGTGAACGAGCTGCTGCTGCTCGACGACCGGCTCGACGCCGACACGTTCTTCCAGAAGAGCGACGTCACCTCGACCGCTCGCTTCAACCTCGCGCCCGCCGCCGGAGCTCAAGCCGAGCTGTGGGCCGGCCCGAACGTGCAGCTGCAGTTCGCGACCGGCGGCGCGAACCTCGGCTCGCTGCGCTCGATTCCCGGCGTCTTCATGTCGCCGCTGAACGTCGGCGCCATCAACGCGAGCCCTTTCGCTCCGCCGCTGGCGCCGTACGCGGCCGCGCTCGTGACGCCCGAGGCGAGCCTCGTCGCTCCGGCCGAGAAGGGCCTCTACGTGCTGCGCGGCCTCGAGGACCACCTGTTCACGAACCCGCAGTCGAGCGCCGACCTCGACCTCGAGACGAAGGTGGTCGCGCGGCTGGACACTCAGGCGCCGATCTTCGACCTCGTGCTGCGCGGCAAGGTGCTCGGCACGGTCGCGCCGCCGCGCCTCTACGAGTCGGGCGGCAAGCGGTACGTCGAGGTGCACGTTCAGCTGCGCCTCGACGCGAGCAGCGTGCAGCAGTCGATCTCGGGCACACGCTTCGGTGACGCGACCTTCGTCACCGAGGTCGACACCGAGTACTTCAAGGTCTTCGACGAGCAGCGCAGAGACCGCACGACCGCCCGCTACGAGCTGCGCCTCGTGCCGGGCCAGACGCGCGTCTCGACCACCATCGACCCGATGCCGCTCTTCACGCGCCCCGAGCTCGAGCAACTGCTCGCCGATCTGCTCCACCCTCGCCTCTCGCGCGCCATTCAGGCGATGACCGGCAACCGCACCGGCAACCTGCACGACCTCGGCGCCTGGGGCGGCCTGCAGAGCATGGTGCAGCACCAGCTGCAGCAGCCGTGGAACGTCGGCACCAACGGCCCGAACGAGCTGCGCGGCCTGCGCCTGAAAGACGCGTCGATCGATCTGCAGCTCGACTTCGGCGTGCGCGCGCCGCGGCCCTACCCGACGACGGTGCCGCTCAACCCGCAGGGCGACGTGGTCACGACGACGCAGACCGAGCACGTGCCCTCGACGCTCGATCAGCTGCCCCAGGCCGACTACGCCGTTCGCCACGACCCGCAGGGCAACGAGAAGCCGTTCGTCGTCGTCTGCCGCTATTCGTTCATGGCCCCGAACGGCACGCAGCCGCCGGTGCGCGTCTACACGAGCTACGCATACGCCACGACGCGCGTGCTGCGCGGCGAGAAGCGCCAGGTGCTCACCGACGAGCAGTTCTTCAACCCCGACAACGGCCCGCAGTCGAACGTCGGCACCGGCAAGCTCGGCGCGACGAACTCGAACATCGCGCGGCGCATCTTCGACGAGTCGAACCCCGCGATCCCCGACATCTGCAAGATCCGCCGTGACGACCACGTCTACTACGTCTCGAACTTCGCCCCGCACGTCGACCCGACCTTCACCCTCGCGGTCTACGCCGAGTACGACCATGGGCTCGAGAAGTCCGACGTCTGCAACCCGCTCGTCTCGTTCGATCGCGTGCCGTACCTGCCGCTCTTGCCGCAGGCGATGCCGATCGACCCGAAGTACACCGCCGCGTTCGATCTCACCGGCGCGGCCGCCGCGCGCAAGCACGTCGTCGGTCAGCAGAGCTGCAAGCCCGTCGAGGTGCTCCTCGTCGACGCGGGCGGCGGCGGCGAGCCCAACGATCCTCCGAGCGCCGTCGACGCGACCGAGCCGTTCGGCCGCGGCAACCCCGCTGTCGGTACCCCCCAGTGAGGCCCACCATGCCCGTTCGCGCCGCCACGACCCGCACGGCAACCGTCGCGCAGCCCGCCGCGCCGAGGCCTGCCGTCTCGACCCCGCCGCCGCCCGTCGACGCGTTCACGTCTGCCGCGCAGCGACCCATCGACCTCGGCCGGCTCGTGAAGGGCTTGCTCGCGCGGCCGCCCACGCTCACGGCCGAGCGCGTCGCCGACGAGCTGCGCGGCCCCCGCGGCCACGAGCTCGCCTCGCTGCTCGCCGCCGAGCTCCCGGCCCGCTCGAGCGAGCTCGCCCCGCTGCTGCTCGCCGCGCCCGACCGCTGGGGGCACCCGGTCGCCCGTGCGCTGCTCGACGCCACGCGCTTCGACCCTGCGCGCGAGCGCGCCGTCTTCGAGGCGCTCGCCGGCCTCGTCCGCCGCGGAGCCGAGCCTGCGGGGTGGGCCGGCCACTTCCTCGTCGAGCGCGAGGCCGAGCCGTTCGTCGCCGAGCTCGCCCGGGACGGCCACCGCGCCGTCGTCGGCGCCCTCGTCACGCGCGCGCTCTCGTCCGAGCCCGAGCCTGCTCCGCGGCGCGCCATCGACGCGCTCCTCGCGGCCGGCCAGCGCGTTCCCCCCCGCGCCGCCGAGCGGTACGGCGCCGCGCTCGCGAAGTCGTTCTACCCGCGCGCCTCGGTCGACGCGCTCGTGAAACAGGCGGCCGCCGGCGACGGCGCGGCGCTCACCGCGTTGCTCACCGCGGCGAAGGGCTCGGCGCCTGCGCGGGGCGCGCTGCGCGACGTGTTCGACGCGACGGCCTCGCCTCAGCTGCGCGCCCAGCTCGCTCCGCACATCGAGCGCTGGTCGGACTTCGCGACCGAGCAGGACTTCGAGCGCGCGCTCTCGGGCGCCCGCCTCGGCGAGCCCGCCGCGATCGAAGCGCTCGCGAAAGAGCTCTCGTTCGCCCCGAGCGCGAAGCAGGAGCGCCAGCGCGCCGCCGCGACCGCCCTCGGCGAGCTCGCGCGCAAGGGCAGCGAGCCGGCCCGCAGAGCGCTCGGCTCGCTCGAGACCGCGCACGGCGCGACCGCCGAGCTCATCGACGCGAAGGCCGCCTCGGTTCGCACGCCCGCCGAGGCGCGCGCGCTGCTCGACGGCCTCGAGGTGCCGCTGCGCTGGGGCGCCCCCGCCGTGCTGAGCGCCGCCGCGCGAGCGGCCGCCCGGTTCCCCGACGCGCTCGGCGCCGAGCATCAGCAGTGGCTGCTCGACGGTCTGCGCGGGCAGTCGCTGCGCACCACGGACGTGCCGATCGCCGGAGCGGTGGCGTCGCTGCTCGGCGCCGTGCCGGGCCTGCGCCAGCGGCTCGTCGCGGGGCTCGACACGCTCACCGCACCCGGCGTCGTCGCGGTGCTCGGCCGGGCGAAGCCCGGCCCCTCTTCCGACGAGCTCGAGGCGGTCGGCCGCCTCGCTGCTTCGGCGACGGGGCCCGCGCTCCAGGCCGCTGCGAGGCTGCTGTTCGAGCACCGCGACCGGCCCGAGGCGCTGAGCGCGCTGGCCTCGCGTGCGTTCGACTCCCTCACGGCCGACGAGCGCCGCGCCGTCGTCGACCGCGCGGTCGCGACCGGCCGACAGGCGCCCTTCCTCGAGTGCGTGCCCGCCTCTCGAACGTGCGAGCGCCTCGCCGCGCTGGGGGGCGAGTACCAGGCCGCCCTCGCCCAGGCGATCGCCGCGGCGCCCGAAGGCTCCGACCTGCGGCGCCTCGGCGACACCCTCGGCGCGCTGCAGCTCGCGACGCGGCCCGAGTACGCGGGCCGCATCGACGTGGCCGCCGCGCAGCAGAAGATCGCCGAGCTCACCGGCGGCAGGCTTGCGGGCACGCTCGACGCCCTGCGCGCGAAGGTCTCGGTCGCGAAGGGCGCGCTCATCGACGCGCAGGCCGCCTACGTCGAGAGCCTCGACTACGAGCTGCGGGCCCGGCTGTTGCCACCGGAGCAGCGCGCTGCCTTCGTGCAGCAGAACACCGCGGCGCTCGCGCTCCTGTCGCCCGACAAGGGCCGCGAGCTGACCGCGAAGCGCTTCGATCGGCTCCCCGCTCAGGTGCAGAGCGCGCTGCTCGCGAACGACCCTTCGCTGCGCGCCGAGATCTCGGCGTTCGCGAAGCTCGCCTCCGAGCCCGGCAGCAAGCTCGCAGCAGTGGCGAAGGGCCGCCTCGCCCACGCGCTCGACCACCTGAACGCCGGGCTCTCGCTGTTGGCCGTCGACCCGGCGAACGGCTGGTCGCTGCTCGACGCGGGAAAGGACCTTGCGCAGCTCGGGGCGACGGCCGTGGAAGGCATGGCCACGCGTGCGGGCAGCACGCTGCTCGGCAAGGCGGCGGCGACGGCGGGCGGCGCGCTGGCGCTGTACGACGTCGTGAAGGCCGGCGTGCAGGCGGCCGACGAGCTCGGCCAGGGCGACACGGTCGGTGGCCTCGCGCGCATCGGCAGCGGCACGGGCAGCCTCGGCATGATCGCGGGCGCCGCGCTCGCGGCGAGCAACCCGGTCGGCTGGGTGGTGCTCGGAGCCGGCGCCGCGACGTGGCTCGGCTCCGAGGTGGTCGACCTGCTCTACGGCGAGACCGACACCGAGACACGGCTGCGCCAGCTCGGCGTGCTGCTGCGCTGAGATACCGTCAGTTCTGCTCGAAGCAGTAGATCGAGCCGCGCCCGCCGCCGTTCTGAATCGTCGGGCCGGCCGCTCCGAGCGGCGCGCAGCTCGAGTTGTCGTGCGCCGAGTTCCACGAGCGCGGGTCCTGCCCGCCGCCGTCGCGGTTCGCGTGGCCGACGCGCGCGCGGTACCCGGCGTCCGACGCCGTCCAGTTGTTGCAGTGGTCGTCGTCGGCCATGCCCATCGCCGTCGAGCCGGTCAGCACGTCGTGCACGTTCGTGCCGCTGGTGCCTCCGAACGGCACGACGTTGCCGCGCTCGTCGAGGTTCGTGCCGCCGTAGAGGTTGTTGAGCCCCGCGCCGTCGTGAAGGTGCGTGACGTCGTTCGCGATGATGACGTCCTTCGCGTTGCGCCACGGCCCATTGCCGATGCGATCGCGCGCGTTGACCGTCGACGTGCTCAGGTACGCGCGCCACGCCTTCGCGCCGAGCGACGGGTCGACGCCGCCCGCGAGCTCTGCGCAGAGGCGGTCGGCGCCCGTCAGGCCGTCGCCCGCGTCGCCGCGCATGTCGCCGCCGCGCCCCATGCCGCGGCTCGTGCAGAAGAAGCTCATGCGGCTCGAGACGCCGCCGTCCGGCCCCACCCACGTCATGCCCGCACCGCCCGCCGTCGCGCTGCCGCCCGCCGTCGCGCTGCCGCCGGCTGTCGCGCTGCCGCCGGCTGTCGCGCTGCCGCCGGCTGTCGCGCTGCCGCCTGCAGTCGCCGACCCGCCCGCAGTCGCCGTGCCGCCCGCAGTCGCAGCGCCACCCGCCGTCGCCGCGCCGCCGCCGGTGCCGCTGCCAGCGCTGCCCGAGCCGCCGCCAGTGCCACCCCCCGTGGGAGTCCCGCACGCGAACGCCGACAGCACCACCGCGACCGCAGCGAGCTTGCGCATAGGCGCGCGAAGCTAGCAGACGGCGCCGGCTACTTCTTCACCGGCACGACCTTCGCGTCGAGCCCCGCTTCCTTCAGCTTCTTCGCGAGCGCCTCGGCCTCCGAGCACGGCAGGCCGCCCTCGACGCCGGTGACGTCGGCGTCGGGCGTCTGCACCTCGCACTTGGGCTCGGCGGCCTTCTTGTCGGCGGCCTTCGACTTCGTCTTCTCGGCGCCGAGCGCCAACATCGGGACCAGCAGCAGGCTGAGCAGGAGCGTTCGCATGGTGCCCGTGCCTAGCAACGGCGGGGCCATACGAGTGCCGCCAGCGTTCAAGGAGTTACGCCGGCAGGTGCGCGCATGTCCCGGTCAGCGCCCGTGCGACGGCGAGGCCGCCCGCGCGCCGTGTCGGCAGCGCGGCGCGCTGCCCCTCGGGTGCCGAGTGTCACTCGGTGCCATTTGACACTCAGTGCCACTTTAGGCAAAACCCCAGCGATGCTTCGCCAGCGACACAAAGAGCGGGTTCGCGACGCGCTGATCGACGCTGCGTTCGAGCTGTTCTCGACGAGGGGCTTCGAGGCGACGACCATCGACGACATCGCGGCGCGGGCCGGGGTCGCGCGGCGCACCTTCTTCCGCTACTTCCCCTCGAAAGAGGCCGTGCTCTTTCCCGACCGGGAGCGGCGGCTGAGCGCGTTTCGCGGCCTGCTCGACGTCACGACGGTGACAGACCCGTTCGCGGCGGTGCGACGCGGTATGCAGCAGCTCGCGGAAGACTACACACAGCAGCGCAAGCGCGTGGTGCGGCAGCAGCGCATCATCGAGAGCTCAGCCGCGACGTTGGCGTACGACTTCGAGCGCGATCTCGAGTGGGAGGCCGCCGTGGCGCAGTTGCTCGGTGACCGGCCAGGTGCGAACGCCACGCTGCGCCGCCGCGCCCGCCTCGCGGCAGGCGCGCTGCTCGGGGTGAGCCGCGCGGTGCTGCGCGACTGGTACGCCGGTGACGGCAAAGAAGATCTCGCCGCCCGCGGCGAAGAGGCGATGAACCTCGTGCTCGGCGGCGTCACCGCCGCCCTGCGCGAGCGAGCTCCCCGGACCCGGCGACGAAGGGCGGCCTGACATGATGAAGCTCCCCCGAAGAGGTCTGAGTCGTGAGGCCGTTCAAGACCACCTCCAGCGCTTCGCTCGAAACGACTTCGACACCAAGAGCGGCAAGGCCTTCGCCCTGACGTTCGACGCGGGGCCCGAGGCCGAAGAGGTCGTGAAGGCGGCCTTCGTGCAGGCGATGTCGAAGACGGCGCTCGACATGACGTTTCACCCCAGCGTGCTCGAGCTCGAGAACGAGATCGTGGCGATGGCGAGCGCGCACCTCGGCGGCGACGAGCAGACCGCCGGCGCGTTCACCAGCGGCGGCACCGAGAGCATCATGCTCGCGGTCAAGGCGGCGCGAGACTACTTCCGCTCGGTGCGGCCGGAGATCGAGGAGCCCGAGCTGGTGCTCCCGGTCACCGCGCACGCAGCCTTTCACAAGGCGGCGCACTACCTGAGCGTGAAGGTGGTGCCGACGCCGGTCGACCCGACGACCTACCGCGCCGACGTGCAGGCGATGCGGGCCGCCCTCGGCCCGAACACCATCATGCTGGCGGCGTCGGCGGGCACCTATGCGCACGGCGTCGTCGACCCGATCCCGGAGCTCGGCGCCCTCGCCCGCGAGCACGGCGTGCTGCTGCACGTCGACGGCTGCATCGGCGGCTTCCTGCTGCCGTACTTCAAGCGCTTCGGCTCGCCTGCGCCCGACTTCGACTTCCGCGTGCCCGGCGTGACCTCGATCTCGATGGACCTGCACAAGTACTGCTACGGCCCGAAGGGCTCATCGGTGATTCTGCACAAGACCCGAGAGCTGCGGCGGCATCAGATCTACGCATGCTCCGGGTGGACCGGGTACGCCATCGTCAACACGACCGTGCAGAGCACGAAGAGCGCGGGGCCGCTCGCCGGCGCCTGGGCGGTGCTCAACTTCATCGGTGACGAGGGCTACGAGCGCATCGCCAGGAGCCTCTACGACGCTACGGCCAGGCTCGTCGCGGGCATCTCGGCGATTCCTCAGCTGCGGGTCGTCGCCCAGCCCATGCTGCCCCTCATCGCGTTCACCTCCGACAGCGTCAACGTCTTCCGGCTCATCGACGAGATGGCGAAGCGCGGCTGGCACATGCAGCCCGTGCTGAAGGTCTCCGACCTCGAAGAGGTCGTGCACCTGTCGGTGAACCCGAACAACGTGCCCAGGGTCGACGAGCTGCTCGCAGACCTGCGCGAGGTCGCCTCGCGCATCACCGAGAGGCCCCGCAGCCTGGCCGCCCGCGCAGCCGGCCTCGCGTTCGCCCGGCTCGACCCCGAGCTCATCGACGACGCCACCTTCGCGCAGCTGCTCGGAGTGGCCGGGCTCGACGGCGTCGGGGTGCCGAAGGGCATGGCGCTCTTGAACGACGTCTTGAACCTGCTGCCGCCCCGGCTCGTCGAGCGCCTGATCGTCGAGTTCGTGAACCGCCTGTTCGTTCAGCCAGGCACGCCCGCGCGGTTCGCTGCGCCGCACCCGCTGCCGAAGGGCCCGCCGCCGCGAGCGAAGGGCATGAACGGTGCGCACCGACGACCCCGCTGGTCGCGGCTGCCAGGCGCGGCTCGGGCGCTCGCGCTCGCGAGAGACGTGCGCGAAAGGCTCGGAGTGTGACCCTGCCCGCGAACGCGAGGGTGCTCGATTGGGCCGAGCTGACGGGGCCGTCGCTGGCGGCGCTCGACCGCGAGAAGACGGTCGTCACGGTGTCGTGCTCACCGCTCGAGGTGCACGGCCCGCACCTGCCGGTGATGGCCGACGTACGCGAGGCGCAGGGGCTGCTCGACCGCGCGTGCGAGCTGTTGCTCGAGCAGCACGAGGCGCTGACCGTGGTGCGGCTGCCGTGGCTCTGGCTGGCCGCCGACGTGCTGCCCCACGTCGGGTCGCTGAAGTTCAGCCCGAAGGTGGTGCGCGCGGCGCTGCGCGAGCTCGGCCTCTCACTCGCGAAGCAGGGCTTCCGCCACGTCTGGGTGAGCAACTTTCACGGCGGGCCGCGGCACATTCTGGCGATCGAGCAGGCGTGCACCGACGTTCACCGCCGCACAGGGAGCTTCATGCTGTCGGTGTTCTCGATGATGGTGAAGCGGCTGACCGGCGGCAGCAGCGACGCGGCCGCACTGCTCGCCGGCATCGGCGGGCTCGCCCGCGAAGAGCTCGCCGGCGACACGCACGGCGGCCTGATCGAGACCTCCATTCTGCTGCACCTCGCAGGGCAGCACGTCGACCCTGCGTATCGCCAGCTCGAGCGCCACACGCTCGAGCGCGAGCTCGAGACGAAGGGCCGCGCGCCCTTGCAGAAGGGCCCGAAGGCGACCGTGCTCGAGCTCTTGCGCTCATTGCCGATTCGCCAGCAGTACTGGGAGCGCGAGACCTACTCGGGCGACCCCGCGAAGGGCACGGCAGACCTCGGGCGCCTCTACCTCGACTTCTACGCGCGACACGCCGCCGACGCGCTCGGCGACGTGTGGCGCGGTCGCGTCGCCTACCGAGACACGCACTCGCCGCTGTGGCCGCTGCGGCACGCCTTCCTCTCGCCGCTGCTCCACCGCGGGTTCGAGGCGCTGTTCTCGAAGCGGCCGTCACCGGTCTAGAGGTGGGTGTGGAACGACGACAGCCGTGGGTGCGCGTCGGGGTGCTCGCCGTAGTGCTTCTCGGGCTGCTCCTCGCTGGCAAGCTCTCTGGGGTGACCGACGGGTGGACGCTCGCCGACGTGCGCGGCCGCATTCAGGCTGCCGGCGCGCTCGGTCTGCTGGTCTACCTGGCGTTGTTCACGGTGGGCGAGTTGCTGCAGGTGCCCGGCATGGTCTTCGTGGGAGCCGCGCTGCTCGCGTGGGGGCGCGTCGCGGGGTTTGGCGCCGCGCTGCTCGGAGCGCTCGTCTCGCTCAGCGTGACCTTCTTCCTCGTGCGCGCGATCGGCGGCCGGCCGCTCGCCGGCCTCGAGCGGCCCTTGTTCAAGAAGCTGCTCGCGCGGCTCGAACAGCGCCCCGTGGCCACGGTCGCCTTGCTGCGTGTGGTGTTGTGGCTGGGGGCTCCCTTGAACTACGCGCTCGCCCTCTCACCCATCAGCTACCGCAGCTACCTGCTCGGCTCGTTCCTCGGCCTGTTGCCGCCGCTGCTCGTGGCGGCGGTGATCGTCGAGCGCCTCTTTGCCTGAGGCTCGGGCGACCGAGACGGTCTTTGCACGGTGCCCCGGTCAAAATCGCGCGGGCTCTGATAGAGGCACGCCGTGCAGAAGGCCTCAGCAGCCCGTACGGGCATTCTCGCCCTGTTCTTCGTCTCGGGCGCGCCGGCGCTGCTCTACCAGATCATCTGGCAGCGCCACCTCTTCACCATCTTCGGCGCCCACGCCGAGTCGGTCGCCATCATCGTCGGCGCCTTCATGCTCGGCCTCGGCATCGGCTCGCTCGTCGGAGGCGAGGTCTCGGCCCGCTCGAAGCGCTCGCCGTTCGTGCTCTTCGCCGTCATCGAGGGCCTCATCGCGCTCTTCGGCGTCTTCTCGCTGCAGCTGTTCGACGCCGTCGGCGACGCCACCGGCTCGTTCGGCGTCTTCGCCGGCGGAGTCGCCTCGTTCCTCCTCATCGTCGTCCCCACCGTCGCCATGGGCGCCACGCTGCCGATTCTCTCGGCCGCGCTCATCGCCCGCGTCGGCAACGTCGGCACCTCGGTCGGCCAGCTCTACTTCGTGAACACGCTCGGCTCGGCGTTCGCGGCGCTGGGGGCTCCGCTGCTCTTTCACGCCGGCTTCGGGCAGCACGCCGCCGTGCGGCTCGCCGCCGGCCTCAACGTCGTCGTCATCTGCGCCGCCCTCGTGCTCTGGCGCGTCACCGCCGACCCCCAGCCCGCCCCGGCCGCGCCCGAGCCGACCGCCGAGCAGAGCGAGCGCTACGGCCGCGAGCACCTGGTCGCGGCGCTGCTCTCGTTCTGCTCGGGCTTCCTCTCGCTGTCGGTCGAGATCGCGTGGTTCCGCGTCTTCTTTCTCTTCACGCACGGCCGCGCCTTCGCCTTCCCGCTGGCGCTCGCGTTCTTCCTGTTCGGCATCGCGTTCGGCTCGCTGCTCGCGGCGCGCCTCACGCGCGCGTGGAAGGCCGACGAGCCCGAGCGCCTGCGCGCCCGCGCGGCCGCGATTCTCGTGCTGTCGGGCGCCGCCATCTCGTTCGCGTTCTTGAGCAGCGGCGTGCTCGTCACCGGCCCGGCGCGCGACGGCGTCGTGCTCGTGACCGCGGTGCTCGCGTTTCCCCTCGGCCTCTTGTTCCCGCTGCTCATGCACGCCGGCGTGTTGCCGGGCACCGGCGCGGGCCGCTCGGTGAGCCACATCTACGCCGCGAACATCGCCGGCTCGGTCGCAGGCTCGGTGGGCACCGGCTTCATCTTGCTCGACGTGCTGCCGCTGCGGTCGATCGTTCTCTTGCTCTCGCTGCTCGCGCTCGCCGTCGGCCTCCTGCTGCGGCGCGGCTCGCTCACGCCCCGCTTCGCCGCCGGGGCCGCCCTCGCGCTCGCGCTCTTCGCCGGCTGCTGGGCCTTCAACGAGACCCTGTACGAGAAGCTGCAGTTCGGGCGCGAGCAGAAAGGCCAGCGCTTCGCGACGGTGGTCGAGAACAAGAGCGGCGTCATCGCGGTGACGCAAGACGGCACCGTCTACGGCAGCGGCGTCTACGACGGGCACTACAGCACCGAGCTGGTGCACGACCGCAACCACATCATTCGCCCGTACTCGGTGGCCGCGTTTCACCCGGGCCCGAAGCGCATTCTCGTCATCGGGCTCGCGTCGGGCTCGTGGGCGCAGGTGCTGGCGAGCCTGCCGAACGAGCCGCAGCTCGACATCGTCGAGATCAACGCAGGCCACCTCGAGCTGATCCCGAAGTTCCCCGTGGTCGCGTCGCTCCTGAAGAACCCGCGCGTGCGCATCGCGATCGAAGACGGGCGGCGGTGGCTCTCGCGCAACCCGCACGAGAAGTACGACGCGATCGTGATGAACACGTCGTACTCGTGGCGCGCCGGCAGCACGAACCTCTTGTCGCGCGAGTTCCTCGAGCAGCTGCGCGGGCACCTGAACCCGCACGGGCTCGTCATGTACAACACGACGAGCTCCGAGACGGTGGCGAAGACCGGCTTCGAGGTCTTCCCCTACGGCTGGCGACTCGTGAACGCGCTCATCGTGGGCCCCGACCCGCTGCCGATCGATCGCGAGCGGTTCCTCGAGACGCTGAAGGCGTACCGCATCGACGGCAAGCCGGTGCTCGACCTGAGCCGCCCCGAAGACGCCGCGACGCTCGAGCGCCTCTCGGTCGCCCTCGACCCCTCGTCGACCTCGCCGCAGATCGAAGGTCGCGACAGCATCCTCGCGCGCTACGGCAACTACCGGGTGCTGACCGACGACAACATGCTCGTCGAGTGGGAGAAGCTGGCCCTCGAATGACGCCCGGCGCGCTCGACACCTGGCGCTTCCGCCTCACGGCCCTCACCGTGCTGTTCTTCCTCGGGTGGAAGCTCTGGGGCCTGCGCGACCAGGAGCTCCCGCTGCTGCTGTCGACCTGGGCGTTCGAGGCCTGCGCGCTGTGCTGGGTCTTCGCCGCCGCCGCGCTGCTCGATCGCGTCGGGCCCCTCGCGAAGCTCCACGTGCCGAAGGCGCTCTTCGCGGCCGGCTTCCTGTTCCAGTACGTCCTCTGCTTCTTCACCGTCTACTTCTTCACCGACACGCTCGTGCGGAAGTACTCGCTGCTCGACATGGGGCCCGACGCGCTGGCGTATCTGCTCAAGCAGGTGGCGCCGGCGCGGGGCGTGGTGATGTGCGCCGCGGTGCTGGTCGCGCTCTGCGTGCTCGCGTGGGGCACGAGCCGCGTGCGCGTGCGCCTGAGCGGAGCTCCACTGCTCGCCGCGCTCGTCGTCACGTCGGGCCTGACCGTCGCGCTCGCTCCGAAGACGCCGGGCTTCGCGACGCCGCTGTGGGACCTCGCGCTCGACGTCGACGAGGTGCGCCGCCACCCCTCGATCGCCAAGCCGCCCGGCCCCGTGCCGCAGCACCGCCCCGAAGAGCTCGCGAGGCCCGTCGCCGGCGCCGTGCGCTTCGAGACCCGCTTCAAGCGCGTCATCGTCTTCGTCATGGAGTCCGTCACGCAGCGCCACTTCGACGAGGTGATGAAAGACGGCTACGTCTTCCGCCGCACGGCGAGCCGGCAGCACGTCTACTCGAGCTACTTCAGCAACGACATGGACAGCCGAACCGGCCTGCTCGCGATGCTCACGTCGCGCTTCGTGCCCTACGAGGCGTACCGCGACGTCGACGTCGAGCGGTACAAGCTGCTCGGCAAGAAGCCCTCGCTCGTCGACGTCATGCGCGACAACGGGTACCACACCGTCATCGCCACGGCGCAGGTGATGGAAGAGAAGGTCGTGAAGGACCTGCCGTGGGACGAGAACCTCACCTTCACCGAGGCCGAGACGAAGGCGCTCGCGAAAGACCACCTCTGCTTCAACCCTTACCGCCTCGAAGACAGCTGCGAAGATCGCGTGATGCTGCCGCACCTGTTCGAGCGGCTGAAGGCGCACGACAAGGTGTTCTGGGTGCAGCAGCTCGTCTGGGGCCACGTGCCGAACTACACGGCGATGAGCGGCAAGAGCGACGTCGAGGCGTACGGCGAGATGATCGACGGCCTCGTCGCCTTCCTCGAGCGCGAGGGGCTCAGCGACGACACGCTCATCGTGGTGACGTCGGACCACGGCATTCGCGAGCGCGACACCGAGACGCAGGTCTCGACGTACCAGATTCCCCTGCTGTTCCACGCGACGTCGTTCGAGCGGCGCGAGAGCGCTGAGCTCCACTCGCAGATCGACTTCAAGGACCTGCTGCTCGCCGAGCTCGACCCGGCCGCGCAGCCGCCGCCCCCCGCACCGTTCACCGTCTTCATCGGGCCGACGTACACGTCGACGTTCGGCGCCGTGACGAGCAGCCGCGACTTCATGGTGATCAAGAACCGCCCGTGGGCGCGCTACGTGCTCGCCCACCAGAATGCCGCAGGCGGGCCGCCCACCGGCCCGGTCACGCCGTACGAGCTCCTGCAGCTGCTCGACGCCTACCGCGCCTGGTTCCAGTCGCCTGCGTTTCAGTAGCCGCCGGTCGCCTCGGGCCTGACCAGCGCCTGGACCACGCACATCGGGCCCTCGTCGGCCTCGACGACCTTCGGTTTGGGGCTCGCCTCGGGCGGCAGAAGCTGCGCGAGGTTCCACGCCTGCATCGCGCGCGCTCGCGCGAGCTCGGTGTTCGAGCCCTGCACCCGCCCGACCACCAGCGCCGAGATGCCGATGGTCGCGATGAAACCGAAGAGCAGCATCATCGTCGTGTGCCGATAGTCGAACGGCACGCCGGTCGGCACGAGCAGGAGCCCTTCAGCGGTGAAGCGGAAGCTCTCGGGCAACAGCCCCGCCCACGACGCGACGAAGGGCAGCACCACGACCGCGAGCCCCAGGCCCACCACGAGCCGCCGCCACCGCCCGTCCATCGCGATGCGGTACGACAGCGTGTTCGCGGCCGCGAAGGCGGGCAGCACCGTCAGCGGGCCGTCGATGAAGAACAGGCTCGCGATCGCGGCGTTGCTCAACAAGAGCGCCGGCAGCGCGGTGATGCTCGTGGGCCGGCGCACCAGGTACCCGGCGCGCACCGTCGCCAGCGCCGCGAGCAGAAACAGCCCCGCGCTCGCGTAGCACCACGCGCTCGACGGGTGCATCGAGGTGATCGTGAGCATGCCGAGGAACACGGTCATGTACGCCAAGAACGAGCTCCGCGACGCTCCGCGAATGCCCTCGGAGACGGTCTCGTCGAGCTCGGCCTGCGTCTCGGCGGGCATCGTCTTCGGCGGGTGCTGCATCAGGTCGACGAGCGTCTGCATCGCCGGCCGGTACGTCGGGTCGAGCGCGAGCGCGAGCCCCACCTCGCGCAGCGCCGTCTTGCGGTGCTCGAGCTCGTTCGCGCGATCGCTCGCAGCCAGCGCGCTCGCCTTCTCGGCGGCCTCGGCGTGCTGGTGCGCGAGGCCCGCCCTGAGCTCGAGGTCGCGCTCGCCCGCCAGCACCCGGTCGACCGCCTCGTGCAGCTCGCGCACGGTCGCGTGGCGCTCCGAGGCCTTGAGCGCCGTCGCCTTCACGCAGATCGCCTCGAGCTCCGGCGGCACGTCGGCGTGCGGAGCCCGCACCCGCGCGTTCGCGTCACACCCCTGGCGCGTGTCGATGAGCAGCTCCATCGTCGTGCTGCCCTTCGCGAGCATCTGGTGCGTGAGCAGCTCGAACAGAATCGCGCCCAGCGCGTAGACGTCGCTGCGCTGATCGGCCGGCTGGCCCAGCACCTGCTCGGGCGACATGTAGCCCGGCGTGCCCATCAGCGCGCCCGGCGTCGTCAGCCCGATGGGCGCGAGCGCCTGCGTGCCGTCGCGCTCCTCTTCGTCTCTCGCGTCGATGCGGCGCGCGAGGCCCCAGTCGAGCACGTAGACCTCGCCGAAGTCGCCCAGCATCACGTTCGCCGGCTTCAGGTCGCGGTGCAGCCAGCCGTTCACGTGCGCGTAGTCGACGGCCTGGCACACCGAGACGAACGCCTGCAGCAGCTTGCGGCGGGGGTACCGGTTCCGCGCTTCGGCGTCGCCCGCCGCGAGCAGGTTCAGCACGTCGAACAGCGACTCGCCGCGCACCCGCTTCATCGCGAAGTACGGCGCTCCGTCGGCGCCGACGCCGAGCTCGTACACCGGCACGATCGACGGGTGCTCGAGCTGCCCCTGCACCTGCGCCTCGCGAATGAACCGCGACAGCTCGGCCTTGTTGCGCGTCGTCGCCGTCTTGAGCGCGATGTGCCGGTTGAGGCGCACGTCGCGGCTCTGCCGCACCTCGCCCATGCCGCCCTTGCCGATCATGGGGCCCACCTCGTAGCGATCGAGCCGCACCAGGTCTTCGAGCTGCGGGCCGGGGAGCTCCGAGACTGCAGCCCTCAACGTCGCCGCGCCCGAGTCGAGCGTGGGGGAGTTGCCGTGGTCCATGGGAGCGAACGGTAACAGGCGCCCCCGGCCGCTTCAGGAGATCGCCTGGCCGATGTCTGGCGATGTGCGACAACGCGATCTACCCTCTCGGCCGTGCCCTGGTTCAGCCTGACCGCCGATCTGAAGCATGAAGAGCTCGAGCACGCCGAGAGCCTGCTCTACGACGCCGGAGCGGTCGGCCTCGAGGTGCGCGACGGCCTCGGCACGCTGCCGGGCGTGCGAGCGCCGGCGTCGGGCGAGGCGATCATCGTCGCGTACTTCGACGGCAAGGTCGCCGGCTCGCGCGCGCAGAAAGAGCTCACCCGCGCCGTTCAAGGCGTGCGCGTCGAGCTCGCCAAGGTCGAGGAGCGCGACTGGTCGAACGAGTGGAAGACGCGCATCAAGAGCGTGCAGGTCGGGCGGCTGTGGGTCGGGCCTCCGTGGGACGTCGAGAAGGCGCCCGAGCACCTGGTGAAGATCGTGATCGAGCCGAAGATGGCGTTCGGCACCGGCGACCACCCGACGACCGCGCTGTGCCTGTCGGCCGTCGACATGTTCATGGCCGCTCACGCCGAGGCGAGCGTGCTCGACGTCGGCACCGGCACCGGCGTGCTCGCCTTCGCGGCGAAGAAGCTCGGAGCGAGCCGCGTCGTCGCCCTCGACAACGACCCGGTCAGCGTCGAGCTCGCGAAGGAGGCCGCGAAAGAGAACGGCATCACGGGCGTCGACATCTCGACGAAGACGCTGAAGCAGGTGAGCGGCACGTTCGAGCTCGTGGTCGCGAACATTCTCGCGAACACGCTCGTCGACCTCGCGCCGCTGATCGTGGCGAAGGTCGGCAAGCGCCTGGTGCTCGCGGGCATCCTGGCTCCCCAGGCCGCGACGGTGACCGAGGCGTACGTGAAGCGCGGCCTCACGGCGCTCGAGCCGGTGGCCCAGGGCGAGTGGGTGCGGCTCGACTTCGAGCGACGATGATTCGCGTGCTGATCCCCGGAGCGCGCGAGGGCGTGCTCGGCGTCGACGGCGCCGCGCGGCACTACCTCGTGCACGTGCACCGCGTGCGCGACGGCGACGCGCTCGAGGTCTTCGACGGCAGGGGCCGCGCGTTCGCGGCGAAGGTGCGGCGCGCCGAGCCGCTCGAGCTCGAGCTGTCGAATGGCCGCGACGCTCCGAAGGTGCGGCCGGTGACGGTGCTGCAGGGCATGCCGAAGGGCGACAAGCTGGAGCTCGTCGTGCAGAAGGCGAGCGAGCTGTGGGCGACCGCGGTGCGGCCGGTGTTCTGCGAGCGCTCGGTGGTGAAGCCGGCGTCGAGCGACGCGAAGAAGCTCGCGCGCTGGCAGAAGATCGCAGACGAGTCGGCGCGCCAGTGCGGGCGCAACGAGGTGCTGCGCGTCGAAGCGCCGGTGTCGCTCGCCGAGGCGCTGCCCACGCCGAACCTGCTCGTGCTCGACGAGGCCGAGACGGCCGTGACCCTCACCCAGGCCGTGCGCGCGCTGCCGGCCGACGCCGCGCTCACGCTCGCGGTCGGGCCCGAGGGCGGCTGGGCCGACGCCGAGCGCGAGCTGATGCGCCGCCACGGCGCGGTGACCGTCACGCTCGGCGCGCTCGTGCTGCGCACCGAGACCGCCGCGCTCGCGGCCTTGAGCGTCGTGCGCCACCTCGACGGCGTGCTGGGGTGAGCGCGCGTCAGAAGGCGACGCCGAGCCGCAGCAGATCGAAGTTCGCGAACATGACGAAGCCTGCGTCTTCGAACACCGGGGTGATGAAGCGCAGCGTGCGGTAGCCGTAGCCAGAGCGGAGTGGAACGAGCCGCGGGAGCGCACCGCCTACGGCAGGTCGTAGCCTTGCTCGAATCGCCTGATCGTGCTCGCTCTGCCGCCGGCGCTCGCGAGCGCGCTCGCCTTCAACCGGCGCCGCCGAATGATGGCCTCAGCCAGCACGAAGTTGATGGCCCAGCCGGCGCCCATCAGCACCGCGTAGGTCGGCGCGTCCGCCGCGCCGAACAGCAGCACCCACGGCAAGTTCGTGAAGAACTGCGTGCCGGCTCCCAAGCCGATCGCGTAGCCGCGCAGCACCCAGTCGCGATGAGCGTCGACGTCGCGGCGGCGGATCGCCAGGTAGCCCCGGACGAGCGACACGATCATCCAGACGCCCACCGCGAGGCGGATCACGTACAGCGCACGCCCGCTGTTCGCCGGCAGCGCCGAGAACTGCGAAAGCCACAGGCCAGTCGCGGCGGCGACCAGGCCCGCCGGCAGCACCAGCCTGCCGATGATCCGGTGCCACGCCGGCCGGCCGCGCCGCAGCGACGGCACGAACTGCAGCGCCCCGAGCAGGCAGAACAGCGTGATGCTGATCACGTGCAGCACGATTGGCGCCGGCGACGCAAAGTAGCGCGCGTTCTCGGCGGTCTGCGCGCCGCCCGCCAGCTGCCCCATACGCACCATGCCGGCGCCGACGGGCACGAGGCTCAGCAGCACCAGCCCCGCGGCGGGCCACCACTCCGATCTGCGTCGATCGTTCATGCGCCCTTGATACGCGTGCATTGTCGCACAGTCGACGCGAGCTTTTGCGACACGTGCGTGCAAATCTGCACGCATGGATTGGGACGACGCCCGCTATGTGCTCGCGATTCACCGCGAGAAGACGCTGTCGGCGGCCGCCTCCACGCTCGGCGTCACGCGGACCACCGTCGGCCGCCGGCTCAGGAGCGCCGAAGACCGGCTCGGCGTGAGGCTCTTCGACCGCACCGGCGAGGGCCTCGCGGCCACAGCCGCCGGTGAGGAGCTGGCGGACACGGCGCTTCGCCTCGAGGCCGAGATTCAGGCGGCCGAGGGGAAGTTGCTCGGCCGCGACACCGAGCTGCGTGGCCGCCTGCGGGTCTCGACCGTCGATTTCGTGTTCGCCGGCTTCCCCGACGTCTTCGCCAGCTTCATCGCCCGCCACCCCGGAGTCGAGGTAACGGTCGGCGTCACGAACGAACAGGTCTCGCTGTTTCGCCGTGAAGCCGACGTTGCGCTGCGGCTGGGCAACACGGCCTCCGATCGGCTGGTCGGCCGCAAGGTCGGCCGCATGCAGTTCGAGGCGTACGCGGCGCGCGGCCTCGTCGACCGTGTGGGGCGGCGCGCAAAGCTCGGCGATTACCCGTGGCTGCACGGCGACGAGCGCTCCGACGGGCGCTGGCTCGACGCGTGGCTCGCGAGGAACGCTGCGGGTGCGAAGATCGCGCTCCGTTCGGACGATCACGCAGTGCGACGGCGCGCGGTGTCGGCGGGCATCGGGGCGTACTTCCTCCCGTGCTTCGACGGCAATGCGGACCCCGGGCTCGTGCGCATCGGCGCGCGCTTGTCAGCCGAGGCGCGCGACCTCTGGGTGCTGACGCTGCCCGAGCTGCGCAACAACAGCCGCATCCGCGCGTTCATGGATCACGTGTATGACGCCTTCAAGCCGCACGCGCGTTCGCTCGAGGGGAAGGGCTCATGAACCTCACTTCGATGACCGCGCCGCACGAGGCACCCACCGGTGAGCGCGCTGTCGCGGCCTGAAGCTCCGCGGTCACAGCGGCACGCGTCACCTCGAAGCACCGAGCCCCGCCCGGGCCCGATCGGCGTCGGGGCCGTTGGGGAATCGACCCAGAGCGCGGTCGAGATCTGCGCGGCCTGCGCTCGGCGTCGCCCCTACGCGCCCGGCACGACGCGCGACCGAACAGCGCGCAGCCCTCCACGTCGGCAGCCGCCGCCCGCTCGAGCACCACATCGAACGCCTCGATCGCCAGGGCACAGCGGCCTCGCTCGCGAGCAGCGCGCCGCGGAGCACGCGCAGCTCCTGGGCGCGGGCGAGCCCCTCGAAGCCTTCGCGAGCGAGCGCCAGCCAGGTCGGAGGCCTCATCGGGCGGAGAAGCAACGAGAGGAGGCGGCGGTACCCCGGCCAGCGCCGACGCCACGGGTTCGGGCAGATCGACCTCACCTTCGGCGCCGACCACCTCACCGCAGCTTCAACGCGGGAGCACGACCGCGGTCTGGGTCATGTAGCCGCAGCTCGAAGTGAGAGGTTCGGCCCAGCGAAGACTCAGTTGACCGCGCGCAGCCGCTTCGCGAGGGCCTTCTCGTCTTTGCCCGCGGGCGCGGTGGCGAGGTGGGGCTTCCACTTGAGCAGCGTCACGCCGAACAGCTCAGCGCTCTGCTTGTGCACGCCGGCGAGCGCGGCCCACAGCTGGGCCTTCACCGCGAAGTCGGGCGCGTCGAGCTGCGGCTTCGCGCGGGCGAGCAGCGCCTCGGCCACGTCGCGGGGCTGCAGGCCCTCGACCACGGCCAGGCCGGCGCGCCGCTTGATCAGCTCGGGCTGCCGCTCGATGCGATCGACGAGCGGGTCGAACGCGGCCATGCCGATGTGCCGCATCGCCTCGGCCACCACCGCGGGCAGCCAGCCGTCGGCCCAGGCGTCGAGCAGCGCCTCGATGCCGCGCACGTCGCCCAGGTGGGCGAGCGCGTAGGCCCCCTGCTTCGCCGACTGGTGATCGGTCGCCCTGCCCTTCAGCATCGCCACGAACGTCTCGAGCGACTCGGTGTCGCCCAGCATGCCCAGCGCGTGGGCCGACGCCTCGCGCACGTCGCCGGAGACATCGCCGACGAAGCTCGCCCTGAGCAGGGGTATCGCCTCGACGAAGCCCTGCTCGGCCAGGGTGCGGGCGGCGCCGATGCGCGACTCCTTGTGGTTGCCGTCGAGCAGGGCGTCGCGCAGCTTCGACAGCGTCGCCAGCTCGCCCGCCGTGAGCCCCGCAGCGTCTTGCCCCAGCCGCGCCTGCACCGCGCGCAGCGAGCGGCGCGCCAGGGAGGCAAGCGCGGGGTCCTTCACGTCCTTCGCGAAGCGCTTCAGCACCGCCGCGGCCTCGGCGCCGCCCACCGCCTCGAGCACCTTGAGCCCGGTGAGCTGCACCATGCGCGCGCGCGGCCGCCGCCACTCGGCGGTCGCGTGGGCGTCGGTGAGGCCGAGCGCCTTCTGCGCGGCCCGCAGCGCCTGCTCGCCGCGGGAGGCGAACACGCGCGCCACGTAGGGCTGAGCGCTGCCGTCGGCCCAGGTGGGGTAGAGGCTCTCGGCCAGCGTCTCGACGGGCACGGCGTCGTACCAGGCGGCGTAGCGCACCGCGGCCTGGTAGCGATTGAGCTGCCCCGAGATGACCTGCTCGGCGATGGCCCTGGGCTCGAGGCGCTCGGTCGAGCGCGCCACCTGCACCGACTCGAACGTGGGCACGGTCGTGAGCTGCGCCTTGTCGACGTGCGCCGCGCCGACCAGCCGGGTCAGCGCGATGCCCAGCACCTGGTAGAGCTTCACGAAGTCGTCGAGCTTGTCGGCGGGGTCGGCCTTCAGCGCCGAGGCGGCGAGCAGCTCGGCCGGCTTGGCGAGGCCCAGCTCCTTGAGCTTCGCCACCAGCGGGTCGGTCAGGCGCGGCACGAGGCTGCCCAGGCCGCTCACCAGCGCGTGGGCGAGCTCGTCGCGCACCTCGCCCAGGGCGATGGCGCCGCCAGAGATGCCCGCGGCGCGGGCGACGTCGGCCCACCCGGTCTTCTGCGCGCCCTTGAGCGCGGTGGCCCGCGCCGCGCTCTTCACCTTGCGCGACGAGATGAGCTCGGCGGCGCCCGACGTGGTGACCGTCACCAGCCGCCGGCCCGAGGGCGTGCGCACCACCGCGGCCAGGGGCACGAGGGTAGGCAGCGCTCCGTCGAGGGCGACGTCTCCGAGCAGCGCCTCGAGGTGCACGCCGCGCAGCGCCGCCGCGAGGTGCTCGTTCAGCGTCGGGTCCTCGGGCAGGAACAGCGCGCCCCCAGACTCGTCGACGGCCTGCAGGCGCCGGCCCTCGGCGAACAGCGTGGGAGTGCGCACGGCCACCGGCAGCGAGTCGGGGGCGAACACGTCCTTCTTGCGCTCTTGAAACCGGGTCAGCGCGGCGGTGACGGTGGGCAGCGACTTCTCGAGCAGCGCCACCAGGTGGGCCTCGGCCAGCGCGGTCGGTGCGCCGAGGGTCTCGAGGTCGACGCGCATCGGCTCGAACGAGGGGTACTGCGAGCCCTGGGCGCCCTCGAGCACCCAGCCTCCGTGGCTCTTCTTGGGCTCCGTGCGTTTGGCCAGGAAGCCGGGGACGATCTGCTTCTCGGCCCAGTGCTTGCCGCTGGCCAGGTCGACGAAGCGGCTCTCGCGAATCACGAACTCGTCGGGCGTCGTGCGCGTCGCGTAGGCGTACTCGACGAGGCTCAGCCCTGAGACGGGCGCGCGGTCTTTCTTCGTCCACGTCTTGCCGATGAGCTCTTCGACGTAGACGGGCTCGAGCGCCTCGCCGCCCAGGTGCTTCTCGAGCTTGCGCACGGTGAGCACGAGGTCTGCGAAGAGCTCGGCGTGGGCCGTGGCGTCGAAGGTGTCGGCGCCCGACGAGGCCTCGGCCACGCCCTCGCTCAGGCTCAGCACCCGGGCCGACAGGCGGCGCAGCCGGGCCTCGCGCAGCGCCGTGGCCAGCGCGGCGATCTGCTCGGCGCGGTCGCCGCCCAGGCTGGCGATGCCCGAGAGCGCGAGCTCCTTCACGAGCGTGGCGGCCTGCTCGACGCCGCCGGCCATCGCCTGCTTCGGGTCGGCGCCGCTCGACTTCACCGCGCGCTTCGGCGCCCCGCTGCCGCCCACTCCCGCCGGAGCCACGTCGCTCACCGCGAACGACTCGGGCGCCCGCGCCCAGGCCACCAGGAGCCCCGCCGCGTGCTTGCAGAAGGGCCGGCTGCGGGCCGCCATGCACGAGCAGCGACCCTTCACCTTCTCGTCGAAGGTCACCTGCACCTTGTAGGGCGAGGCGCCGCTGCCCTTGGCGTCGGCGTAGAGCCGCAGCTCGAAGCGCGCGAGGTTCGAGAGGCCCTTGTCGTCGTAGACGCGGGCGCCCTTGGCGAGCTCCTCGGCGTCGGTGACGATTTCGCGCAGCGACGGCAGGGTGAGCTTCTGAGGCACCTTCGCGGGGTCAGCCATGTCGCGACTCCTCGGCGGCCAGGTACGCGGCGAGGTCCTGACCCTTCATGATTCTCTCCATGACCCCGACCAGCAGCTTCGGGGTGCAACCGAAGCAGTGCACGCCCAGCTCGGTGAGGCGGCGGGCGAGCTCGTGGTTGTACGAGGGGCGGCCCGAGTCGCTGAGCTTGAGCAGCACCATGGCCTTGACCTTGGCGTCGACGAGGCGGCGCATGCGGTTGACCAGCGCTTCGACGTCGCCGCAGGTGTCGAACAGGTCGGTGACCAGCACGAGCATCGTCTTCTCGGGGTGCTCGATGAAGTGCTCCTCGGCGTAGGCCACGGCGCGGTTCAGGTCTTCGGCGCCGCCCAGCTTGGCCGAGAACAGCACCTCGACCGGGTCGACCAGCACCGGCGTCATGTCGACGATGTCCTTCTCGTTGAAGAACGCGAGGTGGGTCTTGAGCACGTCGATGGAGGCGAAGATGGCGGCCATCACCGAGCTGTAGACGGCGCTCTCGGCCATCGAGCCCGACTGGTCGACGAGAATCGAGACCTCCCACTCGTGGCGCTTGCGCTGGTTCGACCAGAAGTAGAAGCGCTCGGGCAGCAGGCGCTTTCGCTCGGCGTCCCACCCTTTCAAGTTGCGGCGAATGGTGCGTGCCCAGTCGAGGTTGCGGGCGACCTTGAGCGGGCTGTCGGTGTTGCGGCGCACCGCGCCGATGATGGCGGTGCGGGTCTGGCTCTCGAGCTTCTTCTTCAGCTCTTCGACCACCTCGCGGATGATCTGCCGCGCCGTCTCTTTCGCGGCGTCGGGCACCAGCCCGCGGGCGTTGAGCAGCATCGTCACCAGGTCGACGTTCTTCTCGAGGAAGGGCAGCGTCTCGGGCTCGAAGAGCAGCTGCGTGAGCCCCTTGCGCTCGATGGCCTCTTTCTGCACGAAGGCCACGACGTCTTTGCTGAAGAAGTCGCGCACGAGCCCGAGCCACTTGGGCAGGTACGCGCCGCCGCCCTTGCCGCGGCCGTCGCCGAAGACGAAGTCGAGGGCCTCGTCGAGCTCTTCGAGATCGCCCTCGACCAGACCCAGCCCGCTGCTGGCGCCGCCGAGGCCGCCCAGGCCGAGGTCGCCCGAGACCTTCTCGGCGCCTGGCCCCAGCGCGAGGCGCCAGCGCAAGAGCGCCTCTTTGTCGTCTTTCGAGAGGGCGTCAGTCACAAGAGATCATCCAGGTCGTCCATCACCTTGGCCATGTCGGCAGACAGCTCCTTGAGCTTCTCCTTGTCCTTCTCGACGATGACGGCCTGGGCCTCGCGCGAGTGCTCGCTGATCTTCCGCAGCGAGAGCAGGTTCTCGAGCAGGTAGCGCCGCTCGGTGGCGCCCAGCGGAGCGAAGGCCCGGCGCAGCGTGGGCAGCGTGTCCTTGAAGCGCTCGGGCTCGATCGAGAGCAGAAAGCCGTCGAGCGCCTGCACCACGGGCTTGCTCTTCACCAGCACCAGCGCGTTGACCTCGAAGAAGCCGCCGAGGAAGCCGGCGGCCGCGGTGGGGTCGGTGAGGTACGAGAGGCGCTGCTGCACCACCTGGGCGACCTCGGCCTCGTCGAGCCGCTGGGCGAGGTAGAGCAGGCCGCAGGCGAGGCCCGAGCAGGTGGGGTGCACGGTGTAGCTCGTGACGAGCTCGTGGGCCTCGTGGAACCAGGCGCTGCCGTCGACGGCGCGCTGGCTCATGGCGAGGTCGTGCAGCGTCTTGAGTGCCTCGCGCGCGGGCTCGACGGCCTCGTCGTTGCCGGTGCAGGCCGAGCGCACCCTGAGCACGGCGCGGTCGAACGTCTTCGTGCACAGCGCGCCGAGCACGCCTTCGCCCAGCCCGGCGAGCTTGCGCGACGAGCCGTAGCTGACCAGGCCCGAGAGCGCGCGGCACGCCGAGGCCAGCGAGGGCAGGTCGTCGTCCGAGGCGGCCAGCCGGTCGGTGGCCCCCAGCGCTCGGGCCATCACCAGCGGGGCCGAGGTGACGACGGCCTCCATGAGCACGCCCGCGGTGGCGCCGGTGGTGGTGGCCCGGTCGAGGGCGCGGCCGAGGCGCCGCTCGCAGACCTGGCCCAGGGTGTCGCCGTCGACGATGCGCTCGACCAGCGCCACGTCGGTCGACGGAGTCCACTGCGCCTCCCACGTCTCGCGCACCCGCGTGAGCGCGGCGTGGCCGCCGGCCTCTTCGCTGGCCTTCTTGCCGCCGCCGGCGCGCGCGCCCACGAAGCCGGCGTAGGGCACCTCGGCGACGCGCAGCCGGTGCAGAAAGACGCTCGTCTCGACGTGCACCGGGTCGTTGAGCTTGAGCACGAACTGCTCGGCCTGGTCGCTCTTGGGCAGGCGGCGGGCGTCGACCTCGCGCCAGAACTCCTGCTGCAGCGAGTTGCGGCCGATGCGCGCGGCCACCTTGCCGACGGCGGTGCCGATGACGGTGGGCCACAGAAAGCCGTCGACGTGGTGAGACTCGCCGCGGCAGAGCGTGGCGATGCTGGCGTCGCGCACCTCGTCGAGGCCGGGGGCCGACTTGCCGCGCAGGTCCGACAGGGTGGTGGCCAGCCGGTAGGCCTCGATGGTGTCGGCGAGCGAGACCGTGAAGCCGCGCAGGCGCAGGTGCTCGGTGAACTCGCACAGCACCTCGAGCGTGGCGCGGCGGAAGTCGGTCTGCGCGTCGAAGGCCCGCTGGTAGTAGCGCGGAGCACGGTTGCCGGCGCCGTAGCCCGTCTGCTCGGCGAGGCGCGTGAAGCTGTACGGAATCATCGTCACCGCGGTGGGCACGGTGGGCGTCAGCCGCTGCTCGAGCGCGGGGTCGACGTCGAGCTGGGCGAAGGCGGCGGCGTGCGCGGCGCCCACCACCACCGCCACGTGTTGGGGGTCGACGCCCTTCGCCACCACCTCGGCGATGGCGCGCGCCATCAGCGCGTCGCGGGCGCGGTGGTACTCGACGCGCGAGCCCTCGTGGCGAATCAGGTCGGCCCACGAGAGCAGGGCGCGGCGAAAGCCCGCTTCGTCGTGCGCGGGGGCTTCGAAGTACGCCTCCCAGAACTCTTCGAAGCTGCGCAGGCCGGTGGCCGAGGCGATGCGCTCGTCGATCGAGGGCTCGGCCTCACCACCGTGCTCGGGCTCGCCCTCGGCTGGGTCCGTTCTCTCGGCCTCGTCGGCGCGGTACGCGAGGCCCTGGCCGATGGTGAGGTCGATGAAGTGAGCGCGGGCGCCGTGCTCCTTGGCCCACTTGAGGGCCACGTACTCGGGCGAGTAGCTGGCGAACGGGTAGAGCGAGCTGCCGCTCTGGCCGTCGGTGCGGTAGCCGAGAATCGCCACGGGCGGCACCGTCTCGGCGTCGAGCAGCACGTCGATGCAGGGCTCGGCGTCGCTGGGAGCCTCGACGAGCACCACCTTGGGCCGCCGCGCGTCGAGAAAGGCCCTCAGCACCGCGCTGGTGCGCGGCGAGTGGTGGCGCACCGGGAAGAGGTGCACTCCCTCGAGGGCCTTGCGGGTGGCGTCGGGCAGCACGCGGGGCGCTCCTCGGGTCAGGCCTTCAGGTGGCGCTTGGCGGCCGTGTAGAAGTCCTTCCACGGGCCCGAGCGGGCCTTGGCCACGGTCTCGCAGTACTCGCGCAGCGCCTTGACGTCGTCGGCGTTCTCTTTGGCGACGGCGCCGACGAGCGAGCGCGACACCTCGTCGGCGGTGACGGCGCCGGTGCCGAAGCTCTGCGCGAGAATGCCCGAGTTGAACAGCACCGAGATGGCCTCGGCCGTCGAGAGCACCGAGCCCGGCGCCTTGACCTTGGTCTTGCCGTCTTTGGTGACGCCGGCGCGCAGCTCTTGAAAGAGCGTGACGAGCAGCTTGGCCAGCTCGGCCGGAGGCTCGGCGCCGACCTGGTAGTCGCCGCGCAGCTCGGCCTCGCGGCGGGTGACGATGCGAATCTCCTGCTCGAGGTCGTCGACGACGGGAATGGTGACGAAGTTGAAGCGGCGCTTGAGGGCCGACGACATCTCGTTGACGCCGCGGTCGCGCGTGTTGGCGGTGGCGATGATGTTGAAGCCGCGCTCGCCGTTCACCACCTCGCCCAGCTCGGGAATCGAGACCTGCTTCTCGGAGAGGATGGAGATGAGCGAGTCTTGAATCTCGCTCGAGGTGCGGGTCACCTCTTCGAAGCGCACGCACTTGCCGTCGTGCATGCCGCGCAAGATCGGCGAGGGCACCAGAGCCTTCTTCGAGGGGCCTTCGGCGAGCAGCAGCGCGTAGTTCCACCCGTACTTGAGGTGCTCTTCGCTGGTGCCGGCGGTGCCCTGCACGATGAGGGTGCTCGTGCCGCTGATGGCGGCCGAGAGGTGCTCCGAGAGCCACGACTTGGCGGTGCCGGGCTCGCCGGCCAGCATCAACGCGCGGTCGGAGGCGAGCGTCGCGATGGCCACCTGCACGATCGAGCGGTCGCCCACGAACTTGGGTGTGATGGCCACGCCGCCGACGGGCTTGTCGCTGCCCATCACGTAGGTCTCGACGGCCTTCGGCGTCAGCGACCAGCCGGGGGGCTTTGAGCCCTTGTCGGCGGCGGCCAGGGCCGCGAGCTCCTTCTCGTACTTCTTCTCTGCGGGCAGGCGAATTTCGGCCACGGGGCCTCCTTGAGCGGCGCGCACGCTACACGAGCGCCAAGGGGGCCGAGCGACTTTGCTCTTCGGGGCCCACCATCCACATGACCTCGACGCGGCTGTGGACGTCACAGCTCTCGGCCTTGAGCTCGAACCGCCGCTGGAGACGACGTCACGCGGGCACGAGAAGCAGCTCGGGGAGCTCCGGCAGCCAGCCAGGCCTCCGCGCTGAAGGAGTGCTCGCGTCGGTCACTCCCGGAGGTCAGAGGCGCTCGACCAGCTCGACGCGCCGGTTCTTCGCGCGACCGTCTTCGCTCCGGTTCGACGCGACCGGGCTGTACGGCCCGACGCCGGCGGGCGCGAGGCGCGCGCCCGAGACTCCGCGGGCCTGCAGCTCCTTCACCACGCTCGCGGCGCGATCGCTCGACAGCTTCAGGTTCGCGGTCGCGGCGCCCACGCCGTCGGTGTGACCCACCACGAAGAGCTGCAGCTTCGGGTCTTGCTCGAGCAGCTTCACGATCTGCTCCAGCGTCTTGCCCGACTCGGGCTTCACCACCGCCTTGCCGGTGTCGAAGTAGATGCCGTACACCGCGACCCGGCCCTCGGCCGCGAGCCCCTTCTGGAGCGCCGACGCGTCGGCCACGACCTCCTGCTCGAGCGCGGCCACCTCGACCACCGTGACCTCGTAGCTGGTTCCCTCGTTGAAGGCCGCCACCGCCACGTACGTCTTGGCGCCGCCCTTCTCCAGCCGCGCCAGCACCTCGCGGTCGCTCGACGAGAGCACCCGCGCTCCCGCCTTCTTGAGCGCGTTCTCGTAGTTCCTGGCGATCTGCACCATCGTGAGCCGCTGCCCCCCTTCTGGCATCGTGTACTGCAGTCGCGTGGTGCGGCCCTCCCAGCGCGCGTCGGCGCCGGTGAGGTAGGCCGATTGATCGACGCTGTCGAAGTCCTTCTGCTCGTACCGGGTGATCACCGAGCCCTTGATGCGGGTCACCACGGGGTGGTCCTTCGAGCCTGGCAGGTCGGCCTCGGCTCGGGCGCCGCCGGCCAGAGTCACGACGAGCAGCATGAGCACACGAGACATGGAGTCTCCTTTCGCGAGGAGCGTGCGCTTCAGCATCGCGCGTGCCAGCACCCCGCGGCCGCCAGCGACCACGAGCCCGCACACGTTGCGCCGGCCGGCTGCGAAGCCGCGTTCCCTGCGGCTCGGCGAGCTCGGCGTTTCGGCCACGAAGCTGCGCAGACGGCGTAGTAGCCTCACCACCCGCATGCTCTTCTCGGTGCTGATCGCGGTCGCCGCGGTGCCCGCTCCGCTGAAGGTTGCGATCTCCGAGCTCGGGCTGGTTCGCCTCGACCGGGAGCCCGGCACCTTCATGGTCGAGGCCTTGGCCCTGGGCCTCAGCCAGCCGGGCATCTCGGTCGTGACCTCGAAGGACATCGCGGCGGTGATCGGGCTCGAGCGCCAGCGACAGCTGCTCGGCTGCAATGCCGAGGGCTCGTGCCTGGCCGAGCTGGCCAGCGCGCTCGGAGCCGACGTCCTCATCGTCGGGGATCTGGCCCGAATCGGAGACGGCTTTCGCGCACAGCTGAAGGCGGTGCGAGCACGCGACGCCACCGCGCTGTTCAACCGCATCGTCGAGGCCTCGACAGAGGAGCAGTTCCTCAAGGACCTCGGCCGCACCGGCAACGAGCTCGCGGCTGAGCTCCTCGGCGCGTTCGGCCGTGGTGGAGCCTCGACCCGCGGCGGCCGCCCGCTGTGGCCGTGGGCCATCGCCGGAGCTGGGGTCATCGCCGCCGGGACCGGAGCCGCGCTGCTGGGCATCGGCAAGGGGAACGCAGCGCAGCTCTCCTCGGCGACGTCCGCCGCTCCGCTGAGCCGGGCGGCCGCGGAGGACCTCGCGTCGCGCGGCGCCATGCTCGAGACGACAGGAGTCATTCTGTTGATTGCCGGCGGCGCGCTCGCCGCCACCGGCGTCGTGCTCGGGGTCACGCTGCCGGTGTCGGTCGCTCCTGTGCCAGGCGGGGGCGGTCTCGTGCTCGTCGGAGCTGCGTTTTGAAGCCGGCGGTGTTCGCAGCCGCGCTGTCGTTCGCGGCGTGCTCCGACTACGACCGGCTGCTGCGTGAGTGCAGCGAGCGGGGCGCGTGCCGCGATCTCGACGGAGGAGGCGGCGGCTCCGCGGGTGGGTCGTCGGCCGGCGGAGAGGGAGGCGGCACCGCGGGTGGCGCGGCGGGCGGCACCGCGGGCGGCACCGCGGGCGGCACCGCGGGCGGCGCGGCGGGCGGCACCGCGGGCGGCGCGGCGGGCGGCGTGGTTCCGCAGTTCAGCCTGTCGCCCGAGAGCCTCGACTTCTCGGCATACGTGGGCTCGAGCGAGCAGAAGCAGGTGACGGTGACGAACACAGGCACCGTGTCGCTCACGAACATCGTCGGCGCGATACCCGTCGGCATGCCGGTCTTCACCGCAGACCCCAGCGCCTGCGCGGCGGGCCTGAGTCCGAACACGAGCTGTCTCATCAACGTCACGTTCCGCCCCAACGCGGTGGGCAGCGCCACGGGCGCCCTCGCCGTCACTGCGCAGAACGCCGTGACGCAGAACGTGGCGCTCGACGGAGGAGGCATCGTGTCGTCCATCTACGTCGACGCCGGTGTGTTCCCCGACATGCTGGTCACTGCTCCCTCGGCTGCGGTGCCGTTCACGCTCGTCAACACCGGCACCGCGAACATCGACAACCTGAGCCTGCTGACCAGCAGCCCGGTGTTCCAGCTCAGCGGCAACACCTGCCCGAACGGCGCGACGCTCGTGCCGAATACGCCGTGCGGGTTCAACGTGACGTTCACGCCGAGCGTCGAGGGCCTCAACAGCCACAGCCTCATCGTGCGTTCCGGCACGACCGAGGTCTTCCGCCAGCAGCTCAGCGGCGGCGGGTACACGGTGCTCGAGGTGCGCACCGACGCCGGCGTCGTCACCACCGCTCGCGTCACCGGCGCGGGGGCGGGCTTCTTGACCCCGCTCGACTGCCCACCGGCGTGTTCGCCGCAGGTGCGCAGAGATCTCGGCGCGACGGTGACGCCGGTGTTCTCGAGCCAGATGCGCTTCGCCGGCTTCACCGGCGCCTGTGTCTCGGACGCCGGCTGCACGCTGGCCCCTGATGGAGGGCAGAGGCTGGTGGCCCGCTTCGAGCCGCTCCACAACTACGCCTTCGTCCCCTCGAACAGTGTCGCCGGCTACACGATCGGCGGCCTCGCGGGCGCCGACACCACCTGCCGTGCGCACGCAGCGGACGCGGGGCTCCCGGGGAGCTTCGTCGCGTTCCTGGCCAGCTCCGGAGGCACGGCGTTCTCTCGCGTCGGCGCCGCACGGGGGTGGTACCGGCCCGACAACTGGCCGTTCGCTGATCAGCTGTCGATGATCAACCCCGTGCTGCATCCTCCGATCCTCGACGAGCGCGGAAGGCTGCTCACTACCGCCGACGGAGTGTGGACGGGAATGGAGCGTGACGGGGGCGTCGCGACGTTCCGGTGCAGCGATTGGAGCAGCCCGAACTTCGGGGCCATGGGCCGCCTCGAGGCGAACGTCCCCACGATCTACTCGTACTCGAACAACACCACCTGCGGCGAAGCGCTCCGGATCCTGTGTCTCGGCACGACCGAGCAGGAGCCGGTCTCCGTCGCGATTCCCCCCGGCGGGCGCCGCGCGTTCACGACCACGGGCCTCTTCTCGGTCGCTCAGCTGGGCATCGCCGCCGCAAACGCCGACGCGTTGTGCCAACAGGAGGCCGCCGACGCCGGGCTGCCCGGCGTCTACAGCGCGCTGATCGCGAACTCCATCCAGCCGGCGAGCAACCGCGTCTCGCGCGACGGCGGTGGCTGGTATCGGCACGACGGCGTCACGGTCTTCCCAGACTGGGGCGCGCTCGGCGACGGCGGGTTCCCGCTCGCGCCCCTCTCTCGCAACGCCAGAGGCGGCCTCACGCCAGAGGTGCTTCCCGACGCCGGGGGCGACGTGTGGTTCGGCGCTGTACGAGCGACCGACGTCGCGTCGCCCGGCGGGCCGAACTGCGGCAACTGGAGCATGTCCGACAGCTCGAAGGCCTACGGCGGCTTCAGCCAGCGAAGCGGCTGGTGGGCGGGCGCGTCGCCGGGGCCCACCTGCAGCGGCGTCGCGCGGCTGTTCTGCTTCGAGCGGTGAGCCTGCGCTCCCCCGCCGCGCAGAGTCTGCGCGTGAACCGCGGCCGGCCCGCGCGCCACGGGCGAGAAGACGCGAGGCACGGAACCTGCTCACGAAGGGAACATGGCCCTGCGCGCGCTCCTCGAGAGGCCGACGCCGTTTCTCTTCTTCACCGGCAAGGGCGGCGTCGGCAAGACCTCGCTCTCGACGGCGGTCGCCCTCGCGCTCGCCGACGCCGGCCAGCGCGTGCTGCTGGTGAGCACCGACGCCGCGTCGAACCTCGACGAGATGCTCGGCGTGCCCCTTCGAAACCACCCGGTGCCCGTGCCGGGCGCCGCCGGCTTGAGCGTGCTGAACATCGACCCCGACGCCGCCGCCGAGGCCTACCGCGAGCGGGTGCTCGCGCAGCTCGAGCCCGGCACCGACACGCGCCAGCGCGACGAGGTTCGCGAGGCGCTCTCGGGCGCGTGCACGACCGAGATCGCGAGCTTCGACGAGTTCGCCTCGCTCCTCGCCGACGGCGCCGCCGAGTACGACCACGTGGTCTTCGACACCGCGCCCACCGGCCACACGCTGCGGCTCCTCAGCCTGCCGAGGGCGTGGAGCGGCTTCCTCGAGAACAACGAGCACGGCGCGTCGTGCCTCGGGCCGCACTCGGGCCTCAAGACGCAGCACGAGCGCTTCCGCCGCGCGCTCGCCGCCCTCACCGACGCGGCGCGCACCACGGTCGTGCTCGTCACGCTCCCCGAGAAGAGCCCCATCGCCGAGGCCGCGCGCACCTCCGAGGAGCTGGCGGCGCTCGGCATCACCCACCAGCACCTCGCGATCAACTGCGTGTTCCACGCGAGCCGGCGAGACGACGCGGTCTCGGTCGCGCTCGAGCGCGTGGGCCGCGGCGCCATCGCCGGTCTGCCGCCGCGGCTCGCCGCCCTGCCCCGAGACGAGGTGCCGCTTCGGCCGTTCGACACCGTCGGCCTGCCCGCGTTGCGTGCGCTGCTCGACGACCGGCGCGCGTTCGAGCTCCCGGCCCCTGCGCCCGACAGCCCGCTGCCCGCCGAGCCGCTGTCGATGCTCGTCGACGACCTCGAGCGCGCCGGCCACGGCCTCGTGATGGTGATGGGCAAGGGCGGCGTGGGGAAGACGACCATCGCCGCCGCGCTCGCGGTGGGCCTCGCGAAGCGGGGTCGCGCGGTGCAGCTCACGACCACCGACCCGGCGGCCCACCTCACCGCGACGCTCTCGGGTGACGTGCCCGGGCTCCAGGTGAGCCGCATCGACCCTGCGGTCGAGACGCAGCGCTACGTCGAGCGAGTGATGGCTACACGCGGGCGCGACCTCGACGAGCAGGGGCGCGCGCTGCTGCGGGAAGACCTCCGCTCGCCGTGCACCGAAGAGGTCGCCGTCTTCCACGCGTTCTCGCGCGTGATCAGCGAAGCGCGGCGCACCTTCGTCGTGCTCGACACCGCGCCGACCGGGCACTCGCTGCTCCTGATCGACGCGACCGGCGCGTACCACCGCCAGGCCCTGCGCGACCTGCCCGGCGACATCAGCCGCGAGCGCCTCACGACGCCGCTGATGCGCCTGCAAGACCCGGCGCTCACGCGCGTGATCCTGGTCACGCTGCCCGAGACGACGCCCGTCTCGCAGGCCGCCGCGCTGCAGGAGGATCTGCGCCGCGCCCGCATCGAGCCGTACGCCTGGGTCGTGAACCGCAGCCTCCTCGCCTCGGGCACCCGCGAGCCCCTGCTCGCCGCCAGGCTCGACGGCGAGCGCCGCCAGCTCGCCCGCGTCGCCGAGCGCCTGTCGCGCCGAACGTACCTGCTGCCCTGGGTGCCCGAGCCGCCGGTCGGCGTCGACGCGCTCGAGGCCCTGCTCGGCCCCCGGTCGAGCCGCGCCGCGTGAGCGGCCGCCCGCCCAGACCCGGGCGGCGTGATGATGGCAGCGTGCGGTAGCCGCATCATGTACCTTCAGAGCGTGACGTACCCGCTCTTGCGCGTCGGTTGCTGGTCACTGCTGCTGACCGCCGCGGCCTGCAAGTGGCTCGAGCCGACCAAGTCGATCGACAACAGCGCCACGGTCAACGGCGAGAACTTCACGCTCTTCGACGACTCGAGCGCGCTCCCCACGCGCGAGCGCCCCCACGCGAAGCGCAGCGCCACCGTGCGGGTCACGCTGCCGGCGGCCGCAGGCACGGGCTACCAGATCGGGGTCCTGCTCGAGGTCGCGGCCACCGTCGAGCGCGACAACGCGCGCATCAAGTTCCTCCTCACGCAGCCCGATGGCAGCCATCACGACGGCGTGAAGAGCGTCGGCTCGGGCCTCGTGATTTGCCCGAGTCCACCCCAGCCGTGCGATCTCTCGTTCGACGTCGTCATGACCTACGACGGGCTCCCCGGGACCGACCACGTCACCTGGACGGCGACCGCCACCACACGACACTTCGCGGCCAGCGGCGTCGACACCATGCCGCCGAAGCCCGTCGCGCCCACCATCACCACGACGTTGCTGCCTCCCTGAGCTCAGCGCTCTCGTCGAAGACGCGTCACCGCCCCGGCATGGTCTCGTACTTCAGCAAGCCGTCGGCGACCTCGTAGTAGTCGCCCTTGCTGCCCAGGTAGATGTGCGCCTTCTCGCGCAGGCCGGTCGGCGCGTCGAGCGAGCCCGCCGTCACCGCGATCTTCGCGTCGGCCTTCTCGTCGAAGAACAGCGTCGAGCCGCACTCGGCGCAGAACCCCCGCCGCACCGCCGGCGACACGTCGTGCCACTTGAGGCCCCGGCTCTCGACGAGCTTGAAGGCGGGCCGGTCGACCGCGGTGAAGGCGCCCACGTGCCCGTGCCAGCGCCGGCACTTGGAGCAGTGGCAGTACGTCACCGAGGTGAACGGGGCGTCGGCCTGGTACCGCACCGCCCCGCAAAAGCAGCCGCCCGTCTTCATGACGCGGCACTTACACCGTATTAGCCTCGGGCGCGAAGCAGTGAGCGAAGACCCCAAGCACAAGCCCGCGCAGCACGTGCCGTCGTTCGACGAGCTGAAGGCGCCGAAGCGCCCTGCGGCAGCGCCGCCTTCGGCCGAGCTCGGCCAGGAAGAGAAGACGTCGCAGATCGACCCCGACGTGCTCCGCAAGGCCCTCGCCCAGTCGCAGGTCGGAGCGCCCATCGAGCCTCCGACGAAGCCGCCGCCGGTCGCGCTCGCCGCGAGCGGCAAGCTGCCGCTCCAGCCGCTCCCGACGCGCCAGGCCCCGCCGCCGCCGGGCATGCGGCCCACCGCCCCCGCGCCCCCTCCGAAGTGGGACGACAAGACGTCGAACCTCGCGCCCCCGACCGACCCCGTCGCGCCGCCGGTCGCTCGCGCCGCGCCGCCCGCGCAGCTGCCGATGCCGGCGACGACGGTGCCGGCGATGCCTCAGATCAAGCCCCAGACCGCGGTGTCGGTCGCGATTCCCGGGCGCGCGCCGCCTCCTGCTCCGGGCTCTCGCGCGGTGCCGCCCGCGCCGAGCTCGCGGCTCACCGAGAAGATGGATCCCGTCACTCCGGACATGATTCATCAGGCGCGCACCGCGGCGCCGCGCGCGCAGGCTCCGGTGCAGGCCGCGGCTCCGGCGACCGCGAAGCTCGACCCGTCGCTGCACCAGACGCACGTCTCGCTGCCGCACCAGCGCCCGCAGAAGCTGCCCGAGCCGTCGGCCGCTTCGACGACGCAGAGCGCCCCCACGCTGCTCGAGATCCGCGCCGAGGCCACCGGCTCGCAAGCGGCCCGCCAGCAGGTCACCCAGCCCAACGCCGAGAACCCGTTCGTCTCGAAGCGCGCGTTCGAGCCCTCGTCGGGCGATCGACCCGCCGCTCCTCCGCTCGACGACGGCGCCGACCTCGAGCCACCGACGAAGAACGAGCGGCCGACCTCGCGCCCCGACATCGCGGCCGACATCGTCAGCGAGGTGAGGCGCCTGGCCGTCACCGAGTCACCCACGAGCCCCGGCGTCGACGCACCGGCTCCCGCCACCAAGGCCGCGACGGCCGTCGCCGCCGTCGAGGTCGTCGCGCACCCCGCTCCGACCTTCCGCCTGCTCGCCGCGTTCATCATCGACGGCCTCGTGCTCGGCGTCCTCACCATCGTGCTCGGCTTCGTCGTGATGGCCGCCGGCAAAGCTCCGGCGCTGCCCCCCGGCCTCGGCCTGCTCGACCAGCTCGCGATGCGCGTCAGCGAGGTGCCGAAGCTCGTCGCCGCCGCCGCCGTTCTGGCCGCCGGCCTGGCCGCCGCCTACAGCACGCTCTTCGCCGTCGCGCTCTCGGGCCGCACGGTCGGTCGCCTCGTCGCGGGCCTGCGCCTCGTCGACTCGCGCGGCGGCCCGCCCTCGGCGCTGCGCTCGCTCGCCCGGTCGCTGTGCGCGCTGCTCTCGCTCGCGCTCGGCGGCCTCGGCTTCTGGCTCGGGCTCTTCAGCGCGAAGAGCCAGACGCTGCACGACAAGCTCTGTTCCACTTTCGTCGTTCGTCTCGGTGCGTCCCGAACCTAGTATGCGCGGGTCAGAGCACTAGATGCCGCACCGGCTGGCTCAACATCTCATCTCGAGGGGGCTCCTGCCCGCACCGAAGGTCGACGAGGCGCTCAAGCGCCACGCGTCGAGCGACGGCGTGTGCATCGATACCGTGCTGCTCGAGCAGGGGCTCATCTCCGAGGCCGGAGTGCTGCAGGCCATGGCCGACGTCTCGGGCGTGCGCCTCGTGAACCTGTCCGACTTCGAGCCGAACCGCGCCGCCGCCAGCGAGCTGCCGCTGAAGATCGCGCAGCGCCTCAACGTGGTGCCGCTCTCGGTCGAGGGCAACACGCTGCACCTCGCGGTCGGCTACCCGGTGCCCCACGCGCAGCTCAAAGAGGTCGGCTTCCTGCTCGGCAAGCCGCTCGAGCTCTGGGTCTCGATCGAGGCCCGCCGCCGCGACTGGATGGCCCAGCTCTACCAGGTGCCGCTGCCCAGCCGCTTCGCCGCGCTGCTCGCCGCGGTCGACCCGGCGCGCCGGCCCGAGACCGCGGCGCTGCCTCCCGAGAAGCGCGAGGGCGAAGAGTCGCTCAGCGAAGAGGTGCTCGCCCGCATCTCGCAGGGCATCGTCGAAGAGCCGGTGCTGCTGCAGACGAAGAAGAAGCGGAAGCCGTCGACCGCCGAAGAGCCGGTGCCCGCGACGTCGCTCGGCGCCGCGAAGAAGAAGCCGACGCTCGAGGTCATCGAAGAGATCACCGAGTTCGAAGAGAGCACCTCGGTCATCGACACGAACGCGCTGTCCGAGCTCGTCAGCAAGAGCGCTCCGCCGGCCGACGACGAGGAGCACGAGACCTCGATCGTCGACCTGAACAAGTACTCCGCGCTGCGCGAGGCCAGCAAACCCGGCGCGCGGCTGCCGACCCCCGATCGGCTCAAGACCGACCCCGACATTCGCGCGGTGAAGATCCCCGAGGTCGCCCCGGTCGCGCCCGGCGACGTGAAGTTCCCCGGCGGCGTGCTGCCTCCACCGTCGGGCCCGCGCCAGCAGTCGCGGCCGCCGCGCTCGTCTCCGCCCGGCGTCTCGTCCGAGCCCGAGTGGCTCACCGCCGCTGCGCCGGCGCGCCCACCGCGCGAGCCCGTGAGGCTCGACGCCGCCCCGCCTGGTCCGCCTCCGCCCGACGTCAAGCGCGAGCTCAAGCGGCTGCAGGAGCGCGTGCCCGACACCACGCCCGCGCCGGGCCGCATCTCGCGCGGCAGCATCGGCACCAAGCCGTTCGGCAAGGCCGACGCGCCGCCCGAGGCTCCGGTCATCACCGCCGAGCTCGAGAAGCCGGCGCCGCAGGTCGCCGAGCCGACGGTGCCGATCGCGAAGCCGCTGCCCGAGAAGCGCGCGCAGCCCTCGGTGCCGCCCGAGGCCTCGCGGCCCAGCCCGGCGCGCGCTCCGTCTGCGCCGGTGGTGACGCAGCCGGCGACCGCCGCGGTGCCGCCCGGGATGACGGCGGAGTGGACGCTCGCCCAGGCGCGCGCCGCGCTGAAGTCGGCGACGCACGATCGCGAGGCCCTGCTCGACGTGGTGCTGACGTTCGGCCGGCGCGTGTTCGACTTCGTGGCGGGCTTCGCCGTCGTCCGCGGCTCGGCGTACGGGTGGGACGCGCGCGGCGAGGGCGACCCCGCGGCGATTCGGCAGATCGCGATACCCCTCGACGCGGCGAGCGTGTTCCGCACCGTCTCGCTGACGCGCGGCTCGTACGTCGGCCCGCTGCCGCCCGACGCGCTCTCGCAGCACTACCTCGCGCTGCTCGGCCGCGCGCCGCGCACCGTGTTCCTCTGGCCCGTCGAGGTGAAGACGCGCCTCGTCGCGATGTTCTACGGCGACTGCGCTCACCGCCCGATGAGCCAGCGGAAGCTGTCCGACTTCATCCTCTTCTGCCAGGACCTGCCGCCCGCGTTCGGCGAGCTCATCCTCCACCGCAAGCAGCGCGGCCCGGTCGCGGCGCCGTTTCAGCCCGAGACCGGCGAGGTCCCCGCTCCGTCGGAGGTCGACGTCTCGAGCGCGCAGGCCAACGACGCTGACTGGTTTCGCGGCCTGCTCGACCTGCTCACCGGCCCCGACCCGCAGGAGCGCCTCACCGCCATGGCCGAGCTGCTCCGCACGCCCGACGCCTCCGCGCACTCGCTCGTGCAGGCCTTCCCCGGCCCCACCGGCTGGAGCCGCCTCCCCGTCGTCGAGCGCCCCGAGGCCGACGAGCTCGGGCCGATTCCCGGAGCCCTCGCTCGCCTCGGCCAACCCGCCGCCGCCGCGCTCGCGCCGCTGCTCGACTCTGATGACTCCGACACGCGCTACCTCGCGCTGCTCACCGCCGGCTCGCTGCCCTACCCCGAGGTCGTCGACGGCGTGCTGCGCGGGCTGTTCGATCTCGAGCCCGACATCTCGTCGGCCGCCCGCGCCGCCGCCTCGGCGCTGAAGAGCGAGCCCCACTTCATCTCGTCGATGAGGGGCCTGCGCCAGGAGCTCGCCTCTCGCGACCCGCTGCGCCGCTCGCTGGCCGCGCGCGCTCTCGGCGTGCTGCACGATCGCGACGCCGTCGAGGGTCTGATCAACCTCGCTGGCAGCGACGATGCCCTGTGCGCGACGTCGGCCGCCGAGGCGCTCAAAGAGATCACCCGTGCGTCGTTCGGCACCCAGCAGCGCCAGTGGACGAGCTGGTGGGCGCAGGCTCGCGAGAAGCGCCGCATCGAGTGGCTCGTCGACGCGCTCGAGTCCACCGACTTCGACTCCCGCCTCGCGTCGATCGACGAGCTGACGCGCACCCTCGGCGACAACCTCGGCTTCCTCGCCGACGCGCCCGAGGCCGAGCGCGCCGGCGCCGTGCACCGCTGGCGCGACTACGTCGCGGGGCAGCCCACGCTCGACGTTTGATACCGTGCGCCGCGTGCAGCGCAGTGAGCGTCAGCTCGCCTTCGGCGGCGGCAGGCCTCCGAAGAGGTCCTTCCCGCCGCGGAAGGGCGAGACGATGCGCCACAGCATCTGCAGCGGGTTGATCCACGCGATCGCCGCGCCGTTGAGCGTGTTCGCCAGCACCTTCGTCGCCAGCCACGGAGCCACCGTCTCCACCGGCTCGGCGAGCTTGTTGTAGATGCGCCGGCTGCGCTCCCACTGCGCCGTCGGCGCGCCGTCGAACTGGCTCACCAGCATCTCGGTGACCACGACGCCCGGGCTCAGTGTCCCGACGCGCACGCCGCTGCCGTTCACCTCGCGCGACACCGACTGCGTGAAGTAGCGCACCGCGCACTTCGTCGCGCCGTAGACGGCCATGCCGACGCGCTTGATGCGCGGGTTGGAGCCGAAGCCCTCCATGTTGAAGATCTGGCCGCCGCCCTGCTTCAGCATGCCCTCGAGCGCCACGCGCGTGCCGACGACGCACCCGGTGAGGTTCGTGCCGACCACCGCCGCGCACGTGTCCACCGGCGACTCGACGAGCGGAGCCTGCGCGCCTCCCAGCCCGGCGTTGTTGACCCACACGTCGACCCGCCCGAACCGCTGCACCGCCGCGTCCCACAGCGCTCGCACGTCGCGCGGCTGCGTCACGTCGCCGTCGACCGCGAGCACCCGCTCGGCGGGTTGAAGCCGGCCTGCGGCGGCCGCCGCTTTCGAGCGGCCGTGCACGACCACGTTGCAGCCGAGCTGCAGAAACGACGACGCGAGCCCGAAGCCCAGCCCGCGCGTGCTGCCGGTGACGACGACCGTCTGCGCCATACCGCGCACCCTATTCCCCGGGCTCACTCGTGTGGAGCGTTCGCGTGCCCGCCCGCGTCGATGCGGTATCGTCGCGCGCGTGTCGACCGCCGGCCCATGGGAGTTGCTCAAGCGACTCTCGACCGGCGCGACCGGCGACGTGTTCGTGGCCCGGCCGGTGAGCGGCGCCTCCGATCGCCACGTCGCCGTGAAGCGCATGCACCCGCACCTCGTGCAAGACCGCGCCGTGCTGCGCCGCTTCCTCGACGAGGCCCGCATCGCCGCGCGCCTGCAGCACCCGAACCTGGTGCAGATCTTCGACGCCGGCACGAGCGCCGACGGGCTGCCGTGGCTCGCCATGGAGCTCGTCGAGGGCGTCTCGCTGTGGACGCTGCTCGAGCACTGCCGCGCCGCCCGCGCACCGCTGCCGCTGCCCGCCGTGCGGCTCATCGCGAAGAACCTCTGCGACGCCCTCTCGTACGCGCACGGCATGAAGAGCCCCGAGGGCGCCGAGCTGAAGCTCGTGCACCGAGACGTGAGCCCGTCGAACGTCCTCATCTCGAAGGACGGCGTCGTGCGCCTCACCGACTTCGGCCTCGCCCGCGCCGTCGGCAACTCGTCGCACACGAGCCCCGGCGCGCTCGGCGGCGTGAAGGTCGGCTACTCCGCTCCCGAGCTCGGCGTGCCCGGCGCCGACGTCGACCCCCGCGCCGACGTCTTCTCTGCCGCCGTGACGCTGTTCGAGGCCGCGACGCTGCGGCACCCCTTTCGAAAGCCGGGCGCGACCGACGCCGAGGTGAGCGAGGCCGTCGCGCGCGGCGACGCGCTGAAGGCAGCCGAGCTCGTCGCGCCGCTCGCCGCGCTCGACCGGGCGCTCCGACCCGCACCGGCAGATCGCTTCGCCTCGGCCCAGGAGCTCAAGCACGCGCTCGCCGGCGAGCTGGCGACCCCCGCCGACCTGGCCCAGCTCGTCCGCCGACACTGCTCCGTCGAGCTCGCGCGCTTCTTCTCGCTCGACGCGGTTCCCACCGAGCCGCTCGCGGTCGAGTCGGTCGTCGAGAGGGGCCCCGACTCGGTCATCACGCGCATCGGGAAGCCGCCGACGGCGACGCCGCGAAAGTGGGGTTCGGTCGCGATCGTCGCGGCGCTCGGCGCGGCAGCGGTCGTCATCGCGGTTCACCCGTGGCGCGACGCAGCGACGTCGGTGGTGCAGCTCGCCGACCTCGAGGAGCTCGAGCTCCAGCTCGACTCCGGCACGGCGCTCGAGCTGCCGACGCTCGCCGTCACGCCAGAAGACGCGGGCGCACACTGAAAGCCCGAACGCCGAGCTCGGGCAGCACGTCGACGCGCTCGCGCACGTGAGCGTCGCCGTGCGTCGCCGTGGACGTGGACGTCTGAAACCTCTTCAGTTCGCGGTCGCCATGATGCTGGTGACGCCGTCGGTTCCGTCAGACGCGCGGCCCGACCCGCCCTGCCCGCCCGCGCCGCCCTGGCCGGGCTGGCCCAGGTTGCACACCATGCCGGCCGTCGTCGGCACCGGGCCCTGGTACAGCACACAGACCGACGGGCCGCCGCTGCCGCCCGACCCACCGCCGCCCTGCCCGCCCGAGCCGCCCCACGAGCCGTCTGCCCCGCGCCCGCCGCAGCGCGTGGTGCAGTCGTTGTGGCACTCGCCCGCCGCTCCGATGCCCGGCATCCCGCCCAGGCCGCCGCTGCCGCCGTTGCCGCCCTGACCGCCGCGGCCGCCGTTGCCGGTCGTGATGCGCGTCTGCTCGATCGTCACGTTCGGCGAGCTCGAGAGGTAGATGCCGAAGCTGCCGCCGCCACCCCGGCCGCCGACTCCACCGAGACCTCCGCAGCCGCCGCCACCGCCGCCACCGCCGCCGCCGCCCCAGTGGCTCGAGCAGTCGGTGCAGATGAGGTTGTGCCCGTGCGCCGTGCCGCCGCCGCTGCCGCCGCCGCCGCCGCCGCCGCCCGCGAACGCCGTGCTGCCGTTGCCGCCGCCCACCGGCGTGTACAGGCCGGCTCCCGAGAACGAGCCGAGCGCCGCGCCCGGCGTGCCGTTGAACCCCGCGCCGCCCGGGCTGCCGTTGGACAGCAGCGCCGGCGCGGGGCTGCCGTTGTTCGAGCTCGTCGTCCCGCACGCGCCGCGCGCGCCGCCGCTGCCACCCGGCGCCGGCGCACCGCCGCCGCTCGCCTGCGAGCCCGAGCTGCCCGGCGCTCCACCGACGTCGTCGTTCGGCCCGTAGCCGCCCTCGCCGCCGGGCGCTCCGCACGACGACGCCCCCTGACCGCCCTGGTTGCGCCCGCTCGCGTCGCCGCCCTTCGTGCCTGGCCCCCCCGTGCCGGCCGTCGTGCTGTCGGAGCCCGAGAAGCCGCTGCCCGTGTTGATGGTGAGGCCCCGCAACGTCAGCTGCGCGCTCGCCGCCCGCACGTGCACGCCGTAGCTCGAGCGCCCGTCGCCGTTCGTCTCGCGGTTCGTGGCCGCCGTCGACGAGATGGTGAACAGCTGCACCTCGGTCGCCGCGCTCAAGTTCACCGATGACACGCCGGTCGTCGTCGGGCTCGCGATGGTGGTGACGTTCGCGAGCGAGCGCGACCAGCCGGCCGCGGCGTTGTACCCGCCGTACAGGCTCACGCCGCTCTGCAGCGCCACCGACTCGAGGTACTGCCCGACCGAGACGTAGACCGCCTTCTTCGGCATCTGCGCGTTCGCGGCCGCGATGCCCGCGGCGATCGTCTTCTTCGGCTGCATGCGCGTGCCGGGGAACATGTCTTGCCCGGTGATCGTGTCGACGAAGATGGCCTTCGTCGGGTCGCCGTCGATGCCGTCGCAGTTCGAGTCCGAGAACGCGAGGTCGGGCAGGTCGGGGTTCACCAGGTCGCAGCCGGTCTCGCAGCCGTCGCCCGCGTCGCGGTTCGTGTCGGCGAAGTTCGGCAGGCACGTGAACGTGCACGCGCCGTTCGTGCACGCCCCCGTCGCGTTCGCGAAGGTGCAGACCCGGCCGCACTGCCCGCAGTGCGAGACGTCGTTGAACGTGTTCGTCTCGCAGCCGTCGATGTACCCGGCGCTGCAGTCGGCGAACGGCATGTTGCACGACGCGATGCCGCAGGTGCCGCCGTCGACGCACGCAGGAGTGCCGTTCATCACCGAGCACGAGTTGGTGCAGCTGCCGCAGAACTGCACCGAGCTCTTGTTGAAGCCGTCGTCGACCGTGCCGTCGCAGTCGTCGTCGCGGTCGTTGCACAGCTCGGTGCCGCCGACGCCCGGCGTGCACGTCTGAGGTCGGCCGTTCACGCAGTTCGCGTACGAGCGCACGCACTCGCCGACGCCGCACGTCGTCGACCCGAGGTCTTCGTCGACCTGGCGGTCGCAGTCGTCGTCGACGCCGTTGCAGATCTCGGCCGACGGAGTCTGCGCCGAGCACGAGGTGTACTGCACGCCGTCGCAGACCCGCACGCCGACGCACGTGCCGGCGTCGGTGGCCTTCTCGCACGGCAGCCGCATGCCCACGCCGTCGGGCGTGCACTCGCACGTGAGGCTCTTCGGCGTGCAGACCGAGCCGACCTCGTTGCCCGTGTGATCCGTCGCCGGGCCGCAGCGGTACCCCTCGGGGCACGCCGAGTCGAAGCTGCAGTCAGACGCGCAGACCAGCTGGCCCGCGACGCGCACGCACGAGTCGGCGGGGTACGGGCAGTCAGCGTTCGTCTCGCACGTGCGGCACAGCCCCGGCACCTTCGGCACGCAGCCGTACCGCTGGAAGCCGAGCTGCGTGCAGATCTGCGTCTCTTTGTCGCAGCCGCTGCCGCACTTGCGCCCGCACTTCATGCCCTCGCCCTTCAGCGCGAAGCACAGGCCCGACTGGCACTCGTCGTCCTCGAGGCACGGCTCACCCTCCGAGAGCTGGGTCTTGGTCGGCGTGCGGTTGCCACACGAGCACGCGCACACGAAGCCGGCCACGATGACGGTGAGAAGAGCGCGCATGGGAGAACGAAGGCCCCCGTACGCTATCACCCTTCCCACTGAGCCAGCATCGAACGCGCCCGCTGGTACCGCTGCAAGAGCTCGCTGCGCCGCGTCGTAACCAGGACCATGAACGCCACCACCAGCAGCCCCAGCCCCGAGAGGAGCAGCGCCCCGACCCGCGGCTCCTGAATGCCATATCGCGCCAGGCTCGAGACCACCGTCGTCACCAGAAAGCCCGTGCCCAGGAAGACGTAGCTGCGCACCTTGAACGCGATGCCGGCCCCGACGCCCACCACGCACACCAGCGCGCACAGCCAGAGCGCCCAGGGCGTCGCCATCGCCAGCGGCTCGAACGCCGCCGCCGCGTAGATCACGGTCACCGCCGCCGCCCGCGCCTTCTGCAGCACCGCCGCCGACAGCCCGTCTTCGAACACCTTGAGCAGCACCAGCGCCGACAGCCCCACCGGCACCAGCACGTACTGCGGGTGATGCAGGTCTGCCGCGAGCCAGCCGAACGCCAGCGCCGCGTTGAAGGCGACGCTCGACAGCACCGCGAAGCGCCGCCGCGAGCGCGCCAGCACCGCGAAGTGAAGCGCCTGCGCCAGCAGCAGCGCCGCCATGACCCACAGCTGCTCGAACGGCGCCGCCAGCAGCCCGACCAGCGGCCACAGCCACGCGCCCACGCCCGCCGCCTGCCCCGACTCCTCGCGCAGCACGCGCGTCAGGCCCCCGAGCACCGCCCCGAAGAGCAGCGCCGCGAACGCCGCCGCCGCGCCCGGCGCCGCGTGGAACCCGAGCCACCGCACCGCCACGAACCCCGCCGCCACCGCCGCCTGCGCGAGCCACGCCGCCACCCCGTCGTCTTTGCTCAGCACGCGCCGGCCGAGCGCCACCAGCGCGATCACCGCCGCCGCTGCCGCGACCATCGCCTCGCGCGGCCACCGCCCGTCGAGCAGCACCGCGCCGCCCAGCACCTCGGCCAGGCCGAACGTGATGCTCACCAGGCCCGAGACGTATCGCGCCACCGTGCCGCGCAGCTGCAGCGCCACCGCGCCGAGCGCCACCGACACGAGGCCCGCCCAGGGGAGCACCAGCTCGTGCGGGTCGCCGTGGCCGACCTTCAGCCCCACGAAGAGGAGCCCCACGTGCAGCGCGCTGGCCGCCGCGAACCACGCCAGCCACTCGTGCCGCGGCTTGCGCAGCGCGACCGCCCAGACGCTCGCAGCCCCCGCCGCCACGGTCGCGACCGTCGCCCACGCGCCGAGCCCCGGAGCGAACGGCAGCGCCGCGAGCGCGAGCATCCACCCGGCGTGGTGCCACACGCGGCCGACCGCGTGCCGCCGCTCGAGCAGCGCGCCGGCGGTGCAGAGCGCGAGGCCGGTCACCGCGAGCACGGTCGAGACGAGCCCGCCCGGCACTCCGAGCGAGAGCGCCGCTGCGCCGAGCGCGATGGCCGCCGCGGCCTCCCACGCGACCCCGGTGACGAGCAGCAGCGCGCTCGCCGCGAGCGCGAGCGGCAGCGGCGCCGGGGCCAGCACCGTCGAGAGCGCGAGCGACCCCGCTGCGCCGAGCCACAGCGGCGTCGACAGCGGCCCGTCGAACGCACGCCCGAGGCGCGCGCACCGGCGCAGCGTCGCCGACGACACCGCCGCCAGGCGCGAGGCGGCCGCCAGCGCCGCAGCCACGAGCACCGCGATGATGACGCGCAGCTCCGAGACGCGAGCCGTGAGGCCCTCGAGCGCGGGCGCGAACGGGAGCGCGCACGCCAGCACCGCGAACGGCAGGAGCCAGCGGAAGCCGAGCAGCACCGCGCTCGCCGCGAGGCAGCCTCCGAGCAGCAGGCCGGGCCCGAGGTCGGCCGGCTGCTGCAGCACGGCGAACGACGCGCACACCACGCTCGCGACGGCGGCCGACGCCACCGTCCACCCGCGCTGCTCGTCACCCAGCACCCACCGGGCCGCCCGCGGCGAGTGGCGCGCCGCGAAGCCGAGCGCCACGAGCGCGACCGCCGCGAGTGGAGCCACGCCGGGCACCGCGAGCGCGAACGCCGTCGCCGCCCCGACCCGCCAGGCCGCCGGCTCGCCTGACGCGAGCACCAGGCCGACCGCGAACGGCAGCAGCGCCGTCGAGCCGGTGAGGAAGAGCGCTCCGCCCGCGAGCGCCAGACCGGCACACAGCGCGTTCTCGAGCCACCGCGACCGCGCCCACGGCGCGAGCTGCACCACGCGCGTCAGCGCCACGACGGCGAGCGCGCCGACCCACAGGTGCCAGGCGGGCGCCGACGCCAGCTGCGGCACGAAGAGCAGCGGCGCGAGCGCGACCCCGAAGAACGGCCACCGCGTCGCATGCACCCACACGAGCGCGCTCGCCGCGAGCAGCGCGCAGACCGGCACGAGCGCCGCCGGCGCCGCCCACGCCGTCACCCCGATCGTGACCGGCGCCAGCACGAGGGCCGAGAGGCTCGCCGGCCACGCGATGCCCTTCACCTTCTTCTCGAGCAGCGCGAGCGCAGTCGACGCGAGGCTCACCGCGAGCAGCCCGACCGGGTCGAAGAACGTGGCGGCTGCTGCCAGCGCCGCCGCGAGCGGCACCGAGACCGCCGGCACCAGCGCGAACGTGCTGACCAGCGCGGTGAGCGCGGCGACCACGAGCGCGCTCGGGTGCAGACCGCAGCTCAGCGCGACGCCGATGGCGAGGGCCGCTGCGAGCGCCGGGCGCCACGTACGACCTCGCCGCAGCGACCAGGCCGAGGCGCCCAGCGAGACGGCCAGCGCGAGGCCGCCCGCCACCTCGCGCGTCATGAACGGCAGCGGCGCGTGCAGGCCGAGGGGCAGCACCGCGACGGCGGTGAACACCATCGCGAGCACGTGCGCGCGGCTGAGGAACAGCGCCAGCGCCGAGACGAGCAGCGTCGCGCCGAGCATCGGAGTCGGCAGCAGCGGCGCGACGGCGGCGGCCGTCCACGCCGCGAGCTTGGCGGCCTCACCGCGGCCCTCTCCCGTGCGAGCGGAGCCGGGGAGCATCATCGCGGCGAGCGCGAGTCCCGAGCCCGCGACCGCCAGGCCCACCCAGCCCGGCGCCACCACCAGGGCGACCTTCGGCAGCACACACGCGACCGCGAAGAACGCGAGCGCGAGCAGCTCCCTCGAGCCGAGGCTCCTCGCGGCGAGCAGCACCGCCGCACCCGCCAGCGCGACGGCGGCGATGCCCGGCGCCGCGCTGGCGTGAACGAACGCGTCGCCGATCGCGAGCAGCGAGAGCGCGGCCGCGCCCGCCGAGAACGCGGGCCGGTGACCGGCGAGCAGGAAGACCGACGCGGCCGCGAGCACGAGCGCCAGCGCGCCCACCGCGACTCCGCCGGCTCCAGCGGTGAGCAGCGCGAGGCCCGTGAAGACCGCGAGCCCCGCACCGACCCAGCTCAGCGCCCGGCGGCCGAACGCCGGCCCGAGCGTGAGGCAGAGGGCGGCGACGAAGGGCGCGCTCCACAGCGACGGCCGCGGGTCGTTCGCGAACGACTGCAGGCCCAACAGCCCGACCAGCGCCGACGCCCACGCGGTCGCCGTCAGCACCGAGCGCCGCACGGCGCCCTTCAGCTTCACCGCCGCGAAGACGCCGGCGGCCACCACGAACACCGCCGCGTAGATCGCGTCGTACGCGGCCGGCAGCGGCTGGGTCGCCGGGTAGCCGAGCGCCCCACGCACCTGCCCGAGCAGCACCTTCAGCTGCGAAGGCACGAGCTGCCCGCAGGTCTGAAACGCGAAGTACGCGCCGGCGTACGCGGGGTAGACGAAGCGCAGCCGCACGGCCGTCGCGCACAGCACCGCCGCGGTGACGAAGAACGCCGGAGCGTCGCCCAACACGCTCACGCCGAGCAGCATCGCCTGCGCGACCACGGCTCCGACCGACAGCGCGTCGGCGCCCTTCGGGCGGTGGAGCAGCGTGGCGCCGAAGAGCGCGGCGGCTGCGATCGGCGCCCACGTCGCGAGGTTCGGCTGCGCGGCCACGTGCAGGCGCACGCAGAACAGCGCGAGCAGGTAGAGCGGAGCGAGCAGCGCGAGCCAGCGGGGCGGCGAGCGCCGCGCGCCGGCGACGAAGACCGCGACCGGCAGCAGCGCGACCCACGGCGAGGCGACGAGCGGCGCGAGCCCCATGACGGCCGTCGTGAGCGCCGCGAGCGCGGCGAGCCAGCCGTCGTCCTCGACCCGGCGCGCGAGGACGAAGACGAAGGCCACCCACGCGAGCAGCGCGGGCGCGAAGAGCAGCGGCGCGGTCGTCGCGATCGGCCCCAGCGCGACCGGCGCCAGCGGAGCGACCGCCGCCGCGATGAGGCCGAGCACGCGACCGGCCCCACGCGTCGTCTCGCGGCGCGCGAGGAAGCGGGCCCACGCCGCGAACCCCAGCGTCCACGCGCCGGCGACGCCGAAGACGGTGAGCGAGCGCAGCGTGCCGCTCATCGACGACCACGCGTCGGCGACCCAGTACAGCGTGCCGGCCAAAATCAGGAAGGCGCCGATGAACCAGCCCACGCTCTCGTGGAGGAACGGCTTCCAGATGCGGTGCCAGACCGACGCCTCCTCGACGATGCGATCGTCGAGCGTCGGCTTCGGCGGCTCGACGTGCAGCAGCGGCGCCACCGGCGCGGGCGTCGGAGCAGGCGGCCGCGGCCTCGCCACCGCCTCGGGAGCACGCGCGGGCGCAGGCGACGGCGGCGCCGGCCGCGCCAGCGTGCGGCGCACGCGCATCGCCTCGGAGCTCACCCCCCGCTGAGCAGGATCGACCCGCTCCGCGAGGGCGCCCCTCAGCACGCGCTCCTGCTGCCGGTACTTCGCGGCCAGCACCGCCTTGCCCGAGGGTGCCACCGCGTCGGCGTCCCACCGGGGCAGCTCGGCGAGCACCCAGACCACGTGCGAGAGCTCGGCCTCGAGCTCGGGCGCGGCGCGCTGCGTCAGCTCGGCTCCGCAGACGGCGCACGTCTTCGGCAAGCCCAACCGCTCGCTGCGACACGGGGCGCAATACATGCCCCCATGCAATTCACCGCGCGTGCCCGGCGGGAACCCCTGTCACCGAACGGGCGCCGGCGCCGGCTGCGCAGCCCGCTGCGCAGTGCGCTACTGCGCGCCGAGCAGCACGGGGATCTCGAGCTCGACCTCTTCGCTCGACCTCGGCAGCGTCAGCGACCGCACCGCGCGCCCCAGGCACTCGTTCACCGTCTCGGGCACGCCCTCGGCCGCGGTGAACGTCGCGCGCGTGACCTTGCCCTTCGGCGAGACCGTCAGCGTCATCATCACGCGGCCCCGGGCGCTCTCGTTCACCTTGAGCCACTTCTCGTGGCACACCCTGAGCTTCGGCAGCTGGGCCTTCACCGCCGCCGCGATCGCCGAGGGGTCGGCCTCGACCGCGGGCTGCGCAGGCGCGAGCGGCACGGCCAGAGCCTTCTCGGGGAAGTCGACGACGCCCGAGCCGCTCGTGCTGAGGTCGATGACCCCGTCGCGCCACTGCTCGCCGACCCGCGCGCGAACCTTGTGCGGCCCGAGGAAGGTGATGAGCGACAGCGGCGACGGCCCGTAGACCACACCGTCGACCTCGACCTCGCTGGCCTCGAGCTTCACCTCGAGCCGGCCGCCCGGCTGCAGCGGGCCGACCGGGAAGCTGCGCGGCGCGCCCTCGAGCACCGACTCTTTGCCGGTCATCAGGTCGACCTGCAGCGGCGCGTTGAGCTGGCGCGCGTTCTCGAACGACGCGTTGTCCGCGAGCAGCACGCCACCGCGGTAGAGCTTCAGCGTGTCGGCCGCGACGTCGGCCATGAAGTCGGAGGACTTGAGCCAGTGATTGCCCGCGCGCACCACCCACGGCCCGCGCTGCCGCGCGTCGACCCGCAGCGTGCCGCTCTCGACGCGCACCGCTTCGGTCGCGGCGCCCAGCTGGAACTTCGCGCCGCCCCAGGTCCGCACCGCTGCGCCGTCGGCGGTCGACAGCACGACCTGCCCCTTCTCGGCGTCGACCACGGCGTCGCGGTTCAGCACGTCGCCCGCCCTCACCGAGACCGGGCCCGAGGCGAGCACCACCGTCATCGGCTCGAAGAGCGCCATCGGGGCCGGGGGCGCCGGCGCGAACACCGGCTGCACGGTCGTCACGGCGAGCACCGCAGCGACCGCCGCCATCGCTCCGATCGCGAAGATGCGGGCCAGGTTCCACCGCGGGCCGGGCGCGTTCTCACGGGCGTGCTCCATCAGCTTCGCCTCGACGCGCGAGAAGGCGACGTCGGCGAGCGTGTAGGGCCGCACGCCCTTCAAGAGCTTCTGCCGTGCCCGGGCCCGAGCGACCTTCGAGCGGCACTCGGAACACTCGGCGAGGTGTGGAGCCTCGCCGGGCGCCTCGAGCTGCTCGTCGGTCAGGTGCGCGCTCACGCGGCCCCCGACTTTTCGACTTCTTCGGCGGTGAAGAACTCGGCGAGCGCGGGGTCGTTCGCCGCCAGCGCCTCGAGCTCGCGCCGCGCGTAGAACAGCCGCGTGCGCACGGTGAGGATGTTCGTGTCGAGAATCTCGGCGATGCGCTGGGCCTCCATGCCGCGGAGGTCGTGCATCACCAGCACGGCGCGCTTCTTCGGCGACAGCTGCTGCAAGAGCTCTTCGACGCGCGCCTGCCGCTCGGCCGAGAGCGCGGCGTCGTCGGGGCCCGCGCTGGGGTCGACCGAGTCGGGCAGCTCCTCGACGATGTCGAGGCGCGAGCGCGTGTGCTTGCGGCGCGCCTTCATCGCGACGTGCACCGTCAGGCGGTAGAGCCACGTCGTGAACGCCGAGCGGCCCTCGAAGCGCTTGAGCGACCGGTAGACCTCGACGAAGACGTCTTGGAGCACGTCTTCGAGGTCCGAGCGGGGAACCAGAAACGCGAGCTGCGAGGCGACCTGCCGGTGGTGCTGGGCGTACAGCTCCCGGAACGCCGACGTGTCGCCCGACCGCACGCGCGTGAGCAGGTCAGCCCTGGCGTCAGACACCGTGACGTTCGCTCCCATGCCCGCGGGCGCCCTTAGTGCCGCGGTACCATTGATGTCCACTCGCAGGGGCATTCAACCCCCTGAGTGCCCGGCACCCGGCATGCCATTCAGCGGCCCTAGAAGATGCGACCGGCCCGATGTCGCGGATCATCTTCACGCGACTCCAACGCTTCGGCCTCGTCGACGTTCCGGTACTTTCGCTCGAGGCGGGCGAGCCGCTCGGCCATGAGCTCCTGCTGGTGGGCGAACGAGCGCAAGATCTCGGCGACCGGGTCGGGCAGCGCCGCGTGGTCGAGCGCGTCGACCGGGGTCTTCGCCTTCACGACGCGGCCCGGCACCCCCACGACGGTGGCGCCGGCCGGCACGTCCGAGATGACGACGCTGCCCGAGCCGATGCGCGCCCCGTCGCCGACGTGAATGGCCCCGAGCACGCACGCGTTCGAGCCGACGATGACGTTCTTACCGAGGTGGGGGTGGCGCACGCGGCGCTCGAGCGTCGTGCCGCCCAGCACCACGCCCTTGTAGAGAATGCAGCCCTCTTCGATGACCGCCGTCTCGCCGATGACGACGCCCATGCCGTGGTCGATGAAGACGCCGTCGGCGATGCGCGCGCCCGGGTGAATCTCGACCCCGGTCAGAAACCGCGCCTGGTGCGAGACGGTTCGCGCGAGCAGCTTGAGGCCCCGGTTCCACAGGTTGTGCGCGACGCGGTGAATCAAGAGCGCATGCAGCCCCGGGTAGGTCAGCAGCACCTCGGCGCGCCCGCGCGCGGCGGGGTCGTTCTTCAGGGCCGCCGAGACGTCGGCGCGAACCGTCGACAGCATCAGCCGATCTCCTCGGCGTACGTCATCACCAGGTACATCACGGCCTCTTCCCGACCGAGGTTCTTGTACGCGTGCGGCCGGTCGGCCTCGAACACGATGACGTCGCCCGTCTCGAGCGCGTGCTTCGCGCCGCCGACGTCGATCTCGACCTGGCCCTGCGTCACGATGAGGTTCTCGCTCGTGCCCGGCGGGTGCGGGTGCGCCTGCTCGAGGCCTCCCTTGCCGAGCCGCAGCTCGTAGAACTCGACGCGGCGGGGCGCGTCGATCGGCGACAGCGCCCGCGACTGGAACCGGCCGTCGTGCGACGTCAGCCGCTTCGACTCGGAGGCCTTCATCACCCGCGTGCCCTGCGTCTGCGTCTCGCTGATCAGCGCCGAGAACGGCACGCCCAGCGCGCGAGAGATCTTCCACAGCACGTTGATGGTCGGCGCCGACTGCCCGAGCTCGACCTGCCCCAGCATCGCCCGGCTCACCCCGCTCGCCTTCGACAGCTTCTCGAGCGACAGCCCCGCCTTACCGCGCAGGCGGCGCAGGTTCTTGCCGACCACCGGAGCGAGATCTTGCGACGCCTCGGGGTGCGCGACCTCGCCGGCCCACTCTTCGGTGCCGTTCCCTTGGGGGGGGGTTGCTGCGCTGCGCTTGGCGCTGTTCTGGCGTGCGGTCTTCACGGTATGGCTTGCGGGCGGATGACTCTCCGTTTCCACGGACAACCATGTCAAGCGATGTGAAGCGCCGCTTCGAAGGAGCCCGGCGCCTCGACACCCTGCTCGAGCGGGCCGGCTCTCTGGCCGACACCGAGGCGGTGGCCGAGGCCTTCTTGAAGGCGCAGAACGACGGCGTGCCGGCGTCGGTCGTCATTCAGGCGCTGTTCGAAGACGAGCCGAGGTTCGCCGACCGCGACGACGCGCCGGCGCTGTTCGGCAACCTGTTCGGCCTGTGGGACCTGGTGGCTTCGGGCGAGCGCATCGACCTCGCGAAGGGGCCCGACCGCCCGAAGAAACCGACGCCGCCGCCGCCGCCGCCGCGGTTTCCGAAAGAGGGCCCGACCGCGGAATGGCTCGAGGGCGCGTTCGGTTGGTTGGAGGCGTGCGCCGACGCCGACCGCACGAAGCTCGAGCATGCGTTCGACAACCGCGCCGATGCCCTGGTGACCTGGCTTGACGAGAGCGGCGCGAGCGATGCAGTTTACGCGGGCGCACGGCAGATCCTCTTCGAGCTGTTTGCGATGCTCGAGCTCGGCTCTGACGGTGTGGGGCGCGTGAAGATGAAGGGTGAGGCTGAGGTTCCTCTGGCGCTCGCGGCCTGGGCGCAAGAGGCGGTATTCCAGGCCGCGACGGACGAAGACGAGCCGCTCTCGCCGGCAGAATCTGACGAGCTTGGCCGGCGGGTCGACGAGGGCCTGAAGGCCCTCTGGCAAGGAGTGACGCATGGCGGGCAAAGACCGCGACGATGACGGCGCGGGCATCTCGGGCAAGCGCAACAAGTCGTGGCGCGAGATCGACGCCCAGCGCGGCAAGTCGAAGTACCACTCGCGGCAAGACGACCCGGGCCAGCAGAAGATCGAGCGCTCGGCGAGCTACGAGAAGTACAAGCAGGCGGCCGACTCGCTGTTCACCGGAGGCGTGCTGCCCGAGGGCCTCGCGCAGACGTTCGACCCGGGCGGCAAGCGGCAGGAGCAGAAGGAAGCGATGATGAAGCTGCGCGAGCTGCCCGACCGCAAGGCGTGGGTGCAGGGCGTGGTCGAGTACCTCGAGAAGTACCCCGAGCTGCCCGACGACGCGTACTTCCTCGACTCGCTGCTCGATCACCCGAAGGAGCGCATCGCCGACAAGGCGCTCGGCAAGCTCGAGGCGCTGCACGAAGAGGGCAAGCTCACGGGCACGAAGGTGCCGCGGTCGCTCGAGCAGCGGCTGCGCTCGATCGAGATGACGTCGACGGACCCCGACACCCAGGGCCGCGCGAAAGTGCTGCGGGAAAAGATCCGCGGCTGATCCCGGGCAGGTAGGGAAATCTCGCCCTGTGCGCGGACTGACGGGGCCGCTGCCAGAGATGTCAGAAACCCGGGTGGCGCCTCGCGCGGCAGATCCGCGACGACACTGAAATTGAAACGTGGCCCGCGCGTTGCTCAAGCGGGCCGCACGATGTCGCCGGATCAACTGCGCCAGATCTTCCGAAGAATCCTCCTGCGTGTCGCAGCCGACGACGCGCCGGTGCTTCCACCCTCGGTCGAGCCCGCCGAGCTGCCGACGCTCTGCGACGGCCGTCACCCGCCCGGCATCGTGCGGGCCGACTTCTCGGCGCTCCACGGCGCCGGCGGCTATCTCGCTCGCATGGCGCACTTCGAGGCGGCGTCGGTCAGCGCCTTCACGCACCTCGCCGAAGAGCTCGACGACCTGCAGGCGCCGCTCGAGCTCGTCGAGCGCGCGAAGAAGGCGGCGAGAGAAGAGGTGGTGCACGCGCACGCCGTCTCGGCGCTGGCCCGCACGCGCGGTGCGGTCACGCCGTCGCCGCGGCTGCGCCCTCCGCCGCTGCGCACGCTCGAAGAGGTGGCGAACGAGAACGCCGCCGAGGGCTGCGTGCGCGAGGCGTTCGGCGCGCTGGTCGGGCTGTACCAGTCGGTGCACGCGACGGCGCCCGACGTGCGCGCCACGATGCAGCTGGTGGCCGACGACGAGATCTCTCACGCGGCGCTGTCGTTTCAGCTGCACGAGCACTTCGCCGCTCGGCTCGACGACGAGGGCCGGCTCCGCGTCGAAGCGACCCGCGACCGCGCCATGGGCGAGCTGCTCCGCCGGGCGTTCTCGTTCGAAGACGCGCCGTGGCGCGACGAGCTGGGCCTGCCCAACGCCGACGTGCTGTTCGACCTCGCGCGCGAGTTCAAGACCGAGCTCGCGTTCGCCTGAGCGGCGGCGTCGATGACGTCAGCGCCGCGGAACAGACCGCCCGTCACCGCCGGCGCCGACGTTCATGGCGATGGGGCGCGCGCCGTCGGCCTGGGGCTCGGCGAGGAGCTCGCGAATCAAGCGCAGCGCGTTGGCGGCGTATGTCCACGGCACGCGAATGCGGCCACGCGCGGGCGCGCGCGAAAGAGGCGGAGCGTGCCGCGCGAGGAAGTCGCGCAAAGCCTGGGCCTCGGCGGCGGTGTGCAAGACGCGGAGCGGCGGCTTGTCGCCGCTCAGAGTCCCAGACGAGATAGTGCCGCTGCAGGCGCCGGCGGCGCCGGCGAGGAGCTCGCGCTGGTGGACGATGGCGTCGTCCTTGGTGAGCAGCGGCAGCAGGTGAAGGTCTTCGGGGCGCTTCACGCGCTTCCACTTCGAGCCCCAGCGCTTGCGGTAGTAGGGACCATTGCGGGCAGCGTGCTCGAAGGTGGCCTGGAGCAGCTCACGGCGGAGACTTTCGATGCCGCTCGTCATCGCGCGCTCTGGCCATTACAACGGCGGGCATGTCGTTCGTAGACATTCCGGTCGCGCACGGGAGGCTCGAGGGGCTGTACTGGGCGGTCGAGAAACCGGTGGCGGCGGCGATCGTGTGTCACCCGCACCCGCTGCACGGGGGCACGATGCACAACCACGTGACGTACCGGCTGGCGCAGGCGTGGCGAGATGCGCAGGTGTCGTGCGTGCGCTTCAACTTCCGCGGAGTCGGCCGCTCGACGGGGACGCACGACGAAGGGCGAGGCGAGGTCGACGACGCGGCGGCGGCGCTCGAGTGGCTCTCGTCGCAGGCGCGGGGAGTGCCGCTCTACGCGAGCGGGTTCTCGTTCGGGTCGCGAACGGCGCTGAAGCTGACGATGAGAGAGGTGCGGGTCGAGAAGGTGCTGGCAGTGGGCGTGGCGGTCGATCTCTTCGACATGAAGTTCATCACCGGGCTCACGAAGCCGGCGGCGTTCATCCACGCGGATCAAGACGAGTACGGCAAGCTCGAGAACATGAAGAGCCTGCTCGAGCAGGTGAAGGCGAAGCACGAGCTGTTCGTGGTGAAGGGCTCGGATCATCTCTGCAACGGCAGGCTCGACGAGTTCAGCGAGCAGGCGAAGGCGGCGGTGAGCTGGCTACGGGCGGCGTGACTGCGTCGGGGCGCCCACGAACGACCACGCTTACGAACCACGCTCACGCTCACGCTCACGCTCACGAACCACGATCACGATCACGATCACGAACCACGATCACGATCACGATCACGATCACGATCACGATCACGATCACGATCACGCCGACGTCCACGAGCGCGAGCGCGAGCGCGTCCACGGTCCTGCGGCTCAGACCGGAGACATGGATCACGCTTTGAGGGCAGACCTTCGGGATGCCCCGGAAAGCGAGCACCCCAGTGTCCGAGAGGGCAGAGCTGCTGTTCCGACTGAAGTCAGGCGAGCGAATGGTCGACCTGGCCCGCGGGGGCTCAGACCGGAGACATGGGTGACAGCCTTAGACGGCGAGGCCTCAGGTCCGACCGAAGGCTGGCGTGCGAAACGACGCGCCACGTGGACGCGCTCGCGCACGTGGTCGTAGCCGTGATCGTGGTCGTGATCGTGGTCGTGATCGTGGTCGTGATCGTGATCGTGATCGTGGTCGTGGTCGTCGTGGTCGTGGTCGTGGACGTCAGCGCACGGGAGGAGGCGGCGTTCGTCCCCCCCACCCGGCGCGGGCGTTGATCGCCGCCTCACTGAACATCTTGGCCTGCGCATACCCATCGCCGTTCGGGCTCATCTTCACGGCCTGCATCAACAGCGCGTCGCCTTCATCCAGCTGGCCCTTCCACAACAGCAGCACGCCCTGGTTGTAGACGAGCGGCGCCGACTGCGGAGCCTTCACGCGCGCCTCGATGAACAGCTGCAGCGCTTCCTCGAAGCGGCCGTTCGCCGCGGCCTGAATGCCCGGCTCGGCGAGCGGGTCGGAGTCGTCGAGGGGCAACCGCTGCACGACGTGCTTGGGTGAGAGCTCTTCGATGAGCTGCTGGGCGCAGGCGTAGGCCGCGTCTTCCATCGCGTTCTGCTCGCCGCGCGAGATCGAGCCGCGGCCGCTGAGCTGGCGCACCAGCACCGGCGGCGAGCCGGCTGGAGCTGCCGGGTCGACGAACACGGCCTCGACCTTCAGCACGCCGGCGACGAGCTGCCGGTTCTTCTTCGCGTCCTCGACCGTCTCGCCCGACCAGCTCGTCGGCTCGAGGTTGAGCAGCAGCACCGCGCCCTGGGCTCCGCCCGCCACCGTGAAGCGGTTGCGTCGCATCGCGTCTGCGAACGCGCGCTCGACGACCGGCACCGCGGCCCAGCGGTTCAGCACGAGGCCCTGCCCCACGCTGCTCATCACCTGCAGCACCGCGTTGCCGCCTCCGCGATCTTGCGTGTCGGCCTTCACGAACACGGGCGCGTTCGGCTCGATGAAGATGGGCGGCGGCTCCTCGTACGAGACGGGCACGCGCTTCGCACAGCCGACCGCCACGAACACCGAAAGCAGCAGCAGGGCTCTCGTCATGCCCGCGCTTCTACCTCAATCTTCGCCGACGCCCGCCCACGGTTTGCGCGCCGGCACCGAGACGAGGCGGCGCTCGGGCAGCAGCAGCGCCGTGAGCTTTCGCCCGTACACGCAGCCGGTGTCGAGCCCCGTCGCGTGCGGCCACTGCTGCAGGCCGCGCACGGCGTCGTGGCCGAACACCGCGTGCAGCGGGCCCGGCCACTTCGAGGCCCACGGCACTCCGCCCTCGATGCGCTTGCTCGGCTTCCCCTCGGCGTCGAACGACCGCATGTTGATCGCGATGTCGCGCTCCTGCTTGTCGAAGGGGACGCCGGGCTGAAGCCCTCCGTGCACGACGACGGCCTCGAGCGGCTCGAGCGGCAGCACGATCGGCAGCGCCTCGAGCCACCGCCAGTCGGCGTCGGTGAGCGAGCGCGCGACCTGCTCGTGATGGCGCTTGCCCTCGCCCCCGCGGCCGATCTTCAGCACGTGCGCGTCGTGGTTGCCGAGCACGCTGTAGGCGCCCTTCTCGCGCGCGAGCTGAACGACGCCCTGCGAGTCGGGCCCCTTCGCGACGAGGTCGCCGCAGAACACGAGCGTGTCGGTCGCCGACCAGCCCGCGACGTGGAGCAGCTCCTCGAGCTCCCCGAGACAGCCGTGCACGTCGCCGACGATGAGGGTGCTCAAGAGCGGGTGCACGGTACCCCCCGCTTGCGCGCCGCGGAAGGCCTGTGCGATGGGGCCCGACATCACTCGCAGTCACCTGAGAGGCTCTCGAGAATGAAACAGCTGCTCGTTGCGGTGCTCGTGGTCGCGGTCCCGGCGTTCGCAGGGGGAAAAGACTTCAAAGACGGGCTCAGCAAAGACGAGGTGACGAAGCTCACCAAGTCGCTCGGCGCGCTCGAGGCGAAGTACGGCGAGGCGAAGCCGGCGATGGAGAAGCTGAAGAAGAGCCCCGAGGTGCGCAAGAGCGCGAAGCTCACCGCGCTCGCGAGCGACGTGCTCAAGCACTACACGACGGTCGGCGTGTTCCTCGGTGAGATGGAGCGCGGCCTCAAGAAGAGGGACCCGAAGGTCAACAGCTTCGAGACGCAGATCAAAGGCGAGATCGACCAGTGGGAGCTCAAGCTCGCCGCGCTGAAGGAGCAGGCGAAAGAAGAGCACGCCGCTTCGGTCGGGCAGATCATCGCCGGCGCCATCGTGCTCGCCGCTGCCATCGACACGCTGTGGGTGACGTTCGACGGCTACTACGACGTCGCGGTCGCAGACGTCGATCTCGTCATCCTCCCCGTGTACGACGTCTACGAGGTCGTGCACTACACGAGCCCGTACGTGGTGGTCGACGTCGATGACGCCGATGACGGCGCGACCGACGTCGCCGAGTACGAAGACTAGGGCAGGCCCGTGCGACCCCGCTCGCCCCGAGCGGGGCGCGCAGCGCGCCTTCGATGGCGGGCGTCGCGTCGCCCGAAGCGCTCACTCGAGCGGCGCGAACTGCGGTCGTTACCGGCCCTTCGGTGCGGCGCCGGAGGCCTTCGAAGGCGGCGCCCCGCCCTTGACGACCTTCACCACCGCGCTGCTGCCTGCGATCTTCCCGTCCGCGGGGAGCGGCTCGACGCGCCCGCCGAGCGACGCCGCGAGGAAGCCCTCGACGCGCGCATAGTAGTCGTTGCGGTTCTCGGGCCGCGCGAGCCCGTGGCCTTCGTCGGTGTACAGCACGTAGGTGACAGGCAGCGACGCCTTCTCCATCGCGGCCACGATCTGCTCGCTCTCGGCCTGCTTCACGCGCGGGTCGTTCGCCCCCTGCGCGATGAGCAGCGGTATGTGGATCTTGTCGGCCGCGAACAGCGGGCTCGCCTTCTTCAAGAGCTCGGCGTCCGCCGGCGCGTCGACGTCGCCCACCCGCCGCGCGAACTGCCCCTTCATCGCCGCCCAGTACGGAGGAATCGTCTTGAGCAGCGTCGACAGGCTCGAGGGGCCGACGAGATCGACCGCGCAGCGGAACACGTCGGGCGTGAACGCGGCGCCGGCGAGCGCCGCGTAGCCTCCGTAGCTGCCACCCATGATGCAGACCCGCTTCGCGTCGAGCCCCTGCCGGGTCGCCCACTCGACCGCGTCGAGCAGGTCGGTGTGCATCGCGAGCCCCCACTGCTTGTTGCCCGCGTTGAGGAACTTCTTCCCGTAGCCCGTCGAGCCCCGGAAGTTCACCTGCAGCACCGCGTAGCCGCGGTTCGCGAGCAGCTGCACCTCGCCGTTGTACCGCCACGTGTCGCGCGCCCACGGGCCGCCGTGAACGAGCAGCACGAGCCCCTTCGCGTCGTCGGGCCGAGCCAGGTAGCCGCTGAGCGAGAGCCCGTCGCGCGCGGGGAACGACACCGGCTTCACCTCGACGAGCGGCAGCCCCTCGAGCTTCGGCTGGTGCGAGAAGAAGAACTCGACCTTCTTCGACGCCCGCTCGTACCGGTAGTACTTCACGGGCCCGGTGTCCTGCGTGGCCGCCACGAGCCACTGCGCGTCGGCGACGTCGCGGCTCACCACCTCGAGGTCGCCCGTCACGTTGCCGGCGCGCAGCGCGGCGAGGTCGGCCTTGAACGTCGAGTCGAGCGTCGTCCACTCGCGGTGGCCGTTCACGTCGAACGCCACGCCGTGCAGCTCGTGCTTCGTCGGGTGCAGCACGACGCCGCTCGGGTCCGACGTGTCGCTCTTCGCGAGCACGCGCTCGCTGCCGGTCTTCAGGTTCTTCTCGACGACGCGCTGTGTGTCGGTGCCCACGCTCGTCGCCATGAACAGGCCCTTGCCGTCGAGCGTGAACCCGTAGACGTCGAGCGACTCCTCGGGGCCGACCTTGATGAGGCTCTTCCACGGCAGCTTCACGGTGTCGCGCACGCGAATCTCTTCGCCGCCCTCCGGCGTGGCGACGAGGGCGGCGCGCACCAGCTGGTTGGCGTCGGTGATCCACTCGGTCACGTCGCCGGGGTTCTGGGTGTCGAGCTCGAGCGCTCCGGTCTTGAGCGAGACCTTGTAGGCGTCGAAGGTCTTGCGGTCGCGCAGGTTCAGCTGCACCAGCACCGTGTCGGGGTGCTTGGGGTGCGTGTCGATGATCGCGGCGCGCACGCCTTGAAACGGGGTCAGGTCGCGCGTGTTCTTCGTGGCCAGGTCGACCGCGAAGACGTGGAAGTTCTCGTCGCCGTCGTTGTCCTGCAGGTAGAGCACGGCCTTGCTGTCCTCCGCCCAGAGGAACTGGCGAATGCCGCGCTTCTTGTCGGCGCTGACCGCCGCGGCGTCGCCCTCGCCCAGCGTCTTCACCCAGACCTGCATCACGTTCTTGTCGTCGGGCTGCAGCCAGCCGAGGCGGGCGCCGTCGGGTGAGAGCAGCGGCCGCATGCGCTCGGGGTTGCCGAGCAGCACGTCGCGGGGAATCAGCTGGGGCTCGGCGGCGAGGGCGAGGAGCAGCAGAACGTGCGTCATGCCGCCGTGGTTTAGCACCCGTGGCGCGGCGCTCCACACGGCCGAGCCCAGAGAATATGGTCGCCGCATGAACCGCTGCGCCGCCCTGCTGCTCTTCGCCCTCACCGCCTGCGGCCCGTACAGCTACGTGCGCAAGGCCGACGAGAGCCCGCTCGCCGGGCAGACCGTGCTGATGATCGACTCGCTCGTGTTCCAGCACGCCGAGATCGACGGCCTGCCCGAAGACACGTGGATCGGCGGCCAGAACGAGACGTGGAAGAACGAGTGGCCGTCGGATCAGGCCCGCGCCTCGAAGAACCTCGCCGCCACGCTCAAGACCCGCCTCGAGGGCGCCGGCATCACGCTGACGCCGCAGGCGAACCCACAGGGCGCGACGCTCATCTTGAAGCCCGAGGTCACGAAGCTCGCGACCGGCGGCCTCAGGGCCACGCGCCTGAGCGTGAGCGTGAAGCTCGTCGACGCCGCCAAGGGCGCCGTGCTCGAAGAGGTCTCGACCGAGGTGAAGGTCGCGTACATGACGAAGTTCGAAGATCGCCTCGAGAAGGCCGCGGGGCTCGTGGCCGACAACGTCGCCGAGTGGGTGACGGCGCGCGCAGCGAAGTAGCCGCCCGCGCTACTTCAGCCCGAAGAGCGAGAGGTACCACTCGAGCGGGCGCTTGAGCGGCGTGTGGTCGTGCAGCCAGACGACCGGGCGGTAGAACGCCCGCATCGGCTCCTTCGGGACCCCGAGCTTCTCGCAGACGAACGCGACCGGCCCGATGCTGAGCGTGTACAAGAGCGGCAGCAGCACGAGCGCCCCGAGAAGACTCGCGACACTGCTGCTGCGTTCGCGGTCTCGGTCGCCGTCGCGCTCCATCAGCGCGCCGCTTGCCACTCGGCCGGGTACGTCACGTAGAAGACGCGCACGCGGTTCGGAGTGCCGAACAGCACCTTGCTGCCCTTGGGGATGTAGAGCACGTCGCCGGCGCGGGCTTCGATCACGCGCCCGTCGATGCCGAGGTGCAGCACCCCCTCGAGCACGTAGTCGACCTCGTCGTAGTCGAGCGCCCACGAGAACGAGTCTTCGCGCCGCCACGCCATGAAGCCCGCCGTCATCGGCGAGCCGTCTTTACCCGTCACGACGTCGGTCAGGCCCACGTTCGGTGCGCCCGAGAACTGCCCGAGCCGCACCGAGCTGCCCTGCACGTGCACGACCTTCGAGCGGTCGACCGTGCGCGCGCTCGACGGCGAGGCCTCGACCGCGTCTTCCGATTGATCGAACGTGACGCCGAGCGCTTGCGCCTTCGTCCACGCGCCGGGGGTGATGACGGCGCTGCTGCGCGGCGCGGCGATGCGCAGCGCGCCACGCTGCGCGTGCTCCTCGACGGTCTCGGCTGTGATCAGGCGCCGCATCGGACGGCGCGCACCGTACCTCTCAAGCCTCGGGGATGCAGCCGATGTAACGCACGAACACGCCGACGTCGCCCTCGAGCTGGATGCGCCCCTGCTCGACGCACGCCTCGAAGTCGACGTCGACGCCGGTCATGAGCTGCGTCAGCAAGAAGTCGTCGCAGCTGATCGCGAAGTGAATCGGGTCGTCGCTCGCGTGGTCCTTCAGGCCCGGCTGCGGGCCCTGGGTGACGAGCGTCCACGTCGCGACGTTCGGCACGTAGACGAGCAGGTTGCCTTTGACGGCGCCGAGCTTCGGGCTCTTGAACGCCGCTTCGAACAGCTGCTTCAGGCCCAGCGCACGCTTCTGCGCGGGCGTCTGCGACATCGCGGGCATCATCGTCATGGCGTGCTCCTCGTCTTTCGAAATGAAACGGCGCTCCCGCAGTCACCGCAGGAGCGCCGTAGAGAACCTCGGGACGGAAAGAAGCTCAGGCCTTCGTCGCGTGAATGAACCGCGCGAGCGCCGCGCCCGCCGTCGAGGCCTTGCCCAGCTCGGCGGCGGTGCCGTTGAGGATGCCGTCCCGGTTCCCCTTCGTCGCCGCGATCGTCTCGAGCCCGTTCGCGAGCTTCGTGAGCGCGCCGCGCACCGTCGACAGCTTCACCAGCGAGGCCTCTTCACCGCGGCCCTCGATGCGCTGCGCGTACTCGAACACCTTGCGCAGCTGCGCCGCGCCCTTGCCCTTGTACTTCTCGATCTCGGTCGCATACACGCGCGACGTCTTGTTCGTGTCGGCCTTCTCGAAGACCTTCATCGCCCGCTTCACGCCCGCATCGATGTTGCGCTGGGTCAGCTTGATCGTCGGCATTGTGTGCTCCTTCGTTTGAGTGGGGTGCGCCTTCAGTCGAGGGTCACAGCGCGGCGCACACCCACATCATCTGCCGAAGCCGTACACAGTTGCGTACATGACGCGTTCAAGCGCCTGATTTTTCTGTCTCAATTTCCGAGAGAACGAAGGCGTAGAGCTCGGGCCAGACGGGTCGGAGGGCGTCGACGCTGGACTCGCGGAACATGCGGGCGAGATCAGGGCGACCTGGGCGCACGCGCGCGAACAGCGCGAGCGCCTCGCACAGCGCGCGGTGCGAGCCTCCGAGCTGATCGAGCACGACCTCGTGTTCTCGGAGCAGCCGCCCCGCCTCGGCCCGGTCATTCGCGCGGCACGCGAGCACCACCTGCGCGAGCCTCGCCGTCGCAGGCCCCGGCGCCTTCTCGAGCCAGCGCACCGCCGCCTCACGGTCGCCGAGCAGCGCGTGCGCCAGCGCCACCGACGGAGCGACGAGCCGCTCGCCGCCCGGCACTCCGCTCAGCGCCCCCGACCGCTTCGCGAACTGCTCGAAGCTCAGGGCCGCCTCGCGCACGCGCCACAACAAGAGCTGCGCGTGCCCGATGTAGAACAGCGGCGCCACGTGGTTGAGCTTCGGCTTGATGGCCTCGAACGTCGCGAGCGACTCGGCGACCCGGCCCTCGCACAGCACCGCGTACGCGTCGTTGATGGCCTCGAAGCCCCGCCGCTGCTCGTACACGATGGCGAAGAAGAGGACGAAGAACGTCGGCACCATGAGCAGGGCCAGCACGGCAGGCGTGAACGCGATGCCCAGGCGGGGCAGCACGAAGACCACCACCACCGCGAGCACTCCGAACACCCCCACGAACACAGGCCGGCGCACGCAGCGCACTATGCCGTACTAGACTCCGCCCGACGTGACGCATCGCGAAGGCGACGAAAAGTCGGTGCACGCCGTTCGTATCGACGAGGTGCTCTGCAACCGCTACGCGCTCAAGTCACGCCTCGGCGAGGGCGGCATGGGCACCGTCTACCTGGCCCACGACAAGGAGCTCGACCGGGAGGTCGCGGTGAAGCTGCTCGCCGCCCCGCTCGTGAACGACGCCGAGGTCGTCGAGCGCTTCGAGCGCGAGGCCCGCCTCACCGCGAAGCTCGACCACCCGAACATCGTGCCCATCTACGACGTCGGCCGGCACCAGGGCCGCCCGTTCATGGTGATGAAGAACCTCGCGGGCGTGACGCTCGCCGGCCTGTTGCGCGAGAAGGGCGGCCTCTCGGCCGAAGAGACGCTGAAGCTGTTGCGCCAGCTCGCCGCCGGGCTCGACTACATTCACAGCAAGGGGTTCATTCACCGCGACATCAAGGCGGGCAACATCTTCGTCAGCCCCGACGGCCACGCGACGCTGCTCGACTTCGGCATCTTGCGGTCGAGCCGCGCGAGCGAGGGCCTCACGAAGACCGGCGTCGTCATGGGCACGCCGCACTACATGGCGCCCGAGCAGGCGATCGGCTCGAAGAACGTCGATCACCGCGTCGACATCTACGCGCTCGCCGTCGTGCTCTTCGAGTGCCTCACCGGCACGCTGCCGTTCGACGCCGACAGCGAGCTGCGGCTCATTCAGCTGCAGGCGCACGCTCCTCCGCCCGATCTGCTCGAGCGCGCCCCGTGGATTCAAAAGCCCATCGCCGAGGTGATGAAGCGCGCGCTGGCGAAGCGCCCCGAAGACCGCTTCAGCACCAGCAACGAGATGCTGAAGGCGCTCGAGGCCGCCTACGCGTCGTCGAAGACCGTGGCCGTGCCGCAAGCGGCGTCGGGCAACGGCCAGGCGCCGGCGCAGTACAAGGGCCCGCCCACCGCGCCGGGCACCGCGCCGAGCTGGCGCCGCCGCGAGTCGGGCGACAACCCCAAGCCCGACCCGATGCCGACACCGCGCCCCTCGGTGCCGATCGTTCAGACGCCGCTGCCGAAGGCGAAGCCACCCGAGCCGCCGCCTCCGCCCGCTCCGCGCCGCGCGCTGCTCTTCGTCGTCACGGTGTTCGCGCTCACGGGCGTCGTCGCGCTCGTCGCGAAGCCCTGGGAGGGCCCCGTGGTCATCGTGACCCCGAGCGCCGATGCGGGGCCGGCGGTCGCCGCCCTCGACGTGCCCGACGCGGCGGTCGACGAGCTCCCCGACGCCGCCGTCGCCGCAGCGCCGGTGCCCGAGGTCGACGCCGGGCGGAAGGTCGCGGTCGCGCCGCCGAAGCCGGGCAGCGTGAACGTCATCTCGATGCACGGCGGCGAGATGTTCTGGGGCGAGGTGTTTCTCGACGGCGTCGAGAAGGGGCGCACCCCGCTGACGCTCGACCTCATGCCCGGTCGCTACCAGCTGCGCGTCGAGCGCCACGGCTTCAAGCCACAGGAGCGGCAGATAATCGTTGCATCAGGCCGGTCGATCGTGGAGCGATTCGACCTCGCCCCATGACGCTGGCCCTCGCGGTCCTCCTCCTCAACGCAGCTGCGCCGCCGGCGCCCACCGCTTCGAGCTTCGAGCAGGGGCAGCGCGCGTTCGCGGAGGGGAAGTTCGACGTCGCGCTGAAGGCGCTCGACGCGGCCGCCGCCGAGACGCGCGAGGCGGCGACGCTCGAGAAGGTGCACCTCATGCGCGGCCAGGCGTTCGCGGCGCGCCAGAACTACACGAAGGCCGAAGAGGCGTTCGCGCTCGCGCTCGAGGCGAACCCCGAGGCCTCGCTCGACCCGGGCCGCGTCGACCCTGCCGTCGTGAAGCTGCTCGAGTCGATTCGCGCGCGCACGAGCGGGGCGGTGACGGTGGCGACGACTCCGGGCGGAGCCGCCGTGCTGCTCGACGGGGCCGACGCCGGCACCGCGCCGGTCACGCTGACGGCGGGCATCGGGCGGCACAAGGTCGCGGCGCTGTGGGCCGAGGGCCAGCGCAGCGAGGTCGCGGTGATGGTGCGCTCGAAGCGCGAGACGTTCGTCGAGCTCGCGCTGCTCGAGCGCGAGAAGGTCGTCGAGAAGATCGTCGAGAAGGTGGTCGAGCGGCGGGTCGAGGTGCCCGTCGAGCAGCCGCCTCCACCCGACCGGTTCGTGCGGCCGTACCTCGCCGTGCGCGGCGCCATCGACGTGAACGCGGGCCCAGAGGGCGGGCTCGACCTCGGCCTCGGCGTCGACTTCAAGTACGTCTCGGCCGGCCTGTACCTGCGCCCGTACCAGTACCTCTACGTGATTCCCCGGGCCGCCGCGCTGTGGCCGCTCTTCGACTTCCTCACGCTGTTCGCCGAGGCCGAGCTCGACCTGCGGCCGTCGTCGCGGCTCGGCCTCGCCCTCGGGCTGAACGCCGGCGTCGAGTACCTGCCCGTGAAGTGGTTCGGCGTCTTCGTCGAGGCCGGCGGCAAGTCGTTCTTCATCAACCGCGGCTTCGTCGTCGACTGGCGCATCACGCTGGCGGGCGGGCTGCGGGCTCGGCTGCCCTGAACGTCAGCGCCGGAACAGCGCGACGCCGTTGGCGCCCCAGCGGAAGGCGACCCACCGGCTCGTCGCGTTGATGAAGGGCAGGTCGGGGTAGCGCTGTACGACGAGCTGATCGCCGCGCGCGCCCGAGACGAAGAGCGCGCCGGCATCACTGACGAAGGTGGGGCTCGTGTCCCACGGGGCATCGACGCGCGGCGTGTCGTGCCACAACTCCGGAAGATCGAATCGCAAGAGCTCGCCCTGCCCGCTGACGCGAACGAGGGAGCGCGCCTGGCCACGCGCGAAGTCGTCGAACGCGACCCACAGCCCGCCGGGTTCGTTGCCGGCGGCGCCGACGCGGTTGAAGAGCGCGATGTTCGCGGTGCACGGCCCGGCGTCGTAGAGGTTGCCGCACTCGAGGTTCGGCTCGTCTGCCACGAAGACGTACTCTGCTCCCGCCCCCCAGATGGCGATCGGTGAGTTCAACGCCGTGAAGCGGAAAGAGTCGTCGGCGAAGCCACTGTCGGTCGGCTGAAGGCGAATGATCTCGTCGTTCGCGGCGAGCAGCAACGCGCCGGTCGAGGGGGCCATCGCTCGGGCTCGCGAGCCGTAGCGTTCGACGGGGCTCTGAAGGAAGCCCCCGTCGGGCCGCTCGACCCAGCGGGTGACGTCACCTGCCGAATCGAGCGCCCAGAACACCGGGCCCTCACGCGTTGCAGCCGCAGGCACCGAGCCCAGCACCGCACCGTCGCGCGCGAACATCCGCAGCGTGGGCGAGAGACACAAGAGCTGGCCCGCATCGCTGACGTCGAGCTGCTTGCACTGCGAGAGCTCGCTCGGCGCGTTCTCGACGACGATGTCCGGCCCGGCGTCGCGCCGGTTCTCGGCCACGAACACCTCAACCTGCACGCTGCCGAGGTTGGGCTCGAACTGCGCGACGAAGTGGTACCGGCCCGGCACCGGTGGCCGCGTCACGACGACCGTGTCGAGCTCGCCGCCCAGGCCTTGCACGGGCGTTCGCGTCGCCTCACCCTCGGCGAGGGGCAGCGGCTCGTTCGAGGGGTCGAGCACCGAGACCTTGACCGTGACCTTCGTGCGGTTCGGGCACCAGTGCCGCGACCGCATCAGCGTGTGCAGCGTCTCGCCGGCGACGCCGACCTCGGGCGCCGGCGACAGGAACATCGGCACGCAGGTCTGCTGCGGCTGCGGCGAGCAGCCGACCGCGAGCAGCGCGGCGGTCAGTAGTGCCGCTCGAGCACGAACCAGCCGAACGCGCGCAGCATGATCTTCGGCAGCGAGTCTTCGATCGCCTTGTCGAGCCGCTGCCACGCCGCTTCCACGATGCTCTTCGCTTCGGTCACGCACGCGTCCAGCGCTCCACTCGCTTCGATCTTCTCGATGCAGCGGGCCACCACGGCCGGGTCCGTGGGGTGAGACGATACCATCGCCCACAGCGCTCTGCGCTCGGCGACCGGCAGGCGGCCCAGCGCCTTCGCGAGCGGCAGCGTCACCTTCGCGTGGCTGATGTCTTCGCCCTTCGACTTGAGGTCCCCCTTGAAGCCCCTCAAGTTGAGCACGTCGTCGATGATCTGAAACGACAGGCCGACGGCGTCGAAGAAGTTGCCGATGGCGGCGATCTGCTGCTCGTCGCCTCCGCCGGCGACGGCGCCCATGCGCGCGAGCGAAGCGGCGGGCGCGGCGGTCTTCAGGCGGTGAACGGCGGTGACGCGCTTCTCGAGCGTCGCGCTGTCGCCCGACTCGAGCAGCGCCGGCACGAAGCGGTGCAGGCCGTCGAGGTCGAGCGCCTGGCCGGCGTGGCCGGCGCGCATCGCCTCGAAGTAGAGGTCGTAGAGGCGCAGCTTGTCCGAGTCTTTCACCAGCGAGCGCGTGAGCAGCCGCTCGCCCATGAAGTAGGCCGCCGTGCCCGCGTTGATGGTGATGGCCATCGGGAAGACCTTGTGCGCGCACGGGCCGCCGCGCCGCACCTCGGAGGCGTCTTCGACGTCGTCGACGATCAGCGAGCCGACGTGAATGAGCTCGGGCATCGCGAGCCACTCTGAGAACTTGCGCGAGTCGCCGCCGACCGCGTCGCAGCACGCGAGCGCCGCGTACGAGCGCCAGCCCTTGCCGTTGCGATCGGTGATGAGCCGCACCGGCCGCACCATCGTGTCGATCAGCTGGTTCAGGTCGACGCCGTCGAGCAGGTCTTCGGTGCCCTTGCCGGTGACGAGCATCTCGGCGTGCTTTCGATCGGGCTCGAACGGGGCGACCTTCGCGACCGACTTGCGCACCTCTTCGCCGACGCGCGTGAAGAAGTCGTCGAGCGTGTCGACGTCCGAGAAGCCGTTGCGCTCGATGTACGCGAGGCCCTGCACCGGCTTGCCGGCCATCTCGCCGCTGGCGGTGGCGCGGCCCTCCCAGAAGGCGGGCTTCGAGAGCACGGTGACGAACTCTTGATCGGCGAACGCGGCCTCGAGGGTCACCGACAGGTGCGCCTCGGGGATCTCGAGCTTCCAGTGCGTCGGGTAGTCGTGGAACGTGCGCACGCTGCGCCAGTCGCGCGTCGCTTCGAGCGTGAACTGCGTGAAGGCGTAGCGGTGCCCGGCCTTGTCGCTCGTCACCGCCCAGCTGCCGGCGCTCGAGCCGTCTTTCGTGTCGACGAGGTCGTAGACGCTGACGTCGGTGCCGTCGTCGAGCTGCAGCGAGACCCAGTTCCACGCGATGGTGCCGTGGTCCGACTGGAGCTTCTTCTCGGGCTGACCGGGCGGAGGGCACCCGAACTCGTGGTCGTACCAGCCCTGCCCCTTCGCGATCTGCGCCGTCTTGCCGCCGAGCGTGACCTGGCCCGTCACTTCGCAGCGCGGCACGAAGACGTAGAACATGTCTTCGCCGTGAACTCCGCGCACGAGGCCTTCGTTGCCGTGGCGAATGGGCGGCTTGAGCGGGAGGAACGTGAGCTGCGCGCCGTTCTTCGTCTCTTTGTCGTGGAGCGTGAGCGTGTAGCTGCCGTCGGCGTTCTTCTCGAAGCGCTCGCCGGCGAAGTCGAGCGAGAGCTTGTCGGTGGCGACGCGCACGGGGCCGTCGAACATGCGGTCGGGGCGCGGCACGCGGCCCTTCTCGAGCAGCTCGACCATCGCGCGGTTGAGCCGCGCGTCTTTGCTGCCGAAGCCCTTCTGAATCTTGTCGAGGCCGATCTTCGGGCCGGCGGCGTCGACGCGGCTGGTCGAGAGGTACTGGCCGGTTTTCGGGTCCGAGATCGCCCAGGTCAGCGAATGCGCGTACGCGTCTTTACCGGTGGCGATGCGGAAGAACGCTGCGAAGACCGAGAGCGGGCGGCCGTCGGCCGTCGTGAGGTGCGAGTTGACGTACCACCACTCGGTGGTGGACGAGGCGTGGGGCAGGTCCTGCGTTGCGAGGTCAATCGCGCCGGGAGCAGGCCAATCTGTCGGATGTGGAGACACGAGGGCGCAGCCTGTCTCCCCTTTGGAAACAGCGCGAGCAATCTCGTCGGGACTGGCCCCGGAAGTCAAATCGAGTATGGTCCGCCCGGGTTGCGACCATGAAGCGCTTCGCCATCGTTTTCGCTCTCATTCTGATCACGGGCGTCGTCGCCCTCGCGGCACCGACCGCCGAAGGTTCCCGCTCCGGCGCCGTCTATTACATCGGCCGCCAGGGCAGCACCTGGAGCTACGCCGCAGGCGACAAGGGCAAGGCCCGCGTCACCGTCGAGAGCGTCGAGAACTGGGCCGCCCGCTTCCACGTCGACTGGGGCAAGCGATCGATCTCGGGCACGTGGCGCGTTCGCGACGGAGCCTGGGTCGAGAAGCTGCCCACGCACGAGGCCGAGTCGATCGTGCTGCCCGCTCACATCTCGGTCGGCTCGCGATGGGCGGGGCCGAGCTCGCTCGAGCGCGGCGAGAAGGGCACGTCGCGCTTCGAGGTCATCTCGATGGACGCGCAGGTCGAGCTGCCCGGCGGCGGGTCGCGCGAAGGCTGCCTCGCCGTGCTCGAGACCGGCGACGGCTCCGACCGCGCCATCACGCACTTCTACGCACCGAACTCCGGCAAGATCGCCGTGCAGGGCCCCGAGGGTTGGATGCTGCGGCTCCTCGAGTTCAGGCCCGGCCGCGGCGGCGGCGGCGACTGAATAAACGCACGGTTGCCCCCGTCTGCGGGCGCCGTGAGATTCAGCGTCGCGTTGCTGCTGCTGATGGGCTGCGTGTCGGGCGCTCCCGCGTACTTCCGCTTCCCGGGCAGCCGCGGGGTGATGGCCGCCTCGTGCCCGACTCCTGGCGCTGCTGCCGCGACCGTCGACCCCGCGTTGAGCCCACCGCCGCTCGTGAGCGCCAGCGCGAGCGCTCAGGCGGCCGCGGCAGCATCGGCTTCGGCGACACCCATGCCGAGCGCATCGGCATCTGCATCGGCATCGGCGTCCGCGAGCGCGAGCGCCAACGCGGGCTCGTGCTCGGCCGGGGTGCTCTGCGCGACGGGGCTGACGGCGGCGCCGATCGACCGGGCCTCGGCGCGCGCGAGCGTCGAGGCTCAGGCGGTGTGCTCGGCGCCGTCGAGCGGTTCGCTGCCGGTGTGCACCGAGTTCTTCGGCGTGCCCCTCGCCGGCTCCTCCGACATCGTGTTCCTGCTCGATCGCTCGGAGTCGATGTCCGAGACCGCGAACTTCGGCGACCAGAGCCAGCAGCCGGGAGCTCCGCACCGCGTCGACGGCGTCTCCATCGGAGTGCCGGCGTACCAGGCGGGGCCGCTGCTGCCCGACAAGCTGACGGTCGCGAAGAGCGAGCTCATCAAGGTCGTCGACCACCTGCCCGACGGCACGCGCGTCGCGATCGGCTTCTACGACGACGGCCTCGACTGGTTCGCGCCGCAGTTCACCGCGCTCGACGCAGCGTCGCGCGGCGAGATCCACCGGTTCCTCGCGAGCGTTCGCCCGCGCGGCGCGACGGCGACGGTGCCGGCGCTCGAGGCGGCGTTCGTGCTCGGCCCCAAGCGCGTCGTGCTGCTCTCGGACGGGCTGCCGAACTTCGACGGCGACGACGCCGAGCTCGTCGCCATCGCGCGCGCGCAGATCAAGACCGGCGTGCGCTTCGACACCGTCGCCATCGGCTCGGTCGCGGCCGAGCCCGGCAGCGGCGCCTCGGTGCTCGCGAGCCTCGCGGCCGAGAGCGGCGGCGTGCTGCACTCGTATTGATCCGCCGCACAACTTCTGTCGCACACCGACCGACAATCCCACACCCTCATCGGGTGTTGACCCCAACTCCGGAGACTTCCATGCGTATTTCCAAGGCGGACGTCTACAAAGCCCTCGATAAAGCAGCCGCGAACATCAAGAAGGCTGCGGGCAGCGACGGCCGCGCGAGCCGCGCCGAGATGACGAAGGCGCTCAAAGGCCTCAAGGGCACCGAGAAGGCGCTGACCGACATGTTCTTCCGCTTCATCGACAAGCGCGATGCGGCGCCGGGCGCGATCGTCACGAAGGCGGACCTCGACAAGGCGCTCACCTACGCGAAGAAGAAGCTGATCGCCGACTACGACCTCGACAAGAACGGCCTCTCGGACGCCGAGGTCTCGAAGATGTCGAAGACCGGCAAGCTCGCCGTTGCGCTCGCGAAAGAGATGAAGGCCGCGCGGTCGGGCGGCCGCGTGAGCGGCGGCGAGAGCGGTCGCACCGGCGGTCGCGTCAGCGGCGGCGAGAGCGGCCGCACCGGCGGTCGCGTCAGCGGCGGCGAGAGCGGCCGCACCGGCGGGCGCGTGAGCGGCGGCGAGAGCGGCTTCGGCGGTCGCGTGAGCGGCGGTGAGGCAGGCCGCTCGTACGGTGGTGGCGGCTTCCGCGTCAGCGGCGGCGAGTGAGCTCGAAGGCGGCCTCTTCGGCCGAGCGGGTCTCTCTGGCGGCGCTCGCGACCGCGAGTGCCGACGAGGTGCGCCGTGCGCTGCTCTTGCCGACGCTCGAGCACGCCGCGACGCAGATTCCGTACTACCGGAAGCGGTGGGGCAGCGCGTGGAAGAAGGTGCGCTCGCTCGAAGACCTGCGGCGCCTGCCCCTGCTCGAGAAGGCCGACGCGATCGAGCACCAGGAAGAGCTGTGCGGGGCGCAGGCGCACCGCTACGTCGGCATCATCTCGTCGGGCACCTCGCACGGTGAGCGGCGACCGCTGCGCGTGGCGCGCTCGGGCGAAGAGCTCGACGCGATCGACGCGTACCTGCACGCGAAGGCGGGCCCGGCCTCTTCGGCCGACGACGGGCCGGCGTCGCGCGAGGCCGTGCTCGAGGTGCGCTCGATGCAGCACGGGCTGCCCGAGCACGCGGCGCCTCCGCACCTCTTGCGCATTCCGTTCTCGTTCACGGCGAACAGCTTCCGCCTCTTCCGCGAGCTCGTGTCGCGGCCGCTCGCCGACGGCCGGAAGGTGACCGGCATCATCGCGGGGCTGGGCGCCATCAAGCCGCTCACCGTGCACCTGCTCGAGAGCGGCCTCGACCCGTCGACCTTCGGAGTCACCGAGATCGGCATCAACGGCTACCGCATCACAGGCCACTGGCGCCACGTGCTCGAGCGCGTGTGGGGCGCCGAGGTCTTCGACAACTTCAGCCTCTCGGAGTTCGCGACCCCGGCGCTCGAGTGCAAGGCGTGCGGCTTCAACCACTGGCAGGAGCCGCCGCTCGTCTACGAGGTGCTCGACGCGTTCACCCACGAGCCGGTCAAGAAGGGCATCGGCGTGCTGGTGCTCACGGGCCTCTACCCGTTCGTGCAGGCGTTCCCGCTCATCCGCTACTTCACCGGCGACCTCGTCGAGGTCGGCCCGAAGTGCCCGCGTACCGGCGAGCGGGGCATCTTGTGCCGCGGGCGCATCAACCAGTGCCTCGTGAAGAAGGGCATCGACGGCGCTCCGATTCTCGTCTCGCCGATGGACGTCGAGGAGTTCCTCGACGGGAGCCCCGAGGCCTCACGCGACGTGCACCCGGTGCAGAAGCTCGGCCTCATCCGCTCGCCCGACACCGGGCTGCCGCGGTTCGAGCTGCACGGCGACGGCCGGTCGCCCCGAATCGTCGTCGAGCTGCGCTACGACCCGAACGTGTTCCCCGAGCGCGCCGCCGAGCTCGGCCGCGGCCTCGGGCAGTACCTGCTGTCGAAGAGCCCGGCCCTGCGCAGGCTCGAGCGATCGCGCAAGGGCGAGCTCGAGGTGCAGTTCGTCGGCACGGGCGTGCTCACGAAGCAGCGCTCGAAGTACTGAAGCGGCGGCGAGCGCGCCGAACCCTCACGGCCTGGGCCGGCTCCAACGCGGACCATGAAGAAGCTCAGCCTGATCGCCGCCGCCGCCCTGTTCGCAGGGCTCGTCCTCCTGCCCGCTGCGCGTGGGGCCCCGATCTCGCCCGACGAGGGGCGCGTGCTCGTCGAGAAGAAGGGAGCGCTGCTCCTCGACGTGCGGACGCGCGAAGAGTTCGCGGCCGGGCACGTGACCGGCGCCGTCAACATCCCCGTGCAGGAGCTCGACGCGCGCCTGAAGGAGCTGCCCGAGAAGAAGGATCAGCCCATCGTCGTCTACTGCCGCAGCGGCGCGCGCAGCGCGAAGGCGGCGAAGCTGCTGCAGCAGGCCGGCTACACGAGCGTGCACGACATCGGCCCGATGCCCACCTGGAAGTGACCTTCAGAGCGCGGGCACGCGCAGCACACCGAGCTGCACCGCGAGCAGCGTCGCGCCCGCCACGAGCACCCAGAGCACGACGCCGAGCAACAGCGGCCGCGGCCCCACGGCCTTGAGCGCCTGCCGCGACACCTGCGCCCCGACGAGGAACAGCGACGCGACCAGGAGCTGCCGGCCCGCCGCCGCGACCGTCGCGCCGGCCTCGTGCAGTCGCGGCAGCCACGTGAACGCCGCGGCGACGGCGACGAACCCCCCGATGAACCACGGCAGGCGCGGAGCCGCCTGCGGGCCCTCGCCGCGCTCCCGCTTCCACAGCTTCGCGAGCACCAGCGTGAGCGGCACGATCCACAGCGCGCGCGCGAGCTTCACCGTCGCCGCGAGCTCGACCGACTCGCGCCCGAACTGCAGCGCCGAGCCGACCACCGAGCTGGTGTCGTGAATCGCGAGGGCGCTCCAGAGCCCGAAGGCCAGCGGGTCGAGGCCGACCGCCCGGCCCACCAGCGGAAACGCGAACAGCGCCACCGCGTTGAGCACGAACACGACCATCAGCGACACCGACAGCTGCTCGTTCTTCGCGCCGACCGCCGGCGCGACCGCCGCGATCGCGCTGCCACCGCAGACGGCCGTACCGACTCCGATGAGCAGCGACGTGGTGCGCTCGGTCGAGAGCGCGCGGTGCAGCAGCCAGGCGACGCCCAGCGTGCCTCCCAGCGTGAGCGCGGTCTGCCCAAGCCCCGAGACGCCGACGCGCAGCACAGCGCCGAGGTTCATGCCCGCGCCCATCGCCACGATCGCGCCCTGCAGCACCCAGCGCTGCGCGACCTTGCTCTGCGCCGGCAGCGGGTTGCCCCACACCAGCGAGAACGCCAGGCCCGCGAGCAGCGCGACCGGCGCCGTCACCCAGGGGGTCAGCGCCGCCGCCGAGGCCGCGATGAAGGCGACGCGCTTGAGCACGAAGGTTGGAGCCCGAAGCGCCCTCGGAGGTTCGCGCCGCCGAAACGCGCGCACCCGACGCGCAAACTTCGCGCGTGGCGACCCCGCGAACCCTTTTTCAGCCCGCGAGCTCTCACGGCTTCAGGCCGCCCCTGGCCCCCTGCCTGCGAGGAGTCTCATGATTTCGCTCATCGCCCTGCTGTTGTCGGCCGCTCCGCCGCAAGGCTGGGACGTGTTTCTGTCCGCTCAAGACGCCGTCGCGCTGGCGGGCAAGGAGGGCGTGCGCTTCGTCTTCGCCGACGGCGCGCGCGACTTCGACAAGGGGCACATCCCGGGCTCGGCGCTCGCGTTTGCCCACGACCTGCAGCGGCTCGACGACGTGCGGAAGTGCGGCGGGCTCCCGATGTGCGAAGACGCCGCGGCCGCCTTCATCGGCAAAGAGCTCGGTGTCGACGAGAAGACGCAGGTCGTCGTCTACGACTCGGGCATGGGCGTCAACGCGAGCGGCGCGTGGTTCTTCCTCGCGCTGTACGGCCACCCGAACGTGAAGATCCTCGAGGGCGGCCTCGCCTCGTGGAAGGCCGCGGGGGGCGCCGTCGAGCCCGGCGCGGCGAAGCGCCCTGCCGCGAAGACGTTCAAGCCGAACGTGCAGCGCCAGATGATCGCGTCGCGCGCCGACGTCGAGGCCGCCAGCAAGGACCCGGCGAAGGCGCTGCTCCTCGACTCGCGCCACAAGCTCGAGGAGTACACCGGCAAGGAGCTGCTCACGGGCCTCGTCTCGGAGGGCAAAGAGACCACCGTCGCCCGCGGAGGCTTCATCCCCAACGCCGTCTTCTCTCCGTGGACGAAGTACGCCGGCAACAAAGACGGCGAGGCCGGCAAGCCGACGCTGAAGGACGCGAAGGACCTGCAGAAGCAGCTCGAGAAGCTGAAGAAGAACGGCTACGCGGCCGACAAGCCGGTCATCACGTACTGCCACGTAGGCCTGGGGCGAGGCTCGTTTCAGTACCTCGCGCTGCTCAAGGCGGGCCACGCCGACGCGAAGCTGTACGTCGGCGGGTGGAACGAGTGGGGCAACACGCCCGACCTGCCGCTGGGGAGCGCCCAGTGACGGGTGCGGTGCTCGAGGGCCTCGCCACGGGCCTGCTGTTCGGCGCGGTGCTCTACAAGGTCGGAGCATCGCGCTTCTCGCGCGTCATCGGCATGCTGACCTTGCGCGACACGAAGGTGATGAAGTTCGCCTTCACGGCCATCGCGACCGCGTCGCTGCTCTACGGGCTCGCCGACGTGTTCGGCGTCGCCGAGGCGACCGGCCTCGTGCCGCGCGTGATGCCCTTCCTTGGCGCTGCGCACCTCGTGGGCGGCGTCATCTTCGGCGTCGCGATGGGCGTGACCGGCACCTGCCCGGGCACGTGCGTCGCGAAGGCCGGCGGCCGCGCCGGCGCGAAGAAGCTCACTTCGACCGCCGCCATCGCGGGCCTCGTCGCCGGCATCGTCGCGTACGCGTTCGTGCGCGCTCCGCTGATCGAGGCCGGCGTCATCGCCGCGGTGCCGAAGCCCATCACGCTGCACGGCCTGCTCGGTGTGCCCTACGGCGTGCTCGCGCTCGGCTGGGGCGCCCTCTTCTTCCTCATCGCCGTCGCCGTCGACCGCCTCACGCCCGAGAAGACCTTCGAGCCCTCGCGGCCGAAGCGCTCGGTGCTCGACTTCGTGCGCGGCGAGTGGAGCTGGCTCGCGGCCGGCGTCACCGGCGGCCTGCTCATCGCGCTCGCCACGCTGCAGAACGGCTACCTCGGCTTCTCGGGCGCCGTGCTCGCCGCCGTCGGCGTCGCCTCGAGCGCCGCGGGCCACCCGATGGAGCTCGTGCCGCACGTGAACGCCGACATCGCCTGGCGCGCCGCGCTCATCGTCGGCGTCTTCCCCGGCGGCTTCTTCGCGAAGGTCACGGCGCTGCCGTCGAAGGCCGCGGTCGAGCAGCCGCTGCCGAAGGTGTTCGACGCGAAGGCGATCGGCAAGTCGTTCGCCGGCGGCGCCGGCCTCGCGCTCGGCGCCATGATCGGCGGAGGCTGCACCACCGGCGCGTTCATCGCCGCGTGGCCGACGCTGTCGCTCGGCAGCCTCGCGATGGGCGGCACGTTCTTCGTCGCGTCGATGGCGACGAGCAACCTGCTGCTCGTCACGCGCCGCCTCGACTTCGCGAAGGCGCAGGCGATCGGTGACGAGGTGTACGACTGATGAACGCGTCGGTGCGAGTCGCGTTTCTCGTGCTCATCGCGGTGCTCGCGGCGGGCTGGGTGAAGCTGCGGCTGCACCGCGCCGAGCTCGAGCACGCGGTGAAGGCGACCCCATGAAGCGCTTCGAGCTGCCGCTCTACGTCGCCGCCGTCGGCGTGCTCTCGGCGCTCGTGCTCGCCGACGGCAGGCAGGTCGCGGCGCTCGAGGCGGGCCGCTCGCTCACGCCAAAAGAGCTCTACGCCCTGCTCGCGAACCCGAAGGTGAAGGTGCAGGTCGTCGACATCAGGCCGCACGACGACGACCACTTCGTCGACGCGCACGTGCCCGGCGCGATCTCGGCGCCGGGGTGCGCGCTCGAGGAGCAGCCGTACGCGTACCGCTACGTGCCGACGATCGTCGTCAGCGACGACGGTGACCCGGCCGCGTTCGAGGCCTGCCGCGCGAAGTTCGCCGCCGCACGAAACCTGGCAGGAGGCATGGAGGCCTGGTCGGCCGCGAGCCTGCCCGAAGACACCGGCGAGTGGCGCGTCCCGAAGCCCTCGGCCAGCGGAGGCTGCCTGTGAGCTTCTCTCGCCGCGACGCCCTCAAGAACCTGCTCGCCGCCACCACCGCGGCCGTCGTGCCCGGCAAGCAGGCGACGGCGGCCTCCGAGCCGAAGCCCGTGCGCGTCGAAGACCCGCTCGGCAAGCCTCCACCGAAGGCGGGCGTCGAAGACTTCTACCGCGCCGAGCTCGCCGCGACGCGCGGCGAACCCTCGGAGCGAGGCTTCGCGTATCACTGCGTGAACTGCCAGGGGAACTGCGCGTGGGAGGTGTGGACGAGCGGGGGCAAGGTCACGCGAGAGAACCAGTCGTCGAGCTACCCGCAGATCTCGCCCGACATCCCCGACCCGAACCCGCGCGGCTGCAACAAGGGCGTGCAGCACTCGCAGACGATGTACGAGCCCGACCGGCTGCTCCACCCGCTCGCGCGCACGGGCGAGCGCGGCGAGGGCAAGTGGAAGCGCATCAGCTGGGACGAGGCCATCACCCAGATCGCGACGAAGCTCTACGACGGCCTGCTCGAGAAGGGCCCAGCGTCGAACTACGTGCACATCGGCGCGGGCGTGCTCACCGAGGCGCGCGCGGCGTCGGTGAAGCGCCTGGGCGCGCTGCTCGGCGCGGTGCGGCCGTACATCGCGAGCTACGTCGGCGACATGTTCCCCGGCGTCAGCGTGGTCTACGGCGAGGGCAACATCGGGTGCACGTTCGACTTCATCTACCAGTCGAACGTCGCCGTCTTCTGGGGCTGCAACCCGAACACGTCGCGCATCCCCGACGCGCACTACCTGTGGGAGGGCAAGTACAACGGCGCCAAGATCGTCGTCATCACGCCCGAGTTCAACTCGACGGCGATTCACGCCGACCTCTGGGTGCCGCTGAAGGCCGGCTACGACGGCCACCTCGCGCTCGCCATTCTGCAGCGCATCGTCAGCAAGAAGCTCTACGACGAGGCGTTCTTGAAAGAGCGCACCGACCTGCCGCTGCTCGTGCGCAAGGACACGAAGGAGCTCTTGCGCCTGTCGGACCTCGAGGGCGTCGACCCCGTCACCACCGAGCTGTTCACCAAGCCCGAGCACGGCCGCACCGCGAAGCTGCACGAGTGCTTCGTCGTGATGAACAAGAAGACCGGCAAGGTCACCGTCGTGCCCGGCAGCGAAGGCTCGACGGTCGAGACGACGCGCCTTCAAGACCTGGGCTGGGACATCGACCCCGCGCTGACCGGCACCTTTCAGGTGAGGCTGAAGGGCGGCAAGACCGTCGCGGCCACCCCGGCGTTCGAGCTGTTCCGCTCGGAGCTCGACGCGTTCAGCGCCGAGAAGACGAAAGACGTGACCGGCGTGCACCCCAGCATCGTCGACGAGCTCGCCGTCGATCTCACGAAGGCGAAGCGCGCCGTCGTCACCCTGGGCTTCGCGGTCGGCAAGCACTTTCACGGCATGCTCTCGCAGCGCGCCATCGCGTCGCTCACCGCTTTCACCGGGCGGCTGGGCCCCTCGGGCGGGCTCAACACCGAGAACGAGTGGAACATCACCGGCCTCGAGGGGCTCTCGGGCTTTCAGGGCCGGTACACGCACCGCTTCGCGTCGGGCTTCGTGAGCGAGTTCATGCTGGGCGACCAGCTGAGAGACTTCGACACGCTCTACGGCGACGAAGAGGTGAAGCGCGGCACGGGCATGTCGAAGGCCGAGTACGCGACGCGCGTCACGGGCCTGCTCGCGCAGAGCGAAGGCGACCAGGGGTACCAGAAGGGCAAGCCGTGGTGGTCGGCGACCGAGAACTTCCTGCTGTTCGGCGACTCGCGCTTTCGACGGAACAAGGCGCACTACAAAGAGGCGTTTCTCTCGAAGGCGAAGTTCATCGCGTACGGCGACGTGCGCATGAGCGACTTCGCGGTGCACGCCGACGTGCTGCTGCCGTGCAAGACGGCGTACGAGAGCTGGGACATCCGCACGAACCCCGGCTACCACCGCTACGCGAACCTCGCGTTTCCGCCGCCGAACCTGGCGCCCATCGGCGAGGCGAAGAGCGAGTGGGAGATCTGCACCCTCATCGCCGAGAAGCTGCAGGCGCTCGCGCTCGAGCGGCTGAACAAGACCGGAGACCGCAGGTCGGTCGAGATCCCCGACCCGACGCACGCTCAGGCCGGCGTGCGCCGCCTCGATCAGCTCGTCGACGAGTACACGATGGGCGGCAAGCTGCGCACCGACCGGCACGCCGTCGAGTACGCGCTCGAGCACGTCGACCAGTTCAAGCCCAACGACGTGAAGAGCGTCTACGAGCGCGGCGGCTTCCTGAAGCTCAACGAGAAGGCCGGCAAGTCGTCGCCGCTCTACGCCGATCGCCCGTACAACACGTTCGAGAACCAGCTGTACCTGCACCAGCGCTTCGAGACGCTGACCGGCCGCCTCACGTTCTACGTCGACCACCCGCTGTGGGTCGCGGCGGGCGCGAACGTGCCGACGGCGCGCGTGCCCATTCGGCCGAAGCGGCACCCGTTCGTGCTGATGTCACCGCACGCGCGCTGGAGCATTCACTCGACCTACAAGAACTCGCCCACGCTGTTGCGCCTGCACCGCGGGCGCCCGTACGTGATGGTGAACCCGGCGGTCGCGAAGGAGCGCGGCATCGTCGACGGCCAGAACGTGAAGATGTCGAACGAGCTCGGCTCGGTCGTGCTGATGGCGAAGCTCTCGCCCGCGGTGCCGCCCGACGCGCTCGTGATGGAGCACGGCTGGGAGCCGTTCATGTACCGCGGCAAGAAGGGCCACAACCGGCTGGTCGGCGACATGCTGAACCTGCTCGAGGTGACCGACGGCTGGGGCCACCTCAAGTTCGGCACGAACTGGGACGGCAACCAGCACGCCTACGAGACCACCGTCGAGCTGGAGAGGGCCTGACCCGTGTCCAAGCGCCAGCTCGCGATGGTGATGGACTTGAACAAGTGCATCGGGTGCCAGACGTGCACCGTGGCCTGCAAGACGCAATGGACCAACCGCAACGGCCGCGAGTACATGTACTGGAACAACGTCGAGACGAAGCCGGGCCAGGGCTACCCGATGGGCTGGGAAGAGATGGGCGGCGGCTTCGACGAGGGCGGCGCGCTGCGCGAAGGCACGGTGCCGTCGCGGCGCACGCAGTACGGCGTGCCGTGGGACTACAACCTCGGTGAGCTGATGCAGGGTAAAGAGCTCGAGCCCTCGAGCGACCCGCGGTCTGGCCCGAACTGGGACGAAGACGTCGGCGCGGGCGAGTTCCCCAACTCGTACTTCTTCTACCTGCCGCGCATCTGCAACCACTGCTCGAACCCGGGCTGCCTCGCGGCGTGCCCGCGCGGCGCCATCTTCAAGCGAGATCAAGACGGCATCGTGCTCGTCGATCTCGACCGGTGCGAGGGCTACAAGCTCTGCATCGCGGGCTGCCCGTACAAGAAGATCTACTTCAACCCCAAGCTGTCGAAGTCCGAGAAGTGCATCTTCTGCTTTCCCCGCATCGAGCGCGGCCTGCCGCCGGCGTGCGCGCAGCAGTGCGTCGGGCGCATTCGCTTCGTGGGCTACCTCGACGACGTCGAGGGCCAGGTGCACAAGCTCGTGAAGCAGTGGAAGGTCGCGCTGCCGCTGCACCCCGAGGCCGGCACCCAGCCGAACGTCTACTACGTGCCTCCGATGAGCGGCCCGCCGAAGTTCGACGCCCACGGCAAGCCGATCAAGGGCTCCGAGCGCATCCCCCGCGAGTACCTGCGCTCGCTGTTCGGCCCCGACGTCGACCTGGCGCTCGGCGTCTTGCAGGGCGAGCTCGACAAGAAGAAGGCCGGCCAGCGCTCGGAGCTGCTCGAGCTGCTCATCGCCTACAAGCACGAAGACATGTTCCGCATCGGCACGAAGAAGCCCGAAGGGTTCAAGCTCCCGGTGCTCGGGTGAGCGCGGTGAGCCCCGCGCTGTTCGTCGTGCTGGCCGCGGGCGCCGACCCGTTCGCCCAGGCGCGCGTCATCGAGGCGGGGGGCGAGCCTCGGGCCGTCGTCGTGGCGGCGCAGCGCAGCGTGCGCCTCAACGATCGGGAAGCGAACGCGAAGCTCACCGAGCCGGGCGCCCGAGCCCTCACGGTTCGAGCGAAGGCGGGCGCCGACCTCACCCTCGAGGTCACCTGGCCCGACGCCACGAAGAACACGACCACGGCCGACGACACCAACACCTACGCAGACGCGGTCGCCGTCGAGGTGCCCGTCGACTTCGGGCCCGGCAAGCGCCTGCCGTACGTCGGCATGGGCGACGAGAAGGCGCCGGTGCGCCTGTGGCGGCAGCGCGCGACGAGCGCCGGCGCCGAGGCCGAGGCGTTCGTCGCGGCCGGGTTCGGCTCGCTGACGTGGGCGGGCAGCGCGCGGGCCTCGATGCAGTACGACGAGGCGAAGAAGCAGTGGACGGCGACGTTCACGCTTCCGAAGCCCAGCCAGGCCCTCGTGCCGGTGGCCTTCGCGATCTGGGACGGGGCCCGGCTCGAGCGCAGCGGCTACAAGCAGCTCTCGGGCTGGCACTTCGTGAGGCTCGGCGCCGCCGACCCGAAGTACCTCGCCGAGCTCTCGTGGGGCTACGGGCCCGAGCCGGTCGGCAACGCGGCCGCGGGCAAGCCGATCGCCGAGGCCGTCTGCCCCGTCTGCCATCGCCTGCCGGGCCGCGCCACGGCTCCGCCCGGTCTCGCGCCGGACCTCGTCGACGTCGCCGCCATCGCGACGCCTCGTTACCTCTACGACTCGATCGTCGAGCCCTCGGGCGTCGTCGTTCACCACCTGCAGCTCAACCGCCGCTACGACAAGCTCGCCGAGCGCGACGCGAACGGCGCCTACCCCGCAGCGACCGCCTTCGCGTGGGCGATCGAGGCCGACGGAGGCACGCTGTCGCGCATGCCGTGGTTCGGAGGCTTCGACGAGCGCCAGGTCCGTGACATCGTCGCCTTCTTGCTGACCTTGAAGGGAGACCCTGCCCCATGACGTCGCTGCTCCTGCTCGTCGCGATCGGTGCCGCTCCCGGCGACGAGGTCGAGCTCGCGAGCGCTCCGGTGACCGCGCTCTCGTGCGCCCAACAGGCCGCGAAGACCGGCGATCTCGACCGCATCACCGCCTGCCCGCTCGAGGAGACCGCGAAGGGCCTCGTGGTCTTCGACGTGGCCGAGAAGCAGATCTACCGCCTGTCGAAGAAGTCGGTTCGCCAGTCGGAGCTCGACCGCGCGTTCGGCGGCGGGTCGATCGACGTGACCGGCACGGTGAAGTCGGTCGACACGAAAGACGGAGTCCCCCTCGTCGAGGTGACCGAGTACCGCGTCACGCCGAAGCCGAAGGCCGGCTCGTTCAAGGGGTGCCTGTGAGGCGGCGCACGGTGCTCGCTGCCGCTCCGGCGCTGCTCTTCGCGAGGGCCGCGCGCGCCGAGAGCCGCCAGCTCGAGGTGCTCGGCGATCGCCCGGCGCAGCTGCAGACGCCGATCGAGTACTTCGATCGCCTCATCACGCCGAACGACGTGTTCTTCGTGCGCAGCCACCACGGCCCGCCCCGGCTCGACCTCAAGCGGCGGCTGGTGGTCGGCGGCCTCGTCGACAGCCCGCTCGAGCTGTCGCTCGACGAGGTGAAGAAGCTGCCGCAGACGACGGTGACCGCCGTGCTGCAGTGCTCGGGCAACGGCCGCTCGCTGATGAACCCCGTCGTCCCCGGAGTGCAGTGGACGCACGGCGCGATGGGGCAGGCCGAGTGGACGGGCGTTCGCCTCGCCGAGCTGCTCAAGCGCGCGAAGGCGAAGCCCGAAGGCAAGTACGTGCTGCTCGCGGGCGCCGACCGCGCGCCGAAGCCGGCGACCCCGGCGTTCTTGCGCGACCTGCCGATCGAGCAGGCCCTCAAGCCCGACACGCTCGTCGCGTGGCAGATGAACGGCGAGCCGCTGCCGCTCTCGCACGGCGCTCCGTATCGACTCATCGTCCCCGGCTGGGCGGGCGCCTACTGGGTGAAGTGGCTCACGCACCTCGAGGTGTCGACGAGCGCGCAGCCCGGCTTCTTCGTGCAGAAGGCCTACCGGATTCCACCCGAGCCGGTCGCGCCCGGCACGAAGGTCGCTCCGGAGCAGATGGTGCCGGTCTCGGTCATGCCGGTGAAGTCGATCATCGCGCGGCCCGCGGCAGGCGCGACGCTGCCGGCAGGGCGGCAAGAGATCGTCGGCGTCGCGTTCTCGGGCTTCGCCGCGATTCGCCAGGTCGAGGTGAGCCCCGACGGCGGCGCGAGCTGGGTGAAGGCGAAGCTCGAGGGCAAGGCCGGCCTCGGCCGGTGGCAGGTGTTCAAGGGCGCGGTCGACGTGAAGGCGGGCACGACGCCGACGGTGCTCGCGCGCGCGACCGACGAGCTCGGCAACGTGCAGCCGAAGGACGCGGTGTGGAACCCGAGCGGCTACCACTTCAACGCGTGGCACTCGGTCACCTGGAGCGCGACGTGAAGCGCGCGCTCGTGCTGGTGCTGCTCTCGGCCGCCTGCATGGAGGAGCCCGAGACGCGCGCGCCGGCCGCTGCGCCGAAGCCCGTCGAGTCTGCCGACGCGACGCTGGCGGTGAGCTGCCAGGCGTGCCACTCGCGCATGCTGATCGAGCAGCAGCGCCTGACGGCCGCGCAGTGGACGAAGGTGCTCGAGAAGATGAGCAGCTGGGGCGCGCAGCTGACGGCAGACCGCATTCCCACGCTCGCCGCGCAGCTCGCCGAGAGGTACGGCCCGCAGGCGAAGCTCCCGACGCCGGCGCGCATCGACGCAGCGGCCGCGGTGAGCTCTCTTGGCCCGCTCGCAGACGGGCCGTGGGCCGGCGGCGACTCGCACCAGGGCGCGACGCTCTTCGGCACCCGCTGCGGGGTCTGCCACGCCGCAGACGCGCGCGGGAACATCGGCGTCAACCTCGTCGACCGGCTGATTCTGCAGCGCGCGCCCGAGTTCGCCTCGCACGTGCGCAACGGGCGCGGGCAGATGCTCGGCAACCCCGACTTGAGCGACGGCCAGATCGCGCAGCTGCTCGCCTACCTGAGGTCGCTGTGAAGCCCCGCATCGCGTTCGGCACGAGCGCGCGCCCGAACGACCGCGCCGCGTTCGCGCGCGACGTCATCATCGTCACGAGCGGCAAGGGCGGCGTCGGCAAGAGCACGGTCGCCGTGAACCTCGCCGTCGCTTTGGCGCAGCGAGGCCTCGCGGTGGGCGTGCTCGACGCCGACGTCTACGGCCCCAGCGTGCCGCGCCTGATGTCGCTCGGCGACGAGCGGCTCAGGTGGAACGAGGCGAACCGCATCGCGTGCGCCGAGAACTTCGGCGTGAAGGTGATGAGCGTCGGGCTCACCACGCCCGAGAGCGACACGCCGCTCATCTGGCGCTCGTCGGTGGCGACCTCGGCGCTGGTGCAGCTGGTCGACGACGTCGACTGGGGTTCGCTCGACGTGCTCGTCATCGACATGCCGCCCGGCACCGGCGACACGCAGCTGACGATGGCCCAGGAGCTGCGCTCAGCGCGCGCCGTGGTCGTGACGACGCCGCAGGCGGTGGCCACCGACGACGTGCGGCGCGCGGTGCGAATGCTCGAGGCGGTGCACGTGCCGATCGCCGGCGTCGTCGAGACGATGGGCGGCGAGGTGTTCGGGCGCGGCGGTGGCCGCGCGCTGGCGGCGCAGTACGGCCTTCAGCTGCTCGCCGAGCTGCCGCTCGACGCCGCGGTGCGCGAGGCCAGCGACGCGGGCACTCCGATCGCCGCGGTCGGCAGCGAGGCCCAGCGCCGGCCATGGGTCGAGCTCGCCGAGCGCCTGCTCGCCGCGCGCGCGCGACCGGCCGCGCTCGAGCCCGCCCGGCCGTGAGCCGTCAGTCGCAGCCGGCGCTGGTGCCGTCGACGGTAAGGCTCCCGTCGGTGTCGAGGCGCACGACGTCGGGCCCCGCCTGACCTCCCTCGAACCAGCGCGACGCGGCGTCGCTCAGGTTGAGCCCGCCCATGCGCACCCGAAGGAAGTGCTCGTCGGACTTCTCGGGCTCGTGGCCCGAGCAGGTCGGGGCCCAGAGGCCGATGGGCCCCGAGTCGCGGCTCTCGCCGCTCGCGCCGCCGCCGACGTCGTCGCGGTCGCGGGCCCAGCTGCCGAACATGAAGCGCGCGAAGATGGCCATCGGCTCGGCCGACGAGCCCACCCACGACGTGTCTCGCCACCGGGGCAGGTTCCCCGCCGAGTCGCGCGTCGTGACGCCCTTCGGCTCACCTTTGATGTTGCTCGAGTCGTGAAGGCTGTGCGCGATGAACAGCGGCGTCTCGAGGTGGTTGAACATCACGTAGAGCGTGCTGCGGCACTTCCACCGCATCGCCTCGGTGGCGACGCAGCTCTCGTCGAGCAGGCCGTCGGGCGTCGCCCACACGCTCGCGATGGGCAGGGCCTCGCCGCCGGGAGCGACGCCGTGGTCGGGCACGCCGCCGTCGGCAGCGGGCACGACGCCGCCGTCCCAGTACGTGGGGACGTAGGGCTCGAAGACCTTCTCGTCGAAGCCGATGGGCCGGGCGCCGACGTCGGTGCGCCAGGCCGAGACCAGGCCCCGGGGCGGGTCGTCGAAGCCGCTGCCGCAGCTGCCCGAGAAGACGCTGCCGCACGGCGCATCGTCGTCGAGCTCTTCGAAGCCGACCGCGTCGGGTGTGACGCCCGAAGAGCTCGCCATCAGCGCGACGTACGCCGGCTCGGCGTCGCCGCTCGCCCGCGTCGTGACGTCGCGCAGCAGGTCTCTCCACGCGTCCATCCGGTGCACCGAGTTGGTGCCGCTCGAGCTCGTCGCGAACAGCACGCGCCTCGCCGAGTTGATGTCGCGGCCTGAGTCGGCGGGGGCGGTCTCGAAGAAGGCGATCGCCGCGGCGACGATGCGGTTGCCGTCGAGCGGAAACGAGGCGACGCGGAGCTTCTGCAGCTTCAGCTCGAGCTGCCGGGTCGCCACCACGACGTCGGTGCGGGTGAGGTCGCCGATGAAGTAGTCGTTGGTGCGGGCCAGCACCACGACGTTGTAGTCGCGAAAGGCGTTGTCGGGCCGGTCGCCCAGAATGCCCTGCCCGCTGAACGAGAGCCGATCGGGCATGTTGAACCCCTTTCCGACCGTCGCCTCGATGTCGTCGTTGCCGTAGTCGAGCTGCGAGTAGCACTCGACGGCGGCGTCGGTGAGCGAGCTCATGCCCGCGCCGGTGGTCGCGTCGCGCTGAACGATCTTCTGCGCGCACAGCCCGGCCCCGCCCCCGAGAAAGAACACCCAGTCGTCGGCGTGCTGCCCGGCCCCCGGCTTGTAATACAGCAGCGGGCGCGTGCCGTCGGCCAGCCGCAGGTCGTCGGCCTCACCGAAGGGGTACGCCTGGTACGCGCCCGAGCCCGGCTTGAGCCCGAGCCTCGGGTGGGCGCGGAAGTGTCGGGCGCAGGCGTTCGGGGTCAGCTTCGCGCAGACGCTTCGCGCGGGCGCGGGCAGCTGGGCTCCCGCCGAGACGAGCGAGTGCCCGGTGGGAATCACCGCGTCCGTACAGCTGGGCACGCCGCGCGGCCCCGCGAGCTCTTCGGCGATCTTCGCGGCGTGCATCGACTCGCAGTCGGCATAGACCGTCGTCGGCGGCGGCGGAAACTGGGCTGCGAGCAGCAGCGCGAAGGGCCAGAGCATGCACCGGCCTCGTGCACCCCACGTACCGCCCCGGCCTGTTCGACGTTTCGCGGGTGTGGCCGCCGCCCGACGTCGGGTCGACCCGACGGTTCGACGGGTCGGCTCGTCGCCGCCCCGACGCCGCGAAGGGCTCAACCCGGGCGAGCAGCGGGGCTAGCGTCGTGGCCATGAGAGCCGACTTCCCACCCGACTCGCCGCTGCACGCGTTCGCCGAAGACGAGGTGCGCGCCATCTTCGCCGCCGGTCGCGAGCGCCGCTGCGCCGCCGGCGAGGCCATTCTCATCGTCGACGAGCCGGGCGACTCGATGTTCTTCCTCGTCGAGGGCGCCGCCGAGGCGCGCTTCGACGGCGGCTCGAAGGTGCGCACCTATGTGCCCGGCAGCTACTTCGGCGAGCTGTCGTTCATCAACCCGGGGCAGCGGCGCTCGGCCACCATCGTGGCGACGTCGCCCTCGCGGCTGCAGGTGCTCGACCAGGGCAGCGTGCGCACGCTGCTCGCCTCTCACCCGCACGTCGTCTTCACCCTGCTGCAACGCGCCTGCGCGTTTCTCGTCGACAGCGAGCGCACGCTCATCGCCGACCTCAAGCGCCGCAACGCCGAGCTTCAAGCGACCATCAAGAAGCTCGAGTTCACGCGCCACCGCCTCACGCAGGAAGAAGAGACCGCCCGCACCGACGCGCTGAGCGGCCTGTACAACCGCCGCGGCTTCGACGCCGAGCTGCCCAGCTTCATCGAGCGCGCCCACGCGCTCGGCGCCGGCCTCGCCGTCATCGCCCTCGACCTCGACCACTTCAAGCCGCTCAACGACACGATGGGCCACGCCGCCGGCGACTTCGTGCTCAAGGCCGTGGGCAAGCTCCTGCGCGAGAAGGTGCGCAAGACCGACCTGCCCTGCCGCATCGGCGGCGACGAGTTCATCGTGCTGCTGGCCGACGTCACCCTGAGCGCCGCGTCGATGCGCGCCGAGTCGCTGCGCGCCGGCATCGGCGAGCTCGCACACCCCGGCAACGAGCGCGGCATTCGCATCACCTCGACGCTCGGCGGCACGCTGTACCGGCCCGGCGAGACGAAAGAAGAGCTGCTCCAGCGCGCCGACGAGGCGCTCTACGCCGCCAAGCGCGCAGGCCGGAACCGCGTGGAGTGGAAGTAGCCGAGCGGCTAAGACGCGCGCGATGAGCCTCGCCGAGCGAATCTCTGCCCTGGGTCGCGAAGCCCGCGCGAGCGTCGGCGCCGACGACCTCTTCCGCGCGAAGGCGCTGAAGCTCTCGTGCCGCTCCGCCGAGCTCGTCGGCCGCCTCTGCCTGCACTTCGCCGCCGGCCCGCTCGGGTGGCTCGCCGGCACCGTCGCCCTCGCGTACCAGCTCTCGGTCGAGGCCCAGCTCAACCACACCGTCATGCACGGCGCGTACGTCGGCGTGCCCGGCGCCGGCCGCTTCGTGCCGTCGCGCTACGAGACGCTCGCGATTCCGTTTCGCAGCAAGACGTGGCGCGACGCCCACCGCATTCACCACGCCCACCCCTCGGTGCTCGGCGGCGACCCCGACACGACCCACCCGCTGTTCCGCGTGCACCGCTCGACGCGCTGGCGGCCGTGGCACGTCTTCAACAGCTTCCTCGGCGCGCTGTTCACGTTCGAGCACTGGGCGTTCGACTACGACGCGTTCTTGAAGCGCACGGGGCACCGCGCCGCGAACGACCGGCGCGAGTGGCTGAAGGTCGCGCTCTACTTCGGGTACCAGCTCGTGCTGTTCCCCGCGCTCGCGGGCCCGCGCTGGCTGCCCGTGCTGCTCGGCGGCGTCTGCGCCATCGTCGTGCGCAACCTCATCTTCACGGGCCTGCAGACGGCCAGCAGCGTCGGCCACGCCATCTCTACGGCGCACGCGGTCGAGGCCGGCGAAGACCGCGTGCGCTTCCAGATCGAGACCAGCAAGAACTTCGTGCTGCGCTCGTGGGTGACGCGCCTGCTGTGCGGAGGCCTCGACCGCCACATCGAGCACCACCTGTGGCCGCACCTGCCGCCGCGGCGGCTCTACGCGCTGTCGCCCCGGGTCCGCGCGCTGTGCGCCGGCGCCGGCATCCGCTACGAGGAGCACCCGTCGTTCGGCGCGAGCTTGAAAGACAGCGTCACCTACCTCGCGTCGCTGCAGCGCCCGTAGCGCCTTCGCCTCAGGCCGCGGCGGCCCGGCGCCGCGTGCTCGCCCACACGCCGCCGCGCGGGCGCAGCGTGGCGAAGTCATCGGGCTCGACCGCGCCGCCTTCGAGCTCGAAGTCGCACAGCTGCAGCAGCCGCACCAGCACCAGCGGGCCCTCGAGCATGGCGAAGTGGTTGCCGATGCACACGCGCGGGCCCAGGCCGAACGGCAGCCACGCGGCGCGGTGCCGCGCGCGCTCGGCCTCGGGCAGGAAGCGGCTCGGGTCGAACCGCTCGGGCTCGGGCCAGACCTTCGGGTTGCGGTGCAACGCCCAGATGGGCACGAACACGATGCGGCCCTTCGGCACCTCGACGTCGCCGAGCGTGAAGTCGGCGAGCGCCTGCCGCACCAGCATCGCGAGCGGCGGGTAGAGGCGCAGGGCCTCTTTGAAGACGCGAATGGCGAGCGGCGTGCGGTGCAGCGCCTCGAACCCGGGCGCTACGCCACCGAGCGCGTCGACCTCGCGCTGCAGCGCGCGCCGCACCTCGGGGTTCGTGGCGAGCAGGTGCAGGCTCCACGCGAGCGCGTTCGCGGTCGTCTCGTGGCCGGCGACGAACAGCGTCGCGGCTTCGTCGCGCACCTGCTCGTCGCTCATCGCCGAGCCGTCGTCGTCTTTCGCGCCGAGCAGCCGCGACAGCAGGTCGTCGCGCTCGACCGGGTGCGCGCGCCGCTCGGTGATGAGCTCGTCGAGGTTGCGCCGGACCACCTCGAGCTGCCGCTTCAGCGACGGCGAGTACGCGCCGGGGATCAAGAACGGCTCTCGCTCGAGCGGCGCGAGCCAGGGCCGCGCGCCCTCGGGCAGCAGCGCCCGCCCCTTCTCGGCGAGCGCCTGCACCGTCACCTGCGCGACGAGCAGCGGGCTCGCCGCGCCGCGGTTGGCCCAGCCGAGCAGCTCGGTGATGGCCGCGCCCAGCTCGGCCGAGCGGTTCGCGGCCTGCGTGCCGAAGAGCGTGCGCGCCACGACCTCCATCGTGACCTTCGTCATCTCGTGCGCCAGGTCGAGCCGCACGCCGTCGCTCCACGAGCGCGCCACCTCGGTCGCCGTGTCGACCATCACCTGCTCGTACCGCTTGAGCGTCGCCGGCTGAAACAGCGGCGCGAGCAGCCGGCGCTGCCGCCTCCACAGCTCGCCCTCCGACATGAAGAGGCCTTCGCCGGCGAGGTGCGAGAGCAGCAGCTTGAGGCCGGGCGACTTGCGCGTCACCGCGGCCCGGTCGACGAGCAGCTCTTGCGCGGTCTCGGGCGAGCTGACGACGACGATGCGGCGGCCCATCAGCTTGAGCTGGCTGACGGGGCCCTGCGCGAGCGCGTCTTCGAACAGCCCGAGCCGGCGCTCCCGCAGCGCGGCGGTGTGACCGAAGACGGGGCGAGCACCAGGCACCATGGGGAGCAGGTCGGCGTGCATGGCGCGCACCGTAATGCCGAGCTGCCGGGTCGTGTCGGCCAGGCCCCGAGCCTGGCTAATGCGACACAGCAGGCGACGTGCCCGCGAACCCTTCGCGCGGCCCGTGGCTCCAAAGGGCGTGACCCTGTCGCCGAGGGCTTCGCGCCGCTGGCGCCGCTGGAGGCCGCTCTTGGCGGCGCTGGCCGGTGGAGCGCTGGGCTACGCGTACTACCGGCTCGTCGGCTGCCGCACGGGCGGCTGCCTCATCACCTCGCGCTGGTGGGTCGCGACGGCGTACGGGGCGCTCGTCGGCGGGTGGGCGACGCGGCGCAGCGCGAGCGGTGAGCCGACGCCCGGCGAGAAACGAGCGTGAGCCACGCGCCCGGCTGTTGACCGTCGTTCTGGGTCGCACCGACGGATCGTCGGCTCGACCCGACGATGGGCCGGGCAAGTACTTGTTGGCCGGCGGCGGCGAGGCGGTACGCTCACTGCAGCGCTCATCTCAATGTTCCCCGCGACGATGCTCGCCCTGCTGCTCGAGACCACGCCCGCGCCGAAGGTGTTCGAGTGGCGGCTCCAGCTCGGCGGCGAAGGTACAGCCGACGCAGTCTTCTGGTTTGTGCCTGTCTCCGATGCGCCGAAAGCCAAGCCGCTCGGAGCGTGGCGGCTCGTCGTAGAGCCGGCCGGGCCCGACGGGCATTCGACCGCGCGCTGGCTCGATCGGACGGCTGGCGTCGAGCTGACGCACGACGCCACCCTCGAGATCTGGGAGCAGGACGGTGAGTGGTGGTTCGTAGACTCCATCGAGTCATCGACGCCGGCTCCTCTCGTCACCCGAACCGCGCCTCCGCGGGCCCTGTCGATGGAGCTCGTCCCGTGCCGTTCACCCTTGATGCCGACATTCGACGCGACCTGCGCGGCGTTGTCGCAGGGCCCGCTGGGGCCGGCTCCGGTTCCCCTGAGCGCGATTCGTCGGAGCGGGCGCGATGACGAGGTCGGCAGGACGGCCATCGCCGTCTTCAGCATCGGCACCTTCGTGCCGGGCAAGCACGACGATGCGGTGCGCGTCCGCCTCGTCGCCCCGCGCCAGCAGCCGCCCGTGAGCGCAGAGCTCCGGCGGTGGACGAAGAGCCGCATGAACGAAGCGGCGATGCCCGCGGCGCTCGACGCCGAGACGGCCGGCGCGATGCTGGTGCTGGCCGGGCGCCCGACCCCCAGCCTCGCCGTCGCGCTCGCACGGCGGGTGCCCGGCGCCGACGACCGCTGGGCGTTGCTGCGCCTCGCGCGCCAGCGCGGGCTCTCTGACTCGGAGCTCGTCGGGGTCGTCGCGCAGCTGGTCGACGCGAAGGCCCTGGGCCCCGCAGAAGACGAGGCGCTGGAGGCCAGCGCGCTGACGGGCCTCGCTCCCGGGCTCACGCGGGGCGTCGGCGCGCTCGTGCGGGGGCGAGCACCCCGGCTGCAGGTGATCGCGCTGCGGGCCGGGCGCCGCGACTTCGACGCCGAGGCGATGCGAGCGGTCTCGAGCGGCGCGCTGAGCAGCGCCGAGATCGAGGTCCTGGCGCTCACGATGTCGAAGGCGCAGCGCGACAAGCAGCTCGCGACGTTGCTCGACCCCCTGGAGCCCGATGACGGGCTCGCATTGCTCGACCACGTCGCGTCCGTCGATGGGCTCGCTCACTGGGACCTGCTCCCGCAGGTCGTCAAGGCGCAGCGGTGGCTCGATCGAACCGCGCGCCAGCCCTCCGCGAGGCGCCTCGTCGACCGCTTGTCCCCCTTGGGGCCCGACGGCGCGGTCGCGCTGTTCGCCCCGGTCGTCGCGCGCTCAGCGGCTGCGGAGCAGGCCGAGGTCCTCGTGGCGTGCCTCGCGGCCCTCACGTTCGACGCATACCGCCTCGCCCTGCTCGACGCCGAGCGCAGCGTGCTCGCGGCGCTCTCGCCGGCCGATGCTGCGCGGGTGCTGGCGACGTTCGCCTTCGACGACGCTCGAGCGAAGGCCCGCGAGCGGTTGCCGGCCGAGGTGCGCGCGGCGCTGCCGCCTTGAGCACCGACGTCAGTGACGCCAGCTCTGCAGCATGGCCATGTAGTTCGCGCGCTCGTAGGCCGCCGGGTCGGGGCAGGCCTTGAGGCTCATGTTGCCGCGCAGCTGATCGACGTGCTCGAACTCGTGCTCCTTCATCCACGCGCGAACGCCTTGCACGAGCTTCGCGAGGTGCGCCGGGCCGTGCTTCAGCAGCGCCGAGACGAGCTGCACGCCGTGGGCGCCGGCCATCAGCGCGCGCACGGCGTCGACGGGCTCGTGCACTCCGCCCGAGCAGGTCAGCGTCAGCGACCGCTGCGACGAGAGGATCGCGAGCCAACGCACGCGCAGCGGCAGCTCCGAGCTGTCAGACAGGTGCAGGCTGCGCCTCACCTCGAGCTCGTCGACGTCGATCTCGGGCTGGTAGAGCCGGTTGAAGAGCACGAGCCCGCCCGCGCCCGCGCCTTCGAGCGACTGCGCGAAGTGCGAGAGGCCGGTCACGAACGGCGAGAGCTTCACGCTGAGCGGGATCTTCACCGCTCCGTGCACGTGCCTCACCATCTCGAGCACGCGCTCTTCGACCTCGGCCGAGCTGACGGTCGGGTCGGCCGCGAGCTGGTAGACGTTCAGCTCGAGGGCGTCGGCGCCGGCGCGCTCCATCGAGCGGGCGATGTCGAGCCAGCCGCCCTCGGTGGTGCCGTTGAGCGACGCGACGACCGGCACGCGCACCGCCTCTTTGATGCGGCGCAGGTGGTTCAGGTACTCGTCGGGCCCGAGCACGAAGTCGTCGGGGTCGGGCAGAAACGACGACGCCTCGGCGTACGTGTCGCGGTGAAAGTCGGAGTACCGGTAGTGGTGCAGCGCCTCGGCGGCGAGCTGCTCCTCGAACAGCGAGCGCAGCACGATGGCGGGCGCCCCCGCGTCTTCGAGCCTGCGCACGCCGTCGAGCTCGTCGGCGAGCGGCGACGCACCGGGGATGAGGGGGTGCGCGAGCTTGAGGCCCAGCCACGTCGTCTGGAGCATGTTCGGTTCCTTCATGGGGTCTCCTCGGGCGGCGGCGAAGCGTCGGGGATGTGCGTCGTCTGCGGCACCACCATCTTCGACAGCTGCTCGTAGACTCCGTACCGCTCGAGCGTGGAGTGCTGCGCCCACTTGAGCAGCTGCTGGTACCGCTCGGGGTCGAGCTTCTCGGTCATGCGGAAGCGCGCCTCGAGCCGCATGTACTCTCTGAGCGGCAGCTTCGGCGGGCCCGAGTCGAGCTTCAGCGGCGGCTCGCCCTTCACGATGCGGCGCGGGTCGAACCGGTAGAGCGGCCACGTGCCCGAGGCGACCGCGCGCTTCTGCTGCTCGAGCCCGTGCACCATGTCGTAGCCGTGCGCGATGCAGTGCGAGTACGCGATGACCAGCGACGGCCCCTGGTACGACTCGGCCTCGACCAGCGCCTGCACCGTCTGCGCGTCCTTCGCGCCGAAGGCCACGCGGGCCACGAACACGCTGCCGTAGCCCATCGCCATCAGGCCGAGGTCCTTCTTCGCGATCGGCTTGCCCGCCGCCGCGAACTTGGCCGCCGCTCCGAGCGGCGTCGCCTTCGACTGCTGGCCGCCGGTGTTCGAGTACACCTCGGTGTCGAGCACGAGCACGTTGAGGTCGAACGGCAGCGACAGCACGTGGTCGAGCCCGCCGAAGCCGATGTCGTACGCCCAGCCGTCGCCGCCGATGATCCACACGCTCTTCTTCACCAGCCAGTCGGCCAGCCCGGCGAGCCGCGAGGCCTGCGGCGTGCGCTGCCCGGCGAGCCGCGCGCGCAGCAGCTTCACGCGCTCGCGCTGCGCCGCGATGCCCGCCTCGTTCGACTGGTCGCTCTCGAGCAGGGCCGAGACGAGCTCGTCGCCGGCCACCGCGCCCTGCTGGCGCAGCAGGTGCTTCGCGTGGCCGATGGCCGCGTCGAGCCCCAGCTTGAGCCCCAGACCGAACTCGGCGTTGTCCTCGAAGAGCGAGTTCGCCCACGCGGGCCCGCGGCCGTCGGCGTTCGTGGTCCACGGCGTGGTCGGCAGGTTGCCGCCGTAGATGCTCGAGCAGCCCGTCGCGTTCGCGATCAGCAGCCGGTCGCCGAACAGCTGCGACAACAGCTTCAGGTACGGCGTCTCGCCGCAGCCCGCGCACGCGCCCGAGTACTCGAACAGCGGCTGCAGCAGCTGGCTGCCCTTCACGTCGAGCCGCGCCTTCGTGCGGTCGGCCTCGGGAAGCGTGAGGAAGAACGCGTAGCGCTCGGCCTGCGCGTCTTTCAGCGGCGCCTGCGGAGCGAGCTCCAGCGACTTGTGCCGCGGGTTCGACTTGTCCTTCGCGGGGCAGACCTCGACGCACAGCCCGCAGCCGGTGCAATCTTCCGGCGCGACCTGCACCGTGTACGAGTGGCCGTCGACGCCGGGCGCCTTGTACTTCACCTGAAGGAAGCCGGCCGGCGCCGACGCCGCTGCGGCCGTCGGGTAGCTCTTCGTTCGAATCGCGGCGTGCGGGCACACCAGCGCGCACTTGTTGCACTGAATGCAGAGCTTCTCGTCCCAGACGGGGAGCTCGAGCGCGATGTTCCGCTTTTCCCACTGCGTGGTGCCGGTCGGCCAGGTGCCGTCGACGGGGAAGGCGCTCACCGGCAAGAGGTCGCCCTGGCCGGCGATCATCTTCGCGGTCACGCGCTTCACGAAGTCGGGAGCGTGCGCCGGCACCGGCGCGATGCGGCGGCGGCTCGAGTCGGCCGCGGCGCCCACCGGCACCTCGTGCAGGTGCGCGAGCGCGACGTCGACGGCGGCGAAGTTGCGGCGCACCACCTCGGCGCCCTTCTTCGCGTACGTCTTCTCGATCGAGTGCTTGATCGCGGCGATGGCCTCGTCGCGCGGCAGCACGCCCGAGACGGCGAAGAAGCAGACCTGCATCACCGAGTTGATGCGGCCGCCCATGCCGGCCTCTCGCGCCACCTTCACGGCGTCGATGGTGTAGAGCTTCAGGCCCCGCTCGAGGATGAGCGCCTGCACCTCGCGGGGCAGCCGGCTCCAGACCTCGGCGGGCGGGTACGGCGCGTTCAGCAGCACCGTCGCGCCCTTCGCGGCCGGCTCGAGCACGTCGAGGCGATCGAGCAGGTTGAACTGGTGGCACGCGATGAAGCTCGCGCGCTTGATGAGGTACGAGCTGCGAATCGGCGCGGGCCCGAAGCGCAGGTGCGAGACGGTGTAGCTGCCCGACTTCTTCGAGTCGTAGACGAAGTAGCCCTGGGCGGCGTGCGGCGTCTCGTCGCCGATGATCTTGATGCTGTTCTTGTTCGCGCCCACCGTGCCGTCGGCGCCGAGGCCGAAGAAGATGGCCTGGGTGCGGCCGGGGAAGTCGAGGTCGAGCTCGCGGTCCCAGCTCAGCGAGGTCTGCGTGACGTCGTCGACGATGCCGATGGTGAAGTGGTTCTTCGGCTCGGGCGCGCTCAGGTTGTCGAGCACGGCCTTCACCATCGCGGGGTCGAACTCTTTCGACGACAGGCCGTAGCGGCCGCCGACGACCCGGAGCTTCGAGCCACTCGGCGCTTCAGCCAGGCTCGTCACCACGTCCTGGTAGAGCGGCTCGCCGAGGGCGCCGGGCTCCTTCGTGCGATCGAGCACCGCGAGCGCCTTCACCGTGCGCGGCAGCGCCGCGAGGAAGTCTGCGCTCGACCACGGGCGGTACAGGCGCACCTTGAGCACGCCGACGCGCTCGCCGCGGCCGACGAGCCACTCGACGGCCTCGTGAGCGACCTCGGCGCCCGAGCCCATGAGCACCACGACGCGCTCGGCCTCGGGGTGACCGACGTAGTCGAAGAGCCGGTAGCGGCGGCCGGTGAGGCGCTCGAACCGCTCGAGCTCTTCGCGCACGATGGCCGGGGCCGCCAGGTAGAACGGGTTGCACGCCTCGCGCGCCTGGAAGAACGTGTCGGGGTTCTGCGCGGTGCCGCGCAGCACCGGGTGATCGGGGCTCAGGGCCCGCGCGCGGTGGGCGTCGACGGCGGCCTCGTCGGTCATCGCGCGCAAGACGTCGTCGCCGAGCGCGGCGATCTTCGCCACCTCGTGCGAGGTGCGGAAGCCGTCGAAGAAGTGCATGAACGGCAGCCGCGAGTGCAGCGTCGCGGCGTGGGCCACGCACGCGAGGTCTTGCGCCTCTTGCGGGCTGCCCGACGCGAGCATCGCGAAGCCGACCATGCGGCACGCCATCACGTCCGAGTGGTCGCCGAAGATCGACAGGCCGTGCGTCGCCACGGTACGGGCCGCCACGTGCACGACGAACGGCAACAGCTCGCCGGCGATCTTGAAGAAGTTGGGGATCATCAGCAGCAGGCCCTGCGACGCCGTGAACGTGGTCACCAGGGCGCCGGTCTGCAGCGCGCCGTGCACGGTGCCGGCGACGCCCGCCTCGCTCTGCAGCTGCACGACGCGGGGCACCTGGCCCCAGAGGTTGAGCTCACCGCGCGCCGAGCGCTCGTCCGACAGCTCGGCCATCGCTGACGACGGGGTGATGGGGTAGATCGCGACGGTGTCCGACAGCCGGTGGGCGACCGAGGCGACCGCTTCGTTGCCATCGACGGTGATCAGCTGAGGTTCGGCCAAGCGGCCTCCGGGAAGTGCGGGGAGCGCTGCTGCCCGTGCATCCCACGTACCTCGTCGACCGCCCCCGCGGCCCGAGGCCGGGCTCGCAAGGTCTGCGCACGGCGCGGCGAGGCTGCAAACCCTGCGCGGTGGCGAACGGTTCGCCGACCGTCGCGCGAGACCGCCGGCGCTGACGCTCGCGCGCGCTCGAGCGGCCTGGCGCGCGCCCGCTGTGCAGCGCGCACGTACCGCCGCGAGCCGCGCTGGGCCTGCTGTCGATGGCGGGCCCTTCACCGCGAGACGGGTGAGCGCGGGGCCGGAGCCTCTCGGCGCGCGCTGACCGGCGACGTCGACGTCGTCGAGCTCACGAACCCCGGGGACGAGCGCCGCGTGCGGCTGCTCGAAGCCGAGTCGCTTCGGCGAGATGCGAGCGCAGCACCGGGTGTTATACGCAGCGCCATGCTCCACATCGCACTGACCGCCGCGCTGGCCGCGGGTTCGCCAGCGGCTGCGCCGGCGAAGGCCCCCTCGCTGCCCAAGCCGTACACGCTCGTCACCCAGGCCGAGGGCATCGCCGAGTACGCGCTGCCGAACGGGCTGCACGTGCTGTTCGCGCCCGACGAAGGCCAGCCGACGGTGACGGTGAACGTCACGTACCTCGTGGGCAGCCGTCACGAGGGCTACGGCGAGAAGGGCATGGCGCACCTGCTCGAGCACCTCTTGTTCAAGGGCACCGCGAAGCAGAAGGACCCGAAGAAGGCGCTCTCGGAGCACGGCGCCCAGGCGAACGGCACGACGTGGTTCGACCGCACGAACTACTTCGAGATCTTGAACGCGAACGACGAGAACCTGAAGTGGGCGCTCGAGTTCGAGGCCGACCGCATGGTGAACAGCCGCATCGCGAAGGTCGACCTGGACGCCGAGATGACGGTCGTGCGCAACGAGTTCGAGATGGGCGAGAACAACCCCGAGAGCGTGCTGAGTGACCGCGTGATGGGCGCCGCGTACCTCTGGCACAACTACGGCGACTCGACGATCGGCCCGCGCAGTGACATCGAGCGCGTGCCGATCGAGCGCCTGCAGGACTTCTACCGGCGCTACTACCAGCCCGACAACGCGCTCGTCATCGTCGCGGGCAAGTTCGACGAGGCGAGAGCGTTCAAGATCATCGCCGACTCGTTCGGCAAGATCCCCAAGCCGCAGCGGCAGCTCGTCACGACGTACACCGCCGAGCCGGTGCAAGACGGTGAGCGCGCGGTGACGGTGCGCCGCGTCGGAGGCACTCCGCTCTACATGGCCGGCTACCACGTGCCGGCAGCGACCGACCCCGACTTCCCCGCGGTGCTCGTGCTCTCGCAGGTGCTCGGCGACAGCCCGAGCGGCACGCTCTACAAGAACCTCGTCGACACGAAGAAGGCGGCCGAGGTCGGCTGCTTCCCCTTCCAGCTCAAAGACCCGGGCTACCTCTTGTGCATGGCGAAGCTGGGGCCGAAAGACGCGCTCGACCCGGCCCGCGTCGCGCTGATCGAGACGCTCGAGAAGGGCAAGCCGGTGACGCCCGAGCAGACCGAGCGCGCGAAGACGGTGCTGCTCAAGGGCATCGAGCTCACGCTGAACTCGGCCGAGCGCGTGGGCATTCAGCTGTCCGAGTGGGCGGCGACGGGCGACTGGCGCATGCTGTTCTACCAGCGAGACCAGCTGAAGACCGTCACGGCCGACGACGTGAACCGGGTCGCCGCGAAGTACCTCAAGGCCACGAACCGCACGCTGGGCGACTACGTGCCCAGCGAGAAGCCCGATCGCGCAGAGGTGCCCGACGCTCCGAACGTGGCGAAGGTGCTCGAGCGCTGGCAGCCTTCGGCTGGCATCGCGAAGGGTGAGGCCTTCGACCCCTCGCCGACGAACATCGACGCGCGCACGACGCGCGACACGCTGCCGAACGGCATGAAGGTGGCGCTGCTGCAGAAGAAGACGCGCGGCGAGACGGTGCAGTTCGTGCTCGCGCTGCGGTACGGCACCGAGAAGACGCTGACCGGGGCGCGCGCCGCCGGCGACTTCACGGCGCGGCTGCTCTTGCGCGGCACGAAGAAGAAGACGCGCGAGCAGTTCACCGACGCGCTCGACCGGCTGAACGTGCAGCTGCACGTCGAGCCGCAGCCGAACCTGGTGCTGGTGGCGTTCGAGGCGCGCAAGCCGCAGCTCGCCGAGGCGCTGGCGCTGGTCGGTGAGGCGCTCAAAGAGCCGGCGCTCGACGCGAAGGAGCTCGACACGCTCAAGCGCGAGGTGCTCGCCGAGGCCGAGCAGAAGAAGTCCGACCCGGTGGCGCTGGGCTTCATGGCGCTGCAGCGCACGATGGCGCCGTGGCCGAAGGGGCACCCGTTCGCGGTGCCGACGTTCGACGACATCATCGCCGACGCGACCGCGATGAAGCCCGAGGTGGTGAAGGACTTTCACGCCCGCTTCTACGGCGCGCAAGACGCGCAGGTCGCGATCGTCGGCGACTTCGACCCGGCGGCGGTCACGAAGCAGCTGACCGAGCTGTTCGGCGGCTGGAAGGCGAAAGAGCCGTACGTGCGCATCCCCCGCTCGTTCCGCGAGGTGAAGCCCGACGTGACGACGCTCGACACGCCCGACAAAGAGAACGCGTTCATGGGCCTGGGCGTGAACTTCTCGATGAAAGACTCCGACCCCGACTACGCGGCGCTGGTGCTGGCCGACTACATGCTGGGCGGCGGCTTCCTCTCGGGCCGGGTGCCGCAGCGGCTGCGCGAGAAAGAGGGCCTGTCGTACGGAGCCGGCACCATGATGGACGCGCCGCCCCTCGACGACGGCGCGGTGATGATGGGCTACGCCATCTACGCGCCGCAGAACCAGCAAAAGGTCGAGACGGGGTTCCGCGAAGAGATCACGAAGGCGGTCGCGAGCGGCTTCACGGCCGACGAGCTGAAGCTCGCGCGCAGCGGCCTCTTGAAAGACCGCGAGCAGGAGCGCGCGAACGACCAGAAGCTCGCGCGCGAGCTCGTGAAGAACCTCTTCGTGGGGCGCACGATGAAGTACGAGCAGGACGTCGACGACCGCATCAAGGCGCTCGACCTGAAAGAGATCGGGGCGGCGCTGAAGAAGTACGTCGACCCGGCGCGGCTCGTCACCATCAAGGCGGGCGACTTCAAGAAGGTCGCCGCCCCGAAGTGAAGCTGAAGGAGCCCACCTCGCCGAAGTGGCTGCCGCACGCGCTCGCCCACTTCGACGAGGTGCTCATCGACCACGCGCACTGCGAGAAGAAGGCGGCGGCGAACGCGCTGTCGCTCTTGCAGGTCTACCCCGACGTGCCGGGGCTGCCGGCGCAGATGGCGCGGCTCGCCCGGGAAGAGTCGGCCCACCTCGCGAAGGTGCTGAGCGTGATGGAGGAGCGCGGCCTCCAGCTCGGCCGCGACGGCGGCGACCCCTACGCGAAGGGCCTGCAGGAGCTCATGCGGCACGGCTCGAGAGAGCGCCGGCTCGACCGCCTGCTGGTGGCGGGCGTCATCGAGTCGCGCAGCCACGAGCGGCTGCAGCTGCTCGCCGAGGGCTTGAGCGACCCGAAGCTGCGCCGGCTCTACGCCGAGCTCGCGCGCAGCGAAGACGGGCACCAGAAGCTGTTCGTTCGGCTCGCGAAGAACGTCGAAGACGACGAGGCCGTCGAGGCGCGGCTCGACGAGCTGCTCGTGGCCGAGTCGGCCCTGGTCGCGAGGCTGCCGCTGCGCGCGGCGGTTCACTGAAGAAAGAGGGGACTGCGCAAAAAAAGGGGACAGGCTACTTTTCCGGTCGCAGCCTGCGGCTCTCGCCACCGCCGACGTTCGGAAAAGCAGCCTGTCCCCTTTTTTGCGCAGTCCCCATTTCTTCAGTGCTCGGCCGGCAGGCCCTGCAGCAGCGACACCATGTCTTCGGCGTGCTCCTGCTCGACGGCGAGAATCTCGCGCAGGAGCGCGTAGGTCACCGGGTCCTTCTCGTGCAGCTGCGTCATCATCTCGGTGTAGCTCTGAATCGCGACGCGCTCGGCGACGAGGTCTTCGTAGATCATCTCGCGCAGCGAGTTGCCCTCGACATACTCGGCGTGCGAGCGCTGCGCGATGCTCGCCGGGTTGAAGTCGGGCTCGCCGCCCAGCTGCACGATGCGCTCGGCGAGCTTGTCGGCGTGGTCAGCCTCCTGGTTCGCGTGCTCGAGGAACTCCGACTTCACGGAGTCCGACGCGATGCCCGTCGCCATGAAGTAGTGCCGCTTGTAGCGCAGCACGCACAACAGCTCGGTCGCGAGCGCGCCGTTCAGCATCTCGCACACCTTCTCGGGGTCCGCCTCGTACGCCGCGGTGACGGCGCCCTGGCTGACCTCCTGCCGCGCGCGCGCGCGCAGCTCGTTCACATCGCTCAGCTTCGGCTCGGGAGTCTCGGTGTCTTCCATGCGGACTCGTGGCAGCACGCCACATGCCACGCGCCACACGCCCGAGCCCGCGCGAGGCGAGCCGCGCCCTCCGGGGCACAACGCCCCACGCGAGGCAGAATCAGACCTTCGTCGCCGTCTTCAGCGCAGCAGCCGGCGGAGCCGCGGCGGCCTTCGGCGCCGACGGCGTCACCTTCGTGCCGCGCGACACGTTGTTCTGCTTCACGTCGACGCCCTTCGCGTCGAGCTTGACCTGCAGGTCGGCGAGCATCTGCCGCATCGCATCGTCGCGCTGGCGCCAAGCGTCTTCGATGACCTTGCGCTTCGCGTCTTCGACGCGGTCCTGCTCGAGCTCTTTGAAGAAGTCGCTCGACATCGAGAACAGCACGTGCATCGAGAACGACAGCTCGAAGTAGTCGCCGATCAGCGCTTTCAACGAGCCGAACAGCGACCCCGCCCCGCCGCTCGGGTCGATCTTGTCTTCGGTCAGCGCGAGGCGCTCGATCTTGAGGCCGACGGCGTCGACCGCTTCGGTCGCGGCCGTCACCGCTTCCGACTGCGCCTTGCGCGCGGCGAGCAGCTTCTTCGCGAGCTCCTTGCGCTCTTCGGGCGTGCCGTTCTTCCCCGTGTCCGGGTCGGGCCGCAGCTCTTTCACCTGCGCCCTCAAGACCTGCAGCTTCGCCTGCGCGTCTTCCGACACCTTGATCGCCGACTCGATCTCGGAGCGCGTCTGCGGCGTGAGGTTCGGCGTCGCCGACAGGTACTCCTTCAGGGTCTCGGTCTTCTTCGCGAGCGCCATGTACTTCCACTTCTTGTCGAGCTCGCCGACGCGGCCCTTCATGCGGTGCTCGCAGTCGGCCATCTGCGCCTTGATCTCTTCGATCTTCTGCTGGCGCTGAGCCGGCGGCAGGTTCTTCAGCCGGCGCACCGACAGCGGCGGGTTCGAAGCCGCGACCGCCGCCTGGCCCCACAGCTGCTTCGCGCTCGCCGTCGTCGAGACCGCCTTGCCGTCGCCGCCCGTCTTCGTGTCGAGCAGCGGTGAGCGCTCACCGAACAGGTTCTCGGGAGTCGAAGGCTTCACCTCGTCGGCCTTCGCGACCGGCGCGGCCGGCTGCAGCCCCGTGGTGCCCTTCAGCTGCGTGACGACTGCGTTTCGATCGATCTTTCCCGTAGTCATTTCGAAGCACCCGTCATTGGTTCGAACCCATCATTTCCGCGAGTGTCCTGATCACGTTTGAGTCTAGCCTGACTCGTACTCCATGTACCGTTTCGCCGTCATCCCCGCCCGCTGGGGCTCGACCCGTTTCCCCGGCAAGCCGCTCGCGAAACTCAACGGCACGCCCATGGTCGAGCACGTTTATCGGCGCTGCCAGGAGGCCCGTTGCTTCGATTCCATCGCCGTCGCCACCGACGACGCGCGCATCGTCGAGGCAGTTCGGGCATTTGGCGGCGAGGCCGTGCTCACGTCACCCGCGTGTGCCAGTGGAACCGACCGCGCCGCTGAAGTCGTCACGACTCTTTCTCGTGTCGAAGTGATTGTGAACGTGCAGGGCGACGAGCCGGCGGTGGCTCCCGAGGCGCTGAGGGCGCTCGCCGGGGCGTTCGACGACCCCGCGGTCGAGCTGTGCACGCTGGTGCGGCGGCTCGAGCCGGCCGAGCGCCAGAACCCGAACGTGGTGAAGGTCGTGCGCGACGAGGCGGGCTGCGCCCTCTACTTCTCGCGCGCCGACATACCGTACGAGCGCAGCGCGAGCGGCGTGCAGCGCTGGGCCCACGTCGGCCTGTACGGCTATCGGCGCGACGTGCTGCTGAGGCTCGCGGCCCTGCCCCCGACGGCGCTCGAGAAGGCCGAGCGCCTCGAGCAGCTGCGCGCGCTGGGCGCCGGCATTCGCATCAGCTGCCGCGAGGTCGAGCACCGGGTGCGCGGCGTCGACGTGCCCGAAGACGTGGCCGACGCCGAGGCCGCGCTCGAGCGGCTCTTAGGAGAGCGTAGGGCGTAGGCGGGCGTAGCGCGCCAGCGCGTAGAGGGCGTCTTGTGCCCGACCCGCCGAAGCCCGAAGCGGGCTAGGCCGCCTGGGCGAGGCTCGCGGTGATCGCGCTCCACTTCGCCGCGACGTCGGCGGCGAGCGCGAACGGCTTGAGCTCCCACTCGAAGCCGCCGGCGGGCGCGGGGTGGCTCGCCGAGACGTTCGCCCAGAACGACAGGTCGTCGACGGTCACCTGCACGAGCCAGTTCGGCCGACCGGGCGAGCCCGCGCGCACGGTCAGCGACGTCGCGTCGCCCTGCACGAGCTCGGCTCCGATGGGGTCGGGCCCCGCGGCCTTGAGCTTCACGGGGCGCGTGGCGGTGCGGTTCGCGAGCGGCACGGCGACCGAGATGCTCTCGGGCCCCTGGTTGATGCCGAAGGCCTCGATGAACTCGGGCATCAGGGGAATGCGGGTGGCGAGCAGCGCGCACTCGCGGGTCGAGAGCAGCGCGATGCTGCCGAGGCGCTCGGCCGACACCGAGGGTTCGGCCTCGAGCAGCGCGACGACCTGATCGGCGGCCTGCACGTGGCGCAGCACGACGTCGTTCGGGCCGGCGTCGCGCACGTGGTGATCGGCGATGATCTCTTCGAGGGCGGCGGGCAGCATCCACCGGGCGGCGATGACCATGCCCAGCTCGACGTGGAACCGCTCGACCACCGGCCAGACCTCGTCTTCGCGCGTGCCACCGAGCTCCTCGATGACGGCGATCGCGAGCACGCGGCCGATGTCGTGCAGCAGCCCGGCGACGAACGACTCTTCGGCGGCGGTGCCCTCTTCCTGGGCGAGCGTCTCGCAGACGACGGCGCTGACCAGCGACTGGCGCCACGCGCGCCGCCGCAGCCCCGCAAGCGCCCCCGGGCTCGAGAAGACCCGCTGCGTGCCGGCCGCCATCGTGAGGCGGTGCAGCTGCTTGCTGCCGATGCGCACGACCGCGCTCGAGAGCGTCGACGAGGGCTCACCGCGGGCGTAGTAGGCCGAGTTCGCGAGCCGCAGCGTCGTCGCCGCGAGCACGTCGTCGGTGCGCAGCACGTTGACGACGTCGGCGATCGTGTAGCCGGGCCGGCCGAGCACGCGCTGCAGCTTGCCGGCGCTGGGTGGGTACGCCGGAACCCGCACGTCGCCACGCTGAACGCGGGCCACGATCTGATGATCGAACGACTCCGTCATTTTTCACCCCGTGCAGTCACCTTCGACACATCCCACCCCGCTCTTAAGCGACCGGGCTCCGAGCCAGACCCGCCACTCGCTCGAGTCGAATGCGGCGTGGCGTGCGCGACGTCGTTCGCCTCGACTCACGACTCTCACGAAGCGTGCCGCGCTTGCGGTATAGGGTGCGCACATGGCCGCCATCCGCCCGTCACTCTTCGCAGCGCACCCGTGGCACGGAGTCCACCCGGGCGAGAACGCTCCCGAGGAGCTGAGCGCCTACGTCGAGATGGTGCCCACTGACGTCGTCAAGTACGAGCTCGACAAAGACAGCGGGCTCCTCAAGGCCGATCGCCCCATCAAGTTCTCGAGTGTGCCCCCGTCGCTGTACGGCTTCATTCCGCGCACGCTGTGCGACAAGAAGGTCGGCGAGCGCTGCGGGCAGCGGCTCAAGCGCAGCGGCATCGGCGGCGATCAAGACCCGATGGACATCTGCATTCTCACCGAGCGGCCGTTCGCGCACGGCAACGTGCTCGTGCCGGTGCTGCCCGTCGGCGGGCTGCGCATGGTCGACCGCAACGAGGCCGACGACAAGATCATCGCGGTGCTGAAGGGCGACGCCGTGTGGTCGGGCATCGACGACGTCGCGAAGCTGCCGCCGACGCTCATCGAGCGGCTGCGCCACTACTTCCTCACCTACAAACTTTCGCCCGGCGAGACATCGTCGCAAGTCGAAATCGCCGAGGTCTACGGGCGCGAAGAGGCGTACGCGACCATCAACGCCTCGTTCGAGGACTACCGGAAGAAATACCTCGTGTAGCGATCGGGTTGGCCCAATGAGGAGACTCATCATGGCCAACAACCCCAATCAGCCCACCGAGCCCGACTTCCGCCCGCCCATCGACTACAAGGACGAGCCGCCGCCCGAGGTGAAAGCGAACACCGGAACCCGAAACAGCGAAGGCGAGGGCGACGACGCCGCGCGCCCGGACGAGAACGAAGGCGAGGGCAACCGCACCGCCGACGAGAAGTACCGCAAGGGCGTGAAGCAGCACCTGAAGAAGGGCAACGTCGCGAAGGAAGCCGACGACGCGAAGCGCGCGCTCGAGAACGACGACCAGCGCAAGGACCTCGAAGACGCCGAAGAAGCGGCGCGCAAGGGCCAGATTCACTGACGGCCGGCGGGGCCGCACATGACCCGTTGACCGCTGCCCGGCGCTCTGGCATCACGGGTCATGCGCTCCAAGAAGACCAAGTTCATCTTCGTGACGGGCGGTGTGGTCAGCTCCCTCGGTAAGGGAATGGCCTCCGCGTCGATGGGAGCCCTGCTCGAGAACCGCGGCCTCGATGTCACGCTGCTCAAGCTGGACCCCTACATCAACGTCGACCCGGGCACGATGAGCCCGTTTCAGCACGGCGAGGTCTTCGTCACCGAAGATGGTGGCGAGACCGACCTCGACCTCGGCCACTACGAGCGCTTCACGAGCGCTCACATGTCGAGGCTCAACAACTTCACGACCGGGCGCGTCTACAACTCGGTCATTCAGAAAGAGCGGCGCGGCGAGTACCTCGGCAAGACCGTGCAGGTGATTCCCCACATCACCGACGAGATCAAGTCGATGATCAAGGCGTGCGCCGAGGGCCACGACGTCATCCTCGTCGAGGTCGGCGGCACCGTCGGCGACATCGAGTCGCTGCCCTTCCTCGAGGCGATTCGGCAGATGCGCTACGACGTGGGCGCAGGCAACACCTGCTACGTGCACCTCACGCTCCTGCCGTACATCGCGGCCGCGGGCGAGGTGAAGACGAAGCCGACGCAGCACAGCGTGATGAAGCTGCGCGAGATCGGCATTCAGCCCGACTTCCTCATCTGCCGCACCGATCGCCAGATCAGCCAGGAGATGAAGGACAAGATCGCGATGTTCTGCAACGTCGACCAGGGCAACGTGTTCGCGTCGCCCGACGTGCAGACCATCTACGAGCTGCCGCTCGAGCTCGCGCGCCAGGGCCTCGACGAGCGCATCAGCGAGCTGCTGAACATCTGGACGCGCGGCCCCCGCCTCGAGAAGTGGGAGAACATCGTCGAGAAGGTGAAGAAGCCCTCGAAGGGTGAGGTGCGCATCGCCATCGTCGGCAAGTACGTCGACCTCAAGGAGTCGTACAAGTCGCTCAACGAGTCGCTGGTTCACGGCGGCATCGCGAACGACGCGCGCGTGACCTTGAAGTACGTCGACTCGCAAGAGATCGAAGACAAGGGCGCCGCCGCGCTGCTCGGCGACTGCCACGCGGTGCTCGTGCCCGGCGGCTTCGGCGTGCGCGGCACCGAGGGGAAGATTCAGGCCGTGCGCTACGCCCGCGAGAAGCGCGTACCGTTCTTCGGCATCTGTCTCGGCCTGCAGATGGCCGTCATCGAGTACGCCCGCACCGTGCTGGGCCTCGCCGGCGCGAACTCGGTCGAGTTCGACGAGAAGACGCCGCACCCCGTCGTCTCGCTCATGGAGTCGCAGGTCGCCGTGAAAGACAAGGGCGGCACCATGCGGCTCGGCTCTTACCCGTGCTCGCTCAAGCCCGGCACGCTCGCGCACCGCCTCTACGCGCGCGACGTCGTCAACGAGCGCCACCGTCACCGCTTCGAGGTGAACAACCAGTACCGCGGCAAACTGCAGGAGGCCGGCCTCGTCTTCAGCGGCGTCAACAAAGACCTCGACCTGGTCGAGATGATCGAGCTCGAGGGCCACCCGCACTTCGTGGGCTGCCAGTTCCACCCCGAGTTCCAGAGCAAGCCGTTCGCGCCGCACCCGCTGTTCTCGGGGTTCGTTCGGGCGGGCCTCGCTTTCCGCGACGGCAAGGTCCCCTGAACGGGCCCTCCCCCACCCCGGAGGATCGCCATCGCCCAGGTGGGCAACAAACCACCTTGAAAATACCTGGCCGTTTTTGATGAATACGTTCGTCCGTGAACGCTCCCACCCAGACCGAGACCTGGACCGGCAATTCGCTGCCAGCGGCCTGGCCTGACCGCCCGGGGCACGTGTGGCGCATCATCAAGAAGCTGCTCGGCTTCGGGCTCTCGCGCGTCGAGCTGCCCGACGGCCTCGAGCTGAGAGTGCCCCTGCCGAAGTACCTCTTGCAGGAGTTCCACAACCTCCCGAACGGCAACTACTCGAACATCTTCACCGCGTCGTACGTGGTCGGCTTCGACCGCGCGATGCTGGGCGAGATGCCGCTGCAGCGGGCCGAGCTCGCCCAGGCGCTCGCGGGCTGCGCCGACGTGCTCGACGTCGGCTGCGGCGCCGGCGGCTCGACCCACGCCATCAAGGCGGTGGGCGCGAGGTCGGTGGTCGGCCTCGACGCGTCGCCGTACATGCTGATGCACGCGCGCAAGCGGTACCCGGACCTCGAGTTCGTGCAGGGGCTCGCCGAGGACACCCGGTTCGAGGCCGGCCGCTTCGACGGCATCGGCGCGTGCTTCCTCTTTCACGAGCTGCCGCCGAAGTTCGCCGACGCCGCCCTCAGAGAGTTCCGCCGCGTGCTGCGGCCGGGCGGCCGCCTCGTCATTCTCGAGCCCGCGCGCGAGCAGTACTTCGAGACCCCGTGGAGCCTCTTGCGCTTCGGCTGGCGCGGCCCGTACTTCTGGGGCCTCGCGCGCCTCGTGAACGAGCCGTTCGTCGGGCTCTGGCACCAGCGCGACGTGCCCGCCTGGCTCGACACGCACGGGTTCACGCTCGTCGAAGACCGCCTGATGTTCCCCTCGCGGCTCATGATCGCGACGTTGCGGTGATTCGCCTCGCGGGCGCCGCCGTCGGCGAGGGCCAGCCGCTGTTCGTCATCGCGGGCCCCGACGTCATCGAGTCCGAAGACATGGTGCTGCGCCACGCGCGCCGCGTTCGCGAGGTCTGCGAGCGCGTCGGCGTGCCGTACGCGTTCAAGTGCAGCTACGACAAGGCGAACCGCACCTCGCTGAAGAGCTTTCGTGGGCCGGGGCTGACCGAGGGCCTGCGCATTCTCGCGCGCGTGAAGCGCGAGTGCGGCGTGCCGATTCTCACCGACGTGCACGGCCTCGAGCAGGTCGAGCCGGCGGCCGAGGTCGCCGACGTGCTGCAGGTGCCCGCGTTTCTGTGCCGGCAGACCGACCTCGTCGTCGCGGTCGCCCGCACCGGGCGCGGCGTGAACCTGAAGAAGGGCCAGTTCGTCTCGCCGATGGACATCGCCCACCAGGCGAAGAAGTCGTTCGACAGCGGGAACCCGAACGTGCTCGTCACCGAGCGCGGCGCGTCGTTCGGCTATCGAAACCTGGTGGTCGACATGCGCTCGTTCGCGATCATGCGCGAGGCCGGGCTCGCGGTCTGCTTCGACGCGACGCACTCGGTGCAGCTGCCCTCGGCGGGCGACGGCGAGACGGCCGGCGAGCGCAAGTTCGTGCCGCTGCTCGCGCGGGCCGCAGCGGCCGCCGGCATCGACGCGCTCTTCACCGAGGTGCACGAGGACCCCGAGAAGGCGCTCTGCGACGGCCCGTGCTCGCTCACCTTCGAGCTCTTCGAGCAGGCGCTGCGCGACGTGCTCGCGATTCGGAAGGCGCTGCGAGCTGGTTGATGAGCGCGTCGAGCGTGAGCTCGACCAGGCGCTTCGTCTCGACCGGCAGGGTTCGCTGCAGCGAGCCGTCGAGCACCAGCATCGCGACGCCGTGCACCGCCGCCCAGCAGAGCGCGGCGTTCTCGGGGCTCGCCTGCGCCGCGAGCACCTCGTGCAAGACGCCGAGCGGCGTCGGCTGCGTCGCGCTCTGCATGATCGGCCCGCGGTCGGGGCCGAACATCACGCGGAACAGCGCGGGCTCGTCGAGCGCGAACTGCACGTAGGCGTGGCCGAGCGCGCGCAGCCGGGCCTCCTGGCCGGTCGCCTTCTCGAGCGCCTTCTGCATCGCCCGTGAGAGGCGCAGGAACCCGCGGTCGGCGACGGCCCGCACGAGGTCGGCGCGATCGTGAAAGTGCCGGTACACCATCGCCGGGTCGACCTTCACCTTGCGAGCCGCCTCGCGCAGCGAGAAGCCCTGGGCGCCGTGGCGCTCGATGAGCTCCTCGGCCGCGTCGACGAGGCGGTCTTCGAGGCTCGTCGAGCTCATCGCGCGCAGCACACGTGGCCGCCGGGCGGCGAGCGCACCGAGGTGACTCGAACGCCGACGTCGACACACCGACCGGCGGTGCGACACGTGCCGCCCGCCTTCGGGCACTGCTCGTCGGGCGAGGCCGAGCACGGGGCAGTGAGCAGCAGAGGGGGCAGACGGCTCATTCGGGTCAACAGTGTTGACCGGAGCACCCCGCCGCGCAATAGTCAACAGTGTTGTCAACAGTGTTGATGGGGCCGGAAGGAAGACGGGGCGATGATTCACGGTCTGGTGTTGGCAGTGACGTTGATGGCGGCGGACGTCGAGGAGCAGCAGCCGCAGCAGTCACCCGACTGGCGGCGCGGGGTGGCGTTCGAGGTGAACGTGCTGTGGCCGTTCTTTCCCGGCGGGCTGGCCGAGCTGAAGGTGCTGGTGCCGGTCGTGCGGGGCGACAAGCGCGACTGGCGCGGCGAGCTCGTGACCGGCCTGCACTCGGACTACGGCTGGGGGCCGATCACGCGCCCGGCCGACAACTACGGCAAGGTGTTCTTGCTGGCGGCGAAGCTCGGGTGGCGGCAGTTCCTCGTCTACGGCTTTCACGTCGAGGTCGCGCTGCACGCCGGCTGGCGTCACGAAGAGAAGAACGTGCACGACGGCACGACGGTCGACGGCTTCACCGGCCGCCTGTGGATGATGGCGGGCTGGCAGTACGAGCTGAACGAGCGCGTGTACCTGAACGTCCGCGGCGGCGGCGGGCTGCACCTGTGGCGCAGCGACCACCTCGGCTACACCGAGCGGCGGTTCGCTCCGGCGGGCGACATCAACCTCGGCATTCGCTTCTAGCAGCCGGCTGCAACCCGTCGGCCGCGGCGGTTGTCGTACGCTATCGATGGTGCGCGCCCTCGCTGCCGCCGTGGTGCTGCTCTCGGCCTGCAAGGAGGCCGGGCCGACGGCTGCGCAGCTGAAGGCCGAGCGGCAGAAGGTGTGCGACGCGAGCCTGCCCAGGCTGCGCGCGAAGTACCAACAGCTCGAGGGGCTCGCGAAGCAGGTGAAGGCGCGGGAGCCGCTCGAGGCCGACGAGCGCCCGCACACGGCGCTCAAGCTCAGCGCGCTGCGGCTCGACGAGCAGGCCGCGAAGACCGACGCGAACTACGTCGCCGACTTCGACGGGCCCAAGCGGGGCATCGTGGGCTCGTGCCTGCACCGCGTCGAGGCGTGCAGCGCCGACGACACGGGCATGGACGAAGCGCTGGCGCGCTGCGACCGCATCGACTCGGCGGTCATCATTCGCCCGACCGAGCACGTTCCGGCGAAGCCGACCGACGTCGAGGGCAAGTACAAGGGCGGGTTCGTTCGCGGAGACGCCTTCGTGTTCTCGCTCGCCGACGGGAAGCAGCTCGGCGCGGTGCGCTTCGACGCGCAGCTCAGCGGCGACGTCGAGATCTACCGCGACTTCACCACGGCCCAGATCGAGGCTGCGCTCGACGAGGGCCTGCGGAAAGCGGCGCTGCGCGCCATCGAAACCCGCCTGAACCCTTGAGAGATCCGCTGGGCGCGGCCGCTGTGTCTGAGCAGTGACATGCGCGCACTCTCAGCGGCGCTCGCCGCCGTGCTTCTGCTCCAGGCTTGTGCAGGCCCCCGAGCCACGGGGCTCTCGATGGCCGACAACTCGAGCAACTCGGGGAACAGCTCGGCCAACTCGTCGAACGACTCGAGCAAGCCGCGCTTCTGCGCCCTGCTCGCCGCTCACCGGGGCGAGATCCTCGAGCCGCTGCGCGGCCTCGACGACGTCTCGCTCGACACCGCCGTGCGCGTGATGGCGCGCGTCGGTGAGCTCGCCGTCTCGGACCCCGTGCTCGAGCGCGACGCCGAGGCGTTCATGGCGCGGCACCCCGAGGGTTGACGCAATGCTCTCTGCGCTCCTGCTCGCCGTGCTGCCGGCCGGAGTCACGGTGCTCGGCGAGGCGAGCGCCGACGACGTCGACGCCCTCTCGGCCGGGTTCGCCGCGCTGCCGCCGAAGCTGCTGCCGCTGCCCGGTGGCCTCCTCGAGCTCGAGCTGCACGCCGCCGAGCGCCGCCGAGTCTGGCGCATGCGCGCGGCCGGAACGAGAAGCTCGCGCTGTCGGACCGGGCCTCGTGGCGCCTGCTCGACGGCTGGCTGCGCCCTTTCGAGGAGATCATGACCTGGTCCGAGCGGCCGCTGAACCTGAGCGACGCCGCGTACAGCCGCAGCGCCGGTGCAGCGAGAGAGCGCGGCGTTCGGCGTGCCGGCGATCGGCGCGGTGCTGGCAATCGAGCGGGCCTACGAACGTTGAAGAAGTGTTGCGCTCGATTGCGGCGCAGCGGTCACGTTCGTAGGTGAAGCTCATGAAGACGAAGCCCCCACCTCCGCCCCCGGCGTTCGGTCTCGCCTGGGGTGTTCCCTGGCTGGTCGCGGTCGGCGGCTCGCTGCTGCTCTGGGCGGGCATGGCGCCTCCGCTGGCGGTCTTCATCGGCGGCGCAGTGCTGTTTCTGCTGGTGCCGCTCTTCGTGCCGAGGCCCGAGAAGGCGAGCGCGACGCGCACGTGGCAGCTCTCGTCGTTGGTGCTCGCGCTGCTCGCGTTCGGCGGAGCGATCGCGCTCAAACGAGACGCGCCGCTCGAGGCCGTGCGCGAAGGCGTACGCGCGACGCTGGAGCTGACTCACTCGACCTGAAGCGTGACCGGGCCGGTGACGGCTCCGTTCAGCGTCAGCCACAGCGTCTGCGTCGCCGGGTCGACGGTCGCGAACCACTGCGAGACCGTCTGGCCGTCGAGCGAGACGCGCGTGACGGCCGGAGCCGTGAACCCCGTGATGCGGAAGATGGGGCTCTCGAGCGCACCGGCAGCGGGCACGAGCGACACGGTCGCGTGGCCGCTGCTCATCGCCGCGTGCCAGACGCCGAAGGCGGGCTCCCAGGTCGCGCCGGTGACCTGGGCTCCGAGAACGTGCTCGACCTCGGTCACCTGCTGCATCACGGCGCTGGGCGACTTCGGGCCGATCGCCACGAAGACGGAGTACGAGACGGTCGGGTAGCCCGAGAGCGTCTTGCCGAAGGCCTGGTACGAGGTGCGGCCGATCGCGCCGTACGTGCTGCCCCACGCGACGCGGTGCGAGGTGTTCGTGTACGGCAGCTCGTACTGGTTGAGCTGAAACGGCCAGAGGTAGCTCTGCGGCATCGTCCAGCCGGTGCCCGCGCAGCCGCCGGCGGCGGTCGCGGAGGTCTTCGCCCAGCACTCGGTCGCGAGGCGCCCCGCCCCGTAGTCGCCGCCCGCGGGCTTCTGCGCCCACGACTCGGTCTGCACCGAGCCCATCTCGGCGTCGGCGCTCTGCGACCACATGCGGACGAACGGCACGACGTTCGGCTGCGAATAGTCCCACGCGGTGGCTGCGGTGACCGGACCCGACGTGGTGGTGAAGCGGTACTTGTCGCCCCACGCGACGCCGCCGATGGCAGTGACGGAGCCCTCGAACGCGAGATCGCCGTAGGGCGCGCGCGAGTCCGCGGTGACGACGTTCGGGCCGGCGGGCGTCGCGTCGTACGTGATGAAGTAGACGGGGTGCGAGCGGCCGGTGGCGAAGAACCACTGCACGGTCGCGTCGACGGGCCCACCGGGAGAGAGCCGCACGCGGAACTCGTGAATCGCGTGATGCGCGCCCGCGAGCACGGTGCGGTACGTGCCCGTGCTGCGCTTGCTGCTGACCGAGCTGCTCGCGAAGTGGCTCACGACGTAGCCCCAGCCGTTGTACGTGTTCACGCCCGTGCCGCGCGCGACGATCGTCTGGCCGGAGCGCTCCCAGGTGAGCTCGCGCAGGAAGCCGCCGTACGAGCCGCCGGGGTCGGCCGCGTCGTTGCGCACGAGCGCCGCCGAGCGCGGGCGGCAGTCGGCGTCGCGCCAGCTGTACCGGTCGGAGGTGTAGCCGCCGACGTCGATGCCGGGCTCGAGCAGCATCGCGCTGCAGCCCGTCGCTCCGGGCGTGAAGGCCAGCGGCGCCGGCGCGCCTCCGCCTGCTGTACTTCCGCCTGCTGTACTTCCGCCGGCCGTACTTCCGCCCGCCGTGCCTCCGGCAGCGGCGCTGAGCTCGGGAGCTCCACCGACGCTGCGCGACGGCGCACGATCGGCGACGGCCGCGACGCCGACGGGCTCGGGCTCCACCATCACTTCGCTGTCTTCGGAGATCCAGCCGGTGCAGGCCGACGTCACCCACAGGACCGCGAGCGCGGCCCTCACTTCGTTGCTCATCCGGGAGCCGCGCGTCTTACGCGACGCGCGCGGGACGAGTCACTGCGACATCACGGCACATCAGCGTTGCTTGCGACGCTGCAGCCACAGCGCGAGCACGATGATCCCGCTGACGCCCAGACCGCCACACAACAGCCCGCCGATCATCGCGATGAGCGGCGGGTCGTCCTCGTCCGACAGCTCGCAGAGCGCCGTGTCCTTCGACACGTTGAGGTGCAGCTTGTCGTGCATGTAGTCGCGGTCGTCGCTGTCGAGGCCCTCCCACAGCACGTTGCGGAGCGTGCACTTCCACCGGCCGGCCTGCGCGAGCTCGGTGACGCGCGAGTCCGACAGCTCGCGCGTCTTGAGCACGACGGGAATCGGCGCGTCGTCGGGCGCGCCCGGAGGGAAGACGGGGAACTCGTACGACGCCGACGTCTTCCGGCCGTTCTCGGTGTTCGTGACCTCGAGGTAGCGCTCGACGTCGAGCTCGCCGGTCAGCACGAGGTTGCGCGTCGTGAGCTTCGTGGTGCGCAGCTCGCCGGCGCCGACCGTCTGCGAGCCCTCGTCGAGCCCGTGAATGATGAACGGCGACATGCCGGCGAACAGCAGCAGGTTCACGACGATCGGCACCGCGACCATCGCGATGAGCTGCGTGTCGCGCGCGCCCATCGTCTTCAGCGCCTCGCCGCGCGGGCGGCCGCGCAGGTCGGCGTTGGGCTTGAGCGCCGCGAGATCGTCGGCGAGCGCCTTGAACTGCGTCGAGCCCGCGTTCGCGTACGTGCGCACGATGCCGCGCGAGCCGTCGGGCTTGTCGTACGCGATGATCAGCTCTTCGTACTGGCCGTGCTTCGTGACGAAGAGGTACCGCAGCGCTTCGAGCGGCACGGTCTGCGTTCGAATCCCCATCTTGATCTCGAGCGAGTCGCCGACCCGCGCGGTCACCTGCAGCATCATGTACGCGTAGGAGAAGGTCTTGGACATGGCGCGTAACTTCACCTGACAGATGCGGTGCGTTCGGTCCACTGCCCACTGCAGTGGTCACCCCCGCTGCGCTTCAAGCGTCCAGAACGGCTCGGGCCCTGGAGCGGCGTGGGCATTGCTGAGGTTCGGGGCATGAACACGAGCCCTCCTGTTCCGCGCAGGCCGACGTTGGGTGACTCCGAGCTGACGCTGTCGGGCGTGCTGCAGCTGAGCCACGTCGCCGAGGCGGGGCACGTGCCGCTGATCGAGGCGCTCCAGCTCTCGATGAAGGTGATTCGGCTGGTCGCCGAGACGCACGACAAGGGCCAGGTCGTCGGCGTGCTCGACGCGGCGCACCTCGTCTGCACGACGACGGGCAACCTGTCGATCGGCGGCAAAGGCGGCAACCCCGTCGCGCCCGAGCTCAAGCGGGGCGAGATGCCCGACCGGCTGACCGACGTCTACGCGCTCGGCGCGCTGATGTACCGGCTGCTCACCGGGCGCCGCGCCGAGACGGCGCGCATCATCGAGCCGCCCAGCCACTTCAACCCCGCGGTCGACAGCGAGCTCGACGAGCTGGTGCTGTCGGCGCTCGACGAAGACCCGAGCGAGCGGCCGTACTCGGCGCGCGAGCTCGAGCAGCGGCTGCTCGGCGTGTACGAAGAGCTGGGGCTCGAAGACTCGCACACCGAGGCGAACAAGCTGATCGCCGCGGCGAAGCCGAAGGCGGCGGCGAAGCCGAAGCCGGCGCCGGCGCAGGTCGCGGTCGCTCGGCGGCCCGAGCCCGAGGCGACGATCGACTACGGAGACGATGACGACGAGTGGCAGCCGGTCATCGACAAGAACCCGCTCGAGAAGAAGTGGCTCATCGGAGGCGTCGCCGTGCTGGCGCTGTTCCTCATCGCGTTCATCGCGTGGCCGTCGTCGTCGAAGAAAGAGACGGCGCGGTACGCGGACGATGACGTGCCGGCGAAGGTGACGAAGGCGCCGGTGGTGCAGCCTGCGGTGGCGGCTCCGGTTCAGGCGAAGCTGGTCGACGACGAGGCGGTGAAGGTGAAGCCGTCGAAGAAGGCCGAGTCGCCGAAGAAGTCGACGCGCCGCGCGCGGCGGTAGCGCGGGTGCTAGAGAGCGGCCGTGTCCGAGCCGCTGGAGTCGCGCGCAGCCCGCATCAAGCTGATGGTGTTCGACGTCGACGGCGTGATGACCGACGGCGGGCTCTGGTACGGGCCGCACGGCGAGGTCTTCAAGCGCTTCGACGTGAAGGACGGTCACGCGCTGGTGCTCGCGCGGCTGACGGGGCTGCCGGCGGCGATTCTGACCGCGCGCACGTCGGAGATCGTGGCGGTGCGGGCCGCCGAGCTGAAGCTCGCGAAGGTGATGCAGGGCAAGAAAGAGAAGGGCCCCGCGTTCGCGGAGCTGTGCGTGGAGCTCGGGGTTGCTCCGGCCGAGTGCTCGTACATGGGCGACGACGTGAACGACCTCGCGCCGCTGCGGCAGGCGGGGCTGGCCGCGTGCCCGGCCGACGCGGCGCCCGAGGTTCGGGAGGCGGCGCACTTCGTCGCGCCCTCGCGCGGAGGCCACGGCGCCGTTCGCGAGCTGTGCGAGCTCGTGATGAAGGCGACCGGGCGCTGGGCCCAGGCGCTGGACCTGCTTGGAGCAGGGGCGCTCCACAAGTTGTAGGTTTTGGTAGGTGGATGCTCCACCTCAGGAGTTGAGAATGGCCTGATTTCATGGCCTTTTCTCTCGCACCTACATTGCAGCACCCTGAGCAGCGATGGACCCCGAATACGCAGACGAAGAGGTCGAGTCGGCAGACGAAGAGTACGCCTACGACGACGACGCTCCGATGGACGAAGAGCTCGAGGAGCTGCTCAAGCCCGAGCCGATGTCCTTCCCCGATGCGTACGCGGCGGCTGACGCGAAGCCGGTCTCGCTCGTGGTGCCGGTGCGCGAGTACGCGTTCGCGGCGCTCGGTAAGACCGAAGAGCGGCGGCACCCGGCGAAGCAGGTCGCGAAGAGCGCGGCCGCGCTGGCGCAGGCGCTCAAGGCTCGCGCGAAGGCGTAGTCGAAGCGCTCGCGGTGCGGTCATCGATGCAGGCCGACCGATCGATCGCGTCTTGCGTGCCGGCTTTCACGAAGACGAAGTGGGACACGAGTCTGGCGGCAGCGTCTGTCGCAGGCGCGCCCGCGCGGCCGCCACGCTTTGGGGTAGGGTGCGCGCCGCCGATGCCAGCTCCCGTCATCGCCCAGCGGCGGTCGCTCGGGCCCCCGGGCGTCGAGGCGCTGACGTTCACCCCCGAAGGCGCAGCGCCATTCGCCGCGCTCGTGGTCCCCGCTCTGGGCATGCCCTCTCGACGGTATGCCGCCTTCGCCGAGACGTTGGCCGGGGCGGGCATCGCGACGTGGGTGCCGCGCGTGGCCGGCGAGCACACCGCCCGGCGGCTCGGCCTCGACGCAATCTCGCTCATCGCCGAGCGCTTCCTCGAGCAGTTTGGTTCGGCGACGAGAGTGGCGATCGCACACAGCGTCGGTGGCGCCCTCTTCGGCTTGCTGCCCTCGAATCAGGCGTTCGACCGCGCCTTGCTGGTCTGCGCTCCCTGGGCTCCGTTGAGCAGCTTTCGCGGCGCCGCCTGGGTCAAGGTGGGCGTCTGCGCGCACGTGCTGGTGCCCTTGCTCACCGCTGCGGGCCTGGGGTTCTCTGGCAGGCTCCTGGGAGTACCGGGCTCGGTGCCCGCCGAGCTCGCCTCGACGCTCTCGGGCTGCGTGCGGGAGCGCCGCTACGTGCAGGGCTCTGCGGAGTTTCGCAACGAAGCGGACAACTTCGCTCGCTTCCGAGGAGCGCTCGCTGCCGTGGTGGTCGAGCGAGACCCGCTCGCCTCGCCCGCTCAGGCGGCCGCGCTGGCCGAGGCGTTCACCCAAGCCCGCTCTCGGCAGCTGCTCCACCTGAAGCTCGCGACGCCTGATCCGCACCGCGCGTTCTTCGACGTCTCGAGCGCCAGCCGGTGGCGCGAGGTCGCGATGCCGTTCCTCACGGGCGCTTGAGCCTGCCCTCGAGCCACAGCTGCCGACACGCGCTCCGTCGAACCTTGCCGCTCAAGGTCAGCGGCAGGGTGCCCGGCTCCAGCAGCTCGACGTGCTTGAGTCCGACGCCGTGCTGGCCGCTGATGGCCCCCACGATGCGGGCCACGAAGCGCTCGCGGTCTGCGCCGGGCCGCCTGACTTCTTGAAGAAAGACCGCGAACTCGCCCCGGGCGTCGTCGACCGCGAACGCGGCGCTGCGGCCCAGCCGCGCGGCATCGGCGCCCCAGTCGAGGCGCTCGACCGTCGCCTCGAGGTCTGCCGCGTGGTGCTTGAGGCCGTCGATGACCAGCACGTCTTTCAGGCGCCCCACCACGTGCAGCCCTGACCCGTCGAGCACCCCGATGTCGCCCGTGCGCAGAAACGGCCCCCGACCATCGACCAACCGCCCCCCGAACGCGGCGTCGTCGCAGCCCCAGTAGCCCTCGGCCACGCTGGGGCCACGGACCCACAGCTCGCCCTCTTCACCTTGCGGCAGCTCGACCCGCCGCTCGGGGTCGACGACCCGAAGCTCGACCTCGCGGCCGGGAGCGCCGCAGCTCACCGTGGCTCGACCCCCGCCGCGAGGCAGCGTGGCTTCACGCAGCCCCTGGCCCTTGGGCGCGCCGGTCACCAGCAAGGTCGCTTCGGCCAGCCCGTAGCAGGCCATGAAGGCTCGAGGTCGAAACCCTGCCACGGCGAACGCGTCGCCGAAGCCCTTCAGCACCGGTGCCCGCACCGGCTCGGCGCCACAGTAGGCGACCTGCCAGTGGCTCAAGTCGAGCTGGGCGCGCTGCTCGGGGCGCGTGCGCCGCACGCACCATTCGTAGGCGAAGCTCGGGCAGCCCGCCACGGTCGCTCGGGTCTGCGAGATGAGCTTCAGCCATTCGAGCGGCCGCTGAACGAAGCGCAGGGGCGACATCAGGTGCTGTTGGGAGCCCAGCACGAGGGGCACGGCCAGGTGACCCACCAACCCCATGTCGTGGTACGGCGGCAGCCAGCTCACGCTGATGCACTCGGGCCCCGCCTCGAACTGCTCGATGATGGCGCGGCAGTTCGCGGCCAGGTTCTGGTGCGAGAGCTTCACCCCGCGCGGCGCCCCGGTGGAGCCCGAGGTGTACTGCAGCAGCGCCAGGCCCTCGCTCGCGTCGTCGGGAAGAGCGGCATCGTCACCGCAGTCTGAGAGGGCGCCCACCGTGGTGAAAGGGAAGCCGAGCCTCTTCAGCTCGGGCAGCTGACCCAGGGTGGCCTCGTCGGCGAGCCCGAGCGCCGGGGCGCAGTCGCGCACCACGCCCGACAGACGCTCGAGGGTCTGCGACCCGCGACCCGAGGTGATGGGAGGCTGCAGCGGCACCGCCACCGCCCCCCGCAGCCAACACGCGCAGAGCGCCTCGACGAAGGCGGGCCCCGGGCTCGAGAGCAAGAGCACGCGGTCACCTCGGCCACAGCGCCCCGCCAGGGCCCGCGCCAGCGCCTGGGCCCTTCGGGCGAGCGAGGCGTGACCGACGTGCTGCGGCCCTTCGCTCTGATGATGAGTGAAGCCCTGGGTGTCGTCACCCCGCTCGGCGTTGCGGCGCAGGGCCGCGACGACGCTGGTGGGGGCAGCGCTCATGCGCGTCGCTGGGCCAGGTGCTGCGACAGCAGGCGCACGGTCGGGTGCTGCCACGCCACCGCCGGGCTCAAGGTCACGCCGAGCCAGTCTTCGAGCTCGGCGGTGAGCATCACCGCTTCGCGCGAGCCCAGGCCGAGCTCGGCCAGCGGAGCCTGGCAGTCGACCTCCGACTCGCTTACCTCGAGCTGTCGGGCCACCCACCGGACGATCCACGTTTCGATCTCTTTCGCGTCAGGTGGCTGTGCCATCGGTGCGGGCTCCGGGAGCAGGAGGAAGGCGCGGGCTGTCGATGCGGCGCAAGGTGATTCGCAACAAGTCGGTGGTGCCGAGATCGAACATACCGGTGCCCATGCGCAGGTACTCTTCGAAGCGCTGAACGACCGGCTCCCCCACCAGCTCCACCGCTCGGGGGCGCGCCGCGCGCAGCCTTCGGCGCCAGGCCCGCAAGGTGCGCGAGTAGTGCGCTCGATCATTTCGAATGCGCAGCGGCTCGAAGCGTCGCTCGAACGCCGCGGCGAGCTCCGACAGGTGGGGAAGATCAGACTCGGGGAATGCGTCGCGCAACGAGTGCTGCTCGGCGAGCTCCGCGCCCGAGTTGCCGTAGGCCACGGTCTGCAGGGTGAGGTGGCCGCCCGGCTCGAGCCAGTCGTGGCACGCCTCGAAGAAGCTGCGGTAGGCGGCCACCTTCTGAGCCGTGGTCAGCCCGTCGCGCGCAAACGCCTCGAGCGCGCAGATCGACTGAATCGCGTCGTAGCGCGCGGTGGGCTGGTGCTCAGCCCATGGCTCGAGCCTCACCTCGGTGCCGGGCAGCGCGTGGGCCTGCTGCCAGGCGTGCTGCTGCGGGCTCAAGGTGAGGCCCACCGCGGCGCCGACCCCGTGCTGCTGCACCAGCCGCCGCAGGGCTCCGCCCCACCCGCAGCCGACATCGAGCACCCTGCGGGCACCCTGCGCTTTCATCTCGGCAGCGTGGAAGTCGATCTTCCTCAGCTGCGCCGTCTCGAGCGACTCGTCAGCCTGGTCGCTCCACAGCGCGCAGGTGTACGTCATCGTCGGGTCCAACCACAGCGCGTAGAAGGCGTTGCCCACGTCGTAGTGCGCCTCGATCGCAGCGCGTGAGGCCCCCAGGTCGAGTCGCGAGGTCATGGTCTCTCAATCTCGTCGGTGATGGCCGCGCCGGCGGCGGTGCGGCGCGCGATCTGCTGGGGGGTCGGCGTGCGCAGCTCCCAGACCAGACCGAGCGCCGAGAGCAGCTTGAGCAACGCCCAGCCGAGATCGACCTGGTGCGGCTCGAGCCCGTGGCGCGCCGACCCGGGAAAGGCGTGGTGGTTGTTGTGCCAGGCCTCACCGAGCGTGGGCAGCGCCAGCACCCACACGTTCGTGCTCGTGTCCGGAGTCGCGAACGCGCGCGCGCCGAAGACGTGGCAGAGCGCGTTCACGCTCCAGGTGACGTGGTGGCCGATGAAGATGCGCAGCAGGCCGCCGAACAAGGCGCCCTCGACGAGCCCTTCGACCGAGCCTTGCGCCCACCCCACCCCCACGGCCGGAAGCACCAGCCCCGCCGCGAGCCAGGGGAGGTAGGTGAGGTGCATGCCGAAGTAGCGACGCGAGGCGATCAGCTCGGGAATGTGCGTCTGCCAGTCTTCGGGCTCGTGGCGCAGCATCCACCCCAGCTGCGCGTGCCAGAGGCCGCCCAGGCGCGTACCCCCGGGCACGACGCGCGGCGAGTGGGGGTCGTTCGGCTGGTCGGCCGTGCGGTGGTGCCGGCGGTGAATGGCCACCCAGTGAAAGAGAGGGCCCTGCGCGGCCATCGCGGCGCAGCCCGCCAGGACCACCTCCACGGCCGGGTGGGCCCGAAACGCGCGGTGCGCGAAGTACCGGTGGTAGCCGACGGTCACCCCGAACGCCGCGAGCAGGAACATCACCAGCAGGGCGACCCAGCTCGCCAGGTGCGGTGCCCCGTGAACGAGCACCCAACCTGCCGCGCACACGGCGCCCACCGTCGGGACGAGAATGGTGGCGAGCGCCGCGCGGCGCTCCTGCCGGCGCAGGCGACCCTGGCTCACCGCTGCCCTGCTGGAGGCCGCCGACGCGCTCACGCCTGAGCCCTCTTCATCGCCAGGCAGGTGTTGATGCCGCCCAGACCGAACGAGTTGCTGAGCGCCGCCTGAAGCTCGACTCGCCGCGAGGTACGGGCGACGAAGTCGAGGTCGCAGCCTCGCCCGGGCTGTTCGCAGTTGAGCGTGGGGTGAACGTGGCACTCGTGAAGGCTCAGCGCAGTCACCGCCGCCTCGACGGCGCCGGCCGCCCCCATCAGGTGCCCCACCATCGACTTGGTGGCCGAGACCAGCAGCCGGTCGGCGTGCGGCCCGAAGACCTCGCGCACCGCAGCCACCTCGAGCAGGTCACCCATCAGTGTTCCGGCCGCGTGGGCATTCACGTAGCCGACCTCGGTGGGGGCGAGCTGCGCGTCGACGAGGGCAGCGCGCATGGTTCTCGCCGCGCCGTCGGGGCCGGGTTGGGTGATGTGAAAGGCGTCACAGGTGCTCGCGTAGCCCGCCAGCTCGGCATAGGCCCGCGCTCCGCGGCGGCGGGCGCGCTCGGCTTCCTCCAACACCAGAAAGCCCGCCCCCTCGCCGATGACGAAGCCATCGCGGTCTGCCGCGAAGGGCCGCGAAGCCAGGTGGGGCGAGTCGTTGAAGCGGGTGACCAGGCCGCGGTTGGCCTCGAAGCCGGCGAAGCTGATGGGCGACACTCCGGCATCGGTGCCCCCAGCGAGCATGAGGTCGGCGCGACCCGCCTGAATCAGCTTGAAGGCCTCGCCCACCGCCTGACCGCCCGAGGCGCAGGCCGCGTTGAGCACCAGGTTCGGGCCTCTGAGCCCATGCGCCATGGCGATCTGCGAGCCGGCGAAGGTCGAGTTCCACCCGGCCGAGGCGAGCGGGGGCAGCACCGAAGGTCCCTCCCGAGCGACCTGCTCCACCCAGTGGCCGGCCTCGTGAGGCCCGCCCACCGCCACGCCCACCGAGCAGCCCGCGCGCTCGCGGTCGGGCGGCTCGATGAGCAGCCGCGCGTCGTCGACCGCCAGCTGAGCGGCGACCAGCGCGAGCTCGATGAACGGCCCCAGCTCCTTTCGCTTGCGCGGCGTGAAGAGGCGCTCGGGGTGCCACTCGGGCACCTCACCGGCCACCTGGCAGGCAAACCGCGTGGCGTCGAAGCGGGTGACGCGACGAATACCGCTGCGGCCGGCGAGCAGGTTCTGCCAGGTCAGGCGTGTGCCGACTCCGTTGGGAGTCACCAGCCCCGCGCCGGTGATGAGAACCTGCCGGCTCATGGCCCGGCGTTCGCCCGAGGGGCCCGCTCATCGAGCAGCTGGGCCAGCCGGGCCAGGGTGTCGATGCCGCGGAGCTCGGCGGTGTCGATGCGCACCTTGAACTCCCGCTCGACCCAGAAGAGGGCCTCGTTGTAGGTGAGCGAGTCGATGCCGAGGTCGACGAGCTTGCGGTCGGCATCTGCGGGAGCCAGCGTGACGCCGGTCTCGCGGGTCAACAGGGTGCAGAGGCGTTCGAGCGTGGTCATTTGTCAGTGAGCAGCAGGCGAGTGAGGGGGAGCCGCCGGGCGAGCGGGGCGAAAGTACGGCGACCAGATGACGTTGCTCCAGTACTGCTCGGCCAGGTCGACCCAGGTCTGCAGGGCCTCGAGCGAGTGGGTGAACTCGAGCAGGTTCGCGTAGACCCAGGTGGTCATCACCACGCTGTCGCGGCAGCTGCCGCACTCGCCCGAGGTGCAGCAGAAGCTCACGCTCTGATCAGCGCGGTAGGCGTTGAAGCCAGGCACCGTCGGGTGCCCGTTGGCCAGTCGCGCCGCGTGCGCCGGGTGCTCCTGGCTCACGCAGGGGCACACGTCGTAGCCAAAGCGGCCGAAGTGGCTCTGGCCGGTGAGAATCGTCTCGATGACGTACGGGTGCTGGCTGACCACGTGGGGGTAGGCCGCGCGCACCCGCAGCGCCTCGCGCAGCAGCTCTGCGTGTGCCTCGGCCCGGGCGTGCTGCGACTCGGCCTGGCCATAGCTGCTGTAGAAGTTGAAGGTGACCCGGTTCCCGTTCTCGGCGATGCGGCGAACCCACGACTCGAGGTCGGCGACGCTGCTCTCGGTGAGGGCCATCACGAAGACCACCCGCGGGTCCTCGCGGTAGTTCGCCAGGGCACGGTCGAACAGACCGTGAATGCGCCGGCCGTCGGGTTTGATGCCACGCAGTTCGTCGTCGACCGTGCCAGCGCCGAACAGCGTGACGCCGATGGCGATGTCTTCGAAGCCCTGGCGCGGCAGCGGCTCGATTCCGTTCGTCGAAATGGTGATGAATGGCAGGTGGCGTCGAAAGGCGGCGATGCGCTCGGGGACCAGGGTCGGCTCACCACCAATCAAGAGCGTGCTCGTCACGCCGCGCGCCGCCTCACGGCGGGCGAAGTCTTCCCACGACGCGAGGTCTCGCTGCTCGCGTGACTTCTTGTCGAAGTCGTTGGCGAAGAACCAGCACCCCTTGCAGCGCAGGTTGCATGCGTTGGTGAGGTGGTGGCTCGACCCCTTGACCCGGCGCGAGAAGGCGCGCACTGCGCGCAGACGCTCGCCCAGCGCAGGGGCTCGATCGAGCAGGGCGTGGAGCCGCTGAAAGCCTGAAGTGTCGGCGGGGCCTTGGGGGTTCATGGGCGAGCGGCTCTGGTATCAGGACAAGCCGAGCCGGCGCAGGTTGCACGCCGATTCGAGTCGACGCTCACCCCCACCACGTCGAGGGCTCCGAGCGCCTCGAGCATGGCGAGCCGCTCGTCGCCGCCGCGGCGAAAGGTGGCTGTCACCACCGCGCCCGGGTGGTTGAGACGCACCCAGCGGCCGACGGTCGGGTGGCCGCCGAGCTCGAGAAACGCGCGATGGCCCGAAGCGAGCAGCCCGGCGAGCCCCTGGTGAAACAGCACGGGCTGGCGCAGGTTTCGGCACCAGTACCCTGCATCGAGCGGCTCGGCGAGGGGCGAGCCAGTCACCGTCGAGACCATGGGGACGTGGGGCTTGGTCGGGCGTAGGCCGGAAAGCTGCGTGAACAGCCGTTCGCACACGGCATCCATCATCTCGGTGTGTGAGGCGTAGTCGACGTCGATGGCTCGCGCGAAAGTGCCCTGGGCAGTGAGGGCTGTGACGAGCTGGGCGATGGGCTCTGGGGCTCCTGCGACCACGGTGGTGCTGGGGCCGTTGTAGGCGGCGATCGACAGCCGCAGGCGTGCCAAGAGAGGCTCGACGAGCGCAGGCGCCTGCTCGACCACCGCCATCGCGCCGCGGCCTGCGGCGTGCTGCCGTACCCCCGCGCTCCGGGCGCAGACGACCCGCGCGGCGTCGTCGAGGCTGAGAGCTCCGGCGACGTGGGCCGCCGCCACCTCGCCCAGGCTGTGACCGATGACCCTTGCGGGCTCGAGCCCCCATGAGCGCCAGAGGGCCGCCTGAGCCACCTGCAGCGCGAAGAGCACCGGCTGCACCACGTCGACTTCGTCGAAGCGTGAGCGGGTCGCGTCGGCTGAGAGCTGCTCGAGCAGCGACCACTCGACCTGGCGCTCGAGGGCGTCGGCGCAGGCGCTCAGTGCGGCCTCGAACACGGGCTCAGCGCGCAGCAGGGAGGCCCCCATGCCTGGCCACTGGGACCCTTGGCCGGTGAAGATCCACACGGGGCCCGGGCCGTCGACCGATGCCACCCCGTGAAACAGGCCTGGCCGCGACCGGCCGTCGACAAAGTCCCTCAACAGGTCGCGGGCCTCATGCCGTCGGCGGGCCACCAGGGCCAGCCGGTAGGGCGCCTCAGGAGGCTCGCTCGCCGCTTCGCCCATTGGGCCGTCGGGGGTGTCGCTCAGCTGAGCTGCGAGAGCACCCGCTGCCGCGCGCAGCTGCTCGGCGTCAGCGGCCCTGAGCCGCAGCAGCGCCGCAGCCGCTCCAGCCTCTGTGTCCCGAGGGCCCACGTTCGCGTCGGTCATGATCAGCGGGTGGCCTACCGCGCTGCGCCGCCTGTTACCACCTTGGCCCTGCCAGATGCGCCGCCGTGCCGAAACGCTTCGTTCGTCACGTCTGGCTCGAGGGCATGCCCCATGCGCCGCGCGGTGCCGACGCGGCCTGTAAGCCGAAAGTCATGTGACACGGCCTGGGCCCAGGCGCTCAACCACCAGGAAACGCTATATTTTTGGGCGGCCAGCCCCTTGCTCAGGTGAGCGCCATGGCCCCTCGCATCGCGCCCCCGCCTCCCCGCGTGTCCCAGCCGAAGCCCCCGCCAGCTCCTCTGGCGGCGACGCCTCCGGTGCCGACGGGCGGGGAGTCGAAGCCCGGCAAGCTCAAGACCTGGGTCGACACCCAGAACCCGCTGGTGCCGAAAGACGGGTACCTCGAGATCGACTACAAGAAGATGACGGATCCGAACACCGGTGCGAGCCCGCAGGTGCCGACCCGCATCGAGCTCGCGAACGGCAAGTACGCGACGGTCAAGCCGGCGACGCTCTCGGATCAGGGCCAGACGCGGGCCTACGTGGTGAGCGCGCGCGGGCAGCCCGACGTGCTCGCGGTGCCGCTCGGCCCGGGCAGCGGGGGCGCCTTTCGCTTCTACGTCGCGACGCCCGGCGCGAACGACAAGATGACGTTGGACGGGCGCTCGTGGCAGCTCCAGAACGACTGGATGAACCCGCCGACGGCCCACCTGTTCCAGCTCGCGAGCAGCTTCGTGAACCGTGGGGACAAGCCCGTGACGAGCCCGGCCGATCTCGCGGCGCAGAAGAAGGCGCGCGACCGGGGGGCCGCCGCAGGCGTCGCGAAGCAGGTCGACGCGCTGCAGAAGCAGACGGTCGCCGACAAGGCGCAACTCGCGAAGGCGTCGGCGACGATGGCGAAGGAGCTCCAGTTCCTGATGCCGGCGATCAACGACGGCACGGTGCGCGTCGATCGCGACGCCCAGGGCCGCATCCGCTTCGAGATCGCTCCGAACCCGAGCATGAAGCCGGGCGAGCGGCTGGACCTCGAGAACCACTTCGGCGATCGGCTGGCGAACCTGACCTCGTCGGCCCGCATCGTCGAGAAGCAACAGCAGCGCGCCGCCGCGATGCGCGAGGGGAGCGCTGCCGAGCTCGTGCAGCAGGTGAACTCGGGCCCGTTCATCGCACACCTCGAGTCGCTGAAGCCCGCCGAACGCATGGCGAAGATGAAGGAGATCGCCGCGCTGGTCAGCGGCACCCGGGCGGGCGCGCAGCTCGCGACCGAGCTCTTCGAGTACGACTCCAGCCGCAAAGATCCGTCGATGGGCAACCTCACGCCCAAGACCGAGCTCGGCAAGACCCTGTTCAAGGACGTCTACAAGGACCCTGCCGCGTGGAACGAGCTGAAGGGCGTCGCGCTGCACCTCGCGCCGCACATGCCCGGCGACCGCTACGGCGCGACCGAGCGGCTCTTCGAGATCAACCTCGGCCGCAGGCTGGAGCCGAACGAGGTCAGCGCCGCGTTCAAGATCACGAACGCGTCGCCGCAGGAGCTCGAGCAGCCGGGCCTCCTCGACAAGTCGGGCGACGTCTCGAGCATGCTCGCTGCCCTCGGCGACGGCGCCGAGATGGTGGCCGAGCGCGGCGGCAAGCTCGCCCGCGGCGCCCAGGTCAGCGAGGCGTCGCTGAAGGCAGGTGCCGCGGTCGTCGGTACGTTCCAGCTGACCCGCGGCATCTATGAGCTCGCGAAGGACCCGACCCTGGGCAACGCGGTGAACGTCACCGAAGACGCGACGCGCGCGGTCGGTGCCTGGGCGAGCTGGCTCGGCAAGACCAAGGCGCACGAGCACCTCGGCAAGGTGCTCGGTACCACCTCGGACGTCATCGGCCTGATGAAAGACCTGCACGGTCTCGCCACAGCGAAGTCGCCGGAGAAGAAGTACGACAAGTTCGTGAGCTCGTATGCGTCGGCGCTGATCGTGGCCGGCGGCCTGGCATCGTCGGTGACGCCGTGGGGCATCGCAGCACAGGTCGTCGGCCTGGGCGTGAAGCTGTTCCGCGAAGAGACGTCGGATGCGTACGACAAGGCGTACGGGACGCTGAAGACCGCGACGAAGACCGATGCCGAGCGCGCCGCGGAGGCCGCGGCCAAGAAGGCCGACTACGAGCGTCGCTCGAACAACTGGAACGGCCGAATGCAATGACCTCGAGACGCTGACCGCAAGAGTCGCTGGAGCAGCCGGGGCGTGTCATCGTCGACGCGGCACGTGGCCGCGCAGCTCGGTCGTCACGTCGAGGGTCGCGGCGTAACGCCCGTGGTGCAGTGAGGCCGCGGCGCCGAGTCGCGCGAGCGCCTGGGGCCAGGTGACGAGCCCGGCGCCTCCGATCAGCGACGCGCGCATCGTCCAGAAGGGCTCTTCGGGGGCGGCGACGACCACCGGGGCCGAAGCGGGAGCCGGAGTCGCGTCGACGCCGTCCCTTCGGGTCAAGCCGAGCTGAATGATCAGCACGGCGGCGTCGGCCGCTTCTTCACAGGTACGGGTCGTGAGCTCACGCACCGACTCGTTGACGCGCAGCTCGAGCTTCCAGCCCGAGGGCTGCTCGGTCACGGTGGCCACGGCTCTACCCGACAGGTCGCCCAAGCGCGCGCGCAGCGACTCGGTCGGAGGGCACGCCGGAGGGGCGACCCACTCGAAGGTCAGCAGGCTGCCGCTCTGGGCGGCGACCAGCCGCAGAATGACGAACGCGGAGAGCATCGGGCCCGCGGGTTAGCGTAGATCTCTCGGGGAGAGAACTGCGCCTCGCCCCGTTGCTGCTCGGTCGCGGCAGGCTGAAGGCCGCTTCCTTTCGACGCGCGCCCTCCTCCGCTCGCCAACAACGAGAACTGCACCAACGGGGTAGACGACGAGAAGGGACGACATCATCGACTGCGGCGGCACCGCCTGCTCGGCTGTGGCGACGACTTCGCCTGCCACGAGTGGGTCGGCAGCAGCTCGAGCGGCATCTTCGCGGTGATGACGGCCGAGCAGCGCAACGACCCTTGAGGTCTCAGCGGCGCCTGGGTGCAGTCGCCGGCGCCGCAGAGGTCGCACACCGAGACCCCGTTCAGAGGCTCGCTCGGCTCGAGCGCGGTCGCGAGGTGGAGCGTCTTTCTGCCTCAGGGCGCCCAGACGGGCCCGGTCAACCCGACGGTCATGGCCTGCACGTTCGGGCGCAGCGGAGTCGTCGTGCCGCCTTCGGTGACCGAGCCGCCAGTCGAGGTCATGCCCTTCTGGAAGACCACGCTGGTGGTGCCGATGGCGACGGTGAACGACGTGCCGGTCTCGGTGAGCACCGGCGCGGGGCTCGTCGCCGCGGCGTCGCGCGCCTGCAGAACGGTGACGACGTAGCTCTGGGAAGTACCCGGCGTGGTGTCGACCTCGATGCGGTACTGGTGGCTTGGTCGCGTGCCCTCGTCGACGACGCGGTACGCCCGCTGCGCTGGCGCCAGCGTCGTCATCACCAGCGCCTGGTCGCCGACGGTGCACGTCGCCGAGCTGTTGCCCGAGACCGCCGGGTTCGTCTCACAGTGGTTGATGAACGTCTTCGTGGCCGTCGCGCTCGCGGTCTGGAGGCGGTCGAGCACGACGAGCGTCTCGAGCGCCCGCAAGAACACGAGCTCGCGCCGCCAGCTCTGCAGCGCGGTCGCGGGCGGCACGAGGTCGACGGCCGCGTACGTGTAGCCGGGCCGCGACTCGAGGCGCTCGACGATCGCCTCGGGGCCCGAGTACTGCGGCCCGGGGTTCGCGCCGTTCACCAGCACGGTGTTGTGCGCGATGCCGAGCGCGGCGTCGACGGTGCCGCTGCCCGCGTAGCCGGCGACGTCGGTGCTCGAGGCTCCGGAGTAGCCGGCGGTCTCGCGCGAGAGGAAGCGGCCATTGCGCCAGAGCTGGAACGTGCCGTAGTCGCCGTGCTGGTGGCCGATGGTGGTCTCGGCCGCGTCGCCCAGCTGCAGCATGAACACCGTCGACTGCGCGCCCCACGCGTTGCGGCCGTAGAGGTAGCGAGGGCCCGACGCGTAGAAGTCGAGCGGCAGCCCGGCGAACGCGAGCGGCGTGCTCGCGACGTCGACCGCCTGCACGTGCCTCCACGGCTGCACGCCGACCCTGTTCGCCCACTGCCGCGCGTGCCGGCCGATGGGCTGCGTGGGCCAGTACGACGCGATCGCGACCATGAAGTCGGGGAAGTAGTGGGTCTGCGCCTGGAACCGCTCGTTCCACCCTTCGTCGTCGCTGTAGGGGAATACGGTGTAGCCGGCGCCGGGGACGCCGGGCACGGTGGTCGGCGCCGGAGTCGTCGAGTGGATGAGGCCGTAGACGAACTCCCGCCAGTAGTCGGTCTCCTGGTAGAGGTCGCGGCCGTAGAGGCTCGCGGTGACGAAGGGAATCAACGGGTACTGCGCGACGACCGGGCCGTACTCGGAGCCCTCGTAGGCGAGCCCTCCGCGGCTGTTGCCGCCGGCGAGCGTCGACGGGTTGAAGCCGCCGGTGAGGCGCTGGTCGAACACCCAGTCGAGCATCGACTCGGCCCACGCGGTGTTGTCTTCGTACGAGGTGATGGCCCACTCGAGCTCGTTGCGCAGGTAACCCCAGTAGTAGTTGTTCATGTACATCGAGGGCCCGCCCCACGACTTCCGGCTCCACGCGTAGAGCCCCGTGTTCATCGCGGTGATGAACGTCGAGCGCTGCTGCGCCGTGAGCTGCGCGTGGCACCAGTCGTAGACGAGGATGAGCTGCTCGCCGGTCCACCGGCAGGGGTCGCAGGCGACGCCGCCGGTGTCTCGCACGTCGGTGAGCCGTGACATCGCCCACGTGATGGCCGTGTTGCACGAGCCCGTCGAGTTGTTCGTGAGCAGGCCGTGCAGCGCGACGTCGCCATAGCCCCCGGCGCTGTCTTCGTTCGTGGGAGGCGTGAACGTGTGCGTGGGGTACCAGGCCCGCGCGCGGGCGAGGCGCGCCGCGTCGAACCACAGCCGCGGGTGGCCGGCCGGCAACGTCATGCCGTGCGTCGTCACCAGCGTCGCGCTGCCGCCCGCCGTCGCACTGCCGCCCGCTGTCGCAGTGCCGCCCGCCGTCGCAGTGCCGCCCGCCGTCGCGGTGCCGCCCGCCGTCGCGGTGCCGCCCGCCGTCGCGCTGCCGCCCGCCGTCGCGCTGCCGCCCGCCGTCGCGCTGCCGCCCGCCGTCGCGCTGCCGCCCGCCGTACTGGTTCCTCCGGCGGTGGCGGTGCCACCTGCGCTGGGCTCACCTCCGGCGGCGCCGCCGTCGGGCGGGGTCACGCCCCCAGAGCATGCAGCGGCGAGGGTGAGCACGGCGGTGGCCCAGGTGCGCATGGGCCCATCAGTGCCACGTGTGCGGGAAACGGCTCACGCTCTGCAGCGAGGGCGTCGATGGGCCCTGGCTGGCCGCCGTTGACGTCGGCGCCGTCGTCTGCGACCCCGTCTTTCTCGCGCATCGCGTTCGGCATCGAGAGCTCGGGCAGGCGGTGCGGCGCATGCGCACGGCTCGGGCTCGAGGCACAACAAGTGTGGAGCGCAGGGCGGCCGGTGTGTTCCGCGTTGTGGCGTCGGCGGAAGGGCGCCGCGCGGCGCGCAAGTTGACGCGGCGCAGCAGTGTCGAAATGAGACCCTTGTCGAACTGCGAGAGGGAGCAACGACCGCGATGAAGAAGCTCTTGTTCCTGGCGGTGGTGGTGGGCGGGGTCGCGCTGTGGGGGCGGGCGACTCCGCAGTACGCGTACTGGCAGCTGCGAGCGGCGCTCGAACAGGGCGACGTGGCCGCGGTCGAGCAGTACGCCGACCTGAAGGCGCTCTCGGGCGTGGCGGTCGACGTGCTGGCCGCCGCGGGAGAGCAGGTCGCCGAAGACGAGGGCGGCAAGCTCGCCGGCACCGTCACCCGCCTCTTCGGCGCACTGCTCCGCGCGCCCCTCAAAGAGGCCCTGGGCCCCGCCGCCCTCGACGACCTCAAGGCGTCGATCGGCCGCAAAGAGCTCGCCGCCGGCATCGGAGACTTCACCTTCGACGGCCCGCTCTCAGGGCTCACCCGCGTAGAGAGCTTCGGCACCTCGGCCCAGGTCGAGGTGACCGGGCAATGCAAGGGTAAGCCCGCCTCGGTGAAGCTCGTCTTCGAGCGGCGACCCGATGCCCTGGTGTCGTTCTTCGCGCCCTACCGGGCCGTCGGCGTCGAGCGCGATTCGCTGAAGGGCCTGACCAAGACCTGCATGCTCACCGTGGCGAAGTAGCGGGGGTAGCCGCACGCCTGGTGGCCAGCAGAGGACAGGCCAGTCGTGTCCGAAGCCTGTTGCGCCGCCTGCACGCGATGCAGAGCGCAGTCGCTCACCGCCCTCCGGCGTTCGCGATGGAGCAGTGACGCGAAGGGCGGCACGCAGCCCCCAGCGGTCACCCCTTCTTCTTCTGCGACCCCGTCTTCACGCGCATCGCGCTCGGCATCGAGAGCTCGGGCAGGCTGTTGCGGCGCATGCGCACGGCGCCTGCGGGAATCGTGGGCTCGTCAGTGAGCCGAATCTCACGCATCAGGTTCTCGATGCGCCCTTCCCGCTCGGCGAAGTCGAGGCGCAGGTAGTCGGCGCACTGCTTCGTGCTCCACATCTCGGCGCCCGCGCCCTCGACCAGCGCGTCGTGCATGCGCTTCGCCGTCGGGAAGCGCGCGCCCGGCTTCGGCTGCAGCGCCTTCATCACGATCGCGTCGAGCCACGGCGGAAGCGTCGGCACCCGCGCGCTCGGCGGCTGAATCTGCGCGTCGAGCACCGCCTCGAGCTCTTCCTCGTCGGTCGCCCTGCCGAACGCCACCTCGCCCGTGAGCAGCTCGTGCAGCACCGCCCCCAGCGAGAAGATGTCGCTGCGGTAGTCGAGCGGGTCGGCGCGAATCTGCTCGGGGCTCATGTACGCCGCCGTGCCCCGCACGAAGTCGGTGCGCGTGCGGCGGCTCGCTCCCGTCACGCGCGCGATGCCGAAGTCGAGCAGCCGGCAGTTGCCCGTGAAGTCCATCATCAGGTTGCCCGGCGTCACGTCGCGGTGCACCACCGGCTTCGGGCGGCCCTTCGAGTCCTGGTGCAGGTGCGCGTGGTGCAAGCCGAGCAGCGCGTCGGCGACCGCCTTGAACGTGAAGCCGAGCGGCACGCGCTCGTTCGCGCGGCGGCGCGCGCGCCGAATCTCGCTCAGCGTCGCGCCGGGGATGAACTCCATCACCAGCACCACGTCTTCGCGCGTCACCGCGATGTCGTAGATGCGCGCGATGTTCGGGTGGCTCAGCGTCGCCGTGATCTTCGCCTCGTCGATGAGGTCCTGCAGCGCCTCTTGATCGTTCTTCGGCGCGAGCATGCGCTTCAGCACCAGCGACAGCCCGACGAACGGCCCCGTGCGCGCCGTGCCGAGGAAGATCTCGGCGCTGCCGCCGACCGCGAGCCTGCACACGACCTCGTAGCGGCCGAAGCGTTGTCCCGTCCACTCGTCGGGGGTGAAGGGCATACCGGGTGCCGCCGACCCCATACTACACTGCGCCTCCCAGGCGACGATGCCCAACCCGAGAACGACCACGAAGTTCGCCGAGGTGCTCCTCAAGGCGCGGCTCATCGACGAGCTCCAGCTCAAGTCAGCCACCGCTCACATGGAGCGCTGGGCCACCTCGCTCCCACGCGCCATCTCGGAGCTCGGCTTCGCCGACGAAGACGCGGTGCTCGACCTCCTCGCGAAGTCGCTGCGCATGCCCGCGATGCACCTCGGCAACGTGCTCAAAGACAACGGCGCGCTGCGCTCGCTCGGCGCCGAGTGGTGCGAGAGGACCGCCACCTTCCCCGTCTCACTCAAAGACCGCGTCCTCACCCTCGCGATGGCCGACCCCACCGACCTCCAGGTCATCGACGAGGCTGGCTCGAAGGCGCACGCCCGCGTCACGCCCGTGATGGCCTCCGAGTCCGAGATCCGCTCGGCGATCGCGAAGCACTTCCGCGGCCAGGACGTGCCGCCGCCGAGAAAGAAGACGAGCTCCGTTCGGCAGGTCGCGCCGCCTCCGGGTCAGGCTCCCGAAGAGAAGCTCGAGTTCGACCTGCAGGCCCCGCCCCGCCCTGGCGCGCCGCCGGCGCCCGCCCAGTTCACGCCCGAAGAGACCCAGCGCCTGCAGGCCGTGCTCCAGAACCAGGAGAAGGTGACTCACATCCTGCGCACCGTGCAGGACCTCCTCGTCGCGAAGGGTTACCGGATCACGGCGAAGTAGCTGTACGCCGCGTCGAAGTGCGTGCCCTCGGGCGGCACCGACCCGAAGAACAGCACCGTGTTGCCGCCCGGGTCGTAGTCGAAGCCCATCGTGCGGCTGCGCGGCACCTGCACCGTCGTGCGCACCGCGAGCGAGCTCGAGATCGGCCGATCGGTGAGCGACGACTTGCTGGCGGCGCCGAGGCTGCCGACGACGACCTCCTGCACGATCTCGAGCAGGTTCGGGTTGCAGATCGAGCCCGAGCTGCCGCCCGTCGCCACCGCCGCGTCGATGTACTGGGTGCCCGCGTTCGCCCGGCCGAGGCCCACGCGCGCGCAACCGATCGGCTTCGGCCCCACGATCGAGAAGATGACCGCCTTCTCGGCGTTGAACTCGCGCGCGTAGTCTTGCACCGACATCAGGCCCGCGTTCTCTTCGTCCGAGAGGATGACGATGACCAGGCCCGCATCGTCGCGCAGGCGCCGCTCGGGCGGCTGCGACACCAGCCGCGCCTGCTTCACGGCGCGCAGCGCGAACTCGAGCCCCATCTCGAACGGGTTGCCCGTGATGCCGACCCGCACGTCGCTCTGGAACTGCTGCAGGTCTCTCGTGAAGCCCGTGCCGCGCAGCACGTCGCTGTCGGTCGTGATGACGCCGAGCCGGAAGTCGAGCCCCGCCGACTGGAACGCGTTGTAGAGCGCCGACGACGCGTTCACGAGCGCGGCCTGCTCCTCGGCCATCGAGCCCGAGTTGTCGACCACGAAGATGAAGTCGCTCTTCAGCGCCGGCGCCGTGCGCATCTCGCAGCGGTACTGCAGGTTCGCGTTCTTGTCGCCCAGCGCGCTGCCGTTCGTCAGATCGAGCACCGCCGGCAGGTTCTGCGTGAGCTTCGAGAGCGGGCTCACCGCCGCCGCGATGAACAGGTGCCCCTCGTTGATGCGGAACATCACGTTCACCACCATCTTGTCTTCCGGAGCCGCGCCCGCGACCTGCGGCAGCGCTCCGAGCGACGAGAGCGACTTGCCCGACAGCGCCGCCAGCAGCCGGTTGCGCACCGCGAACGCGTTCGTCGCCGTCGCGAACACCAGGTTCTGGCTCGTCGTGTACGTCGGCCCCGGGAACGTGCGCGTGCTGCGCTCGGTGCGGTCGCGCACCAGCGGAGTGCCCTGCAGCGCGTCGAGCGCCACGATCTCTCGCACCGCCACCGTGTCGATCGCCGCTCCCGGCATGTTCGGGTCGACGTCCATCGGCACGTCGCGCCGCAGCACGAACGCCGCCACGTCGTTCGGGCCGTCGTCGAGCAATGTCGCCTCGGCCACCATCGACGTCGTTCGCGTGAACCGCGGCAGCGCCGCGAACGGGTTCTGCGTGTTGGGGACGAGGAAGGGGATGACCTCTTGCGGGTAGAAGCCCGGACACGGCCAGTCGTCGACCGGAGGGATGAAGCCGCCGTCCGTGCCCGCATCGACGACCTCGCCCGCATCCGGCACCGGCGGCAGCGGGTAGGTGAGTGCGCTCTGGCACGAGAAGAACAGCATGAAGGGCACAGCCATCAACCACGCGCTCCCTCTCGCGTCGTAGGGGAGAGTGCCGGGGTGAGGGGGTCGGTCGGCGCTCGGAGCTTTGCCCCTCACCCTGTCCCTCTCCCCTACGAGGGGAGAGGGGACTCGTTTGCGTGCGCTGAGGAGCAGCACCGCGAGCGCCATCAGCATCATCGCTCCGTCCGCGCTGCCGCAGCCGCAGCCGGCCGTCACCAGCGGCCGCTCGCCTCCGCCGCCGGTGCCCGGCTCGCCCGCATCGGTCTCACCGCCGCCGCCGCTGCCGCCCGTGCCTGCATCGGTGCCGCCGTCGAGCGGCAGGCCCGCATCGTCGGTGCACACGCGGAAGCCGTTCTCGTTCAAGTCGACGCCGACGCTCGCGCCGCACGCGTTCAGCTTGCCGTCGCAGATCTCGCTCGCTCCGCGGAACACGGTCGGGTCGGCGTCGTCGCAGTCGCCGTCGCAGTTCGTCTGCCCGTCCATGTCGTTGTCGAAGCACGCCGCGCACAGGCTCGTGTTGCCCGGCAGGGCGTCGACCAGCCCGTCGCAGTTGTTGTCGACGCGGTCGCACACCTCGCGGCCATGCGGGTTGATGGTGCGGTCGGAGTCGTTGCAGTCGCCGCAGAACCCGCTGAACCCGTCCATGTCGCGGTCGGCCTGCCCCTCGTCGATCTGCCCGTTGCAGTTCTCGTCCTTCGGCGTGCCGCCCATCGCCGTCGGCACCTCGTACAGGTTCGGGCTGCGCGTCGCGTCGTTGTCGTCGCAGTCGCCGAAGCACAGGGGCACTCCGTCGCCGTCGACGTCGAAGCCCTCGTCGAACTGGCCGTCGCAGTCGTTGTCCTGCCCGTCGCAGACCTCGGCCGCCGCCGCCACGCTCATGAACGCCGGGTGCACGTTCGCGTTGTGGTCGTTGCAGTCGTTGTTGCAGCTCGAGACGCCGTCGCCGTCTTCGTCGAGGTTCTCGTCGACCAGCCCGTCGCAGTCGTCGTCGACCGAGTTGCCGCAGATCTCGAACTTGTACGGCGACACGTTCGGGTTGTTGTCGTTGCAGTCGCCGACGCACGTGGTCGCCGTGTCGCCGTCTTGATCGAAGCCCTCGTCGACCATGTTGTTGCAGTTGTTGTCGAAGCCGTCGCAGCGCTCGGGCGCTCCGGGGTTCACGGCCGCGAACTTGTCGTCGCAGTCGCCCATGCCGACGCTGTACATGTCGCCGTCTTCGTCGGTGTCTTCGTCGATCTGCCCGTCGCAGTCGTCGTCGATGCCGTTCGCGCGGCGCTCGCTGCGCGCCGGCCCGACCAGCGGGTTGTTGTCGTTGCAGTCGCCCTGGCAGTTCGTCGCGCGGTCGAAGTCGAAGTCGTGGCACGGAGCCGCCGCGCACACGTTGCCTTCGTCGGCGCCCGCGACGCAGTTGTTGTCCTGGCAGTCGCAGAGCTCGGGCGCGCCCGGCTTCACGAACGCGCCGCCGTCGAGCTCGTCGTTGCAGTCGCACGGCGTGATCAGCGGGCAGAGAATGCACGAGGGCACGCCGTCGCCGTCGAGGTCGAAGTCTTCGTCGACCTTGCCGTCGCAGTCGTTGTCGATGCGATCGCAGACGTTGCCTTCGGTGCCCGGCAGCACCTGGCCCACGCACTGCGTCGCCGGGGGCATCATGCCGTTCACGCACGGGCCGATGCCGGGCCGGCACTGGCCGACTCCGCCGCCGTCGGCGAACACGGTGCCCGCAGGGCCCGAGTAGCAGGCGGTGTTCATGCCGTCGGTGAGCCCGTTGCAGTCGTTGTCGATGCCGTCGCAGATGTCGGGCAGCCCGGGCCGCTGCCGCGCGCCGCCGTCGGGGTCGTCGTTGCAGTCGCCCGCGCAGTACTTCACGCCGTCGTTGTCGCGATCGAAGTTGCCGTCGTCGACGACGCCGTCACAGTCTTCGTCGATGCCGTTGCAGAGCAGCTCGTCTTGCGCGGGCGGGTTCGCGGGCGTCGTGATGGCGCCGCCGTCGGGCAGCACGCAGCTGTCGTAGTTGCCGGTGACGTTGCACAGCTGCTGGCCCGCAGTGCACGCGCCCTTCGGGTTGCACATCGGGCCGGGGCACGTGCCCGTGTAGGTGACCGGCGTGACGTTCGGGCCGCTGAAGCAGCGCCGCGGCGGCACGTCGTTCGGCTGGCCGTTGCAGTTCTCGTCGACCGTGTTGCACTGCTCGACCTGCGGCGCGCCCGGCGTGCACACGATCGCCGCGGCCGTGCAGTTCAAGGTGCCGCTCGCGCACACGCCCTGCGCCATCGTCGCCACGCACATGCCGCCGCCGCCCGGGTTGCCGTCGTCGACCGTGCCGTCGCAGTCGTTGTCGACGCCGTCGCACGTCTCGGTCACCGGCAGCGTCTGCCCACCGACGGCCGCGTTGCAGACGGGGAAGCCGGCCGCTCCACCACAGACCTGCGTCGCCCCCGCGCAGGGCGTGCGCGGCGCGCAGTTGCCGACCGCGGCCGTGCCCGGAGGAGGACACGTGCCGCCGAACGTGCCCGCAGGCCCCGCGTAGCAGACGCGCGTCAGCGAGCCCGCCGCGCCGCTCGGGCCTTCGTCGATGGTGCCGTCGCAGTCGTCGTCGACGCCGTTGCACTGCTCGGCGATGGGCGTCAGCGGCGTGCACATGAGGCTCCCGCCCGCGGTGCAGGTGAACGTGCCCGTCGCGCAGCGCCCCATGCCGCTCGCGACGCATGCGCCGCCCGCGTCGGCGACGTTGTTGTCGACCTGCCCGTTGCAGTCGTTGTCGACGTTGTCGCAGACCTCGGGGCTCGGGAAGACCTGCCCCATCACCGCCGCGGTGCACGCGGGGAACATGCCGCCCATGCACGACTGCGTGACGCCCATGCACGGCCCGCGCGGAGCGCAGTTGCCGGGCGCCGTGTTGTTCGGCGGCGGGCACGTGCCGGTGTAGCTGCCCGCGGGGCCCGTGTAGCAGGTGCGCGTGACGCCCTCGTCGGTCATGCCGTCGCAGTCGTCGTCGACGTTGTTGCACGTCTCGGTGCCCGGCGTCGGGCCGCGGCACTGCGTCATGCCGCCCATGCAGACGAGCGTGCCATTCGCGCACGCGCCCATCTGGCCGGCGACCGTGCACGCGCCGCCGCCGCCCGGGTTGCCATCGTCGGCGGTGCCGTCGCAGTCGTTGTCGACGCCGTCGCAGGTCTCGGGCTGAGGCTGCATGCCCATCGTGCCGGTGCACGCGGGGAAGCCGGCGGCGCCGCCGCACGCCTGGGTGACTCCGGCGCACGGCGTGCGCGGGCTGCAGTTGCCGACCGCGCTCGTGCCCGCCGGAGGGCACGTGCCGGTGAAGGTGCCGGCGATGCTCGGGCCGGCGTAGCAGGTGCGCGTGAGCGAGCCGGCGACTCCGCTCGGGCCCTCGTCGATGGTGCCGTCGCAGTCGTTGTCGAGGCCGTCGCAGAGCTCGGCGCTGCTCATCACGTTCTGAACGCAGCGCACCATGCCGCCCTGGCAGGTGAGCGTGCCGGCCGCGCACACGCCCTGCTGGCCGGCGACGGTGCAGGCGCCGCCGCCGCCGGGGTTGCCCTCGTCGGTCTGGCCGTCGCAGTCGTCGTCGACGCCGTTGCAGGTCTCGCCGCCCGCCGCGGGGAAGGTCTGGCCGGGCGTCGCCATGGTGCACGCGGGAAATGCGCCGCCCGAGCACGTCTGCGTCACGCCGGCGCAGATCGGCCGCGGAGCGCAGTTGCCGACGGCGTTGCCCATCGGCGGGCACATGTTGCCGGTGAACGTGCCGGCCGGGCCCGCGTAGCAGAGCCGCGTGAGGTTCTCGTCGGTCATGCCGTCGCAGTCGTCGTCCATGCCGTTGCACGACTCGGTGCCCTGCGGCGTGGTCTGGTTGCAGGCGATCGCTCCGCCCGTGCACGCCGTCGTGCCGGGGCCGCAGATGCCGGGCCGCCCCGTCGAGCACACCATGCCGCCGCCGGGGTTGCCGTTGTCGACGCCGCCGCTGCAGTCGTTGTCGCGGCCGTCGCACGTCTCGGGCAGCGCGCCGTTCGGGCAGCCGATGCCGCGCGAGAACTGGCCGCCGTCGGCGTTGTCGTTGCAGTCGCCCTGCCCGACCTTGCACATGTCGTTGTCGCAGTCGTTCTCGGGGTTGCCGGGGTCGGCGGGCAGACAGAGCGCGAGGATGATCGAGACGATTCTCACAGGTGGACTCCAGCCTCGAGAGCGAAGAAGGCGCGAACGTCTTGGGTGGCGACGCCGACGTCGTCGGACATCACGGCGCGGAAGAAGCGGGCGCCGCCGCGCAGGAACAGCAGCGACCACGGCTGGGCCTCGAGCCAGGCCTCGCCGGCGAGCGACAGCCCCGTCTTCGGAGCGAGCGGCCCTCCGATGAGGATGCGCGGGCCGAACGCGACGTCGAGCGCGACGAGGTCGCGGAACACGGGCTGCTTGATGCGCAGCTGCACGTCGACGCCGCGGTAGATGGCGCTGACGACCGGCAGCTCGCAGCCGGTGAACGCGGCGCGCTCCTGCGCCCAGCCGGCGCCGACGCCGATGCTGGGCAGCATGCCGCCCAGCCTCCACCGGAAGTTGCCGCGCAGCTGAACCTCGTCGTCGACGACGCTGCACGACTGGCCGTCGAGGCTGCCGCCGGCCGCGCGCGCGCGCACGAACGCGTGCCGCCAGTTCACGTCGATGAACAGGTCGCTGTACGGCTTGTCTTTGAAGGCCTCGATGAAGTGCAGCGGGCTCACCTGCGCGTAGAGCGCGAGCCCCGGCGCGGTGTCGTTCTTCAGCTCGGCGAGCGAGGGCGCGGCGTCGCCGCTCACGCGCTGGCTGCGCCAGGCCGCTCCGCCGCCGACGGCGAGCACGACGCGCGGGCGGCTCGAGTCGACCGTCTCGACGATGCCGCGGCGCGCCGCCCGCTCGCGCGCGATCTCGCTCTCGACCTCGCCCGACACCTCTTCCTCTGCGGGCGGCGGAGCCACCGGCGCGGGCTCGGGCGCCTTCGCGAGCTCGGGCTTCGCCTGTGTGAGCGCGACGAGGTGCGCCGCGATCTGCTTCTGCAGCTCGTCGGCCTGCGCGGGCTGCAGCGACGCGACCTGCACTCCCGAGATCTGCGCGCTCTTGCCGGTCGTCTCGCCGAGCAGCGTGTAGATGGCCGACGAGAGCACGCCGCTCTTCACGTCGTAATAGACGACCCAGGCCGCGCCGGTCGCCTTCGCGAGCTGGGCCATGCCCTGCGGCGTGCGGAGCTCGGCCGGCGACAGGCCCTCTTTCTTGATCGCGGCGAGCGTGGCGTCGGTCGCGATCACCTTCTTCGCCCCCAGGATCTTCTCGAGCGCCGCGACGAGGCGCTTGTGGCTCGCGCTGTCGAGCTTCTCGCTCACCTTCGCCGACTGAAACCCCGAGAACGCGCCGCCTTCGGAGCTGGCGACCCGGTAGATGGGGGGAATGAGCACGACCTCTTTCACCGTCGACTCGGCGCTCAGATCGAGCCCGAGCTCGGCTGCGTTCACGGTGAAGGAGCAGAGGAGAAGCGCGAGGGGGACGCGGAGCACCGGTGATGCCTCCCGCGTGAACTTTAGTGCGGCGAGTCGAGCCGCGGCAGGGGTCGTTTTCGACCGTGACGCACATTCACGCACTCGTGAGGTAGGCTGCGCGCGTTGCGGATGCGTGGTGCCCTGCTGCTGACGTTGCTCGCGTGCCAGTCGGCCGCTCCGCCTCCCGCGCCTCCGCCCGCGCCCGTGCCGCCTGCACCGCCGACCGCCGCCGCGCCCGCGCCGAAGCGCGTGACGGTCGAGCGCCCGATGGACTCCGAGAGCGTGGCGCTGCGGGCGCTCGCGGCCGAGCTCTCGGCGCCGGGCTCGCCGATCGAGAACCCGTGCGTCGTGACTCAAGGCGCGGCCTGCCTGCGCACGGCCCTCGACCCGCTGTTCGAGACGCTCGACGTGGCGCGCACCTCGGGCAAGCCGACGGTCGTGCTGGCGTTCGGCAACTCGCTCATCGCGGGCGACGGCGTCGTCGACATCGTGCGGGCGCGGCTGCAGCAGCAGTACGGCGAGGCGGGGCGCGGCTTCCTGCTCGCCGACCGCATGGCGTCGTACGGAGGTCGCTCGCGCTGCGCGTCGAAGGCCTCGGGGTGGACGGCGAGCACCTTCGCCCCACCGTACAAGCTGCGCTGGCCGTTCGGCATGAGCGGCGTGCACCACACGTCGAACGCCGCCGGAGCCACCAGCACGTTCGCGCTGCACGGCGAGACGCGCGGCGACGTCTTCTGGCTCGATCGGCCCGAGGCTGCCGCGGTCGACGTGCTCGTCGACGGAGCGAAGGTGGCGACCCTCGAGCCCGCGCGCGAAGAGAAGGGGCGCCGCGAGCCGCTCGAGCTTGGGCCCGACGCGAAGGAGCTCACGCTGGTCGCGAAGGGCAAGGGCGCGGTGCTGCACGGCGTGGTGCTCGAGAAGCAGCAGAGCGGCGTGGTGCTCGACATGCTCGGCGTGCCGTCGGCCGATGCGTCGATCTTCCTGCAGGCGAACGAAGAGATCTTCGTCGAGCAGGTGAAGTCCCGGGAGCCCGCGCTCGTCATGCTGATGTTCGGCGGCAACGAGACGAAGCGCATCGCGTGGGGCCGCTCGTCGGAAGAGAAGGTGATGCACGACCTGCGCGGGCTCATCGCGCGCGTGCGCAAGGCGAGCACGGCGGCGTGCTGGGTCATCGGGCCGCTCGACGCGGTGGTGAAGCGGCCGGGCACGGGGCCCTTCACGCAGCGCCCCGAGCTCGAAGAGGTGGTCGAGATGGAGCGCAAGATCGCGCTCGAAGAGGGCTGTGCGTGGCTCGACCTGTTCAAGGCCATGGGCGGGAGCGGCTCGATCAAGCGGTTCGACAAGGCGGGGCTGATGCACACCGATCGCGTGCACCCGAAGGGCAAGGGGCTCGACGTGCTCGGGCAGCTCATCGTCGACGCGCTGTTCGACGAGCACGCGAGGGCGCGCGAGCCGGCGCCGGCGGCGGAGGCGAAGCGGTGAGGGCGAAGCGTCCGCGAGTGTGGCTGTCGAACAGCAGCACCGTTCGACGGCCTGACGAGCAGCGCAGCCCGAGCTGGGAGGCCGTGAAGCTGCTCCTGCTGCTGCTCGTCGCGCTGCCGGCCAGCGGCGAGCCGCTGGCTGCGGGCCAGGCCCAGGCGATCGACTCGGCGATTCGGGCGCTCTTGGCCGAGCGCCCGTCGGCGGGGCTCTCGGTGGCGGTGCGCTACGGCGACGCCGAGTGGATGACGGCGTACGGCTACGCGCAGCTGTCACCGCCGAAGCCGGCGACGCCGCAGACGTCGTACCGCATCGCGTCGGTGACGAAGACGCTGACGGGCGTGGCGATCATGCAGCTCGTCGAGCAGGGCAAGGTGTCGCTCGACGCCGAGCTCCAGACGTACCTGCCGCGGTTCCCGAAGAAGCCGTGGCCGATCACCGTGCGCGATCTGCTCACGCACGTGAGCGGCATCTACCACTACCGCGACCAGAAGAAGGAGGGGCACTTCAAGCGCCATTTCAGCACCGAGCAGTCGCTCGCCCTCTTCAGAGACTGGCCGCTCGCGCACGAGCCGGGCACGAAGTTCCTCTACACGACGTACGGGTACGACGTGCTCGGCGCGATCGTCGAGGCCGTCTCGGGCGAGTCGTACGGCGAGTACCTGCGGGCGCACATCTGCGCGCCGGCGAACATGGTGCACACCGCGGTGGAAGACCGCGCGAAGCTCGACCGCACCTGGGCGGCGGGCTACCGCGTGAAGGCGGGGCGCCTCGTGCCGAGCGAGCAGATCGACATCTCGAGCCGCTTCGCCGGTGGCGGCGTGCGCTCGACCGTCGAAGACCTCGTGCGCTACGGCGCGGCGCTGCTGAAGGGCCAGCTCGTGAAGCCCGCCACGTGGGAGCAGATGCAGGTCTCGGGGCGCACGCGCGACGGCCGCTGGGTCGACTACGGCCTGGGCTTCGGCGTCTTCCCGCAGCACGGGCACTTCGTGGTCTCGCACCTCGGCGGGCAGCCCGAGACGACGTCGCTGTTGATTCTGCTGCCGGCGCACCAGCTCGTCATCGCGCTCATCACCAACGTCGAGGGCCAGTCGGCGCTGCTGTCCGACGCCGGCGACGCCATCGTCGAGACGCTGCTCGAAGACGGCGTGCGGCGGCGCCCGCTCTACGCCGACGACCCGGTCGACCAGGTGCTGCTCGAGGGCATGAACCGCGTGTTCTCGTACGGGCTCGCGCGCCGCGAAGGCTGGGGCGGCGAGCTCCAGGGCGGCAGCATGGACGAAGCGTTCACGCAGCTCGCCCTGCTGCTCTCGCGCGAGCACATCGCGTCGGACCCCGAGGGCGGGCGCGCAGCCCTCGCCCAGGCGCACCACGTCGTGAAGGGCGCGGTGACTCCGCGCACGGGCGCCGCGATGGCGCTGGTGCTCGAGCAGGAGTTTCCCGACCGCCGCTACGCGACGCTCGGCCCGATTCGCTTCTTCGCCGACTACGCCGCGGTCTGCGCGCGGCGCGAGTGCCCCGGCCGGCTGTCGCCGAAGCTGCGCGACGACCTCGAGTGGCTCGCGGTGCAGTGGGAGTTCGCCGGCGCGAAGCTGGGCTCGTACCGGCCCGAGCGCGCGGCCGACGCACGCGAGCTGTCTGAGGGGCTCACGCCGCTGCTCGAGCACGTGCAGGTGCACCCCGACTTCGTGCCCGAGCTCTCGGCGATCGCCGCGCGCTGGCGCGAGCAGGCGCGCGAGGCCGAGGCCGTCGCGGTGCTCGAGCTCTCGGCGCGGCTGCACCCCTCGTCGAAGGAGGCCCAGCTTCAGCTCGCCGACTCGGCGCTGCTGCTCGGCGATGAAGAGCGCGCGGCCGAGCTCTACGAGCAGGTGGGGCCGTCGAGAGAGGCGCTCGCGAAGCGGGCCGTGGCGCTCGAGCAGTCGACGCACCCGCGGGCGGCGGCGGCGGCGCAGTGGCTGAAGGCGCTGAGCTCGCCTTGAGCCGAGATCAGCGGCAGCTGTCATCGACCGTGCGCGCGCCGTAGCGGCGCTCGTCGACGGTGGCGGCGCCGGTCGCGGGCACATGCACGACGAACAGGCGATCGAACTCACCGTCGCAGATCGGCGGCGGCTTCGGGGCGCCGAGCGCCGCGACGATCTCGGTGACGGTGTTGCTGTGGCCGACCACCAGCACCGTGCCGCCGCGGTGCCGCGCGCGCAGCGTCTCGGCGACCTGCCACGCGTGGTCGCTGCCGCCGACGTCGACCCGCTCGGGCGTGAGGCCGAGCTTCGCGGCGAGCGGAGCGGCGGTCGCGCGCGTGCGCTCGAAGTCGGTCGTGATGACGGCCGTGACGCGGAGCGCTCCGACGGCGTCGACCAGCTGCTGGGCCCGCTGGGCTCCCGCTTCGGTGAGCGGCGGGTCGCGCTTGGGCTCGGCGGCCTTCTCGGCGTGGCGCACGAGCACGACGGTCAGCTCGGCGCCGCCGCGGTCTGGCTCGGGAGCCGCGCGCGCACACCCGGCCAGCGACAGCATGAAGAGCAGGGCCCGCATGCCGCCCTTCTACGACGAACCGCTGGACATTCACCCACCGCAGCGCGATCCAGCGCGCATGAACGTCTCGCTCCCCGCCGGCCAGCGCGTGGTCGTGTCGGCCCTCTCAGATTCTCCCGAGCAGGCGATCGCGCAGCACATGGCGCTCGAGGCGATGCCTGCGCCCGACCCGGCGACGCTCGGGCCGACCGACGTCGTCGTCGCCGTGCGCAGCGCCTCGGTCGGCTGGGTCGACCTGCTCATGACGATGGGCCAGTACCAGCACCTGCCGCAGCCGCCGTACTGCCCGGGCCTCGAGTGGTCGGGCGAGGTCGCGTGGGTCGGGCCCGAGGTGCGCGGCTTCAAGGCCGGTGATGCGGTGCTCGTCGACGGCATGCTCGCGGGCCCGCGCTCGCTCGGCCCGTACCAGCAGTGGGGAGGCTTCGCGTCGTACGCGGTCGCTCCCGAGGCGGCACTGCTGAAGGTGCCGGGCAAGCTCTCGTTCGACGAAGCGTGCAGCCTCTTGGGCAACTACGAGACCGCGTGGCACTGCCTCGTCGGCCGCGGCCGGCTGAGGGCGGGCGAGACGGTGCTCATTCACGGCGCGTCGGGCTCGACGGGCCTCGCGGCGGTGCACATCGCCAAGCTGATGGGCGCGACCGTCATCGCGACCGGCCGCTCGCCGCAGAAGCTCGAGCTCGTGAAGCAGCAGGGCGCGGACCACGTCATCTCGTCGCCGGGGCTGCGCGAGCAGGTGAAGGCGCTGACGGGCGGTGCGGGCGTCGACGTCGTCTACGACGGAGTCGGCGGCGACCTCTCGGTCGAGAGCCTGCGCTGCGTGAAGTTCGGCGCCCGCTTCCTCATCGTGGGTTGGGCCGCGACGCCGTACGCGGGCCGCACGAAGGCTCCGCCGAACCAGCTGCCCACGAACCTCATCATGATGAAGGGCGTCGACGTGCTCGGCTGCCCCACCGTCATCGGGACGCTCAACGACCCGAGCATTCGCGAGCCGCGGCTGAAGCAGATTCTGCAGTGGGTCGAGGCGGGGAAGCTGAAGCCGTTCGTCTCGAAGCGCTGGCCGCTCGCGCAGTTCAAAGACGCGCTGCTCGCGAAGTGGAAGGGCGAGATCGTCGGCGCGGGCGTGCTGACGGTGGGCTGAGCCGAACGTGCTGCCGCTGCTCGCAGGGCTGTCGCTGTGCGCCGCGCCGGCGACGGTCGTGCTCGACCACCAGAGCGACGCGAGCTGCCCCGACGCCGCCTGGCTCGAGGGCAACGTGACGGCGCGCCTCGGCTACTCGCCGTTCGTGGCGTCGGCGCCGCTGACCGCGCACACGAAGGCGCAGTGCTCGTCGCGCGCCTGCACGGCGACGCTCGTGCTCGTGCAGGCGGGGCAGCCGCGACGCGAGCGAACGCTCGACGCCGCCGCCGGCCAGTGCCGCGACCTGATGGAGTCGCTCGGCCTCGCGCTCGCCCTCGCGCTCGACCCGCAGCTGCTCACGCGCGAGCCGCCACCGGCGCAGAGCTCCGAGCCGGCTCCGGCGCCGCCACCTCCGCCGCAGAAACCTCCGCCCGTGATTCTCGTGCAGGCGCCGCCGCCGGAGCCCGAGCCGGCGCCGCCGCCGCCCTCCGAGCCGCTGAAGTTCCAGGGCGCCGTCACCGGCCACGGCGCGCTCGGGCTCTCGCCGTACCCGACCGGAGGCGCCGCCGTCGGTGCCGGGCTGCGCTACGGCTGGTTCGGGCTGCTCGCCGAGGGCCGCTTCGATGCGCCGCGCAGCGCGCCTGTCATCGGCGGCCAGGTGACGAGCTCGGTGCTGCTCGGCAGCCTCTTCGCCTGCGGCCACCTGAAGGGCGTGGGCCTGTGCGTGTCGGGCAGCGGCGGAGCCCTTCAGGTCGCCGGCGCGCTGCCCGGCGGCCGGCTCGACACGAGCCCCGTGGTGCTGGTCGGAGGCCGCGTTCAATACGAGTGGATGTTCCTCGACTGGCTCGGCGTGCGCGCGCATGTCGACGTGTCGGGGGTCATCACACGTACGACGGTGCGGACGACGGAAGTGCCTGTCGTCTGGCGCACCTCGCAGGTCGCCGGCGACGCCGGCCTCGGCCTGGTGGTGCTGTTTGAGAAAACGAAGACCCCCGCTGCAATCAGAGGTGAGCGGTGGGTTTCGATCTCCGGTCCATCTACGAGAAGGAGGCCGACAGGGTGTTCGCGTTCTTGAGCCGGTTCGGCCTTCGCGGAGCCGATCTCGAAGACGCCGTGCACGACACCTTCGTCACCGCGCTGCAGCGGGCGCCCAGCTTCGACGCGTCGCGGCCGGTGGCGCCGTGGCTGCTCGGCATCGCGTTTCGCATGGGCGTCGCGCGGGTGCGCAGCGCGAGGCCGACGACCGGCGAGATTCCCGAGCAGGCCGACCCGTCGCAAGACCCGCACCGCGCCGCCGAGCAGCGCCAGGCGCAGGAGCTCGTGAAGCGCGCGCTCGCCGAGCTCAGCGAGGAGCAGGGCACCGTGTTCGCGCTGTTCGATCTGCAGGGCGTGAGCGCGCAAGAGATCTCGGACACGATGGGCGTGCCGCTCAAGACGACGTACTCGAGGCTGCGTCTGGGGCGCCTCGCGTTTCAGGCCGCCGTCGAGCGGCTGCAGAGAGAGGAGCGCCGATGAGCGAGCCCATCGAACCGCTCTCGCCGCAGGTCGCCGCGCTGCTCGGCAAGCTGCCCGCGGCCGCCGAGGCCGGAGCGCGCAAGGCCGCCGTGTGGGATCGCATCGCGAGCTCGGCCTCAGCGCTCGACACCGCGGCGGGCGCTGCGGCAGGCGCCGGTGCTGCGTCGACCGCGGCCGGCGGCGCCGTCGGAGCCAAGCTCGTGGTGCCGCTCGTCATCGCCGCCGTCGTCGGAGGCGTCGGCGGCGGAGTCGCGCTCGATCGCACGGTGCTCGCTCCGGAGCCGAAGGTGGTGGTGAAGACCGAGCGCGTCGAGGTGCCGGTGCGCGTCGAGGTGCCGGTGCCGGTTCCGGCTCCGGCTCCGGTGGAGCCGACCGCCGAGGCGCCGAAGGCCCCGTCCGCTCCGGTGAAGCCGAAGCCTGCCGTGACCGCCGACGAGCGCCAGCTGATCGAGGCCGCCCGCACGGCCCTCATCAAGCGCAACGCGACGGCGGCGCTCGACGCGCTGGGGTTGCACCGCAAGTCCTTCGCACGGGGCCAGCTCGCGGAGGAGCGCGACGCGCTGGAGGTGCAAGCGCTCGCTCAGGCCGGCCGGGTCGACGAGGCCCGCGCGGCCGCCCAGCGCTTCTCGAGCCTCTACCCGCGCAGCGTCTTCGGCCCCTCGGTCGACGCCGCCGTGAAGTGAGAAGAAATCGCCCCGTTAAGAAGCGAAAAAGCCGCACGCAATAGGCGAATCGAGTGTCCCTTGGGAGGAGACCGATGCGCACGTTGATCGTCCTGTCGTTTGTACTGGTTGCAGCCTGCGACCTCACGGTTCACGCCGGCGGCGGCCAGTGCGGCCCCATGACCTGCTCGGGCTGCTGTACGGCCGAGGGCCGCTGCGAGACCGGGAGCGGCGATCTGACGTGCGGCTCCAACGGCGCCCTCTGCACCGACTGCGCGAGTCAGGCGAAGAGCTGCGTGCAGACGGTCTGCGTCGTCCCCGCGGCAGCGGGAGGCGCTGGAGGCGGCACGGCGGGAAGCTCGGCGGGTGGCACGGGCAGCGAGGCGGGCGGCGCTGGCACCGCAGGCGGCGCGGGCACCGCAGGCGGCGCTGGCACCGCGGGCGGCTCCACGGCAGGCGGCGCGACTGCAGGCGGCGCGACTGCAGGCGGCGCGACTGCAGGCGGCGCGACTGCAGGCGGCGCGACTGCGGGCGGCGCGAGTGCGGGCGGCAGCGCAGCCGGTGGTCCTCCGGACGGCGGCATTCTGCCCCCCATCTGCCTGCCGTCGGCGTGGTGCTACGTGAACCCGCTGCCGGCGAACGACTTCTACCAGGACATCCACGGCGTCAGTACGAGCGACGCGTGGATGCTCGGCCAGAACGGGATGATCCTCCACTGGAACGGCTCGCAGTGGCTGCCGCAGTGGCTGACGATGCGGTACCCGCAGTCGGTGTTCGCGCGGTCGCCGAGCGACGCCTGGGTCGCGGGGTGGAACGGCGCGCTCGAGCGGTGGAACGGCACGAGCTGGCAGCCGCAGTCGTCGGGCACGACGCAGAACCTGCAGCAGGTGTGGGGGCTCGCCGCGAACGACCTCTGGGCGATCGGCCAGAACGGCACGGCGCTCCACTACAACGGCACGACCTGGTCGCCGACCACGACGAACGTCACCGCGTACATCTACGGCATCCACGGCGTGGCCACGAACGACGTCTGGGCCACGACGGTCGACGCCCTGCTGCACTGGAACGGCTCGTCGTGGTCGAAGACGAACCTGCCGACGTCGAACGTGTACTTCCGCTCGGTGTGGATGACGTCGGCGACCGACGGTTGGGTGGTGGCCACCGACGGCACGATGTACCGATTCAACGGCACGAGCTGGGTCAGCGCGCCGAAGGTGATCAACAACGCCGCGCGCCTGTTCGGCTTCGCTGCGAACGATCTCTGGCTCTCGGGCGACCAGGGCGCCCTGGCGCGCTTCAACGGCACGAACTGGTCGACGTTCAACTCGCAGACGACGCAGTACATCGCGGCGCTCTGGGGCGCGACGCCGAGCGAGATGTGGGGCGGCGGCACCGAGGGCGTCGTGCTGCGTCGCACCGGCGGGCAGTGGTCCCGGGTCACGCCGACGCCGGTCACGATGCTGTCGATCTACGACGCGTGGTTCGCGGGTGGCTCCGATGGCTGGGCGGTCGGCGAGAGCGGAACGCTGCTGCGCTGGGACGGCAGTACGTGGGCCGCGATGAGCTCGGGCACGACCGATCACCTCGCGGGTCTGTGGGGCCGCGCGCCGACCGACGTCTGGGCCGTGGGCTACAACGGCACGGCGCTGCGGTGGAACGGCATCAGCTGGACGCCGACTCCGAAGGCGGCCGACGCGCGGCTGCTTGCCATTCACGGCATCGGCTTCTACGACATCTGGGCCGTCGGCAACCCCACCCCGGTCTCGAACGTCGCAGGCGCCTTCAAGTGGAACGGCTCTTCGTGGACGCAGCAGCCGATTCCGAGCGCGGCGATGTATCACGACCTCTACGCCGTCCGCGTCTACGGCCCAGGCAACGTGCTCACCGTCGGCAGCGGAGGCGCCGCGCTGAAGTGGACGGGGTCGAGCTGGCAGATCCTCAGCCCTGGCACCACGAGCTCGCTCATCTCGATCTGGGACTCGACCGGCGGAGCGTCGACTCCCGACATGTGGATCGGCGGCACGCAGGGCACGCTCTTGCGGTGGAACGGGTCGACGTTCACTCCCGTGACGCTGCCTGCGAGCGCGAGCACCGCCGACATCTCGTCGATCTGGGGCACGAGCACCTCCGACGTCTGGCTCGGCACCGGCAGCGGCTACTCGGCCGTGTACCACTTCGACGGAAACTCGTGGTCGGAGCTCCGGCTCGGCGCGAGGTACACGCCGAGCCTCATCATCGGCACCGCGAGCACCGACGTCTGGGGCTTCTCGCCGTTCGACGGGCAGATCTTGCGCTACCACCCGTAGCCGCCTTCGATCGCTGCGAGAGAACCTGCGGCGACGACCGCCGAGCACGGTGCGCCGACCGACGGCCAACGGGAAAGCGGCGGTCCTTCCGCCTGCGCTGCCCAGTCGCCACCGAGGACGCCGCCCGTGCGCGAGTTGCTCCTGCAACCACTCGAAGCTCGATGCTCGGACATCGCAGCAGAATGAGACCCGCGGTCTGGCCGGAGCGAGCCGAACGAGCGCCACCGCGCTCGGTCGCGTGAGCAGTCTTCGCTGAGCGCACGGTCGGCCAACAACGAACGCGGCCGCGAATGCGACGAATGGACAGTCGTACAGGCTTCGAGGGAGGACCCTCTGAAACGTCGACGACAGTTGTCCACGAAACGAAGTGTCGACCATCGAACGCTGTACACCAGTCCATACGTGAGGGGTCGAGACCTCGCGGGAGCCAGACGCCGCGCGCGAGAACAACCGCCGCTTCCTCGTGCGCGGTCGGTCGGCGCACCGAGCTCGGCGGTCGTCGCTGCAGCGTCTCTGGCTGCGGTGGAAGGCGCACGTGTGAGACGAGCACGAGCTCCTACGTTGGATCCTTCGCTTCCTCGTGCGCGGTCGGTCGGCGCACCGAGCTCGGCAGTCGTCGCTGCAGCTTCTCTGGCTGGGCTCGAGAGCGCGCACGGCGTCAACGCGCGCGAGACGAGCCCGAGCGCCTGCGTTGGATGCTCCGCTTCCTCGTGCGCGTCGGTCGACGCACCGAGCTCGGCGGCGGTCGAAAGCGCGCGTGTGCGACGAGCACGAGCTCCTACGCTGGATCCGGCGTCGACGAGCGCTGCCGGCCCACGATGCGCAGCCGCAGCGCGATGGGGAAATGATCTCCGTGCCCGGCGGGGTCGACGAGCGTCGGGTTCGGGTCGCTCTTCAGGTGCGGCAGGAAGTAGCGGCGCGGCGCTCCGCGCGCGTCGCGCAGCGAGTCGGGCGCGTGCACCTGCGTCGAGCCCGGCACCCACGCGAGGCCCTGGCCGTCGAGCAGCGTGTGCGAGACGAGCGCGTGGTCGAACTGGCTCCAGTGCGCGGTAGGCGTGTAGTAGTGCGTGCCGAGCTGCACGGCGTCGCCGTCGGGCCCGAGCGCCTCTTTCACGTTCTCGAGCGTGTCGATGGTGTCGAACACCTTGCTCTGCGCGCGCGCCTCTTCGGCCGTCGCCGCCTTCACGCTGCCGAGCGCGGGCCCGTTCAGCGTCTCGTTGAAGTCGCCGAGAATCACGACCTCGGCCTCGGGGTTCGCAGCGAGCTTCGCGTCGACGATGCCCTGCATCACCGCGGCAGCCGCGGTGCGGCGGCCCTCGACCTTCGCCTTGCGCGTCGCGTTGTCGTCGGCGCGGCCCGCGACCCAGTGGTTCACGAGCACCGTGAGCGGGTAGCCCTCGACGTCGAGCGTCACCTCGAGAATGCCGCGCTGCTTGTGGCCGTCGGGGCCGATCACCGGGTGCAGCACCGGCGACCCGATCATCGGGTAGCGCGAGATGACGGCGCACTCGATGCCGCGCGCGTCGGTGCCCTCGACGTGCGCGAGGGTGTCGTAGCCGAGATCGCCGAGCGCCTCGTCGCGCAGCCGCTTCACGACCTCGGCGTTCTCGACCTCGGTGAACGAGAGAATGTCGGGGCCGCGGCCGCCGTTCATGCTGCGAATGGCACCGCCGATGTTGCGCATGTGCTGCAGCATCATCGGGTCGTCGTACGAAGGTGAGCCCGCGGCGGTGAACTCGGAGTCGTCGACGTCGGGGTCGTCCTTCGTGTCGAAGAGCGTCTCGAGGCTGTAGTGCCCGACCATGATCTCGTCGGGCCGGCACGGCTCTGTCGGAGCGATCGCGAGCAGCGCCTTCTTCAGCGGCACGGTCGCGCTGACCTCGATGCCGTCGGCCTTCAGCAGGTGCTCGAGCGTCGCGGGGTCGCGCTTGGGCTCCATGCCGTCGACGCGGGCCTCGCGCGGCGAGACGTCGGGGAAGACCGGCTTCGGCTTGGGAGTCGAGGCGTCTCGAGGTGACGCGCTGGAAGGGGAAGCAGGCGGAGGCGCACCACCGCTGACCGGCCGCGAAGGCATGGAGGGCTGCTATACACCAACGCCATGCCCGGCCCCATCGACCGTGGTTCTCCGCGACCGGTGACGTCTCCTTCGAGCGGCACGACTCCCGCGGCGCCGGCGGCGGCGACGACACCGCGCGTGGTCGGCAAGCCCGACGACTTCGCGCCCGGCACCGCCGGAGCGCCCCGCACCGTTCAGACGGTCTTCACGCCCGGCGACGCGGCCCTCGAGCTCGAGCACCGGGCGCTCGACACGGTCATCGCCGGGCGGAAGGCCGACTCGCGCACGTACAGCCCGGCCGAGAACCCGTACCGAATCGAGTACGCGATCTACAACATGACCGATCGCTCGGTGATCTCGAAGCTGATCGAGGCCGCGCGCGCCGGCGTCTACGTGCAGGTGCTGATTGACGCCGATCAGATCGGGCCGCACAAGCCGCACAACACGGTGGTGAACGACCTGAAGGCGGGCGGCTTCAGCCACGCCGAGTCGCAGAAGGGGCTGAGCGCCGACGAGCGCGTCGCGAAGAACATCGTCGAGATCGACCTGCCCGGCTCGGGGCTGTTCCACTTCAAGTCGCGCTACTTCCGCTGGGTCGATGCGTCGACGGGCAAGGTCGAAGAGACGCTGCTGACGGGCTCGCACAACCCGCAGAGCTCGGCGCAGAAGAACGACGAGAGCCTGCACCGCATCGAAGACCCGCGGCTGATCAAGAAGTACGTCGAAGCGTTTCACGCCGTGCGCGACGACAAGCCGATCGTGAACGTGTGGGACGAGCACGAGAGCGTGAACGCGCTGTTCACGTCGGCGGCGACGCGCGGGCCGAAGCCGGTCGACAAGATCTTCGAGCTCGTCGAGAACGAGCGCGAGCTGATCTTCATCACGGTGTTCGCGCTGCGAAACCTCGAGGCGAGCGACGGGCGCCGGCTCGTCGACGCGCTCGGCGCCGCGAAGGCCCGCGGCGTGCCGGTCGTGGTGGTCGCCGACCGCAAGCAGACCGACGGCATCGACCCGTCGTGGGAGCCGGGCAAGAAGAGCCACTCGGTGAAGGACACCATCGACGAAGACCTCGAGGCCCGCGGCATCACCGTCTTCGAGCTGATGAACCTGTCGGGGCCGTTCACTGCGATGCACCTGAAGAGCGCGGTGTTCGGGCTGCAAGACATCAAGGTGGTGACCGACACCGGCAACTGGACCCAGGCGACGATGGGCTCCGGAGGCAGCTCGCGCGGCAAGAACGCCGAGAGCCTCTTGTTCATCGACTCGGGGAAGCACGACGCGAACAAGACCGGCATGACCTACCTCGCCGAGTTCCTGCGCGTGATGCGGCGCTACGCGGATCAAGACCAGGGCAGCCCGAAGCCCGACATCGAGAAGACGATCGCTGGGCTTCAGGCGCTGCCCGGCTGGCCGAAGGTGAAGGTCGACATGCAGCTGCTCGGGCGCGCGCACGACGGCCGCGAGGTCTACGTGACCGGCGACCGCCCCGAGCTGCGCGGAGCTCCTGGCGAGCCGGGCTTGCGCCTCGCCACCGACCCGGTGACGTCGGCGGCCGCGACGCCGTCGTCGCTCGAGCTGCCCTTGGGGCTGAAGCTCGAGTACCGCGTCGTCGAGGGCCGTGGCTCGGCTCCGTCGGGCAAGCCTTCGATCGTGGTCGTCGACCCGCCGGTGGGCTCGGACCCGCGGCAGGTCACCGTGCAAGACGGTTGAGCGCGCCAGGCGCAGAGGCCTCGCCCTGGGTCGAATCGACCCACGCTCTGCGCTTTCTGCTCGCTCGCGGAAAGCGACGTGAGAGATGATCTGCCTCGATGTTGGCGTCCCTGCTCGTTCTCCTCGCGTCCGCACCGACCCCGGCTCCGGCGACCGGCCGCACGCTGCGCGTCGCGATCCCCAACCTCTCGCTCTCGGACGTGCCGGCCGCACGCGGCGTCGCGCTCGTCGACTACCTCGCCGAGCAGCTCTCGAGCGGCGGCGGCCTGCGCGTCACGACGCCCTCCGAGATCGCCGCCGTCCTCGGCCAGGAGCGCCAGAAGCAGCTGCTCGGCTGCACCGACGACACCGCCTGCCTCATCGAGCTCTCGAACGCGCTCGGCGCCGACGTGCTCGTCGTCGGCAGCGTCGCGAAGGTCGGCGCACAGACGCTCGCGACGATCAAGGCCGTGCGCTCGAGCTCGGCCGAGCCGGTCGGCGCCTGGTCGGTTCGCGCCGCCGACGAGACCCAGCTGCTCGACTTCTTCGCGAGCACGGCACGCCAGCTGCGCGCCGCGCTGCTCGGCGAGGCCCCGAGCGCCGCGTCGAACCCGCGCTCGCCCCTGCGCTACATGCTCATCGTCGCCGGAGCCGTCGCCGTCGTCACCGGCGCCGTGCTCTTCGGCTACGGCTGGTCGGTGCAGCAGCGCCTCGTGAAGGGCGACCCCGCAGTGACGTCGGTCGCGCTCGCCGAGGCCGTCGCGTCGGGAGGGCGCTCGGCCGAGCTCGCGGGCTACGTCGCTGGCGGCGTCGGGCTCGCGCTGCTCGTCGGGGGCATCGCCTATGCGCTGGTCTCGTCATCGGAGCCGCCCGTCACCGTCGGCGCCGCCTGGGTGACCGGCCCCACCTTCACGCTGTCGGCGAGGCTCCCGTGAGGCGGGTCACCTTCACCGCGCTGCTCTGCGCCGCGTGCCTCGACTTCGAGGGCCCGACCCAGAACTACTGCATCAATCACCCCGATCTCTGCACGACCGACGCCGGCAGCACCGCGGGCGGCAGCACCGCGGGCGGCAGCACCGCGGGCGGCGGCACCGCGGGCGGCGGTAGCTCTGGCGGCCGCGCAGGCGGCTCTTCCGGCGGCCAGGCCGGAGCCACCGCCGGTGGCGGAAGCGCAGGAGGCACTGCGGGCGGCGCAGCAGGAGGCAGCGCCGGCGGCGCCGCGGGAGGCACCGTCATCGACGCAGGCTTCGAGTGCGCGCCCTACGACGGCGGCTTCCGCGACGAGACCGGGGGCACCTTCAACGTCTTCTTCGCCGAAGACGGCGGGCCGTACCTGGTCCGGGTCGGCAACAACGTCGGGTGGACAGGCATCACCGCGAGCCACCCGCTGCGGCAGATCTGCGGGCCGGTGCGCTTTCTTCAGCCCGACTGGGTCAACGACAGCCAGTACATGCAGCTACCGCAGCCCGGCCGCTTCGGGTTCTACTGCGCGGCGCACGGCGATCGACACCAGCTGTTCGAGGCCGTGCCGTAGCGGCGCTCAGAACTCGATCACCATGCTCACGCGGTTCGGCAGCCCCGCCCCGCCGTCGATTCGCAGCTGGTAGGCCGGCTTCGAGAGCACCTCGAGCACGCACGTGCGCTGCTCCTTCGTGAGGTCGGCGCCGGCACCCGCAGGAGCCAGCTCGTGATCCGACACGCTGCCCGCATTCGGGTTCACCGACGCGCTCCACCGAATCGCGCCCGGGTTCTCGATGCCCGTGAAGCAGTCGGCGAGCCGCGGGCTGCGCGCCGCCACCTGAATGCGGAACTCGTCGAGCCAGCTCGGCGCGGCCGCCTGCTGCGGGCCGAGGTCGGGCCGCGGCTGCGCCTCGATCTTCCCCGGCAGCGGCGGCCGCTTCAGCTTCGGCTTCGCCACGCCCGCGTCGCGCACCATGCCCGCATCCGGCACCGCCGGCTCGACCGGAGCCCCCTCGCCACACTCGCAGCGCACGAAGAGCAACAAGAGCAGCGCCGCCGCCGACAGCACCGCCCGGCGAATGCGCCGCTTCCGCCGCGCCTCTTGAACGAACGGGTTCGCGTCGAGCTGCGCCTTCAGCGCCCGCTTCTGCTCGCGCATCGCCGCCCGCAGCTCCTTCGGCGTCATTCCGTCACCCTCCAGCCGAAGACGAGCTGGCCCTCGCCGTTCTTCCACTCCAGCGGCTCGAGCTTCAGCGGTATGAAGACCGACGCCGCCGCCACCGTCGGCGGCGAGAACGGCCACGGCAGCGGGTCGCTCGGCGCCAGGCGAATGTTGCCCGCGAACGTCTCGTAGCGAAGCCCCAGCGAGCGCGCCCGCCCCTGCTCGGTCGTGTCGAACTGCGAGAGCCCGTCGAGAACGCCCTGCACGCGGCCGCGCAGCTCGTCCGACAGGCGGGCCTGCGACTTCGCCGTCGTCGTCGACAGCGAGATCGCGTCGAGCACCCGCGTCAGCGCCTTCAGCATGGGGATGTTCGCGACGCGCACGTCTGCCTCTTCGGCCTCGATCTTCTCGAGCAGCAGCTTCACGAAGCGCAGCGTGAAGTGCGGCTCGTCGACCGCCGCGTCGCGCAGGGTCGTCGCCAGACCGCCGACGTCGCCCTTCGCCAGCGGCCTCAGCTTCGCGATGCGCGCGTCGAGCGAGCTGCCGCGCTGCACGCTCGCCGAGATGGTCTCGAATGACTTCTCGTCGGCCCTGAGCGCCGCGCGCCACAGCAGATCTTCGAACACCGAGTTCAGCTCCTGCCGCGGCACCAGCGCGCGCAGCGTGCGCAGCACCTCGCCGTTCGTCGTGTACCGAGACAGCACGTACGACAGCCACCGGCGGGCGAGCGGCAGCACGACGGCCTGCTCGCGCGACTCTTCGGCGTGGGCCATCGCGAAGCCGAACGACTGCAGGGCCTCGAGCTGGTTGCCGCTCTCGAGCGCGGCGACGCCGCGGTGCAGGGCGATGACCGCGCGCTCTTTGAAGCCCGTCGCAGGCTCGAGCGCGAGCAGCTGCTTGCCGCGATCGCCGCTCGTCACGGTGCCGCGCCGCGCGGGCTTGTCTTTCAGCTCGAGGAAGCCGAGCCAGTCTTCGACCTCTTCGCCCTGCCCTCGGGCGGCGAGCCGGTCTGAGATGCCGAGCGCGAGCGCTTCGATCGCGGAGGGACCCACGGGAGCGGAGCGACGTTCGGGGCCCCGCGAAGCGGGGAAGTCAGCAGTCTCGGGCGTCGCCGCGAGCGGCTTCGCCTGCGCGAAGAGGAACTGGCGCCGCTCCTGGCTGAGCGTGAGCCACTCGTCGGGCGACCACGTCAGCGTCTTCTGCAGCACCTCGTACTGGCGCGAGCCCTTCGGCCACTTGCGCACGGCGTCGGCGTTCTCGGCGGTCGCGACGTCCGACAGGCCGGCGCGACGGCCGGCCGCCCGCTCGGCCATCGCCTTCTGCCGCGCGCGGCGCTCGGCGAGCTGCACCATCGCGAGGTCGATGTCGAAGATGCGCGCCTCGATCACCGCGACGCTCTCGACCTTCGATCGATCGAGCGTGTTCAGCGCGTGCAGCAAGAGCTGCCGCATCACGGGCGCCGTCACCAGCCGGTCTTCCAGGTCGACGCTGAGCGTCGTCTTCCCCAGGCTCAGCATCGTCGCGTCGGCGGCGAGGCACGAGGTGCGAAAGAACGTCACGGTGCGCAGCTCCGACGGGTCGAGCACGTCGTGCAGCGAGATGCGCCGCTGCTGCCGCTTCGCGTCGAGCGCGTCGTACGGGTTCTGCGGCGACGGCACGGGGCCCTTCGTCAGCGCCCCCACCACCTCGTTGTGCACGGCGATGGGCCACAGGCCCGCCCCGCCCTCCTGGTCCTTCGGGAAGCCGTCGCCGCACAGGCCCAGCGTGCCGAGCGCCGCCCACGTCACGCTGCGCAGCTCGGGGTCGAAGCGGCCGACGTGCCCCTCGTCGCTCGCGACCACGTTTCGCAGCAGCCACAGCTTGAGCGCCTCGTTCGGCTTGTTCTCTCGGAGCGCGACGCGCGCGTTGTAGAAGATGACGGCCTGGTGGTTGGCCGGCTCGATGCTGACCGACCCTGCGAGCACGAGCGCGGCGACGGCCCACATCAGAACGACCACCCGAGCTGCAGCGTGAAGTCCCACCAGAAGCCGAGGCCCGACTGGCTCAGCAGCACGAACGGCGTCGTCGACATCAGGCGCGGCGAGATGAACGCGCCGTTCTGAAAGAAGACCGAGAACGAGAAGCCGACGAGCAGGTCGTAGCGCGTGCGGTCGATCTCCATGCCGGGCATTCGAATGCCCTCCATGTTCTCGACCTGGTGATCCGACAGGCGCGGCGAGAAGAAGTTGCCGAGCGCCTTGTCCCACTGCGTGTTGTCGAGCTCCTTCTCGTACCAGCGCGCGCGCACGCCGAGGTGCAGCATGAACACGAGCTCGGTCGCGGGTATGAAGCTGAGCCGCGGCGTCGTCACGCCCTCGGCGAGCGCATAGCCCGCCATCAGGTCGAGCTCGAAGCGGCGCGGGCGGCCCGCCTGCCGATACGGAGTCAGCGAGAGCTTGAAGCTCGAGTCGCTGCCCCACACGTTCACGTACGACACCCCGAGCTCGATGAGCAGGCCCGACAGCGGAGCCCGAATGACGCCGCCCAGCCGCCCGCTCGTGAAGTTGTTGAGCTCGAACAGGAGACTCGCGCTCGCCGCCACCTGCACGGTCGACTTGCGCCAGTCGTAGCGCACGGCGCGCGACGCCTGGCCGATCATGCGCTCCGACAGCACCTCGAACGGAGTGCGGTGCGCCTTCAGCGTCGTCTCGTCGATGACGTCACCCGCCGCGGTCTTCTCGGGGGGCGGCTCGCCGGGCGCAGGCTGCTGCGGCGCGGCCTCGGGCTCGGGAGCGTCGGTCACACCGGCGAACGCCGGCGCGGCCGCGAGCACCACGCACGCGAGCGTGACCTCACGGATCACGCGGGAAGCCTCCGCCGAGCACGAGCTGCTCGAAGTTCGGCCGGTAGCACTCGCTCTTGTAGCTGTTCTTGAAGTCGCGCAGCACCTCGTAGACGCTGCCGCTGCCGAACGTCGGGTGGTCGCAGAAGCGGGTGCACTGCGCGAGCCACGGCCCGAGCAAGAACTCCATGCGCTCCCACGCTTCGGTGCCGTAGCTCGCCTGGCCCATGCCCGAGATGCCGAACGGAATCGTGACCGAGAACGCCGTCGCCGCGCCCGCGAACGACGACTGGTACTCGAGCGACGTGAGAAACGGAAAGTCCCACAGCTGGCCGAGCAGGTAGACCGGCTGCGGGAAGGCGAGGTGCACGTCGGGCAGCGCCTGAATCGGCGCCGCGAAGCCGCCCGGCGGCATCGGCGTGCCTGGCGGCAGCGGCACCGTGAACACCGCCGTATTGAACCCGGCGTCGGGCAGCTGGCAGAACGAGAACGCGTCGGTCGGCGCCGCCGAGATGCTCTCGCTGTTGTAGAAGGTCGCGACCGCGAACTCGGCGAGGTCGACGTTCGTCGACGTCGGGGTGCGCTCGGGCGCCCTGAACCGCAGCTTCGTCGTGCGCCCCGCCTGCCCCTCGGAGTACTTGTCGATGAACGTGAGGTACTGCGCCCGCGTCGGCAGAATCGGCAGCGACGTGAAGCTGAAGGGCCCGAGCATGAGCTCGAGCGGGTCGCGCAAGAGCGCGCACGTGCGCTGCGCGAAGTCGGGGATCAGGTCGAGGTCGTCGAGGCCGGCGTCGAGCGGCAGGTTGATGCCGCCGTCGAAGAGAAAGGGAATGCGCGACGGGCACCAGAGCACCGTGCGCTGCAGCGTCTGGCTCTTCATCTGGTACGAGAAGCCGTCGAACACGAACGCACCGACCACGCGCGGCGTCGTGCGGGTGCCCTCGTTCGGCACCACCTGGTCGAGCGCGGCCTCGAGCACGCCCGACGTGAAGCCCGTCGTGTCGTCGTGGTGAAACGCGATGACGAGCACCATGTCTTTGCCCTGCGCGCGCACGGTGTCGAGCCGATCGCGGAACTTGCCCGCGAGCTGCATCGCGAAGCCCGGCTGGCGAACGTTGTCGATGCACTCGGTCGGTATGCCCGCGAGCTGCATGCGCTGCACCTGCATGTCGAAGTGCTGCTGCGAGATGACCCGGTTGCAGGGCGCCAGCACGAACCCGACCGGCACGGCGTCGCGCACCGGGCTGCGCAGCGACGGGAAGGCGGGCCGCACCTCGGGGTTCTTGCGCGCGATCGCCGCCGCCTCGAACGTGCCCGTCGCGTCGGTGACGATCGAGCGCGCGCAGACCCCGGCCGCCGTCGACGCCGAGAGCGGCATCGCCTCGGGCGCGAACGCCGCGCGGTCGACCGTCGTGAGCTCGGCCCAGCCGAGCGGGTCGAGGCCGGCGGGGCACCCCGGCACCTGGCCGTAGCCGTAGGGGTTGTCGGTCGGCGCCGTCACGGCGCCGTACGCCGGCGCGAGAATGCGGAAGTTGCGACGCAGGCCGAGCTCGGTGACCTCGTCGTTTCGGAGCGTCGGGAAGACGTGCCGCGCCCGCCACTGCACCCGCTGGTTCGCCTCGTCGAAGACGCCGTACACGATGAGGCTGCGGTTCGTCTGCGGCGGCCCGACGCCGACGACGTTGAACACCGTGGGCGTCGTCAGGAAGACCTGACCGTCGCGGTGGTAGCGCAGGCGAATCGAGACGTCGCGCGGCACCTTCTCGACCTTGAGGCTCGCGCTGCCGCAGCGCCCGTTCACCCCGCAGTCGACCGGCCGGTGCGTGTGCACCTGCGGCAGCGAGGTCACCACGGCCCACCCCTGCACGACGTCGTCGGTGCGGTAGCTCACCTCGACCTGCGACAGCTCGCCGAGGCCCTGCTGTGCCTCGAGCCGCCAGAAGAAGAACAGCGTCTGCTCCTGCTCGAACCACGCGGCGTCGGCGAGCGTGAAGCGCGCTTGAATGTCGGTGATGGGGACCTTGCAGACCATCAGCGCGAGGGCCAGCAACAACGGCCCCCTCACCCTGGCCGTCTCCCCTACGAGGGGAGAGGGAACGCGCTGACGGCCCGGAGTGCTCATGCCACCATCGCCGAGAATGACACCCGGCCCCGCGAGAGCTGCTTCTTCATCGCCTGCACGAGCTGCTCTCGGCCGCTCGCCGCGAGGTGCCACTGCTCGGTGCGCGACTGAAAGCCCTGGTTCGCCTTCAGCGCCTGCTGCATCGTGTTCGACAGCCCGGCCATGAACGGCGCCTGGAACGTCGCCGGCTGCACCGACGCCCAGCCCGCGAGCGACTTGAGGTCGACCTCGAGCAAGAGGTCGGTGCGCAGCTCCTGCGGCAGCTTCATCAGCATGTCGGGGAACAGAATCGAGTCGTACCAGCCCGGGTACACGCCGCTCGACCGCGTGAGCGCGGCGTCGAACAGCGCCTTGCGGTCTTGCACGTCGACGTACTGCAGCAGCACCGACAGCGCGCCCGCCGCGTCGACCTCGCGGCCGCGGTCGGCGATCTCGTGCGCGGCCGGCAGCGGCGCCTTCGGAAACGGCTTGCCCGACCGCGCCGCGTCGAGCGTCTGGAACATGTGCTCGCGGTCGGCCCGGTTGATGCGGTTCGAAGCGAGCAGCTGCTCGGCGACCTGCAGCCGCCGCTCGCGCGAGAGAATGCGCGCGACGTCGAGCTGGCAGTCGGCCGGCACCACCGCGAAGAGCAGCGCGCCGTTTCTCGGCGGCAGCTGCTCGACCAGGTTCGCGACGCCCGCGCTGCCGAACTCTTCACGCAGGCTGCGGTAGATCTCGGCGTCGGCCTGCGCCAGCAGTGACGACGCGATCGCGTGCTGGTTCAGCTTCTTGAAGAACTCCGCGTCCGACGGGAGCCGGCTCTCGTCGAGGTTCCTCAGGTAATCGGCGAACTCGACCTTGCGCACGGCGTACTCACCATCCGACGAGAACGCGAGCGAGAGCCGGTCACCGAACACGAGAATCGCCTTCGCGAGCAGGTCGTACTCGCGCGCACCCAGCCACGCACGCAAGAGCTCGACGACGCCGCCTTCGTCTTTGCCGAGGTCGGCCTCGGACACGCGCTGCGACCACACGCGCTGCTGCTCGGCGACGAACGCGTGGGGGTCTTCGCCCGCAGGCAGCGCGTCGAGCACCTGGCCCTCTTTGACCTCCTTCTTCGAGGGGTCGTCTTCGGGCTTGAGCTCGGCGGCGATGGGCTTCGGCGGGTTCGCGAGCAGCTGCGCGGCGAGCGCCTTCTCTTCGAGCGACTCTTTGCCGACCCGCCTCAGCCCCCAGATGACCGAGAGCGTGGCGAGGGTCGCGAGCAGCACCGCGATCATCCACGCGAAGTGCGGCAGCAGCGTCACCCACAGCTCGCGCAGCGCGAGCTCGGGCTCCCACTTCTGCGGGGGCGCCGGCTCGACCTTCGGCTCGGGCTTCACGACCGGCGTGGCCTCGGGCAGCGGCGGCGGCGAGATGGCGAGGCCCGGCGAGATGGGCTCGAGAATCGAGCGACCGACGGTGACGTTCAGCCAGCCCTTCGAGAGGCGCTGCTCGAGGCGCTTCTGCAGCGACTGCACGTCTTTGAGCGGCACCGACTTCTCGTGCGCGAACTCGCAGTACACCTTCGTGAGGTACTCCTGGGCAGGCACCGAGCCGAGGCCCTGCTCGTTCGGCAGGCCGGGCAGCGAGCTGTTGCGCGGCAGGTCGACGACGGCGTGGTCGCGATACACGCAGCCCTTCGACGCGCAGCGCTCGGGAGCGCAGTCTCGGCCCAGGTAGAGGTCGAACTGGCTCTCGACGGCGCGCAGCTCCATCAGCACCGAGCCGGGAATGTGCTTCTCGGGCACCGGAGTGCCGGGCGCCTGCGCGCGCGCAGCCGGCGCGAGCAGCATCACCGTCAGCAACGTGAGCGCCGCCGCCGAAGTGGCGCGCGAAAGGGAATAGGTGCGCATCAGTAGATCCTCACGACCACGCGCCGATGGCGGGCGAGCCGCTCGTCGGGGTTCAGGCCCTTCAGCTCATCCTCGGACAGCGGCTTGGTGTCGGCGTAGCCCTCGACGCGAATGCGCCCCTTGGCGACGCCGACGTCTTCGAGGCGCTGGCGCACCGCAATGGCGCGCGAGCTCGAGAGCTCCCAGTTGGTGATGGGGCCGACCATGGGTATCGCGTCGGTGTGGCCCTCGACGGCGAACTGGTACTTCGAGGCGTACGGCACGAGCACCTGCAGCATCGAGCTCACGGTGGCCTCGTGCTCGGGGCGAAGCACCGACTTGCCCGAGTCGAAGACGACGCCCGAGTTCAGCGAGATCTGCAGGCCCTCGGCGCCGAGCGACGTGCGCACGAGGTCTTGCAGGTTCTTCTCGGCGATCTGCTTGTTGATCTCGCGCTGAATCGACTCGAGGCTCTGCGGCGTCTCGGCGCCCGAGAGGCTCTTCACGATCTGCTGCATGCGCGCCTTGTTCATGTTCGCCGCGGTGAGCAGCACCACGAAGAACAAGAGCAGGTTCGTGATGAGGTCCGCGTAGCTGAGCAGCCAGCTCTCTTCGTGACCTTTGGGGCGGCGCTGCATGACGTTATGCCCCGCCCCGCGCCACGAGCTCGTTCACGCTCTTCTCGCAGCGCTCGTAGAAGCCGAGCCGCTCGTCGAGGAGGTTGTTCAAGAAGTGGCCGATGGGCCCGCACATGCCGGCGCCGAACGCGACGCCGTAGAGCGTGGCGAGCAGCGCGAGCGACATCGCGGCGCCGATGTTCAGGTTGTCGGCGCTCATGTTGCGGAACAGCTGAATCATGCCGGTGATGGTGCCGACCATGCCGAAGGCAGGCCCCAGCTTCGAGAGCATCTCCCAGTTGCTGACGGCGGGCTGCATGCGGGCGATCTCTTCGTGCCGCAGCTCGAGGAACACCTTCGCGCTCGAGACCTCGGGCGAGCGGTTCAAGATGAGGTCGACCATCTGCTTCACCGCCGCAAACTTGCTCTTCTCGGCGAGCGACAGCGCGCTCGACTTCTTGCCCTCGCGCCAGAGCGCGTAGAGCTGCTCGCGCTCGGCCTCCATCTCTTTCGTGGTGGTGCTGAAGATGCGCAGCCCGGGAATCAGCTCGCGCAGGAACACGAGCGTGCGCAGCGCGGTCTGACCGGTCGAGCTGATCAGCACCGCGGCCAGCGACCCCACGCACACCATGATCAGCGCATGCGCGTTGAACGGCGACACGACCTGCTCGGTGTTGTTCTGCGTGAACCCCAGCCAGATGATGCCGCCCAGCAAGATGAATCCGATGATTTGCATGGCGTGTCCTTTCTACTTTTGCTGCCGCTGCAGCTCTTCGAGCTTCTTGCGAACGTTGGGGTCGCTCTCGATCGACTCGACCTGCTCGTAGACCTCGATCGCCTTCTCGCGCTCGCCCATCATGAGCAAGAGCGACGCCTTCGCTCGCAAGAACTCGGGGTGGCCTTTGTAGCGCTGCAGCACGGTCTCGCACCACTCGAGCGCCAGCGCGTAGTTGCCGGCCTTGGTGGCCTCCTGCATGAGCGCGCGGGCGCGAATGATGCTGACCTCGGGCGCGCTGTCGTCGATGCGCAGGCCGCGGGCGCGGTAGGCCTCGACGAGCGCGTCGTCGGCCTTCGTCGGAGGCGGCGGCACGAGCCGCGTCTGGGGAATCGTCTTCACGTCTTTGCTGCCCGCGCCGTGCTCGATCACGATGCGCTGGCCCGTCGCCAGCATCGGCACGTCGACCTCGGTGATCATGTTCCCGTCGTTCCACTTCACCTTCATCACGGTCGTCGAGCCGAAGCCGAACGGCCGCACCAGCGTGCCCTCTTCCTTCAGGGCCTGGTGCTTCGGCGCTGGAGGCTCGACCAGGTAATACGTGTAGTTCCGGGCGGCGCACCCGGTGGCCAGCATGGACAAGAGCAGTGCACGGTTCATGGGAGGATCGGGAGCAGCGAGATGTCCAACAGCGAGAGACCAATGGCGAAGCGCACGTTGGTCGAGAAGGTGGCGACGACTCCGAAGTTCGACTTCGCGATGGGCATGCGCACGACGAGCACGCCGGTGAACAGCGGGTCGATGAGCTGCTGATCCATGTTGCTGATGGCCTTCACGAGCGCGGTGGGGAAGCTCAAGAGCACCTGCACGCCGACGGTCAGGTTCAGCGCCTGGGGGATCACGCGGTAGTAGTTCGCGCCGATGCCCGCGACCGGGTCGAACATCGAGAACGTGAAGCCCGAGATGTTGCAGTTCGAGTCGCCCCACTGCTCGCTCCAGTCGATCGAGAAGTGCTGGTGGGGGAAGACGCCGAAGTCGACGAAGGTGTGCACGAGCGCGTTGCCGCGGGCGCGGCGGTCGACCTCGCGCGCGAAGGCGACGTTGTTGCGGGTGCGCGACTCTTCCGACAGCGTCGCGTCGAAGTTCTCGGCGAGAACGATGCGGCTGTTCTTCAGGTCGACGATCTTCAGGCTCACGCCGTCTGCGTTCTCGTCGAGCCAGACCGCCGCGCGCGCCGGAGCCGAGGTGCCGCGGCCGATCTGATCGAGCCGCATGATCTCGGCGGCCTCGAGATCGCCGGTGCTCTGCTGCAGCCAGCCGTCTTGCGCGTACACGCGCGGCGCCATGCACGCCTCGCACGACCGCACCTGCCCGCCGCCGAAGACGCGAATGATCGACGCCAGCGCCGCCGTCGGGTACCAGGCCTTCGTCTCTTCGTACGCCGGCTTCACGCTGACCACGATGACCGGCACGAGGTCTTTGACGACGATGCCGGCGCCGTTCTCGAGCCGCACCTGCAGCGACTCTTCCATGCGCATGAGGGCGTCGCGCGAGCTCTCGCGCTGCGCGAACGCTGCCGCCGGCGCGAGGCAGAGCAGCAGCAGCGCGTGGTGGCGGCTCAGAAGCAAAACGACACCTCGAAGCCGAGCGTGTGAATCTTGAGCCCCAGGTCGATGAAGTTGCCGAGCGCGTTCGCGTTGTCGAGGCCGGGCGCCGACTCGACGTAGAACGACGCGCCGATGCGGTTCTTCAGGCGCAGCAGCACCCCGAGGTGCACCGTACCGAAGTAGTGGCTCGGGTTCGTCTGCGTCGCGTCGCGAATGTCTTCGATGGTGGGGATCTGCGACTTGAACGCGAACGCGCCGGCGCCGTAGAGCGCGATGAGCGAGCCACCGAGGAACACGTAGAGATCGGGGTGCGTGAGCGACACCGTGTTGCCGCTGATGAGCCGCGCGACGCGGCCGGTGAGGCTCCAGCCGACGTGCGAGTTCGGCGCCCACGTGATGCCCGCGCTGAAGCCCGCCGTCCACGCGCGCGCCTGGCTGAGGCTCGCCTCGATGCCCGCCTGCACCCACAACAGCGGCGCCGTGGCGATGAACGAGTTCGGGCGCGCCTGGTACGTGCGCACCGCGATGGTGACGGGGATGAGCAAGAGCCCCTTGCCCTCGATGAGGTCGAGGTACTCTCTGCGCGCTTCGGTGGCGCTCTTCAGCTTGTCGGGGCTGCGCAGCATCGCGCCCGAGGCCGTCGTCGTCGAGAGGGTCTGCGCGTACGTGATGGGCAGCTTCGGCTCGAGCGACGTGATGCGCACGCGCAAGACCAGCACCGAGCCCTCGGCCTCGAAGTCGAGGAAGACGGCGTGACGGCTGCCCGACGTCACGCCCGCCGCTGCCAGCGCCTCGGGCATGTCGACGCCGCGCCCGACCACGGTGCCCTTGGCGCCCGAGTGCACCACCAACGCCGTGCACTGCGGGCAGTGCACGAGCTGCACGTGGGCGCGCGGGTTCTTCACGAGCAGCGAGACGAAGTGGTTTTCGATCAGCGCCTGCAGCCCGCTGCCGAAGTTCACCGGCACCGTGACGTCGGCGAGCACGAGCGAGGTGTCGGCCTCGAACGGGCTCTCTTGCGTCCACCGGTACACCAGCTCGTCGAGCAGGTCGTACGCCTGCAGCTGCAGCTGGGCCGCGACCTCGGCGCGCGCCTCTTCGAGCTCTTTCTGAAACGAGTCGCCCGGGTCATCGGGCGCCGCGGCGTGCGCGACGGTCGACAGCAGCAGCGCGGCGGCGGCGAGGCTCCTCACAACAGCCACCGCCACTCGCCCTCGACACACACGCCCGCGTGCAGCTGCGACTCGCGCTCGTCGAGGATCATGATGCCCAGAAACGACTCGCCCGGCACGAGCACCTTCTCTTGGAAGTAGCGGCGGCACGCGACGCCGTACGACTTCCACGGCGCCATGCGCGCGAGCACCGCGATGTCGCCTGCGGCCAGCACCGGCACCGCGTCGGACACGCGCGCGCCCCGCTCGGCGAGGGTCACGCGCGCGGCGATCGAGATCTTCTGCGCGACCTGCGGCGACGGGTAGAACGAGTCGACGTACCAGGTCGTCTTCTCGGGCGCCGTCGAGCCGGCGAGCCGCACGATGTCGTCGACCGAGGCTTTGAGCTCGGTGAGAATCACCTCGTCGCGGCCGTCGCGATCGCCCCACTCGACGAGCCGCCGCCGGCAGAGCAGCGCGTCTTTGAGGCCGAAGTTGCCGCCGCGCGCGGGCGGCTCGGGCACGAGGCCCGGGTAGCGCTCGTGGGCCTCTTCCTGCGAGTAGCGCTGGCAGTCGTAGTTGCGCGCCTGCGCCTTCGTCTGAATGAAGCCCGCGGCCGGGTCTTTCGAGCAGGCGGCCAGGCCGACGAGCAGCGCCGAGAGCCGTCGCTTCATGGCGGCAGCACCGGCGGAGGAGGCGTCTGCGGCGGAGGCGCGCTGCGGCGCCCGGGCGGCGGAGGCTGCTGCTGCGGCGCCGCCTTCGGCTTCGGAGCCGGCGCGCTCACCGGCACGGCCACGCCCTCGCCCTCGAAGCTCTTCAGCACCTTCGCGCGCATCGTCGCGTGAAAGGCGAGCTGGCTCATCTGCCCGTGGAAGTCGCGCGAGAAGTCGGTCTTGTGGTTGTTGCCGATGAGCCCTTCGCCCTTCGGTCGAACGATGAGGTCGAGCAGCCCGTTCACCGCCCAGTACGCGAGCCCGAAGTAGCGAATGAAGCGCGCCTGCAGCGTGTCGTTGACGAGCACGAAGCCGTCGGCGTCGCGAATCGAGACCTCTTGCGCGAAGGTGGCCTCGGTGATCGCGGGGATCAGCGTCGCGCTCGCGTAGCAGAGGAACCACAGAATCGGGCTGTTCTCGCTGTGAATGCGGCGGGCCTTCAGCTCGATGATGAGGTCGGGCTTCTCGGTGGGCGCGTCGGCGCCCTCGGCGCGGGTGACTCCGCCGCCCTCTTCGTCGGGGATCTCGATGTCGACCTTCGCGCCCTGGTTCGTGTAGAGCGCGTTCATGTTGTTGCAGAGATCTTCCGACTCGCCGTGATCTGCGCCGTCTCCCGAGGGGATGCAGCGCACGAGCAGGTGCACGCCGTCGAAGTTCTTCGCGGCAGGGTCGACCGTCACCGGGCGCTGCAGCGCCGCCACCGGCTGGTAGACCGTGACGCACCCCACCAGGGGCACCAACAACGTCAGCGGCAGCAGGCGGGGCATCGAGCGCAGCGCCGGGTTAGCAACGACCGTGCCCTCTTGTCTCGGGGCCTCTTGATCCGACTCCAGCGGCGCCGTTCGCGACAACCGTGTCGTGAGGCCATGAATCCGAGTGCTCCTCCGCCGCTTCGACGAGCGGCATCAACCAACCCGGCCAGCTTCCACGATGAATGTCTCGAGGGACAGAAAGTGGCTCTGTAGCGACCTGATGCACGAGATCATGTGCCGCTGGCGGCGTCGAAGCTTCTTGGCCGGCTCACCAAGACCCCATTCGCCGACGCGCAGCACGAAGCTCGCACCGCGCCCGCAGGGCGAGAGGCGAGCGACGCGGCGGGCCGAGGCCGGGCTACTTCGCGGGCGTGACTTCCGACCAGAGAATGAGATCACCCTTGGTCAGGTACTCGGAGTCGGTGAACGCCGCGTAGAAGTCGTCGAGCATGCCGTCGAGATCGGCGTAGCGCTGATCCTTACGGTCTTGCGTCATCTTGTCGAAGATGGGGTCGAGCTTCGACGGGCACTCAGAGTTCACCTCGGAGGGCAGCGCCGAGCGGCGCCCGGGAATCGTGCCGGTCATCATCTCGTAGAGCAGGATGCCGAGCGCGTAGACGTCGCTCGAGGGGCCCACGTCTTTCGCGCGCGCGATCAGCTCGGGGCTCATGTAGCCCATGCCGCCGGTGCCGACGAAGACCTGCGGCATGCCCTTCGTCTGATCGACCTCGATGACGCGCGACAGGCCGAAGTCGGCGACCTTCGCGTTGCCCCACGGGTCGAAGAGCACGTTCTCGGGCTTCAGGTTGTGGTGCGTGAGCCCGACCTGGTGCGCGGCGCGCAGCGCGTACGCCATCTGCAGGAAGTAGCGGATGCCGAGCTTCACCGGCACGCCCTTGCCGGCGCCCTTGTCGAGCGCCTCGCGCAGCGAGCCCTTGCAGAGCTCCATCACGAAGTACGGGCGGGCGACGTCGGTGTTCTGATCGAGCACCTGCACGACGCCGGGGTGCTTCACCTGCGCCTGGGCGCAGAGCTCTTTCTTCAGGCGCTTGATGACCTCGCCGCGCTGCAAGAACGAGAAGTAGCCGAAGATGTCTTTCAGCTCTTTCACGCAGATGTCGAGGCCGAGCGCGTTGTGCTTGCCCTTGAAGACGGTGCCGAGCGGGCCGGAGCCGATCGGGTCGTACTTCACGTAGCGCAGGTCGACGTCCTGGCCCTTGCCGACGCCGACGTTCGCGCCGCCGAGAGGAGGACCCTGCACTGCGACTGCGGTGAGCGGAATGGTAGCGGTCATGGGAGCAGGGGGAGGCGCGTAGCCGGCGCCGGCGGGGCGGGTCTCGGGGGCAGTGACGTGCGGAGGAGCGGGCGGGATGGCCGGGGCGAGCGGCTCGTCTTGCACGGGAGGAGGCGGCGGAGGCGCGCGGCGGCTGACGCCACCGGGGCGGCCCATGGCCTGCGCGGGGGGCGGCGGCGGCGCGGTGGCGTCGGCGTCGACGAGCAGATCGGTGGCGGGCGGCGGAGGCGGCCGCGACGAGGGGATGGTCTCGATGACGGTGGCGTTGGTCTCGTCGCCCCCGAGGATCTGATCCGCGAAGAACTCGCCGACCTCGCCCGAGAACTTGTCGCCGTAGTCGCCGTCGACGACGCGCTCGCCCTGATCGGTCAGCTTGAGCTGGGCCTCGCGATCCATCGCGATGTAGTGGAACTTGCGGAGGAAGAAGAAGTAGCTGTCGAACTCGAGCGACACCGACGGCTCGAGGAAGCTCTTCACGTCGGCCAGCTTGTTCGAGCGCCCCAGGCGCGAGTTCTCGCGCAACGACTTGAGGATGTAGAGCGCCTCGTTGCTGACCTTCTCGCGGGTCATCGTCTGAGACATCGCGCGCGGCAGACTATCGGGAAAAAAAGGGGACAGGCTACTTTTCTGCGCAGCCGCAGCGAGCCGCCGCGGCCTGCGCAAAAATGGGGACAGGCTGCTTTTTTGCGCAACCGGAGCGAGGCGCGCGGCCGTCACGGCGACCGTTGCGCAGAAAAGCAGCCTGTCCCCATTTTTGCGCAGCTACTTGATGTGAAGGAGGCGCTTCACGGTCTCGAGCACCTCGGCGAACCGCACGGGCTTACGCAGGTAGATGTCGACGCCGACGCTCATCGCCTTCTCTTGGGCGTCACGGCCGCCCGCAGAGATCGCGACGATGGGGATCTTCTTGAGCCGCTCGTCCTGGCGGACCTTCTCGACGAGCTGGAACCCGTCCATCACCGGCATGTAGAGGTCGGTCATGAGCAGGTTGAAGGTGTTTTCCTTCAGCTGGTTCAGCGCGTGGTGCCCGTCGGGCGCGAAGTGCACCTCGAGCGGCACCCGGCCCTGCAGATCGTTCGCCGCGAGCTTCTTCAGCACGTAGCTGTACATCTCGATGATGTGCGGGTTGTCCTCGACGATGAGGACGCGGAAGCCCGTGGCCGGCACGGCCTGCTCTTGAGTGCCGCCTTCGGTGGAAAGGGCCAACAGTTTCTCCAGTCTCTTCCGATCAGAGTCGGTTTGCACCGCTATACCGACTCCGCCCACGCCGCTCCCGAGTGCGGGCCGAATCCACGTGACCCGCCCCACAATCTCTATCGGATCCAGCAGGCCTGGGAAAGAAAGTGCCAGCGGCACGACGTCTCCCACCTGCCAGGGCTGCTCCGTCTGAATGAACAGGCCGCCGCGCGACAGGTTCTCGGTCGCGTCGGCCACCTGCCGCCGATCGGAGTACTGAACCTTCAGCACGAAGGGGAAGCGTTCGTCTTGACGTTTCTCTTCGCCCATCGCCGAGCGGAATTGTCGGCGCTCATTCGTTGACTGTCGAGCTTTAGATGTCTACGACGCAACGCCCATGGAGATGCACCACGCGGCGATGACGCCCGACGACACCGCCCGGCTCGAGTCGGGCATCGCGAAGATCCTCCAGCGGTACCCGGCCGACCGAAAGAGCGCAGCGATGCTGCCCGCTTTGCGGTTGTTGCAAGAGATCAAGGGTTGGCTGGTTCCTGAAGGCGTGAAGAGGGTCGCGCAGCTGCTCGGCACCACGCCCGAGCGCGCGCACGAGGTCGCGACGTTCTACATCATGTTCTTCACCGAGAAGCCGGGGCGCTACGTCATCGACGTGTGCACGAACCTGCCCTGCGCGCTCCGCGGCGCCGAAGGGATGCTCAAGTACATGGAGACCAAGCTCGGCACGCTCGCCGGCACCAACGGCGACAAGTACTACCTGCGCGAGACCGAGTGCCTCGCGAGCTGCGGCACCGCGCCGTGCATGCAGATCAACGAAGACCACCACGAGAACCTCACCAAGGCGAAGGTCGATCAGATTCTGGAGAAGCTGTCATGAGCCTCCAGCACCCCGTCGAGAAGATCGTCACGCGGTACTGGCAGCACAAAGATCAGCCGACGCTGAAGGGCTACAAGACGCGCGGCGGCTACCAGCAGCTCGCGAAGGCGCTCGATCAGCAGCCGGCGGCGCTGATCGAGTCGGTGAAGAAGTCGGGCCTGCGCGGCCGCGGCGGCGCCGGCTTCCCCACCGGCATGAAGTGGAGCTTCCTGCCGAAGGACAACCCCAAGCCCAAGTACCTCTGCATCAACGCCGACGAGAGCGAGCCGGGCACGGCGAAAGACCGCTTCATTCTCGAGAATGATCCGCACTCGCTGCTCGAGGGCATCGGCATCGCGTGCTGGGCCCTCGGCGCGCACACCTGTTACATCTACGCGCGCGGCGAGTTCAAAGGCCCGAGCGCGATTCTCGAGAAGGCGATCGAAGAGGCGTACGCCGACGGCATCTTCGGCAAGAAGCTGATGGGCCGCGACTTCGAGCTGAACGTGTACCAGGTGCGCGGCGCCGGCGCGTACATCTGCGGCGAAGAGACGGCGCTGCTCGAGTCGCTCGAGGGCAAGAAGGGCTGGCCGCGGCTGAAGCCTCCGTTTCCCGCGGTCGTCGGCCTGTTCGGCTGCCCGACCATCGTGAACAACGTCGAGACGATCTCGACCTTGCCCACGCTGTTCGAGAAGGGCCCCGAGTGGTTCAACGGTGTCGGCGCCGGCAAGTCGGGCGGCACGCGGCTCGTGACGCTGTCGGGCGCGGTGAACCGGCCGGGCACGTACGAGGTCGGCATGAAGACGAGCTTGAAGGAGCTCATCTACGCCGAAGAGTACGGCCAGGGCCTGCCTCCGGGGCGCGCGGTGAAGGGCGTGATCCCGGGCGGTGTGTCGGCGCCGCTGCTCACGGCAGAAGAGCTCGGCGTCGCGATGGAGTTCGACGCCTTCAAGCCGCTGAACTCGATGGCGGGCTCGGGCGGCGTGATCGTGATGGACGATCTGTGCTGCATGGTGCGGTGCCTGTGGCGCGTGGTGCGGTTCTTCGCGGAAGAGTCGTGCGGCCAGTGCACTCCGTGCCGCGACGGCCAGCCGTGGATGACGCGCATCTTGCGGAAGATCGAAGAGGGCCGCGGCACGCCGGAGGACCTCGAGACCCTGCAGCACGTCGCGACGTCGATGGCGCCCTACCCGCCCATCGGCCTCGGCAACACCATCTGTGCGCTGGGCGACTCGGGCGCGCTCGCGGTGCACGGCTTCATGAAGTTCAAGCGCGAGTTCGAGCAGCACATCGCCGAGAAGCGCTGCCCGTACGGCGACCGGCCGTGGGGCGCGTTCGGCGACTTCCAGTAACCCAACGGTAGAAAACGAGTCCCCTCTCCCCTCGTAGGGGAGAGGGCCAGGGTGAGGGGCGGAATCATGCTGACGACCACACTCGTATTCACCCTCCTCGCAGGCTGCGGCACGGACGCCGACTGCACGGTGACGACGTGGAGGTGCTGTGCGTGCCCGCAGCAGAGAGCCATCTCGACCGCAGACCTCAAAGCCGAAGAAGACGCGTGCGCGCTGAAGAAGTGCGCGGCGCAAGAGTGCAGCGAGGCGCCGAAGATCGACGCGAGCGCGGTGGCGGTCTGCAAGGCGGGCAAGTGCGAGCTGGGCAAGCCGCCGCAGCCGGCTCCCCCGGCCAAGGCCGAGTGCGCGGCGCCCGCCGACTGCGACGTGTGGTGCTGCCAGGAAGACCTGCAGGCGTCGAAGAAGGGCAGCAAGCCGCGCAAGGGCTGCAAGCGCTGCCCGAGCCCGCAGCCGGCGGCCGAGTGTCTCGAGGGCAAGTGCCAGGTGGCGCCGCACGTGCTCGAAAAGAAGCAGTGAAGCGGCATCGAGTGAGGGGCAGTCCGTGAAGTGCAACTCCCAAACGCTGCGGCTCCGACGAGAGCGAGTGCTCCGCTTGGCGACGCAGAAGCTGGGCAGCGACGAAGCAGCGCGAAGGTGGCTGCGGGAGCCGTCGCTGGAAGGCGAAGTGCCGGACCTGCTGCTCGACACGACCGACGGTTTTCAGCGGGTGCTGGAAGCGCTCACCTGATCGCCACACTGAGGCGATCGTGAATTGGCCGCTCGCAGCGATCGCGGGCCGTTACCGCGAAGGTACGGGCGTTGCTCTGCACACGGTCACCATGAACGCCGCGTTCCATCACGACCCCCGAGCAGCCGCCGACGCCTACGCCCTCTACGAAGAGACCCGCGTGGTCGCGGCGACGGCGAGGCAGCGCTGGCGAGATCGCACGTTCGTCGCCGCGCGCCTGCTGCTCGGCGCCGTCTTCATCGCGAGCGCCGTGATGAAGGCAATCAACTTCGACGGCACGGCGGCGGCGATGGACGACATCGGCATTCGCGGAGCCGCGCCGCTGCTCACGCTCGCGATCGGCGTCGAGGGGCTCGGCGGCCTGCTGCTGCTGCTGGGCTTGAAGGCGCAGCAGACGGCGCTCGCGCTCGCCGGGTGGATGGTGCTCGTGACCCTCGGGCTGCGCGCCGGGCTCAGCGTGGCGCTCGGCAACGTCGCCATCATCTGCGGGCTGCTGTTCCTCTTCGCGCACGGCGCCGGCGCGCTCAGCGTCGATGGCCGTCGCGAGCGAAGAGCCTGACCTACCTGCTCGCGATCACCGGAATAGACTGGCGACCCCGAAGCGGTTGCGCTAACTCCGCGCCCCGACAATGAGCGCAGAGCAGATCCTCTTCTGGGTGTTCGCTGTCGCCACCGTCGGTGCCGCACTCGGCGTCGTCGTCCTCAAGAACCCGATCTCATGCGCGATGTCGCTGGTCGCGACGTTCTTCTTCCTCGCGGCCATCTACGTGCTGCTGTGGGCGCACACGGTCGCGGCGCTGCAGGTGCTCGTGTACGCCGGCGCCATCATGGTGCTGTTCCTCTTCGTCATCATGCTGCTGTCGCTGAACGAGGTCGGGCCCGCCGTTCAGCTGAGCTTCTCGCGCCTGCTCGGCGCGGTCGCGACCGCCGGCCTGCTCGCCGCCCTCTTCCTCGCCTTCCGCAAGCTGCCGGCCGGCGACCTCTCGTGGGCGAGTGATCCGGCGCGCGTCGCCGCCTTCGGCTCGATCAAAGAGGTCGGCGCCGTGATGTACACGCAGTGGCTCTTCCCGTTCGAGGCGGTCTCGCTGCTGCTGCTCGTCGCGATGGTCGGCGCGGTCGTCGTCGCCAAGTCGCGAATCTGAAGCCTCACCCGCCCAGCCGCGCGCGCACCTCGGCGGTGAACCCCGCCTCGAGCTGCTTGCCGGTGTCGATCAGCGGCCGCCGCACGAAGTTCGGGTTCGCCGCGAGCCACGCCGCCAGCTTCGCGTCGGGCACCGCTTCTGCCTCGGCCCGCCGCTTCGGCGCCACCAGCTCGCGAAGGCCTCCGAGCCGCTTGCCGAGCGCCACCGCCTCGGCCTCCGTCAGCGGCTGCTTCATGAGGTCGCGCTCGACCACCGGCTGCTTCTTTTGCGCGAGAAACTCCCGCGCTTTCATGCAGCCCGTTCAACCCTTCTTGAAATAGAGCGTCGTCGCCATGGTGGGCCTCACATAGCCCCGCGCGGGGCCTGAGAAAACCGTTGTTTTCGCCGGCGCGTGGACTACACCCGCGCGCGGCAGTTCGCCAAACGCAGTTCGCCAAAACACCATGCCCTTCCAAGCGATCCCGACTCCGCACTACCTGATGCTGGCGGCCATGCTGTTCTGCATCGGCATGTTGGGCGTTCTGGTGCGTCGCAACGCGCTGGTCGTCTTCATGTGCATCGAGCTGATGCTCAACGCCGCGAACCTCACCTTCCTCGCGTTCGCGCGCGACCGCGGCGACGTCACGGGCCACATCAGCGCCTTCTTCATCATCGCCGTCGCCGCCGCCGAGGCCGCCGTCGGCCTCGCGATCGTGATCGCGGTCTTCCGAAGCCGCGGCACCGTCAACATCGAAGAGATTCAGACCATGAAGCACTGACGTACCGAAGGCCAAGCCAACATGGACTGCTCGAGCTTCACGACCTTCTCAGACTTCCTCAAGAACCACTCGCTGTGGGAGACCCTCGTCTGCCGCGTGCAGACGTCGCCCCTGCCTGCCGAAGCCGTCGGCTCGCACCTGTGGCTCATCATCCTGCTCCCGCTGATCGGCGCCTTCGTCTGCGGCGTCTTCGGCCGCCTGCTCGGCCGCGAGAACACGTACCTCGTCGCCTGCGGCTCGGTGCTCGGCTCGTTCGTGCTCTCGCTCATCGTGCTCTGGTGCGTGAACGACTACCGCACCGCGATTCCCAGCGCGTACGGCGAGCCGATTCGCTACGCCGTCGGGTGGGACTACGGCACCTGGTTCAGCGCCGGCAACTTCACGGTGCACTTCGGCCTGCTCGCCGACCACCTCTCGACGTCGATGCTGCTCGTCATCACCGGCATCGGCTTTCTCATTCACCTGTACTCGACCGAGTACATGAGCCACGACGCCGGCTACTGGCGCTTCTTCGCGTACCTGAACCTCTTCGTCGCGATGATGCTCACGCTGGTGCTCGCCGACTCGCTGCCGCTGCTCTTCGTCGGCTGGGAAGGCGTCGGCATGTGCAGCTACCTGCTGATCGGCTTCTGGTACGAAGACCCGCAGAAGGCGTTCAGCGGCCGCAAGGCGTTCATCGCGAACCGCGTCGGCGACTTCGGCTTCCTGCTCGCGAGCTTCCTGCTCGTCGGCCTGCTCACCGCGTTCGTCGCCCAGGCGCCCAACGAGAACTTCGAAGGCCGCGACCCCTCGGCCGCCGCCAGCAAGTTCAAGGGCGGCCTGCGCACCCGCGGCCCGCTGTCGTTCGACGCCCTCGAGGGCCTCGCGAAGTCGCTGCCGCACGGCCAGAGCCAGAGCCGCGTCACGCTCGAGACCCAGATCGCCCAGGGCCCGCTCAAGAGCTACACCTTCGGCGGAGTCCTCACCGTCATCATGCTGCTCTTCCTGCTCGGCGCCGCCGGCAAGAGCGCTCAGATTCCGCTCTACGTCTGGCTGCCCGACGCGATGGCGGGCCCGACTCCGGTCTCGGCCCTCATCCACGCGGCGACGATGGTCACCGCCGGCGTCTACCTGTTCTGCCGCCTGAGCTACCTCACCGTGCTCTCGCCGTTCGCGATGATGTGCATCGCGCTCATCGGCGGCCTCACGGCGCTGCTCGCCGCGCTCATCGCGTTCGCGCAGGAAGACCTGAAGAAGGTCCTCGCCTACTCGACGGTCAGCCAGCTCGGCTTCATGTTCATGGCGGTCGGCGCCGGCATGTTCTGGGCGGCCTTCCTCCACGTCGTGACGCACGCGTTCTTCAAGGCCTGCCTCTTCCTCGGAGCCGGCAGCGTCATGCACGGCAACGCCGACGAGGGGAACATTCGCAAGCTCGGCGGCCTGCGCAAAGAGATGAAGGTCACGTGGCTGACCTTCGCGATCGCGACCTGCGCCATCACCGGCGTCGTGCCGCTCTCGGGCTTCTTCTCGAAAGACGCCATCCTCCACGCCCTCCACACGAGCGACCTCTACCCGTACCCGGGCGTGCTCCACATCGTCTGGTACATCGGCCTCGCGACCGCCGCGTGCACCGCGTTCTACATGACGCGCCTCTACGTGCTCGCGTTCGAGGGCGAGCGCGCGAAAGACGCCCGCGTGCCGCACGCGCACGAGAGCGGCCCGGCGATTCTCACCGCGCTCGTCGTGCTCGCCATCGGCAGCGTCGCCGCCATCGCCTGGGGCCTGCCGTTCATGGAGAACCCCAGCGGCGCCGGCCCCAAGCAGACCCCGATGGAGAACTACCTCTGGCCCGTGTTCGCCACCGCGAACGGCATCATCTCGCGCACCGGCTGGGTGCGCGTCGAGCACCACGAGGGCCTGCCGTGGGGCGCGTGGGGCCTCGCCTGGGCCATCTCGGTCACCGGCACCGTCATCGCGGTCTTCCTCTACCGCTCGTACTTCCCGAAGCGCGCGGGCCAGCCGGCTCCGGGCGCGCTCGAGGCGCTGCGCAAGCTCTCGTACAACAAGTTCTACGTCGACGAGCTCTACGACCTCATCATCATCCGCCCGGTGAAGTTCGTCGCCTTCATCTTCTACCGGGTCATCGACGCGGTCGTCATCGACACCGTCGGAGTGCGCGGCACCGCGTGGCTGACCGCCCGCGTCGGAGCGATGCTCCGCTACGTCCAGTCTGGCGACGCCCAGAGCTACGCGGCCGTGATGGCCATCGCGCTCGCCGCCGGCATCGCGCTCGCGATGTTCAAGTTGATGGGGGGGCCCTGAAGATGAGCTCCTACGACTCCCGGCTGCTGAACTTCGTCATCTTCGCGCCGCTCGTGTTCGCGGCGGCGCTGGCGCTGTTGCCGCGCAACGAGAAGGGCCAGATTCGCGCGCTGACGTTCGTCGCGATGCTCGTCGACTTCGGCCTCGCGGTGCTCGCGTACCTGCGCTTCGCGAAGGGCGGCGCCGAGTTCCGCCTCGAGTACTGGATGAACTGGGTGCCCGAGATCGGCCTCGGCTACCACGTCGGCGTCGACGGCATCAGCGCCTCGCTCGTGCTGCTCACGGGCATCTTGGGCCCGCTCGTGGTGCTGGCGAGCTGGTCGTTCGTTCAAGACAAGGTGAAAGAGTTCCACCTCGCGCTGCTCGTCTTGCAGACGGCGATGATGGGCGCGCTGTGCTCGCTCGACATCCTGCTCTTCTACGTCTTCTTCGAGGCGATGCTGATCCCGATGTACCTGCTCATCGGCGTCTGGGGCAGCGAAGACCGGCAGATGGCCGCGATGAAGTTCTTCCTCTACACGCTGGTCGGCTCGCTGCTCATGCTCGTCGCGCTGCTCGGCGTCTATCTCATCGCCACGCCGGCCGGTCAGCACAGCTTCGACTACGCGGCCATCTACAACGGCCTGCTCGGCGCCAGCAAAGAGCTCGCCGTCTGCAAGCAGGCGGGCGGAGTCGGCTGTGTGCTGTCTCCGGCCGCGGCCGCGCTGCAGACCTACGGCCCGTGGATGTTCTTCGCCTTCGCGCTCGCGTTCGCGATCAAGGTGCCGATGTGGCCCGTGCACACGTGGCTGCCCGACGCGCACACGCAGGCGCCCGTCGCGGGCTCGATGATCCTCGCGGCCGTCATGCTGAAGATGGGCACGTTCGGCTTCTGGCGCTTCGCGGTGCCGCTGTTCCCGTCGGCGGCCCAGCAGTTCCAGGTGCCGCTCGCGGTGCTGTCGGTCATCGGCATCGTCTACGGCGCGCTGATGTGCCTCGCCCAGCGCGACATCAAGCGGCTCATCGCGTACTCGTCGGTGAGCCACCTCGGCTACTGCATGCTGGGCATCGCGGCGATGACGCCCGAGGCCGCCACCGGCTCGGCGTACCAGATGCTGAACCACGGCGTGTCGACCGGAGCGCTCTTCTTGCTCTTCGGCATGATCTACGAGCGCCGCCACGTGCGCCTGATCAGCGACTACGGCGGCCTCGCGAAGGTGATGCCGGTGTTCACGGCGTTCTTCGTCATCATCACGTTCTCGTCGGTCGCGGTGCCCGGCACCAACGGCTTCATCGGCGAGTTCCTCGTGCTGATGGGCACGCTGAACTCGAACCTGCCCATGTGGATCGGCGTCGCCGCCGCGCTCGGCGTCGTGCTCGGCGCCGCGTACATGCTGCTCATGGTGCAGAAGGTGTTCTTCGGCCCGGTGACGCGCAAAGAGAACCAGGGCCTGGCCGACCTGAACCTGCGCGAGATCGCGACGGCGCTGCCGTTCATCATTCTCGTCGTGGTGATGGGCCTGAGGCCCGAGCCGCTCTTGCGCGTCATCGAGATGTCGACGCGGCCGTTCATCGCGCGCGCGACGCTGAGCAACGAGACGCCCGACGACAAGGTGCGAGTCGTCGTGCGGTCTCCGCCCCCGCTGAGCGCGCCGGTGCAGGCGCCGCAGGCTCCGGCCGTCGGAGCCATCGTTCCCGGCGCTCCGGGTGAGCCGCAGCTGCGGCCCGAGGTTCGGCGCGCGGGCACGGCGCCGTTCGCGCGGCCGATGCTCCTGCAGGCACCGCCACAGCTTCTGCCACCGCCGGCTGCGCCCGGCGCTCCGGCTCCGGAGGGCACGCGATGACCACGCCCGACTTCACGATGCTCGACTTCTGGCCGGTGATTCCCGCCGGCATCCTCGCCCTCGCCGCGATCGTGCTGATGATCAGCGAGGTGTTTCTGACGCCGCAGGCCTCGCGCGGCTACCAGTCGGTGCTCAGCGTCATCGCGTGCGGCCTCGCCGGAGCCGTCGGCCTGATGAACATGACCGACGCTCCCCGCGCCGTGCTGCAGGGCTACGCAGTGATGGACCCGTTCTCGTCGTTCCTCACCGTCGTCGTGTGCGCAGGCACGGCGCTCGCGGCGCTGCTCGCCGCCGGCTTCCTGCAGCACCGCAACGCCGAGCGCGGCGAGTTCTACGCGCTGATGCTCTTCGCCGCGGCGGGCATGATCCTGCTCGGGCTCTCGGCCGAGTTCATCACGCTCTTCGTGAACCTCGAGGTGCTGTCGGTCGCGACCTACGCGCTGACTGCGTGGCTGCGCCGCGGCTCGCGGCCCTCGGAGGCCGGCTTCAAGTACTTCATCCTGGGGGCGTTCGCCGCCGCGCTGATGCTGTACGGCGCGTCGCTGCTGTACGGGGCGACCGGCACGACGCGCATCACCGAGATGGCGGGCCCGCTCGCGATCGCGGTGAAGACGCAGCCCGGCCTCGTCTACGCGGGCTTCCTGTTGGTGGCCGCGGGCTTCGCGTTCAAGGTGGCGGCCGTGCCCTTCCACATGTGGACGCCCGACGTCTACGAAGGGGCTCCGACGCCGGTGACGGCGCTGATGAGCGCGGGCGTGAAGGCGGCGGCGTTCGTCGCGCTGGTGCGCGTCTTCGTGGCGTTGAGCCCGGCGGTCGACCCGCAGCTGCCGTTCATCGCGTTCTCGACGCTCGCGGTGCTCACGATGGTGCTCGGCAACCTGCTCGCGCTGCCGCAGCGCAACGTGAAGCGCATGCTCGCCTACTCGAGCATCGCGCACGCCGGGTACCTGATGCTGGGCGTGGCCGCGCTGTTCGCGCGCGGCAAAGACGTGAGCGTCGGAGTGCTGTCGTCGACGCCGATGGTCGCGATCTCGAGCACGATGCAGAACGACGTCTTCAAGGGCATTCTGTTCTACCTGCTCGGCTACACGGTGACGGCCATCGGAGCGTTCGGCGCCATCGTCGCGCTCGAGCGCCGCGAGGACGAGACGAAGGGCAACGCGTGGGACCTCGACCGCTTCGCGGGGCTCTCGGCGCGGAAGCCGGGCTGGGCGCTCGCGATGACGGTGTTCATGCTGTCGCTGGGCGGCGTGCCTCCGACGGTGGGCTTCATCGGTAAGGTGCTGCTGTTCCGCGCGGCCGTCGATGCGGGCCTGCTCGGGCTCGCGGTCGTCGGCATGCTCGCGAGCGCGGCGGGCGTCTACTACTACCTGCGCGTCGTCGTTTACATGTACATGCGGCCGGCTCCCGAGGGTGCGCTGGTGCCCGAGCGCCGGTGGACGACCGAGGTCGCGCTCGTCGCCTCGGCCATGGCGACCGTCATCTTCGGCGTGCTGCCGGGGCCCATCACGTCGCTGCTTCAGCGGTCGGACCTGCTGTTCCATCGCTGAGCCGGCGCGCGTTCAGTAGTTGTAGCGGGGAATCGCGACCTTGCTGTCGCCGAACGACAGCGTGATGGAGCCGCTCGGCTTCTCGGCGACCGACTGCATGGCTTTGTGGAAGTATGGCTTCGTCTCGAGCGACAGGGGCACGGGCTGTTCCTCTTCGAGGCGGGCAGCCGCGCGACCCGCGTGCAGCCCCAAGACACAGCTCGCCGCCGAAGCGTGCATGAACGGCCACGAGCGTGTCGTGACAGGCCCTTAGCCGCGACCGGCAGCGGAGAGAGCGCGCACACCTCACGCTTTCTCGCGCTCCGCGTGCAGCGAAGGGGCACAATCGGGCGCGATGCTCCACCGGCCCGAGAACCGCCAGAGCCCGCGCTTCACGTGCAATCTGGTCGCGATCGTCGAGGCGCCGCGCGGGCCTTCGCGGGGGCGCTGCCGCGACATCTCGGTCGGAGGCTGCTTCTTCCTCGGCCCCACCCAGCCCGTCGGCCACTCGTTCGAGGTGAAGATCGATCTGCCACAGGGCCGCATCAACGTGATGGCCGAGGTCCGCCACCACCACGCTCACCCCGAGGGGTCGGGCATGGGGCTCAAGTTCACGCGCATCAACCAAGACGACCTCGCTCGCATCAACGCCTTCATCGGCACGAAGTAGTCGTCACCTCGGCGAGGCGCGCGGAGGACCCGAGCATTCGCGCGACCGGCTCGGTCTTGCGCCGGCTCACAACGGCCGCACCACCGTTCAGCGCGGCACCCCGTCACGGACCCCGAGCCGAGCCAACGTGTCGATCGCGAACGCCACGAGAGTCAGGTCCCGGCGAGCGGGCGCTCCTCTGCGCGCCGACCGGGCCGCTCAGGCGCGACGCTCAGAGCGCCACCGTTCAGCGCGGCACCCGTCACACGAGCCGAGCCAACGTGTCGAACGCGAACTCCACGAGAGTCAGCTCCCGGCGAGCGGGCGCTCCTCTGCGCGCCAACGGGCAACTCAGGCGCGATGCTCAGAGCGCCACCGTTCAGCGCGGCACCCCTCACGCGAGCCGAGCCAACGTGTCGAAGGCGACGCCACGAGAGTCAGGTCCCGGCGAGCGGGCGCTCGTCTGCGCGCCGACCGGGCCGCTCAGCGGCGACGCTCAGAGCGCCAGCGACTTGTCGGCGTACGCGTACTTCATCTCGAGCACTTCGCCGGTTCGCTTCGAGCGCTCGAGCGCCTCGAGCACCGCGCCGGGCGCGCCGGGCTTCACGTAGTAGATGGCCGCGAGCTGCCGAAACGTCACGCGCGTGCGGCCGTCGGGCAGCGGCGAGAGCTCGGCGACCGAGCCCTTCAGCGGCAGCGCGTGCACGTCGGTCGTCATGGCACCACCTCGTGCTCCTTCACGAGCTCCTTGAGGTGGTCATAGAAGCCGCTGGCCTCCATGTCCTTCTGCACTTCCTGGTACTGGGTGTTCCACGCGGTGGCGTCGTCGAGGTCTTCCTTCCGCCACGCGGTCGGGGGCTCTTTGCGATCGCTCAAGTGCAGCGCGAACCGCGGCAGGTAGAAGATCTCGCACGGCTTGCCGTTCAGCCCGCGCATCGACTTCGCCCACGTCTCTTCGGGCACCGGCCCCCTGAACAGCGACGGGTCGATGACGCGCCGCTCGACGCGCCCGTCTTCGAGCTGAACGTTGATGCACGGCGCGGTGTGAAAGATGCCGAGCGTGAAGCCGAGCGGGTGGTTGTCGCTCATGATCTTCAGGTCCGACGCGTGCGGCAGAATGAAGATCTTCTCGGAGTAGACGCCCGCCTCTTCCAGCCGCTTCGACTCGACGTGCGCCCGGAAGTGGCAGCCCTCGTCGATGAACTTGTGGGGGATGTCGGGGGCGTTCGCGAGCTGCTCGAACAGCGCCTTCGCCTCGGCGAGCGTCACCACCCGCTTGAGCCCGTCGGCCGTCTTGCCGTCGGCCTTCGCGATGGGCGCGGCGCTGCCCGCATAACCGTCGGGCGGCGGAGCCTTGCCCGAGGGGCCCGCCGGCGCCTTCGCCTGCGCAGGCTCGACGACGCGGACCTGCGCAACGACGTCGCGCGGCCCGACCGGCTTCACAGCCAGCTGACCTCTTTGCCCGAACCAGTGCCCTTCGCCGTGCGCAGCTGCTCGATCGCCTCGAACAGCTTCGCGAGCCGCGCGGCCTCACCGGCCACGTGCAGCCGCTCGGTGATGAGGCCGTCGCTCACGCTCATGCGGCCTTCGACCACCGCCATGAAGTCACGCGACGTCGCACGCACCAACACCTGCGGCTTCGGCCCCTTCGCACCCACCGTGCCCTTGTCGAGATCGACGACCCACTTGCCCTTGTCGATCTCGAACTCGATGACGCCACCCACCGACTTCAAGGGGCCGCCGCTCTTGAGGCCTTTGGCCACGCCATCGAAAAACTGATCTGTGGTCATCATGGTTCGCTACCTCACTTGTCCATCAAGATGACGCGGGCCTGAACGATCTGCCACTGGTCGCCGACGCGGGCGACCTCCATGTCGACTGCGTGGCCCTTGCCCGGCTCGACCTTGTCGTTGAAGAACTTCTCGACCTTGAGCACGATCTCGCGGAGCTCGGCGAGATCAGCCTTCGAGGCGAGGCCATCGGGGCGTCCCGGGTACTGCATCTTCTCCTGGAAGCTGCCTGCGGGGCCGAGCACGACCTCCTGGGCCTTGCCGCCTTCGACGCCGCCGCCGAAGCCGACCACGATCTGCACGGTGGCCTTGCCGCGCGCGCCCGTCTCGAGATCGCGTGAGACCGCGACGCCGCTGATCGACGGGTCGAGGCAGTGCTGCACCACGCACGAGGCCATGATGTGCCGCAGGTTGATCTCTTCGGCGACGTTGTTCTCGACGGGCGCGGCGTCCCACGTGCTGCCGATGACGCCGACGATGCCCTCGATGCGCGCGACCTCGTTCTTCAGGTTCGGGAAGCTCTCGTACTGGCCGGCGCCGCTCTTGCCGGGTCGGTCTTCGCCGGTGAACGTCGAACGGTCGATCCAGTTGTCGCTTGCCGCCAGCGCCGGGTTCGCCGCGAGCTCGTCGTAGAGCGCCCGGCCCGCCGCGGTGAGCTTCTTCTCGCCGCTGGCGTCGGTCTCGATCAGGAGCTTCGTCAACCCCTCGGTCGTCAGCTTCGAGAGCGCCTCGCGCTGCTCGTTGCGATACGTCGCGTCGGTGTAGAAGGCGCTCTTGAGGAAGTTGTCGTCATCGACGACGCCGACCTGCGGGTCCTGGTTCCAGATCTTCTCCCACGCGTCGTTGATGCCGGCGTCTCGCAGCAGCTGGCGAACGCGGCCGGTCGTCACCACCGACCCGTCAGGCACGTACTTCGACAGCTCGGGGTCGGACTTCAGCATCGCGAGCACGATGCCCTTCTCGCCCGCGAGGTGGCGGCCGAACGTGCCGAGCTTCGCGAGGTCGGTGAAGCTCACGCACTGGCGGCCGATGCCCTTGACCTCGTCCCTGGGCACGTAGAGCTCGACGTTGCGCGTGGGCCGCGTGTCCGAGATGTGCATCTCGTGGCGGGCGAGCAGCTCCCAGCCGTCTTCGGCGGCGTTCGGCTTCAAGAAGTTCACGTTGCGGTTCGTGCCCGGCAAGAGCTGGGGGATCTGCGCGTCGGTGACGAGCCCCTGCTCCTTCGCGTACGCGACCGTCATCATCTGGAACTGGCCGTTGCGATCGTCGACGTAGATGCCGCCCTCGCTCTGCGCGTTCTTGAGGAAGTCGACGTACTTCGTCTTCAGCTCGGGCAGCGCGATGACGGGGATGCCGTTGTTCATCGCGTACATGTTCAGGTGGCTGTTGCCGCCCGGAGCGTCCTTCGTGTCGACCACGAGGCCGCCGGCCATCTTCATCTTCTTCTCGTCCGACTTGTAGATGACCGTCACCGCGTCGCGCGGCACCTTGAGCTTCTCGAGGTCCTTCGCGTCTTCTACGACGACGACGTCGGGAAACACGACCGGCCCGACGCTGTTCAGCACGCGCATGCCGGTGATGTTCGCGATGCGGCGGTCGCTGACCTCTTCCACCAGGCCCGCGCGCATGCCCTTCTCGGCGAGCGCCGTCGCGTAGTGCAGCGGCGACTGCTTCATCAGCTGGTCGGCGAACATCGGGTCGAGCTGCATGCCGCCCTCGGCGAGCGCCGGCGTGCGGCCGTCGAAGTACGAGCGAATGTTCTGCACCGTGCGCGCGACCGCGACGTACGCCTCGCTCATCAGCTCGCGGTAGCGGTCGGGGCTCACCGAGCCCTCGGTCATCGCGTCGCTGATCGACTTCATCACCTGCTCGAGCGACTGGCCCTTCTTCGCGGCCGGGTCGTTCTCGTCTTTGATGGCGCCCAGCCCGGCGGCCACGGCGCTCTGCAGCGCCGCGTGCACCGCGACCATCGCCTCGGTCTTCTGCGCGTCGGTCTCGACGTTGCCGACGCGGTCGACCGCGGCGCCGAGCTCTTCGCACGTGAGGCGGTTGAGGTCGGCGTCGAACTTCATCAGCTGGTGCCGCTCGAAGCCGGTCTTCGACGCGAAGGTCGCGTCGCGCAGCGCGATGCGCGCCTCTCCGAGCTCCTTGAGCGTGCCGACCGAGGAGCCGGCCTTCATCTGCGTCAGCACGTCGGCGACCTCGCCCACCGCATCGCCGGCCTTGAGCATGTTGCGCTCGAGCCACTTCGGGGTGATGCGGTCTTGGCAGAGCGACGTGTACATGCGCGCCGCCATCTCGAGGTTGCCGGCCACGTCTTTCGTGCCCAGGTCCTTCACGCATGCGCCCTTCAAGAACTCGACGAGCGCGTTCGCGACCTGATCGATGTCCGCGGCGCGGACCTTGTCCCGCAGGCCTTGCGTGGCCTCGGGGTGCTTCGCGCACAGCGACATCACCTGGCCGACCGCTCCGTGCACGTCGCCGCCGCGGGCCTGCGCCATCGCATCGACGAGCTCGACGAAGAGCGGGCCGCGCTGGGCCTCGGGGCCCTTGGGGAACATCCACTGGTTGATGAACGCCTCGATGTTCTTGGGCGTGTCGCGCGAGAAGTTGTGGTGAATCGACTTGTACGGCGAAGCGGTGGCGCCGGGGGGCACCTCTTCTTTGATCCACGCGGTCGCGTGCGTCGTGCTGCTGTAGCTGCTCGCCTCAGACTGGTGGAACTTGCCGACCGCGTTGCGCGCCTCGAAGATCGCGTTGCCCGACGAGAGCGGGTGCGCGGCGACCAGCTCGCGCGCGAGCGCGTACTCGCGCAGCTCGACGTCACCCATCGTGTCGAGCTTCAGGCCCTGCAGCGCGACGCGCTGCTCGGCGAGCATCGCCGGGCCGACCGTGTCGACGCGCGCGTCGTTCGCCGCCGCCTTGTCGGTGCGCCCGCGGAACTGCAGCACCACGTCTGCCAGCGAGTCGGCGCGCTTCTTCGGGTCGGCGATCTCGGCGAGCCCGCTCACGCCGTTGTCGGAGGCGTCGAAGAACTTCGCCGTGCCCGCCGTCACCGCGTCGGCCCGCTGCTTGCCGGTCGTGAGCCGGTTCGCGAACTCCTGGTGGGGCCGGGTGTAATAGATGTTCATGTCGTTCTTGGCCCAATCGAACGACGCCTCGGTGGCCTCGGGCTGAGAGCGCTCTGCTGCCTCGACCCACTTCATGTCGGCGTCGACCTTGTCGCCGAGCGCCGCCAGCGCAGTCTTCACTTCGTCTTTCGTCGGGCCCGTCGCAGCGAGCAGCGTCGAGACCGCGCCTCGACGCTGCGTCACGCGGGGGTCGCCCTTCGCGGCCGCTTCTCGGCCGGTGCCCTCGACGTCCTTCAGCTCGCTGACCGTCGAGACGAGCTTCTCGACCGCATTCTTGACCGCATCGTCGCGCGTCGCGACCGCCGGGCTCTCGGGCGGCTTGATGTCGACCTTCTTCGGCGGGTCGCTTTGGGGCGAACCGGCCTTGACGGTGGTGGGGGGCTTGTTGCCAGTCGAACGAACGGGCATTTTTCTTCGCTTTCGCTTTCGAAGACGGCGGTTACTGGAAGTTGGACTGGTGGTGCTCGCGGCCGTCCTGGCCCTGCACACCGAACTGGCGATCGAACGTGGCGACGGTGACCTTGCCGCTCATGTCGACGTCGGTCGCGGCGAGCTGCTGAATGTTGCCGCCGTAGTTGCTGGCCGGGTAGCGGTCACCCCAGTGCGAGTAGGCGCGGTCGGCCGGGTGATCCGACTGGTTCCAGGTGCGGTCGCAGATGCGGAGCTCCATCGACGGGCGGTACGTGAGCTGCAGCCAGCCGTGGCCGCCGCCGTGGAAGGGGTTCGTGTCGCCGCGCTTCACGTCGCGGTAGACGCCGCCCGAGATGAACTGCACGTCGACGCCGAGCGCCTGGCGGAAGGGGTTCAGCATCGCCGCCATCACGCTCGCCTGCTCGTAGCACATGCCGATGCCGCGAACGGCGAGGCGGCCGGCGTCTTGACCCGAGTCGCGACCGGGCTCGCTGTACACGTTGCCGCTCGGGTACTTCATGTCGATGACGTCGTGGATGATCTTGACGGCCTGGCGCTGCAGCTCGCTGACCTTCTGGCTGTCGCCGCCTCCGAAGATGCGCGAGAGGCCGCCGCCCGACGTCTTCACCTCGGCCTTCGTGAAGTCGATCTTCTGAACGAGCGCGTCCATCTTGATCGCCGCCTCGGCGATCTTCGCCTTCATGAACGGCGAGGTGTAATCGGCCGTCTTGTAGATGCGGACCTTGTCGCCCTCGAACACGTGCGGCTGGTTCGCGTCGTAGATCTGCTGCTTCGGCACCTTGATCGGGTCGGTCTTGCCGTCGACCTTCACGAGGAAGTTGTTGCCCTCTTCACCCGCGATCGTCGCGCGGTACGTGCGCGCCTTGATGCCGCCCTCTTTGTACGAGAGGAAGTTGCGGTCATCGAACACGTCGGAGTGCACCGTCGTCTCGACCAGCACCTGGCGCCCGGGGAGGAAGCGCGCCGACTTGGTCATCTCGTCGATGCCCTTGGGCTTCGCCGTCCACAGGCCGGCCGCGACGAGCTCGTCGGCGGTCGCGGTCGAGTTGAGCTTCGGCAGATCGTTGAAGAGCTTCAGCGCCGCGTCTTTCAGCGTCGGGTCACCGAGGCCGATGGCCGCCTCGTAGTAGCGCTGCAGCTGCCCGTTCTGCACGAGCTCGCGCATCTTGCGCACCGCCGCCGCCGCCGCTGCGTCGGGAGCGAGCGTCACCGTCGAGGCCGGCGCCGCCGGGCCAGCAGGCTTGAACGCGTCGCCGCGCAGCGCCTCGAGGCCGACGAGGGCCTTCAAGAAGTTCGCCGCCGTCGGGTCGAACATCGTCGCGATCTTCGAGTCGCCGAGCAGCGTCTTCAGGTCGGCCGTCTCGCCGGCGTCGAGGCCGCCCTTCACGAGGTTCAGCTTCTGCTCGGGAGTGAGCCGCCCGTCTTTGAGCGACGTGGCGAGCTGATCGGGCGTCGTGCCGGCCTTCGAGCCGACGAGCGTGAGGATCTTGTTGAAGACGTCGGGGCTGGCCTTCGCGGCCGGGTCGGCGGCCTGCCGGGCAGCGAGGTCGGTGGCGATCGTCTTCAGCGCAGCGTTCTGAATGGTGGGCATGTGGGTGAGTTCCGAAGGTCAGGCGTCAGCGGGGAGGAAACCGGTCTCTTTGAGGATCGAGTGCTCGCCCTTCGTCATGCGAATCACCCAGTACTGCGTCTCGGCCTTCTGCGGATCATCGGCCTGGAGCCGCTTCATCTTCTCGTTCGCCTCGGCCTCGGTGCGGCCCCAGCCGCGCAGCGTCGGGCGCTGCTCGCGCTCGGAGTGAATGGCCCAGCAGTTCGCAAATTCGTGTGTCGACATGTTTCGGGAGCTCCCTCTCTCGATCAAAGAAACGCGCGCACCATACAACACACCCGCACTGTTTTCTCTGCGCAGGCACGAGTGTCACTTCACGGATTCTCAGACTCTGAGAGTCACGAAGACTCTTTCGGAAGTTGCGCTGCCCCCCACCTCACCGTGTAATCGTCGCGCCCCCGACATGATCACTCTTCCGAAGCAGTGGCGTGCCACCGCAGATGCCTGGGCCAAGGCGAATGGCTTCGAGAACGCAGCGAAGCTGCCGGCCGATCAGCTCGGCGCGCTCGCGCAGCACGTCTCGAAGACCGAATCGGTCAGCCTGGAAAAAGTCCAGACGGCGCTTTTCGCGACGCTGTTTCAGACGAAGCCTGCGGTGCACTCGACGGTCGAGCCGTCGGGCAAGCACGTGGCGATTCCGCAGAAGGGCGTGTTCGGCGACGCGGCCGCAGAGCCCAAGGGCCTGACGCCGGTGACGCCGCTGCAGGTGAAGTTCGAGTCGGCGATCGAAGAGTTCCAGGCGACGCGCGTGGTGGTGACGCGGCAGGCGAGCCCCGAGGCGGTGAGAGATCTCTTCGAGGCGTCTGCGAAGCTGATCGCGCGCTTCGACGAGCTCGACGGCGTGCGCGACACGCGGCAGATCACCGAAGAGATCACGAAGAGCTACAAAGACCTCTTGTCGCTCGCGGCGCGGCACAAGGGCATCATGCTGACGCAGAGCACTCCGCAGCTCGACGCGATCGCCGAAGACCTCGCGAAGAACGGCGCGGCGGGCCCCGCGGCCGACGTCGATCGCCGGCCGGGCCTGGGCACCGGCGCGAGCCTCGCGGTCGACCCGAACACGAAGCAGGTGGTCGCGTACGACTACCTGGGCTCGGTCGAGAGCGTCGCGAGCATCAACGACTTCGTCGCGCGCTACCAAGAAGCGTTTCAGGCCGACAAAGACGTCGCGAAGCTCGAGGCGCAGCCGAAGACGCTGGCGCAGCTGCGCTCGGTCGACGACGCGCAGCTCGCTCGGCTGAAGAGCCCCGTCGAGCACGTCTCGCTGCTCGACGACACGACGGGGTTCGCGCGCGTGTTCCCCACGCGGTGGCACAAGGGCGGCGGCGAGCTGGTGTCGCAGCGGCTCATCGTCGACGGGCCGTTCAAGGGCATCTACCTCGACGATCTCGCGAACCACCTCTTGAGCAAGGCGGGCGCCGGCTACCGGTATGATCTCACCACCGGTAAGGGCGCGCGCGAGCGGGCGCACACCGGCGAGCCGTTCGTGACGAGCACGAGGGTCGAGGAGCGCGGCGAGAAGCGCGAGAAGCTGCTCGTGCGCATCCCCGAAGACCGCGGGTGGACCGAGGTTCGCCGCCAGCTGCGAAGGCTCTCGGAGCTGCAGCCCAGCATCAAGTACCGGCAGGACACGAAGAACACGACGTTCAGCTTCGGCTACGACGACTACAAGCTCGTGCGCGACGTCATCGGCGGCGGGCTCTTGTCCGAGGGCGCGGCGCAGAAGCTCGACGCCCACTTCGAGAAGCTGACCGAGATCGAGCGGGCCTCTTCCGACGCGGCGCTCGTGAACCACACGGCGAAGGCGATCGGCGGGTTCCGCGCCGAGGTGAAGACGCCGGCGGGCCAGGTGAAGCCGCTCGAGCTGAGCTACTGGCAGCAGAAGTCGCTCGCGTGGCTCGAGGCGCGTGGCTACAAGGGCGTCATCGGCCTGGGCACGGGCATGGGCAAGACGCTCGTGGCGATCGGCGCGATGCAGGAGCTCAAGACGCGGCAGAAGGTGACGAAGCCCTTCTTGCTCGTGACGCCGCCGGCGCTCGCGGGCAACTTCGCGAAAGAGATCTACAAGTTCCTCGAGCCCAAAGAGGCCGAGGCGCTCGTGAAGCAGACGGTGGTGCTCGACTACCAGACGTTCTCGCGCGCGGTGCGCGACGGGAAGCTCGACGGCAAGCCGTTCAAGCCCGAGCAGTTCGGCGCGGTCATCTTCGACGAGGCGCAGACGGCGAAGAACCGCAAGTCGGTGGCGGGCGCGGCGGCGCTGGCGTTCAAGCACGAGCACAAGATCGTGCTGGGCGCGTCGGTGATGAAGAACAGCATCGACGACATCTTCACGTTGACGAGCATCGCGAACAACGTCGACCTGAACGACCGCGTCGAGGGCAAAGAGCTGCGCCACGAGATGCGGAAGTTCGTGAACCTGCACACGCAGACGGTGGGCGGTCGCACGGTGGCGGTGCGCGAGGCGATCGAGCTGACGCCGGGCGAGAAGCTCGACCCGAAGCACAACCTCTACACGTTCGTGCGCGCGAACGTGCTGTACGCCGACAAGCGCAACGACACGACGAAGCTGCCGCGGCTGACGATGCGCACCGAGACCCTGCGCATGACGCCGACGCTCGAGGCCGAGTACCGCAAGAAGATCGCCGGCGTGACGAAGCTGATGCGCGGCATGGTGTCGCTGTACCGGGACCAGGGCGTGAAGCGCGAGTACATCGACGAGAAGGGCCGCACGCGCCGCGAGATCGAGCCGCTCGCGCGCAACGAGAAGATCTCGAAGATGTTCGGCCCCGAGCTGCGCGCGAAGATCGCCGACATCAACTCGGTGACGAACAACGAGAAGAAGCTCGACCGCGCGGCCGACCTCGTCTTCAGCCAGCTCGAGCTGAACCCGAAGACGCGCACCGTGCTGTTCACCGACAGCGCCGAGTACGTCGTGCAGTCGGCGCAGCGCATGTCCGAGAAGATCCCCGGCAAGATTCACGCGGCCGCGCTCGGCAAAGAGATTCGCCTCTTCCAGAACGGCAAAGAGCTGAAGGAGCTCGACGGCCACACGCTGCCGTTCAAGGAGCAGGAGTACAAGACGAGCGAGCGCACCTACGCCGCGAAGGACTGGCAGCAGTACGTGCTCTCCGAGGTGCTGGGGCAGAACACCGACGTCGCCACGACGACGCTGTTCGGGCCGGTGTACCAGGAAGGCCAGAACATGCAGTGGGCGCAGGTCGGCATTCACCTCGACCGCGACACCTGGAGCCGCCAGAACATGGAGCAGCGCGAGGGCCGCATCTGGCGCCAGGGCCAGCCAAAGCCGGTCACGTTCTACAACCTCGACTGGGTCTACAAAGAGCCGAACGACAAGCTCGACCGCTCGCTCGACGAGGTGCGCGGCATCTACGAGAGCAGCGAGGGCAAGCTGTTCCACGACGTCATCGTGGTGCCGCAGGCGACCGAGCTGGGCTCCGAGTGGCCCGAGGTGCGCGACCTGGGAGCGCTGAAGCTCGACACGGCGATTCTCGACGCCATGCTGCAGCCGACGGCTGCGAACGCGGCCGAGCGAGGTGAGGCATGAGCGCGGCGGTGGCTCACCCGAAGACGTTGCCCGAGTGGAAATCGTACGTCGGCAAGCTCGACGGCGACGAGCTGCGCGCTCAGGCCATGGCCGCGAACACCACCGGCTTCGTGCGCCAGCTGCAGGACGAGGGCTACGACGCGGGCGACATTCACGCGATCCTCGTGACCTTTGCGAAACGTCTCGCGGCCGCGGGCACTGTACGCCGCGGTGAGTGAATGAACCCGCAAGAAGGCGGCCCGACACCGTGGGGCATCGGGCCGCGGGTCTTCTTTTACTGCTGCACGGCGAAACTGCTGAAGTGGTGGGGGGGAACCTCCTTCAACCCGAACTTCACCGTGCGACGTCGCGTAAAGCAGTCTGCGTGCCACGCGCGTAGGTTTGACGAACCCACGTCATTGTAGCCGGTTAGCGTGTTCGATCAGGTTCCGATCGCGATCCTGAAGCTTTCATCGTTGAAACGCGATTTTCAGTTTTGAAAAACACGAGTCAGGACGGCTCGTAAGACACGCCCGCGCGAATTCCGAGGCGTTTCATCTTTCGCCACAGGGTGGTGGGCGAGATCGCGAGGGCCTCGGCGACGCGGCCGAGATCATCGGGGGTGCGCTCGAGGGCGGTGGCGATCGCCTTCCGCTCGGCGTCGTCGACGACGTCGGCGAGGGTGGCGGCCGAGAGCTCGCTGGGCCCATCGCCCGGAGCCGCCGGCCGTCGGAGCGGGAAGTCTTCGGGCTGCAGCTCGTCGCTCTCAGAGAGCGCCGCCGCCTGCTCGACGAGGTTCTCGAGCTCGCGCACGTTGCCGGGGAACTCGTACGTCATGAGGCGATCGATCGCCGACGGCGAGAGCTTGTGCGGCCGGCCCGAGCGGGCGTTCGCGCGCTCGAGGAAGTGCTCGGCGAGCAGGGGGATGTCTTCTTTCCGCTCGCGCAGCGGCGGCACCCGCAGCATCACGACGTTGAGGCGGTAGTAGAGGTCTTGCCGGAAACGCTTCTCGGCGACCTCTTTCTCGATGTCGCGGTTGGTGGCGGCGACCGTGCGCACGTCGACCTTGAGGCTCGACGACTCGCCCACGCGGCGCACCTCGCCGTCTTGCAGCACGCGCAAGAGCTTCGTCTGAAACGCCTGCGTGGTCTCGGTGACCTCGTCGATGAAGAGCGAGCCGCCGTCGGCCTCTTCGAACAGACCGCGGCGCGTCTTCACGGCGCCGGTGAAGGCGCCGCGCGCGTGGCCGAACAGCTCGCTCTCGAGCAGCGACTCGGTGATGGCGCTGCAGTTCACGGGCACGAACGGCTTGTCTTTGCGGCGCGAGAGGGCGTGCACGGCGCGGGCGACGAGCTCTTTGCCGGTGCCGCTCTCGCCCTGAATGAGCACGGTCGCGTCTGACGGAGCGACGCGGGCGAGGCGGCCGGTGAGCTCGCGCATGGCGTTCGAGTTGCCGACGAGCGAGGCGATGCCGTGGCGGCGGTTGAAGTCGCGCGAGAAGAGCTCGACCGCCGAGATGAGGCGGGCGCGCTCGAGCGCCTTCTGCACGCGGTGGGCGAGCTCGCCCTCTTTGAACGGCTTCGTGAGGTAGTCGTAGGCGCCGCGCCGCATCGCCTCGACGGCGCTCTCGATGCTGCCGTACGCGGTCATGACGATGACCTGCGTCTTCGGCGACGACTCGAGCGCCTTCGTGAGGAGCGTGAGACCGTCCATGGGCTCCATCTTGAGGTCGGTGAGGAGCAGGTCGGCCTCGCGCTCGGCGAGCGCCACGAGCGCCTCTTCGCCGCCGCCGGCCTCGCGCACGTCGTACCCTTCCGAGCGGAGCAGCATGGCGGTCGTCGCGCGCATGTTGCGCTGATCATCGACGACGAGAATGCGGCCCTTCGATTCCATCTGCTGGTGGGATCCTGCTTGACGACTATCCGCTTAGTCTGGACAACACACAGCCCCGCCAGGATTGATGTTCGGGTTGCAGTTAACCGACGCGATCGGCTGGCCGCCATCGCGACAGCCCCTTATGACACAAGAGCCGCCAGCAGCCTTGCATGCATCAGAAGCCGAACCCGCACATCCAGCAAGAAACATCAATACGACTACAATTGGCCAGCCAGTTCTACACGTCCTACCGGACATTTCGCACCACCATCCAAAGATTTCCTGCTAGTAATATAAGTACGCCCAGTTCCCATTTATCTGGACATCGAAACCACAGCTCACATCGACTGGCCAGAATTGCCGCGAAAGAGCCGGAGTAACTCCGTTGTAGTTATTGTAATTGGGACCTGCCTGAGCGAGCGCGTTGACCCAAAACGGGGTGTAAGGCGAAGCTGGCAAGTGATTGCAACTGGACACTCGATAGACCTCGAGTACGGCACTTTGAAACTCATTCGGCGCCGTGGGGAGCCTTACGACGATTTCCCTCCATGAGCTCCAAGATCCCCAGTATCCGGTGCGATACTGAACATGCCAGGTACAGTTCGAGCCATTGTAGCCGCAGGGGATGAGCGGATCGACGATGACCACGCCTTCGATCGCATTAGCGCCACCGTACGAGTACACCTGCTGCGGCGCATCATGATAAACATTCGAGCCTTGCAGAATGTAGTTCGTTACCGTCCACCACGGTCCGCACCAAGTTCCTACTCCACAACCAGCGTGGTAGCCGTAGGCAAGAACAGGCTGCATAATTAACGACTCGTCAACGCTGCTCGTGAATGATGGGAAGAGGAAGATCGTTTGCCAATTGTAGGATGGCGGATCGATTGGTATGTACCAACCGACCCATAGGTAGTTAAACCAAGATTGGCCAAAAATTGGCCTTGCATTCTGGTTAGTATTCTCCACCCAACCGGTCGTGTCTGGTAGCGGGGCTTGCTCGCTCCTGCGAGGCTTGGCTGAGCGGTGCGCATATGGGCATGCCGAATAATGCGCAACCAACTGGTCGCCAACGTATACGGAGTCCGTCGCAACATCAACGCGGGCACCACTTGGCACTTCATGTACGCACGAGCGGTGGACCCGTTTCCCCCCGGGCACGAGAAGATAGTCGGCGTCGTCGTCGATCTCCTGTGCGAAGACCAGACAGGGACTCAGCAACAGCGCAAGACCAAACGCGACGTGGATTCTCTTCACGCCGTCACCGTCCTGGATTCACTTGCTGGATGCATGTGGACTCGGCAGACCCTAGCCCCCACTGCTCCTAGCGGTCAATCTTGGCACCAGCACGGCAGCGCGTCGACGGTGCATTCGAGTCCGGTCAGCGTTTGCGCAGCACCCGCTTGTCGCCCGACGCGCAGCGTGACCTTCCGCGCGTCGAATAGCTCAGCGAGGGGGATGACGAACTTTCGCGTGCCGCCGAAGAGGTCTTTGAACTCGAGCGTCGTGATCTGCGCGTTGTTCTCGAGGTGCGCGCGCAGCTTCGCCTCGAGCGCCGCGACCGCGTCGGCGTGGAAGTGCAGCACGCCGGCCTTGTGCGCCCTGCCCTCTTTGACGACTTTGACGAGCACCTCGAGCAGCTCCTCATGCGCGGCTGCGCGGCCTTGAGCTGGCTCGCGAGCTCGGCGTGCGTCGGCGGAGCGAGCGCCCCTCATGAGCGCCTGATCGACCGCGTCTTTGAGCGACGCGCCCCTCGCGTCGAGGCGGCCCCTGCGGCCCCGCGAGGAGCACGACGTCGCCGGCCTCCATCTTCCCGTCGGCTTGCAGCCCCGCGAGCAGCCGCCCGAGCGTGCGCTCGCTCGGCACCTCGAGCCGCTGCTCGAGCTCGGCCTTCGACATGCCGTCGCTCTCGGGGTTCTTGGCGTGGAACTGCTCGAGCATCGCGGCGGTGCGCGCGGCGAGGCCCTGAAACACGGCCGTGCTGAGGAAGCGCCGCGCGTCTTTGTCGACGAGCAGCACCGCGCCCTTCGCGGTGAGCGTCTCGAGCAGGCGGTGCAGCTCTTTCTGCGCGAGGCCCGCCTTCGCGAAGAGAAGAGCGCACGAGCGCCATGCCGCGGCTGACCTGCCCGGTCTCGATGCCCGGCACGTTCACCGCCACGCGCTGGCCCGCGGCGGTCGACTCGACGGCCGCGCCGTGCACCTGCAGCGTGCGCGCGCGGAACGGGCCGTCGAGGCCGGGGACGAGTGAGACCTGCGCGTCGCGCTCGAGCCTGCCCGACAGCAGCGTGCCCGTGACGACCGCGCCGAAGCCTTTGACCGTGAAGACCCCGTCGATGGGCAGGAAGACCGGGCCTTCCGCCGGACGCGCGACGGGCCCCGCACTCAGGTTCGCTGCGATGGCGGCCTTCAGCGCCTCGAGCCCCTCGCCCGTCTTCGCGCTCACCGGCAGCACCGGCGCCTCTTCGAGGAACGTGCCCTTCGTCAGCGCGCGGAGATCTTGCGTGAGCAGCTCGAGCCAGCCCTCGCCCAGCGTCGGCAGCAGGTCCGACTTCGTCACCACGATGAGGCCCGTCTTGACGCCGAGCAGCTGGCAGATGTCGACGTGCTCCCGCGTCTGCGGCATCACGCCTTCGTCGGCGGCGACCACCAGCATCGCGAGGTCGACTCCGCCCGCCCCCGCCGCCATCGCTCGCACGAAGCGCTCGTGACCCGGCACGTCGACGACTCCGACTCGGGTGCCGTTCAGGTCGAGGTGCGCGAAGCCCAGCTCGAGCGTGATGCCCCGCCGCTTCTCTTCCGGCAGGCGATCGGTGTCGATGCCCGTGAGCGCTTTGACCAGCGAGGTCTTGCCGTGGTCGACGTGGCCGGCGGTGCCGATGATCATCTCGGCCGCCGACCCTACACCGGCGGCTGCGCCTTCGAAGGACGCTCAACAGCCCCCTCACCCCGGCCCTCTCCCCTACGGGGGAGAGGGAGGCTAGAGCTCGAAGCGCGGCTCTTCTACGACCGACGCGTAGTCCCACGGGAAGACGAAGAACGTGTCTTCTTTGAGCGCGTGGAAGTCGGGCTGAAAGCCGTGCGGCCGGCAGACCAGCGCCGCCGTACCGACCTTCACGGCCCCGACGCTCTTCGCGTGCGCGGTCGCGAGCTGCAGCGTGTCGCCCGACGACGCGATGTCGTCGACGATGAGCACCTTCTTGCCCTTGAGCTCCTTCGGCATCACGCCGCTGAGCTTCGGGCTGCCACGCAGGCCGCGGTCGCGGCTGCGGCGCGACAGGCGCACCGGGTAGAACTCGCGCTGCATCGCGCTCGCGAGCGCTCCGCCGACGAAGACGCCGCCGTGCGCGACGCCCACGATCGCGTCGGGGTCGAACCGCCCCGCCGACTTCGCGAGCTGCTGCACCAGGCGATCGAAGCTCGCCCACGACATCTCGGACGCCGACGTTCGCGCCGCCGAGCGATCGAGCCCCGGCGGAGACGGCGACTCGGGCGGCTTGCGGCGCCCGTGGCTCACGCCGTTCTTCGCAGCGGCCTTCTTCGGCTTCGCAACCTGCTTCTTCTTCGCAGTCTTCACGGAGCGCATCCGTCGATGGCGACCGTGTTCCCATGGGTCGCGGTGAAGCGGTAGGCCCCCGCCTGGCACGTCGTGCCGGCCGGGCACAGCGCGCCCGCGGGGTCGCAGGCGCGGAAGCAGCCCGAGCCGCCGTCGGCCAGCCGGCCACAGGCGCCCGAGCGGCACTCGGTGTTCGCGACGCACGGGGCTCCGGCTTCGCGGAAGCCGACCTGGGCGGGCGGGCGGCAGCGCAGCACGATGGAGCCGGCGTCGAGCGGGCTCACGTCGGGCGCGCAGCGGGCTCCGCCGTCTTCGGAGCAGTCTTCGTCTTCGTTGCACGTGACGCCGCTGCACACGCGCTTCACCGACAGCACGTCGTCGGCGGTGCCTGCGCGGAAGTCCTGGCCGAGGTAGCCCAGGTACGTCGTCGGCTGGCAGCCGAGCGGGCCGCTCGCCGGGCCGGCGTCGCGACCCGCAGGCGAGCAGTCGGCCGCGGTCTGGCAGGCCTCGAGGCAGTAGCCGCTGCGGCGCACGCCGCGCGCGTCGTCGGTCGAGCACATGCCCGAGTAGCACTGAGCGCCCGCGGTGCACGGCGCGCCGGGGCCGGCGCCCGACAGCACGGGCCGGCCGCACTCGAGCTTGAGCCCCGAGTTGCGCGACAGCGTCGAGAGCCGCAGCGTGCAGGCGAGGCCGGCGTCGGCGTACTCGCCGCAGGTCGCGTGCGACTGGCAGCCCGGCCGGCAGCCGTAGAGGTCGGCGGTGTCCATGCCGCCGGGCTTCAAGAAGTTGAAGCGCGAGTCGCACGTGCCCGTGCGCGAGCCGATGCTGCAGTCGGAGTCGCTCTGGCACGCGGCCCAGCAGTAGTACGGAGGCAGCCCCGTCGTGCCGTCGGTGCGACAGGTGCCGCTCTGGCAGGTGCGATCGGCGCGGATGATGCCGCCGTCGGCGAGCCGGGTGTCGCCGCAGGGCGCGAGGCCGGTGCCGGGGCCGGCGTTGTACTGGCAGAACGTGCCGACGTCGTTCGCGGTGAAGTCGTCGGTCGACGGATCATCCCACGGCTGGCACGACTGGCCGGGGCGGCACTTCGAGTCGCCGTCGCACTTCGTGCCCCAGCCGGTGTCGTTGAAGCAGATGCCGAACTGGCGGCCGTTGAAGTCGCCGGGGAACGGGTGGCAGACCTCGGGCGCGGGGCAGGCGTTCGCCTGGCCGGGGTCGCAGAACGCGCGGCACGACGCGGTCGCCGAGCTGTCGGGGATGCACATGAACTGCGCCTTGCAGTTGCCGCCGGTGAGCCAGCTGTAGTCGCAGCTGTCGCGGTAGTTCTTGCCGGCGCCGGCCTGGAAGCAGACTCCGAGCAGGCCGCCGAGGTCGAAGACGTACGCGTTGCCGGTCGAGTACTTCAGCGCGTAGCAGATCTCACCCTGCCCGCACTGCGGCTGGTAGACGTTGCAGCTCGTGAGGCAAGTGGGCACGACCTGGCCACCGCTGTTCAGGTTCACGCACGTGAGGCCCTGCGCGCACGACGTGCCCTGCGGGCACATGCCTCCGACGCCGACGCCGACGCAGGCGTTGCTGATGCAGCGCAGGCCGTTGGGGCAGTGCTGGTCGAGCAGGCAGTGCTTGCAGGTGCCCGACACGGTCTCGCAGTACGGAGCGCCCGGCACCGGGCAGCTCGAGTCGTCGATGCACTGCACGCACTTCTCGGTCGCCATCTGGCACATCGGCTTGTCGAACGGGCAGTCGCTGTGGCGGCCGCACTCGACGCAGCTGTAGCTCGAGGCGCGGCAGCGGCCGGTCGGGCAGTCGGCGTCGCGCGTGCAGCCGACGAACGCGCACCCGTGGTTCACGCACGCCTCGCCGAGCCCGCACTCGAGGTCGTCGCTGCACGGCACGTTCTTCTTGCAGACGCCCTGGCGGCAGACGCCCGGGAAGTCGACGGCCTTGCAGTCTTCCGGCGAGTCGCAGGTCGGCGGTGGCGGGCCGCTGTCGACGATCATCTGCCCCGAGTCTTCGGGGCCCGCGTCAGGCACGGTGGGCGCCGGGCAGGCCGAGAGGGCGACGAGAAAGGGGAGGACGCGGCGCATTTCTTGCGGAGAAGCGGTCTAGCGCAGTGTAGCCGCGAACGGGAGGCTTAGCGCGACCGTCACTCGCAGAACTTGAGCAGCGCCCGCTCGAGGATCTCGGCGCAGCGGTGCAGCTCGTTCTTCGGCACGAACTCGCCCGTCTGGTGCGCGTTCTTGATGTCGCCCGGGCCGAACACGACGGGAATCGAGCCCAGCTCGGTCATCTGCGGGCCCTCGGTGCCGAACGCCACCGTGCTCGCCGCCTTGCCGCTCTCGGCCTCGAGGAAGCGCACGACCTCGGCGTCGGAGGCCGTGTCGAAGCCACGGTCCATTCGCAGGGGCTTGATGGTCACCTGAAAGGTCGGGTCCTCGGCCACGCACGAGGTGAGGATGCGCTCGAGCTCCTGCAGCACGTACTGCACGGGCTGCGAGGGTATGGGCCTCCACTCGAGGGTGACGCGGCACTCGCCGGGGATGATGTTCTTCGCCTTGCCGCCCGAGATGACGCCGGTGTTGACGGTCGTGAACGACGGCTCGAAGCGCGGGTCGCTCATCGCTCGCAGCTCCATGCGCGAGTAGGCCTCGAGCCGGGTGAGGAACCGCGCCGCGCGGAAGATGGCCGACGCTCCGCTGTCGGGGTACGCGCTGTGGCCCTCTTTGCCTTTGAACTCGAGCTCGGCGAGGCAGTAGCCCTTGTTGCCGCGAATCGGCACCAGCGACGTCGGCTCGCCGATGATGCAGCGGCGGCTCTTCGCCTTGCCGGCGTCGACGAGCTGCTTGGCTCCGTAGCAGCCGACCTCTTCGTCGGCGGTGAAGCACACGAGAAAGGGCTTGCTGAGCCGACCGCGCGTCTGCTCGAGCGCCATGAGGGCGCAGGCGACGAAGGCCTTCGTGTCGCACGCGCCGCGGCCGTAGAGCTTGCCGTCGCGCTCGGTGAGCTTGAGCGCCTCGGCCCAGGCCTTGTCGTACGGCACGCAGTCGCTGTGGCCGACGAGCGCGAGCTCGGGGAAGCCGGGGCCATTCGTCGCGATGAGGTTCGCCTTCTCGACGCCCTGCTCGTCCCGGTAGCGGTGGCGCTCGGTGGTGAGGCCGAGCGCTTTCAGCCGCGGCTCGAGCACGTCGAGCACCGGCCCGTTCGGCAGCGTCGAGGTCGAGTCGACCGCGACGAGGTCGGCGAGCGTCTTCTCGAGGGCCTCGGCGCTCACGTCGCGACCACCGCGTAGTGGCCCGGCGCGTGAGCGGCGCGCAGCTGCGGCTGGAAGCCGGCCTTCTTCAACAGGCCGAGCATGGCCTTGGGGGCGTAGAGCGTGACGACGTGCTCCTCGTCGCTGCGGCGGTAGCCCGCGCCGCGCTTCACGAAGCTGGTGATGCGGCGCGTGAGGCGGTTGCCGCTCTCTTTGCGCTTCACGAGCACGGCCCAGTCGCGGCCGAGCGTGAAGCTCTTCGACGTCTTCTGCTCGGCACGGCCGGGCCCGGCGAAGTCGAACGCGAGCACGCGCGCCGCCTTGCGGATGCGGCGGAAGACCGGCAGCAGGTTCGCGCTGCCGTAGTTGAAGACCTCGCCGACGGCGACGACGGCGTCGGCCTTCGGAGGCGCCGCCGTGAACGAGCCGACCTTCAGGGTCGCCTTGGGCGCGACCTTCTTCGCGAGCTTGATCATCGCGGGCGAGGCGTCGATGCCGGTGACGCGGAAGCCGGCCCGGGTGAGGTGCCTCGCGACGATGCCGCTGCCGCAGCCCAGCTCGACGACCGTCTTCACGTGGTGCTGGTGAAGCAGCGCCGCGAGCTTCGGCGCCTGGGCCTCGGCGAAGAAGCCGTACCCGCTGTGGTGAATGTACGCGAGGTCGTCGCCATAGAGGGCCACGACCTCGTCGTAGCACGCTCACGCGCCGAGGGTGCGGACCACCGCTTCGAAGCCTCGCCGCGCCTCGTCGAGCAGCGCGTGCTGCCCGTCGCGCACGATGAGGCGGCCCTGCACGGCGACGTCGCGCACGGGCTCCTGGCCGAAGACGGCGGCGGTGACCGAGTCGGCGGCGAGCGTGAAGAAGTCGGCCGGCGCGCCGGGCTTCAGCGTGCCGGTGTCGAGGCCGAGGGCCGCGGCGCCGTTCTCGGTGGCGCAGGCGAAGAGCCGGGCGCCGAGGCCGGTCGGCCCGTCGAGCACCGCGCGGCGCCGGCGCACGAGGCGGAGGTTGTCTTCGAGCAGGCGCGCCTCTTCGAGCAGCGCGATGCGCGCCTGGCTGTCGGAGCCGAGCGAGATGCGCACGCCCGCGCCCATCAGCACGTCGGCGGGCACGACGCCGTCGCCGAGGTTCGCCTCGGTGGTCGGGCACGCGCAGACGCTCTTCAGCTTCTTCTCGTGCTCGGGCTCGAGGTGAATCGCGTGCACCGCGGTCGCGTGGAGCAGGCCCACCTCTTCGAGCAGCTCGACCGGGTGCAGCCCGTGCTCGGCGCGGCAGGCCACGAGCTCGGCCGGCTGCTCGGCGACGTGAATGTGCGTGATGCGCTTCACCTTCGCGATGGCCTCGAGCCACTCGCGCGGCACGGCCCGCACGCTGTGCGGCGCGAGGCCCACCGTCGCGAGCGGGTCGCTCGGGAAGCGCAGCTCTGCGGTGCGAGAGAGATACGTGTCGACGTCGGGCTCGATGAAGCGCGCCTGCAGCGGGTTCGGCGCCGCCTGAAAGCCGGCCCGTGCGTAGCCGACGCGCAAGAGCACGATGCGCAGCCCGGCGTCGCGCGCCGCTCGCACCACCGCGCGCGAGAGCTCGTGCACGTCGGCGTACGGCGTGCCGTCAGGCTGGTGGTGCACGTAGTGAAACTCGCCGACGGCCGTGACGCCCGCGAGCGCCATCTCGACGAACGCGAGGCGCGAGACGGCGTAGAGCTGCTCGGGCGTCAGCGACGAGGCGGCGCGGTACATGAGCTCGCGCCACGCCCAGAAGTCGTCGCCGTTCGTCACCCGCTCGGTGCGCGCGCGCAGCACCCGCTGAAAGGCATGCGAGTGCGCGTTGACGAGGCCGGGGAAGAGCGCCCGGCCGGGGAGCTTGACGACGGGCGCTCCGGCGGGCGGCGCGGCGGCGATGCGGCCCGCGGCGTCGACGCAGAGCTTCGCGCCGGGCTGCAGCTGGCCGTCGCGGTACACCCCGAGCTCGGGCTCGTACACGCAGGCCGTCATGCGCCGCGCCTGTGGACGGTTGTACAGCCTTCGAGAGAGAGCCCTCTCGTTCGCGGACGACTGTCTTCCACAATCTGGAGGTGGGGCCGCCGAGCCCTGTACGACCGTCCAAACCTGTGGAGTCGCGCCGACACGCGGATGACGTACTCGGGTCGCGGCTCTGGCGTCTACCCTCTCGCGCGCGGCGGCTCCGGCGCTGACTCGCGCACCGGCACGGTGAACCACAGCGTCTGCGGGCTCTCGATGTCGAGCTCGCGATCACCAGGAGCTGATCGGCCGGAGCGGGCCCGGGGCGCGACGTCTTTTCTCGGCGTCGTGAAGCTCGGGCGCAACGCGGACATCTCGAGGGAGATCGACGACCTGCTCGACGGTGGCCCGCGATGCCGCGCTTCGCGCGCCCCCGCCACCCGACGGCTCAGGGGCAGCCGACGACGTCGACCGTGTAGACGATGGGGTTCGCCATGATCGCCGGGGCCAACACGTTGACCGTGTACTTGTGGCCGGCCTTCGGCACCCACCCGCGCGGCTTGAACGAGATGGCGTAGCGGCTGCCGAAGTCGCGCTCGAGCTGGGTGACGTCGACGGGCGCGTCGACGCCGTCGTCGAGCACGGCGACGGTGGCGCCGGCGAGATCGTCGGCGTTCGCGAACGTGTGCACGCTCCAGCCGGTCTCGGCGACCTTCGTGGTGGTGAGCGCGTCGAGCGGCACGGCGCTGCCCGGAGGCCAGGCGGTGAAGCGCTTCGCGGCGGTCTGCGTGCCGCCGGTGACCCAGTGGCAGCTCGCGCGAGGAGTGCCTCCGATGCCGATCGGCCCGAGCGTCGCGCCGAGCAGCCAGCGGCGGTGACCGAGCGTCGTCGCGTTGCCGTCGTCGTGCATGTAGTTGTCGACCGACGCGACTGCGGGCGCGAGCGAGATGTTGCTGTTGCCGGCGGCGTCGTCGCCTGCGGCCGAGTAGCAGGGCCAGCCGGCGTCGGGCTGGTGGTCGAGGCGCCCGGCGGCGTGCATCATCAGGGCGCACGCCTGCGCGGCGCTGTCGCGCATGGGCGAGGTCTCGACCGCGGGCAGGTCGGCGATGAAGCGGTAGAGGTTGATCAGCTTGAGGGCGTTCTCGCGGCCCTCGACCTGCAGGTCGCCGGCGAGGCAGGCGCCGGCGTCGCCGCTCCAGGTGCCCTCGCGCAGATCGATGCGGTCGCACTGCCACCGCAGGCAGACCTGGGTCGAGCGGTCTCCGTAGATGTCGGCGCAGCTCGGCATGGGGCCGGCGTCGAAGCCGGCGTCGGCGGGGCCCTTGCCCGAGCACGCGGCGACCAAGATCAGAACGAGCGCTGCGCGCACGGGCGTAAATCCTCGACGGTGTTTGCGGAAAACGCTAGTCCCGCGCGTTCATGAGCACCGAGAGCGAAGGCGGCGAGTCGCAGCACATCGTCGGGACGAAGCCCGCAGGCGTTCAGGAGCTCACTCCCCGCAGCATCGCGGTCGGCATCGTGGTTGCCGGCATCATGGGGGCGTCGTACCCCTACATCGTGCTCAAGCTCGGCTTCGGGCCGAACGTGTCGGTCGTGGCCGCGTTCTTCGGCTTCCTCTTCCTCGGGCTCGCGTCGAAGTCGTACAACCGGTGGGAGAACAACATCGTTCAGACTGCGGGCACGTCGGCGTCGCAGACGGCGTTCATGTGCATTCTGCTCGCGGCGTTCGACATGCTGCGCGCGAACCCGAAGGCGGGCTTCGACCTGCAGCTGGTGCCGTACCAGTCGTTCATGTGGCTGACGTTCGCGGGCCTGCTCGGGGTGCTGCTCGCGGTGCCGCTGCGGCAGCACTACATCGTCGACGAGAAGCTGACGTTCGCCGACGGCGTGGCGGCGGGCGAGACGCTCATCGTGCTCGACTCGAAGGGTGAGGAGGGCAAGAAGGCCGCGAAGATGATGGGGCTGGGCACCATTCTCTCGGGGCTGCACTTCGCGGTGCGCGAAGAGGGCCTCATCTTGAAGGGCATCGCGAAGCGCCTCACGGGCAACGAGCACGTCTACCTGCCCGACGCGTTCATCGTGCCGCACGACATGCTGAAGAAGACGGGCACCGGCGTCGCGTGGAGCCTGCTCGCGCTCGGCTCGGGTGCGCTCGTCGGCCTGCGCATCAACGCGAGCATGATGATCGGCGCGACGCTGTCGTGGGTGGTGGCGCCGCTCATACTCGTCGACCAGGGCCTCATCATCAACGCCGACGGCGCGGTGATGACGGCGCAGACGTTCAAGAAGGGCGACATTCTGCTCTGGGTGATGTGGCCGGGCGTCGGCATCTTGATCGCGGGCGGCCTCACGGCGCTGGTGCTGAAGTGGCAGGTGCTCATGCGCAGCTTCAAGGCGCTGACGGGCGCGAAGGCGGCGACCGGCGATCTCTCGCTGCGCACCATCGGCATCGGCGTGGCGCTGTCGGCGACGGGCCTGATCATCGTGCAGTACGTGAACCTCGGCATCGCGCCGTGGGTGACGGTGCTCGCGATTCTGTTCTCGCTGCCGCTGATGCTCATCGGCCTGCGCGCGCTCGGCGAGACGAACTGGGGCCCGATCAGCACGCTGTCGAACGTGATGCAGGGCGTGTTCGGCGCGATCCTGCCGGGCAACCTGAACGCGAACATGGTGGCGTCGGGCACGACGGGCACGATCGCGACGGACTCCGAGGCGATCATGCAGGACTACAAGGCCGGCCACATGATCGGCTCGACGCCGGGCAAGCTGACGATGATGCAGCTCATCGGCGTGCCGATCGGGGCCGCAGCCGTCGCGTGGATGTACCCCTTCCTCGCCGAGACGTACGGCATCGTGGGCGACAACGCGAAGCTGGCCTCGCCGGCGAGCGCGCGCTGGGCCGGGTTCGCGGTCATCTTGAAGCGCGGCGCCGAAGCGCTGCCGAAGTACGCGGTGCACGCGATGCTGGCGTTCATCGTGCTCGGCGCGCTGTTCACCGTGCTCGAGACCAAGAAGGAGTGGAAGAAGTGGGTGCCGTCGCCGACCGGCATCGGCATCGGCATGCTCGTGCCCTTCTCGGTCATCTCGATGATGTTCATCGGCGGCCTGCTCGGCTACGTGTGGGAGAAGAAGGACAAGAAGTCGTCCGACGCCTACTCCGCTCCGCTCGCCTCGGGCCTCATCGCCGGCGAAGCGATCGTCGCCGTCATCGTGCCGCTGTTGATCGCGCTGAAGCTCATTCCCAACGACTGACGCGCGCCGTTTGCCGGTCGCGATCGCTTCGCCTACCGTTCGAGGCGCAATGGGCCTGCTCGAGAGCCTCTTCGCGAAGAAGCCACCGGCGCCGAAGCCGCCCCGCCCCGGCGAGCGGCTGACCCTCGCGAAGCTCTTCACCCTCGAGCCACGGCTGCCGCGCGAGGCGTGGGCGCTGATCGTGCGCGAGCTGTGCCACCTCATCGTGCTCGAGCCCGACCCGCGCTTCGTCAACCTCGCGCCCGACGACGTGTGGCTCGTGCCCGACGGAACGCTGCGCATCGGCCGGGAGCCCATGCACGGTGGCCGCCAGCGCATGAGGTACCTGAGCCCCGAGAGCATGCGCGGGCAGTTCGGCGAGGGCGCGGTCGTCTACACCCTCGGCGCGCTTCTGTGGGAAGCGGTGGCGCAGCGGCCGCTGCACGCGGGCAAGACCGACTTCGAGCTGCTCGAGCGCATTCGCCTCGCGCCCCGGCCCGAGCGGCCCGAGCAGATGCCGACGCCCGTGTACGACGTGCTCGTGCGCGCGCTCGAGCCATCACCGGCCGAGCGGTACGCATCGCTGGCCGAGCTGTCGGCCGCGCTCGCCCCGCTGCAGGGCTCGCTCGGGCGCGGCACCTTCAAGACGCTCATCGCTGCGCACCTGCCCGCGCCACAGCTCGCGGAGGACACCGCGAGCATCGAGGCGAGCCTCGTGAACGCGATCGCGCGCGGCGACGACGGGGCGCGGCACGTCTACGCCGACTGGCTGCTCGAGGCGGGCCGCACGAGCGAAGCCCGGTGGCTACAGCTCGAGGGCGCCGTGCGCACCGCGACGGGCGACGCCCAGCTCGGGCTGCTCGCCGAGCTGAAGAGGCTGCAGAAGAAGGTGCCCGGAGGCTTCGTCGCGAGCGTCGCGCGGCAGCCGCTCGAGGCCTGCCCGGTGAAGTTCGGGTTCCAGTGCCCGCTGAAGTGGACGTCGCTCGAGCGCACCGCGAACGAGAACGTGCGCTGGTGCAAGGGCTGCCACAGCGAGGTGCACTACTGCACAAGCATCGAGCGCGCCCAGGAGCTCGGCTTTCAGGGCGTCTGCGTCGCCGTCGACCTCACGGTGCACCGCGAGGAGCACGACCTGCTGGTCGAGCGCCTGCCCGGCATGACGATGGGCCGCGTCGCCTGGTGACGAGCACGGCGGCGAGCCAGAGCAGCGAGGGCCCGGTGCCGCAGCCGCAGCCCGAGGCCGCAGCCGCCTTCACCTCGATGGGAGCGTTCGCCGCGGCGAGCCCGACAGCCTCGGCGCGCAACGTCTGCAGGCCGACGGCGAAGTCCTGGTAGTAGACGCCGGTCGCCGAGCCGCCGGCCGCGAGCGTCAGCGTGAACGGCTGATCCGGCTTGTCGCCCAGCCGCTGCAAGAAGCCTCCGCGCGCCGACGTGCTGGTGAACGTGATGGCGAGGTCCGCAGGCACCGGGACCTCGACGTGCTGCGCGTTGCGAACACGAACGCTGATGAGCCCGCTCGTCTCGCCGGCGACGACGCTGGGCTCGGCGGCGCTGAGGAACAGCTCGCTCGGGCCGTCGGTCGTCATGCCGGCGTCGGTCTGCATCCCCGCGTCGGCCTGGGTGCCGGCGTCGCCCGGTGAGCCGGCATCGACGCCGGCGTCGAACCGCTCGAGGGCGCCGAGCACGACCGAGGGCGCGGGCCGCACGGCCTTGCGCAGCACGACGTCGTCGATGCGGTGGACGTTCGTCTGGCCGCCGGTGCCGGCGCCGAAGACGAGGCGGCGGTGCGTCTTGTTCCACGTGCGCGTGTGATCGAGCACGACACCGGCGTCGTCGAGCGCGACCGTGATGCGGCCCTGGTGGAACTCGACGAGCACGTCGTGCCACTGGTCGTCTTCGGTGGCGAGCGTGTCGTAGCGATCGTGGAGCACGTAGTCTTCGCCGGCGTCGACCTCGAGCGTCGTCACTACGGCGAGGTGGTTCGCGTTCGGCTCGATGTCGCCCTGGAAGTTGTCGACCTCGAGGGCGTAGCCCTCACGGTTCACGGCGAGCGAGCCGCCCTTGCCGCCGTTGCCGCGGTGAAAGAAGCCCAGGCCGATGCCATCGGCGCCGGTGCCGGCACCTGCGCGGAAGCGGAACGCGACGGCCCAGCCGTCTTCCCAGGCGGGGTCGATGGTGGCGAAGGTCGCTCCACCGCCGAGGTCTTGAAGCGCGGTGGTGAGCAGCAGGTGGCCGGCGTCGCGCTGCCACACGAACTCGTCGGCGGTCGAGCCCGAGAAGCGGAAGACGTCAGTCCACCGCGCGGGCGCTTCGGGGTCGGTGTCGAACGTGTCGTAGAAGAGGTTCACGGCCGTCGGGCTGCTGGCGCCCGCGGCGGTGGCGCTGCCCGAGTAGAGGTAGAGCCGCGACGAAGCGCCGATGCTGGGCGCGCGCACCCAGAGCCGCGTCTCGCGGGTGCCGCAGCCCGACTCGAGCCAGTGCGGCAGCACGGTGACGGCGTCGGCGGAGGTGAAGCGAACGTCGGGGCAGCCGGGGCGCACGCCGAGCGACGTGTCGGCGATCACGAGCACCTGAAAGTCGGTGAGCGCCGTGGCGTGGCTCACGTCGATCGCCTGACGCTGGGAATAACCTGCGAGCCACTGCGCGGAGGCGACGTTCGAGAAGAGAACCAGCGGGAGCAACACTGCGCGCATCGGCGAGTGCATTGTAGGCCGCTGCCGTCGACGTTTGTGCATGGCGCCACGCGCACCTGGAGCACTGCCGCCGGCTGCGAAGACGCGTGCCGCGCGTGCGCCGAGGCCTGCAGCCCGGTGCGGGAAGAGGGCCGATCTGAATATCGGAGCGCCGCGCTCCGTTCATGCCCGCATGATTGCCCGTCTTCTATTGGCCGCGACGCTGCTCGCCGGTGCAGCAAACGCTGAGAACTACGACGTCGACGCCGACGGTGACGTCGACGCAGACGACTGGGAGGCCTCGCCGCCTCCGCTGCCCGGCGACAACTTCGACGCGCCGCAGCCGGTCGATCAGCCGTTCGAGCAGCCGCCCGCGCAGGCGCCGACGCCGGCCCAGTTCGAGGCTCAGCTCGCGCCGTACGGAGCCTGGTACGAAGAGCCGGGAGTCGGCCGCGTCTGGCAGCCGGCGCCCGCGATGGTCGGCGCCGAGTTCGTGCCGTACACGACGGGCGGCCAGTGGGTGGCCACGACGGGCGGCTGGCAGTTCGCGACGACGTACCGGTTCGGGTCGGCGCCGTTTCACTACGGGCGCTGGTACCGGTCGCCGCGCTTCGGCTGGGTGTGGTGGCCGCACTCGCAGTGGAGCAACGCGTGGGTCGACTGGCGCTGGAACAGCGCGGGCAACGTGGCGTGGGCGCCGGTCGCTCCGCCCGGGTACAGCGTCGGGTTCAGCGTGGGCGCTCCGGCGTGGAGCTTCGCGTACGGGCGCTACCACCGGCCGCATGCGAGCAGCTTCTCGTGGGGTCGCTACGGCGGCTGGCACCGCGGCAACGGCTACGGGGGTTACCGCGGCGGCTACGGCCATGGCGGTTACCGCGGAGGCTACGGCAGCGGGTACCGCGGCGGCTACGGCCACGGCGGTGGCTGGGGACGCGGCGGCGGCTACTACCGGCCCCCTCCTCCTCCGGCGTGGGGCGGCGGCGGTGGCCACCATCACGGGGGTCGCGGTCGGCGCTGAAGCGACGCGCTCACCCGTCATGAGCGTCAGAAGTCGAGCGGCACGATGAAGGCCGTGCCGTTCGCCGTGCCGGTGCGGTAGCTGATCGGTGCCCCGATGCCGAGCGTCTTCGGCAGCGCTCCGGCGCCGGGGAAGACCGAGAGGTCTTGCCCGAAGAGCCCGCGCTCGCGCTCGTCGCCCACGAGGGTCAGCGCCGACTCGCGCGGCCCGCTGAGCCCCATGCCGCCGGCGAAGACGAAGACGGCGCCGGTGCCGTCGCCGTTCACGTTCGCTCCGGGCGCGCCGACGACGAGGTCGACCACGCCGTCGCCCGTGAGGTCGACGTTGCCCCAGAGCGCGCGGCCGAGCTGTGGAGCGCGCTCGTGGTACAGCACGGGAATCGGGGTGAGCCCGTCGCCGACCGCCCCGGCGAGCACGCCTCCTGACGCCGGGCGCTTCATGAGCAGCTGCGCGACGTCGAACAGGAGCACCGTCGGCTGCGCGACGCCGAGGTACGGGTAGAGGCGCGCGCTGATGGCGACGAAGCGGCGGGCGTCGCCGAGCACCGGGCCGGCGTAGGCGACTCCGAAGCCGAGCTGCATCGAGTTGAGGCCGACCTCGGGCTCGCCCGAGATGCGCACGAACGTGGGCTGAAGGTGCGCGCCGCAGGCACCCGCCGCCGAAGCGCCGAAGACGATGACGACGCCGTTCGGGGTCTGCAGCGGGTCGGGCACGTTGCCGGTGTTGATCGTGCCGTAGCGCACGGCGACTTCGTCGCAGCCGTCGCCGTCGAGGTCGCCGAGCGGCACGGGGCCGTACGTGTTGCCGGGCGTCTGGGGCAGCGACCAGGTCGGGCCGCACACACCGGTGAGCTTCGCGAGCGTGGGGTCGTCGAGCGAGCGGCCCGAGAAGAGCTCGAGGCCGCTGGTGCGGGTGACCGCCAGGTCCTGCTTGCTGTCGTTGTCGAAGTCGAAGCCGCCGGCGATGCCGGTGCGCGAGAGCGCGGCGCGGGTGCAGGTGCCGGCGTCGCAGCCCGGGATGACCGAGCCGGCCCAGACGCGGAACGCCTCTTTGAAGGTGCCGTCGGCGGCGACGGCGTGAACCGTGACTCCGCCGAGGGTGGCGCCAGCGAGACAGCCGCCGCCGCCGTCGAGCTGCGCGTAGTCGGTGTTGGTGGCGGTGGGCTGCGTGAAGCCGGGCGCTGCGACGGCGAAGTCTTGCCGCCCGTCACCGTCGAAGTCGGTGAGCGCGACGTCGAACGCCGCAGCGCGGCCGCCGAAGCGGGGGACGCCGCCGTCGGCGCGGTAGAACGCCGTTGCGCCCTCGTGAACGAGCTTCGCGACGCCGCCCTGCCCCAGCTCGTAGACGGTCGCCTGACCGACGAGCGTGTCGCCGCCGAGGCCCTGCGAGTCGGGGCCGCTGAAGCCCGGAGCTCCGACGAGCGCGCGGACCTTGCCGGCGGTGGCGCCGACGCGAACGGCGAGGCCGTACTGCTCGCTCGCGACCTTCGCGGGGAGCTCGGCGGAGGTGGCGGCCCACCCGGCGAGGGCTCCGCTGCCGAGGAGCGCGTCGACGCGGCCGGTGAAGTCACCGTTGGCGGTGCTGGCGCGCGAGGCGAGGGCGACGAGGCCGCGGGCAGCGCCAGGGGCCCAGGCGGCGACGGCGGTGCCGAGCACGGCTCCGCGCGCGCCGGCGCGGGAGTCGGCCGGGCGGTTCGCGACGCCGGCCTCGAGCGGGTAGACGAGCAGCTTGCCGGCGTTCGTCGCGTTCATCGGGCCGACGGCGTACGGCGCGCCGAGCACGAGCTCGAGGCCGGGCTGCCCGTCGACGTCGGCGACGGCGAACGAGCGGCCCGCCTGAATACCGGCCTGGTCGCCGTAGATGCGGGCGAAGGCGTCGGTGCGCTGAATGAACGCGGGCATGGTGACGGAGCCGCCGGTCGCACTCTTGCCGGTGAGGTCGAAGAACAGCGCGCCGCCGCCGTTGGTGCCGCCGGTGGTCCCCGCATCCACCGTGGCGAGGTTCGGGCTGTCGGTGCGCTCGAGGCTGATCATGAGCAGCGCGGGCTTGCCGTTGGCGGCGGGCACGACGGCGAGGCGGCCGTTGCCCTCGTCGGCGTCGGCGAGGTTCGCCGGCAGCACGTAGAGGTCGGGCTTCTCGACGAAGCGCGGGGCGCCGTCGCGCGCGAAGTGCACGGCGACGGCGAGCTGCGAGCGCTGGACGCCGCCGTCGCCGGCGGGGGGCTGCATCGCGCCGAGCGAGGCGATGTCGGCGCGGCCGTCGGCGTTGAGGTCGCCGACCGCGAGGCCGCGCCCGAAGCGCAGGTTGGTGCGAGGCACGAAGGTGCCGTCGCCGGCGGTGTCCCACCCGCCGAGGCGAACGGTGCCCTCGCTCGCGATCTCTTGATTCGGAGTGACGAGGAAGATGTCGACGATGCCGCGAGCGCTGATCTGCGCGGTTGCGGCGAGGTCGGAGCCGGGGCCGCCGACGATGAGATCTTTGTCGCCGTCGCCGTCGGCGTCGGCGATGGCGATGGCGGCGCCGAACAGGGCGTTGCGCGCGAGGCCCGAGATGGGGTCGCGCATGCGCCTGGGGCCGTCGGCGGTGAAGCGGTAGAGGAAGACGGCGCCCGAGTCAGAGCCGGTGATGTCGGCGCCCGGGGCGCTGATCGCGAGCTCGTCTCTGCCGTCGCCGTCGAGATCGCCGGCGGCCATGACGGCGCCGAGCTGCGACGTGTCGGTCTCGCCGGTGATGGTCCACGTCGGAGTCATCGGCAGGCCTGTGGGGCTGCCCTTGAAGACGAAGACGGCGCCGCCCGACGGCTTCGCGAGGTCGCTCTCGGGCACGCCGACGGCGACGTCTTGAATCATGTCGCCGTCGAAGTCGCCGGTGACGATGCTCGCGACGTCGGTGAGGCGCCCGTGGGGGCGGTTCGCGCGCACGAGCTCTTCGAGCACGCGCACGCTGACGGTGGTGGTCTCGTTGGTGAACGTGTCCTTCCCGCTGAGCACGGCGGTGCCGGTGTCGCCGGGCGCGGTGCTGAACGTCGAGCCGGTGAGGGTGCCGGGGCCGCTCGTCTTCGTCCACACGACGACGCCGGTGCCGTCGATCACGGTGAGCGGAGCGCTGGCGCCGGCGGGCAGCGCGAGGCGCGACGGCATGGCGCGAAAGGCGGCGGTGGTGCTGACGCGGAACTGGAGCACGGCCTGCTCGCCGCTGCCGAGATCTTCGACCTCGATGAGGTCGAGGCCTTGATCCGGGCCGGCGGTGTAGCGGCCGTCCATCGTGATGGTGCCGTGCGACGGCATCGTCTGCGGCGTGAAGCGCGCGGTGCCGAGCAGGCCGGTGGTGGTGACGGTGAACGAGGTGCCGGGCTTCACGGTCGCGCGCGAGGGCGAGACGCCGAACGCGGCGCGCACGTCGACGGTGACGGTGGCCGAGCCGCCGCAGTCGTCCGCGACGGTGAGCGTGTCCATCGCGGGGGTGGGGCCGGCGATGAAGCGATCGCCGCGCACCTCGCCGCCGCTGCCGCCCATCGCGACCGAGAACGTGTAGCGGCCGCTGCCACCGGTGGCGCTGAGCGTCGTGGCGCCGTTGATGCGAAGGACCTTCGGAGTCGCGGTGACAGCGAGGGCGGCGAGGCCCTCGCACTCGTCGATGTCGCCGGCGTCGGGCTCGACGACCTTCACGTCGCAGGCGCCGAGCCCGAGGGCGGCGAGCAGGAGGAGACGCTTCATTGCAGCATTCCTCCGTTCGCCCACCGCGCGATCTTCTGGATGAACGAGGGGTCGAGCGGGCCGTCGGCGGGCATGCGCCGGTCTTTGACGGCGTTGACGATGGTGGTGCTGTTCGCCTTCCACAGCTCGTAGGTGGTGAGGTCGCGGCCCGGCCCCTCGGTGTGGCACTTCGCGCAGCGGGCGTCGAAGATGGGCTTGATGTCGGCGTCGAAGCCGACGGTGCCGGTCGCTCCCGACTGCAGCGTGAAGTGGACGACGCGCTTCGCGAGCACGGCCTCGGGGTACCGCGCGGTGACGGTGATGCGGTGCGCTCCGTCGGCGAGCGTGATGAACGAGGCGGGGCGCACGACGCCGCCGGCCTCGCGGCCGCCCATCGAGAAATAGAGCATGCCGGCGAGCGGGCCCTCGCCGGGCACCGCAGCAGCCGCGAGCACCTCGGCCTCGACGCCGTCGTCGACCTGGAAGAAGACGCTCTCGGGCATCGCGCTCGCAGGGACGAGGGCGACGATGGGCGCCTCGGTGCCATAGACCTTCTCGTTCTGGAAGAGGCCCTGCACGCGGGGCGTGAGGCCCGAGCTGACGGCGAACGTCGACTCGCCGGCGCGGACCCAGGCGGCGCCGCTCGCGTCGGCGGCGAGCAGCGTGGGCACGGCGTCGAGGCCCTTCGCTTCGCCCCAGGCGGCGGCGTCGGCGTCGTAGCGGAACAGGCCGTCGCCGGCGCGGAGCCACAAGATGCGGCCCGAGGCCTTGAGCTCCTTGGGGGCCTTGGGGAGCTCGTACGGCGCCCAGACGGCGTTGTTGAAGCGCCACAGCTTCTTCTGCGTGATGGCCCACAGCTCGCCCGGCGAGGCCGCCGTCGACGAGAGGCCGGCGAGGGCGGTGACTCCGAAGGTGAGCTCGGTGGCGGCGAGGCGGCTGTCTTTGATGGTGAAGGCGGTGGCCGAGGTGCGCTCGGCGTAGCTGAGCTTCTCGCCGCGAGCGAACCAGACCGAGAGCGCGCCGTTGTGGCCGGGCGCGATGGCGAGCGCGTTGATGCCGGTGATGCTGGCGCCCTCTTCTTTGAGCTCCGAGAGCGCGCCGGCCTCGAGCTTGAAGAGGCCGTTGGCGTGGGCGACCCAGGCGACGCCGTTGTCGCCGACGGCGGTGGCGACGAGGCCGTCGGCCGTGATGACGTCGCGCCAGGGAGGAGCGATGAGCCAGCCGCTCTCGGCGACGAAGAGGCCCTTCGTGGTCGCGACGACCGAGGTGAACGGCCCGAGGGGCCAGACGGCGGAGCCGGGGCCGGGGGCGACGGGGTTACCGGGGTGGCTCTCGATGAGGTACGCGGAGCCGTCGATGCGGACGCGGACGGGGCGGCCCGAGACGTCGAGGAAGACGCCTCCGCCGCGCTCGTCGGCGAAGCTGGGCACGGCCTGAAGGGCCATCGGCGTCGAGAGCGTGGTGACGTCGAACGGCGTGGGGACGAGGGTTTCGCTGACGCTGCCGCCGCACGCGCAGAGTGCGAGGGCGAGCCAGACCGAGAGGGACCGCATGGGGCCCGGATGCTAGCCCGGACCGTGCTCGATGGGGATCAGCGCATACCCACGGCGACGTCGACGGGGAGGCGCACGAGCACGACGCGGAAGGGGCGGTGGCGATCGTCGCGCGGGCGGAACCGCTCGGAGCGCTGAATCTGGGTCGCGGTGACGAGCAGTCGGCCGCTCGAGAGCAGCGTCATGGTGTCGGGCCAGATGAGCGGCCCGCCCTCGGCGATCGTCTCCCAGCGGCCCGCGGTCGAGCGGCGCTTGATGGCGCCGTTCTCGAAGTCGGCAGCGTAGAGGCGGCCCTGCGCGTCGACGAGCAGGCCGTCGCACGCGAAGCCCTTGTCGCCGAGGTCTTCGACCGCGCTCGCGGCGTCGCCGCGCACGAGGGCGGCAGCGGGCACGCGGTACAGGTGACGGCTGGTGAGCGGCGAGTAGTAGAGCCAGCCGTCGGCCGAGAGCGCGAGGCCGTCGACGCCGACGTTGAACGGCTTGCCGGTGTTCGGGGCCTGCAGCTGCACGAGCGGGCGGCCGTCGACCTTCAGCAGCACGCGCGGGTCGGGCTTCACGGAGGGGTGGTTCTCGAGCGCGCGCGTGACGCGGCCGGTGGCGACGTCGACGACGACGATGGCGTTCGGGCCCTGGGGCGAGGCGTCGGTGATGAAGACGGTGCCCTGGGGGCCGCGATCGAGATCGACGCGCAGGTCGTTGAGGAACGACCTGGGGCCTGCGGCCTCGGCCGAGAACGAGAGGTGGTGCACCACGCTCTTGCGCTCGAGGTCGTACGCGATGAGCTGCGGAGCCCCTGCCGCGACCGGCTCGTCGCCGACCTTTCCGGAGTCGAGGATCCACAGCACGTCGTTGGCGTCGACCCACAGGCTCTGAACCGAGAGCAAGCGCGTGCTCGACGGGTCGCCCTGCGCTTGATCGAGCTCGGGAGGAAACGGCTTCGCGAGGCCGCCTTCGAGCTCGGCGACGCTGAGGGCGGCGGTGGGGTCGATGGCGCGCGAGAACGAGACGAAGACGCGGCCGTCGGAGCTCGAGGTGATACCGACCGGTACCTGGGGCAGCTTGGCGAACGACTCGGGCGCGGCGCCCAACGCCGTGGAGCCAACGAGCCAGAAACAGAGAGCCGAGACCATGAGGCCTGCGAAGCTGCAAGCCGCGTGCGCTCAGCGCCGACACCGTCCACCCGAATGGACGAGAGTGCGGTGAACTGTACAGCCGCGGCGCTTCGCTGCTGCAAGCGCGCGAGCCCGCTGACGGTGAGCGCTGGTATGCCGCGTGCGAAGCGGCGGCGCATGACCTCCATTCGCCGCACCACGACCTCGTCGACGCAGATCCCCGTCATCACGCCTCCTGCCGCGGAGACGCCGAAGGCCGCTCCGGCCCAGAGCCTGCCGGGTGGCAGCTCGTTTCAGCCGACGGCGGTGAACGCGTCGAGCTCGCGGCCGGTGCCGGCCGACGAGACGATCTTGCGGGCGTTCGCAGCGAAGGAGGGCCTCGACCCGAAGGGCACCGAAGAGCTCGTGAAGTTCGCCAAGGAGCATCGCGTCTCGCTCGGCGACCTGCAGCGCGTGGGCGCGAACGCGGTGCACGACACGCCGCAGAAGAAGCTGATGGCGATGCAGACGTACGCCGTCGCGGCCGACGCGGTCGCGAACGACAAGCTCTCGAAGGAAGACCGAGCGCTGTTCTCCGCGAACATCCTGCCTGGCCTGCTCGACGGGAAGATCAAGATGAACCCCGCGCTGCCCAAGGGCGACGCCGGGGCGAGCTACGAGGCGAAGACGAACACGTACACCGACGACAAGATCGATCTGTCGAGCGCGAGCGATCGATCTTTCACGGTTCACGAGCTGCGCCACGCGGTTCAAGACAAGGTGGGGCCGCGCAGCCAGCTTCGCGCGGACTCCGAGCGCGAGGCCTATCGCTCGCAGTGCGAGTACGAGCTGCGCGAGGCCGGCGTGCTCGTCGAGACCGACGGCGGCGTTCGCATCGACAACGCGAAGCTCCAGCAGCTCGAGGCCCAGAAGGGCGACCGCCTCACGTACGACCGCGACGTCGTCTACGGCTACGCGCTCGAGAACCTGCGCACCGGCCGAGGCAACCTGAACGGTGACCTCACGGTCAAAGACGGTTCGGTGGAGACCCGGCTCAAGGACCTCGGCAGCGACGCGGCGGGAGTCTTGAGCGCGAAGATCCTCGACGAGCGCAGCGAGGCCGACCGGCGGGTCGCCGAGACGACGCGGAAGAACAGCCAGCACAAGCTGTTCGCCACCGACGTGCTGCCGCGCGACGGCTGGTGAGCCCCGAGCGAGCGGCGATGCACGCGCGCCGCCGCGACCGACTGAGCGAATCGCCGTCGTGCGCGTGATGGCGCAGCCGCAGGTTCGCGACATGCGAGCCCCTTCGCCCGCTCGCGCAGACCGACTACGCGAGGATCGAGCGAATCGGCGACGTGCGCGTGATGGCGTAGTCGAGGTTCGCGGAGGCGAGCACGGTCGCGACGATGTCTTCCGGCAGGATGTTGCGCCCGTTCGGATCGATGAGGCCCGTGTCGGTGTTGACGCGGCCAGCGGTGAGGCCGACGTCGCCGCTCTTGCCGAGCACCGTGTTGTGCTTGATGCCCTTGCCGAGAATCATGCACGAGTTCGAGATGTGGTGATCTCGCCCGCCGCTGCCGTTGATCATCGGCGTGCGGCTGAACTCGCTGAACACCACGATGGTCGTGTGGTCCATGAAGTTGCCGCCCATCGGGTGCGCCGAGCTGCGCAGGTCGGTGACGAGATCGCCCAGCGCGTTCCACCCCGTGCGCTGGTTCGTCGCGTGCGTCACCTGCGTGCCGAAGTGCGTGTCGAGACCGCCCACCAGGTTGATGCTCACGCACTGGCTGATGCCCTGCTTCAGCGCCGTCGCGACCAACGCCGCGCGGCCCGCCGCCGTGTCGTACGGGCCCGACGTCGGCAGGCCGTACGCCTGGCGCACCGCCGCGTTCTCGGGCCGCTCGAAGCGGAAGGCGTTGTCGATCTTGAGGCTCAGCACCGTGCCCATCTGCGAGCGCGACTGGCGGTACTGCGTCAAGAGCCCGCGCGTGTCGTACGCGTCGGCCTCGCACGTGACCGGCTGCCCGCGCAGGTTCACCAGCTGCCGCTCGATCTCGGAGTCGAGCGCCGTCGGCGACGGCGCCAGCGTGAGAATCAGGTCGGCCGACCGCGCCACGTTCAGCGCGTTCGCCGCGCCGGGGTAGCGGTCGTTGTAGCTCTCGATGCCGTACGCGACGCTCGGCACCGGCACCGTCGGCTTCATCTGGCCCACGATCTCGGTGGCCGTCGACGAGCCGCGGGCGGCCGAGCCGATCGGCTCTTTGCCCGTGAGGAAGTAGCGGTACCCGACCTCGTGCGCGACCGTGTTCATGTTCATGCCGCGCACGACGCACATGAGGTCGTAGTGGTCGGCCATGCGGCCGATCGCGGGCCCGAACTGAATGTTCGACGGGGCAGCGCCCATGCGCGTCGCGGGCGTCACGACGGTCTGGGGAAACGACGGGTCCTGCGAGAGCAGCGAGTAGCCCGGCAGAATGCGCGTGTCGGCCGTGCGGTCGGGCGTGAAGACCGACGGGTCGCGCGGGTCGAGCGACAAGAGCACGTCCCACCCGCCCGAGAAGTAGGCGAACACGAAGCAGCGGTCGGCCGGCGCGAGGTTCGTCGCCTGCGCGAACGCGCGGAACGGCAGCGTGCCCAGCATCAACGAGCCGCCGAACCCGGCAGCCGACTTCAGGAAGGTGCGGCGGTGGAGGAGCTCCCAGTCACGTTTGGTCATGGTGCGCTCTCCCTTTCAGTGCGGCTCAGGCCGCACGACTGCGGGCGCTCCGCAGCTTTGGTTGTGCTTCGAGGCAGTCGGTCGATGGGGCGCATGGGCGGCTCAATAGGTGAAGAACCGCGAGTCGGTCATCAGGGCGACGCAGATGCCGCCCCAGGCATGGTGTCTCGGCGCCGGAGCCGTCGCCGGCGGCGTCGCCGTCTTCGTGGCCTGAGCGAGGCCCTTGAACGTGGTGGCCCAGGTGTCGAGCTCGGTGCCGGTGAGCGGCTGGCCCCAGAAGCGCGTCGAGAGGTAGACGAGGTTCTTCTTCACGTCGTCGTCGGCGAGCGTGGTGAGGTCGGTGGCGGTGCCGACGAGCGGCGAGAGCACGCGGTCGGCCGCGACCGGGCGGGCCAGGTCGGCCTGCGCGGTGCCGAGGCAGACCTCGCGGGCGCCGTCTTCGAGGAACTTCGCGAACACGAGGTTCGGCTCGATGGCCTCGGCGTTCACGAGCGCGTAGTCGGCGCGGCCGAGCGACGGAGCGAGGTTGTCGATCTGCGACCACTGCCGGCCGGTGGTGATGAGGATGCTCTGCTTCAGCTGCGCGACCGTGATGCGGCGCGGAGCGCGACCGACGTGACCGCCCTGCAGGTCGGGGTCTGGCAGGTTCACGATCGGCGGGTGGTTGCCCATGTCGACCGGCGTCAGGTCACCCGGTTTGTCGGCCGGCGGAGGCGGCTTGCTGCACGCCGCGGCGGCGAGGACGACGAGCGCTCCCAGGAGTGCGTGTCTCATCAGTCGATCCTCCGGTAGGCGTCGGTGGCGATGATCAGCTTCATGAGCTCCTTGAAGCTGCGGCCTTCGGAGACCCACTTCGAGGTCAGGTCGTCCATGTACAGGGTCTGCTCCTGCGCGGTCATCGGGCGGCCGAGCAGGTCGGCCCAGACGTTCTTCACCGCGCAGCGCTCGAGATCGCCGGTCTGCAGCATGCGCTCGACCAGGAGCTTCGGGCCGCCCGAGATGTTCGGCTCCTCGTCGGGCGTGCGGTAGAGATACGTCTTGAGCAAGCCGAGCGAGGCGGCGCCGTCACCGTCGAGCGCCTGCATGACGTAGTTCGCGCACTCGCCGTCGCAGTTGGTGTTGCCGGCGAGGGCGCAGTCGCGGCACTTCGCGTCGTAGCGCGGGAAGCGAACCGGCTCGAGGTACGTCGCGTTGCGCTCGCCGTAGCGGCCCCAGTGCGCTCCGGTCGGCTCGATGGTCGCGTGGCAGTAGTTGCAGCCGCAGCGCTTCGCGAGGTTGTTCTCGCGGTTGCAGGCGTCGTCGGCGGGCGGCAGGTGCGCGTCGGGCGGCGGAGCGAAGTGCTTACAGAGGAAGGCCTCGTAGAAGATGTTCACGCGCGCGCGCTGCGTGGGGAAGCGGTACAGAAACGCGGGCGTCGTGAGCACGCCGGCGTTGTTCTCGTCGCGCGTGTACTCGACCCACGTGTTCGGGTCGGCCGTGTACTCGATGAGCGGCATGGCCTCCATCGAGGAGGGCGGGCTGACGGCCCAGACTCCGACGCCCTGCCGCTCGCGGTAGAACTCGGACAGCGTCGAGTTCAGGAAGCTGCGGCGGGTGGTGAGGATGTTGAAGTAGTCCTCTCCGCTGCGGACGATCGAGTCGGCGATCTGCAGCGGCTCTTCGTTCACCGCGTTGATGCGCGAGGTCTGCACGTTGACGGTGGCGTCGGCGAACTCGCACCGGCGGAAGCCGGCGCCGCAGCCGCACGAGCGGTCGGACATGAAGCGGTTCGTCTCGCAGGACTCCATCGTGACGGGGTTGACCGGGCGGTCTTGCGCTTCGATGGCGCAGGCGACGACGGTCGGAGCGCCGCTCTTGTCCCAGAACGGAGCGGGCGCGTTCGTCACGCCCTCGCGCACCCAGCAGCCGCGCTTCGTCACGTAGCTGCCCTTCACGCCGCGATCGAGCGCGAGCGAGAGGTCGCAGCGGTCGAGCTGGTTGAACGCGGCTCCGGCGACGGGCGCGGGGTTCGAGAACGAGACGACGTAGCCGTTCGCGTCGAGCGTCTCGACGGTCATGTTCATCGTCGTCGGCTTCGCGGGGTCGGGCAGGCAGAGGTTCGGCTGCAGCGTGCCGTTCGCGAGCCGGCGGTTGTCGCAGAACATGAGGAGCTTGTCGGCGCGGCCTCCGCCGGTGCCGGCGAGCAGGCCCGCGGTGGCGGCGGCGGCGCAGTCGGCGGCGCCCGTGATGGGCGTGCAGGCGTAGATGCCGGTGTCGTAGTCGACGCTGACGGGCATCGGCACGCCGTTGGTGTCGCGGCAGACCTTGCTCGTGCCCTCGAGGTGCGGGTCCTGGAAGGCGGCGTTGCAGTTGTCCTGCTGGATGAAGTGGTCGCAGCCGAGGCCGTTGCGGCCGCGCGTGCGGGCGGCGGGGTTGCCGCGGGCCTCGAGCGGCTTGAAGCCGTCGGTGGTCGGGTTCACGCGGGTGTCGCCGTTGTCGTAGACGCTCGCGGTGACGTTCGCGCGCAACAGGCCGCGGTGGTAGCCCTTCACGCGGGCGAAGTACTCGTCGCGCGACATGAGCTCGTCGATGTCCTGCTGCGTGACGGCGCCCTTCGACTGAATGAAGCGGTACTCGTCCATCGTCGGCGGGCGGCCGAGCAGATCGAGGTAGAGCTGGCGGAGGTGCCGCTCGAGCGGCACTGCTGGCATGGTGCATTGTTCTGCGGCGTGCGCGCTGACGGCGAAAGACGACAGCCACAGCGCGGACACGAGGCCCAGACGGCGCATGAACACCTCCTGCAAATCGTGGAGCGGGCGCAAATAGTGCGCTTCTGAAGCACCCGTTTCAAGTAGGACATGTGGCCGTGTCACACACCAATGCGCAGCTGATCGAGCGGTTCTACACGGCGTTCCAGAAGCGCGACGGCGAGGCGATGGGGGCCTGCTACGCGAGCGACGTGAAGTTCTCGGACGAGGTCTTCCCCGATCTGGTGGGCGATCGCGCGCGCGGCATGTGGAAGATGCTGTGCGGGCGCGCGGCCGATCTGCGCGTCGAGTTCCGCGACGTGCAGGCGAACGACTCCGAGGGCTCGGCGCACTGGGACGCGTACTACACGTTCACCGCGACGGGGCGGAAGGTGGTGAACCGCATCGACGCGAAGTTCAAGTTCAAGGACGGGCTGATCAGCGAGCACCGAGACGCGTTCGACTTCTACGCGTGGGCGCGGCAGGCGCTGGGGCCGACGGGCCTCTTGCTCGGGTGGACGCCGATGGTGAAGAACAAGGTGCGGCGCACGGCGGCGAAGGGCCTCGATCAGTTCATGGCGAAGGGCGGCTGAGCGGCGGCGCGGTTCGCTTCAGGCAGACTCAAGCCGAGCTACTTCGTGACGCCCCAGAAGTGACGGAGGGCGGCTCGTCGAGACGGGCGCGTTGCGGTAGAGCAGCCGGCCGTGACTCGCAACTTCGTCGTCTTCAACACGCTCGTCTCGGCCGCGGCGCTGGCCTTTCTCGCGTGGCTGCTGTTGTTCCACCGCGGCGCTGCGGGCGGGCTCGACCTGTCGTTCATGCCGGCGGTCAACGCGAGCTTCAACGCGACGTCGGGGGTGCTGCTCGTCGCGGGGCGCATCGCGATCGCGCGGAAGAACGCCGAGCTGCACAAGCGGCTGATGGTGGCGGCGTTCGCGGTGTCGGGGCTCTTCCTGCTCGGCTACGTCGCGTACCACTTCGTTCACGGCGACACGAAGTACGCGGGCGCGTTCAGGCCGCTGTACCTCTCGGTGCTGGCGACGCACGTGCTCGCGTCGATGACGGTGCTGCCGCTCGCGCTGACCGCGTTCTTCTTCGCCGCGCGGCGCGAGTTCGCCCGCCACACGAAGGTCACGCGGGTGCTGTGGCCGATCTGGCTCTACGTGTCCGTCACCGGGGTCGTCGTCTTCTTCATGCTGCACTGAGATTTTCTCTAAAAGCCACTTCGAGAATCTCGAAACGGGCTGTGACGGGAGCGTCAGACGACGCGGCGGCTGCAACCGTTGAAGTGGGCACGGCGTCGAAGTGGCACTGACGTTGCTCATGGACGCTCCGATGCGACTCGTCTTCGCGGTGGTGTTGGCCGGCTGCTCGACGGTGGAGCATGCGACCGTGGTCTCGACGACACGCGGGCCGGAGCGGTGCGGCAACGGAGACCTGGTCGCGAACGTCTTCCCCGCCGACTGGCCGAACGTGACGGTCGAGATCGTGGAGCAGCGCTCGTGCTCGACGACGATTCGCGAGACGGTCGACGTGACGCGCGAGCTGAGGCTGCCGCGAGACACCGCATACTGGATCGGCGGCGGCATCGGAGCTGCGGCGGGGCTCGCGGCCTCGATCGCGCTGCAGGCGTACACGAACAGCACGGCCGGCTCGTTCAACCGGGGCGACGGCTACATGATGCTGATGCTCGCGGGAGCGGCGGCGGGCACCGGGCTCGTCGAGGGTCTGAACGTGACGCGGCAGGCGCAGGCGCTGCCCGGCGAGGTGCGGGTCGTGACGTCGCACGAGTCGCGCTCGGAAGACTACGCGCCGCGCCACGGCCTGTTGAGCCACGGGAAGGACCCGCTCGGCGAGGTGCGCGACGGCCGGGCGCGCGTGCCGCTCGAGCTCGCGATGGGCGTCTACGGCCGGCCGCTGCTGCTCGACGGGCGGCGCGTCGAGTGGTCGGTGCGATCGACCGCGTGGGTGCCGGGGCGGCTGCCCGCGTGCGAGCGGGCGGCGCGCGCGTGGGAGACCGGCGGCTTCGAGACGGCGAGCGCGAAGGCGCTGCGCGAGGCCGAGGCCGACGCCGAGGCGTGCATGAAAGACGGGTGGCCGTTCGCGGGCTCGATGGTGAGCCGGTTGACGCAGGTGTGCCGCGACCGGTTCACGGCGGCGTCGTGCGCGGTCGTGCAGTGAAAACATGGGGACTGCGCAAGAAAGGGGACAGGCTACTTTTCCGCTCGTCTGAAGTGGCGAGCGCCGCGGCCCGGCGACCGGAAAAGTAGCCTGTCCCCTTTTTTGCGCAGTCCCCATTTTTCAGCGCGGGCGGATCTGCTCTTCGGTGAGCACGGGCAGCCACGTGATGTCGCCGCGCTCGGTGCCGTCGAGCGTCTGGAGCGCGAGCCGGCCTCCGGCGGTGACGCCCATGCGCCGCAGCTCGCTCGCGTTCAGCGTCACGCGCACGCGCACGTCGCGCGGGGCGTTGCCGAACGTCCACCCGCTCGAGACCGAGAGCTCCATCGCCTTCACGACGCGGCGGCGCTTCATGCTCATCGCGCCGACGCGCAGCAGCGTGCCGGGCTTCGCGTTGCCGATGGTGAAGCTCATGCCGCCGGTGTGGCGATCGATGAACACGCCGGGCTGGCCGAGGCCGATGGCGTCGCCGTACGCGTAGAGCTCGGACTCGTCGTTGAACGGGCGGTTCTTGTGGAGCTGGCGATCGACCCACGACTTGAGGTGGACGACATTGTCGACTTTGCGGAGCGCGTGCATGGCGAAGAAGTTCTCGCCGCGCACCGCCCACAGTTTCCGACAAAAACGCTGTGTCCACGAGAGGTTACAGTGTCATCGCGCGTTGACGGGTCTCGTGTCTCAGCAGCCAGCGCTTGTTGGGGAGCCCGCCGCCGTAGCCGGTGAGCGAGCCGTCGGCGCCGATGACGCGGTGGCAGGGAATGACGAGCGCGATGGGGTTCTGGCCGTTCGCGGCGCCGACGGCGCGCACGGCGCTCGGGCGGCCGATCTTCTTCGCGACGTGCGCGTACGAGACGGTCTCGCCGAACGCGATGCCTTCGAGCGCCTTCCACACGGCGCGCTGAAACTCGGTGCCGCGCGGCCGAAGCGGCAGATCGAACGTCTCGCGCGTGCCGGCGAAGTACTCGGCGAGCTGCTCGGCCGCGCGCTCGAGCAGCGGCGTGCGCTTTCGCTCGCCGCTCTTCGCGCCGAAGTGAACGCCGGTGAGCGAGCCGTCTTCTTCGACGAGCGTGAGCGGGCCGAGCGGGGAGTCGATTTCGAGGCAGTGCATGATTTCAGCTCCAGAGGTGCAGCGTGGCGTAGGCGCGCCAGGGGCGAAATGCCTCGGCGCGGCGAAGGCTCTGCTTCGCGTCTTTGACCCCGAGCGCCTTGAGGACGCCGAGGTCGGAGGCGGGAAATGCGTCGGGCCACGAGAGCGCGCGCATCGCGAGGTATTGCGCCGTCCACTCGCCGATGCCGGGCAGCTCTTTCAGGCGCTCGAGCGTGGGCTCGATCGGCACGCCGCGCGCGAGCGTGAGCCCCTGGTCGATGGCGCGGGCGAGGCCGATGAGCGCGTTCGCGCGGGCGCCGGGCATGCCGAGGCCCGCGACGTCGTCGACCGTGGCGCGAGCGATCGAGGCCGCGGTGGGAAAGACGTGCCTGAGGCCCGCGGGCGCTCCCGGCAGCGGCTTGCCGAACCGCTGCACGAGCCGGCCGGCGAGCGTGGTCGCGCCCTTCACCGAGATCTGCTGACCGAGCACGGCGCGCACGGCGGTCTCGAAGCCGTCGAAGGCGCCAGGCACGCGCAGGCCGGGGTTCTTGCGCACGCGCTCTCTCAGCGCGGGGTGGGCGCGCAGCACGGCGTCGACCTGCGCCGGGTGGGCGTCGAGATCGAACAGGCTGCGCAGCCGCGCGACGAGCGGCATCAGCGAGCCGAGCAGCGCGGGCGCGACGGTGGCGACGAGGCGATCGCCGTCGCGTGAGACCGAGACCCAGCCGCGGCGGCCGTCGAGCTCGACGGTGCGCCAGTACGCGCCGCCGTGCACCACCTCGACGCCGGGGATCGCGCGAAACGCGAGGAACGCGAGCAGGGCCTCCCACGCGAGCGGCGGGCGGTAGTCGAGGCGCAGGCTGACGTCGCCGTGCGCCTGGGCTCCGCGGCGCAGGCTCGACGGGGCGCGCCCGAAGTGTGAACGAAACGCCGAGTTGAAGCGGCGCACGCTCTGGAAGCCGGCGGCGAACGCGAGCTCGGCGAGCGGGAGGCTGCTGTCCTGCAGCAGGCGCTTCGCGAACGAGAGGCGCGCGTGCTGGGCGAGCTCGACGGGCGTGAGGCCGAGCTGCTCGGTCATCGCGCGGCGCAGGTGGCGGCCCGAGACGCCGAGCTCGCCGGCGAGCGCGTCGACGGAGCCGTCGTTCAGCGCGCCCTGCTCGATACGGCGAACGGCGCGATCGACGAGCCGCGGCACGGCGTCGACCGGCGCGTTGCCGGGCGCGAGCTCGGGGCGGCAGCGGAAGCAGGCGCGAAAGCCTTCGCGCTCGGCCTCGATGCGGGTGCCGAAGAAGACGCAGCGCGAGCGGCCGGCGAGGCGGGCGGTGCAGACGGGGCGGCAGTAGATGCCGGTGGTGGTGACTCCGACGAAGAAGACGCCGTCGAAGCGGCGGTCTCTCGAGGCCAGGGCCCGGTAGTACGTGTCGCTCATCACGGGCGGAGGAATAGCCAACGGCGGCGCGGCCGTCTGGCCATTTTCGGACGTGACGGCAACTTCGCTTCAGGCGGCTTCGTGCGCGAGCAGCGGCGGCCGGGCCCACCGCAAGCCCATCGTCACGGCTTCCAGCGTTTCAGGGTCGTCACCTTTCGATGCCGCGCGACGGCGCGGTCGGGGGAAGTCAGCGCGAGCGGGAACAGCGTGACAGGCAGGCGTCACCGCTTCGGCACGGCGCGCGCGCGTCGAGCGCCGCGTGTCGGGCGTTTCCCGCGGGGGCACACGCAGTGCACGGTCTGTGCGCCATATGAACCTGATGAAGTGGTGTTTCCTGGGGGTGCTGTTGGGGGCGGCGGGTTGCACGACGATGGACGAGCGGCGCGGCGAGGAGAAGGAGCCCGACGCGCTGGCGTCGCTCGCGCCGAAGAGCGGCACGAGGTCGCGCGGTGAGATGCAGTTCTTCACGTCGGGCACCGAGGTGCAGCTGAAGCTCGTGGTGAGCGGCCTGACGCCGGGCCGGCACGCGGTGCACCTGCACGAGAAGGGCGACTGCTCGGCGCCCGACGCAGAGTCGGCCGGCCCGCACTGGAACCCGACGAACGTCGCGCACGGGCACCTCGAGATGCCGCCCGCGCACCTCGGCGACATCGGCAACATCGAGGTCGGGGGCGACGGCCGCGGCACGCTCGTGTTCTCGACGAGCTACTGGTCGATCGGCACCGGCCGCGACAACGACATCGTCGGCAAGGCGGTCGTGATTCACGCTTCGGTCGACGACTTCGCGTCGCAGCCCGCCGGCAACTCGGGCAAGCGCGTCGCGTGCGGCGTCGTGAGAGCGGGCCGCACGTTGCCGCTGTACTCGCTGCGCTGAAGTGCGATGGTGCCGCGGTGCGCCCGCGGCAGCTCGCCGTCTCGTTCGTCATCGCTTCGCTCTCGTGCACGGGGGCGCGGCTGCAGCTCGCGGCGCCGCTGACGGCGCCGCTGCCGGTGGTCGTGCTCGACGCGCGGCCCGACGTCATCTCTCGGCAGTCGGCGTCGTCGCGCACGGGCACCGAGCTGACGGCGCCGGGCGTCGAGGCTCCGAAGCTGACCGAGGGCGCCGTGCCGCTCGCGCACCAGCTCGTCGCGCACCTGAAGCTGCTGTTGCCGAAGGAGGCCGAGCTCTTGAGAGAGATCGAGGTGCTCCCGGCGGAGGACCCGGCGGTCGCACGGAGCGCGGCGGTGCCGAGAGACGACGACGGGCCGGGGCTGTTGTTCGTCATTCGCGAGTGGCACGCGACGGTGGCGGCGGGGCATCGCAACCTGCGGCACGACGTGTCGGTCGAGGTGATCGATCGTGCGGGGCACACGGTCGCGACGAGCCGCTCCACCGGCAACGCCGAGGTCGACTACGCGGACCTTCCGGCGAACGCCGAGATATTCTCCCGGCTGCTGAACGACCCGGCCGTGACTTCGGCCCTCACGAGGTGACCTCATGCGACGCGCGCTCTGCGTGGTGATGCTGTTCAGCTGTGCGGGGTGGGTCGAGGGCGGCGGCAGCGGCGGAGGCTCGACGGCCGGAGGCACGCAGGGCGGTAGCTCGGGTGGGGCCTCGGCGGGCGGCGACGGCTCGGGGGGCTCGAGCGCGAGCGCCGGTGGCGCGACCGCAGGCGGCGCGAGCGCGGGCGGCTCGACGGCAGGCGGGGCGAGCGCGGGCGGCTCGACGGCGGGCGGCAGCGCGGGAGGCTCGACGGCAGGAGGCCCGGCCGACGCCGGCCGCGACGGCGGCACGTGCACGGCGATGTTCTGCGACGACTTCGAGCGGTTCGATGCGGGGCGGCAGCCGACGTCGCCGTGGTCGGTGAACACGAACGGAGGCACGGTCACCATCGACTCGTCGCGGACGCACAGCGGCTCGCGCTCGGTGCACGTGACGACGGACGGGACGCAGGCGTACCGGCAGGCGTACTTCGGCATTCGCGGCCCGTTCTTCCCGGTCGCGGGCAACTCGTTCTACGGGCGCGCGTGGTTCTACGTGAGCGCGGTACCGACGACGACGACGCACTGGACGAACATCTCGGGCGAAGGGCCGGTGCCCGACGCCGGCACGAACGTGCGCGCGTACGTGCGGTACGGCGGCCAGGTGATGAAGCACATCATGGCGAACTACGACACGAGCAACGTCTCGACCGACTGCTGGAAGCACTCGACGGTCGCGATGCCGGCGGGCACGTGGAACTGCTACGAGTGGCACTTCGATCAGCCGAACAACCGCATGGAGCTGTGGCTCGACGGCGTGCAGCTGAACGAGGTGACGGTGAACGGCACCGGGTCGGGCTGCATCGCGAACGGGCTCAACGGCCGCTGGCTGCAGCCGCAGTTCGACACGCTGCGACTCGGCTGGGAGCACTACCAGACCAGCATCGCGATCGACATGTGGGTCGATGACGTCGCGCTCGATACGCAGCGCATCGGCTGCAACTGAAGGTCAGTCGCTCTCGGACGCCGGCTCACTCCCCGCGCTGCGGGGCCCCGACTGCCGCTTCCCTCGCGTTGCTCGGTACGCCGTCGACGTACGTCACGTGCTGACCCATGATCGCGGCGACCCGCTCGCCCGGCGTCACGACCCCGGTGAGGTTCAGCGGGTCGACCGCAGAGAGCGTCACGACCTCGCCGTTCTTCTCGCGCCGCCGCGTCGAGCGCGCGAGCTCGACCGCTTCGGGCAGCGCGAACTGCTCGCCCGCGAAGCCGTGCAGGAAGCGGCCTCCGCGGATCTCGCCGCGCGCCTCCATGCGCCGGTAGAGGTAGAGGAGGTCGCGCCACGGCGGCGCCAGCGCCTCGCGCACCACGAGGTCGCGGAACACGATGCCGTAGCGCGAGAGGAACAGCTTCGCCGCGTGCTCCTCGAGGGCGTGCGGCTCCATGCGCTCGACCGGCTGCAGCAACGTCCACCGGCCGGGGCCGCCGCGCTGCATCGCCCGCTGCCGCTTCTTCAGCTTCGGAGACTGCAGCACGCGCAGGTTCTGCACCGCGTCGGCCGTGACGACGCCCTTCGCGAGCAGCTCCCAGAGCGCGTCTTCGACCTCGGTCGGCAGCCGCCGCGCCGACGCGCAGAGCTCGTTGAAGAACGACGCGCCCCGGCGCTCGAGCACGGCGGCGACGTCTTTCGCGGCCGCGCTGAGGTTCGACGGCAGCGGCGGCAGGCCGTCGGCCGGGTACGGCCTCGCGACCTGCAGCAGCGCATCGAGCTGGCTGCGCCGAACGAAGGTGAGCGAGGCGTTGCGACCGGGCGTCGAGCGCCGCTCGGGCTCGCGCGGCGTGACCTCGTCGCCGCGCCTCGGGCCGACGATCGGCTTCGCGTCTTTCTGTGTCAGCCTCGCCCACGCGACCTCGCCGCTGTACGTCGCCTGCTCGAGCCACTCGCCCACGTACTGCTTCATGCGCGAGGGGAACAGCTCGAGCTCCCACGCCGCCGCCGGAGCCTCGTAGCCCTCGAGCCGCTCGACCAGCTTCAGCAGCGCCGCCGGCCCGCGCAGCTTCGAGTCCGCGTCGACGTGGTGCCAGCGGAACAGGAAGCGCATGAAGTCTTGCGCCGACAGCGGCTCGACCTCGGCCCGCAGCTTGCCGACCGTGAGCCGGTGAATGCGCTGCAGCAGGCGACGGTCACACCACTCTTCTGCCGTCGCGTTCGGGCGGAAGCGGCCTCTGAGCACCTGGCCGATCGACTCGAGGCGGTACAGCGCCTGCTCGACGTCTGCAGGAGGTTGATCGATGCGCGCCGCCAGCTCGGCCGGCGTCGTCGGGCCCGCGATCTCCATGTGGCCCCGCACCACCTGCTGCAGCGCCGCTTCTCGATCGACCGGGAGGTCGCCTTCGAGCGGCTCGAGCGTTCGGGCTTCCGGGAACAGCGCCCGGATGTGCGGGACTCGCTCGCGCGCGTACGCGAAGCGGTGCAGCGTGCCCGCTCGGTGGGTGGCCTCGAGCTCTTTGAGGAACTCCGGACTGCCCCTCACCCCTTCCCTCTCCCCTACGAGGGGAGAGGGGGCTACTTCGATGAGCCCGAGCTGCAACATCGCGTCGTGCAGCTCGTCGGGCGTTCGCATCAGCGGCTGCGCGTCTGCGATGACCTGCGCGATCGCGTTCGGGTCGAGCGCTCCGAGCTGGGCTGCGTCTTCCGCCGGCAGCGTCCGGCGCACCGAGACCGCCCTCGCCCGCCGCTCTTCCAGCGGCGCGTCGTCGAGGTACGTGTACGGCGCCGAGCTCAGCATCGCGTGCGCGAACACGCTCGGCTCGGGCAGGTCGACCGCGTGCTTCACGACCGCGCCCGTCTTCATCGCCTCGAGCACCCGCTTCAAACCCTCGACGTCGAGCGCGTCGGTCAGACAGTCTTTGAGCGACTCGTTCACGAGCGGGTGATCGACCACCTCGATGTGCCCCGTCGTGTTGTTGTCCTGGCAACCGACCTGCGCCGGGAAGACGGCGGCGATGAGGTCTTGCGCGCGCGCCCGCTGAATCGGCGGAGGCACCCTCTTCCCCATGCGCATGCGCGGCAGCACCAGCGCGCGCCCCGACACCCAGCGAAAGCGCGTGCCGAACATCGGCGCCTGCAGCACCGCCTGCGTGAGCACGTCTTCGACCGTCTTCGCGTTCAGGAAGTCGAAGATGTCGGCGAGCGGGAAGCTGTGCTGCTCGCTCAGCGAGAGCAGGATGCCGTCGTCGCTCGCCGCCGCCTGCAGCTCGAAGTCGAACGTACGGCAGAAGCTCTTGCGCAGCGCGAGGCCCCACGCGCGGTTGATGCGGCCTCCGAACGGCGCGTGGATGATGAGCTGCATGCCGCCGGCCTCGTCGAAGAATCGCTCGGCGACGACGTTGGCTTGAGTGGGGGCGGCTCCGAGCGTGCGCGTGCCTGCGCGCACGTACGCGAGCAGCTGGGCGGCGTCGCGCATCGAGAAGCCGAGGTCCTTCTCGAGCCAGGCGTGGGCGTCTTCCCGCTTCACGAGGTCTTCGCGCAGCCGCGCGACCTCGGCCGAGAGCTCTTCGGTGCGGGCCGGGGCCTCGCCGTTCCAGAACGGCACCGTGGGGGGTGAGCCGGCGGCGTCGGTGACGCGCACCGCGCCGTCGTAGACGCGGCGAATGCGCCAGGTGTTCGTGCCGAGCACGAAGACGTCGCCGGGCATCGACTCGATCGAGAAGTCTTCGTCGAGCGAGCCGACCACCTTCTCTTCGGGTTCGGCGATGACGGCGTACGCGAACGTGTCGGGGATCGCGCCGCCGTTCTGCAGCGCGGCGAGGCGGGCGCCCCTGCGCGCCTTGAGCTCGCCGTTCACGCGGTCGCGGTGCAGGTGTACGCGGCTGCGGCCGCGCGTCGTCGAGACGCCCTCGCTCACCATGTTGAGCACCTGCTCGAACTGCGGCCACTCGAGCTGCTCGTACGGCATCGCGCGCTTGAACGCGGCGAAGAGCTCGCGCTCGTTGACGCCGTGCTTCACCTCGATCGAGGCGTCAGGCTTCGCGGCCGGGCCGCTCGCGGAGTCGTCGGACGCCGGCGGCAGCGGCGCGGTGTCGTTCGCTGCGACCTCGGCGACGATCTGCTGCGCGAGGATGTCGAGCGGCGCCGACGGCATGCGCACGGCGTCGAGGTGGCCGTCTTTGATGGCGCGCAGGAGCGCCGCGCACTCGACGAGCTCGTCGCGGGTCAGCGCGAACAGCACGCCCTTCGAGATCGCGCTCAGACGGTGACCGGCGCGGCCGAGGCGCTGCAGCATCACCGCGATGCTGCGCGGCGTGCCGAGCTGCACGACGAGATCGATGCTGCCGATGTCGAGGCCGAGCTCGAGCGACGCGGTCGCGCACATCACCTTGAGGCGGCCGGCCTTCAGCGCGTCTTCGGCCTTGAGCCGCAGCTCGCGCGACATCGAGCCGTGGTGCGCCGCGACGAGGCCTTCGCCGAGCCGCTCGCCGAGGTCGTGCGCGACACGCTCGGCGAGGCGCCGCGTGTTCGTGAAGACGAGCATCGTGCGGTGCTCGCCGCTCAGCTGCACGAGGCGGTCGTAGATCTGCCCCCACATCTCGTGGGTGGCGACGGCCGACAGCTCGTCTTCGGGGGTCTCGACGGTGAGCTGCCACGGGCGGATGTGGCCGATCTGCACGAGCTCGCAGGTCTGCGAGGTGCCGGTGAGAAACCTCGAGAGCAGATCGAGCGGCCGCACGGTCGCCGAGAGCCCGATGAGCTGGGGGGCGACCCGGGTGAGGACCTTGAGGCGCTCCATCGAGAGCGCGAAGTGGGAGCCGCGCTTGTCGCGCGCGAGCGCGTGGATCTCGTCGACCACGACCGTGCGCACCTTCTTCAGCGTCGCGCGCGAGCGGCCGGCCGTGAGGTAGAGGAAGAGCGACTCGGGCGTGGTGATGAGGATGTGCGGCGGCTTGCGCACCATCGCCTGCCGCTCTTTCGATGGCGTGTCGCCGGTGCGGACCATCACGCGAATCGGCTGCAGCTTGATGCCGGCCTCTGCGGCGCGGGCCTGCAAGCGCTCGAGCGGCTGCAGCAGGTTCTTCTGCACGTCGTTGCCGAGCGCCTTCAGCGGCGAGACGTAGAGCACCTGGGTCTCGTCTTCGAGCGTGCCCTGCGCGGCCGCGCGGAACAGCTCGTCGAGGCAGGCCATGAACGCGGTGAGCGTCTTGCCCGAGCCGGTCGGCGCGGCGATGAGCACGTTCTTGCCCGAGCGGATGACGGGCCAGCCCTTGAGCTGAGGCGCCGAGGGCTGGCCGATCTCTTGGAGAAACCACTCGCGGACGATCGGGTGAAAGTCGTCGAGCGGGTCGAGCGACATTTGCGGTGCAGTCATGGGGAGCGGCAGCAGCCTGAACGGAAGTTCACTGCCGGTCAAGAGCGGGCAGTGAGCTCGTCGTAACAGATTGATCAGCGCGCTGCCGAGGGTCAGCGACGCAAGAAGAGCCACGCGGCGCCGCTCGATTGCGGCTCGTCGTCGAGGGGCGCTCCGGCGAGCAGCAGGCTGCCGTCGCCCGACAGCGCGACCGAAGCGCCGAGCTCGTCCGAGGGGCCGGCGTTCGGCGCGAGCCACGGCGCAGACCTCGGCCACGCGCCGCCCTGCCGCTCGTACCAGAACACGGCGCCGGTGCGCGGCCCCGCGCTCGCGTGGCTCGGGTCGCCCGCGGCGAGCACGGCGCCGGAGGCCGAGAGCGCGACGCTGCGCCCGAAGCCCGCCGCGGAGGCGATGCCCTCGAGCACGACGGGAGCGCCCCACACCGAGAACGAGCGCTCGTACACGAGCACCGCGCCCGCAGAGACGCCGGCGGTGCCGTCGCGAAGCGGGGCGCCGGCAGCGAGCGCCGCGCCCGAGGCCGAGAGCGCGATGCGGTAGCCGAGCTGCGCGCCCGGGGTGGCCGGCATGTCGCGGAGCTCGGCCTGCTGCGTATAGGTGGCGCCGGTCTTCACGAACGCGAACGCGGCGCCAGCGTCGGCGCGGCCGGTGGCTCCGGCGGCGAGGGTGGTGGCGTCGCTCGAGACGGCCACGCTGCTGCCGAACGCGTCGTTCGGCGCCGAGCCCGTCGGCTTGACGTACTGGTAGTTGCCCAACGGCAGCGAGGCGGTGCTGCGGCGAATGAGCCAGACGCAGCCGCTGCGGCTCGAGGTGTTCACGGTGGAGTCGCCGATCACTCCGTCTTCTCCCGGAGCGCCCGCGGCGAGGACGAGGCCGTCGTCGGTGAGCGCGACCGAGGTGCCGAAGAGGTCTTGCGAGTCGGAGTCGAAGCCCTTCAGGTAGGCCGTCTGCGCCCACCCTGCGGCGCCGCGATCGAAGACGTAGACCGCGCCGCTCGAGGGCTTACCGCCGTCGACCGGCGGGTTCGCGCCGGTGCCGCTGCCGCTCTCGTTGGGCGCCCCCGCCGCGAGCGTGCGGCCGTCGGCGGAGAGCGCGATCGCGAGGCCGAAGGTGTCGCTCGCGCCCGAGATCGCGGGCTGCAGCTTCGCGTCGAACGCCCAGACGCCGGCGTCGACCGAGAAGACGTAGACGGCTCCTTCACCGAGCGCCGTGGCGATCGCGACCGTGCGGCCGTCGCGAGACAGCGCGACCGCGAGGCCGACCTCGTCGCTCATGCCGGCGTCGGGCGCCTTGAAGAACCACGGACCCGAGCCGGCGTCGGGCACGCTGCCTCCCGCGGTGCCGCCTCCCGCGGTGCTGCCTCCCGCGGTGCTGCCTCCCGCGGTGCTGCCTCCCGCGGTGCTGCCTCCCGCGGTGCTGCCTCCCGCGGTGCTGCCTCCCGCGGCGCCGCAGCGGTCGCCGTTCTCGCAGAGAAACGACTTCCCGTCGGTCGACCAGTCGAGGCAGCCGGCGAGGAGCAGCGCGCAGGGGACGAGGCGGTTCAGGCGGGAGCGTCCGAGACTTCGAGGGGCAGGCTGATGTCGAGCTGACTCTTGAACAAGCGGGCGATGCTGTCGACGTCGAGGCGCTGGATCTTGAGGCGCACCGACAGCTCGTCGCGGAAGGCGGCGACGAACGAGTCGCGGGCGGCGGCGAGCTTGCGCACGGCGGTGGCGCGGTGGACGCCGAGCAGGCGGGCGAGCTCGCCGGTCTCGACGCCGTCGAGGTAGTGGTGGCGCAGCAGGTTGCGCTCCTCGAGTGAGATGCGGCGGAACGCCTGCTTGACGGACTCGGTGAACTCCTTCTGGTGCTGGCTCTTGAAGAGCTTGAGGGCGAGATCTTCTTCGGCGGCGCCGACGCGCTCGAGCAGCACGTCGTCGGAGGCCGCCGTCTCTCTCGAGCGCGCGCGCGCCTTCTGCGCGTAGCGGGCCGCGCTGACGACGAGCCAGGCGCCGAGCGCGCCCTTGCCTGCGTAGCGCGAGAGCCGCGCCGTGCCGCTGACCGGCGCGGCGAGCTCGGCCCAGAACTGGTTCGCGAGCTCGTCGGCGGCGCCGTCGTCGTTCATGATGCGGCGGAACACGGCGGCGAGGCGGTAGCCGTGCAGCGCCTTCAGGCGGGCCCACGCGGCGTTGGAGCCCGCCAGCGCCGCCTCGGTGAGAAAGAGGTCTTCCCAGCAGAGCGCGGCGGCGTCGGCGCCCTTCGCGAGCAGTCTCGAGACGAGCGCGGCGAGGCGACCTCCCTCGAGCGCGATGCCGGGGTGGGTCTGAGCGGCTGCGCCGAGGCCGGCGCGCACGAGCGAGAGCGCGGGCAGCGGCAGCTGCAAGGCCTCGAGTGCGGTGAAGTCGAGCTCGCTCATGGCTCACGAAAGAAGAAGAAGGCTCCACCTGCGGCGGCGAGCGCGCCGATCGCGATCGCCACCCACGACACCGGGTACGCGACCGCGGCGCGCCCGTACTCGGCCTGCGTCACCGTCGGGCGCTCGAAGTCGGGCCCGCCGGGCTGCTGCTGCTGCGCGCGCTGCCAGATGCTCGCCGACCAGACGGTGCCCACGATGCCCGCGACGAGCAGCGCGCCTCCGCTGATGAACAGCGCAGGGCCGAGCGCGCTGCGCCGCTTCGGCGCCTCGGCCTGCACGACGGGCAGCGGCTCCGCCTTCGGAGCCGGCACCAGCACGACGGGCTCGGGCTTCGGCTCGGGCTTCGGCTCGGGCTTCGGCTCGGGCTTCGGCTCGGGCTCGGGCTCCAGCTTGACGGCGAGGCTCTCACCGGCGCGCGCCTGAACGGACTTCTTCAGCACGCGCTCGCCTTCGGTCACGGTCACCTCGTGCGCGCCGGGGTCGACGGGCACCTGGCTGCCGGCGACGACGACCTCGCCGTCGATGCGCACGACGGCGGCGGGAGGGGCGTCGACGACGAGCAGCGCGACGCGGGGCTTGAGCTCGCCGAGCCGCTCGAGCGCGACCTTCTCGCGAGCGGCGTTGGCGGCGCGGCGAGACCAGGCGAGCACCTCCTGGAAGAGGGCGTACGCGCGCGCGTGGCGGCCCCGGGTGGCCTCGCACTCGGCGAGGTTGAGCAGCGTGCCGAGCGCGGGGTCGAGGCGGTTGCTCTGCTCGAAGGCGGAGCAGGCCTCGGCGATGCGACCTTCCTGCAAGAGGTTGCGGCCCTGACGGAAGAGCTGCTCGGCCTCGCGCGGGGACCCTGCCGACATGATGAGCCCCAGCGCGAGCGCGAGCGCCATTCGTGGCCTCTTACTTCTGCTGGCCGCTGCTCTCCAGACCGACCTCCTGGCAGTCGGAGCCGCTGCACGCGACGCAGCCGCTCGAGCCCGACGCTGACTCGCCGCAGGCGAGCACGCCGTTCGCTCCGAAGTCGAAGACGAAGCCGACGCCCTGGGGCACCAGCCACACGAGCGCTTCATAGGTGACGGTGGTGCCGTCGCTGTCGACGGCGCCGGTGAACCAGGCCAGCAGGTTCGAGTCGTCGGCGAGCACGACGCCGCTCTCGCCCGCGCCGTCGCCGTCGAGGTCGACGTCGGTGAAGGCCCAGGTCTCGAGCTCCCGACCGCCCGAGGTGAGATCGGGCGCCTTCACGGTGGTGCTGCCGGCCGTCTTCGCAGCGGGAATCGCCTTGGGGGCGGTCGTGGTCTTCATCGCGGCCGCGGGCTTCTGAGACTTGATCGCCGACTGATTGCTCTTCGCGGTCGAGGTGACCTTCGAGCCCGTGGGCTTCGGGGCGGCGGTCTTTCCTCCACCGCAGGCGGCGAGGACGAGGGACAGGGTGAGGGTGATCGCGACGTTACGGGGCATGGGCTTCTCCTTGAGAGGGCGACTGCGGGTTGACCTCGCGTAGAGACCCAGAGGAGAAACGTGGCGCATTTTTTCCTGCGCCCCTCGTGGAATGCCCCGACGAACAGGTTCTGGTCGACTGCTTCGGCGCCCGCGCGCTGCCGGAGGAGCGAGCCCGCGTCGCGGCGCACGTCGACGTCTGCTCGGACTGTCGCGAGACGCTGTCGGCGCTGGCGCAGGCGCCGGACCTCGAGCTCGCGAGCACCCTGCCCGCTCCGGTGCGGGAGCCGATGCTCGAGGAGCTGCTGCAACGCGGAGAGCTCGACGGGAAGTACCGGTTCTCGAGGCTCGTCGGCGCCGGCGGCATGGGCGTCGTCGTCGAGGCCGAGCACCTGGCGCTGCACCAGCGCGTGGCGATCAAGTTCATGCGCCCGAGCCTCAAGGCGCACGGCAGCGCCGAGCGCCGGTTCATGAACGAGGCGCAGCACTCGGCCCGGCTGAAGAGCGCGCACATCGTGAGGGTGACCGACGTCGGCTACGCGCCCGGCCAGCTGCCGTACCTCGTGATGGAGCTGCTCGAGGGCGAGGACCTCGAGCGCCACCTCACGAAGGGCCTGCCGCCCATCGCGCAGGCGCTGCGCTACACCGCGCAGGTGCTCGACGCGCTGAACGAGGCGCACGCGCAGTCGCTCGTGCACCGCGACCTGAAGCCGGCGAACCTGTTCCTCGCGCGGCAGCCGAACGGCACCACGGTGGTGAAGGTGCTCGACTTCGGCCTCGCGCGAGACTTCGAGGGCGCGCCCGACGCGGGCCTCACGCAGACCGGCGCGCTGGTGGGCTCTCCGCTGTACATGGCGCCCGAGCAGCTCTCGGCGAGCGCGACCGTCGACGCCCGGGCCGACCTGTGGGCGCTGGGCTGCGTGATGTACCGCATGCTGACCGGCAGGCTGCCGTTCGTGGCCGACTCGCTCGCCGAGGTGCTCGCGCGCATTCAGCGCGACCCGGCGCCTCCGATGCGGCCGCTGCGCGCCGCGATTCCCGCCGAGCTCGAAGCGCTCGTGATGGCGCTGCTCGAGAAGTCGCCTTCGCGCCGGCCCGCGAGCGTCGCCGAGGTCGCGCTGCGGCTGCTGCCGATGGTGCCGGAGGACGTGAAGCCCGGGTTGACGGCGATCGCCATGCGCGGCAGCGCGGTCGTGACTCCCGAGGTCGGCGCTTCTGCGCGGCGGGGCTCGTGGTGGCCGCTCGCGCTCGCAGCGCTCGTTGCACTGGGTGGCCTCGCCTGGTGGCTCTGGCCGGCTCCGGTCGTCACGGCTCCTTCAGCCATCATCGACAGCCCCTCACCCCGTCCCTCTCCCCTACGAGGGGAGAGGGAGCCCGGGGATGAACCGGTGGCGGCGCCCGTGGTGAAGAAGCCGGTGAAGCCCGCGGCGAAGGTGAAGCCTCCGGTCGACGAAGTGTTCGATCAGCGCGAGTGACGCGACTCACCAGCGCACTTCGAACGGCACGCTCTGGCCGGCGGTGAACGTGAGCGGCACGGCGCGCTCGCCGCTCGGAGTCTGCACGCGCAGCTGCAGCGAGCCCGCGTTGCGCGCGCGGTACGTGCCGGCCACGCGGTTCGGCTCGACCTCGAGCTTCATGAGCGGCAGGTCGAGCGTGTAGCTGCCGGCGCCCGGCGCGATGCGCAGCCCGTCGGCCGTCGGCTCGATGCCCGCGGCGCGCACGAGCCCGAACAGCCACATCGCCTCGGGGTTCATGTTGTTCACCGGGAAGTCGGTCATCGGGGTGACCGGGCTCGCCCACGTGCCGCCCGGCGCCTTCGAGTCGAAGCCGTCGGGGCCGGCCCAGACCCCGATCCACTGCTCGGGGAAGGTCTTCGCGTGCGTCGCGTAGAGCTGCTCGTCGAGCGCGCTCCACGCCTGGGGGCGGCGCTCGCGCGCCCACACCCAGGTCATCAGGTGGCTGATCGCGGGCCACACCTGACCGCCCTCGCGCAGCGTCGGGCCGATGGGCGAGGGCTTGTCGAGCCGCTCGAAGACCTCGTTCAGGAGCTGATCCCGCTGCGCCGCGCTCAGCACGTTCGAGAGCAGGCCCCACGGCTGCGCCTGCAGGTCGATGTAGTTCGAGCGGAAGCCGTCGGACACGCGATCGTTGCCCTTCAGGTAGCTCTGCCCGATCGAGTTCTTCACCCACGCGCGCGCGAACCAGCGGCTGCCGAACGTCGCCTTGACCGCGGGCTCGAGCGACTTCGCGAACGCGGTGAGCTCGGCGGCGAGCGCGGGGTCCTTCTTCGCGAGGTGAGCCGCGGCGAGCGGCAGCACGACGAGCGCCATCTGGCTGTTCGGCACCGACTCGCCGTCGCGCTCGGTGAGTGCGACCGCGAGCGGCGAGAGATCTTCGTAGACGACGCCGTCGTCCCAGTCGCCGTCGCCGATCTTGAGCAGGCCGTGCGCGCCGGTGCCGATCGTGCTCTTCAGGTGCAGAAAGGCCGCGCGCGCGTGCTCGAGCACGGTGTCGCCCGAGACGAACGCCGGCCGCCCCGCTCCGCGCGGGTAGAAGTCGATGCGCTCGTCGAGGAACGCGAGGTCGCCGGTGGCCGAGAGGTACTCGGCGAGCCCGTACAAGAGGAAGAGGTCGAGGTCGGAGGGGTTGTCGTGCAGGCCTCCCGCGCCGTCGACCTTGCCGAAGTCGACGAACGAGTAGGTGAGCTCGGCGCTCTGCGCGTCGGCGAGCGAGAGGATCTGCCGCAGGTTGCCCTTGGCGAGCGCCGGGTCGATGTACGCGAGCGCGGTCGAGAACAGCGCCTGGTCTCGCGGCACGCCGTCGGCGCCGTGCAGATAGAGGTACGCCGAGCCCTGCGCTGTGTAGCGCGTGCCGAAGTAGTCGCTGACCGCCGAGTGCGAGAGCAGCAGGTACGAGCGCCACGCCGCCTCGCGGTGGAAGAGCGGGCGGCCGGGGATGTCGGCGTAGACGAGGCGCTCCTTCCAGCGCGCGGCCGAGTCGGCGAGCCGGTGGCCGGCGCCGAGCGGCAGCGCCTTGCCGCGCGGCAGGTAGCCGTACGCGAAGCGCAGCGTGCGCGACTCACCGGCCGCGAGCGTGACGTCGCTGCGCAGCACGAGGCACGCGGGCTGGCCCGAGGCGCTGACGCTCGCGAGCTCGGTCGACGGCGACGTTGCGGCGACGGTCGCCGGGCGCTCGGGCGGCCCGCTGCCGAAGAACGCGCGCTGATCGGCGTGGTGCGCCTGCACGTCGCCGTCGAGCGCGGTGAGGAACACGTCGGGCGGGTACCAGTCGATGCCCGAGGGCACGTCGCGGGGCGCGGGCGTCTCGCCGGTCTTCGGCGTCATCGTCGCCTTCAGCGTCTTCGCCGCGCCGTCCCACGTGACGGTCTGCGTGAAGCGGTCGTTGTGCGAGTCGCGGCCCGAGTCGCTGCGCGCCGCGCCGAGCCCCGTGCGCACCCACTCGATCGAGAGCTGGTGGCGGTTCACGTCCCAGTACTCGAAGTGCTGGAGGCTGCGCGCGCGCGTGTCTTCGTTCGTGAGCGTGACCTCGTCGATGAGCACCGGGTCGTCGCCCTCGGGCGCGAAGATGCGGTGCCGCACCGCGAGCGCGCCGTGGCTCGTCGTCGTGTCGAAGTAGCCGACCCCGAAGACGCGCCGCGTCTGCGCGTCGACCGGCGCCCAGCGGTACGCGCTCGCCCAGACCTCGCCAGCCTCGGCGACGTACGAGAAGCCTCCGCCGAGGTTCTTCTGTGCTTCGTCGAAGCGGTTGAGCCAGGTCGGCGCGCGCTCGGAGGCGTAGAGCTCGACGTAGCCGTCGTCGACCGCCTTGAAGTGCAGCCGGTCGTTGCCGAGCATGATGAAGTGGTCGCGCCGCTTCTTGAACGCCGGCGCGATGTCTTCGCTGTTGGGCCAGACCGCTCGCGTGTCGTGGCGCTGATCGAACGTGTACTCGAACGCCGGCAGGCCCAGGTCGTCGACGATCCACTTGCCGAAGATGCCGCCGCCCGCCTCGCAGGCGCGGAACGTGCGCAGCGCTCCTGGAGTCGGGCCGAGGCACCCGCCGATCGAGCTGGGCTCCTCTTCCCCCGCGTCACGCGGGCCCTCGGAGATCACCACCGGTCGGGTCTCGGAAGAGCAGGCGGTTGCAGCCAGCAGGCAGAGGACGAGCGTGCGCATGAACCCACGACGAGGCGTGAGAGTGCTCGTCGCGTACCTCGCCTGGATTCGGGCTCGGCATGCGTGCCTCACTGTTTCAGCCCCAAGGCCTGTCTCGCTGCCTCGCTTCATGCGCCCTGCGCCTTGGCGGACAGAGATGCGCGGTCTACTTCCAGCTCAACGCCACGTCCGTCGCATCGATCCCGCCCCAGCTTCACCGCCCAGCAAGCCCAACTCCGCTCGCCCCCGAACACTCGATGGGACCCCGACGTCCTGTCCGCCCAAGCCGGGCTCCCTCGTCGGACGAGACGTCCTGTCCCACGCAGGCCGACTCTCCCCTCGTCGGACGAGACGTCCTGTCCCACGCACGGACCCTCGGACCTCGTCGGACGAGACGTCCTGGCTCACGCAGGCCGACTCTCCCCTCGTCGGACGAGACGTCCTGTCCCACGCACGGACCCTCGGACCTCGCCGGACGAGACGTCCTGGCTCACGCAGGCCGACTCTCCCCTCGTCGGACGAGACGTCCTGTCCCACGCACGGACCCTCGGACCTCGTCGGACGAGACGTCCTGTCCCACGCACGGACCCTCGGACTTCGCCGGACGCGACGTCCTGTCTCACGCAGGCTGTCTTCACGGCGTCCGCTCCCGCCGTCTCGAATGATTGGGCTCAGGTCGGGACTGGCCGCTCGTCGTGCGGCGGGGCTGGCCGGTCCTCGACGATCTTCCACACGAGCTCGCGCAGCGCCTTCTCTTCATCCGAGTCTGGCTCATGCGGTGCCGCGCTCAGCAACACGAGCCACGCCGTCCGTACGCGCGCCACCACTCCAGGGTCGTACGAGCCGAACCCGATCCACTGCACGAGCGCCGGGAACTGAGCCAACTCCTCATCTTCGAGCGACGGGCTGTCGAGACGACGTCGCAGCACGCGAAACGGCGCGCCCACCGGCCCTCGTAGGAACTCGAGCAGCTGCGACCACCACTGCTCGAATTCCTGCCGCCGCTCACCGGCGTCCACCACGAACAGCCCCGCCATCGACGCCACGACTCGGCCGTGCGCATACGCCAGCAGCTGCTGCCTCGTACCGTACTGCCGATACAGCGATGACCGCGCCCTGCTCAGCCGCGCCGCGACGGTCGCGACGTCCGTCGCCTCGATTCCGCGCTCAGCGATGCAGCTCAACACCGCCTTCGGCACGCGATAGTCATGAAACATCCCTCCAAAGTTCACGGTTGCCTCCTCTCGGCAGAGGCCAGCGTCGCACGGGAGTCTGACACTGCTCCGTCACCTGCCCCGCGAGCTCCGCGCTTTCTCGACGCTCGGGAAAACCGACGAACCCTATCGCCGCCCGCGCACCGTCTCGGCTGCCAGCGGCTGCGTCTCTTGCCCCTCTGCCAGCGCCCGCGCCGAGCGCGCCGCCAGCGCCGCCGCCGCCGCCGCGCCTCCGGGAGGCGCGACCCGCTCGAGCGCGTCGACCAGCCCCGCCATCGACGTGAAGCGCCGCGCCGGCTCGAGCTCGGTGCACCGCAGCACCACCTTCCACACCGGCGCCGGCACGTGCGACGGCCGCTCTCGCGAGAAGTCGCCGCGCGCCGCCCGCATCACCAGCGCCGACGGAGTCTCGTCGTCGTACGCCTGCTCCGAGGTGAGCAGCTCGTACAGCACCAGGCCGAGCGAGAAGATGTCCGTGCGGGCGTCGAGCGCCGCGCCGTTTGCCTGCTCCGGGCTGAAGTACCGCGGCGTGCCCTTCAGCACGCCCGCCGCCGTCTTCTCGCCGAGCCGCGAGCGCGCGAGCCCGAAGTCGATCACCTTCACCACGCCGTCGCGCGCGAGCATCAGGTTGTTCGGAGCCACGTCGCGGTGAATCAGCTCGAGCGGCTCGCCGCGCACGTCGACCGCCGAGTGCGCCGCCCCGAGCCCCAGCGCCGCCTGCCGCACCACCTCGAGCGCCGCCGGCAGCGGCACGACCCCGCGCTCGCGCCGGTACTCGACGATCAGCTCCTTCAGGCTGCGGCCCTCGATGTACTCCATCGCGAGGAACAGCTGGTCGTCGGCTTCGCCCAGCTCGACGACCCGCGCGACGTTCACGTGCTCGACCGACGCCAGCGCCTTCGCCTCGGCGACGAACAGCCGCTGCAGCTCGTCGTCGCCCTCGAACGGCACCTTCACGACGCACCGGCGCTCGAAGCCGCCGGGGCCGAGCTGCGTCGCGAGGTAGACCTCGGCCATGCCGCCCTGCCGCAGCTTCTTCTCGAGCCGGTAGCGCCCGAGCTGCGGCACCGCCTCGGGCTGAAACAGCTTCGGCACCGGCGTCGTCGCCGGCCCGCTGCTCGTGCGCCGCTCGCGCGCGAGGCTCGCCAGCACCGCCCGGCACGTGTCGCAGCCGTCGACGTGCGCGAGCGCGTCGGAGCGCGCCTGCCGACTCAGCGCCCCCGCGAGGAAGTCGAGCATCGTCTGCTCGTCGAGGCAGGCACTCACTTGCGCTCCGCCGCGAACAGGCGGCTCAACGAGACGTCGAGGTGCGGCCCCAGCGCGCGCAGCTCGGAGGCGATGCTCGCCTCGCTCATGCGGTACTTCGCCTGCAGCACCTCGCGCACGCGCTGCACCAGCTCTTCGCGCGCCTTCGCCGCGCGGCGGGCCGCGGTCGCACGGTGAATCTGGAAGATCGACGCGAGCTGATCGACCGTCATCTGGTCGGCGAGCTGCATGCGCAAGAGGTTGCGGTCTTCGACGCTCAGCGTCTTGAACGCCTCGTGCAGCGCCTTCTTGAAGCGGTCGGCGTGCGCGGCCTTGAGCAGCTGCAGCTCGGGGTCGGCCGCCGCGATCTGCAACCGCGAGTGGCCGCTCGAGACGTGGTCGTCGGCGTACCGCTTGAGCCGCTTGAGCTCGATGGCCGTGCGCGTGGCGGCGGCCCCGAGCCACGCCGCCAGCTCGCCGCGGCCTCCGTACGTCGACAGCCGGCCTGCGCGCTCGGCGGTGCCGACCAGCATCTTCTCGAACAGCTGCTCGACCACCTCGTCTTGCAGCGTGCCGGGCGCCCGCATCGCGCCGAGCACCTCGCCGGCCCGCCGCTCGAGCAGGGCGCGAAACGCCGTCACGCCCGCAGTGTCTGACGCGAGCGCCGCCGACGCGAGGTAGAGATCGGCCGCGTGCAGCGCCGAGAGCTTGCCCGCTCCGTCGAGCTGCTGCGCCACCCGCTGCGCGAACGCCTTCGCGGCCGGCTTCTTCACCGCGGGGTGCGCCGCCCGCGCGGTCTGCCAGAACGCGTCGGCGTCGCGGCGCGCCACGGCCGGGCACAGCTCGAGCAGCACCTTCGAGAACTCGCCGTTGGAGGGCGTCGCGGACAAGCGCCGCAAGGCTACACCGCCGCCCGCCGGATTCGAGTACGGCGTCGCGCGTTCGTCGGGCCGCGAGGGCCGGCCTCACGGCCCAGGCACGAGCGCGACGTCGTCGACCTCGACCACGTCGCCGCCGTACGGAGTGACGAGGTCGGTGTGAAACGGGGTGTGCCGCACGTCGATGTGCTTCGCCGCCAGGCGCTGCGACGTGCCCCGGCACGCGGCCACCGCGTCGCGCTTCCCGGTGAGCGCCCGCAGCTTCGGCTTCTTCGTCGCGTCGGCGAACACCACCACCGAGCGCTCGTGCTCGAAGCTCACCGAGAAGAAGCGCCAGCGGCCGTCGAACACGTCGGTGAGCAGCGGCGTCACGTCGACGACCGCGGTGCACGGCCAGGCGCGCTCGAACCCGGGCACCTGGGGCGCGGCAGGCTCCGCGGGCGGGTCGGGCGGCTTCGCGGGCGGCGCTTCGACGTCGGGCTCGACGGGCTTCGTCGCGATCGGGGGGCGCACGGGCTCGGTGCGGATGACCGGCGGCGGGTGCGGCTCCTCCGACGAGCCCAGCGCCGCGACCACGCCGAGCACCGCGGCGACCGCGGCGACGCCCACCCCCACCCAGACGCCCGAGCGCGAGCGGGCGGCCGGCGCTTCGTCTTCGAGGCGCTCGAGCGCGACCAGCGCCTCCATCGCCTCGGGCCGCTGGGCGGGGTCCTTGTGCGTCATGCGGCGCAGCAGCTCTTCGGCGCCGTCGGGCAGGGGCCCGATGCCCTCGAGCTTCGGCAGCGGCGACGACAGGTGGCGGTTCAGCACGTCGATGAGCGCGCCGCCCTCGTAGGGCTCCTTGCCCATGAGCGCCGTCCACCCGACGAGGCCGAGCGCGTAGACGTCGGCCTTGCGCGTGATGGGCTCTTCGCCGCGCACCTGCTCGGGCGCCATGAAGCCCGGCGTGCCGACCACCATGCCTGGCCGCGTGAGCTTGCGGTCGGCCTCACGAACGCGCCGCGCGAGGCCGAAGTCGATCAGCTTCACGCGCCAGCCGCTCGAGCCCTCGCTGACGAAGATGTTGCCGGGCTTGAGATCGCGGTGCACGACGCCGCGCGCGTGGGCGGCCTCGAGCGCAGCGAGCGACTGCTCGAGCACGCGGCGCGTCTGCTTCCACGACAGCCGGCCCGACGCCGCGAGCAGCTCTTCGAGCGAGCGGCCCTCGAGCAGCTCCATCACCATGTATGGGCGGCCGTCGGGCAGCTCGCCGAACGAGAAGATGTCGATGATGTTCGGGTGGCGCACGGCGTTCGCGGCGCGCGCCTCGTCGAGCATGCGCTGCTCGGAGGCCGGGTCGAGCACCGAGGCCTCGGGCGACATCACCTTGATGGCGACCGGGCGGCCGATGACGGGCTGCTCGCCGCGGTAGACGACGCCCATACCGCCGCGGCCGAGCTCGGCGATGACGCGGTACTCGCCGAGCGTGGCGCCGATCAGCGGGTCCGACGGCGCGAGCGGGCGGCCCGCCGGCGCGGTCGGCTCGTCAAGGTCGTCGGCTCGGCGGCTCACCCGCGGCGAGCGTAGCCCCGGTTTGCAGGCTCTGCAGGAACGCGCTCGGCCGGAGCTTCAGCGCCGCTGCCACCTCGGCGGGCTGCGGCTTGAAGAGCTGCTGCACCCACTGCGACAGCGCGGGGACCTGTGCGCGCGGGGCGGTGACCGCGAGCCGATCGACCGAGAGCAGCAGCGCGCGCCGGTCGTTCGGCGAAAGCGCCGCTCCCTCGCCGAGCGCACGCAGGAGCAGCGGCCGGCACGCCTGGAACACGGCGTCGCGCGCAGGCAGCTCGCGCGAGCGCTCGAGCAGCTTCACGGTGAGCAGCTGAATCTTCTGCAGCGGGCCGGCCACGGCCTCGACCGCGCGCACCGACGCCTCGGCCGCCTTCGGCGCCACCGCGACCTGCCGGCCGAGCCGCTGCACGTTGAGGCCGGCCGCACGCCACTGCGGCACCGGAGGCGACGCCGCCGCGAGCTCTTTCGCCGCGCGTCTTCGCAGCGACGAGCCCTGCCCCGTCGACATGTCGTCCGTGGCACGACGGAGCAGAAACGCAGACCGCGAGGGCGCGACCTTCATGCCCCCTCGACGAGGCCTGCACGCCCGCGTCGCGGCCCGTCAGGTCAACGCCAGAATCTGCGCGTTTTCGGGCACCTGCGTGCGCCACCGCTCGCGATCGGCCTCCTGGCCGATGAGCGCGGCCTTCGCCTCGAGCCGCTCGCGCGCGCGGCCGAGCGTCGCCGCCGCGTCGGCGCCGCGCCCCGAAGCCTTCAGCGCCAGCGCGTGCGCGAGCCACAGCTCGAGCTCACCCGGCCCGCGCAGGTCGAGCCCCTGCTGCGTCAGCGCGAGCGCGCCGTCGAAGTCGCCGCGGTCGAGGCGCACCCGGGCGAGCAACGCCAGCGCCGGAGCCTTCAGGGCCGGGCCCGGCGCGAGCTCGAGCGCCCGCTCGCCCTCGATGGTCGCGGCGTCGAGCTCGCCGCGGCGGCGGTACACCTCGCCCCGGTACTGGCGCGCCAGCCCTTCGAGGCCCTGGTTGCCGGCGGCGCGGTACGCCTCGATGCACTCGCCCTCGAGCGCCGAGGCCTCGTCGAGCGCGCCCGTCTGCGCCAGCGCCCACCCCAGCTTCAGCTGAGCGAGCTCGACCGACTCGGCGTGGCCGGCGTCTCCGGCGAGGCGAATCACCTCGCGCAGCGAGTCGATGGCCTCGGCCCAGTCGCCGAGCTCGACCTGGCAGAAGCCGACGAACGCCCACGCGAGGCACGCGTGAGAGACGTCGTGCCCCTCGTCGAAGCTCGCCGCCGCTGCCTGCATGCCGTCTCGCCAGGCGCTCAGGTCTCCGCGCCCGAGCGCATCGACCGCGAGGCCGCGGCGCACGTGGCCGCGCGTCGACGCGTCGGCGGCGATGAGCGACCACGCCGACAGGCCGCGCGTGATGCGGTCGAAGAGCTCGCGCTCGCCCGCGAAGGCGAGCGGCGGCAACAGCTCGGAGGCCGCCATCGCGGCGGGGGCCGTCGGCGGCCGCTCGAACACGCCCTCGGCGAGCAGCGCGCGAGCGACCGAGCGGGCGGTCTCGGCGTGCCAGAGCCGATGCGCGCACATCGCGAGCACGCCCATCGAGGCGAGCCACCGCGGCGCCGAGCGATCGAGGTGCTCGACCGACTCGCGCGCGAGCGCGAACGCTCCGAGCACGTCGCCGCCGTAGAGCCGTGCCTCGGCGTCGAACGACTCGAGCTCGGCCCGGGCCCTCGGCTGGGTCGCGCGCGAGAGCCCCGCGGCGCAGCACGCGGCGACGGCGCGGAGATCGCCGGCGAGCAGCGCCTGGCCGGCGGCAGCGGCCCAGTGCTGCGCGGCGCGCTCGAGCTGGCCTGCGCGCTCGGCGTGGGCGGCGAGCAGCGCGGCGTCGCGCGAGCCCTGCTGCTCGAGCCAGTCGAGCGCGAGGCGGTGCGCGAGCGCCAGGTCTTCGGGCACGAGCATCGCGTACGAGGCCTCGCGCACGAGGCTGTGGCGAAAGGCGTAGCGGCCAGGGCCCTGCTCGACGAGCCAGTCGGAGTCGACGAGCTCTGCGAGCAGGGCCTGCGTGGTGGTGCGCTCGGCCGCGCCGAGCAGCGCCTCGAGGCCGGCGAGGTCGAACGACTCGCCGAAGACGCTGCCTGCCCTCAAGAGCCGCCGGGCGTGGGGCGCGAGGGTCGAGAGCCGCAGCTCGAGGAGCGCGAGCGCCGAGCCAGGCGCTGCGGTGTGGCCGTCGCGGGCGGCGCGCACGAGCTCTTGCAGCAGAAACGGGCTGCCGCCGCCGCGCTCGACCAGCCGCTCGACCTCGTCGTCGCCGAGGGCGCCGGGGTGCGCGGCGCGAACGAGCGCGGCGCTCGCGGCGGGCGAGAGCGCAGTGAGCCCGACCTCGACGAGGCCGTGCCGCGCCCAGAGCTGGGGGAAGCGGTCGCGCACCTCGGCGCGACCGGTGGCGACGACGAGCAGCGGCAGCCCGCGCGCGGCGCGCAGGGCGGCGTCGACGGCGGTCACGGTCGGCTCGTCGAACCACTGGAGGTCGTCGAGCAGCAGCACGACGGGGCCCGCCCGGCACGTAGCGGCGAGCCAGGCCGCCCACGCGCTGCGCACGCCCTCGGCCATCAGCTTCGGCGAGCTGCGCGCGGCGGCGACGAGCGGGTCGAGCGGCTCGGCCTGCGGCAGGCGCAACAGCTCGCGCAAGAACGGCTCGGTGAGCCCGGCGCCGTCGAAAGCCGCCGCGAGCAGCTGGCGCAGCGCATCGAGCGGCGCGCTCGAGGTCATCGGGTCGCCCTTCGCCTCGAGCACGCGCAGCTCGGGTTGCCCGGCGCGGAGCAGCGCGACGAGCTCGGCGGCGAGGCGCGACTTGCCGATGGCGGGCTCGCCCGAGACGAGCACGGGCCGCGGGCTCTTGTCGGCGAACACGCGGCGGGCGGTCGCGCGCAGCAGGTCGAGCTCGGGGTCGCGGCCGACGAAGGGGCTGCGCCCGGGTGAGGCCCTGACGAGCCCCGACTCGACGGTCGCGGTGGTCTCGGCGTCGAGGGTGACGGCGGCGGCGTTCGGAGGCAGAGCGTCGAGCAGGCGAATCGCGCTGCGAATCGCGGCGCCGATGGGGCGAGCGCCGGCGGTCTGCGCGCGGCCGGTCACGACGACGGTGCGCGCGCGGGGGAACCGCTCGCGGAGCTGCCGTGCGCAGCGCACCGCGCGCTCGGCCTGGGTGGCGGGCGAGAGCTCACCCGAGAACACGACGAGGCGAGAGCCGTCGGCGAAGCGGTCGACGGCGCCTCCGAAGTAGAGGCCGGGGGACTCGCGCGTGCGGTCGAGGTGCGAAGCGGTGGTCGCGACGTCGTCGTGCACGAGCAGCGTGCGAGCGTCGAGGCGGCCGTGAATCGCCGAGAGCACGAGGGTGACGAGGCGCTGCTCGGCGCCGGTGATGCGCTGGGGGCCCGTCGACGAGGCGTCGCGGGGAATGAGGGCGAGCTCGCGCTCGACGTCGAGGCCGTCTCGGGGGCGGCCGGCGGCGTCTTTCGCGAGCATGCGGGCGACGAGGTCTTCGAGGGCGACGGGGGCGAGCGGCGCGAGGTGGCGCAGGGGCACGAGGTCGTCGAGGAGGATGCGCGCGAGCACGTCGCGCGCATCATCGCCGTCGAACGGCACGCGGCCGGCGAGGCAGCGGTACAAGAGGCAGCCGAGCGCGAAGACGTCGGTGGGCGGGGCGAGGGGCCGCTCGCCGCGCACCTGCTCGGGCGACATGTAGCCGAACGTGCCGATCACCATGTCGGCCTGCGTGAGCGCGGTGCTCTGCGCGCCGCGGGCGATGCCGAAGTCGATGAGCACGGCCTCGTGGGCGAGGCCGCCGGGCAGCACGACGTTGCCGGGCTTCACGTCGCGGTGCACGAAGCCGCGCTCGTGCGCGTGGCCGAGGGCGCCCGCGAGGCGCCGGCCGACGACGAGGGCCTCGGGGACTCCGAGTGGAGCGCGCTCGAGCCGCGCGGCGAGGGACTCGCCCTCGACCCAGTGCATGGCGAGCCAGGGCTGACCGCTCTCGCGGCCCGCGTCGACGAAGCCGACGATGCCCGGGTGGTCGAGCGCGCGCAGCGTGGCGGCCTCGGCCTCGAGGCGCTTCTCGTTCTGGGGGCCGCCGGTCGCGAGCTTGAGCGCGGCCCAGCGGCCGGTGCGCGCGTCGCGGGCCTTGTAGACGTCGGCCATGCCGCCGGAGCCGGCGGGCTTCTCGACGCGGAACCTTCCGGCGAACAGGACTCCCGACTTCACTGCGGACGATTATCGATTCCGGCCGCTCAGAGGGACAGGCCGAAGATGTGGTTCGCGTCGCTCAGCGTCTGGCGGAGGTTGTCCCACCGCTCGACGCGGTCGTAGGCGAAGTCGACGAGCTTCGTGTTGATGGCGTTGCGCACGTCGGAGCGGTTGAGCAGGGCCTCGAGGGCGACGCGGCCGGGCTTCAGGTTCTCGAGGGCCTCGGCGATGACGGGCGGCATCGAGCCTCCGCTCCAGTTGTCACGGTTGGCGAGGGCGCGGCGCACGTCCTCGAGCTGCGCATCGCGGGCGGCGGCGAGGTCCTTCGCGAGCTGGGGTGGGGGCGCGATGACGGCGGCGGCGCTCATGCCCTCGGGCACCTCCATGACGGGGCTGTCGGCGAGCTGGCCGTGCACGCGGTTGTAATAGGGCAGCAAGCGGTCGAGCTCGGCCTGGAGCACGGGCCCGGCGCGGCCGGCGGTGGGCAACAGCTCGCGGAGCTGCTCGACGCGGCTCTCGAGCTTCTGGCGCAGCTCGGGGCTGACGACGACGGTGACGACGCGGCTCTTGGGCGGGTGCGGGGCCGCGGCGGTGTGCAGCTTCTTGATGGGGAGCGTGGGGTCCATACCCGGCTGACGAGGCGTCGGGGAGAACGTCGCGTCGGCGACGAGCTGCGACACGGCTCGTCGCCTGAGCGTCGAGGAGACGATGCCGGAGACTGCGCAGCTCATCACGACCGCGGTGCTCGCCGAGCTCGACTCGAGCGCGGCGGCCCTTGCGGGGTTTCCGAAGGAGCGCGCACACGCGGCGGCCGAGGCCGCGGCCGCGACGTTCCTCGCCGCGCGCAGCCCCGAGGGCGCGGCCCACGCCTACGCCGAGGAGTACGTGCTGTGGCTCTCGCGGCACCTCGGCGTCGAGACCCACCTGAGGCGCCTGGCCGAGCGCATCGCCGCGGCGCTGGCTCAGCTGCCGCTGGCGGTGAACACGAACGGGTAGGTGACGCTGACCGTGCCGCCGCCAGGAGGCTTGGGGAACTGCCACGTGCGGACGCGGCCGGCCACGCAGCGCTCGAGCTCATCGGAGCGCACCGTCGACTCGACGACGCTCGACGCCGTGACAGCGCCGCTGCCCGAGATGAGGAACTTCACGGCCGTCTTGCCGCGCAGCTTCGGGTTCTTCGTGAGCTCGAGCTCGTAGCAGTAGCGCACCTCGCTCTTGTGCTGGTGAATGACCTGGCGAATGAGCTCTTTGTCCATGCCGATGACGGTGACCTCGCCGGGAATCGGGTCGGGTGCGGGCTTCGCTTTGCACGACGTGCCGGCCTTGCAGAGGATGCCCGCGGTGCCGTCGGGGTCCCAGCCGAGGCCCTTGCCGCGGCCGGGCCGGTTGATGCCGCCGATGCCGATGGTCTCGCCGCCGCCGCCGCCGTCGGCGTCGCCCATCAGGCCGAGGGCGTGCTTGCCGTTGGCGGCGACCGCGGCGTTCCGGAGGCCTCCGATGGCGACGCCGAGCGGGTCGCCTTGGCCGCCCTTGAACAGCCCGTTCATGAACTGGCCGAGCTGCTGCGCGACCTGCTTCGGGTCCTTGCCCTTCGAAGGAGCGCCCTTCTCGACCGACTTCTGCTTCGGAGCCTCGCCGGCCTTCGACGGGGGCTGCTTCTCTTTCGTCGCGACGGCGGGCGCGCTGGCGGGCGAGGGCTGCGGAGGCGCCACGAAGTGCGCGAGCAGCTTCGTCTGCGTCTGCGAGTCGTCGGCGTAGTCTTGGTCGCCGGCGCTCGTCACGGCCGAGACGACGGCGGCGCCGAACAGCACGACGACGACCGCGAGGATGTTGAGCATGCGCAGATCGATGGCGTCGAGCGGAGCCGCCTTCACGGCCTTCGGCACGGCGACGGGCACGGCTTCGACGGCGATGCCGCCCAGCTCGAGGAGCACGGCGTCGCGAGCGCCCAGCACGATGGCGTAGCCGTCGCCGTCGCGCTCGGCCTCGCCGCGCTCGATGGCGGCCTGCAGCGTGTGCTCGGCGTCACCGCGCCAGAGCGCTCCGCTCATGCCGCGGGCGAAGCGCACGGTGCGCGGCTCGCCCTCGGGCACGAGGGTGAAGTCGTCGGCGCCGGCGACCTCGGCGCAGGGGAAGTCGACGCCGGCGGCGGCGCCCACCCTGAACGCCCTGCACCCCGGTTTGATCACCTCGCTGTGAAGCCGCTGCTCACCCCACGTGAAGCGCAGAGAAAGTCCGTCCATGCGGGTACAGACACTGGCGTGGCCGCCGGGTTCCGGCGAGAGTTCAGGCTTCAGCAACTGGCCGATGCTTCCGGGTTACCTGCTCTCGCTGCTGACGAAACAACGGCTGCTGTTGGGGCCACGCTTCGACACCCGCTACCCGCACGCGTGGCTGGTGTGGGAGCCCGGCACGCGGCTGCGCCCCAGCAGCCCCGCGGAGCTCGAGGCCGGCAAGACGATGCTGCCTCCGATGGACGGCGCGGCGCACCCGGTCGGTAACGACGCCGTGTGCTTCCCGCTGCCGACGCCGACGCGCGAGGGCAACTACCTGACGCTCGGGCGGCAGTCGGAGGCCTCGATCACCATCGACGACATGAGCATCTCGCGCGAGCACGCGCTGCTGCACTTCAAGAACGGCGCGTGGCAGCTCGAGGCGGCGAGCACCGCCGACACGCTGGTCGAGGGCGTGCCGCTGCGACACGGCCTGCGCGCCCCGCTGAAGAACGGGAGCCGCGTGAACATCGGCGGCGTGCAGCTGACGTTCTACGAGCGGCACCGGTTCGTCGAGCGGCTCGAGGCCGAGACGCCGCCCTGACCCGTTCGCGCATGAGCACGCTCGCTAACGTAGACGCGCTCGCTAACGTGGACGTGGACGCGGACGTGGACGTGGACGTAGCCGTGATCGTGATCGTGATCGTGATCGTGGTCGGCCGTTCGCGGCGCCGCAAACAGCCGATCACGATCACGATCACGCCTACGTCCACGTCCGCGTCCACGTCCGCGTCCACGTGGCGCGAGTGCGAGTGCGAGTGCGAGTGCGAGTGCGAGCGCGACAGCGACAGCGACAGCGACAGCGGTCAGTTGCGAAACGTGCGCTGACGAACCGGCGCTTCGCAGCCGCACGCGACGTCGAGGAACGTGGTGCGCTCACGCTTCACGACGGCCCTGAGGCACTTGAGCGCGCAGACGGTGCCGAACTCGCGCCAGATGAGCGGCAGGTTCTTCAGAACGTCGCGCGTCGTGATGACTCCGTCCAAGGCGGTGGGCTTTTGCTCCTGTTACCGAAGAAAGGCAAGCTCCCCCCCGCCGAATGGAACTGTTTGGGGACATCGCGAAGCTCGTCGACGAGGGCCGGCCGTTCGTGCTCGCGACGGTCATCGACTCGGCGGGCTCGACGCCGCAGAAGCCGGGCTCGAAGATGGTGGTGCTCGACGGCGGCGAGCGGCGCGGCACGGTCGGCGGAGGCGCCATCGAGCAGCAGGTGGTCGAGGCGGCGCTGGCGCTGCTCGCCGACGGCGAGGCGCAGTCGAAGCTGATCGAGACGCACCTCACGCACGACCTCGGCATGTGCTGCGGCGGGCGCATGCGCGTGTTCCTCGAGAAGCACGGAGCCGCCGCGCACCTCTGGGTGTTCGGCGCCGGCCACGTCGCGAAAGAGCTCGCCGCCCTCGCCCACCACGTCGGCTTCCGCGTCCACGTGGTCGACGAGCGCAACGAGTGGGCGAACGCGGCCCGCTTCCCCGACGCCGAGCTGACGCTCGCGAACCCGGCCGACGTGGCGCGGCGCCTCGAGGGCGGGCCACACGTCTACTTCTGCATCACCACGCACGACCACCCGCTCGACCAGGCGTGCGTCGAGGCGCTCTTGCGCAAGCCGTCGGCGTACGTCGGCGTCATCGGCAGCCGGCGCAAGGCCGAGCGGTTCAAGCTGCGGCTGGGCGCAGCGGGCTTCACCGAGGCCGAGCTCGCGCGAATGAACAGCCCGATGGGCGTGGCGATCGCCGCGCTGACGCCGGCCGAGATCGCGGTGTCGATCGTGGGGCAGCTCATCGCGGTGCGGCGCGGAGCGGCCAAGACGTGATACGCGCGCGGGCGCGATGAACGTCGAGCTCCCCGCGCCGCCCTCGTTTCCTCCCGCAGAGCACACGCTGACCTCGATCGAGGGCCTCAAGGCCGCAGGGGTCGCCGCCGGCATCAAGGCGAGCGGAGCGCCCGACGTCGCCCTGCTCGTCTCGGACGAGCCGATGGCCGCGGCGGGCGTGTTCACGACGAACCACTTCGCGGCGGCGCCGGTGAAGCTCTGCCGCTCGCACCTCTTGCGGTCGCACGGCGCCGTGCGCGCGGTCGTCGTGAACAGCGGCAACGCCAACGCATGCACCGGAGCACAAGGCGAGCGCGACGCCGCGGCGATGTGCGAGCAGGTCGCGACGGCCCTCGGCTGCCCGGTGCACGAGGTGCTCGTGTGCTCGACCGGCGTCATCGGCGTGAAGCTGCCGATGCAGAAGGTGCACGCGGGCATCGAGGCGGCGCTCGCGGCGCTGAGCGCCGAGCCTGAGGCGGGCCGCCGCTTCCTGAAGGCGATCATGACGACCGACGCGTTTCCGAAAGAGGCGAGCCTCAAGGCGGGCGACGCGCTGTTCGCGGGCGTCGCGAAGGGCGCGGGCATGATTCAGCCGAACATGGCGACGATGCTCTCGTTCGTCGCCACGAACGTCGAGCTGCGCGCCGAGGTGATCAAGCGCGCGCTGCCCGGCATCGCGGCCGGCAGCTTCAACGCCGTGCACGTCGACACGCACACCAGCACGAACGACACGTTCCTCATGCTGTCGCGCCGGTCGGTGAAGAGCGACCCGAGCTGGTCGAAGCGCGCCGAAGAGGTGGCGCGGCGCCTCGCGTGGCTCATCGCGCGCGACGGCGAGGGCGCGACGAAGGTGACCACCATCGAGGTGACGGGCGCGGCGACCGACGACGCAGCGCAGGCGATCGCGCAGCGGGTCGCGGCCTCGGCGCTGGTGCGCACGGCGCTCTACGGCAACGACCCGAACTGGGGCCGCTTCACGAGCGCGGTCGGCAACGCGCCCGAGGTGCGCGACGCGAGATCGTTGAGCTGCGTGCTGCAGGGCATCGAGGTGTTCAAGGCCGGCGAGCCCGCCGCGTTCGACAAGGCGGCCGCCTCGAAGGCGATGGCCGTCGAAGACGTGCGGCTCGAGCTCAAGCTGAAAGACGGGCCGGGCAAGGCCTCGCTGATGACGTCCGACCTCGGCTACCGCTACGTGCAGGTCAACGCCGAGTACACGACCTGAGCACCCGACCCTCGTGCCCGGCTCGAAGAGACCCCGCGAAGATCAGTACGTGTACTCGGGCGAGTAATACGTCGTGGTCTCGGTCGAGCTGTGGCACAGCGGGCCGCCGCTCGCGTTCGGGTCGCACGTGTCGCCCGACTTGCAGTGGTGAAAGCACTTGCCGCAGTGCTCGGCGTTCACGTCGGTGCGCACGCAGACGCCCCACGCCTCCTGGCCGGGCTTCGCGCAGAACACCCAGCGCGCGTCGCTCGCCTGCTTCTCTTTGCACTTCTGCTGCTCGGCGTTGAGGCTCTCGGCGCCCGCGCTCGACCCCGACGCGCTCGAGCCGCCGCCCTTCGCGCCGGCCTTCGCGCCGCCCTTCTTCCCGGGCACCAGCCCGTCGGGCGGCGCCATCGCGAGGATGCGCTCGGCCGCGACGCTGTCGGTGCCGCTCTCGCCGTCGTACGCGACCTTGAGCTTGCCGCCCTTCCCTTCGCCCAGGAACTTCGCCTCGTAGATGGCCTTCTCCCAACGCACGAGCACCTTGTCGCCGGCCGCGGGCTTCAGCGTGCCCGCCGCCGCGACCTTCGCGCGCACGCGCTCGAGCGGCACCGTCTCGCTCTCGGTGTAGTCGACGTAGGCGACCGTCAGCTTCTCGCCGTCGACCGCGGTCACCTTCGCCTCGTAGCCGAGGCCCTTCTGCTCGACGATGACGCGGTCGCCCGCGGCGTACGGCGGCTTCGAGCAGGCGGTGACGAGACAGCACAGCGCAGCGATGCGAGCGAGAGGGAGCATGACGCCGGCGATGAGCAAGCCGTGCGCCACGCGCGCATCGCCGCAGCGCGCCGTCTCGCGACGCGCGCCCACGCCGTGCTGTCACGAGACGTCACGGGGCAGGCGGCGCGGCGAGCGACTTGCGCGCCTCGTCGACCGTGACGCAGCGGGGCCGGCTCTTGCCCCAGGTGTCGATGACCTGCTGGTACGCGGCGCGGGCCCCCAGCACGTCGCCGAGCGCCGCGAGCGTGTCGCCCATCGCCCGCTGCGTCATCATCCACGCGATGGGGTTCTCGAGGCGGAAGCAGCTCTTGTCGGCGGCCTCGATGTACGGCAGCGACTCGCGCGGCCGGCCGGAGAACCGGTACACGGCGGCGGTGACGAGATCGACCTCGGTGCCGCGCACTCCCGGCGGAGGGATCGGCTCGTACCGCGGCATCGCCTCGAGCGCTTCGACCGCGAGCGCGCGGGTGCGGGCGCCGGCGGCATGGCCGACCACCCACTCGACGCTGCGCGAGTACGGGTCGGCCACCTTTCCGGCGCGCTCGAGCTCGTCGATTCGCTCGGCGCTCGCCGGCTCACTTGCAGCCCTGAGTGCGCGTCGACGCCTGCGGCGGGTTGCACACGGTCCCGTGGCACACCACGCGGGTCGTGCACGTGACATAGGTCGCGGTCACTCCGCACGCGGCCTCGGTGCCCTGCCAGCCCTCGCCGCTGCACTCGGGGCCCTCGTCGGGGCAGTTGCCCCCGTACGTCGTGCAGCCGTCGCTGCCGAAGTACTCGACGTCGACCGAGCCCGAGCAGTCCATGTCCCAGCCGCCGCAGTTCGACGGCGAGGTGTGGAAGCCGGCTCCGAGGTGCACGCGGCTGTCGAAGTCGCAGCAGTCGCCGTACGCGCAGTACTGGTAGCCACCCGGCGGCGAGCCGTTGCCCGGCGCGCACACCATGACGCCGGGGTTCACGCCGTAGCCGTCGCCGTCGGCGTCGCGGCACCACGCCTCGCACGCGCCCGACGCGCACTGATTGCCCGACGTGCACGACACGCCGAGCGCGAGCAGCGGCTGGCACCCGCCCGCCTGGCAGTAGAAGCCGGCGGCGCACTGGGCGTTCGTCGAGCAACCGGTGCCGCACGCCGAGCCGCTCGCGCAGGCGTAGCCTCCGCACGTCGTCGGCGTCGCGCCCGGGCAGGTGAAGCCGCTGCACGTGCGCTGTGGAGTGAACGTGCCCGCGCTGCACGTCGCGCCTGCGCAGACGGTGCTCGGGGGCATCGACACGTCGGCCGGACACGACGCCGAGCTGCCGCTGCACGTCTCTTGCGCGTCGCAAACGCCGGTCGAGCCGCGGCAGATGGTGCTGCTGCCGAGGAAGCCGTCGTTCGGGCAGCTCGCCGAGCTGCCGGTGCAGCTCTCGGTCAGGTCGCACGGGCCCGCCGACGAGCGGCACACCGTCGACGACGGCGCGAACGTGTCCGACGGGCACGTCGCCGACGCGCCGGTGCACTTCTCGGGCGAGTCGCAGATGCCCGCCGAGGCGCGGCAGGTGGTGGTCGACGACACGAACGCGTCGGCCGGACACGTGGCCGCGCTGCCGTTGCAGGTCTCGGCGACGTCGCAGATGCCGGCGGCGACGCGGCACACGGTGCCCGCGGACGACAGCGCGTTGCCCGGGCACACCGTCGAGCTGCCGGTGCAGCTCTCGGCCGGGTCACACGGGCCCGCGCTCTGCCGGCAGACCGTCGTCGATGACGCGAACCCGTCGGCGGGGCACGCGCCCGAGCTGCCGGTGCAGTTCTCGGCGACGTCGCAGAGCCCGTTCGCGGCGCGGCACACCGTGGTGGAGGGAGAGAAGGCATTGGTCGGGCACGCGCCCGAGCTGCCGGTGCACATCTCGGCCGGGTCGCAGAAGCCGGTCGAGGCGCGACACTGGGTGCTCGACGGCGCGAACTGGTTCGTCGGGCACGTCACCGAGGTGCCGGTGCAGTTCTCGGCGACGTCGCAGAGCCCGTTCGCGGCGCGGCACACCGTGCTGCCCGACGCGTAGACGTCGGCAGGGCACGCGGCCGAGGTGCCGGTGCACGTCTCGGCGACGTCGCACAGCCCGGCGCTCGCCCGGCACGTCGTCGACGCTCCGGCGAAGGCGTCGGCAGGGCACGCGGCCGAGGTGCCGCTGCACGTCTCGGCGACGTCGCACAGCCCGGCGCTGGCGCGGCAGACGGTCGAGCTGCCGAGCAGCTGGCACTGCCCCACCGAGCCCGGCACGTTGCACGCGTCGCACGCGCCGCCGCACGCGGTGTTGCAGCACACGCCGTCGACGCAGTTGCCGTTCGTGCACTGCCCCGAGCTGGTGCAGGTCTGGCCGTCGGCGAGCTTCGGCAGGCAGGTGGTGCCCGAGCAGTACTGCGTGGCGCCGCACGCCATCACGTCGGCAGGACACGCGCTGGAGCTCCCGCTGCATGCTTCGTTGGGATCGCAGCCACCCGCCGACGCGCGGCACACGGTCGACGCAGGGGCGAAGCCGTCGGCAGGACACGCGGCCGCGCTGCCGCTGCACGTCTCGGCGACGTCGCACGCTCCGGCGCTCGCGCGGCACTGCGTCGCGCTGCTCGCGAAGCCGTCAGCCGGGCAGCTCGCCGCTGCGCCGCTGCACGTCTCGGCGACGTCGCACGGGCCCGCGCTCGCGCGGCACTGGGTGCCGGCGCCCGAGAAGCCGTCGGCGGGACACGCCGACGACGTGCCGCTGCAGCTCTCGGCCACGTCGCACACGCCCGCGGCCGCGCGGCACTGCGTCGCGCTGCTCGCGAAGCCATCGGCCGGGCAGCTCGCCGCCGCGCCGCTGCACGTCTCGGCGACGTCGCACGGGCCGGCTGAAGCGCGGCACTGGGTCGCGCTGCTCGCGAAGCCGTCGCCGGGGCAGCTCGCCGACGCGCCGCTGCAGGTCTCGGCCACGTCGCACGGGCCAGCGCTCGCGCGGCACTGCGTCGCGCTGCTCGCGAAGCCATCGGTGGGGCAGTTGATCGAGGTGCCGCTGCACGTCTCGGCGACGTCGCACGGCCCCGTCGCGGCACGGCACTGCGTCGTCGAAGGTGACAGCACGTCGGCCGGGCAGCTCGCCGAGGTGCCGCTGCACGTCTCGGCCGGGTCGCACGCGCCGGCGGAAGCGCGGCACTGCGTCGACGCGCTCGCGAAGCCGTCGGCGGGGCAGCTCGCCGAGGTGCCGCTGCACGTCTCGGCGAGGTCGCACGCGCCCGCCGAGGCGCGGCACTGCGTCGACGCGCTGCGGAACGCGTCGGCCGGGCACGCCGCCGACACGCCGGTGCAGACCTCGGCCGAGTCGCAGGCTCCGGCGGCGGCGCGGCACTCGGTGCCGGCGGCCGCGAGCGTGTCGGCAGGGCACGCGTTGCTCGAGCCGTCGCACCGCTCGGCCGAGTCGCAGGCGCCGCCGGCGGCGCGGCACGTGACCGAGGTGCCGGCCTTCGCGTCGGCCGGGCAGCTCACCGAGGTGCCGCTGCAGGTCTCGGCGAGATCGCACGCGCCGGCCGAGGCGCGGCACGTCGTCGCGGCGCCCGCGAGCGCGTCAGGAGGACACAGCGCCGAAGCGCCGCTGCAGGTCTCGGCCACGTCGCAGACTCCGGCCGAGGGGCGGCACTGCGTGCTCGAAGGCCGGAACGCGTCGGCCGGGCAGCTCGCCGAGGCGCCGGTGCAGCTCTCGGCGACGTCGCAGACGCCGGTGGCGGCGCGGCACTCGACGGCGGCAGAGGCGAACGCGTCGGCGGGGCAGCTCGCCGACGTGCCGGTGCAGCTCTCGGCGACGTCACACGCTCCGCTCGAGGCGCGGCACACGGTGCTGCCCGAGGCGAGCGCATCGGGAGGACACGCCGGCGAGCCGCCGGTGCACGTCTCGGCGACGTCGCACGGGCCGGCCGAGGCGCGGCAGGTGGTCGCCGGCGGCGCGAACGCATCGGTCGGGCACGCCGTGCTCGCGCCGGTGCACGTCTCGGCGGCGTCGCACGTGCCGGTCGAGGCGCGGCAGACGGTGCCCGACGGCACGGGGCTGCACTGCCCCACGAGGCCCGGCAGGTTGCACGCGGCGCACGCGCCGCCGCACGCCATGTCGCAGCACACGCCGTCGGTGCAGTGGCCGGTGCCGCACTGGGCGTCGGTGGTGCACGCGGCGCCGCCCGTGAGCTTCGGAGCACACGTCGTGCCCGAGCAGTACGACGTGGCCGGGCAGCTCGAGCCGTCGGCGGGGCAGCTCGCCTCGGTGCCCGTGCAGCTCTCGGCGACGTCGCAGCCGCCGGCGGCGGGGCGGCACACGGTGGCCGCCGCCTGGAGCGCGTCTGCGGGGCAGCTCGCCGACGCGCCGGTGCACGCCTCGGCGACGTCGCACGCGCCGGCCGAGGCACGGCACACCGTGCCCGAGCTCACGAACGTGTCGGCCGGGCACGACGCCGAGGCGCCGCTACAGGCCTCGGCGACGTCGCAGGCGCCGGCCGCCGAGCGGCAGACCGAGCCCGAGCCCATGAAGCCGTCGGCGGGGCAGCTGCCCGAGGTGCCGCTGCAGATCTCGGCGACGTCGCACGCGCCGGCGGCGGGGCGGCACACCATCGACACCTGGGCGAACGCGTCGGCCGGGCACGCGCTGCCCGCACCGTCGCACGTCTCGGCGGCGTCGCACGCGCTCAGGGCCGCGCGGCACACGGTGCCCTGCGGAGCGGGCGCGTCGGAGGGACACGCGGCGGCGCTGCCGGTGCACGTCTCGGCGCGATCGCACGCGCCGGCGCTCGCGCGGCACTGCACCGTCGCGGCGGCGAACGCGTCGGCGGGGCACGCGGGCGTGGTGCCGCTGCAGGTCTCGGCGAGGTCGCACGCTCCGGCCGACGGCCGGCACTCGACGCCCGAGCCCTTGAGGCCGTTCGGGCACTGGGCGCTCGAGCCGGTGCAGCGGTCTTCTTCGTCACAGGCGCCGAGGCTCGCGCGGCACATCATGGTCGAGGGCTGAAAGCCGTCGGCGGGGCAGTCGGGCGAGCTGCCGCTGCAGAGCTCGGGCGCGTCGCACGGGCCCGCGACCGCGCGGCAGACCGTGCCGAAGCCCGCGAGCACGTCGGGCGGGCACGTGAGATTCGTACAGACCTCCGACGGGTCGCACAGGCCGAGCCCCGGCCGGCACGTGATGCCGGCGCAGTCGGGGTCCATGCAGTCGGTGAGCGCGTCGCCGTCATTGTCCTGCCCGTCGAAGCACGCCGTCGCGCTCGAGCCCTCGCCGAAGCCGCCGTCGACGCCGCCGTCCGCTCCGCCGTCGGTCGTGGGCGTGACGCAGAGGCCGCCGCTGCACGCGCCCGACAGACAGTCGCTGCCGCCGTGGCACCGCTCGCCGTTCTCGCAGCCGTCGCAGGTGCCGCCGCAGTCGACGTCGCTCTCGGTGCCGTCGCGCACGCCGTCGGCGCAGACCGCGTTGCCGTCGCAGCGCCCGACGACGCAGGTGCCGCCGTCGGCGCAGACGACTCCGTCGCAGCGCGAGTCGGCGCAGCCGCCGTCGACGCAGGCGGTGCCGGCCGCACAGAACGTGAAGCCGCACGCGCGCGGCAGGCAGCTGCCGCCGACGCAGGTCGTCTGGCCGCTGCACTCGACGCCGAGGCACGCGGCCGGCGCACAGCCGCCGCCGACGCACACCGAGCCCTGGCCGCACGTGCCGTCGCTGCACGAGGGCCGCAGGCACTCGCCCGCCCAGCAGACCTCGCCGGTCGCGCACGCGGGGCTGCACCCGACGGTGCCGCCGCCCGCACCGCCGCTCTCGGCTCCGCTGCCGCCGGCGGCGCCCCCCGCGGTGTCCCCCGCTCCACCCGCGGCCGGCGGCAGCCCGAAGCCACAGCGGCCGTCGGAGCCGCACACCTGGCCCGTCGGGCACGACGCGCTCGTGGTGCACGGAGCGCCCGTCGGCTCTGCGGGGATGCACGCGGCCATCGAGAGACACAGCGCTGCGAGGAATGACGCTCTCATCGGGAGGCTCCTTCGAAGAAGAAGAGGAAGACGGCGGTGGCGAGAGCGGCGGCGGCGACGCCGTACGAGACGTTCGCGGCGAGCGCGAAGCCGCGGTTCCTGCCGAGCAGCGCGTCGGCTTCTGCGGCCGTGTGCTCGACGGCGCGCAGGTCGTTGCCCGCGGCGCTCGACAGCATGCCGAACGTGATGCCCGCGCCGAGCGCCAGCACGCTCGCTCCGCCGGCGACCCACACCCAGCGGCGCGGAGGCCGCGACGCCGAAGGAGCCGCGACGACGAGCGGCGGCGCTGCGAGCGCGCTGGCGGTCGGAGCGGGCGACGGCGCAGCCACCGGCGCGTCGGCTGCGACGGTCTTCTCTGCGGGAGGCGAGGCGGAGGTCGCCGGCGCAGCCATCGGCGCGGGCTCGGGCTGCCCCTTCGCCATGCGGCGCTCGAGCTCGCCGACGAGCCGGCTGACGGCGGCGTGGTCGGCCGCGTCGGGGCTGTTCCGCAGGTAGTCCTCGTACGCGGCGAGCGCCTTCGCGAGCTCGCCCATGCGCTCGAAGCAGCGCCCGAGGTTGTAGGTGATGACCGGGTGCGGCCGCAGCGCCTCGGCCTCGGCGAACTTCGCCGCCGCCTCGGGGTAGCGGCCCTGCTTGTAGAGCTGCTGGCCGGCCTTGAAGGCGGCCTTGCTCTTCGCTGCATCGGGCTCGCCCGGCGAAGCGGTGACGAGCGTGAGAATCACGAGTGTCGAGAACACGAGGGGCCTTTCGTCAGAACGGCAGGTCTTTGATGTCGTCCGGCCCGCGGGGCCGTGGCGTGCGGCGGAGTGAGGGCTTCGCCCGGTCGAGCGCGAGGCTCAGGACCTGGTCCTCTTCGAAGGCGACCTTGCGGTGCTCGGCCGCGAAGCCCTTCAGCGTGAAGCGCAGCTCGAGCGTGGCGCCCTTCGGCCGCGCGAGCGTGAACGGCGTGGTGCCGACGAGCACGTCGCCGGCGAACACCTCGGCGCCGGGCGGCGCGGTCTGCAGCTGCAGCTTCACCGGAGCCGGCGCGGGCGGCTCGGGCGCGAGCACGGCGGGGGCGGAGCGCTCGACGGGCGCGGGCGGCGGCACGACGACCGGCCCGGGGTCGGCGGCCGGCGGCATGAGCACGAGCGCGAGCACGACGGCGGCGCCGGTGAGGAAGGCGGCGGCGAGAAAGACACCGGCGAGCCCGGCGGCGCGGCGCGCGGGCTTCGAGGCCGGCGGCTCGGGCGGCGCGGCAGCGGGGCCCTCGGCGAGCGTCGCGGGCAGCGCACGGCGCGTGTGGGTGGCCCTCTGCGAGGCCGCGGGCAGCGACGGAGGCGTGAGCGCGGTGAGGCTCGGCGTCTGGCGCGCGCGGGCGTCGCGAGCGGCGAGCTCCATCACGGGCAGGGCGGCGACGCGCGTGACGTCGGCCGGCGCCGGCGGCGGCCCCACGAACGTGTACGCGGGCGTGTCACCGCGGTGCTGGCGCAGGGGCTCGATGACCTCGAGCACGCGGTCGAGATCGGCCGGGCGCGCCTCGGGCAGCTTCTCGAGCATGCGGAAGACGAGCGCCTCGAGCGCGGCCGGCACCGGCAGGCTCAGCGGCCCCGGCTCGAGCGGCGGCGGCGGCGCGGTGATGTGCATCGCCATCAGAATCGACGGCGTCTCGCCCTGGAACACCGGGCGGCCCGCGATCAGCTCGTAGAGGATGAGGCCGACCGAGTAGATGTCGCTGCGCGAGTCGACCGGCAGCCCCGCGGCCTGCTCGGGCGACATGTACTGCGGCGTGCCGACGACCATGCCGATCGCGGTGTGGCCTCCCGACGCGATGCCGCTGCCGACCTTCGCGACGCCGAAGTCGAGCACCTTGACGAAGTTCGGCTGGCCGGGCCGGCTCAGCACCATGACGTTGTCGGGCTTCACGTCGCGGTGCACGACGCCGAGGCGGTGCGCCGCCGAGAGCGCGCGGCACAGCTGCGTCGCGAGGTAGAGCACGCGCTGCAGCTCGAGCGCCCCTTCGCGGCGCAGCAGCGCCGTGAGGGTCTCGCCGTCGAGGTACTCCATGACGAAGTAGAAGCGGCCGTCGGCGGTGCGGCCGAAGTCGGTGATGTCGACGATGTTCTGCTGGCCGATGCGGCTCGAGGCGATCGCCTCACGCTTGAAGCGCTCGACGAACTCGGGGTCGTTCGAGAGCTCGCGGCGCATGACCTTCATCGCGAAGGTGCGGCCGAGCTCGACGTGGGTGACGCGGTAGACCTCGCCCATGCCACCCGCGGCGAGCCGCGACTCGACGCGATAGCGCTCGCTGATGACCTCGCCGATGCGCAGCTGCCTTGGCGCGGTCAAGAGCGTCGTCTGCCCGGCGTCGAGCGGCGCGAGCCGGGTCTCGACCGGCCGCAGCGAGTCGCTCGGCTGCGGCGGGTTCGTGAAGTCGAGCTCGGGGTCCGGCGGCATCGGCAGCCACCGCATGAGCAACCGGCGCGCCGAGACCTTCCGACGCGGATCTGGCGCAACCGCCCGTCTCTCGGGGGCCTGCTGTCATAAGACAGCCCATGACAACGAGCGTCAGGGGTGCGACTTCAGCCACGCGTCGGCGGCCGCGAGCTGGCGGCGGCCTTCCTGCGTCGTCGAGCGCGAGAGCTTCTCGCGCGCTTCCCGCATCGCGTCGCGGGCGCGGGCGCGGTCGCCGCCACCTTCCCACAGCGCGCGCGCGAAGAGCGCCTGGCTGCGGCCGAGCGGGTACATCGGGGCGTCGCCCGACTCGTCGTACGCCGTCACCCCGAGCTCGAGCGCCGCGAGCGCCTCGCGCGGCCGGCCGAGCGCGAGCAGTGCTTCGCCGCGGGTCGCGGCCGAGATCGTCTCGAAGCTGGGCGACGCGCGCGCCGCCTCGTCGCACTCGCTCAGTGCGAGCGCCGCACGCCCGGCCCGCACCAGGGCTCCGGCGAGCGCCACCCGGCTCGACAGCGTGCGCGCGTCGCCGGCGCCGAGCGCCTTCTCGCGGCCGACCCGAACGGCCCGCAGACCCTCGAGCGCCTCGGCGCACGCCCCGCGCGCGCACCGCACGAGCTCGCGGCCCTCGAGCGCATCGAGCGTCGTCGGGTGCCCGGCGCCGCGCGCCGCGGTGAGCACCTCGACCGCGCGCGCGTAGGCCGCCTGCGAGCGCTCGAGGTCGTCGAGCTGCCACAGCGTCAGCGCGCGCGCCGTGAGCACGTCGCCCAGCCGCGCGCGGGCTTCGGCCGGGCCGGCCTCGAAGGCGGCGACCGCGCGGTCGTTCAGCTCGAGCGCCTCGCGAAACCGGCCCTGGTGGTACGCGCACGCCGAGAGCTGCGACAGCAGCATCGCGACCTCGCTGTGGCGGGGGCCGAGCGCGCTCTCGGCGAGCCCGAGCGCCTTCTCGTACGCCGCGGCGGCCTCGGCGGCCCGCCGCTGCTCGAGGAGCGTGAAGCCGTACAGGCCCCACACCGCCGACGCGCGCGCGGGGTCGGCGTCGAGCACGAGCCCGACCGCCACGAGCGCGGCCTTCGCGGCGACCTCGGCGTCGGCCCAGCGCCCGAACATGACGAGCACGCGCGCGCGGGCAGACTGCAGCTCGACCTCGAGCGCGGGGCGGCGGCCCGTGCGCTCGAGCGCGGCGTCTGCGTCAGAGAGGTACCCCAGCGCGGGGCGCAGGGCGTCGTCGGAGGCTGCGGTCGCCGCCGCGCCGGCGTTGAGCGCGCGCAGCGAGAGCGCCGTGACGCGCAGGGCGTCGTCTCGAGAGCGGTCGGCGAGGCGCACCACGGCGGCCAGCGAGGCGTCGGCGCGCTCGCGCTCCTCGAGGCGCTCGAGCAGCGTCGCCTCGAACAGGTGAACGCGGGCCGAGAGCGGCGCGTACCTGAGCCGGTCGGCCTCGAGGGCGAGCGCGGTGGCGGCGGCGAGCTGCTCGCGCGGAGCGACGGCGGCGGCGGCCTCGAGCCGGGCGAGGCGCTTCTCGACGTCGGCCAGCTTCGCCTCGAGGGCGGCGCCGGGCGGCTTTTGTTCGCGCGCGAGGAGCGCCGCGTCGTCGGTGCAGCGCTCGAGCGGCTCGAGGCGGTGGGCCGCCATCAGCGCGCGCACGGTGCGGTCGGGCTCGCGCTCTTCGAGCAGCGAGGCCCAGGCGTCGAGGCGCAGGAGCTGCCCGCGCAGGCACGCCTCGCGCAGCTCGAACAGCTGCTCCGGCAGGCGCCCCTCGGCGTGCGCGGCGCAGCTCTGGGTCTCGGCGGCGACCCACGCGCCGGCGTAGAGGTCGAGCCGCGCGAGCAGCGCCGCGGCGGTGCGCTCGCCGTAGACGTCGCCGGCGTACGCGCGGCGCAGCGCGGCGCGGCGGGAGTCGTTCCACACCGCGCCGGCCTGGTCGATGGCTCCGGCGCAGGTGCGCGACGTGCCCAGCCAGGCGGCGCCGAGGCCCGCGACGAGCAGCATGCCGCCGAGCACCGCCGCGACGCGCAGTCGATCTCCACGCGGCTTCGGCGACAGCTCGACGAGCAGCGCCTCGAGGCTCGGGAAGCGCTCTTCGGGCGCGACGCTCAGCGCCTTCAGCACGGCGGCGCGCGTGCGAGGCGGCACGTCGCCCGCTTCGGGCGGCGGCACGACGCGCCCCTTCGTCACCTCGAAGCCGAGCGCGTCGGCGACCGGCAGCGTCGACGGCGCCGGTGCGAACGGCAGGCGGCCGAACAGCACCTCGTACGCGACCACGGCGAACGCGAACTGGTCGGTGCGGGCGTCGGTCGGCTCGCACAGGTACTGCTCCGGAGCCATGTAGCCGGGCGTGCCCATCAGCGAGTGGCCCTGCGTGAGGCTCGCGTCGAGCGCGCTCGGCGAGCCCTGCGAAGGCGGCGCCGCCGGTTCGCGCCGGCCGGTGCCGTGCACGAGCCCGAAGTCGGTGACCTTCACCCGCCCGCGCTCGTCGAGCATGACGTTCTCGGGCTTGAAGTCGCGGTGCACGAGGCCGGCGGCGTGCGCGGCGATGAGCCCGTGGGCGGCGTCGGCGAGCACGCGCAGCCGCTCGTCGAGCGAGCGCGGCTGTTCGTCGAGCCAGCCGCGAAGGGTCTTGCCGCGAATGAGCTCCATCGCGACGAACGGGCGCTCGTCGTAGACGCCGGCGTCGAAGACGGCCACGACGTTGGGGTGGCTGATGCGCGCGAGGGCGTGAGCCTCGCGCTCGAGCCGCTCGACGGGCAGGTCGGCGTGCAGGAGCTTGACCGCGATCTTCCGATCGAGCTCGGGGTCGTACGCCGAGTACACGGTGCCCATGCCGCCGGCGCCCAGCCGCTCGAGAATGAAGTAGCGGCTGACGCGCGCGCCGGGGCCGACCTGCACCTCGGGCTCTCGGCGTACGCTGCTCCGGTCGGGAACCGTCTGGGGTGTGCTCATCTGCCGCACGGCATTGAACCACCCCTGAAGGCGGCTTGGGTCACCAGCCCTTCAACGACTCGTTCAATTTCCCGTACGAGTGGTTGTACGTCTCGCTCGCGCTGAGCACGAACGGCGCTGCGATCTTGAACGCGAGCGCGCCGATGGCGACGCCGGCCGCGACGGGGCCGCCGACGAGGGTGCCTCCGACGACGAGCGCCGACGCGCCGGCCTTGAGGAGCTTGTCGCGCTTCTCTTGCGGCGAGCGCGCGCCGCCGAGCGCCAGCACGTCGACGCCGAGGTCGATCGCGCTCGACGCGAGGCCGAGCCCCTTGCCCGCCACCTCGAGCCACTTCTTGTGCACGCCCAGCGCGTGCAGCATCTCGGCCGACGAGCCCAGCGCGAGCGCGCCGGCGCTGGCGACCTCGGCCTTCGCGGTCTTGCTCCAGTGGTGCTCGCCGCCGGCGTGAATCGCGTGGGCGAGGTTGAACAGCGCGAGCACGGCGGCGCCCGACGCGGCGACCTTGCCCATGCCGGCGAGCGGGCCCTTCGCGGCGTGCAGCTCGGCGGCGGCCTCGGCGCCGTGCGCGGCGGCTCCGGAGCCCTTCTCGGCGGCCTTCAGCGCGAGCGTGCCGAGCTTGCCGAGGATCTCGGCCGCCTTGCCCGAGCTCTCGAGCACCTGCTTCAGCGCCTCGGGCGTGTGCGCGGCGCTCAGCTCATGCGCGGCCTGCCGCTCCTCGGCGTCGAGCGGGTGACCGAGCGACACCTCGATCATGCGCTCGGCAGCCTCGGCCTCGGTGCCGGCGAGGTGCGGCGCCAGCGACATCGCGAGGCCGTGCAGCGCCTCGGTGGACTCGGGCGAGTCGTAGGCGCCCTTCAGCACCTCGGCGGCGAGCCCCGGCTTCGGGTGCAGCACGCCGTTCGCGTCGGCCTTCGGGTACCAGCTCTCGCCCTTGCCGAAGAGATCCTTCGCGAGCTGCTCGCCGTAGCGCGTGCCGGCGAGCGGCGCGACGAGCGCGTTGAACTCGGCGATGCGCTGCGCGGGCGGCAACAGCGAGAGGTACTTCTGCACCTCGGGCCGGTGGAGGTTCTCGAACAGCCGCTGCGCCTGCTCGTCGCGGGCCGAGGCGTCGAAGCGCAGGTTCCCCTCGATGACGTGAACGCTCTCTTCGGCGTGCGCGAGCCGCGGCCCGAACTCGGCCTGCAGCTTCTGCCACTCGCCGTCGCCGAGGTGCTCGGGCCGCTGCAGCGCGAGGCGCGTGTAGCCCTCGGCGTCGGTCTCGATCTTCACGAGCCCCGACTCGATGGCGGGCCGCAGCTGATCGAACGTCTCGCTGAGCGCCTTCGTCGACTCGAGCGCGCCGTCGCGGGCGCGGGCCGTCGCCGCGCCGAGCGCCTCGGCCTGCTTCTTCGTCGGCGTGTACTGCGCGAGCAGCTGCGCGTCGGTCACCGCCTGCTCGATGCGCGGGTCGAGGTGCACCGCGCGAATGCCCTTCGCGACCTGCATCGCGCTCGAGAACAGCTTCGCGAGGTCGCGCTGCTCGGCGGTCTGCAGCGGGCGAACGACGCTGCCGTCGGCGCGAATGACGTCGCCCTTCGCCTGCTCGAACGTGCCCTTCGGCCGCGGCTCGACGAACGACAGCCGGCCGTCGCTGCCCGGCACCGCGAGCAGCTGCAGCTTGCCGGCCTTGATGAGGTACTCGCCGTCTTTCGTGCGCTCGACCGTCGCGGTGCGGCCGTCGCCCAGCTTCAGCCGGCTCGGGAACTTGTCGCCCTTCACCTGCGCGACGTCGAAGCCGAGGTAGCCGTCTCTCGGCAGCCAGACGTTCGAGCCCTGGTAGTCGACGTACTGCGGCTTCTCGGCGGCGGTCTTCGGAGCGGGCCGGTGAATCGGTCGGGGGGCGGCGGCGTTCGTGCGGGTCATGGCCGAACGGTCGGAGCAACCCCGGGGCCAGACGTACGGTGGCGTGCTTGGCGCAGCGCCCGGTCGCACCGGCGGTCTGCTGTCATGAGACAGCCTGCGCTGTCAGCCGTCGGTGCGGAACTTCTCGAGCACCTCGGGCATCTGCTCGAGCCAGCGGTAGAGCTGCCGCGGGTACGTGTTCAAGAGCTTCGCGGCCTGCGAGACGTTGCCGCCGGTCTTCTCGAGGGCCTTCGAGACCTCGTCGGCGGTGGGCGGGCGCTTGCGGGCGGCGGGCGCGTCGCCGGGGCCGGCGTCTTCCTGCGGGCCTTGCGAGGCGCTGCCCCGCTTGAGCTCGGGGAAGTGGGTCGCGTTGAGCTCGAGGCCCTTCGCGCCCGAGTCGCCCTGCGCGAGCAGCGCGGCGCTGCGGAGCGCGGCGCGCAGCTGGCGCACGTTGCCCGGGAACGGGTGGTTGAAGACGAGCGTCGCGGCCTCGGGCGACATCGAGGCCTGGGTGATGCCCATCTCTTCGAGGAACTGCGCGGTGAGCACGCCGAGGTCTTCGCGGCGGCGGCGCAGCGGAGGCAGCCGCGCCACGAAGCCCGCGAGCCGGTGCACGAGGTCGCTGCGGAAGCCGGTGTCGTCGAACAGCTGCGCGTTCGTCGCCGCGACCCAGCGCACGTCGACGTTCACCGGAGCGCGGCTGCCGAGCGGCGACACCTGCGCCGCCTCGAGCACGCGCAACAGCTTCGCCTGCGAAGGCCCGGCGAGGTTGCCGACCTCGTCGAGGAACAGCGTGCCGGTGCTCGCGCGCACGACCTCGCCGGTGCGGGCCTCGGTCGCGCCGGTGTAGGCGCCGCGCTCGTGGCCGAAGAACGTCGACTCGAACAGGCTCTCGGGCACGGCGCCGCAGTCGATGGCGACGAACTGCCCGCTGCGCCCCGAGAGGCGGTGAACGGCGCGGGCGACGAGCTCTTTGCCCGAGCCGGTCTCGGCGATGATGAGCACGGGCTCGCGGCTGGGCGCGAGCAGCGCGAGCAGCCGGTAGAGCTCGGCGACCTCGGGGCAGTACGAGCGGTTCACGCCCATCTGCGCGGAGGCGTCGAGGCCGCGCAAGATGCCCTTCGAGACCTCGCGGTAGCACCACAGCGAGTGGCCGACCTGCAGCATGTCGCCGTCGACGAGGGTGGCCTCGCGGTCGATGCGCTGCCCGTTGAGGAAGGTGCCGTTGCGGCTGCCGCCGTCGAGCGCGACGGTCGACGCTCCGCGCTTCTCGAGCGTGACGTGGCTGCGCGAGGCGTGGCCGTCGTTGACGAAGATCTCTTCGGGGGCGGTGCTCCACGCGCCGGGCTGGCCCTCGCCGCGCTTGACCACGACGCGGGCGGCCTCGAGCCTGAACGTCTGCGACGTGCGCGCGAGCAGGTCGTCCGAGTTGAGCACGTAGGTGAGCAGGCGCACCTGCACGTCCGACACCGACTTCCCGGTCTCCTTCAGGGTCTCGTTCATCAGCGCCGTGCAGGTTACCCAATCCGGGCGTCGCGAGACGTACCAAGACAGCGGTGGTAACTAGCGGCCAATGGCTGAGACCTCCAACCGCACCGAGAAGGTTCCCCGCTTCGTGCCCGAGGGAACTCCCCGGCAGTTTTCGCTACAGCGCATCGACAAGTCCGAGCCGCCGGTCGTCATCGGCGACGGCCGCTGCCAGATCGGCTCGGTCGAGGGCTGTGAGGTGCGCATCGCCGACGACCCGAAGGTCTCGCGCTTTCACTGCGAGGTGATGATCGAGAAGGGCCAGGCCCTGGTGAAGGACCTCGACTCGTCGAACGGCACCTTCGTCGACGGGCTGCAGATCAAAGAGGCCTACCTCAAAGACGGCAGCATGCTGCGGCTCGGGCCCGAGACGACGGTGCGCTTTCGCCTGCTCGAAGAGCGCTCGGAGCTGCAGCTGTCTCGCTCGCCGGCGTTCGGCACGCTCATCGGCGACTCGGTCGCGATGCGCATCTGCTTCGCGCAGCTCGAGAAGATGGTCTCGAGCAACAAGCCGGTGCTCATCGAGGGCGAGACCGGCACGGGCAAGACGGTGACGGCCGAGGCGCTGCACGCGGCGGCGAACAAGCCCGAGGCCCCGTTCGTGGCGGTCGACTGCGGCGCGCTGTCGGAGACCGACCTCGAGCACTCGCTGTTCGGCCGCGCCGAGCCGCGCCGGCTGTCGGCGTTCGAAGAGGCGCAGGGCGGCACGCTGCTGCTGGAAGAGGTCGGCGAGCTGTCGCCGCAGCTGCAGCTGCGGCTGTTGCCGGTGCTCGAGAAGGGCGAGCTGCGGCGGCCGGGCTCGACGGCGACGGTGCCGGTGAAGTGCCGCATCATCTGTACGACGCGCGGCGATCTGCGCACGCGCGTGAACGACGGGCGGTTCAAGATCGAGCTGTTCTACCGGCTCGCGGTGCTGCGGGTGCAGCTGCCTCCGCTGCGCGAGCGGCCCGAAGACATTCCGCAGCTCGTCGACTACCACCTGCGCGCGAGCGCGCTGAAGCCGGAAGAGGCGGCTCCGCTGAAAGAGGCCCACTTCGTCGAGCGGCTGCAGGCCGCGACGTGGCCGGGCAACGTGCGCGAGCTGTTCAATCACCTCGAGCGGTCGGCGGTGATGCAGGCGGCGCTGGCGCCGAACCAGTCGCAGAAGCGCGTCACCGTCAGCGTGACCGACGCGCGGAAGACGTACGCCGAGGCCCGGCGGTCGGCGCTCGAGCGCTTCGAAGAGGGCTACGTGCTCGGGGTGCTGCGCATCCACGGCGGCAACGTGAGCGAGGCGGCGCGGCACGCGGGCATCGATCGCGCGTACCTGCACCGGCTCATCAAGCGGCACGGCATCTAGAACGGCGCCGCGTCGCAGCCCGGAGCCGTCGCTGCGAGGCGCGCTTCATGACGCGAGCAGCAGGGCAATGGCCGTGGCCAACAGCGCTGCTCCGACTGCGCCGGTGATCGCCGACACCACGAACTGCGTGTTCACGACCGAGGCGCGCGCATCGAGGTCGACGCGCCGCAGCGAGCTGACGAGGTTGCCCATCGCGTCCATCGAGTAGGTGCCCTGAATCGACGAGCGCCCCCCGAACGCGATCGCCATCACCACGCCCGACACCACGAGCGAGCCGAGGCCCACCCCGCCGGCAGTGAGCGCGATGACCCGCGAGCGGCCGGCCGGCGCGGGCGGGGTCACGTCGACCGCCGCTGGTGGAGCCGGTGCATGCGCCGGGCTCACAGCCGGCGCGGGCGCGGGCGTCAAAGTCACCGAGGTGGCTGCGGTGGGCGGCGGCTCGGCGGGTGCCGGCTCCTTCTTCTTGAGCAGCTCCTGCAGGTGCCGCGCGAACTGCGAGAGCGGCGACACGCTGTCGTTCGACCATGTCGTCATCGTCGTGTTGATCTCGAGCGAGTCGAGCGGCTCGGCGCGGTCGCCGCGAATCGCCTCGATGCGCACGATGAGCCGGTTCGACAGCTTGCCGACGTCGATGCTCACGACGACCGTGCCCTCACCGAGCGCCGCGGCGAGCTTCGCGACGCACGCGCGCACTCCGTTGCAGGTGCGCGGGTCGGGCAGCTTCGCGGCCTTCGCGCGCGCGCGCGTCTCGGCCTCGGGCAGCGCCGTGAGCTCGGCGCGAACGAGCGCGTCTTTGGCCTGCGCGGCGAGCTTGGCGCTGACGGTCTCGGTGCCGGGCCACTTGCTCGCGATGGCGATGGCGACGGGGTCCTGCGCGGCGAACAGCGACGCGGTGATGGCGGCGAGTGCGATCATGTTCACGGCTTCAGCTGCGCCTGCAGCTCGGACATCTGGCTCCACACGCGCCGTCGCGACGCGTCGTCATTCGCCGCGCCGGCCGCGCGGTGAAGGTCTTGCAGCAGCTGGCGCATCACGCCGAGCTCGCCGCCCGCGGCCGCTTCACGATCGTGCAGCATCGCGTCGAGCTTCTTCAGCCGCGCTGACAACATCGCAGGCGTCAACGCCGGGCCGCGCGGGGGGCCCTTCACCGGGTTGTGCGGCACGACCGCGGGGGGCTCCTGCGGCTCGTCGGCCTTCGCCGGCTCGACGGGCTTCGCCGCCTCTTCGACCGGCTTCGCGACCGGCTCGACCGGCTTCGCGACCGGCTCGACCGGCTTCGTGACCGGCTCCACCGGCTTCGCGACTGCTTCCACCGGCTTCGCGACTGCTTCCACCGGCTTCGCGACCGCTTCCACCGGCTTCGCAGCCGCGATCGGCTTCGGCGCGTCGGCGGCCGGCGTCACCACGATGGTCTGGGTCTCGACGGGCAGTGCGGGCGCGCGCGAGTTCAGGAACCAGAGGACGCCGGCGGTGCCTCCGGTGGCGAACAGCGCGAGGCCGACGAAGAGGGGCCAGCGGCGCGGAGTGACGGCGCCCAGCGCGACGGGGTCGACGTCGGGCGCAGGCTGAACCGGGTCGGTGGCGATCTCGGGCGAGACGGCCGGCGCGTTCACCTGCTGCGGAGTCGGGTTCGGCGCCGTCTCGACGAGCGGGTCGACCGTGACGTGCGCCCTCGTCTCGACCGGAGGCGCCTTCGTCACCGGGCGCTGCAGCGACGTCGCCTCGAGCGGCGGCAGCGAGAGCTGCTCGATCGGCGGCCGCGTCGCGCGCTCGGGCTGCTGCGGAGGCGATGCGCGCGGAGCAGGAGCGAGCAGCGTCGGGCGCGAGGCTCCGCGACGGGGCGGGTGCGGGCCGCCGAACAGATCGGGCCACATCGCGTCGATGGCGCCGTGAAGGTTCGTCGCGCTGGGCGGCCGGTCTTCGGGCGCCTTCTGCATCATCCACGCGGTGAGATCATCGAGCGCCGGCAGCAGGTCGGGCCGCTTGTCGCCCGGGCGCATCACGGGCAGCTCGAGGTGGGCGAACATCGAGCCCATCGCGTTCGGGCCGCCGTACGGCGGGTTGCCGGTGAGCATGTGGTAGACCATGCAGCCCAGCGCGTAGAAGTCGGTGGGCGCGCCGACGGGCTCGCCGCGCACCTGCTCGGGCGCCATGTAGTCGGGCGTGCCCATGATCATGGATGCGCGGGTCTGCGGCGTCTGCTGACCGCGAAGCGCGTCGACCTTCGCGATGCCGAAGTCGAGCAGCTTCACGTACGGGTGCCCGTGACCGGTGTCGACGAGGAAGACGTTCGACGGCTTGATGTCGCGGTGAATGACGCCCGCCGCGTGCGCCGCGCCCAGCGCGTCGACGATCTGATCGAGGTACTCGACCACCTCGCCCGAGGCCATCGGCGCGTTGCGCTGAATCAAGGCGTCGAACCCCATGCCCTCGAGGAACTCCATGATGCAGTACTGCGTGCCGTCTTCGAGCTTGCCGAACCCGAAGATGTCGACGATGCCCCGGTGACGAATCGCGTTGACCGCCCGTGCCTCGGCGACGAACCGCTGCGTGAGCGCCTCGTCGCTCGAGAACTGCGGGAGCAGCGTCTTGATCGCCACCCGCTTGCCGATGAGCGGGTGCCGACCTTCGTACACCTCTCCCATGCCGCCCTCGCCGATGCGCGTGACGACCTCGTACTCACCCACCAACTTTCCGATGAGCCAGTTGCGTCGGGGGGGCATGAGGGCGGGCAATAAAGCACGTCGAGAGTTGCGGGTCTCGGCCACCGGTGGCCGCTCCCGCCCTTCAGTTGTCGCGACGCCGCCGCGCGCCGTCCTTCCGGCGATCAGCCGGGCTCAGGGCCCCGGCCGTGTAGGCAGCCGGCGACTTGTGAACGGGCCGGTCAGAAGCGTCCCGGGAGTGTGACCGCCCCGGTCACTCACCGCCCCGTGCGCCGCTTCGCCTTCGCGCGGGCGGCCTCGAGCGCGTCGCCCACATCGGGCTTCTTCGGCGGCGGCGCAGGCGGTGGCGAGGGCGGCGACTCCTCTTTCTTCGCAGCCACCGGCTCGGGCCGCGGCGCCGACACGCGCGGCGTCGAGACGATGACCCCCGGCCCCGCGGCGACGACCACCGGCTTCGGCCTGCGGCGCACCGGGCCGGCCGCGAAGAAGCGACGCACGAACACCTCGGCGACGAGCAGCGCGAGCGCGAGCGCCACCAGCGCCGGAGCGAGCGGCACCGGCGCCGCCGACTGCTGCGCCTCGGTGAACAGGCCGGTCATCGAGAGCCGCTCGACGCCCTGGGTCAGCTTCGCGAGCGAGGCGAGCAGCTCTTTGCCCTCGCGCGCGGTGCCGGGCTCGAACTCGGGCGCCCACGAGAGCGTGACGGGCGCGGCCCGGAACACGCGGTCGCCGAGCTTCACGACGGGGTGCCACGTGCCGGTGCCCTCGAGGGTGACGCGGGCGCCGGCGCGCTGCTCGTCCTCCCAGCGCATGGGCAGCTCGCGCGGCTGAACGTGCGCGTCGCCCGAGAGCAGCACGAGCGTCGGCGCGTTCGCCGGAGGCGGCTGTGACGGGTCGAAGTCGAGCGTCACGTGCAGGTCGTCGCCCTGCAGCGTCGTGCGCGCGACCGCGTCGAGCCCGCCCATGCGCTCGGGGTAGACCCAGCGCACGAGCTGCTCGAGCACCGCGCGGCGCCCGGCCCACGCCTTCTGCTCGCCGGTGTACGGGCCGTCGACCTCGAGCATCAGCGCGGCGGCGCGCCCCATGCCGCGCGGCCAGAACGCGAGCGCCGGCGCCTTGTTCTCGTCTTCCGTGCGCAGGCCGACCGACGCCTGCGGCTTCAGGTACGTGAGGTTGTAGCCGCCGCACGGCGTCGGAGCGGCCGCCGGCATCTTGCCGAGCAGCGCGAGGTCGGGCCCGAGCTGCAGCGGCGTCGCGCTGTCGACGAAGCTCGAGCGCGCGACGGCGATGGTCTCCTGGCTGAAGATGCGCGGCAGGCTCGTCGCGTCTTCGGCGAAGTAGATGCGGCCGTCGCCGAGCGCCGCGATCTCTTCGAGCAGCTTCGCGTCGGGGTCCTTCGGGCTGCCCATCGCGATGACCGAGATGGTGACGTTCTCTTTCTTCAGGTCGGCGAGCGTGTCCTTGTAGTCGCCGGGGTTCTCGGAGTCGGCCGCGTCGGAGAACAGCAGCACGTGCCGCGTGACCTTGTTGCTCGAGAGGATCTCGCGCTTCGCGGTGCGCAGGCCGACGTCGACGTAGATGCCGCCGCCGCCCGAGAAGCCGCGCGCGACCTTGCCGAGCGGCAGGCCGTCGCTGACGCTCGACATGCCGAAGATCTCGTGCGGGCCGGTGTCGACCATGTGCACCGAGGCCTCGTCGTTCGGGTTCAGCATCTCGAGCGCGCCGACGACGCCCTCGGCCGCGAGCTCCATCTTGGTGCGGCCATCGGGCACGGTCGCGCCCATCGAGCAGCTGCAGTCCATGATGATCGACATCGCGATGGCGACGCGGCGCTGCTCCTCGCGGACCTCGAGCGAGACGGGCAGCAGATCTTCCACCGGGCTCTTGCGGTAGCCGCCCTCGCCGAAGCTGTGCTTGCCGCCGGTCATCACGAGGCCGCCGCCCGCCTCCTTCACGAACTGCGAGAGCACGTGGAGGCCGGCCTCCGAGAGGCGCGAGGCCTCGACGTCTTCGAGCACGACGGCGCCGACGTCGTCGAGCTGGTCGAGCGAGAGAGCGCGCGGCAGCGAGACCTTCGTGTCGAGGCCCGAGGCGGTGAGCGTCTTCGCGAGCGTGCCGTTCGGCTTGTCGGTGAGCACGAGCACCTTCGGCGGGCCCTCGACGCGCACGACGGCGCGGCCGACGTCGTTCTCGATGACGCGGTCGTTCGGGGCCTCGACCTGCAGCTGGTACGCGTAGAGGCCGGGCTGGTCGACGAGGTCGCCGAACGTGAGCGTCGAGTTGCCCTCGCCGATGTCGCGTTCGCCGCGCACGATGACCTTGCCCTGGCGCGCGAGCGTGACGTTCACCTTGGCGGCGGCGGTGCTGTGAATGGTAGCGGTGAGCTGAAACGGCTCCTTCGCGGCGACCTGCGGCGGAGCGGCGAGCGAGGTGACGGCGACGTCGAGGCCGGTGTCTTCGCGGCCGAGCCAGCGGTAGTCGACGGCGATGCCTCTCGCGGCGAGGCGGCGGGCTGCGGCGCGGGCGTCGAGGCCGGTCGCGCGCCCGTCTGAGATGACGAGCACCCGGGCGGTGCGCTCGACCGGCACGAGGTCGCCGGCGGCGTCGAGCGCGCCGCTCAAGTTGCTGGCCTCGGGGTCGAGCTTCGCCGTCATGCCGCCGAAGCCCGACTGCGCGGTGAGGGGCATCTCGACGCGGGCCTCGCGGCCGAACGAGACGACGCCGAGGCGATCGCCGGGTTTGCGCTGGGGCTCGAGCAGCTTGAGCAGCTCCTCGGCGGTGGCCTCGCTGCGCGGCGGCATCGACTTGCTGCGGTCGACGACGACGACGAGATCGCTGCCGGCGGACTTCCAGACGAGCTCGGGGCCCGAGAGGGCGAGGACGAGCAGCACCGCGGTGACGACGCGCAGGGGAAAGGCGGGGCCGGGCAGCTTCGCGGTGCGCCAGAGCAGAAGCCCGAGCGGCAGCAGCAGCAGGAGCGCCTGAGGATAAAGGAGTCGCATCAAGCGCCCCCTCTCCCCTCGTAGGGGAGAGGGCCGGGGTGAGGGGGCCGTTGAGCGCCAGAAGAAGCAGAGCGCCCGAGACCGCGAGCGGTAATCCAATAATCGACGAGCAACAAACCAAGCAGAGCCGCCAAAGGCCAGAGAGACCGAGGCTGCTTCAACGCAATCGACGCGAGCCCCTCGCTGGCAGAAGCCTTCACCGAGTAGGGCCCCCTGCTCCGCAAGTCCGACTCGCGAGGATCCAGAGGCAGCACCTCGAGGGCGTCGATCTCCTCATCCTCGCGGAAGAGCGCCCAGCGCCCGGGCACAGACACCGCCGGCAAGCTCACCGGCCCGACGCCGAGCACGGCGCGTTCGACTCCGCCGGGCCCCTTGAGCACGTACTTCGCGCCGGGAGCGGTGGTGACGGGAATGTCCTCGCCGAGCATGAGGTGCCGGCGCGGCAGGCCGGGCAGCGAGAGTCGGGCGCGCCGCACGAGGTTGCTCACGAGAATCGGCCACGCGACGGTGCGCTGAACGTTCGAGCGGCCGACGTCGAGGTTGATGTGCAGGCGGCCGTCTTCCTCCTCCGAGATCATCACGGCCTCGCCGGCGGTCATCAGCGGCCGGCCCACCGGGTTCACCCCGGCCGTCCAGATGGCGCCCGACAGCTGCACGTCTTCGAGCAGCGGGTTGCCCTTCTGCGCGAAGAACGGGCCGAGGAAGCTCTTCGGAGGAGCGGGCGCTCCGATCGTGACGTCGGCGCTCGAGCCCGGCGGCCCGACGGTGAACGCGTCGGGCTGAAGGGCCGTCGACACCGTCACGCCCGGCACCACCGCGAGGGCGCGCCGCAGTGCCGCGCCGGCGTTCGGGTCGAGCCCCGCGAGCAGCACCACCTTGGTCGACGGCGGCGGAGTCGGCAGCAGCGTCACCTTCCCGTCGAGTGGCAGCGCATCGTCGGGCAGCGAGACCGTGAGCGGCCCCGCGCCCGGCAGCTTCACCTGCACGACGCTGGTGCCTCCGGCGCTGACCTCGAGCTGCTGCGCACGCGGGCCGAGCTGCAGCGACACCGTGCGCGCCGCCTTCGAGAAGTTGCCGACGCGCACCGTGATGCTCGCCTCGCCCTCGACGTCGGTGCGCTGGGCCGAGAGCAGCGCGACGTTGTCGAGCGGCTCGCCCGCGCTCACGACCTCGACTTCGGGGGGAAACAACGTTCCCTCTGCCGGTGGCCCGTCGGTAAAGAAGTGCACCTTGTTGCCCTTGCCGCCGGCGAGCTCGCGGCCGAGCAGCAGTGCGGGCGCGACGTCGTGGGCCGGCTGCGACGGCACCCACTTCTCGAGGTCCGACAGGGCGCGCGAGACCTCGGCCTGCGGGCCTGCGAGCACGGTGGGCTTGAGGCCCGACTCGATGATGGTGAGCTGGCCGATGCCCTCGACGCCGACGAGGGCCGCGAGCTTGTCGCGCACGCGCTCGGCCGCGGTGCGCCCGCCGCTCTTCGCCTGCATCGACATCGAGCCGTCGACGACCGCGACGAGGTGCCGCTTCGACGCCGAGCCGCCGCAGTGGGCGTCGGCGAGGAACGCGGCGGCGGCGAGCACGGCGCACAGCTCGAGCAGCAGCGACACCTCGCGCGAGAACCGCTGCAGCTTCGGCCCGGCCTCGGCGCGCTGGTCGGGTGAGCGCCAGAGGAACAGCGCGCTGACCACTCGGGGCGGCTGCTTGCGGCGCAAAAAATACGCGACCAGCAGTGGAGCCGCGGCGGCGAGGGCGGCGAGGCCGAGAGGAAAACCGAAGCTCATGCCGAACCCCAGCGGATAGGGCTCAGGTGAGGGGCGGCGTGATAAAGCGTGCCCCCATGAGAAGACTGCTGCTGCTCGCCCTCCTCTCGTCGGCCTGCGCGCCGCGCCTCTACGTGAACGTGCTGCGGCCCGCGCCGGTGAACTTCGGCCCGATGAAGAAGCTGGGGCTGGTCGAGTCGCAGGGCCGGCTGAGCGCGCGCGAAGAGCTCGTGAAGGAGCTCACCGCCCAGGTGACCGCCAGCGGCTACTTCAGCCTCGCCGACCGCACGGCCGACGGCATCGCGGTGAAGATCACGGGGCAGCTCGTTCAGCCGAGCAGGCCGCCGCCGGCAGACGAGGTCGCGCTGCGCGTCGACGTCGGCGACTGGAACGCGGACAAAGAGGTGCAGCCCACGAAGCAGAAGGACAAGCAGGGCAACGTCATCAACAAAGAACTCTGGCGCAGCCGCGTGTCGATCATCGTGACGGCGTTCAACGCGGCGGGCCGCACCTTCCTCGTCGAGAAGGAGTACCGCGCGAGCGCCGAGCACGACACCGACGAAGACGCCGCGATCCTCGACGCGGCGAGGCAGGTGGTGACGCAGCTGCTCGACGACGTGACGCCGACGTACGCGCAGCGGGCGATTCAGTTCGACGACGTCGAAGAGGCGCAGCGGCCGATCATCGACCGCGCGGTTCAGAAGAACGACGTGCCCGGCGCGATCGAGGCCGAGAAGGCGCTGCTCGCGAAGAGCCCGAACAACGCGGCGGGCGTCTTCAACCTCGGGGTGCTGCTCGACTCGCAGGGCCTCTACCGCGAGGCGCTCGTCCAGTACGACCAGGCCATCAAGCTCGTGAACAAAGAGCTGTACGGCGAGGTCCGCGCCGAGTGCCAGCAGCGCCTGAACGACGCCGAAGCGCTGGGAAGGTAGAGCAGAGAAAGAAAGCGAGTCCCCTCTCCCCTCGTAGGGGAGAGGGACAGGGTGAGGGGCTGCGAGCTTCGACTCTCGCTCAACGGCCCCCTCACCCCGGCCCTCTCCCCTACGAGGAGAGAGGGAGCGCGTTTTCCACCCGCTCATGCGGCCTCCAGCATGGGCGCGAGCGTCGACGCGGCGAGCTGCTCGACCGAGAACGCCGCACTGCTGCTCACGAACGTGGCGTGCACGCGAGCGCCGGCGTGCTCCCACAGGCGCTGATGCGCGGCGAACCGCTCGCCGTAGGCCTCGAGCACCGGGGCCGTGAGCACGCGCTCGACGGCCTCGCCGTTCTCCGAGTCGACGAGCCGGGCGCCGGCGCCGCCGGTCGGGTCCATGTCCTCGGCGTCGAGCACCTGCACGAGAAACAGGGCCGAGGCACCGCGGGCCCAGCGCTCGGCGAGCTTCTCGGGCGGGCTCTCGAACAGAAAATCAGACACGACCATGCGCACGCCGCAGGGCCGCACCGGAGGCGCCCGCGTCAGCGCGACGTCGAACGGCTCGGCGCCGTCGAGCGCGATGTGCGAGAGCACGGTGCGAATCTCCTGCCCGACCGCGCGCTGCGGCGAGCGGCCGGCGGCGATGAGCACGACCTCGAGCCCGGCGCGGCGGCCGAGCAGCGCGACGAGGTCGGCGACCTCGCGAGCGCGCGCGGCCTTCTCGGGCGTCACCGCCATCGAGAGGCTGGCGTCGAAGAGCAGCTCGAGGCGGGGCGAGACCTCGTCCTGCCGCACGCGCAAGACCAGCTCGCCGGTGCGGGCCACCGCGTTCCAGTCGAGGTGCCTCACGTCATCGCCGGGGTGGTAGAGGCGAAAGTCGTGCAGCTCCATCGAGCTGCCGACCGACGCGCTGCGCACCTCACCGACCTTGCCGCGCTGAGGCCCGCGCGGGAGCCTCAGCTTCCGCCCGGCCGCCGCGCGCTCGACCGCCGCGAAGTCGAGTGTGGGTTGGCTCACGTGGTCCCGTTCTATGGGTTCCGAACGCCTGGACCAAGCCTTCGGTTTCCTCGCAGATCACACTTCCGTTGCGCACCCGCCGAGCGTGCGGGGTAGAGCATCGCGGATGCGACTCGCGCTTGCAGTGGCTGCTCTGGGTCTCGGCGTCGCCGCGTGCGGCGGGAGCCCTCCGCCCGCCGGCGCGTGCTCGCCCGGCATGACCCTGTACTGCGGCTGTCCGAATGCCCAAACGGGCACTCAGATCTGCAGGTCGGACTACACGCTCACGCCCTGCTCCTGCCTGGGCAACCCTGGAACCGGCGGAGGCTCGGGGGCGGCCGGAGGCAGCGGCTTCGGGGGCGGGCTCGCGACCGCCGGAGGCTTCAGCGGCACGGGCGGCGGCAGCTCGACCTCGAGCGACGTCACCCCGCCGCAGCTCGTGTCGCTGAGCTACACGCCGACCAGCGCCAACACCACCAACGGCAGCCAGCTGCTGACCTTCACCGCGACGATCGCCGACGACCTCTCGGGAGTCTCGACGTTCGAGCTCCGGCTCACCAGCCCGAGCGGAAACCAGACCCGCACCGCCTTCGCCTCGAGCACGAACCGGGTCTCGGGCACCGCGCAGAACGGCAGCTACAGCTTTCAGCTGACGATGCCCCAGTTCTCGGAAGCCGGAGCCTGGAAGCTCAGCAGCGCCTACCTGCGCGACGTCATCGGCAACAGCAAGAGCCTCGTCCCCTCCGACCTGACCGCGGCAGGGGCCCAGACGACCTTCACCGTCACCAGCAACGCCGACACCACGCCGCCGCAGCTCACGATGCTCGGCCTCTCGCCCTCGTCGGTGAACACGACGTCCGCGAGCGCGACGCTGACCTTCACCGCGACCCTCACCGACGATCTCTCGGGGGTCTCGACGTTCGAGCTCCGCCTCACCAGCCCGAGCGGGAACCAGTCGCGCACTGCGTTCGCGTCGTCGACCAACCGGGTCTCGGGCTCTGCGCAGAGCGGCGGCTACAGCTTCATGCTGACGATGCCCCAGTTCTCGGAGGCCGGGACCTGGACGCTCAGCAGCGCCTACCTGCGCGACGTCATCGGCAACAGCAAGAGCCTCACCCCCGCAGAGCTCACGGCGATCGGGGCCCCGGCTTCGTTCACCGTCGTGAGCACCGCCGACGTCACTCCGCCGGCGCTGACCGCGCTCGCGTTCACGCCCTCGACGCTGAACACGAGCGGGAGCAGCGCGACCATGACCTTCACCGCGACGCTCACCGATGACCTGTCGGGGCTCTCGACCTTCGAGCTCCGCCTCACGAGCCCGAGCGGGAACCAGTCGCGCACCGCGTTCGCGTCGTCGACGAACCGCGTCTCGGGCACCGCGCAGAACGGCGGCTACGGCTTCCAGGTCACGATGCCGCAGTTCTCCGAGACCGGCACCTGGCGGCTGAGCAGCGCGTACCTGCGCGACATCGTCGGGAACAGCCGCTCGCTGACTCCGAGCGACCTGACGTCGGCCGGCGCGCCGACCACCTTCGTCGTGCAGTGAAAAAAAATGGGGACAGGCTACTTTTTTGCGCAACCGCTGGCGCCCGTTCGGGCACCTTGTCCAAAAAAGTAGCCTGTCCCCATTTTTTTCTTTTTTACGCCCGGCGCTCGACGTCTCTCGCCGAGAGCGTCGTGAACGCGAGGAACCCGAACAGCACCGCGCACGCCGTCGCCAGCATCACGATGCGCTCGCCGCGCGCGCCGCCGTTCAAGCTCGCGATGCCCAGCACCGGGCTCAGCACGTTGAGCTCCTTGTACGTCGCGTCGTGCCCCGTCAGCACCGAGAGGAACATCGGCACCGCGAGCCCGAGCAGCACCGCGATCGCAAAGCCGGCCCGCGTCGCGATCGGCTCACCCAGCCCGCGCAGCGGCGTCAGCCGCCCGAGCAGCACTCCCAGCGACAGGTACATCACCACGAACAGCGGAGGCGTCAGCACCAGCCTCAGGTGCTTCGCGTCGCTCCCGCCCATCGCCTTGAAGATGGCCAGCCACGCCGCCGTGCTCACCAGCAGCAGAAACAGAATCAGCACGAAGCTCCGCAGCGCGCCCGGCTTGAACCACCGGCGCGTGTGCGCGAACGCCGGCGGGTAGCCGTCGTGCTCCGAGACCGCGAACAGCCCCGCCGCGCACAAGTAGAGCGACGAGCCCACCGACGCGACCCCCGGCCCCACCTTGTCACCCGCATCGGTGAACACCGTCGACAGCACGCCGAGCCCCGCCGCCAGCGCCACCTGAATCGTCAGCGCCAGCCTCGGCCCCCGCGCCGCGTTCTCGCTGAGCAGCGACAGCCCCGACGCCGCGCCCTCCGACGACACCCACGCCGTCGTCAGGCAGAACGCCACGTGCGCCGCGCAGAACACGCGGAAGCTCGCCTGCTCGCGCAACAGCCGCCCGCCCTCTTCCGCGAAGAACGCCGAGAACGCGATGCCGCCGCCCGTGCCCGCGAGCAAGAGCCCGAGCACCAGGAAGTGCACGAGCGCGCGACCGATGCGGCTGTGCGCCTGCGTCGCCGCCGCCACGCTCAGGCAGACGAGCAGGCACGACCACGCGGCCGCCATCACCAGCGCGACCAGCACCGTCGGCAGGTCGATGCCGTTCAGGTAGTAGCTGAACAGCACGAACGGAGCGCACGCCGACGCGTAGAGCAGCCCCTGCGCCAGCGCGCTCGACACCTTGCCGCGCACGATGCGCCGCGGCCCGAGCCCCGTCAGCACGAGCAGCACCCACGTCTCGTCTTCCCGCTCGCGCGACATCGCGCGAAACGCGGTGTACGGAATCACGAAGAACTCGACGAGCGCGAGCGCCGCGAGGAAGAGGCGGAAGTAGTCGGGCCCGAGCTCGGCCGAGCGACTGCGATCGAACTCGGCCGCGGCGACCAGCGCGACGACGAGGCAGCCGAGCAACAGCAGCCCGAAGAAGATCGCGAAGACCCTGGCGCGCAGGCCCTGCCGCACCTCCTTCACGACGATCGGCCCCGCCACCTCGGCGAGCCGCTCGGAGAAGGTCACCGCCGTCATGCGGCGCGCGCCTCGGGGGCCGGCTTCTTGTCGCGCGCGTACATCATCGACAGCGCGAGAATCGTGAAGCCCGCGGTGACGCCGTAGAGCAGCAGCACGGCCTCCCAGCCGACCTCGTCCTTCGCGACGTTCACCATGCCGACGACGGGGTTCAGCGCGTTCAAGAACGGGTGGTCGGGCTCTAGGCCGAGCAGCACCGCCATCAGCGGAGGCACGCCCGAGCCCAGCATCACGAGGCCGAGCGTGAACACGCGCACGAGCACCGGAGTCTGAGACGGGTGGTGCTGGAACATGCGCGCCAGCGCGTGCGGCGCCGCGAGGTACAGCACCACGAACGCCGGCGCCGCGAGCATCGCGCGGAACTGCTTCTCATCGGAGCCGTGCCGGCCGAGCCACAGCGCCGTGAGCGCTCCGCAGGTGACGAACAGCACGAGCACCGTGACGATGAAGCCGCGCAGCGCGCCGGGCTTGAGCAGGTTCAGCCGCTGCGAGCCGGCCCAGTGGCGCTTCGACATGCCGTCGACGTCGCTCGCCACGAACATGCCGACGAACGCGATGTGCAGGCAGATGAGAATGTCGGCGACGAGCAGCACCTCGACGTCGCGGCCCGAGCGGTCCCACCCCCAGAGGAAGAGGCCCATCGCGACGGCCACCTGCAAGACGAACGCGATGCGGGGGCCGCGCGCGTAGTGCTCGGTCGGCAGCGACAGCCGCGCCGCGGCCGCCTCGAACAGCAGCACCGCGTACGAGACGAGCAGCCAGAGCGTGCCCGCAGCGGTCGCCCAGAACACGTCGTCGCCGAAGAGGTTGCGCGCGCCCTCGACGAAGCCGGCGACGCTCGCGATGCCGCTGACGAGCGCCCACAGCAGCATGCCGAGCAGCACGAAGTGCAACAGCGCCCGCGTGATGCGCGCCTCGGCCAGCGTCGCGGTGCACACGCAGACCGACGTGAGGAACAGCTGCCACGCCGCGCCCGTCGCCACGCAGAGCACGATGGTCGGCAGGTCGATGCCGTTCAGGTAGTAGCAGAAGAGAAGAAACGGCCCCGCGGCGCTGCCGTAGAGCAGGCCCTGCACGATGAAGCTCGAGAGCTTGCCGCGCAGAATGCGGCGCGGGCCGAGGCCCGTGAGCGTGAGCAGCACCCAGGTCTCGTCTTCCCGCTCGCGCGCCATCGAGCGGTACGCGGTGTACGGGATGATGAAGAACTGCACGACCGCGAGGCAGACGTAGAACGCGATGAAGAAGTAGCGGCCTCCGTCGAAGCCCATCTCGTTCGCGGTCGCCCACGCGACGAGGCTGATGCACAGGCAGGCCACCAGCATCAGGCCGAAGAAGACCCAGAACACGCGCGTGCGCAGGCCCTGGCGCACCTCTTTCACGACGATCGGGTTCAGGCGCTCCGACCATGAGGCGGCGAGGCTCATACCGAACCCCCTCTCCCCTCGTAGGGGAGAGGGCCGGGGTGAGGGGGCCGTCGAGCGCTCGGGCCTCTCATTGGACCTTCCCCTTCGTCACGGTCATGAACGCGTCCTCGAGGTCGAGCTCGCGCGCCTGGAAGCTGCACACGGGCAGGTCGGCGGCGACGAGGGCCTTCAAGATGCGCGTCGAGGCCTCTTCGCCCCAGCCCGGCGTCGGAGCCGCGCCCGCCTGCAATTCGACGGTGAGCCGCACGACGGCGCCGTCGACGGTGACGTTCTTCACGAGCGGCTGCTCGAGCAACAGCCGCTCGGCCTTCTTCGCGGCCTCCTCGAGCGCGGCGCCGGCGCCGAACAGCTTGAGCTGCAGCTCGTGGTGCGGCGCCGAGCCGGCGGTGCGCTGCAGAATCTCGGCGACGGGGCCGGTGGCGAGCAGCTTGCCCTGCTCGATGATCGCGCAGGTGTCGCAGATCTCTGACAGCTCCGTGAGGATGTGGCTGCTGATCAGCACCGCCTTGCCCTGCGCCGAGAGCGCCTTGAGCAGCTCGCGCAGCTCGATGCGGGCGCGCGGGTCGAGGCCGTCGGCGGGCTCGTCGAGAATGAGCAGCCGCGGGTCGTGCAGCAGCGTGCGGCCCAGCGCCACGCGCTGCTTCATGCCCTTCGAGAGCGCGACGGTGAGCTTGTCGGCGAGCGTCGTGAGGCCGGCGAACTCCATCACCGAGTCGACGCGCTTCTTCCGCTCGGCGCCCTTCAGGCGATACGCGCGCGCGAAGAAGTCGAGGAACTCGACGACGGTCATGTCGTCGTAGGTGCCGTAGCGGTCGGGCATGTACCCGAGCAGCGGCCGCACCTGGTCGGGCGAGTCGACGACGCTCTTGCCGTCGAGCAGCACCGAGCCCGCGGTCGGCACGTCGAGCGTCGCCAAGATGCGCATCGTCGTGCTCTTACCGGCGCCGTTCGGGCCGATGAAGCCGAGGATGGTGCCCTCTTCGAGCGTGAACGAGATGTCGTCGACGGCCTTCAGCGGGCCGTAGTGGCGAGAGAGACCTTTGACCTGGAGGAGACTCATCGCCGCCCCTCACCCGGTCGCTCGAGCGCTCGAGTCATTTCTCGTAGCCTCCCCTCACGAGGTGGCGGCTGTCGGTGTGCTCGAGCTGCAGGCCGCCGAGCGGCGTGAAGCCCGACCCCTTGAGCGCCGCGACGAACTCGCCCTCGCGCAGCTTCGCGACGAGCGCGCGCTTCGCGTCGTTCGAGATGCGCTTGTCGAGCGTGCCGAGCTGCGGAGCGCTCGCGGCGCTGCCCGACTCCTTCGCGTCCTTCTCTTCGCCGTCCTTCAGCGACGAGAGCGAGTAGACCTTCCCGCCGACGCGCAGCTGCAGGTAGTCGATCTCGCCGCCGAGCGCGTTCTGCACCCGCACCGCCGAGCCGGTCTGCTTCACCACGAGCCGCGCCCGCGTCGGAGCCACCGAGAGAATCGACCACTCGACGTAGCTGCGCGAGGGGATGAGGTCGGCGCCGAACTTCGCGCCCTCGTCCCAGCTCACCGAGGCGCCCTGCTCGACGCTGCCGTACTCGCGCGACGTCGTCGGCGCCACGATCACCGCGTCACTGCCGAAGCGCGTCGAGCCCGGAGCGAGGTTCGCGTAGAACGCTCCGACCGACGCCGTCACCGCGCGATGGGTCTGCGAGTCGAGCAGCGTGAAGCCCTGCAGGGTCGCGTGAACCGTGAAGCCGTCGCGCAGCGCCGAGTAGCCGACGATGAGCGCGCAGGTGAACGCGGCCGTCCCGGGGATCGTGATCAAGAGCGCCGCGGGCCCCTTGCGCCGCGCGACCCACAGCGACCCGGGACCGATCGCGAGCGTGAAGAGCGTGATGATCAGCAGAAACCGCCCGATCGGAGCGACGGCCACCGGCAGCTGCAGCTCCGCCACCGAGTCGACCTCGTCGTACGCGTAGCGGTTGCGGCGCCCGCGAGGCTCGATCGCGCGCACCGGCACCTTCGCGACGTGCTCGAGCACCTTCGCGACGCCGCACTTCTCGCAGAACGTCACCTCGCCGACGCCGTAGTGCCCGTCGTCGGCCGCGAGCAGCGGGAAGGACGATGCGACCCCGCGCGCGCTCTGCATCAGCACGAGGTGCCCGCCGAGCGCCGCGTACGCCTCGAGCGCCCGCCGCTGCGCCTCGGACAGCTGCTCGAGCTTCACGCCCGACAGCACCACTGCGTCCCACCCGATGAACGGCGTGAGCTCGGCCGGAGTCTCTTCGACCGACATGTTCACCACCTGCACGTTCGCGTTGCCCGAGTACGACGGCTTCGCGCCGGTCGCGGCTTGAAAGCTCTCGGCCGTGCCGATGTTCATCACCGCGCGCTGCCGCGTCGTCACCGCATTGAAGTAGACGTGCGCCTCGCCCTTCTCGGTCACGCCGGGCGCGCGCGCGCGGATGTTCCCGTAGCGGAAGTGCGACGGCACCGGAATCGAGACGACGCGCCGCTCGCCCGCCGCGACCTCGACCGAGCGGGTGAAGTTGCGCGTGCCGCCCCCGCCGCCCTGCGTCTGGAACTGCAGCCTCACCGTCTGGCGCGGCCCCATCGTGTTGTCGATGTGGATGATGGCGGGGAAGTAGCCGTAGTTCGGCGTGGGGAACTGGCTCAGCGCGCTGACCTTCGTCGCTCCGCCGCCGATGTCCTGCAGGTGCGTGTTCGCGAACGCGTAGTCGTACGTGGAGCCGCCGGTGGTGGTCGGCTCCTCGTCCTCAATCACCGGCATCGCGACCTCGGCTTCGTCGGCCTGCGCCGTCACCAGGGCGGCGACGAGCGCGAGCTCAAGCACGGGCCACCTCGGGCACGGCCTCGAGCAGGGCGTTCACCACCTTGTCGGCCGTCACCTTCTCGAGCCCGGCCTCGTAGCTGAGCACGAGGCGGTGGTTCAGCACCGCCATGGTCACGTCGCGGACCTCGTCGAAGCCGACGTTCGGCTTGCCCTTCGCGAGGGCGGCGGCGCGGGCGCTCGACGCCATGGCGAGGGCGGCGCGAGGGCTCGCTCCGTAGCGGACGAAGCGCTTCACGCCGTCGGGCGCCGACGCCGACGACGGGTGCGTCGCCTCGACGAGGCGGCCGATGTACTCGGCGACGGGCGTCGGCAGGTGAATGCGGTCGACGAGCGCGAACAGCGTCTTCAAGCCCTCGGCGTCGAGCACGGGCTTCTGCGGCGGAGGCTCGCCGCGCACGCGCTGCGTGAGCAGGGTCGCGAGCGTCTTCGCGCCGACGGTCGGCACCTGAACGCGAAAGAGGAAGCGGTCGAGCTGCGCCTCGGGCAGCGGGTAGGTGCCCTCGAGCTCGATCGGGTTCTGCGTCGCGAGCACGAAGAACGGGCTCGGCAGCGGGTGTGTGGTGCCGAGGACGGTGACGCAGCGCTCCTGCATGGCCTCGAGCAGGGCGGACTGCGTCTTCGGGCTCGAGCGGTTGATCTCGTCGGCGAGCACGAGCGACGCGAAGAGCGGGCCGGGGCGGAACACGAAGTCGCGCTTCTCGCCCTCGAGCACGTACGTGCCGGTGATGTCGCCGGGCAAGAGGTCGGGCGTGAACTGCAGGCGCTTGAACGGCAGCGAGAGCAGGCGCGCGAGGCCCTTGCAGAGCTCGGTCTTGCCGAGGCCGGGCAGGCCCTCGAGCAGCACGTGGCCGCGAGCGAGGACAGCGAGCACGACGCGCTCGATGACGGGCCCCTGGTCGATGAGGACCTGGTTCATGCCGTTGCGGAGCATCGCGATCTGCTCGCCGGCGGTCTGCACTTCCGCGGGGCTCAAGAGGTCGGACACGTTTCCTCCTCACTTCGAGTCGAAGTACCGCTTGATCAGCTGACGGTTGCGCGGAAGCAGCGCTCCGTCGTCGTTGCCGCGCGCCTGCGTGCCGCTCGCAGCGCCCGAGTTGCCGCCCGTCACGCCCGCGCTCGACTTGTGCGGGTTCGCCGCGCGCATGCCGAACAGCTCGTCGGACTCGCCGCCCTGGCCCTGCGGCAGCGGCTCGAACTTGAGGCGGTCGGGATCCATGTCGGCCTGCCCGCCGAAGATGAGGTCCTGCGGAGGCGCCCAGCCGTGACCGGTGCCGCCAGGACTGCCGCGGCTTGCGTGCTGCGAGTCGCCGTCACCCTGGCCCTGGCCCTGGCCCTGGCCTTGTCCTTGGCCTTGTCCTTTTCCCTGGCCCTGCTGCTGCCCTTGCCCCTGCCCTTGCTGCTGGCTCTGCTGGCGCGCCTGACGCTGGCCTTGCTGCCCGTTGTTGAACTGCTTCGAGAGCTGCTCCTGCCGCTGCTGCAGCGCTTTGCGCAGGTCCGAGACCTGTGACCGCGAAGGCCCCTTCCCGCCCTGCTGACCCTGCTGACCCTGCTGACCCTGCTGACCCTGCTGACCCTGCTGACCCTGCTGGCCCTGCTGGCCCTGCTGACCTTGCTGACCCTGGTCGCCCTGCTGGCCCTGCTGGCCCTGCTGACCTTGCTGACCCTGGTCGCCCTGCTGCCCCTGATCGCCCTGCTGGCCCTGTTGTCCCTGCTGCTGCATCGCCTGCTGCATCGCCTGCTCGCCGTTCTGGGCCTCCCCGTCGGAGAGCGCCAGGAGCGCCTTCTCGAGCTCCTCCTGCTCACGGGTGGTGCTCTCGGCGGACTGCGCGTTCTTCATCGCGTCCTCGAGCGACTTCGCGGCCTGCTCGGCGCGCGAGAGCTCGGCCTGGGCCTCGGCGGCCTGGCGATCGAGCGCGGAGTTCAGCGTATCGGCGGCCTCCCAGTCGGCGGCGTCGAACGTGCCGTCCTCGACCTCTTCGCGCAGCCGCTCGAGCTCCTTCGCGAGGGCGTCATCGGTGGGCTCCTCGTGCGCGACGGCCTCGAGCTTCTCGGCGAGGTCCTCGACGCGGGTCGCCGCCGCCGAGCTCACGGGGTGCAGCTGCTTCGGCGGCACCGGAACGATGAACGAGATGACGGCGAGCACCAGCGCGAGCATCAACAGCGACACCGGCCGGCGAACGTCGATCGGCGGAGGCGTCACCGCCCGCACGCGCTGGTTGAGCTCGAGCTCCCACTCGCCGACGGGCATCTCGAGGCGCGTGAGCAAGAGGCCCCCGGCGTCGGCGCGGCGGTCGGCGATGATGGCGGCCTGGGCCTCCGAGATGCCGCGACCGCGGCTCAGCAGCCACCAGGCCACGGCCGCACAGAGAAAGATGACTCCGCCGGCGATGGCGATGTGGTGCTGCACGACGAAGCGCCAGGCCGCCAGCGCCGTGACCGCGCACCAGAACGGAGCCACCGCGGCCTTCAGCGCGATCTCGGTGGCCAGCCGCCGCTGTACCCGGCGAACCCGGGACAGCACGACGGCCTTCATTCGTCGTTCATCGCCGGCGGCCATGGGAGGTGTGTGAGCTTAGCCGCGCTCACGTCATGTGGTTGAAGAACGTCGCTTGGTGCCGGGGTGTTCCCTTCGGCTCGCGCGCGCTCGGGTCGAGCGCGGCAGAACGTGAAGCCAGGCGAGACGGCACGGAATACGATGGCGCCGGCCCATGACGGACGCGGAGCTCACGAAGCTGCGGGCGCAGGTTCACGCCATCACTCGGCCCGAGAAGGGCCTGCTCGTGCTGTACGTGCTCACGGCGCTGCTCGCGTGCTTCATGTTTCCGATCATCTTCCTGCCGTTGTTGTTCCGGTACGAGACGCTCCGTTATCGCTTCGACGACGAGGGCGTCTTCATGTCCTTCGGAGTCATCTTCCGCCGCGAGATGCAGCTCACCTACGCGCGCATGCAGGACATTCACCTGTCGCAGAACATCATCGAGCGCTGGCTCGGCATCGGCACGGTCACCATTCAGACCGCCGGCAGCGGCAGCGCCGCCAGCATGGGCATCGTCGGCGTGCGCGACAGCGAGGCCATTCGCGACTACCTCTACGCGCGCATGCGCGGCGTCCGCGAGCACGCGCACCCGCAGCAGAAGCCGCACGACGCCGTGCTGGGCGAGATCCGCGACGCGCTCCGCGACGCCGCAGCGGCGCTCAAGCCGAAGTGACGGCTACCGCCCCGCCAGCACGTCGAGGTCCGGCGAGCACGAGTAATACGTCTCCGCCGCGATCCGGCACTGCGCCGTGCCCCGCGAGGCGGTCACCGTCCACGTGAAGTAGCCCACCTGCTCCGCGGTCGCGTCGGCGCCGACGCTCAGGCGCGACTTCTCCATCAGCTGCGGCACCGACTTCGACAGGCGCGCGGCCCGCGACTGGGCCGTCTCGTCGCAGCCGTCGCGGTCGCAGTCGAACGTGCGCCCGCAACCCCGAAAGCGGCTCTCGGTGGCCTTGCGCGTGATCGTCCTGCCCAGCGGGTTCACGTTGAGCGGCACCGCGACCAGCGCCACCAGGAGCTTCGCGCCCTCGGCGTCGTCGGCCTTCATGTCCACCGCCTCGAGCTCGCTCTCCGGGCACTGCATCGCCTCGGCGGCCTGCGCCCGGTGCAGGGTCGCGCACCCGGTCGCAAGGGACACCGAGACCAGGGCCCACGAACGCAGGTTCATACTCACCAGACGCACGCCGGCCGAATTGTCGCACGCGACGCTTTTTGTCGCTCCTGGGCGACGTTCGCTGCGCACCGACTGGATTTCAGGGGTCCTCGTGACGGATTTACCCCCATCCGTCCAAACCGCTGCACCATGAGGAAACCCGCGATGCGAACCCCTGCCACCCTCGCCGTTCTGTTTCTGCTGGGTTGCCAGCCGCCGACCCCCGAAGAGGTCGCGACGCAGACCGCGAACGACGTCGACGCGCTGGTCTCGGGCGCCCTCGAGACCGCGCGCTCGACCAACACCTGGTCGTCGATCGACTCCACCTACTCGATGGGCCAGCCGCTGGGCACGGTGTCGAGCCGGCCGACGGTGCCGCAGCAGGCGACCACCGGAGACTCGATGCGGTACCTCCGCTACTACGCGCAGAAGATCTTCACGCAGTCGAACGCCGAGCCCGGCAGCAACGGCACCATCTACCTGGTCCGCGGCGACATCATCTGCTCCAACCCCGATCGGCCGGGCGCCGCCCTCGACCCCGACTGCGTTCGCAACGTCGACGCTGCTCAGCTGCGCATCCGCGCCGGCGGCAACATCGACCTCGCGCTGCAGGTCGGCCCCGAGCGCCTCGAGCCGTTCATCCTGAAGCTCCGCGGCGGCAAGACCATCGCGTATGAGGTCGACCTCGAGAAGTCGCAGCGCGCGTACCTGTTCCTGCAGACCGCCCTCGGCACCGCCCGCCCCGAGTGGACCATCGAGGCCCGCGGCCGCTACGAGATGCGCCTCGATCGCTTCGGCCAGAGCGACTACGCCGTCAGCCTCTCGGTGCTCGACGACATCTTCTTCTCCATCACCGAGAAGAGCGGCATTCGCCGCACGTTCTCGACCGAGCGCCGCTCGCCGCTGTTCAGCACGCGCCTCGACGGCGCCCGCCGCACGGCCGTCATGACCGTCGACGTCGGCCGCACCACCTATGACGGCATCGGCTCCGACCTGTTCTCGTACATGCTCACGGGCCCGCTCCACGCCGAGCTCTCGGGCCTGACCTCGCAGCTCACGTTCGTCGACGGCGCCCAGCAGCAGAGCATCACCGGCATCTCGCTCGGCCAGGGCACCTCGCTCATTCAGTACGCCGGCCAGACCGTGCTCTCGCTCGACCTCAACCAGACCGCCGGCCGCCGCTTCGACCTCGTCATGCGGAACACCACCTCGGGCACCACGGCCTTCGACGTGAACCCGTCCGTGCAGCTCGCCGCCGGCTTCACGTTCTCGGCGCTGCCGGGCTACAGCCACAACGAAGCGTTCGACAACGCCCGCTACGCCATGTCGTGGAAGCCCGTCGACCGCGGCGTCAGCGGCGAGTGGAGCCGCGCCACCGGCGGCCTCCCCGAGCAGTTCAAGCTGCTCCTGGGCGAGCTCTCGCTCGAGTCCAACCGCGCCGTCGACGTCCCCCGCCACTTCGCGCAGGGCAGCTGCGTCGTGCCCTTCAAGACGTCGAAGTACATGCCGCACCCGATCCTCGACGCGCTCGAGACGGTCGCCTGCCGCTGAACCTGCCGCTCGCCTGAGTTGAATGCGGCGTGGCGCGCGCCACGTCTTTCGCTCCGTCCACGAATCTCACCAAGCGTGCCGCACCTTGCGTTCAACTCAGGTGAGCCGCGGAATACGTCAAGGCTCCGCGACCGACGGAAACGACTGCGAGAGCGGAGTCGCTCTCGCAGCCTGAATCCGGTACCCCGCTCCGCCCTGAATCGTCTGCACGATGACGCGCGCCTTCGCGTCGAGCAGCGAGGCGTGCGTCGCTCCACCCGGCGCCACCTGCGTCGCCCACAGCGAGCCGCCGCTCAGCCGGTTCGCGTCGAGCCACGCCGTCAGCACCTCGCCCTGCGGCGAGCCCAGGTAGGCGGCGTTGATGCCCGCGACGAGGTTGCGCGTGCGGCCATCGAGCGGGGCCAGCTTCGCCGTGAACGCGGCGTTGCTGCTCGTGTTGCGCGCGTGGTGGTTCACGTGCGTGACGTCGACGCCGAGCGCGCCGTACTTCGCGGCCGCCTTCGACACCACGAACGACTCGACGTCGGGCTCGGCGGTGGTGCCGGCTCCGGTGAGGTCGCCCGCGAAGTGGTAGCGGAAGGCGCCGTAGCGGATGAGGCCGACGATCGACCGCGCGTTCTCCTGGTTCGTGGTGTCGTCGGGAAACGCGGGGGCGGCGTCGGCGCCCACGTGCGCGTCGGCCGCGAGGAACTCGAGCGTCGCGCCAGCTCCGAGGTCGAGCGTGCGCGACAGGCCCGGGCACCCGGTCGCGGGGTACTGCTGCGCCCAGCCCGAGCACGGCGCCGGCGCCGCCGCCTCGCACAGCGGCACGTCGAGCGCCGAGCGTGCGGGGTCGCGCAGCAGGTTGCACACAGCCGCGACGTCGGTCTCGGCCGCGCCGGGCCCCAGGTCGACGAAGCCGCGGTGCACGACGCCGCGCCGCACCGTGACCGGCTGGGCGCCCGTCAGCAGGTCCGAGAGCCCGCCGATGTGGTCGCCGTGGAAGTGCGTGAGGATGATCCAATCGACGGCGTTCGGCAGCCCGAGCGCCGCGAGCGCGTCGCGAATGTCGTCGTCGTGCGAGCCGTTGCCGACGTCGATCAGCACCGTCGTGCCGTCGGGGCCGATCACCAGCGCCGACTCGCCGATCGCTGCCACGAGGCCCGCAGGCAGATCGAGCTGAACGATGGTCAGCTCGCCTCGCACCGGCCGCAGCGCCGCTGTCGGCTCGACGCCCGCGTCGAACGGTTGGCGCGCACCGCCGTCGGTCGTCGGGCCTCCGTCTTCTTGCCCCGCATCGCGCGCGCTGCCTGCGTCAGGCGGCTCGCCCGCGTCGACGACGATCGGCGCAGAAGAGCAGCCACACACGACGAGGGCGACGACGAGGGCTCGCACGCGGGGTGGTCTACATCGCGCCGTGCCCCGCGTGGTAAACCTCACGCGTGATCTCGGCCTTCGTGCGGCTGCTGCAGCCCCTCGTCCTGCCGCTGCTCAAGCTGAAGCTCTCGCCGCCGCACCTGCCCGAGGGCGTCACGCTCGTGCGGCACCTGCAGCCCGCCGAGGCCTGGCTCGGCCTGCGCTACGCGGGCGCGCTCATCGGCACCTCGCTTCAGCTCTTCGGCATCGCCGCCGCGTTCGTCGGCGCCCTCGTCGCGCAGAAGACCGAGGCCATCATCGCGCTCGGCCTGGCGATGGTCGTGCTCGTCGGCGTCATCGCGTTCACGCTCGTCACCACGCGCATCGACTACGAGCTGCGCCACTACCTCATCGGCGACCGCTCGCTGCGCGTGAGCCAGGGCGCGATGGTGCGCCGCGAGGTCACCTTGAGCTACGCGAACGTGCAGAACATCGAGGTGCTGCAGGGCCCGCTCGAGCGGCTGTTCGGCATCAAGTCGGTGACGGTCTCGACCGCGGGCGGCAGCGCCGTCGCAGGGCAGCACGACTCGCACCAGGCCGTCATCGCCGGCATCACCGACGCCGACGCCGTGCGCGAGCTGATTCTGGGCATGGTGAAGCAGCAGCGCGATGCGGGGCTCGGCGACGCGCAGCACGCGGGCGCGCGCGCCGAGACCGGCGGCCTCGACCCCCAGCTGCTCGCCGAGGTGCGTGACGCCGCCGTGGCGCTGCGCGACGCCGCGCTCGCGAGGAGAAGCTGACGTGCAAGTCGGACGCGGCCTCGGCGCTGCCCTGATCATGCTCGCGTGCACCGGCGTGCCGTCCACTCCCGACGGCGGCGCCGGCGGCGGCGGCACGAGCGGCGGCGGCACGAGCGGCGGCGCCGGCGGAGCGACGGCTGGCGGCGGCAGCGCCGGCGGCACGAGCGGAGGAGTCGCGGGCGGCTCTGCCGACAGCGGCTGCGTCGCACTGCCCTTCTGCAGCTGCACCGGAGCCGGCGGAGGCGCCGTCGCATTCTCCAATCGGTTGTTCGTCGCCACGCGCGGCCGGCCGGACGGAGGCCCCCCCACGGTGCAGCTGTGGAACGCCATCCCCAGTCTGGCCACGAACCCGCCAGGCGTCGTGCAACCGCTCCTCGCCGGCACACCCGTCGCGCTCGTCGGCGGAGCCGGGCCGCTGCCCGCCCACACGATCACCGTCGTTTCGGAGGACGCGGCGCCGATTCAGGAGTGGATCGGCAACCTGGTTCCCCCATGCGATCCGCCCGCAGTGCTCGAGCCGAACGCCTTCGGCGTCGGCCGCGCCACGCGCATCGCCGGGCGACTCTGGTACCTGCGACGCCCCGGCGAGGTCGTTCGCCTCGCGGGTCCGCTCGAGCCCCGAGCGACGTTCGCGGCGCCCGGTCAGCCGCTCCGCGACTTCGCGTACGACCCGGTGAGCGATCGCCTGTTCGCGGCACACTCCGGCGGAGTCGTGGCGTGGAGCGCCGCGAGCAGCCGCGCCGGCGACGCCGGCATGGCAGATCTCTCGATCTCCACCTTCGCGGCCTCGCAGCTCGACGTCGCTTCAGGCCGCCTCTTCGGCTCGGCGGGCAGCGGCACCCTCGCCGTCTGGGTGGGCGCCACGACCGCGGTCTCTCCATCGGCTCCGAGCTTCGCGCTCGACGCCGGCCAGACCGCGAGCATTCGCCACCACACCGTCGTCGCGGGCCACCTCTTCGTCACGCTGGCCGACCGGGTGCTCGTCTACCGCGACATCGCGGCCACCACCGGCGACCGCGCACCCGACGTGGTCGTTACGGACCCGTCGCTCGCCGCCGCCCGGAAGTCAGCCGTCGGCCAAGACGGCGGCAGGCTCTTCGTGCTCATGGATGAAGGGGTCGCCGTCTTCAGCGCACCGCTCGGCGCTCCGGCGCTCGAGGCCACGCTGACGACCGGCATCGACTCGGCCGTCGACCTCGTCTACGCCCCGTGAGGCCCGGGTGATTCCCGGGTCGAGTTGACTCGATTCCATTGCGTCAGGCATGTAGGTCGGGCTCTTCCGGATCAAAGGGGACCCGGAGCCCTCGTGCGCACCACATTCATCTTTACCTTCGCGGCGGTATGGGTCGCGGCCTCGGGCTGTCGCTGCGGCGCCGGCCTCTCGGGCCTCAGCCCGGACCTCGTCGTCGTCGAGCCCACCACCAAAGAGAGCCCGACCGTCTTCATCGCCGACTTCGGCACCGTCGAGGCCGGCAGCTTCACCGCCAAGGTGCGCGTCGAGAACCACGGCAACGGCGCCGGAGCGCTGACGCAGATCGAGCTCGGGCCCGGCACCGACCCCGCGTTCAAGCTCGGCGGCGGAGTGCCCGTGCCGCTGCCCATCGAGCCCGCCGGCAGCGGCGCTTTCGACATCACGTTCACGCCGACGAAGCCTGGCAGCTCGGGCGGCACGGTCGAGGTCGACACCGATGACCCGAAGCTGCCGCACTTCACCGTGAAGCTGCTCGGGCTCGTCACCGCCTCGTCGGTGCAGGTCTGCGTCGACGACGGCACCGGCACCTTCATGTGCAACTCCATCGAGAACGCCGCCCTCACCATCGACTTCGGAGCCGTGCAGGTCGGCAGCCCGCCGCTCAAGCGCAAGGCCCAGGTGCGCAGCATCGGCAACCGCGCGCTCGACTACTACGGCACCGCGTTCGACCCGGGCAGCTCGCCGCTCTTCGGCACCGAGCCCAACCAGGCGCCCGGCGCGACCGCCGTCACGCTGCAGCCGATGGCGAAGCACGAGTTCGAGTTCACGTACACGCCCGTCACGGCCGGGCCCGCCGAGGGCCTCGCGTACGTGAACACGAACGACCCGCTCTTCGACTCGGTGCCGGTGCGGCTGCGCGCGCGCGCCGCGGTCAGCACGGTCTGCCACCTGCTCGCGTCGCCGACGACCGTCGACTTCGGCGCGGTGCCGAACAACCAGACCGGCGACCAGAACGTCGTGGTGGTGAACGACGGCCTGCAGCCCTGCAACGTGAGCGCATTCGCCCTCACCGGCAGCTCGGCGTTCACGCTGACGATGCCGCCGACCGCGCCGCTCGTCATGCAGCCGAACGACGTCATGACGTTCGGCGTGCACTACGTCGCCGCCGGCACGGCGTCGCACACAGGCGAGGTCACCATCACCTCCGACGACCCGGCGCAGCCGATGCTCGTCATCCCGGTGCGGGCCTCGAGCATCGACCCGCCGCCGTGCCAGCTCGTCGCGACGCCTCCGGCGCTCGACTTCGGCGGAGTCGCCGTCGGCGACCGCTCGCTGCGCAGCGTGCGGCTCTCGGCGATGGGCAGCGACCTGTGCCTCGTGAACGGCGCGAGCATTCGCAACGGCAACTCGCACTTCATCGCCGGCAACGTGCCCGCGTTTCCGCCGCTCATCGTGATGGCCGGCTCGCTGCCCGGCTTCGGCGCGCCCGAGGTCGGCGTCACCTACGCGCCGACGGTCTCGCGCAACGACGCCGACGTGCTCGAGATCCGCTACACCGCCGGCTTCGGAGGCCCCGCGCTCAAGCTCGCCGTGCCGCTGAGCGGCCGCGCCGGCTCGCGCAGCCTGTGCATCACGCCGAACCGGCTGCACTACGGGCCGGTGCCGATGGGCTCGACGAAGGACCTCTCGTTCACGATGACGGCGTGCGGCGGCGCGCCGGTCGCGGTGAACGCGATGACGCTCGAGCCGGCGGGCACGCCGTTCTCTCTGTTCGGAGCGCCGACGCTGCCGCTGAACCTCGCTGCGGCTGCGGCGGCGATGCAGACGGTGCGGCTGACGTCGACCGGCGCGGCGCTCAACGCGCGCGTGAAGATCGAGAGCAGCGACCCGGTGTTCCCGGTGCAGTACGTCGACCTCGATACGGGCCCCGAGCTGGTGCCGGCCGATGCGGGCGAGATCCTCTACTCGTGGTCGGCCGGCGTCTTCGGAGCCGGCGGCGTCGGCATGAACGGCAGCATCTACACGACGCGGCTGCAGGGCCCGCCGAACCGCCAGCCGTTCTACGGCAGCGACAAGGGCCAGGCGTGCGCGGGCTGCCACGCGGTGAGCCCCGACGGGAAGTACGTGGCGCTCGTCGAGTACGGCACGCAGCCGACGATGCGCATCATCGACGCGCGCACGGGCGGCTCGGTGCCGGTCACGGGCACCTCCGACGGCGAGTTCCCGTCGTGGAACCCGAACGTCAACACGAACCCGCCGTACCAGTTCGTTTACGCGGCGGGCGGCAACATCTTGAAGGTCGCCTCGGTCGCGGGCGGCGTGCTCCGCGAGGTGCAGGGCGCGAACAACCCGAACAAGGTGCAGACGCAGCCGACCTGGGGCCCGAACGGGACCATCGCGTTCGTGCGCGGCGACCCGGCCGACGCCGGCGACTTCGAGGTCGTGGGGCCGTGCGACCTGATGACGGTGCCCGACACGGGCGGCATGGCGACGCCGGTGATGGGCGCGAGCCTGAACGGCGGCAGCAACTACATGCCCGAGTACTCCCCGAACGGGAAGTTCCTCGCGTACACGTTCAGCCCGATGGGCTCGACGACGCGCTCGGCCTCGGACTCGGTCATCAAGCTCGTCGACACGATGAACGGGCAGGTGCTGCCGCTGCCGCAGCTCAACGCGCAGATCCCGAACTCGTGGCCGACCTGGGCGCGCGACGGCAGCTTCCTCTCGTTCTCGTCGACGCGCGGCGGCGGCCTCGGCTCGGCCGACGTCTACTTCGCTCCAGTGAACCAGCTGACCGGCATCGACGGGCCCGCGCAGCCGCTGACGCTCGTGAACACCGCGAACTTCGATCACATCGCGCGCTGGGCGTTTCTGCCGCCGCCATGATGCTCGCCCGCGGCGCTCAACGGCCCCCTCACCCCGGCCCTCTCCCCTACGAGGGGAGAGGGAGCGCGGTCACGTGCGCATTGCTGCTGTTCTTCGCTGCCGGCTGCAACTGCGGCAAGACGACGACGATGACCGGCGAAGGCGAGCTCAAGCTCACGCCGTCGTCGCTCGACTTCGGGCAGGCGTGCGTGAAGCCGACCGCCGCGGGGCTCACGGTGCGCCCCGTCACGAAGACGCTGACGCTGCAGAACGGCGGGCGCGCGACCCTCGATCTGCAGGCGCTGAAGCTCGAGGGCGGCGAGGGCTTCTCGGTGCCCGGCGACTGGCCGCGCTCGCTGCAGGCCGGCGCGACGTACGAGCTGCCGGTGTCGTTCCTTCCGGTCGCTCCGGGCGCGGTGACCGCCACGCTGTCGTTCACCGACGGCAACGGCGCGGTCTCGTCGGCCACGCTCACCGGCAAGGGCGCGGTGACGGCGCCCGACCCCGTCGTCAGCCTGCACTGCCCCGGAGGCCGCTCGGGCGCGACCGCCGAGCTCTGCTGGGACACCGCGAACATGCAGCCGCGGCCGAACCCGCTGATGTGGCTGAACGACACCGTCGTCGGCGCCTCGACGGACCTGCGGCTCAACGTCGGCAACGCGGGCTGCGCCGACCTCGAGGTGACGACGGCGTCGATCGACGGAGGCGCGTTCAGCCTCGACGGCCCCACGAGCTTCACCGTGCCCGGCAAGGGCGTCGCCGACGCCGGCGAGCAGAGCCTGCGCGTGGTGTTCAAGCCCGGCGCCCCGGGCGCGCTGAACGGAGCGCTCACGCTCACCACGAACGTGCCCGGCGCGCGCGACGTCGCGGTGCGGCTGCTCGGCACGGGCGTGCAGCCGTCGCTGCAGCTGTGCGCGGTGCCGGCGATGGGCGCGATGCAGTGCGCGACGCCGGCGCTGCCCGTGGCGTGCGACTTCAGCGCGGCGCCCGCGTGCACCGGCAACTTCCTCGTGCGGAACTCGGGGCAGTCGACGCTGACGGTCGAGGCCATCACGCTCGTGCGCGGCAACACGCGCTTCACCCTCACCGGCGCGCCAACGCTGCCGGCGACGCTGCAGCCGAGCGGCACCGCGGGCGACTCGCTGAACGTGACGGCGCAGTACATGGCGTCGGCGGCGTACGACTCCGACGTGCTCGAGGTGCGCTCGAACGGCGGCACGCTGCGGGCGCTCTTGCGCGGGGGCATGCCGCCCGAGCTGACGGTGACGCCTTCGCCGGTCGACTTCGGCGTGCGGGCGACGGGCTACGACGGCACGCAGATGCTCGAGCTGCGCAACACCGGCGCGGGACCGCTGCTCGTGCGCAGCGTGCACTTCGGAGCGTCGGGCGCTCCCGCCTGGCCGATGGAGGGCGCAGGGGCGATCTTCACGGTGACTGCGCCGGCGATGAACACGGTGGTGATGCCGGGGAGCATGGTCTCGGTGCCGGTGCGCTTCGTCGACCCGCCCGCCGGTGGGCCGAGCGGGCCCAGCGCGTTCGCGGCCGAGCTGGTGGTGAGCTCCGACGACCCGACGTGGGAGCCCCTGGGCGGCAAACTGGTGACGGTGACAGGCAAGACGCCGTGCAACGCGCTGCCCGTGGCGGTGGTGACCGGGCCGTCGAACGGCGCCGCCGGCAGCAGCGTGACGCTCGACGCGAGCAGCTCGTTCGACGCGAAGCCCGACGGCTCGGGCTCGTGCGTGCCGGGCGTGAAGGGGCCGGTCGCGCGCTACGAGTGGTCGCTCTTGTCGACGCCGGCGAACGCGGGCAGCGGCGTGATGCTGACGCCGAGCGGCGCGACGGCTGAGCTCAAGCTCGGCACGTGCGCTCCGTGCTCGTACGTGGTGCGGCTCGCGGTGTTCGACGACACGCCCGGCGGCGGGCGGAAGAGCAACTTCACCGACGTGACCATCAACGCGCAGTGACGCGGACGGCGACACGCCGGCGGCGACGGAGGGCGACTTCACCGGCGTGACGCGGAGCCGGGGCTCGCTGTGCTCGACGACACACCGGCGGCGGTAGAGAGCGACTCCACCCGCGTGACGCGGAGCCGAGGCTCGCTGTGCTCGACGACACATCGGCGGCGACGGAGGGCGACTTCACCCGCGTGACGCGGAGCCGGGGCTCGCTGTGCTCGACGACCCATCGGCGGCGGTAGAGAGCGACTCCACCGGCGTGACGCCCCGACGCGCCGCGACGCGACGGCCGACGGTGAACGACTCGGCCTTCTCACGCAGGCCGAAGACCCCCGCCGCGGCGCCGCGCACGACCGCACGGCTGGGTTTCTCTGTCGCATTGCGAAGATGCTCTCCCCGTGTGGCATGAGGCGCGCGACCGCACCGACGAATCGAGCGCCCCAGCCACTGCAGAACGCAATGCATCGCGTTCGGGACACCGGCCATGAGATCGCCGAAAGCTCTCGCTGCTTCGCCGCGCGCCGACGGTGGACGGTTGTACAGCGTTCGATGGAGGCACCTTCGTTTCGTGAACGACAGTTGTCCGTGAAACCGAGGGTCCTGCGCCGAGCCCTGTACAACCGTCCAACGGCCGGCGCAGCGCACCGCTCCCTGCGCGCCCTTGAGTGCCAGAGACGTTCGGTTCGCCGCGGCGGTCGCGCGCTCGCAGACCCGTCGGGAGCATCGAGGCACTGCACTCACCGGCCGTCGACGTGCGCCAGCGCGAGCACCACCGCCGGAAGCCCCGGCGGCAGGGCCACGCAGCCTCGCCGTCTCCTGCCGGCCGCCGACGCTCAGCGCACGATGCTCGCGCCGCCCTGCTCGACAATCCGACCACCGGCCGTCGACGTGCGCCAGCGCGAGCACCACCGCCGGAAGCCCCGGCGACAGGGCCAGGCAGCCTCGCCGTCTCTTGCCGGCCGCCGACGCTCAGCGCACGACGGTGACACCGCGCTGCTCGAGCTCGCCGAGCAGCTTCTTCCGCGCGTCCACCCACATCGACGCATGAACGCTGCGCGCGGCCTCGACGCCCTTCGACTCGCCCTGCTTCACGCGGTACTCGATGCGCTCCGCGGGCTGACCCGACACCGAGAACCGCGACACCGCCTTCTCGGTCGCCCAGTCCACCACCGTCACCTGCACCTCGGCGCGGCCGCCGCGGTACTTGCCCTCCTCGACCAGCTCGGGCACCTCGCTCGCCACCGTCTTCACCACCGCGATGCTGCGCAGGTTGCCCAGGTCGCACTCCTTCAGCAGCCGGTCGCCGTCGCGCACCGCCAGCGCCGATGCCGCCATCGGGTTGTTCGGCCCCGTCCACCTCAGGCACGTGAGGAAGATGCCGCCGCCGATGGGATCGAACGTCTCGTTCGCCGCAGGGTCGCCCGACTTGATCTCGAAGTCCGGGTCCACGACCTGCTGCGGCATCATCATGCTCAAGGAGCAGCCCTCCGAGTGCTGATCGTCGTACGTCGAGCCGCTCAGCTTCTTCTCTTCCGCCACCTCGCCCTCGGCGACCGCCGCGAGCCGCTTCAGCTTCACGCGCGCCTCGGCGTACTTCGGCTTCAGCTCGGCGATCGCGTCGCCGTTCGTCTTCCCGCAGCCTGTCACCACGCACAGCAGCAGTAGCGCTCTGGTCACGCGCCGACCGTAGCAGCGTTACTCGCGCGTAGCGGCGACCACACGCAGCGCTCGTGCTCCCGCATCGTTGCGCCTCGCGCACGCCGATTGCTTTTCCTGAACGGACCATGAACACGATGAAGACCCTGGTCCTCGCCGCTGCTCTCTCTCTCTCCGCGTGCCGCGCCGCCGACACCGTCGCCGACTGCCACAACATCTGCACGCGCTACCGCGACTGCTTCGACGCCGAGTACGGCGTGAACTCCTGCGAGTCGCGCTGCCGCGACAACGCGAACGCCGACTCCAGCTTCTATCGCCGCGTCGACACGTGCGACGCCTGCATCGACGCCAACGCCTGCGCCTCGGCCGTCTTCAGCTGCGGCGCGAACTGCAGCCAGGTCGTCCCCTAGATTCCCTTCTGTGACCGGCGGGTCTTCAGCCGAGCCGCCAATCGGCGCATGTCCCTCATCGACTCCCTCCGCAGCGGCGCCAGCACCGTCTCTCAGAAGGTCAGTGACAAGGTCTCGTCGGCCGTCGAGACCGTCAAGGCCGAGGTCCCGAAGGTCAAAGAGCAGGTCACCGAGTCCTACGACGCCGCGAAGGAGAAGCTCGTCTCCATCACCGGCAAGGCCACCGCGTACAAGCCGCCGGAAGGTGCCGAGACGTTCTCGGGCCTCAAGGCGCTCGCGCTCGCGAACCCGACGTCGGCCGCGGCGAGCAGCCTCACGTCGGCGCCCGAGAGCTCGGCCGGCCTGAAGGACGCCACCAAAGACGCGGACTCGTGGAACGGCGACAAGAACATCCGCGAGAAGATCATCGACGACCCCGACTCGCTCAAGGGCCTCGACACCGACGAGAAGGCCGCCGCGCTCAAGCGCCTCGAAGAAGGCAAGGTCAGCCCCGGCGACAAGCGCGCCATGCGCCTCATCGTGCACAGCTGCGAGACGAAAGAAGAGCTGCGCGAGGTCGTCGGCAAGGCCAGCGGCCACAACCCGCCCAGCCAGCCCGACTTCTACAAGTTCGACAAGCACATGACCGACGAGCACCCGTGCCTCATCGCGGACAAGCTCAACCCCGACAACACGTCGCTCCCCGAAGACGGCCACGGCCTGCGCAAGCAGCTCACCACCAAGGCCGACGAGCAGATGAAGGCCGGCGACATCGAAGGCGCCAAGGCCACCCTCGACGAGCTCAAGTCGAAGCCCACTCCCGACGGTCAGAAGCAGTTCCTCGACCCGAACGACAAGGGCGCCGTCATCGCCGAGAACCCGTCGATGTCGAACGAGCAGATCGCCGACGCCAAGCTCAAGCAGCTCGAGCAGACGAAGAAGATGGGCGACAAGGTCGGCTACCCGTTCGACGCGAAGAACCCGGCCGACGTGAAGAAGTACTTCGACGCCATCTCGGCCGAGGGGAAGCCGACCTCCGAGATCCAGGGCGAGTACAAGCAGTACCTCGACACCTTCTACACGCCCGCGAACAAGGCCGCGTGGGACCTGCCGGCTTCGGAGCGCACCGACCCCGCGAAGCTCGACGGCATGCTGAGGCGCGGCAACTCCGACGTCGCCGGCCGCACCGCCGCCGACTGCGAGGCCGTCACCGCGATGACCGGCGCCGTCTTCGCCAAGAACCCGCGCTTCGACGTCGTCTACGCCTCCGACCCGAACCACATCAGCTCGGTCGTCGTCGAGAAGGGCACCAAGAACGGCTTCAGCGTGAACACCGCCTACCCGAACGCGGTCGAGTCGCTGAACACCGAGCGCTTCCCGAAGAAGCTCCCGATGACCGACGACCAGCTCAAGCAGATCGCCCGCGAGCACCACGTCGGCGGAGGCACCACGACGTCGCCCGACGTTCGCGGCAAGAACCCGGTGCGCGAGGGCACGGTGAAGGCCGACCGCGACCTCGCGAAGGTCAACGACTGAGCGCTGAGCAGGCGCGGCTGTGCGCGTGGGGCAGCACGCCCCACGTCGCCCCGCCGTAACACGCGACGCATCGGGAATTCCTCGCGCGGCTCTGGCAGCGCCGTTGCAGTCGTCGAGGGTCCGATGAAACGACTGCTCGGTTCCGCGTTGATGCTGCTCGGCTGCGCCACGGTTCGTCCGCCGCCGCTGAGCTATGACAGACCCCAGGCCACACTGCGCGAGGCCCAGGCGCTCGGCGCCGATCAGGTGCCCACCGCCCGCGCACACCTGAAGGGCGCCGCCGACTCGCTCGAGCTCGCCCGCAAGATGGAGAACCTCGGCGACCGCCGCGCCGCGCTCACGCTCGAGCGCGCCCAGGCCGACGCCGACCTCGCCCTCGCCCTCGCGAAGGAGGCCTCGGTGCGCCGCCTCACGCTCCGCGCCGCCAGCGAGGTCTCGGCGCTCAAGGGGGAGCCATGAGACGCCTCACCTGCATCGCCGTGCTCGCCGCCGCCTGCGCCCACGCTCCCCCGGAGCTCACCGCCGCCCGCAAGGACTACGTCAACGCCCAGCCCTCGGCCGACCTCAGCGAAGCCCGCGCCGCCCTCGACCTCGCCACGAAGGAGTTCGAGCGCGACGGCGACTCCGAGCGCGCCCGCGAGCTCGCGTACATCGCCCGCCGCCGCATCGACACCGCCAACTCGAAGGCCCGCCTCGCCAACGACCAGGCGTACCTCGCCGCCCTCACCGCCGAGGCCGACCGCCTCAAGGCCCAGCACGACCGGCAGCGCACCGAGATCGAGGCCCAGGCCGCCGCGCTGCCTCCCGTGCCTTCCGTCACAGAGCCCGTCGTGGCGCCCTCCGAGACGCCCGAACGGGCTTCGGCCGAGAGCGAGCCGCCGCCCGAGCCGCCTTCGACGTCGCCGGTGCTCGAGTCGCTGACGTTCGCGAAGGTCACCGCCGACGCCGCGGGCACCGTCATCACCGTGCCCGCGAGCCTCGTCTTCGCCGCCGGCAAGACCAGCCTGTCGCCCGAGGCGAAGGGTCGCCTCGACGAGCTCGCCACCGGCCTCAAAGACCGCCGCGAGAAGATCAGCGTCGAGGTCCACACCGACGCCACCGGCTCGCACGTCTCGAACCAGCAGCTCTCGGCGCGCCGCGCCCACGCCGTGATGGACTACCTCATCTCGAAGGGCGTGCCCGCGAACCGGCTCGAGGCCCACGGCCTCGGCGACACCCGCCCCCTGGTCGAGAACGACTCGGCCAAGAACCGGGCGACCAACCGCCGCCTCGAGATCGTGCTCCGGCCCGTGCCGGTCAGCTGAACGGGCGATTCCCCCCAGGGGGGTTCAATTCCCCTCTGAGGCCGTGCTAGGCGCGACCCTCCAAGCGAGGGAGCACCAGCACATGAAAGTACTCGGCTACAACGGCGGTCTCGACGGCTACCCGTCTTCGTTCGACACGGGCCACGACGCTTCGGCGACCCTGGTCATCGACGGCAAGGTGGTGGCCGCCTGCGAGGAAGAGCGCTTCAGCCGCTTCAAGCACGACGCCCGCTTCCCGCGTCAGGCCATCGAGTACGTGATGCGCGAGGGCGGCCTCAAAGACCTCTCCGAGCTCGACCTCGTCACCTACTACTTCTCGTACCCGCTGATGTTCCACCCCGGGAAGTACCAGTCGGTCTCGAAGCACCTGCCGCTGCTCGAGAAGCCCGCCATCTGGCTCCCGAACGCCGCGATGAAGCTGTTCAACAAGGTCGCCGGCTACGACAACAAGCGCAGCCACCGCGCCTTCGTTCGCGAGATGGGCCGCGACCTGCCCGAAGAGAAGTTCAAGGCCGTGCCGCACCACCTCTGCCACGTCGCCTCGACCTATTACGAGTCGCAGTTCGAGCGCGCGCTCTGCGTCACCCTCGACGCCGAGGGCGAGAGCGTCTCGGGCATGATGGCCGTCGCCAACGGCACCGACATCAAGGTGCTCAAGCAGACCTACGCGCCGAACTCGCTCGGCTACCTCTACTCGTTCATCAGCCTGTTCCTCGGGTTCGACAAGCACGACGAGTACAAGGTGATGGGCCTCGCTCCGTACGGCGACCCCAAGCCGTACCGCGAGTGGTTCAAGAGCGTCGTCACGCTGCACGACGACGGCGGGTGGACGGTCGACCCCGGCCTCATCACCTTCCTCATGGCCCGCGACGCGTTCATCGGCCGCGCGAACCAGTCGATGTACCCGCCCAGCATGACGAAGGGGCTCGGGCCCGCGCGCGCGAAAGACGAGCCGTGCGTGCAGAAGCACATGGACATCGCGGCCGCCCTCCAGGTCTGCCTCGAAGAGACCGTGATGCACATGCTCACGCACCTGCAGCGTCAGACCGGCGAGAAGAAGCTCTGCATGGCCGGCGGCGTCGCGCTCAACTGCACGATGAACGGCAAGATCGCCCGCAGCGGCCTCTTCGACGAGATCTGGATCCACCCGGCCGCCCACGACGCCGGCTGCTCGTTCGGAGCCGCCATGTACGGGTACCACAACCTCCTGCGCCAGCCGCGCGTCAGCAGCAAGCCGCAGGTCTACCTGGGGCCGGGCCACCCGTACTCGGCGATCGACTCGGCCCTCGAGGCGTTCGACGGAAAGATCAAGCACACCAAGCCCAAAGACCTCTACGAGACCGTCGCCGCCGCCCTCGAGGCCGGCAAGGTCGTCGGCTGGTACCAGGGCCGCATGGAGTGGGGCCCGCGCGCCCTCGGCAACCGCAGCATCCTCGCTGACGCCCGCCGCGACGACATGAAGGACGTCGTCAACCACGCCGTGAAGCTCCGCGAGGGCTTCCGCCCGTTCGCTCCGGCGTGCCTCGCCGAGAAGGTGAACGAGTGGTTCGACATGAAGGGCCTCAAAGACAGCCCGTACATGCTCTTCGTCGTGCCCGTGCAGGAAGACAAGCGCTCCAAGATTCCCGCCGTCACCCACGTCGACGGCAGCGCCCGCGTTCAGACGGTCACGGCCGAGCAGAACCCGAAGTTCCACAAGCTGCTGCAGGCCTTCTACAAGCGCACCGGCGTGCCCGTGTTCATGAACACGAGCTTCAACGTCAAGGGCGAGCCGATCGTGAACACGCCCCACGACGCCGTGCGGTGCTTCCTCAACACCCAGATCGACATGCTCGTGCTCGACGACGTCATCGTCGAGAAGCGGCCCGAGGTCGCCGAGGCCCTCGCCAAAGAGCGCGCGAAGGACAAGGCCCGCACCGGCCGCGTCATCGACGGTCAGGTCTCGCTGTAGCGCCCGAGCTGAGCGCTAGAACGACCCCGCCACCGCGATGCCGGTGAGCGAGAACCCCAGCGCCACCTTCACGTTCGAGCTCTGCACCACGTCGGGCGGAAACAGCACCACCCCGCCCGCCACCAGCACCGCTCCGGCCAGCATCGACACCAGCGACACCACGCGCTGCGTGCCGTGCTTCGACCGCTCGCCCTGGTAGTACTCGTAGCTCTTCAGCACCTGCGGGAACATCTGGCCCTGCTGCAGCTCGGCCCCCATCTGCGCCTCCGCCGTCAGCGTCACGATGCCGAGCACCGCCCCGAACAGCACCGCCGCCGACCCCGCCGCGATGAGGCTGATGGGCAGCACCTTCGACGGCGGCGGCGGCAGCGGCGAGCCCGTCGCCTCGGCCACCGCGTAGATGACCTGCGTGCGCAGCTCCGACTCGCTCTTCGCGAGCCGCGTCGCCCGGTGCACCACCACGCTCTTCTGGTTGTCGAACAGCTGCAGGTTCAGCTGCAGCGCGTCGCCGAACCGCGTCACGTTGCCGCCCAGCACGTAGCGCGCGTTCAGCGCCCCCGACAGCTCGAGCATGCAGCTCGACGACTCGTCGCCGCACCCGAGCAGCTGCTTCTGCCGCTCGACGCCCAGCATCGACGCGATGTCTCGCGACGACAGCACCTGGTAGAAGCCGCGCGCCTCGGCCTCGTTCACCACCGCCTGCGTCACCGCCTGCGCGAGCGTCGCGTCGGCCCCGCCGACCGCCTGCAGGTCGAGCACCAGCAGCTTCGGCTTCTGCGCCTCGGCCGCCGCCAGCACCGCCGCCACCAGCATCACTGCGTGCATGGAGCCCCCCTCACCTGCTTCGCCGTCCCGTCCAGCGCCAACAGCCAGAGGTCGCCGTCTGCCGCCCCGTACATCTTCTGCCAGCGCGGGCCAGGCGGCAGCACCCCGCCCTGCTCGACCCACACGCCCGTGCCTCCGTCGGGGTTCACGTCGAGGCGGTAGAGCCCCGTCTCGTTCAGCGCCCACGAGCGGCCGCAGAACTGGTGGAAGTCGGTCGCGCCCCCGCTTAGCGCCGAGCCGATCTGCACGCCGCTCGGCAGCGCGTAGACGCGCCCGTCGGCGTAGCCGAGCCGCCCGCGGTCGTGGTCGGCCCACACCTCGCGCCACTCGCCGTCGATGACGTCGAGCGCGCGCACCGTCCACCGCTGCTCGCTCTCGGCCGTCAGCGCGAACACCCGGTTCTCGGTCAGCACGAAGCCCTCGAACAGCACGCCCGCGTCGGTGCGCGGCGCGTCGAGCAGCGTGAACGAGAGCACCTCGACCTGCGGCTCGGGCACCACCTTCACGTCGAGCTGCTTCGGCGCCCCCGTGCCGGTGTCGTCGGCGATCTCGCCGCCGAGCACCGCGTCGTTCGCGCTCATCACCACGTACGTGCGCCCGTCGGAGCCGCGCATCGACGTGCCCAGCACCGGCGGCCTCAGGTCTTCCCGCGCGGGCGTCGCGAAGAACCGCGCCTCGCTCGGCGGCCGCGTGAGGTTCGTGACCGGCCCGACGCGCCCGTCGTCGTAGAAGAGCCAGCTGCCCGAGATCCACGCGGGGTACGGCGACACCGGGTCGACGAGCTGGTGCAGCGCCGGGCCGATCAGCGGCGTCTCGACGAACATCGTGCGCTGGCCGAACGCCACGAACGACGGGCCGTACGACGCCGCGACCGACGGCAGCGCGTCGAGCGCGAGCGGCACCCACAGGTCGAGCCCGTCTCGCCGCACCGCCACGTTCTTGCCGAACGCCACCGCGCTCTTGCCCGGGTTCGTGCGCGCGCGCAGCGGCTCGCCCTGGCCGCGGTACCCCACGCCGGCCCGCCGCGTCCGGTAGCACGCGAACCCGCCGGGGTCCGTCTGCAGGTCGTAGAACGCCTTCATGCCGCCAGGGCCCGCGCACTCCGACCGCAGCGCCGCCACCCGCGTCACCGGGTCGACGCCCCACTGCAGGTCGAGCAGCACCTCGCCCGGAGCGCACGTCGGGCAGTTCCCCCGCACCACGTGCCGGTCGATCTGCGGGAAGCCCGAGCCGCAGCCGCCGAGCGTCGAGTCGGGGTCGAGCCGCATCCACCGCTGCGTCACCGCCCCGCCGTCGAGAATCGCGTCGACCTGCACCGCCACGAGCGGGTGCTCCGTCTGGCTCAGGTCGGGGTTCTCGCCGATGTGGAGCGTGCGGAAGACGAGGTCCTCGCCGGTCTCGTTCGTGCCGTTACACTGGAAGAGCTGATCTCGCCCCGGCGAGTTGAGGCCGATGCTCGAGAACAGCCAGCCCGACGGCCCCGACGAGCCGCTCAGCATGCCCCCGATGCGGTGCGCCGCCCACACCCGCCCGTTCACGACCGCGTAGACGTAGCGGCCGTCGGTGTCGGTGATGTGATCGAGCGAGAAGCTGCCGAAGTTGAAGCCGCCGACGTTGATGACGTTCGTCGTCGGGTACTCGAACGACGTGTCGTAGACGCGGTAGTCGCCCGCGTCGGCGTTCGGCGTGTACTCGATGACGAACGGGTTCGCCGCGCTGCCCACGCTCAGCCGCGTGCCGATCGCCGTGCGGTACGGAGCCCCCGCGTCGAGCTCCTGCAGCGCTCCGCCGTCGGGGCTCGGCGACCACTCGAAGAAGTACACCTTGCCCCCGGCCAGCGCGTAGACCTGGTTGCGCGCGACGGCGAGCTCGGTGACACCCGCGAGCGGCGCGCGGCCCATGAAGAACCGCCGCGGAGGCTGCGCGCCGAGCAGGCCCTGCTGCGACGTCGCCACCACGTAGACGTGCGTGTCGTCGCTCACCGCGACCGGCGAGACGTCGATCAGCAGCCCCGCGCCGCGGCGCTCGTAGAACGTCGACCCCACCGCGAGCGCCTTCACCGTGTTCCACGGCGCGTTCGACGTGACGAGGCGGCCGGCGTCGATGCTCACGTCCGGCGCGTCGGCGCGCAGCGCGTCTCCGCTCGGGTCGATGCAGACGCCCTTCGGCCCGCACCGGAAGTCGCCGCCGCAGTCGAAGTCGGCGCGGCACGCGTAGCTGCCGGTCTCTTCGGGCGAGTGGCACGCGCTGTCGCCGCCGCAGAAGAGGTTGCCCGGGCAGCCTCCCTTCGAGCGCTCGGTCTGGCTCGTCGGCGTGCAGGGAAACCGCAGGCCTCCGTCGATGTCGAGCGAGACGCTCGACGTGCAGCTGCAGAGCACCGCGGCACACACCGCAACCGTTCTCGAAGTCACCGCGAGAGGAAAGACCGAAGCCGGCCTCGAGTCACGCCCTACTTGCGGTAGAGCGGCGGCGCGTGCAGCGACTTCAGCGTCGACTCGTCGTCGCTCGCCTCGTCGAAGAGCGTGCCCCCGTCGAGGCCGCGCTGCTGCGCATTCGCGCCGTGAGCGATGAGCAGCTCGATCGCGCTCGCCGGCGGGTTGTTCCAGTCGTGGCGGCGCCTCACCAGGTGCCACAGCGGCGTCTCGAGCGCGCCGGCGTCGCCGTCGAGGCAGTGGGCCGCTCCCCGCAGGTTCGGGTCGGCGCCGGCGTCGAGCAGGAGCCCGATCGCGCTCTCGTTCAGCTCGTGGCCCGTGCAGATCGAGATGAGCGGAGTCGTGCCGCACGCCATTCGCGCGTTCACCCGGGCCCCGTGCTGCAGCGCCTCGGTGAGCCGGTACTCGTACGCGTCGTTCGCGCACACCGCGACGAGCAGGCCGTCGGCGTCGCAGTGCGCCCAGTAGAACTCGCGATCGTCGTGGCGCCACATCGCGTTCACGAGCTCGCTCGTCATCAGCGACGCCTTGAGCACGCCGGCGTCGTTCGCGAGCTCCGCGGCGGCGAGCCACCGCACCGCCGCCGCGTCGTCGTTCGCCCAGGCGAGCTGATCGAGCACGTCGGTGCGGTCGTCGAAGTCCGTCACCGCGCGCGCGACCGCCTCGAGCAGCTCCGAGCTGCCCTGCCGCACCGCGAGGCCGGCGGCGCCGAGCCGGCACGAGCTCATCTCTTGCGGGTAGCGCCACTCGGCCGGGTCGCCGTCGAGCGAGGCGCGCACCAGCTTCGAGCACGGCGTGAGCTGCGCCTTCGGGTGGCGGGCGATCGCCTCGAGCTCGGCGCGGTGCTCGCCGCGCATCGGCAGCGTCATCAGCACCGAGTCGAGGTCGGTGCCCTCGGGCAGGCCGTCGAGCACTGCCTTCAGCGCGCCGGCGTCGCGAGCGTCGGCGGCGTCTTGCACCGCGTAGATGCGGTCGCGCTCGCGGCTCTGCGCGAGGTCCTGCGCGCCTTCGAGCGTGCTCACCACGAGCCCGAGCGCCATCGCCACGCCCGGCGTGGCGAGCGCCGCGGCGTAGGGGCGCTTCACGTCGAAGCGCGAGCCCAGCAGCAACAGCCCCGCCGGCACCGTCACGGTGAGCACGGCGTTGAGCCCCGGCCCGTCGAAGAACAGCAGCAGCGACGGCAGCCCGACGCCGAGGCCTGCCGCGAGCGCCGCGTGCCGCCACGCCGCGGGCCTGCGCCGCTCGAGCAGCACCGCGAGAGCGGCCGCCACGAGCAGCGCCACCGCGCAGAGCGCCGCGAACATGAAGAGAATGGCGACCGCCGCGCCGCCGGCGGCGACTCCGCTGCCGACGTTGAGCTTCGGCGGCGGCAGGCCCAGCGCGTCGAGGCCCCACAAGAGCCCCGCCGCGAGGAGCCAGCCCGAGAGCCCCAGCAGCAGCGTCAGCATCGCGGCGCGCAGCCGCTGAGGGCTCATCGCGTCACCCTGGGGCCGCCTTCTCGGCCCACGTGGCGCAACCGAACCCCTGCCTCCTGAAGGAGATTCTCTGCTGGGCCTCCGCGCTTCTGTGGCTCACGGCGGCGCATCTCGCGTGGGCCGAGCGTGGGCGAGAGAGGACGTCGCGTCCCACGTAGCCCGAGCGTCGGTCGGCGAGACAGGACGTCGCGTCCCACGTGGGCCGAGCGTCGGCGGGCGAGACAGGACGTCGCGTCCCACGCAGGCGTCTTCGGGGGCTGCTGACGCATCAGGTGCACCGGCGTCTCTCGAGAAGGCGAGCGCAGAACGCGTGGAGCGTACCGCCACCAGTCGGCGGTGGCGCGCCTTGCGGCGTCCCGGTAAGTCGACGGCATGAACGACCCGCAGGCGCTCGAGCGCAGGCTGGCGCGGCTGCAGGCCGCGATGGGGCCCCGGGCTGCGGGCCGCGCCGCACGCAAGGCCGAGCGCGCCGAGCGGCGAGCCCAGCGAAGGAGCCAGCGGGGGCCCGCGAGCGCCATCGTGCTCGCGCTCGCGTTCGTCGCCGCCGCCATCGCGACGGGGAAGAACGGGCTGCTCGTGCCCGGCCTCGTCTTCGCGATCATCGGCGCGGTGCGGCTGCTCTCGACCGCGCTGAGCCACAAGGGCGCCGACCCCACGAAGCCGCACATCGGCATGGGCGCCGACGTCGCCGCGGGGGCTGTCGTCGAGCCCGGCGCCGTCGTCGAGATGGGCGCCGAGATCCGCGAAGGCGCCATCGTGCGCAGCGGCGCCGTCGTCCGCATGGGCTGCGACGTGAAGGCGCGCGCGGTCATCGAGAGCGGCGCGGTCATCGGCTGGGGCTGCGACATCGGGGAAGACGCCGTCGTCGAGGCCGGCGCCGTCATCGGAGCCGGCGCCACCGTCAAGAAGGGCGCCCGCGTGCCCGCCGGCATGCGCGTCGCCCCCGGCGCCACCTTCGCGAGCAACGGGCTGAGCGCGACGGCGGCGGCGGCGAAGCCCGAGGTGAAAGACGAGCGCCGCGCCCGCATCGAGTCGTCGTGCGCGCGCATCGAAGCCGAGCTCGAGCAGCTGCCGCCGACCTTCCGCGAGCACCTCGGAGCGACCGGCCAGACCGCGGGCGAGCTGCGCACCACGTGCCTCACGCTGCTCGACCGCGAGCGCGCGCTGCGCGGCGAGGCCTCGCAGCAGAGCCTCGACTTCCTCGACACCGAGGCGGCCGAGCTCGAGAAGCGCATCGCCGCCGCCACCGACGACTCGGTGAAGCGGTCGCTGGCGAGCGCGGTCGCGGCGATCGCGGATCAGAAGAAGCAGCGCCTCGCGCTCAAGACGCACGCCGATCGCATCGAGGCCGAGGTCACCCGCATGCAGTGGACACTCGATGGCATGGCGACCCAGCTCGTGCGCCTGCGCGCGACGGGCACCCAGGCCGCCTCCGCCCCGTCGGGCGAGGTCATGCAGACCGTGCAGCAGCTGCACGAAGAGATCGACGCCATCACCGTCGCGCTGGAGGAGGTCGCCAAGGGCGACTCGCCGATGCTGACGCCCATCTCCGACGTCTCGGGCGGCGACGCGACCTCGGCGCCCTCGGGCGAGCGCGTGCGGTGAGCCTCACAGCCGCATCGTCATGAACACGCTGAACGGGTCTTCGCGGTAGTCGCCGAACGGCCCGCAGCGCTCAAAGCCGGCGCTCTCGTACAGCTTCAGCGCGGGCACGAACGGCGCGCCCGAGCCGGTCTCGAGCCACAGGCTCGTCAGCCCTTCAGCGCGGGCCTCACGCGTCAGGTGCTCGAGCATGGCGCGCCCGACGCCCTTGCCGCGGTAGGCGTCGGCGACGCGCATCGACTTGAGCTCGCCGCGCGCGGCGTCGAGGCGCTTGAGCGCCCCGCAGCCCGCGAGCACGTCGCCGTCCCACGCCGAGAAGAAGCTCACGCCCGGCTGCTTCAGCGCGGCGACGTCGAACGCGTGCACGCTCTCGGGCGGCGAGGCCTCGTACATGCCGGCGAGGTGCCGCGCGATGAGCTCGCGCACCGCGGGCCGCGAGAGATCGTCGAGCTCGAAGCGCAGCGCCACGCGGCTCACTTCTTCGTCGAGCCCGCGAACAGCACCGCGACCGGCAGGGCGTGGTGGTACGCGGTGACCGCGATCGACTCGCGCGCGACGAGCTTCGCGACGAACGACTCGGCCCCTGCCTCGATCGCCTTCTTGCTCGGCGTCTTCGACCCGAAGTGCGTGTGCAGCTCGGCCGCCGAGAGCACCCAGCACTGCCCGGCGGCCTTCTTCGTGCCCAGCTCGTGCACGTCGAGCACGCTCTGCTCGCGCTCCTTCGCGCGCGCCTCGTCGACCGAGTCATCGCCCGCGTGCGCGACCTGCGCTTCGGCGAGCGTGTGACTCATGGTGCCGCTCCACTTCGCCCAGATGCTCCAGTGATTCGAGGCTGCCATCGTGGGGCGCAGCTTACTGCGCCCGCGGCGCCGTCGATGGCCGTCGTGCGACCGCGTACTCGCGGCCCGGGCTGTCGATCATCACGAGGCGCCCGACCTGCTCCGGCCGCGTACAGGCGAGCTCGCAGGCGACGACGCCTCCGTACGAGATGCCCACGACGTCGACGGGCCCGAGCTTCAGCGCGTCGAGCAGCGCGACCACCGCCGACGCCTGCGCGTCGATCGAGCAGTCGGCGCGCGACGACTTCGACTCCCCGAACCACGGCAGGTCGGGCATCAGCACCGTGCGATCTTGCGCGAGCGAGGTGGCCTGCTCCGTCCACTGCCAGAGGCCCGACGCCCCGAAGCCGTGCACCAGCAGCACCGGCCGGTGCTTGCCGTCGGGCTTGCCTCCGAGCCCGTAGCCCAGGTGCCAGTCGCCCGTGTCGACCTCGCGCCACTTCAGGTTCGCATCGCCGAGGCGCGCCTCGAGCCGCCGCTGCTGGTGCGCGATGACGTTGCACGCCGTCAGGAGCAGCGCGGCGATGCAGACGGCCCGACCCATCACCGCCCGACACCCGGTCACGGCGGCGTATTCCCCTCGAGCAGGCGGCTCAGCGCGTTGCCGTCGGGGTCGACGACCGCCCGCTGCGCTTCGACCGGCGGCCGCGCGCTGGCGCTGCCGATCCACCGGGTCAGCTCGCTGTCGCAGCCGCTCGCCTCGATCATCGACTGCACCGCGCCGAGCGTCTTCGCGTCGCTGAACGGAGCGAGCGTCACGTGCGCTCCCAGGCCCTCGGCCAGCGCGCTGCACTTGAAGTGCGCGTTGCACTCCATCGCCTTGCGCATCACCGCTTCTTTGACCCCCGGCTGCATGAAGTACATCGCGCTGCGCCCGACGCGCCGCTCGTGCGCCAGCTCGTCGGCCGAGTACACGAGCTCGGGCGCGACCCCCTCGAGCGCCCGCCGCTCGAGCTGCAGCACCTGCACCGCCACCATGTCGGCGATGACCGCGCCGATCGATCGCAGCAGCGCGACGAGCTGGTGAACGTCGGCCGACGCCTGCGCGTACTCGCGCGTGCGCAGCGCCACCGCGAGCCGCAGCTTCACCCAGTGGTACAGCTCGGTGAAGTTCGGAATCGGCGCCCGGTAGAAGTCTCTCGTGCGGTCTTCGCGCAGCGGCCCCTCGGCCAGCAGGTTCCAGTGGTCGAACTGGTGCAGCTGCGTCATCCACTCGAAGTCCACGCCCTGCAGATCGGCGTCCGTGATCCGCTGCGGCCACTCGGCGCCGTAGCTGAGCAGCCGCTGCCGCAGCGCCTCGGGCAGGTGCAAGAGCCCCGGCGGCCGCTCTCCGCCCTCCCAGTCGATGCGCACCGTGAGAAACGACGACGCGTCTCTCGCCCGCGTCGGCGCCGGCCCCGGCGGAGCCCGCTTCACGAGCTTCGACTCCGCGCAGAACCTCTCGACGTGCTTCTCGGCCAGCGCCGCGTTCTGCTCGAGCCACCCTCTCACCGCCGCGCTCGCCGCCGCCTCCCCCTCGGCGTCTGCCGCGGGTGGCGCCGACCCGCCATCGCCCGCGACGCGCCCCTCGCTGCCGGGCTCGCGCGCGCCGTCGTCTCTCGTTTCTCCCGCGCCTGCTTGCGGGTGCTGCGGCGGCGGCGGCTCGGCGCGCTGCGCCTGTGGCGAGGTCGGCGGCGCCTGCTTCCCCGACGCCGCCTCGCCCGCTCCTTCCTCCGCTTGCGTCGACCACCAGACCGCGATCGCAGCCACCAGCACGACGACCGCTGCCACCCCCAGAGCCCGCCTCATGCCCCAATTAAATCATGGACTTCGAAGGACGTCAGACCCCTCGCGCATACTGCACGCATGTTCAACGAAGCCATCGCTCAGGGACTCGAAGCCATCGCCGCGCTGCTCGAGAGCGACCCTCGCCGCCACGCCGTCGCGCGCGCCGCCTCGCTGATTCGCGAGAGCGACCGGCCGCTCGCTCCGCAGATCCACGAGTCGGGCCTCGAGGCCGTGCACGCGCTCGGCATCCCCTACGAGCTCAGCGGCGTCGTCACCGACTGGGTGCGCACCGGTCGCCTTCGCTGGCTCGAGCAGCTCGAGGCCCGCCGCCGCGAGGCCCTCACCGAGCTGCCCGGCATCGGCCCCCGCCTCGCCCGCGAGCTGCGCGAGCTGCTCGGCGTTCGAGACCTCGAAGACCTCGCCGACGCCGCCCGCGACGGCCGGCTCCAGCAGATCTACGGCTTCGGCCCCAAGCGCATGAAGCTCGTCACCGAGGCCCTCTTCGGCCGCCCCCGCGAGGCCCCTTCGCGCCAGCTCCCGCTGCTCTCGCTCGCGCCCTGAGAGCGGTGCGTAGCGGGCTACGCAGGCGCAGCGCGCTACGCCCCGCCGTCCCTTCCGCTAAAGCGCGCTCCTGGTGTAGGTGCTCGAGAACGCATGAGCACCTCCTCCGCCATCAAGAACGTCTGCCCCGTCGACCTGCACCCGCTGCCCGACGTTCAGGCCACCTCGGCCGCCGGGCTCAAGGTCGCCGTCGCCATCGCGCGCGGCGCCCAGGGTGAGTGGCACAAGCTCGGCTTCGACGCCCGCGCCCGCCTGCTGCTCCGCGCCGCCCGCCGCATCCTCGCGCGCCGCCAGGAGGTGCTCGAGCTGCTCCACGACGAGGCCGGCAAGACCCCCGGCGACGTGCTCATGGGCGAGGCCCTCGGCGCGCTCCAGTACGTGCAGGACTGGGTGAAGGTCGCGAAGCCGCACCTGCAGCCGCGCAAGCTCGAGATGTCGCCCATCGCCTTCCCGGGCAAGAGCGGCACCATCGACCTCTTGCCCCGCGGCGTCGTCGCCGTCATCGCCCCGTGGAACTTCCCCCTCGCGAACTTCTTCAAGCCCGTGTTCGCCGCCCTGCTCTGCGGCAACACCGTCGTGCTCAAGCCCAGCGAGCTCAGCCCCCGCATGGGCGAGTGGTTCACGACGGTGCTCACCGACGTGCTGCCCAAGAACGTGCTCACCGTCGTGCAGGGCGGCCCCGAGGTCGGCTCGGCCCTCGTGCGCGCCGGCGTCGACGCCGTCACGTTCACCGGCTCGACCGCCAGCGGCCGCGAGGTCGCGAAGGCCTGCGCCGAGGTGCTCGTGCCCGTCAGCCTCGAGCTCGGCGGCAAAGACGCCGCCCTCGTGCTCGCCGACTGCCACCTCGAGCGCACCGTCGCCGGCATCATGTACTGGGCGCTCGCGAACTCGGGCCAGTCGTGCGGCGCCATCGAGCGCGTCTTCGTCGAGGAGCCCATCGCCGACCGCTTCATCGACGCGCTCTCGACCGCCGTCTCGCGCCTGCGCGTCACGCCCGAGGCCCGCACCTCGGACATCGGCCCGCTCGCGAACGCCCGCCAGCTCGCCGTCGTCGAGCAGCACGTGAAAGACGCCGTCGCGAAGGGCGCCGTCGTGCGCTGCGGCGGCAAGCGCACCGGCGACGGCCTCTGGTTCCAGCCCACCGTGCTCGACCGCTGCACGCCCCAGATGCTCGTCATGCGCGAGCCCACGTTCGGCCCCGTCATCGCCGTCACCCGCACGCCCAACGGCGAGCTCGGCGTCGAAGAGGCGAACGACTGCGAGTACGGCCTCAACGCCTCCGTCTGGAGCCGCAACATCGACCGCGCCACCGCGCTCGCCCGCGGCTTCCAGGTCGGCACCGCCTACGTGAACAACCACGGCTTCACCGGCGCGATGCCCGCCGCCCCGTGGACGGGCGTGAAGAAGTCGGGCTACGGCGTCGCGAACAGCACGTTCGCGCTCTCGCACTACACCCGGCCGCGCACCGTCGTCGTCGACAAGAACACCGGCGCCGACGCCTGGTGGTTCCCGATGGACTCGGCCCTCGAAGAGCTCGGCCACCGGCTGTCTGAGGCGCAGCTCGGCAACGTGCTCGCCGCCGCGAAGGTGCCGCTCCTGCTCGCCCAGCGCCAGAAGGCCGTGCTCGACTTCGTGAAGACCGGCAAGCGCCTCGAGCGCGCCACGAAGACCGCCGTCAGCCTGAAGGGCACGCTCGCCCGCGGCCTCACCAAGGCGATGGAGCTCGGCAAGCGCCTGAACCCGCCGCTCACCACCCGGGAGCGCAGCTGGGGCGTCGCCGCGATGGAGACCATCTTCACCTCCGACCCGAACGACAAGAACCGCATCGACCCGGTCGCGCCCGAGATCGCCGACGCCTTCCTCGACGACGCGTACCGGAACCTGCCCTTCACCGGTCAGGTCGGCATGCGCGCGTCGCTCGCCGCCCTCGGCCTGCTCGGCCCCGCCATCGCGAAGCGCCAGCTCAAGAGCTTCGACTCGCTGCCCGCCGATGAGCGCCTCGAGGTGCTGCAGTCGCTGTGGAACAGCAACCTCTACGTGCTGCGGCAGATCACGCTGCTCATGAAGACGAGCGGCGCGCTCACCCACGCCACCACCACGAGACTCCACCGCGAGCTGTCGGTGACGCCCAACGTCCCCGCGCCCAAGAACGAGCTGAGGAGCTGATCGCCGTGCACATCGACAAGATCGTCCCCGTCAACAACCCTCCGCCGGTGCCGCGGGCTCCGCCGCGCGCCCAGCTGTTCCCTGACGACGAGTCGGTGCTGCCGTCGGGCTCTGTCATCGACGGCCGCGTCACCACCCGCGACCTCGTCGACGGCGCCGACTACATCGTCATCGGCTCCGGAGCCGCCGGCGCCACCGCCGCCATCACCCTCGCCGAGGCCGGCTACAGCGTCATCATGGTCGAAGAGGGCGAGTGGGTTCGCACCAAGGAGTTCACCGCCGACGTCTACCCCGCGATGAAGCGCATGTACCGCGACCTCGGCGCTCAGATCACCGTCGGCCCCGCGACCTACGCCGTCTTCCAGGGCCGCTGCGTCGGCGGCTCGACCGCCATCAACTCGGCCATCGCCCTGCGAGCGCCCGACCAGGTCGTCGACGGCTGGTCCAAGACGTTCGGCCTCGGCAACGCGGTGAGCTCTGCCATTCTCGAGAAGCACTTCGATGCCCTCGAGCGCTCGCTCAACGTCGTGCCCGTGCCCGAGCGCGTCGCCGGCAACCACAACGTGCTCTTCGGCAAGGCGGCGCAGAAGCTCGGCATCCAGGCGCAGGCGATTCGGCGCTACGACGGCGGCTGCGTCGGCAGCGCGAGCTGCATCACCGGCTGCCCGAACGGCAAGAAGCTCGGCATGAGCATCACGTACGTGCCCCAGACCCTCAAGCACGGCGCGCGCCTCTACACGTCGTTCAAGGCGCTGCGGCTGCAGACCGAGTGGGGCCGCGCCACCGCCGTCGAGGCCCAGGCGCCGACCGGCGCGATGGCCGTCATTCGCGCCCACCGCGGCGTCGTCGTCGCCGCGAGCGTGGTGCAGACGCCGGGCATCTTGCGCCGCAGCGGCGTGAAGCTGCACGCGCTGGGGCGCCACTTTCAAGCCCAGCCCGGCACGAGCTTCGTCGCCCGCTTCGACCGCCCCGTCGCGATGGACTTCGGCGCCACGCAGGGCTTCAACAGCACGCACTTCGTCGGCAGCGGCCGGTTCAAGATCGAGTCGCTCTCGCTGCCGCCCGAGCTGCTCACCGTGAACCTGCCCGGCATCGGGCCCGAGCTCACCGGCAAGCTGCACGACTACAAGCACCTGCTCAACTGGGCGATGGTGCTGCGCGCCGAGACCGAGGGCCGCGTCGTGCCGTTCTTCGGCAAGGACCTCGTGATGTTCGCGCCGAACCAGGACGACCTCTTGCGCGTGCGCAACGGCCTCAAGCAGCTCGCCGAGATGATGTTCGCCGCCGGAGCGAGAGAGGTCTGGCCGAACGTGCGCGGCATGCCGGGCCTCAAGGGCCCCGATGACCTGAAGCTGTTCGACCGGGCGCCGCTCGTGCCCAGCTCGTACTCGCTGATGCTCTCGCACCTGTTCGGCACGGCGCGCATGGGCCCCGACCCGAAAGACGCGGTCGTCGGTCTCGACTTCCAGGTGCACGGCCTGCGCGGCGCGTACGTGGTCGACTCGAGCGTGTTCCCGACCAACCTCGGCGTGAACCCGCAGCACAGCATCATGGCGATGGCCCGCCTCGGCGCCACCCGCATCGTCGAGCGACCTCTCCCCAAGGTCTGAAGTCGCGTCCCCTCTCCCCTCGTAGGGGAGAGGGACAGGGTGAGGGGCGAATCAAGCGTCCCGGGAATCTGACACGCGACCGCCCACTCGAGGGTCAAGGTGAGCATGCCGACCTGGAGATCCACCGTCGCAGGCAGCAGCAAGAGCGGGAGCCGCGAAGCGACGCCGGTCTCGATCGCGGCGATCGTGCTCTGCATCTCGGCCTCGCTCTTCGCGTGGTCGAGCTCGCTCTGGTACGGGAGGCTCATCTTCATTCCGCAGCTGTTCGCGGAGGGAGAGCTGTGGCGGCCGCTGACCTCGACGTTCGTGCACACGGGGCCCGCGCACCTGGTGCTGAACGTCCTCGCCATCTGGACGGTGGGTCGACGCCTCGAGCGGCTGCTCGGCGGTGAGCGGCTCCTCGCGCTCTCGCTGGTCGGCATGGTGGGCTCGTGCGCGGCCGAGGCGTGGTTCTCGGCGGGCGCCACCGGCTTCTCGGGCGTGCTCTTCGCGTGGATGGGGGCGTGCGTGCCGTACGCGCGCTCGCTCGGCCTCGACCTGGGCAAGACGCTGCTGCTCAACCTCGTCGTCAGCTTCCTGCCGGGCGTGAGCCTCGCCGGCCACCTCGGCGGCTTCCTGGTCGGCGTGCCGCTCGGCACCGCGCACCGCGAGTCGGCGTGGAAGCCGGCGTTCATCGTGACGCTCGGGGTGTCGTCGGTGGTGCTGCTGCTGCGCGTGCTGCTGTAGCCTGCGGGAACCCGGCGGCGCACCGCGGTGTCGACAGCGGCAGGCCGAGGTTGGAGAACCGATGTTCGCCCTCGCAGCGGTGGTGCTGCTCACAGCCGACCCGGAGCTCGACGCGCGCTTCCAGGCCCGGGTCTCGGAGCAGGCGAGCGCCGAAGGCCTGTGGGTGCTCGAGTGGGGTCTCGCGAACCTCGACGACGACGGTCGCCTCGAGCGCTTCGCGAAGCTCTGCACGACCGCTCCGTCACGCGAGGTGGTCTACGTCTTCCAGGACGACGCGGCCCCCGCGGCCGAGGTGTGGAGCTGGGAGGTCGACGAGGGCGGCCGCGAGCAGGCCGCCGCGTGCCCGCCGGCGCCGGCCGCTCCCGCCCGGTGGCTCGTGGCGGCCAAAGAGCTGAAGCACGTCGAGCGCTCTGGCACCGGCGTGCGCTCGTCGCGGTCGGGCCTCGCGTGGAGCGTCTCGGTCGACGTCGGCTTCCGCAAGGGCGTGCTGGTGCAGGTGGGCGGCAAGACGCTCGGCACGCCCCCGGAGCCCGCGGCGGCGCCGATGATTCACCGCGTCAGCACGCTCGGGAAGCTGCACGCCATGCTCGACGCCGAGACGTGGATCCATCACCTCGTGCCGAGCGACGGGAAGATGAACATGGTCGCGTCCGACACGCTCGCCGAGCTGGGCGCAGGTCACCCCGAGATCGGCGACGCCATCGTGCGCCACGTGTTCACGGCTCCCGACGCCTTCTTCACCGACGCGACCGCCCCGAAGGAGCGCTGGCTGCCCGGCACGCAGGGCCTCGCCGCGGCCGTCCTGTGCCGGCTTCGCCACGTGAAGGCGCGGCCCCTGCTGCAGCGCCTCCACGACGACCCTGCGACGCCCGCGCACCTGAAGCTGTCTCTCGCGCACGCGCTCGACTGCTTCGAGCGCCCGTGACCTCGCCCTCAGGGGCCGGTGACCCGACTGACGATGTCGAGCTTCACCCGCGGGTGGGGCTGACGACGCTCGAGAAGTGACCTCGCGCCTCACGAGAGCCGGCCCGTGCCCTCGGCGGTGCGGCTCCCTCACGCAGTACTCGCGACCGCAGATGGCTCGGCAGATCTCCGGCACCGGGCCCGCGTCGCTGCAGCTGCGAGCTCCTCGTCCGAGAGCACCGTCGCCGTCGCCCCCCTTCACCGGGCGTCCGTCGACGGTGAAGTACCTCTCGGCCACTCAGTACCTCCGCGGAAACGACCTCCATCGCTCATCTACCAGCCGGCCGTCGCGCACGAGCAGAATCTCCTCGAACTGGAACAGCGCGTCGCCCTGCCGCGGGTAGTGGAACACCCAGTCGCCGGGCCCGAGCTCGAGGCCTTCGGGCGCCGTCATCCACGACTCGTTCGGAATCAGGTTGATGTTCTCGCCGTCTGCGGTGAACGGCGCGAACCCGACGCCCTCGGGCCAGACGACCTCGGCCGCCCAGCCGCCGCCGTACAACGTGAAGCCGTGCTTCGCGTCGGCGAGGCCCTCGGCGAGGTTCGTCACGAAGGGGATCTCGAGCTTCCCCGACTTCGACAGCACGGGCGCCGCGAGAAAGATCGCCGGGCTGAGCGCTCCGACGAACGGGCCGTGGTAGCCCGCCGGCCGCAGCATGCCGCCGCCCGTCGCGATGTCGTTCACCACCACGCCCTCGCGCTCGTAGATCGAGAACGTCGACGTGCCGCCGCTGTGAAAGACCAGGTCGTCGCGCACCAGCGCCGGGAAGTCGCCGCGCAGCACGTCGATGAACTCGCGGTACGTCTGCTGCACCGTCGAGAACGTCTTGCGCGCCGCCGCCGCCTCGACGCCCGGCCCGCCCGGAGCCGCCGCCACGTGCCCGTCGTACCCGAGCAGCCCCGCGAACGTGAGCCCCGAGCCGTCGAAGCCCTTCAGCACCTCGCCCAGCTCCGACGGCCGCCGCACCCCGCCGCGGTGCAGCCCGACGTCGATCTCCACCGCGACCTTCAGCGGCAGCCCGAGCCCAGAGAGCTCGCCGAGCCGCTCGCGCGTGTCCGCGAGGAAGGTCACCTGCCCGTGCGGAGCGCCGCTCGCCACGAGCCGCTTCACCGCCGCGAGCGGCTGCGGCTTGCCCACCAGCACGTGCGCCAGGGGAAACCGCTGCAGCAGCATCGGCACGAACGGCAGGTGCAGCACCAAGAAGCGGCTCGACCCGGTGCGCCCCGACACGTACTCGAGCAGCTCGAGCGACGGCAGCGACTTCTCGACGATGCGGTACCGATCGGAGCCGATCGCCTTCACGATCGCGTCCGCGTTCGCGTCGAGCCGATCGAGGTCGATGAGAATCTGCGGAGTGCCGTGCCCCGCGCGCTGCAGCTCGTCGCGCAGCTGCTCGAAGTAGTCCGCCTGCGGCAGCGGCTGCCCGCCCGAGCACGGCTCGCACTTCACGCTCGTGCCCGCCGGCCCGCACGCCGCGAAGCTCAGCGACGCCGCGGCCGTCTTGAGAAACGTTCGCCGATCCATCGCTAGAACACTCCCGCGACGCCCACCGACGTGGGCCCCAGCACCGGAGTCACGCTCACCGCAGGCTGCGGCGCCTCGCTCCGGTGCCGGTGCGACGAGAGCTCGTAGCCCGCGACGGCTCCGAGCACGGGCATGGCCGCGGCGATGCCCCACGCCGCGGTGGTGTTCTTGATCGCGATGATGACGACCGAGACCGCGGTGCCGGCCGCGCCGCCCAGCATCGTCCACCCGAACGAGCCGTCTCCGCCCATCGCACGGCCGCCGAGCCAGACCGCGGGAGCCGCCGTGAGAATGGCGCCCACCGCCGCGCCGAGCGAGGCGCCCAGCCCCGCCTCGCGCCCCGAGAGCAGATCGACGTTGAGCCCCGCGTACGCGCCGAGCAGCTCACCGCCCAGGCTCACGCCGGTGCCGAGCACGAGCTCGACGGCGATGCGCGCGACACGCATCCACGGGCGGGGCCGGCAGCCCTCCTGCGGCTGCTCGAGCACGGTGGTGCCCGCACTCGCGGGGCAGGGCTCCGTCGACAACGCGACCAACAACACCAGCATGTGCATGTGAGCTCCCCTTGCTGCGAGATGTCAGGCGGCGGCAGGCACCGGCTCGACCGCCGGCTCTTCGCCGGGCTGAACCGACCGCAAGACGACGTACGTCACGTTGAGCAGCACGAACGCGATCAGCACGTACGAGACGTAGTTGAACGGCCAGCGCATCATCGCCGGCGGCAAGAACGGCACGACCGTGTCGTTGTGCGGGCCCGTGTACATGTAGTTCGTGTCGAACGCCCAGTTCACCAGGAACACGGTGAACGACCACACCGCGAGGCCGAGCTTCATGCGCAGGTGCGTCTGCAGCTCGAAGCGCACCTCGCCGCAGAGGAACAGGAAGAGCGGCGCCGCGAACAGGTAGTAGTGACCGATGGCGTAGTGCCAGAAGGCGAAGTTGCCGAAGCTCTCGCCGTGCAGGTTCAGGTTCGCGAACGAGATGAACCCGCACCCGATCGCGAGCACCGCGAAGTACCGCACGAGGTCGTAGCGCTCGAAGAGGATCAGCAGCGTGATGACGATCTTCAGCGACGAGCACAGCTGCAGCGGCAGCAGCTCCCACGTCGGGCTCGTGGGGCACGCGAGCTTCAGCGCGTACGACAGCACCTCGAGCCCCAGCACGAAGCCTGCGCTGCCCGCCATGAACGGCCGGCTCTGACGCAAGCGCGGCAGCTGCCGGCGGAACACCACGAGGCTGACGAGCAGGAGCACGAGGCCGAGGTTGAGAGCGACGTGGCCCGCACCGCCCATCGCGAACAGCCGGCTGCCGTGCACATTCGGGTCGAAGAACTCGAGCATGCGCGGCAGCGTTGCAACCCGTGAACCCATCGCCGCTCCGCCCGTTTGGCCGCCCCGAGTGTGCAGCGCCTTGCACACCGTGCAGCGGAGCCTGCCCACGCTGCACGCCTCAAGGTGCCGTCGGCCGACGGGAATCGCGGTGGCGCAGGCGCTGCAACCAGGGCCGTGCATGCGCCGCTCACTCATCGCCGCCTGCATCATGCTCGCGTCCCTCGCGTCGGCGGCCGAGGCCACGGCGTCGGCGGAGGCCGAGAACAACGACAAGAACCTCTTCGTCGAGGGGATGCTCGTGGGCACGTACCAGCGCATGGGCGCCTTCACCGACGTGCGGGCGCGCTACCGCCAGGCGCTGTACGCGCACGACCACGAGGCGCTGCGCTCGAACTTCTGGGGCGTGGGGCTCATCGAGCAGGCGAGCCCGGTGTTCAGCGAGACCGGCGCCTACGCCGAGGTGCAGCCGGTCTCGTTCCTCCGCTTCACGGCCGCGTACCAGCTCGTCGGCTACTTCGGCACGTTTCACACGGTGCGAACCGCCACCGCCTGCGACGGGGTGAGCGGCTTCAGCGCCGAAGACCCGCGCTGCGCGTTTCCGCTCGAGGGCGCGACGTCGGGCGGCAAGGCCGACTGGGGGCACCGCGCGTGGGCCGAGGCCCTGTTCCAGGCGCAGCTCGGCCGCTTTCACCTGAGCGACAGCTTCACCGCCGAGCGGTGGTGGTTTCGCGACGACTGGGCCGCGGGCGCGAGCGCGACGCACTGGATCAACGAACAGATGGCGCTGCCGCAGAAGAAGCAGGACACCGTGCTCACGAACACGGCGATGGTGATGTTCGACGTGCTGCCCGATCGCGGCGGCTCGAGCCCGCACGTGATGGCCGGCGTGATGAGCAGCCTCAACTATGCCGCCGGCACCGACTACCTGAACCACCGCGTCGGGCCCGTCGGCATTCTGCACATCCCCGAGTGGAAGGGCATGCGCGACCTCTCGGCCGTGCTGATGCTGCAGTTCTACACGCACGACCGCTACGCGAAGGGGCCCGTGCCCTTCGTCGGCGTCGCGCTCAGCGTCTCGACGCCGAACTTCGTGCCGAAGGAGCTGCGGTGATGAGCTTGGGAGGGGAACGTCAGCGGCGCCGCTGGTGCGCGCACCCGGTCGATGGCAGGGGTGGCGCCACCCGCGGCGGCCGTTGATTCAGTCTTTCGACGGGTCGTGTCGCTCGCGCGTCGACGCCTTCTCGTAGCGGCCCATGATCGAGTCGGCGGGCTGCGCCTTCATGAACTCGTCGAACTTCGTGCGGTGGGCCTCGTCGAGCGTCGTGTAGAAGTCGTCGAAGCGCTTCGTCAGGAGCCCCTCGGCGTCCTTGCCCATGTGCGTGTACGACTCGACGTCGAGCAGCGGCTTCGTCGCGTCGACCGCGCCCACCGGAGTCGTCGCGAACGTCGAGAACCACTCGTTCAGCGACGAGCCGATCTCGGTGAACTGCTTGCCGTGCATGTCGCCGGCGCCGCGCTGCTCGACGATGGCGTCGTGCTCCTCGCGCGTGACGCGGCCCGAGTGCATTTGCTTGCCCATCCACGTCGCGAAGTCGGGCGGGGGCTTCTTGCCGTCCTTCCACAGCCCCTTCCACTCGACGAGCATCTTGTCGGCGAGGTCGAAGTGCGCCTTGTGCGTCGCCTCGTGCATCAGCACGCCGTTCGCGTGCTCGTAGGTCTGAAAGGTCATGTGGCCGAACACCATGCCGTGCGGAGCCCGCCCGTCCTTCTCGGTGTGATGCTTGTCCTCGGCGCGCAGCTGATCCGCCGAGCCGGCCGCGTTGCCGAAGTAGGCCTGCCCGTGCGGCGTCTCGAGCATGAGGTTCAGCTTCGTCGGGTCCATGTCCTTCGTGGTGCGAATGACCTTGATGTCGTCGATGTGAACGCCCCACGCCTCGGTCGCGAGCTTCACGTAGGCCTTCTCGGCGGCCGTGCGCTTCGTGTCGTTGGTCGGGTCAGCCTGCCAGTCCCTCAACGCCTTCGACGCCGTCTTCTGCAGATCCACGTACGCCTTCGGGCTGCCCGAGAAGAGCCCCTTCACCTCTTTGAAGTCCGACTTCGCGGGCGTGAAGTTCGCGCTCGCGAGCATGTTCGTCTGCACCGCGTGCCACTTGCCGTCCTTCGTCTGGATGATCGCCGAAGGTCGCTCACCGGCGTTCGCACGCGCCGCGCCGATCGCCTGGTACTTGTTGTCGTAGCCGCCGTTGTCGCCGAGCTCCTTCGAGACGACGACCTCCATCTCTTTCCCGTTCACCCGCGCCGTGCCGAGCTTCTCGCCCGCGAGCCCCGACGTCTTCTCGACCGGCTTCGCCGCCTCGGCCTTGATGATCGCCGCCGCGCCCTTCTCGAAGGCGTCGTTCGCGAGCATGTCCGCGAGCACCTGCTTCTCTTCCTTCGTGACCGTCCCGTCGGCCTTCGCGGCCTTGATGATCTCGCCCGCGCCCTCCTTCGTGATGCGCCCGTGTTTCTGCAGCGCGTTGAGCTCGGCCTGACGGAGATTGGTGATGGGAGAGGGCATGGCCGGCCCTCTCGCAAGCCCAGCGCCAACCCCTAAACACCTGATCTCACGTGCAAACTGGGGTGCCTGTCGCGAGACACGGTCAGGCCCAGACGACCGCTCGACGACGCGCGTCAGCCCAGCCCGTGCTCGGCGAGCTTGTTGTAGAGCGTGCGCCGGCTGATGCCGAGAATGCGCGCGGCAGTGGTTCGGTTGTCGTTCGACTTCTTGAGCGCCTCGAGCAGCGCTTCCTTCTCGACCTGGGCGCGCCGCGCCTCGAGCCCCGACCCCTGAGGGGCAGCCGCCGCAACGGCCGTGCCGTGAAGATCGGTCTCGCGCTTGAGCTCGCGCTCGACGTCGGCGGCCGAGAGCTCGTCCGACGCGCTCAGCACGATCGCGCGCTCGATGAAGTTGCGCAGCTGCCGCACGTTGCCGGGCCACGGCTGTGCGCCGATCAGCTGCAGCGCGCCATCGGCGAGCCGGATCTTCGGGCGCCCGTTCTCGGCCCCGAGCTTCGCCGCGAGGCGCCGCGCCAGCAGCGCCGTGTCGCCGCCCCGCGTGCGCAGCGGAGGCATCGTGATCGGCACCACGTTCAGCCGGTAGAAGAGGTCTTCCCGAAAGTCGCCCTTCTTCACCAGCTCTTCGAGCGGCTGGTGCGTCGCGGCGACGAAGCGAACGTCGATCTTGATGGTCTCGCGGCCGCCGAGCCGCACGAGCTCGCGCTCCTGAATCAGCCGCAGCAGCTTCACCTGCGTCGCGGCGCTCACGTCGCCGATCTCGTCGAGGAACAGCGTGCCGCCCTCGGCGAGCTCGACGCGGCCGAGCTTGCGCGTGACCGCGCCGGTGAACGCGCCCTTCTCGTAGCCGAACAGCTCCGACTCGAGCAGCGTGTCGGGGAAGGCGCCGCAGTGAATCGTGACGAACGGCTTGTCCTTGCGCTTGCTCGCGTCGTGCAGCGCCCGGGCGGCGAGCTCTTTGCCCGTGCCGCTCTCGCCGCGCACGAGCACCGTCGCGTTGCTGCTCGCCGCGCGCGCGATCAGCTCGCGCACCTCGACCATCGGCTGCGAGTCGCCCCACAGCCCGCCGTCGCTCACCGCGCCGTCGAGGGCAGGCGCCGCCGTCGCGTGGCGCGCCTTCGCCATCGCCTTGCTGATGGTGTACGCGATCTCGTCGCGATCGAACGGCTTCATCATGAAGTCCGACGCGCCCTTCTTCATCGCCTCGACCGCCATCGGTACCGTGCCGTGCGCGCTGATCAGAATCACCGGCACGTCGGGCCACCGCCTCACGATCTCTTCGAGCAGCTGCAGCCCGTCCATCCCCGGCATGCGCACGTCGGTCACCACCACGTCGACCATCGCGCGGCCCAGCTTCTCGAGCGCCTCCTGGCCGGTGCCGGCCTCTTCGACGTCGACGTTCGCCTGCTTCAACAGGGCTCGCAGCGACATGCGCACCGCTGCGTCATCGTCGACCAGCAACACGCTGCCGATGGAGGCCATGGTACGCCTGAGCCTACGCCAAGGTGGGAACCAAGACGCTCGACATCGTCCTCTCGCTGCTCGGGAGCGCCGCCTTCCTCGCGATCGCCGTCGTCGCGTGGTGGCGCGGCCGCAACGCCAGCATCAAGCCCGTCGCGTGGCCGTTCGCGCTCCTGTGCCTCGACCTGTTCGCGTACAACCTGCTGCAGGCGATCTCCGACAGCACCTCGCAGCCCGCGTGGCGCTGGCTCAACGCCGCCAGCGCGTCACTCGCGACGCCGTTCTTCTACCACCTGGTCGTCGCGTTCGTCGGCCGCCGCCGCAAGCTGAAGACTCCGCTGCTCGCCACGTACACCTATTTCTCCGGCATCGCCGCCGCGTGCCTCGCCCCGTTCTTCATCGAGGGCAACGACTTTCCCGGCGGCAACACGTGGGCCGTGCTCATCCTCATCGGCGAGCTCCCGGTGCTCGGCCACAGCGTCGCGCTGCTCTGGCGCAACCTCAGCGGAGCCTCCAGCGCCGAGCGCTCGCGCACCCGCCTCGTCATGGCCGCCGGGCTCATCGCCGGCACCGCCACGGCCGTCGAGCTGCTCGCGGTCGCCGGCTCGGCGTGGTCTCCGCCCATCGCCATCTGGGGCCTGTTGCTCTCGGCGCTCGTGCTCGGAGCCGCCGCCCTGCGCGTGCTCGAGGGCATCACGTTTCTCACCTGGGTCAACGCCCTCGCGATCGGCCTCACCGTCGTGCTCGCCGAGGTCGCCGTGTTCAGCGCCTTCGGCCACCGCATGGCGCTCGCCGGCGCGGGCACCCTCGTCGTCGCCCTCGGCGGCGTCGCGGCCATGCGCTTCGTCATCAGCGACTACGCCTCCGACCGCGAGCGCACGCTCGCTCACGCGACGCTCGGCCGCCTCGCGGCGCAGATGGCGCACGACATCAAGAACCCGCTCGCGGCCCTTCGCGGCGCCGCCCAGTTCCTCGCCGGCGAGCGCGAGGCCGGGCGCTCGGTCGACGGCCAGCGCGAGTTCTTCGACCTGCTCGTGCAGCAGTGCGACCGCATGGCCCAGATCGTCGACCAGTACCAGCGCATCGGCCGCGCCGAGGCCCAGCTCGAGCCCACGCCCCTCAACGACGCGGTGCGAGAGGCGCTCGGGTTTCTCGGGCCAGCCACCGTCGACGTGCAGCTCGCCGAGGCCCTGCCCGACTGCGAGGCCGATCGCGACCTCATCGTCATCGCCCTCGAGAACGTGCTCCGCAACGCGCACGAGGCCGCGCCCGGCAAGACGCTCCACGTGCAGACCGGCCGCGCCGAAGGCGGTGACAGGAGCGCCGTGTTCGTCACCGTGCGTGACGAGGGCCCCGGCATGGACGTGCGAACCCGGGAGCGCGCCCTCGAGGGCTTCTTCACCACCAAGCCGCAGGGCTCGGGCCTCGGCCTGGCCTACGTGCGCCGTGTGGTCGAAGCTCACCGGGGGCGCCTCAGGGTCGACACCCGCGAAGGGGCCGGCACCACCGTGCGAATCGAGCTCCGCACCCCGTCTTGACAGGTCGATCGCGCTGCTTGAATCGGCGCCGTCATGAGCGATGAGGGGCCGCCTCGAGCTACCGCAACACAAGCGCCTCGCTCCCGACGGGAAACAGACCCCGGAGGAGCAGAAGCCGCCGTCGTCTTCCCCGCCGGACCCGCAGCTCGAGATGGCCCGTCAGCGAATCGAAGAGCTGACGCAGGCCTACGTCGCCCTCGAGAGAGACCGCGACGCCCTGCGAGCGCGGCTCGAGCACGAGCGCGACCCGGCCTCGTACGAGCTCGCCATCGCCCTCCTCGACACCCTCGAAGACCTCGACGCCGCGGTCGCCGGTGGCTCGCCGATGCTCGAGAGCGTCGGCCGCGTGCAGCGGGCGCTGGCCGAGCGCACGCACCGGTGCGGGCTCGAGCGCGTGCGCCTCGTGGGCACCCTCTTCCACCCGAACCTCGCCGAGGCCGTCGAGCTCGTGCCCACGACCGACCCCGAGCAGCACGACACCGTCGTCGCCGAGCGGGTCCCCGCGTATCGCCTGAAGGGCCGGCTGCTGCGACCGGGCCGGGTGCGCGTCGCCCGCTTCACTGCCCCGCGCGCGACTTGATGCACTCGGCGACGCTCTGCTCTTTCACCGCGGCCTTCGGCACCCAGCCTTCGCCGCGCGACGCCTTCACCCGCAGCCACCCCACCTCGGCCGACTCGGGCTCGAACACGAGCGGCACGCACCGCGCGCCTGCGGCCAGCACGTCGGCCTGCAGCCGGCCCGCCGGGTGCTGGAGCAGCTCCTGCGGCGCGTCGGGCTTCACGAGCTGCACGAACCGCGTGAAGCGCAGCCGGTCTGAGACCGGGCGCGGCTGGCCGTCGGAGGCGGCGGTCTGGCTGAAGCCCCCGCTCGGCGACCAGACTCCGGCGACCTGCGCTTCGCCGAACGGCGTGGCCGACGCGTAGATGAGCCTGCGCACCTCGGCCACCGCGCGCACGTGCGCGGGCGTGATGTGGCACCCGTACCTCAAGACGAACAGGAGCTCGTCCGTCCACCCGAGGTCGAGCTGGCACCAGGCGAGGCCCCCCGAGTCGACGCTCGCCGCGTCGGGCCCGCCGTAGCGCTGCAGCGCGAGCTGCTTCGCCGCGCGCGCCGCCTCGGGCGACACGAACCGCCGCACCTCGAGCTCGACCGCGTAGCGCTTGCCGCCGGTCGCGTGAACTCCGTCGAGCGTGAACGTGCCCGCGCTCGCCGTGGCGTCGCACAGAAACGCGCGGTGCTCTGCGCCGGGCTCGAGGCGCCGCTCGACCGGCGGGCACAGCACCGGCTCGGCGCTCGCCACCCGGTGCGCGTCGTCGGTCGCGAGAATGCGGTCGACGTGCGCGAGGAAGGCGGGCTCCGACAGCGGCGCGGCGGCCAGCACCGCCGCGACCATCAGCGGCACTGCGCGTTCTCGGAGTCGTACCGGTGCCGGCACTCGCTCATCATGCGGTCGCCCTGCGCGCTCGCGATGAGGTTGTTCGCGACCGTCGCGGCCACGCCGTACTTCCCGTAGCCCCACTGCGGCCCGGTCTTGCCGTCGCGGCGCGCCGTCTCGAGGCAGGCGTCGTAGCGCTCGCGCGCGAGCTCTTCGCAGGTGGGCGGCCGGCTCGGCATGCACGGGCCGTCGTGCGAGGCGCAGACGCTGTACAGCCCGCAGCCCTGCGCGACGAGGCCGCGGTTCGTCTGCTGCACGTTGATGCTCATCAGCGGGCAGCCCGACTCGCGCTGAAACGTCTCTCGCGTGCGGGCGAGGCGCTGCGGCTCGGTGAGCGCCTCGGCGCACGGGCCCTCGGGCACCTCGCAGCGGTAGCGCGTGTTGCAGCCTTCGACGTACCAGCCGTCGTGGGCCTCACGCACCTGCAGCTTCGACTCGGGGCACGAGATCTGCGCCGACACCGTGCTGCGGGCCATCGACAGCTTCATGCCCGTACAGCCGGTCAGCGCCATCAGAACGACGAGCAGCGAGCGGTTCATGCTCCGCACTTGGGAGCACATCGCTCATTCCGTCACGAGCTCGGCCGAGAGCCAGACCGAGCCCGAAGGGTCGGCTGAGAGCCAGACCGAGCCCGAAGGGTTCGGCCGAGAGCCAGACCGGGCCCGAAGGGTTTCGGCCGAGAGCCAGACCGAGCCCGAAGGGTTCGGCCGAGAGCCAGACCGGGCCCGAAAGCCCGGTCTGTGGCCGAAGCTCGAAGGTCGAACCGACTTACGCGACCTTCTGGAGCGCGACGACTTCGTACGAGTGCCGCCCGTCGACCATCATGTCGTACATGGCGGTGCCCGGGTTGCGCGCGAAGTTCTTGAGCGCCTGATCCGCCTCGATGCGCTTCGACGTGCCGAGGATCGGAATCTTGAACCCGTGGAACGCGCGCAGGCACGCCTCGGCGTACAGGTCGATGCGCGCCTTGTCTTCGTCGCGCGCCTGAATCGCCTCTTTCGTCACGTCCTGGCGGGCCACGAGCTTCATGCCCAGGTACTCGAGGTAGTCGAACGACGGCTGCCACGTGCTCGCGGGAATCGCGTTGCCCCACACCAGGAAGCCACCCGGCTTCAGCAGGCGGTACGCGGTCGCGAAGAACGCATGGTCCTCAGAGGTGAGGCGGCCCGCGAACTCGGTCACGTGCGTCTCGTTGACCGCGATGAAGTCTGCGGTGGCGTCGGGCGTCGCGAGCCGCGTCGCGTCGGCGCACGTCGCCTTGAGGCGGCCACGCAGGTGCGGAACGTACTTGCGGTTGCAGGTGCTGATGCCCGACTGCTGCATGTCGACCGCTTCGTACGTGCACTCGGGGAGCACGTTCGCGCAGACGTGGTGGGCGCCGGCGCCGGTGCCGCAGCCCATCTCGATGATGTGAACCTTGCCGTTGAGCTTCTTGATGTGCTCCTTCACCGGAGCGGCCTCGTACAGGCCGCTGTACGCGTTGCGGCCGAAGCGCTGCGGATCTTTCGGGCTGTTCGGGCACTGGCCCCAGACCTTCGGCCACGCGTAGCCCCACGTGTTGAACGTGAACTCGTAGCGCTCGCCCGTCTCTGACGGCACGTCGCCCATCGAGCGGTAGAGCGCGTAGAGCAGCGAGTAGATCGACCGCTTGTCGTACTCGCCCTCCTCGACGTGGCCGTTGGACACCACGACCTTCGCTGCCTTCTCGACGACCGTGCTCATGACCCACGCGCCGAGGATCACCTGCAGTTGGTTCTTCGAGTACTCGCTCCGATTGCTCAGCTTGGTGAAGATGTCCATTGATCCGCCTTTCGCACGGTTCGGTCCGTAGGGGAAGCCCCCTACGCCACTTGTCGAGGCCCCGCTTCCACCGGAGCCACCACCGGCTTCGGCAGCTGGGGCACGAACTGCGAGCGCTCCTGGCTCAAAATGTACGTCCACTCGCCCGTGATGCACGCGTACGCCACCCGCGAGCCGATCAGCACGCCCGCGATGCCCGGCATGAACGCGTCTTGCCCCACGAGGTAGAGGTTCTCGATCGTCGTGCGCGGCCGCAGCCAGTGCGTGTGCTCGAGGAAGCGCGCCGGCGACGGCTCGACGCCGTACGAGCCGCCCGACCGCGCCCACGGGTTGCACCCCATCGGGAACTGCACGTGCGTCATCGACGGCGCGCGCCCTTTGAGCGCCGGGAAGCGCTCGCACATGATGTTGAGCGCCGCCTCTTTGAAGCGCCCCTCGAGGTCGGCCCTGAACTGCGCGTCGGTCGCGCACCGCTCGAGCCACGCCGGGTTCGCCTCGACGAGCAGCATCATCGTCGTCTTGTTCGGGTACCGCTGCCCGTGCAGCGGGTCTCTCGCCGACGGCGACATCAGGTACGCCGGCATGCCCTCGAACCGCATCTGCGTCTTGTAGATGCGGTCGCCGCCCGAGACGTCGTCGTTCGGCAGCTCGGGGTAGCGCGGCATCTGCCACACGATGTGCCGCGGCAGCTCGATGTGCTGGTCCCACCCCACCATCAACGTCAGGTGCGCCGGGCTCGACTTGAGCGACTCGAAGCCCTTCACGTAGTCGTGCCGCTCGGCCACGTCGCGCGGCAAGAGCTGCATGAACGTCGTGTACGCCGACGCGTCGCTGATCACGAGCTTGCTGCGAACCTCTTCGCCGTTCTCGAGCTGCACGCCGACCGCGCGGTCGTTCTCGACCAGAATCTGCTTCACGCGCGTGCTCACCGCGACCTGCCCGCCCGCCGCCTCGATGACGGGGATGATGTGAATCGCCACCGACCCCGGGCCGCCCACCGGGAAATAGGCGCCGTGGCGGTAGTGGTACATCACCGCCGCGTGCATCGTGAACGGCGCCTCGTCGGGCGTGCGCCCGTAGTTGCCGTACATGTACTCGAACAGGCCCGCCATCTTCGGCGACATCTTCAGGTCCTGCGTCAGCACCGAGTGCGTGTCGCGCCTCAGGTACTTCCGCCACGTCGGAGCGAGCGCCTTGTAGCCGAGCTCGCGCACCGCCTTCGGCACCGCGTTCGGCAACAGCTTCGTCAGCGCCCAGCCGAAGCCCGAGCGCTGCACCTTGTCTTCGAGCTGAAAGTACCCGCGCAGATCGCCCGAGCCCAGGTTGCGCTTCGAGAAGTGCTCGATGTTCTCTTCGGCCGTCGAGTACCAGGGGAAGCCCTCGTCGCCGAGGTACGCATACTCGTGGTCTTCGGGCATGCGCGCCCACAACAGCTGGTTGCCCGACACGAAGTCGGCGGCCCACGCGTTCACCGCGCCCGGGTTCGCCTTCGGGTCCATGTCGCCCACCGAGTGCAGACCCGCCGGGAACTCGTAGCCCCCGATCTCGTGCACGTGCGTCGCCCCACCCGGCGTCGGCGCCCCCTCGAGCACCAGCACCCGCATGCCCCGCTTCTGCGCCAGCGTCGACGCCAGCGCGAGCCCGCCCAGGCCCGACCCGATGACGATGGCGTCGGGCCTGTCGATGAGCCGCGTCGGCGGCCGGTATCGAGCGGAGGCGGGGCGTTGCTCGGTCAGGACGTTGTTCGACATGGGTGCTCCAACAGCTCGGGTGAAGTCAGGTCAGGGGGCGACGTACGAGCGCAACAGCTTCATGCGGTCGTCGCCGATGATGCGCGGGAACTTGTTCTGAAAGCCGTTCAACCCCAGCTCCTGCATGAAGCGCTGGGTCGAGCCGGCCGGCAGCCGATAGACGACCGGCGGCAGAATCGCGACCTCTTTCGCGCGGTGCTCGCGGTAGACGCGGTTCTGCGCGCAGAGCTCTTTGTCGAACGCCTCGCCGAACGCCTCGATGCTCGCAGGAGCCCGCTCGAACTCGACGAACAACAGGTACCGGCCCTTCGCCGTGCCGCCGACGCCGACCTCGGACGACGCCGCGAAGTCGACGAACGTCGAGCTCTCGCGCCGGCCGGCCTCGGTCACCGCACGCTCGATCTCGAGCGTGTTCACGAGCTCCTGCGTGACGCTCAACACGCCGCCCGTGCGGCCCGAGAACGACAGCCGGTGCGGGAAGACGCTGTCGAAGCGAACGACGTCGCCCATGTAGTAGGCGAACAGGCCCGACTGCGTCGTCACCACCACCGAGTAGTCGACGCCCGGCTCGACCGCCCACAGGGGGAAGCGGCGGGCGTCGGGCTTGCCGTGCTCTTCGCGCGGCACGAACTCGAAGAACACCCCCCGGTCGGGGATCATCATCATCGAGTTGTCGACGCGGCTGTCGGTGCACGCGAAGATGCCGCCCTCGGTCGCGTTGTAGTTGTCCATCAGCGCGATCGAGCGCCCGACGCGGTTCTCGATGATGCTGCGGTACGGGTCGGCCGGCACGCCGCCGCCGAACAGCACCCGCAGGTTCGGCCACACCTGCTTGATGCTCGTCACGTTCATGCCGCGCTGGTTCGCCGCCGCCAGCACCTTGTCGAAGAAGATGCTGAACCAGCACGACGTGCCCGTCAGCGTGCGAATGTCGTAGTCGAGGTAAGCCTCGGCCATCGCCTTCAGCTTCTGGTCGTAGTCGGCGATGTCGCGAATCGGCGGCTTCGGCAGCTGCAGCACCGACGCCGGGTACGGCACGTGGAGCTGCATCAGCCCCGGGTTCGACAGCACCCCCACCGGCCCCGTCTGCTTCACCACCGACGGCGGGAACAGCGCGAGGAAGTAGCCGCCCGACAGCTCGCGATCGCCGTACAGGTCGAGGTAGCGCGCCATCACGTCGACGCCCGCCTTCTGCTGCCACTTGATCTGCGCCTGGCTGATCGGCAGGAACTTGTGCACCGCCTTCGTGTTCGACGACCCCGAGCTCTGCCCGTAGTAGGGGATGAGCCCGGGGTAGAGCACGTCGATCTCGCCCTTGCGCATGCGCTCGAGGTACGGCTCGAAGTCGGCGTACGCGCGCAGCGGCACGCGCTTCACGTAGTCGTCGTGGTTGCGAATCTGCGAGAAGCCGTGCGCCCGGCCGAACTCGGTGTTCGCGCTCGTCTCGAGGTGCTCTTTGAGCGTCTCTTCCTGAACGGCCCTGAGCTTCGCGCGGTTGGTCATCAGCGCGTTCCACTGCAGAACGCGCACCTTCGCGGCGGCCCACATCGCGGTGCCCGTCACCTTGCCGGCGGGCACCTTGATGAGGTCGCGCTCCCAACCGGGACCTCCGAGCTGATCAGCGGGGCGCATGAAGCTACTTGAGCTCCGCCGCGGCCTTCTTCACCTTGGCGAAGGCCTCGACGATCGAGTCCATCTGGGCGCGCGTGCCGAGCAGCACCGAGTGGTGGAACACGAGGTTCTCTTTGTACGCCCGCTGCGCGACCGGCAGCTCGAAGCGCGCCGGGTTCAGCGCGGCCTCGTGATCGGCGCCGAGCTTCCACCGGCGCTTGGTGTGGGGCACGTACAGCTTGTGCTCCTTCATCGCGGGGTACGGCGGGTGAACCCAGAAGCCGAGCTCGGCCTCGACCGCGTGCCCGACCTGCTCGTTCGTCTTGCCCGCGAACTGGTCGGCCTCGAGGCGAACCATGTAGTGGTAGAACGACTGCCGCGTCACCTGCTTCGGGCGCGCCTGCGGCACGATGCCGCCGACCTTGAGCAGCTGCTCGTCGAGGTACTTCGCGTTCTCGAGCCGCGTCTTGATCTGATCATCGATGCGCGTCAGCGCCTCGGTCAGAATCGCCGCGCCGAACTCGGACATCGCGTGGTTGCTGCCCTGAATCTCGGCCGTCTCGGCGAGCTCCATGTGGCCGAGCTTCGGCGTCTTGTCGACCCACGAGCGCGAGTCAGACCGCAGGTTCTGCAGCCGCAGGTACAGCCGCGGGTCGTTCGTGATCGCCGAGCCGCCCTCGCCGCTCGTGAACGGCTTGCCGTGGTGGAAGCTGAACGTGCCGATGACGCCGTGGCTGCCGGCGTTCTTGCCGTTCCACTGCGAGCCGTGGCTCTGCGCGCAGTCTTCGATGACCGGAATCTTGTTCGCCGCGCCGATCGCGAGCAGCTCGTCGAGGTTCGACATCGAGCCGTACAGGTGCACCGCGATGATCGCCTTCGTGCGCGGCGTGATGGCCGCCTTCACCTTCGCCGCGTCGAGGCAGAACGTGTTCGGGTCGACGTCGACCATGATCGCTCGCGCGTTCACGTTCAGCGCCGCGGTGGCAGGCGCGATCCAGCACAGGCCGGGCACGATGACCTCGTCGCCCGCGCCGACGTCGAGCGCCTCGAGCGCGATGAGCAGCGCCGCCGAGCCGTTCGTGCAGCCGACCGCGTACTTCACGCCGTTGTACGCCGCCCACTTCTCGCTGAACGTGCGCTCGCGCGCAGGAGCTCCGGCGTACGTGCCAGAGATCGACCACCGCTGGCTCTCGAGCACGCCTTGCAGCGCCTTCGTCGTCTCGGGAGTGTGAATCGGCCACTTCGGCCATTCATCATTGCGGCGAATCGGGGTACCGCCATTCAACGCGAGCATCGGTGTGAGACCTCCCTAAAAGTTCCTGAAACGGGAACACGCCCTACCACCAACTTCAGGTCTGGTTCCAGACCGCTCACCTGGGCGCCGCGACGAGCCCTCGACAACCCGCGCAACCCTTGCGCTCTGCCGCCCGGCGCCGTCGCGTTTTGACCCAGGTGTGGCGGTTTGCGCGGCCTACAGCCGAACGAGCGCCTTCGTCTCGGCCGACTTCGTCGCCGCATCGGCGAGCGCGAGGCTGCCGCGGCCAGCCTCACCGCCGACCTCGGGCGCCTTGCCGGCGACGAGCGAGTCGATGAAGTGCGCGATCTCGACCGCGTAGGCCTCGACGTACCGCTCGGGGAAGAACGCGTGCGGCTTGGTGTGCACGAGGCCGGCCTCGCTCCAGTGCGCGATGTTCGCGGGCGAGTGGTTCGCCGCCTGCAGCGCGCCCTTGCTGCCGAACACCTCGAGCCGCTGGTCGTAGCCGTACGCCGCCCGCCGGCTGTTCTCGATGTACGCGAGCTTGCCGCTCGGCGTCTTCAGCACGCAGACGGCGCTGTCGTAGTCCTTCAGCTTGCCGATCTCGGGGTCGACCAGGCACGAGCCGGTCGCGAAGACCTCGTTCGGCTCTTCGCCGAGGAACCAGCGCGCGATGTCGAAGTCGTGAATCATCATGTCGCGGAACAGGCCGCCCGAGCCCTGCACGTACGACGGCGGCGGCGGGTACGGGTCGCGGCTCGTCACGCGCACCATCTCGACGTTGCCGATGGCGCCCGCCTCGACCTGCTTCTTCATCGCGCGAAACGTCGGGTCCCACCGGCGCTGGAAGCCGACCATGAACGGCACGTTCGCCTCGGCCACCACCTTCAGCGCCGCGTTCACGCGCTCGAGGTTCAGGTCGACCGGCTTCTCGGTGAAGACCGCCTTGCCCGCCTTCGCGCTCTGCGTGATGAAGTCGAAGTGCGTCGGCGTCGGCGAGGTGATGATGACCGCCTTCACCTCTTTGTCGGCGAGGGCGGTCTCCATCGACGAGACCTCGGCGCCGAGCTGCTTCGCGAGCGCCTGCGCGCTGGCCGCGACGGGGTCGACGACGTACTTCACCTTCACGTTGGGGTTCCGCGCGGCGTTGCCGCCGTGAACCTTGCCCATTCTTCCTGCGCCGATGATTGCGACGGTGATCATTGTGAGAGCCCTTCGAGGAAAAAGACGGGCTCCCCATAGCCGACACGCCGCGGCTTTTGAAGGCTCAGCTCACTGCACGTTCCAGCCGCACAGCGAGATGGCGCTCTCTTTCGTCGAGCAGCTGCCGTTCACCGAGCGCTGCGTCGCGCCGTCGTTGCACTGGCACGCGCTGCCGCTGCACGCGAGCGTGTACACGTGGTTGTCGGTGCACTGCGAGAGCGTCACGGTGCAGGCGTTGCCGTTCACGTTGACGCTCGACGACGTGCAGCTCGCCTTGCCGCTCACGCTGCGGCAGTTCGCGCCCCCGAGCGGGTTGTTGCACGAGGGAATGTTCGTCGTGCTGCACGCCGCCTGCTGCGTCTCGGCGAGGCAGCGATCGAACTGGCTCAGGTCGTCGCAGACGATGTCGCGGCTCGACTCGCAGCTCTTGTAGCCCTGCGTCACGCAGTTCTGCTCGGTGCCGAACAGCGCCTCGAAGAAGCCCCGCGCGCACTCGAAGCCGCGCTTGCACGTGACCTGCGTCTGCTTCTGGCACGCCGCCTCGAGGCTCGGCTTGCCACACGCAGCCAGCATTGCCACCAACACCACACCCCTCGTCGTCTTCATGTCGTTTTTCCCGGGTTCGGTAGGTCAGGGTTTACGGAAGGAGTCGCTCGGCGAGATTGCGGCCGTCTTTCGTGCGGCCTTTGACCTCGACGTACTCGACCGACCACCCCGACTTCAACTTGATGAACGCCGAAGTGAGCTCGACGTTGGGCGAGCCGCCGATGACCGCGCGCGGCGTCGCGACGCACTTGCCGCCCTCGCCCTTGCCGACCTCGATCACGATCTCGCGCGGAAACGCCTTCAGCTTCACCGTGATCTCGGCCTTGCCGTCGGGCAGCTTCTTGATGCGCTGGTCCGACACGCCGTAGCCCGCGTACTCGAAGAACTTCAGCGTGTGGGTGTGCAGGCCCGGCGGCTGCGTCTCGAACTCGCGCCAGTACGGGAAGAGCGGCTCGTCGCCGATGGGCGCGCAAGCAGCGTCGAGCTTGAGCCCGTAGTCGACCCGGTTCTTGTCGTCGCTCTTCGAGAAGTAGAAGACGGTCGGCAGGTCGGTCGCGGTGAAGCTCGGGTCGTCGGCCGACGCGGTGGCTGCGCTCACCGTCGCCAGCAGCGCGATCACCTTCGAGACGAACTTCACCGTGCCTCCGGCTCCGATACTACGGCGGGCGCCAACAGCGGAGAAAGGAACCCCAGGCCCACACAGACGATCTGAGCCACGTGAACAATCAAAGCCATCGCGACGCCGTCACTCTTCGTGATTCCGAGCGTCTGCGAGGCGATGCTGTAGGCGGCCTCGGTCACTCCCACCTGCAGGGGGATGGCGTCGCCCACCGCGCTCGACACCAGGTTGACGCTCTCGGACACGAAGCTCGGCACGAGGCCGAAGCCGGCGCCGATGGCCGCGAGCAGCGCGCCGCGCTGCATCACGCGCAGCGTGCGCGACAGCGTGATCCACGTCAGCGGCGCCACGATGTTCTCGTTCGAGCCCAGGTGCTCGTCGACCTCGGCGCCCCACGCCTCGCCCTTGCGAAAGAACCGGCCCAGCCGCGACCCCAGCAGCGACCGGCGGCCCGCGAGAATCAGCCCCGCGCCCATCGCTCCGGTGACGACGCCGTGGCCGATGATGCCGACCAGCAGCCACGACTCGGCGCCCGAGACCGCGACGACCCCGACCGCGCACGGAATCGAGATGACCGCGTTGCCCAGCAGGCTGAGCGCCTGCACGCGGGCGGCCGAGGCGGTCGCGAGCGGCACGCCGACGTAGCGCGAGAACATCGCGGCGCGCGCGGCCTCGCCGGCGGCCCGCCCGAACGGCAGCACGCCGCTCAGCGAGTAGCACATCATGCAGGTGCGAATGACCTCGCGCAGGGGGATCTTCTTGCGGTCGGGCCCGTAGATGAGCACCGCACCCACGGCGTCGGCGCCGAGCACGCCGACCTCGAGCAGCAGCACGACGATGAACATCGTCGGCACGCGCGTGACCGCTTCCCACACGGCCTCGGGGCCCGACTGCCGCACCATGAAGGCGACGACCGCGAGCCCGACTCCCACTGCGAGCAGCCGGCCCAGCGGAGACTGCGCGAGGGCCTGGAGCCGCTTCAAGGTGACTTCGCCTCGCTCGGCGCTGGCGCGGCCTTCTGCTGCGGCGCCGCGTCGGCGTCGTCGACGCCGGTCGTACCGGTCGCGTAGGCGAGCGTCGCGCGCGCGACGTGCACCGCCTGCAGCGAGTCGTAGTAGCCCTTCTTCGCGCCCATGTACGCGACGAGGCCCTCGAGCACGTCTTTCGCTTCGCCGGTGCCGGCCGCGTAGCCGGCGCCCGCGAACACGAGCCACTTCTTGCCGGCCGAGCTCTGCTCGTCAGACAGCTTCGCGAGCGTCTCGGCCTGCACGGCGTCGTCGTAGGCCTTGCGAACCTCCATGGGGATGCCGGTGGCCGCGAACTTCTTGAGGCCCTCGACCTGCTCGACGAGGCCCTGAGCGCCGTATTCGCGCGCGAGCGACTTCGCCACGTCGATGTCGAACTGCAGCCCGGCCGCGACGCCGGGCGAGATGAGGTTGTAGCGCTCGAACGCCCACGGGTTGTCTTGCACGGGCCACATCGGAGTCCAGTTCAGGTCGAGCTGCGCGGCGACGAACGCCGTCGGGTTGCTCGAGAACATCTCGGCGCGCTTGAACGCGCGCGCGGCCTTCTCGCCGTGAAACAGCTGCTGCACCTCGGGGCGGCGCTCGGCGGCGCGGTCGATGTACGCGGCGAGCGGCATCAGCGCGTCGGAAGGCACTGGCGGCAGCACGTTGTCGACCACCTCGACGGGGGCGTCTTGCGGCATGCCCATGGTGTGCTTGAGCGCCGCGAGCGCGAGCTTCGCGCCGATGTCGGCCTGCACCTGGGCCTTCGCGAGCTCGCCGCCGCCGTACTTGAGCTTGTTGAGGTCGACCTGCGTGACGCTGCCCGAGCCGGTCTTGAACTCTTCGTTCGCCTTGTCCTGCGCTTCTTTGAGCAGGCGGTTCGCGAGGTCGAGCGAGGGCAGGAAGCTCTTCGCGTAGAGGTGGAGCAGGTAGTACTTGCGCACCTCGAGCGCGAGCGCGTTGCGCGCCGACTCGTACATCGCCTTCTGCACCTCGATGCGCTCGGTGGCGGCCTCTTTGCCCGAGTCGTAGCGACCGAAGGTGCCGAGCGGCTGCGCGAGAATCGCCTGGAACTTGAAGTACGGGCCCCAGCTCGAGAAGTCGCGCACGTACGAGGTGGGCACGTGGTAGAGGCTCGGCGCGTTGACGTTCTTCACGCCGTAGATGGGCGCGAGGTACGTGAGGCCCTGGAGCTTCGGCCAGAACGTCGACTCGACCTCTTTGAGGCGGCCCTCCCACTCGCGGATCTTGCCGCGCTGCTCCATCATCTGGCCGCTGCTGCCGAGGGCCTCGCGCACGCAGTCGTCCATCGTCAGCTTGCGAATGGCCTGCGGCGGCGGAGTCAGGCTCGCTGGCGCAGGCGCGCCCGCCGGAGAACCAGCCTGTGAGACAGACAGCGCCGCGACGGCAATCAGGACGGTGCTCATGAAGTCGGGCGCGGGTCGTACACGAAACTGAAATCCGCGTCACTGAACGCGCAGAGTGACCGGATCCGGCCAGGTTGACCGTCACGAAGACTGCCGTTAACAGAGATATTCCGTAATGCGGACCATCCACTCGGTTTCGAGCGACGTACTGCGTCTCAAAGACGTGCTCGCGGCCTTTGGTCGGAGGCGCTCGCTGCGCGACCCGATGGCGGCGGCGTGCGACGAGCTCGACCTGACGGCGCCGCAGATTCACGCGCTGATGTGGCTGCGGCTCGACGGGGCCCTGACGATGGGCGAGATCGCGCGGCGCATCGCCTCGTCCGAGAAGACCATCACGGGCATCATCGACCGGCTCGCGCGGCGCAACTTCGTGCAACGAGACCGTGACGGCGCCGACCGCCGGGTCATTCGCGCCCGCCTGACGCGCAGCGGGCAGCGGGTCGCCGAGAAGCTCGACGAGGCGATGACGCACGCGATGGAGCTCTTCCTCGGCATGCTCGAGCCCGCCGAGCGCCAGCAATTCCTGCGCATCCTCGAGAGCCTGCAGGCGCGGCTCGAGAAGGCGGCGGCGTGATGAAACGAAATGATCTTCCCGCCCGTACGTTTACGTTGACTTCGGCCGGTCTTACGAACGAGAGAATGCCCCGCCCATGAACCTTGCTTCCTTGAACAGCGTGCCCGTCGTGCTCGCGCAGCTCACTACCGAAGAGCAGGGGTGGCTCACCCGCAAGCTCCTCGGCGTCACACTCGGCAGCGCCGAGTGGGTGCTCTGGCTGCTGGCCGCCCTTTCCATCTTGTCGATCGCGGTGATGCTCGAGCGCGCGCTGTTCTTCAGCTCGCACCGGCTGCCGGACTCCGAGGGGCTGGGCGTGCGCCTGGCGCGCGGCGAGCTCGACGCGGTGAAGGCGGCGATCACGGGCAAGAAAGGCATGGAGGCCGCGGTCGTTCGCGAGGCGATCGACAGCGCGAACAAGGGCCCCGACGCCGTCGAAGAGATCATCGCGGCGGCGGTGGCGCGCGAGAAGCCGCAGTACGAGCGGTTCTTGTCCTTCCTCGGCACGCTGGGCTCGAACGCGCCGTTCATCGGGCTGTTCGGCACGGTGCTCGGCATCATCAAGGCGTTTCACGATCTCGGTCAGACGGGCGCGAAGGGCAGCGCGATTCAGCAGACGGTGATGGCGGGCATCTCGGAGGCGCTCGTCGCCACCGCCGTCGGCCTGGCCGTCGCGATCCCCGCGGTCGTCGGCTACAACGCGCTGACGCGCGCGCTGAAGACCATCACCGCGCGCACGACGTCGCTGGGTCACGCGGTGGTCGGGCACCTGCGGGCGGCCAGCGGCGGGAAGGCGTAACAGGCCATGGCGGCTGCTCAGCAAGACGACGAGGGAGAGATCGTCTCGATCAACGTCACCCCGTTGGTCGACATCACCCTCGTGCTGCTCATCATCTTCATGGTGACGGCGAGCTTCATCGTGCGCGAGACGGTCGAGGTCGACCTGCCGAAGGCGGCGAACACGAACGAGACGGTGCAGGGCCTCGTGAACGTGGTGATGGACAAAGACGCCAACACGTACTTCGACGGAACTCAGGTCGACGAAGCGGGGTTGAAGAACCTGATCTTGGAAGCACTGAAGAAAGACAAAGACACGCGGGCGATCATCACCGCGGATCAGACGCTGAACTACGGCCGCGTGATGCACCTGATCGACGTCGTGAAGGGTCAGGGCATCGCGAAGTTCGCGCTCAACATCCAGAAGGAAGCGGCTCCGGCGGCTCCTTCGGGTGGCAGCCCGTAGCCGTCACGGAGTATCAATGACGGTCGCGGTGCAACGAGCTCCTCGGTACGACCCGACGAAGATCCTGGCGGCGACGCTGATCTTCTCGATCGGCGTGCACGCGGCGTACGTACTGTCGCTGAACCCGTCGCTGCGAGACCAGAAGGAAAACAAGCCGATCGAGATCGAGCTGTTCGAGGTGAAGCCGCCCGAGCCGCCGCCTCCTCCGCCTGAGCCCGAGGTCGAGAAGCCGAAGCCGCCGCCTCCGCCGGTGCAGAAGATCAAGGTCGCGCAGCCGAAGCCGATGCCGGTCGAAGAGCCTCCGCCTCCGACGGAAGAGGCTCCGAAGGAAGAGGCGAAGCCGCCGCCGATCTTCATCGGCGTGTCGATGTCGGGCACGTCGTCGAACGGCGCGTTCGCGGCGCCGGTCGGCAACTCGGCGATGGGCGGCATGGCGCCGAAGGCCCCGAACCCCGACGACGTGAAGGCATACAAGGCGCCGAAGTACGTGCCGCCCGGCGGGGCAGACTCCGACCCGGTCGCCGAGGCCGAGGTGAAGATCCCGTACCCGGAAGAGGCGAAGCGCGCGGGCGTCGAGGGCACGGTGCGCCTGCGCATCACGGTCGACTTCGAAGGCCACGTCACCGAGGTGAAGGTGCTCTCGGGCCCGGGCTACGGGCTCGACGAGGCGGCGCGCGAAGCCATCAAGCGCTTCAAGTTCAAGCCCGCGATGAAGGCCGGCGAAGCGGTCTCGACGACCATCACGTACAACTACACCTTCCTGCTCGACTGACGGTCACCGTTGTCGAGGACGAAGCGCGGCTCACCGCCCCGGCTCGACGTGTGAGACGACGGCTGTTCGACGGAGCGGGCGAAGGCGAGCCGTCGCGACGCTGAGCGACCGCTCTCACTGCGCGCAGCGAGAGAGACCGGGCAACGACGCAGGCTCCGACGCTGAGCGACGGCTCTCACTGCGCGCAGCGAGAGAGACCGGGCGACGACCGCAGGCTCCGACGCTGATCGACGGCAAACAGGCGACGGCCGGCAGGGCCGCGCGGTTCGCCGAGCTCGTGAGCGGTGCTGGCTCGCCGGGCGCCAAGTGACGTGGGTGCACTTACCGCCCCTCTGGGGGTCGCCAAACGCACCCACGTCGACGACCGGGCACGCAGAACGCAGGTGCCTCGGCGCAGAGCGCGCACCCGACCCGCTTCTAAGGGATCCGTCGATCTCGGCAGCACGCCATCGCACGCCGAGGGTGCGCACCGCCGAGCTCGGCAACGAGCGCGCACCCGACCGCCGCTTCTCTGTGTGCCGTCGATCTGGGCGGGGTCGAGCGGTTGTCGCCGCAGGCTCTCTGGCAGCAGGCGATGGCGCGACCCGCGTGCGCACCGCCGAGCATGGCACCGAGCTCGCAGCCGATCGCAGGCTCTCCGGCACGCCATCGAGCGACCCGCGTGCGCACCGCCGAGCTCGGCACCGAGCTCGCAGCCGATCGCAGGCTCTCCGACACGCCATCGAGCGACCCGCGTGCGCACCGCCGAGCTCGGCACCGAGCTCGCAGCCGATCGCAGGCTCTCCGGCACGCCATCGAGCGACCCGCGTGCGCACCGCCGAGCTCGGCGGCGCCTCCCGCCTCACACGTGGACGCGCTCGCGCCACGTGAGCGTGGACGTAGCCGTGGTCGTCGACGTGATCGTGATCGTGATCGGCCGTTGAGGGCGCCGCACGAAGCCGTCCACGATCACGCCCACGCCCAAGCTCACGGCGACGTCCACGCGCTACCGGCGCTTCAGCGAACCGCCGCGACCTGCTCGCCCTTCGCGACGCACACGTGCTCGGGCGCGGCGCTGGCTTTCTTGCCCAGCAGCATCGCGGAGCTCACGTACTTGTCGTTCTTCTTCACGAAGATCTCGCCGCTCTCGGGGTACACGCAGCCGACGATCGAGTCCTTCCGCCAGTCCTTCGAGTCGGCGGCCGGGGCCTCCTCGGCGAAGCCGTGGTGAGCGTCGACGGCGAACGTCATGAACTCGCCGCCCTTCTCATCGGTCTTCGCCACCTCGTCGGTGACGCGCACGCGGCGCACCTGCGGAGGAATGTACGCCCGCGAGAAGCGGCTGTGCCTCTCTTCCTTGGCCGTCAGCTTCGCGATCAGCTGCTTCTTGATGACCGCCTCGGCCTCCTGCTCAGACGGCGACGCCGAGGCCAGGCTCGCGAGCATCAGACACGACAGGACGAGAAACCGCTTCATGGTGCTTCCTCCTTGAGGGACGTGGAACCAGCAATTCGACGAGCGCGACGGCGCCGAGCACCGGCGCCCACAGCGCGATGAGGTACGACCGCTCGGGGTCGAACGCCGCCGCGTCGAGGCCGAGCATCAGCGCGCGCGACACCACCGCGACCGCCATCTGCCCGAGCACGTGCATCACCCAGCGGCGGTGCGCGACGTACTCGCCCGCCCGCGCCGTGATGACACCCCGCACCATCGCGACGCCGACGATCGCGCCCGACAGCATGAAGCCCAGCGTGCCGGCGAGCCCGCCCTTCGCGAACAGCGACAGGTAGAAGCCCGACGGCACCAGCGCGAACAGCACCACCACACCGGTGGCCCGGCCCAGCCACCGATGCACGCCGGGGAACCGCTTCAGCACGAACGCCAGCGACAGCAGCAGGCACGCCGGCAGCGCGAACGCCGCGGCGACCACATGCACCTTCAGGGCGCCGAGCCACACCTCTTCCATCGGCAGGGGCAGCTTCTCGATGACGAACGGCGGCAGCTCTTCGGCGTCAAAGTATGTGACGCTTCCGTAAGAAATGAGCGCCGAGCCCGCGGCGAGGGCGAGCAGCCACAGCGGGCGAATCACCTTGGAAGGGCGCATGGACCTATCAACGCGCCCGCCGGCGGGAAGATCTGTGCCCCGGAATTCGGACCTTTGCGGCCCTGTTCCAGCGGTCAGACCCCTGTGCGCTGCGTGCGGTTCCGTCGAGGTGGGCTCCATGCCCGACCGACATCGCAACCCGCGTGCCCGTTCTCGCGCAGCCTCAGGCCGACGCTTCGATCACCGCGATCGCGCTGCCGTCGAACACCCGGCCCGCCTTCAACCCGGCACGCTCGAACAGCCGCGCATAGTCGTCGCGGCTCCGCTCGCGCCCCTCGCAGACCACGCCCATGTGGACGTCGGCCCGCGTGCCATACGGGTCCGTCGAGTGCAGCGGCACCAGCGTCTCGACCACCAGCAGCCGCGACGAAGGCCTCATCGCCTCGCGCACCTTCGCGAGCAGCTGCACGCAGGTCTCGTCGGCCCAGTCGTGCAGCACGTTCTTGAGCACGTACGCGTCGCACCCGCCCGGCACCTTCTCGAAGAACGAGCCCGCGACGCGCTCGACCCGGTGAGAGACTCCGCGGTGCTCGAGCAGCGACTCGGCCGAGTCGACCACGCTCTGCGCGTCGTACAGCACGCCGCGCAGGTGCGGGTGCTGCAGCAGCAGCTCCGAGAGCAGCGTGCCGCGCCCGCCGCCGACGTCGCAGATGCGCTCGACCTCACCGAACGGGTAGAGGCTCGCGACCACGCGCGCGTGCAGCAGCGTGATGCCCATCATCAGCTGGTCGAAGACCGCGCCCTCTTCGGGGTGCTTCTCGAAGCGCTTGAACACGTTCATGCCGTGCAGCGCCTCGAACGGCGAGCGGCCCGTCTGCACCCAGCCGTCGAACCGCACGTACGCCGACGCCGTCGCGTCGCGGCTGAAGTAGTCGGCGGCGTCGCGCACCCGCGAGCGGTGAGCAGCCCGCAGCACCCGCGAGCGCCGGTTGTGCTGGAACCGGCCGTCTTGCGTCAGCTCGAAGATGCCCTTCGAGGCGAGCAGCCGCAGCGTCCGGTGCAGCGCGTCGGCGTCGAGCGAGAGCCGCGCCGCCAGCTCGGCCGCGGTCAGCGGCGAGTCTTCGAGCGCATCGGCCACGCGCAGCCGCGCCACGGCGCCGAGCGCGTGGGTCACCGCGAGCGCCGTGACGTGCTCCCAGATCAGCACCTCTGCCGGCACGAGCTTGTCGACCGCGCGGTGCAAGAGGTCTCGCACCCGAATGCCGAGCCGCAGCGCCCACGCGGGCGCGAGCAGCGGCGGCAGCGCTTCCGCGGGCAGGCCCGACTCAGAAGGGCGGAGCATCGTCGTCGCCCGGAGGAGGCGGCCCGTCGTCGTCGCCTCCGCCGCCGCCCCGCTGCCGCGCGATCTCGGCCTCGAGCTGCGCCATCAGCTGCCGCTCTTTGTCGTGGAAGCGCGCCTTGCCCGGGTCGGCCAGCGTGCGCTTGCAGCCGTTCAGGTAGAACTCGAGGTCTTGCATCGAGGCGCCGCGCACCGGCTGGCCCTTGCTGCGGCCGTAGTTCGGCAGCACGCCGCCGCTCGTGTCACCGCCGCCTCCGCCTGCGCTGCGCCCCTCGGAGAACGCGCCGCTCGGCTTGAAGCCGCCCGAGGCGACCGGCGTGCCGCCGATCGACAGCTCGCCCAGGTTCAGCACGAACCCGTCGCCGTCCTTCGTCGCGGTGCCGACCCGCACCTTCTCGTTCGACCCGTCGGGCCGCTTCACTTCCACGAACACCGGATGCTGATCCGCCATCTGAAAACCCTCCTGGTCCCTGATCGCTACACGCCCAGCGCCCTGTAACGCGAGAGCGTCTCGACTTCATCGACTTCCCACTGAAAGCCCGTCGCCTTCTGAAAGGCGGTCGCGTCGACCACGACCGGGAACTTGATGTGCTCGAGCGCCCCTTTCGGCAGCGAGGGCAGCCCGAAGCGGCCGAGCAGGCCCTTGAGCAGCGGCTCGGGCACCGGCACGGGCACGCGGCCCGTCTCGCGCACGATGACCGACAGCGGCACCGGCTTCGGCCCCGCGACGTTGTAGACGCCCCGCGGCCGCTTCTCGACCGTGAGCGACACCGCGGTCGCGAAGTCCTGCTCGTACATGTACTGGAAGAGCGGGTCGTAGCCGAACACCAGCGGCACGCGCCGCCCGCGCAAGAACGTCGCGAGCGTGCCGGTCTTCGACGGGCCGAGCGTGTAGCAGAAGCGCAAGACCGAGACCTGCAGCTCGGGGTGACGCCACAGCTGGTTCGCAGCGTAGAGGTCGGCCGCGACGAGATCGCCGAGCTCGGGAAAAGAGCCCAGCGCCATCGGGGGCTCGTCTTCGACGTGGTACATCGGCGAGTCGGGCCCCGCGCCGTAGTACGTGTGCCGCCCCACGAACACGACGTGCTTCACGCCGTGCGCGAGCGAGTGCTCGAAGACGGCGCGCGTGCCGCCGAGGTTCACCTTCTCGCGCTCCTCGGCGCGCACCGTGGTCAGCGACGTCACCGTCGCCATGTGCACGACGGCGTCGGGGCGCTCTTTGCGGAAGACGTCTTCGGCGGCCCGCTTGCGCAGGTCGACCTCGTAGTTGCGAATGCCCTTCGGAGCGTCGCGCCACGGCCGGCGATCGAGCCCCACGACGTCGTGGCCCCGCTCGCGCAGCGTCAGCGCGCACGCCCGCGCCGTGCCGCCCGCGATGCCGACGAGCAGCACCTTCACGACTGGCCCCGCGTCTTGCGGCCGTCTTCGATGAGCTGCCCGATGCGGTGCTTCACGCGCTCGACGTAGCCGGTGATGACCGAGTCCTCCTCGTCGCCGGTGCCCTCGAACACCATCGGAGCGCCGTAGTGCACCTCGAGCTGCACCGGCAGCGGCAGCGGCAACCCGTAAGGAGTCAGCGGCACGTACGGCACGCCCGACAGCCGGCCGAGCAGCTCGGAGTTGTGGACGGAAGGAATGGCCGAGCCGCCGCCGAGAAACGCGAACGGAATGATGGGCGCCTTCTTCTTGAGCGCGAGCCGCACGAAGCCGGTGCCGAAGTCGACGAGGCTGTACCGCTCTGGGTAGAGCTTCGCAGTGCCGAGGTGCCCCTCGGGGAAGACGACGAGCAGCCGGTCATCGTCGAGCAGCCGCTCGGCGTGCTCGGGCAGGCCGGTGAACTGGCCGGTGCGGTTGCTCCAGGTCGAGGCGATCGGCAGCCGGTTGATGAACTTGTCGGCCATCGCGTGGCCCAGGCGGGGTGGGTCCATCTCGAGCAGCAGCGAGGCCAGCACCATCGCGCCGTCGATCGCGACGCCTCCCGAGTGGTTGCCGACGAGCATGCCGCGGCCCCGCCTCGGCACGTGCTCGATGCCGTGCACCTTCACGCGGAAGTACGTGCGGTAGAGAAAGCCGAGCGTCGAGAAGAAGACGCGCAGGTGGAACTTCGAGACGCCGAACTGATCGACGCCGAGCGCGTTGAACGGCAGCTCGAGCCGGTCGATCAGCGAGCCGATGGAGTCTTCGCGGGCCACGTCAGCGCGGCGCCATCATGCGCCAGCCGACGTTCAGTTGCGCAAAAAAGTAGCCTGTCCCCTTTTTCAGTCGACGGTCGGAGCCCGGCCCGGCGCGCGCACCTTCGCGCGCTCGAGGAACTCCTCCATCTGACCCGACGACAGCGACGCCTCGAGCATGCTCGCGTACGCGCCCAGATCGACGTCGACCTGCTCGCCCCGGCCGATCAGCGCCCACAGCGACAGCTCGTACCGCTGCGGCCTGCGCAACAGCCAGTGGCGAATCACCCGCAGCTCGACCCGCGCCGCCTCCAGCGGCTCGCCGTCGAGCAGCAGCCGGCCCGGAGACCTCACCAGAACGTGACGCCTCGAGACCGCCGCCCGAACCGACTTCACCCACACGAGCGGAAGAATCACGCCCGCGACCCCGCAGAGGGCGAGCCGCACTCCGCCGGCCGTGAGCAGCGCTCCCAGCACGAACGCGCTCGTCAGCAGCACGGGGAGCGAGAGCCGGAGGATGCGCAGGGGCCGAACCAGCTCCAGCTGATCTGCACCCAGCGGGCGAACATACGCACCTCGACCCATCACTGGGTGAAAAGTCTAGCGTCCGACTCCCGCTGAAGTCACGTCGACCCGCTGCGCGCCCGGCACCTCGAGCACGAGCTCCACTCCGAACGCCTGGGCCGGCGCGAGCGCACCTTTCGGCTGCTCCGCCACCACCCGCTCGACCGCCAGCACCGCCGAGTGTGCGGTGAACTCGTAACCTTCGCTCACGTCGAGCCAGGCCTCCGCAGACCCACGCGGCCCCTCGGCGCGCGCCCACAGGTGCGAGTGCCCCTTCGCCCGCGACTCGGCCGTGCCCCCCTTCACGCGCTTCTCGATGGTCTTGTCGAGCCGGCCCCCGCCGAGCGCCGCACGCAAGAGCGGCAGCATCACGACACCGAGCGGCCAGCCGACGGAGCCGAGCCGCGCCACGCGAGACGGCACCGCGAAGTACGCCGTCACGTTCGGGATGCCCGTCGCGTACTGCGCCGCGTACAGGTCCGAGATGGGCGCCACCGCCGCCCACACCTCGCGCGTCGACATGCGAATGCGCCGCGTGCCTCTTCCCAGCGGCCACGCCGTCTCGCGCCCGTCGCGGAACACGCGCCCGCCGCCGAGCACGAGCGGCACGCCCGACTTCACCGTGCCCGCCGAGGGCTCGCCGATGCCCGCGAGCGCGAACTCGAGCGTGTGCGGCGCCTCGACGCGGCTCGCGACGTACGCGCACAAGCAGTTGGAGGGGATGACGTCGAACCCGACTCCCGGGATGAGCGCGATGCCGCGCGCCTTCGCCTCGGCGTCGCGCGCGTAGAGCGCCTTGAACACCGCGGGCTCGCCGGTGATGTCGAGGTAGCTCACGCGCTCGTCGAGGCACGCCTGCGCCATCGGCGCCGAGGTGTGAATGAACGGCCCCGCCGCGTGCACGACCGCCTTCGCGCCCCGCAGCGCGTCGCGCAGGCCGGCGCCGTCGTCGAGCGCCACCGCGCGGTACGGCAGCCCGAGACGCTCGGCGAGGGGCTTCAGCTTTTCGGCGCTGCGGCCGAGCAAGAGCGGCCGGTGCCCGCGCGCGACCGCGCGCTCGGCGATGAGCGGGCCGGTGTAGCCGGTGGCTCCGTAGAGTGCCCAGGTCACGGACCGTTCGTAGCCGGGAATCGACCGTTCGCGAAGCCCGCTGCGAGCCTGGGCCGCGCCGCGGGGTTGGCTTGCCACCATGAACTTCGCGCTCGCCGTGGTGCTCGCAGCGTCGGTGCCCGACCCCGTTCGGCAGCAGGTGAAGTGGCTCGAGTCGACCCTGAGCGACTCGGTCGCGACGTCGAACCAGTTCACGTTCCCCGAGGGCGAGCTGTTCACGTGGGAGTTCTGGGGCCTCGCGCTGCTCGACATCGCCGAACAGACGCACGAGCCCGCCGACGTCGAGCGGGCCGCGCGCGAGGTGCGGCGCGTGCTGCCGAAGCTCGAGCCGATGCTGAAGCACGCGCCGTTCGCTCCGATGGCGGGGTGGTCGCTGCGCGGCGGCGTCATCTGGTTCGGCGGTCAGAACCTGCTGCGCGGCAGGCTGCTCGCGCTCGTGCCGGGCACCGACGCCGAGGTGCAGCGCTTTCACGCCGACAGCGCGACCTTGAGCCGCGCGTTCGAGGCGTCGAAGACCGGAGTGCTCGAGGCGCACCCGGGCCTGACGTGGCCGGTCGACTCGCTGTTCGCGCTCGAGTCGCTCAAGGTGCACGACACCCTCTACGGCACGCGGTACTTCGAGCCGGCCTGGGCGAAGCACGCGCGCACGCTCGACGCGACGACGGGCAAGTCGGGGCTGCCCGCCTCGTTCGTGCACCTCGACGGCCGCGCGCGCGACGTGCCGCGAGGCTGCGCGCTGTCGTGGACGCTGTCGGTGCTGCCGCGCCTCGACCCGCAGCGAGCCGCGAAGCTGTGGAAGGCGTACCGCGCGTCGTTCTTCTCGTGCACGGTGGTGCCGTGCCTGGTGCGCGAGTACCCGCCGGGCGCCGAGCGCAAGGCCGACATCGACTCGGGCCCCATCATCGGCGGCTACGGCCTCGCGGCGACGGGCTTCGCGCTGGGCGCCGCGCGCGCGAACGGAGACACCGCGACGGCGCTGAAGCTCGAGGCGACCGGCGAGCTGTTCGGAGCATCGGTGCTCGACGCGAAGGGCAAGCGCTACCTCGGCGGCAGCGTGCCGTTCTTCGACGTGATGTCGCTCTACGTGCGTACCGTGCCGGAAGCCACTAGTGTGCCGCCGCACGAATGAGCGAAGGCGACGAGCGCAGGCGGTTTCCCAGAACCCCGTTGAGCCTGTTGGTGCAGTACCGCTTCAACAGCTTCGAAGACTTCCTCGCCGAGTACTCGGTGAACATCTCGCCAGGCGGCATGTTCATCAAGACCGACAAGCCGCTCGAAGAGGGCGCGACGGTCTACCTGCAGTTCTCGCTCAAAGACGGCTCGCGGCTGATCGAGGGCATGGGGCGCGTGGTGCGCGTGAACCCGCCCGGCGTCAAAGACCGCATCCCCGGCATGGGCATCGAGTTCGTGAACTTCGACGACGACTCGATGCAGCTCATCAACGAGATCTGCGCCCAGCGCGGCGCTCCGAAGCCGAAGAACTGATCTCGCCCTGCTGCGCGGTCGGGCCCGCCCTGCCGCAAGGTCGGCGGGCGACACGCAGGCTCTCGGCCTCGAGCGATTCGCGGTGACGAGCGCGACGGGCGTTGCGCCGGGCGCGCGAAGCCCTCAGAGTAGCGCCGTGTCGCTGCGTGCACGGCTGCTCGCTGCGTTTCTGCTCCCGACGCTGCTGTTGCTCTCGCTCGCCGGGCTGGTCGGCTACCGCTCGAGCTCGAGCGTGCTCGAAGACGAGCTGGGGGCCTCGCTGTCGGCGCTCGCAGGCGCCATTGCGGCGCAGCTGCCGGCCGACCGCCTCATCACGCTGACGCCCGAGGACGCCGAGGGCGAAGGCAGCCGCACCTACCGCACGCTGTCGGGGCAGCTCGAGCGCGCGCGCGCCGCGACGAAGCTGCGGCGCATCGTCGCGTTCACCACGGGGGGCCGCGTGCTGCTCGACTCGGGCGGCACCCTGCCCGTCGGCTCGCAGTTCCCCGACGTCGAGCGCGACCGCCTCGAGCTCTCGCGGGTGCTCGAGGCAAGAGAGCGCGCTCACTCGATCGTGCTCTTCGAGGGCACCGACGGCCGCCTCTACAAGACGGGCTACGCGCCGCTGGTCGCCGACGGCAAGGTGGTCGGCGCGGTCGCGGTGGAGGGCAGCGCCGAGTTCTTCGGCCCGCTCACGAACATCTTCCGGGTCTATGCGGGGCTGCTCGCCGCGACGCTGCTCGTGCTCGCGCTCGCGGCCGTCTTCAGCGCCCGCGCGCTCGCGAGGCCGCTCGAGCACCTGGTGCAGAGCGCGCTGCGCATCGGCAAGGGCGACCTGTCGACGCCGGTCGCGGCCGAGCCCACCGCAGAGATCGGCATTCTCGCGCGGGAGCTCGAGGCGATGCGCAAGGAGCTCGAGAGTCGCGACCGCCAGCTGAAGATGATGCTCGGCGGCGTCGCGCACGAGGTGAAGAACCCGCTCGGCGGCATCGAGCTGTTCACCGGCCTGCTCGCCGAAGACCTGAAGGGCCACGAGGCGGCGACGCACGTGCAGCGCATTCAGCGCGAGCTCGACTACCTCAAGCGCATCGTCGAAGACTTCCTCACGTTCGCGCGAGAGCAGAAGCTGAACGCGCTGGACCTCGACCCGAGAGAGTGGGTCGACGCGGCGCGCGAGATCATCGCGGGCGAAGCGCAGGGCCGCGGCGTCACGCTGTCGGCGACGGCCGAGGCCGCGCGCGTGAGCGGGGACGTCTCGCTGCTGACCTCGGCGCTGGTGAACCTCGTGAAGAACGCGGTGCAGGTGTCTGCGAAGGGGCAAGAGGTGAAGCTCTCGGGCAGGAAGACCGGCTCGCGCTACGTGGTCGAGGTCGAGGACCAGGGCCCGGGAATCTCGGCCGAGGCGCTGCCGCGCATCTTCGAGCCGTTCTATACGACGCGAGAGAAGGGCACGGGCCTCGGCCTGCCGCTCGCGCGGAAGCTGCTCGAGGCGCACAAGGGCTCGCTCACCGTCGAGTCGCGTCCGGGCCGCACGGTGTTCAAGGCTGAGCTTCCCCTCGCGGGGTAGCGCCGAGTCCATCACCCGCGCGGTCGCTGCATCACCCGCGCATCGCCCCATCACCCGCGCATCGCCTCATCACCCGCGCATCGCCCCATCACCCGCGCCTTCCCCAGCCCCCTCAGCTTCCCCTTCCCTGCCTTCATGCGAGCACCGCCTTCAAGCCCGTCGAGCCAGCACGCGCGCCTTCTCGAGCAGGCGCCTCAACGCGGGCTCATCGGCGAGCTTCAGCGCATCGTCGAACAGCAGCCACATCGCGCCGCCGGTCTCGTTCGGGTCGTGCCTCAGCGCGTCGGGGTTCTTCGCGACGACCGCGTAGCGAACGTCGAGGTGCGTGTGCCGCGGCTCGTCACCCTTCGCGGGAATGACGTGGGCGTCGACATCGAAGGGGCGCGGAGCCGTCACGTGCAGCGAGACGTCGAGGCCGGTCTCTTCGCGCGCCTCGCGCAGCGCGGCGGCCGCGAGGTCGCCTCCGTCCGAGGGCTCGACGTGCCCACCGGGCTGCAGCCAGCGGTGCAGCTTGCCGTGCAAGATGAGACAGACTCGCTCGCCGCTCGGGTCGACGACGACGGCGCTCGCGGTGAAGTGCGCGGGCCACTGCTTGCGCGAGAACGGCTCGACCAGCGTGCTCGCGTAGACGCACATGGCGGCGAGATCCGAGCGCTCCTTGCCGTCGGCGGGCACGTGAGCCTGCAGGGTGTTGATCATCGCTCGACGCCCATCTGCCACAGCACCCAGGCCTGCTCGAAGGCGTCTTCGCGCAGGCTCTCGTAGCGGCCGCTCTTGCCGCCATGGCCTGCAGGGGCGAGGTCGACCTTGAGCAGCACCTCGTTCGAGTCGGTCTTCAGGCTGCGCAGCTTCTGAACCCACTTCGTCGGCTCCCAGTAGCCGACGGCGGGGTCGTTGTACGAGCTCGTGACGAGCATCGCGGGGTAGGCCTTCTTCTCGACGTTGTCGTAGGGGCTGTAGGCGAACATCAGGTCGAACTGCTCCTTCACCTTCGGGTTGCCCCACTCTTCGAATTCGCCCGCGGTCAGCGGCAGCGTCGAGTCGAGCATCGTGTTGATGACGTCGACGAACGGCACTTGGGCGACGACGGCCTTGAACAGGTCGGGCCGAAGGTTGACGGCGGCGCCGACCGTCAGGCCGCCCGCGCTCGCGCCCAGCGCGACGAGGCGATCTCTCGAGGCGAGCTTCTTCGCGATCAGGGCCTCGGCGACGGCGACGAAGTCGGTGAACGTGTTGCGCTTCTGCAGCATGCGGCCGGCGTCGTGCCACTTCTTGCCGAGCTCGCCGCCGCCGCGCACGTGGGCGATGGCGAGCGCGACGCCGCGGTCGAGCAGCGACACGCGCTCGGACGAGAAGTCGACGTCGTTGCTCACGCCGTACGCGCCGTAGGCCTCGAGCAGGAGCGCGCCCTTGCCGTCCTTCGGGCGGTCTTTCTTGTACGCGACCGACACGGGGACACGCGCGCCGTCGGGGGCGTCGACCCAGACGCGCTCTTCCGTGTAGCGGGCCGGGTCGTAGCCGCCGAGCACGGGCTGGCGCTTGAGCAGCGTGGTCTTGCCGGTCTTCAGGTCGCGCTCGTAGATCGAGCTGGGCGTGACCATCGAGCTGTAGCCGTAGCGGAACACCGAGGCGTCGAACTCGGCGTTGACGTCGGACCAGACGTTGAACACGGGCTCGTCGAACGTGACGGCGGTCGAGCCGTTCGTGGCCCAGTCGACGACGCGCAGGCGAGGCAACGCCTCGGTGCGCTCGAACGCGACGTAGAAGTCTCTGAACAGCAGCACCTCGTCGAGCATGACGTCGTCGCGGTGGGGAATCAGCTCGGCGTACTTCCCACCCGGGTCGAGCCGCACGAAGCGGAAGTTACGGCCGGTGTCGTTCAGCGAGAGGTAGAAGGCGCCGTTCGCGTGGTCGGCGCCACCCTCGCGGCCGGCCTTGCGGGCGAGCACGGTCTGCCACTTGCCCGTCGGCTTCGCGGCGTCGAGCGCGCGCACCTCGTTAGTGGTGGCCGAGCCGAGATCGAGAATGAGCTGCGTCTCGTCGCTCGAGAGCGAGACGGCGATGTCGAAGCGCTCGTCTCTCTCTTCGGTGACGAGCACCGCCTTGCCGCCGAGCGGGTGACGCCAGAGACGGTAGGGGCGCTTGGCCGCGTCTTCGGTCACGTAGAACAGCGTCTTGCCGTCGGCGGCCCAGACGACCGAGCGCACCTTCGTCGCGGTGTCGCGCAGGCGCGCGCGCGTGCGCAGGTCTTCGAGGTACAGCACCCAGTCGCCGCCGCCGGTGCGGTCGAGCGTGTACGCCATGAGGTCGCCGTCGCGGCTGATGGCGATGCTGCCGAGCGTGACGAACGCGTCGTCGCCCCGCAGCGCGTTCAGGTCGAGCAGCACCGTCTCGGCCGAGCCGTCAGGGCGCTTGCGGCAGAAGATCGACTGCTCTTTGCCGGCCTCGGTGCGCGAGAAGTAGAGCCAGCCGTGGTGCAGGTACGGCACCGAGGCGTCGGTCTCCTGGATACGGCCGACGAGCTCCTGGTAGAGCCGGTCTTCGAGCGGCTGAAGGTGCTTCGTGCGCTCGGCGGTGTACGCGTTCTCGGCCGCGAGGTGCGCTTCGACGTCGGGCGTGCCCTTGTTGCGCAGCCAGCCCCAGTCGTCGGTCAGCGTCTTGCCGTGCAGCTTCGTCGTGACCGGCTTCTTCGCCGCGACCGGAGCGACCGGAGCGACCGAGAGCAGCAGTGCCGTGAAGAGCGCCGTGAGCACGCCGGCACCATACGCCGGTGTGAACGGGTCGTTCACGGCGATTGCCGCTCAGGTCACAGCCGCGAGCGACAGTCGCTCGAAAGAACGAGCGGGGCGGCTCGGGTACGCCCCTTGAAGAGCGCGCGGTCATGGCTCCTCACCGCAAGGGGGTTCGCTCGACCTCCGATGCTGCGCCGAACGAAAGACCGAGGGCGAGCCCCGCCTCGGTGCCGCCGCTGACGTACGCGAGCGTCGAGGTGCGCATCGCGACGACGGCGTCACAGGCCGACGAGCGGCCGACGCACGTGGCGGCGCACGCGATGGCGTCTCAGGGCAAGAACAGCCAGGTGTCGGCGCCGCTGATGAGCACGGCGCGCTTGCGGGCGGCGTCGTAGGCGAGGGCGTTGCCGCTGCCGCCGGGCGGCGAGTCGAGCGGCATGCGCTGGCTCCACTCGAGGCCGTCGGACTCCCAGGTGTCGGCGAGGCCGCCGGCGCCCGGGAAGCCGCCGAAGAGCAGCGTGCGGCCGCGGTCGAGGTCGTACGCGGCCGAGTGAGCGCTGCGCGCAGGCGGCCGCACGGCGGGCGAGAGCTCGACCCAGGCGGCGCCGTCCCACTCCCAGACGTCGTCGCGCGGCACGCCGCTCAACCCGTCGTAGCCGCCGAAGAGCTGCACGCGCTGGCGGTTCGCGTCGTAGACGAGCGAGTGGTCGCCGCGGGCGATGGGCGCGGGCTGCCCGGCGTCGGGCGTGCGGTCGACCCACGCGGCGCCGTCCCACTCCCAGGTGTCGCCGAGGTGATCGGCGTTCCACACGTAGCCGCCGAACAGCGTCACGCGCTGGCGGTTCGCGTCGTAGGCCATCGCGCCGCTGACGCGCGCCGGCGGGGCGAGGAGCGGCGTGCGGGCCTGCCACGTGGTGCCGTCGTATTCCCACGTATCGCGGGCGACGCCTCCATCGCCGAAGCCGCCGCCGAAGAGCACGACCCGCTGGCGCGCGGCGTCGTAGGCCATCTGGTGCCCGCTGCGGGCCGAGGGAGCCGCGGCCGGCGCCTTGAGCGACCACGTCGCGCCGTCCCACTCCCAGGTGTCGCCGACCTGTTTCGTGAACCAGCCGCCGAAGAGCACGACGCGCTGGCGCGCAGCGTCGTACACCGCGGCGTGCTGGTACCGCTGCTCGGGCGTCGGGGGCGTGACCTGGGCCCACGCCGCGCCGTTCCAGCTCCAGGTGTCGCCGCGGTAGACGCCCCACGAGCCGCCGAAGACGACGACGCGCTGCAGGGCGGGTTCGTACATCGCCGCGTGGAAGTAGCGCGGCGGCGCCGACGGCGGCGGCTGGGGCACGAGGGTCCACGTGCTGCCGTCGTACTCCCAGACGTCTGCGGCCGGCGGCATCGTGACGGTGTCGGTCGCGAAGAGCACCGTGCGCGCGCGCACCGGGTCGTAGACCATCGTGGAGGTGGTGTAGCGGATGGGCAGCTGCGTCAGCGGGGCGCGTTGCTCCCAGTTCGTGCCGTCCCACTCCCAGGTCGAGGCCGTCACGGGGCTGCCCGACACGTACGCCCCGTGGAGCACCGCGCGCTGCCGCGCCTCGTCCCACGCCATCGCGGGAATCGAGCGGGCCGCAGGCACGGTGGCGGGCGTGCGCTGCGTCCAGGTGAGCCCGTTCCACTCCCAGGTGTCCGACAAGGGCATGTTGCTGCCGACACCGCCGAAGAGCAGCACGCGCTTGCGCACGGGGTCGTACGCCATCGCGTGGAACTTGCGTGCGGGCGGCGAGACCGGCGGTTGGCGCTCGAGCCAGTTCGTGCCGTCCCACTCCCACGTGTCGCCGAGCAGGCCCGCCCCGGGCTCGCCGCCGAACAGCACGATGCGGCGGCGCGCCGAGTCCCACGCCATCGCGTGGTACGCGCGCGCGGGAGGCGACGTGGCCGGGAACCGCTGCACCCAGTGCGTGCCGTAGAGCTCCCAGGTGTCGTTGCGCGGGGCGCCCTCGCTGCCCCCGAAGACGACGAGGTGGCCGCGCGCGAAGTCGTAGGCGCCGGCGACGCCGGTGCGCGGCGGAGGCGACGTCACCACCCAGCGGTTCGAGCAGCGACCGGCTGGTGGCCGCGGGCGGCGCACGCACTGGCCGAGCAGGCAGATGTCGACCTCGCTCTTCGTGCAGTCGTCAGGGCCACACAGCGTGCCGTCGAGCTGGTCTTCGAAGCCGCAGCCGGTGGCGGAAGCGCAGGCGGTCACCTTGCACGGCGACGTCGGCGCCGGGCACTGCGTCGGGGCATGGCTGCAGCCGTCGGCCTCACCGCAGAGGTCGACGGTGCACGCGTCGTGGTCGTCGCAGGCGATGAGCTGGCCGACGCAGGTGCCGGCGGCGCAGGTGCCGCTCACGCAGCTCGTCGCGCACGCCGTGGAGTCGGGCAGCACCGACGTCACGCACTCGCCGAGGTCGAAGTCGAAGCGCACGGAGCGGCAGGCAGCGGGGGCAAGGCACTGCGGAGGCACCCGCCCCTGGCCTTCGACCGCGACCTCGAGGTCGCCGACCCGCAGCGTCGCGGTGTGGCTGCCGGCGGTCGGCGGCGCGAACTCGACGACGACGAGCTCGGACTCGCCGCGCCCGAGCGTGACGCTCTTCGTGACGGTCGCGAACGGCAGGTCGAGCGAGACCGCCGCCTCGTCGGAGGGCCCGCCGCGGTTGATGATCTCGACGCTCGCGCGCGTGGTCTGCCCGACCCACGCGGCGGGCAGCACGAGGGTCGAGGGCTCGGCGGCGAGGTCTGCGAGCTCGACGTGGCCGAGGCCGGGCTGACAGCGGCAGGCGCCGGCGAACACGAGCACGGCGGCGGTCGCGAAGCGGCGCATCGAAGAGGGCACGTTTACCCGCAGTGGCTGTGCTACGACCCGGCCCGCGATGGCGCGAATTCTCATCGTAGACGACAACGACACCATGCGCGAAGGCATGGCGGTCACCCTGAAGAAGAACGGGCACGACGTGCACGCGTTCCGCACCGGGGTCGACGCCGTCGCCGCCTACAAGAAGGCGCCGTTCGACGTCTGCGTCACCGACCTCAAGATGGAGGGCATGGACGGCATCGAGGTCGTGAAGCACCTGCGCTCGTGGGACGACAAGGCCGTCATCATGATCGTGACGGCGTTCGGCACCATCGAGACGGCGGTGCAGGCGATGCAGGCCGGCGCGGCGAACTTCATCACGAAGCCGTTTCCGCCCGAGGAGCTGCGCGCGAAGGTCGAGGGGCTGCTCGAGCTGTCGAAGGCGCGCAAAGAGGTGGTGAAGCTCACCGCGCAGAACGAGGCGCTGCAGCGCGACGCGGTGGCGCTGAAGGGCAGCACCATCGTGGGCGACAGCGAGCCCATTCAGAAGCTGCTCGTGCAGGTCAAGAAGGCGGCGGCGAGCGACGCGGTCATCATCATTCACGGTGAGTCGGGCACGGGCAAAGAGCTGGTCGCGCGCATGGTGCACGAGCACTCGCCGCGGGCCGCGGGCCCGTTCGTGACCACGCACTGCGCGGCGCTCGCCGAGACGCTGCTCGAGAGCGAGCTGTTCGGCCACGAGCGCGGGGCGTTCACCGGCGCCGTGAAGCGCAAGCTCGGCCGCTTCGAGCTCGCCGACGGAGGCACGCTGTTCCTCGACGAGATCGGCGAGATCTCGCCCGCGGTACAGACGAAGCTCTTGCGCGTGCTGCAGGAGCGCGAGATTCAGCGCGTCGGCGGCGAAGAGACGCTGAAGGTCGACGTGCGCGTGGTGTCGGCGACGCACCGCGACCTGAAGGCCGAGGTCGCCGCCGGCCGCTTCCGCGAAGACCTCTACTACCGGCTGCACATCGTGCCGCTGAACCTGCCGGCGCTGCGCGAGCGCCCCGAAGACATCGGCCCGCTGGCGCGGCACTTCGTTGCGAAGCACGCTCCGCGCATCAACGCGAAGGTGAAGACGGTGGCGAGCGAGGCGATCGCCGCGCTGTGCCGCTACGCCTGGCCGGGCAACGTGCGCGAGCTCGAGAACGCGGTCGAGCAGTCGCTGGTGTTCGCCGAGGGCATCGAGCTGCTCGAGAAAGACCTGCCCGCGTTTCTGCACGGCCCGCAGGCGCGTGCGGCGCACGAGAAGGGCGCGCTGCCGATTCCGCACGGCGACCGGCCGCTGCCCGACATTCTCGAAGACCTCGAGCGGCAGCTGATCGAGCGCGCGTACGAGAAGGCGAACAAGGTGAAGACCGAGACGGCGCGGCTGCTCGGCATCAAGACGTCGGCCCTCTATTACAAGCTCGAGAAGTACGGGTTCATTCAGAAGGGCGAGAAGCCCGACGAAGGCGCTTGAGCCTCGCGTCGCGCGTCGACGCGCTAGCCCGCATCGGGTGGAAGGTGCGCTGGCGCGAGCGGCCGCGGCCGCCGCCCGCGAAGCTCATGGCGCGCTACCGGCTCATCTGACCGCAGGAATCGTCCCGCGCGGATTATGGTGCAACCAACATGCGCCATGCTTTCGCCGCGCTGCTCCTCGCCTCGTGCGTTCACGAGACCGCGGCCACCACGTCACGCACCCCGACTCCCGAGCAGCAGGCCGCCGAATTGAAAGAGCGCGCCGAGCGCGCCCACGAAGCAAAGCAGTACTCGCAGAGCTACGCGCTCTACACGCAGGCGTACGGGCTCGAGCCGCTGCCGGCCACCGCCGTGCGCATCGCGACCGACGCGGCGCAGCTCGGGCAGATCGACAACGCGTTCGAGTGGCTTCACACCGCGATCGACAACGGCTTCACCGCGGTCGCGTGGCTGAAGGACCCCGACCTCATTCCCCTGCAGAAAGACGCGCGCTGGGCCGCGCTGCCCCCGCGCATCAAGCCTCGCGGCGAGGCTCACGCCAAGGCGATGGACGTCGGCGGGGGGCTGGTCCGGGCGACTCCTCAAGACGCAGGCGTCGACTCGGCGGGGCTGCAGGCGCTGGTGCAGCGCGCCGACAAGACGCGCACGACCGGGCTCGTGGTGCTGAAAGACGGCAAGCTCGTCGGCGACTGGTACTTCGGTCACTGGAGCCGCCCCATCGACGCGATGGGCGCCACCCCGGCCGTGCTCGCGCTCGCCATCGGCTTCCTGCTCGACGGCAAGAAGCTCGAGTCGCTCGACGAGCCACTGTGGCACTTCTTCCCCGAGCTGAAGCAGGGGCTCAAGGAGCGCCTCACCGTGCGCCACCTGCTCACGCACACCACGGGCATTCAGAGCGACGGGGCCGACCTCGCGCGCGTGTCCGACCTCGTTCGCTTCGCCCTCGCGGCCGACCTCGAGACCGAGCCGGGGGCGCGGGCGGCGTACAACGACAAGGCGCTCGCGCTGCTCGCCGGGCTCGTCGAGAAGGCGAGCGGCATGAAGGCCGACGACTACCTGAAAGAGAAGCTGTTCGCGCCGCTCGGCATACGAGACGTGTACTGGACCCGCGACCGCGCGCAGAACCCGCTCGGCATGAACGGCCTGCAGCTGCACCCGCTCGACCTCGCGAAGGTCGGCCAGCTCGTGCTCGACCGGGGGAGCTGGCGCGGCAAGCCGCTCGTGACGCTCGACTTCCTCGAGCAGCCCGCCGAGCTCGGCCACGGCTGGTCGCTCAACTGGGAGAAGGTGGTGTTCGAGGTGCAGGCCGGCACGAGCCGCAACCTGAAGAACGCAGACTGGGCGCGCGCGGTGAAGGCGATCGAAGGCACGCCGCTGCCGCGCGAAGAGCTGTGGAGCCGCCTCGTCGTCATCGCCGACAAAGACGCGTTCTTCGCTGAGCTCACGCGGCTGGGGGCGCTGAAGCGAACGGCGCAAGGGTCGCTCAAGAGCATCGAGGCGCCGGCGAAGAAGGGGCAGCGGCTGATCATCGTGCCAGCAGAGCGGCTGATCGTGGTGCGCCTGTCGGACGACGACGATTCAGAGGCCTTCGACGACCTGCCCGCCTTCACGTCAAAACTCACCACGAAAAACTGAGATCCCGAGGGGTTTTGCGGGTGAGTCGCCGCTTACACCCACCCCACCCCTGCGGATCTGTTCGCCTTTCTGCTAAGGGCTCTGGCACCTGGGTTGCTCACCGGTAACCCGTCCGATGAAGCGCATTCTGCCCACCCTGTTCGTGCTGCTGGCCCTCTGGGCGCCCCCGGCGCTCAGCGCGACCCAGCTCGAGGCGCTGCGCGCGAACGCGCAGGCCGCGCGGGCGGGCGTAAACGGCACGCGGGCGTCGCAGCTTCAGGCGCAGGGTGAGCTCAACAAGCTGGCGGCGCGCATCGAAGAGCTGAAGGCGAAGCAGAAGGGCAAGCTGCTGCCCGGCAGCGAGCTCGACGAGGCGCTCAAGCGCAGCCAGGAGCTCTCGACGTCGCTGACCTCGACGGCATCGAGCCTGTCGACGCAGGAGGCCGGCCTCGAGTCGGCGAACCTCGCGCTCTTGTCGGAGCTCTCGAACGAGCTCAACCGGCTGCGCTCCGACTTCGACCGGCAGACCGACCGGGCGGCGCGCAGGTCGCTCATCGAGAAGATGCGCCGCCTGCGCACCGAGCGCGACCAGGTGCGCGCGATGCTGCCCGCCGCGAAGCTGCCGGCGCTCGAGGCGGTGAAGCCGAGCGACGACCCCGAAGACCTGCTCGAGCAGGCCGACCTCGTGAAAGACAACGAGGACAAGGTCCGCAAGCAGCTGCAAGAGGTCGAGAAGCGCATCGCCGAGGCGAAGTCCGAGCGCGACCTCGACAACCGCGTTCGCCAGTTCCTCGGTGACGAGGCGCTGTTCGACGAGAGCGACCGCCGCCTGCGGGTGACGCGCACGACGACCGAGGCCGCGCAGCAGAGCGACGTTCGCGGGCCCGAGGCTGCGAGCCCCCCGCCGAACACGCCGCGGTACTCGGCGGGTGAGGCGGCTCCGGGTGGCTTCGGCGGCGTGGGCCCCTCGGCAGACAAGACCGCCGCGCCGCCTCAGGCCTCGAACTTCGACAGCAGCGCCCAGACGGGCGTTCAGAACACGCCTCCGGGCAGCCTGGGCGGAGCGGGCGGCACGCGGAACACGGCGCCGACGGACGTCCCGAAGGGGTTCAGCTCGCCCGTGCAGCGGAACGTCAGTGGCGCCGACTCGCGGCCGACTCCCGGTGGCCGCATCGCCGGCGGTGGTGACGACGATGACGACCTCGAGGACCTCGAGATTCAGCGCAACAAGCTCAAGGGTCTGGCTGACGAGCTGAAGGCTCGCGCCGTTCAGCTCGAGAAGAAGGCCGCCCAGCTGAAGTAGCGGGCGTTCGCCGCTGCTGACGAAGCGTGTATGGTGCGCGCGCTCGATCGATGCGCGCGCGTCTCGTCTGCGTGGTAGCCGTGCTCGCCGCCCCGGCCTACGCGGTGGAGGTGAGCGGCCGTGCGCGCGGCACCCTCTCGACGGGGCTCGACTCGAACCCGCGCCGCGACTTCGTGTCGGCGGGCACCAGCACTCCGATCGACCTCGTGTTTCAGGGCGTGGCGAACCTCGCTGGCGCGCTGCAAGGCGAGCGAGCGACGCTGAGCGGCTCGTACGACGTCGGCGGCCGCAAGTTCCTCTTGCTGTCGAGCGAGGACACCGTCATTCAGACGCTGCAGCTCGACGGCGTGGTGTGGGCAGGGCGCAGCTTCGGGTTCGGCCTGAGCGGGCGCGCCAGAGACCGCCGCGGCGCGGGCCGCGACTACTCGGACCTGCAGGCCGAGGTGAACATTCAGTACGTGCCCGACACGGCGCTCGACTTCCGCGTCTGGGGCGCGGCGCATCGCTTCATCTTCTGGGCGGGCTTCGGGTCGAGCTTCTGGGCTCCCGAGGGCGGGCTCGCGGCGCGCTACCGCTTCAACAAGCGCCACGCGCTGAACCTGCTGGGCAACGTCTCGTACCGCACGTTCAACAGCATGACGATCGAAGACCCGGCGCTGATGAACCCGCCGGAGCCGGTCGTGCGCAAAGACTTCTTCGCGCTGGCGAGCCTCGCGTACTGGTACCGGGGCCCGGTCGTGTTCTCGCTGAGCTACGGCTACATGGACTCGCAGAGCAACAGCTACGGCTGGAGCCTCAGGCAGCACCGCGTCGGGCTCGTGTTCGGAGCGCCGCTGTTCTGGAAGCTGATGGTGATGCTCGACGTGAACCTGCGCTTCAACGACTACCCGTCGGGCATCTTCATCGACGACCGCATTCTCACGCTCGACGAGACCGGCGAGAACCTGAGCTCGGGCGTGCTGAAGCTCGTGCGGCCGCTCGGCGACCACATGGAGCTCGAAGCGCGCTACGGCTTCTATTACGGGCGGCTGCCGAAGAATAACTTCGTGTACATGCGGCACGTCGGCACGGTGCAGTTCGGCGTGCACTTCTGAGCGAGGCTGCGCTTCGGCCGGACCTTCAGGCCCGCAGAATGGCGACGCCGCGCAAGATGAGGTCGTTCACGACGGCGGCGATCTCTTGCGGCGAGCAGTTGAGCCGCGCCATCACGTCGCGCGGCAACAGCTTCACCTCGCAGAGCAGCTGCGCGATGGGCCGGTACTGCGGCGGGCCGACCGACGCGTACAGCTGGTACAGCTCGGGGTTCACGTCGAGGGCCTTGGCTCCGGCCTGGGCCTGGTCGCGCGCGCGCTTCTTCACCTCGTTGAGGTGCGCGGTCATGTACGCGAGCAGGTCTTCGGTGCCCTGGCCTCCGAACGACGACGGCAGCGACTCGCCTCCGAACGCGAGGCTGCCCTCGATGCCGCGCCCGGTGAGGAAGGTCACGAGCGAGGCCTGCGGGTCGAGCGTCTGGTTCTCGACGCGGGCGATGGCGTGCGTGAGCTGGCCCGACGTGAAGTACAGGCGGAAGGTCGCCCAGGCGTCGGTCGCGTCGAGCCGGCCGGTGATGCGCAGCCGCGCGATGGTGCGCAGCACCCACTGGGCCCCCAGGCTCGAGAGGTTGACGGTGACGCTCGCGCCGCCGCCGGCGAGGCGCTCGAAGCGGCGCCGCGGCTCGAGCAGCTCGCGCACCTGCAGCTCGAGCGCGTTCATGCGCAGCGACTTCGGGTAGTACGCCTGGGCGCCCGCGTGCACCGCGCGCAGCGACTCGCGGTAGTCGTCGTGGCAGCTGAACAGCGCGATCGGAGTCTCGAGCGTGCGCGCGTCTTCTCGCACCACGCGCAAGAGCCCCCAGCCGTCGAGCCGCGGCATGTTGAGGTCGGCGATCACGATCTCGAACGGCCGCTGCAAGAGCTTCTGCATCGCCTCGACGCCGTCGGCGGCGGTGTCGACCGGGTAGCCCTTCTTCGTGAAGTACGCGTGGAAGAGCTTGCACAGCGCGGGGTCGTCGTCGACGAAGAGCACCGTGGTGTCCGAGTTGTCGGCGCCGGCGTCGACGGTCGGCGCCCCCGGCGCGAGGCCCGCCGAGCCCGCGGCCAGCTGCGCGTAGCCGGTCGGGGGCGGCGCGGTCGGGCGCGCCACCTCGTGCACCGGCTGAGGAGGCGGCAGAGGAGGAAGAGGCGCCGACGGCGGCGGCGCGCGCGGAGGAGACGGAGCCGCAGCGGGCTGCAGCCCCTCGAGAATCGGCTCGTCCTGCTCGCTCGAGAGCGCGTCCCACTCGAAGAGGCCGCCGGCTCCGTCGGCGCCTTCGCTGAACTGCCAGCTGCCCTGCTGAAACGCGCCCATCGCCGCGAGCGCCGCGGGGCCCTGCTGCCCCGAGTACCAGGCGCTCTGCAGCACGCCCTTCACGAAGAAGGCGCGGCCCTCGTTGGGCGCTCCCTCGTTCACCGAGAGCGTGCCGGTGCGGTGCGCGCGAATCAGGTGCTCGAGCAGCCCCTGCAGGTCTCTGCCCGTGCCGCTCGCGCGGAGCACCCCGCGGCGCTCGGGCAGCTCGCGCGGCAACAGCCGCAGGCGGGCGACGTGCAGCCGGGGCGAGAACGGCAGCTGCAACAGCTCGACGACGCCGGTCTTCATGTGGCGCACGAACGCGGCCTCGCGAACGTCCTGGCACATGAGCACGATGGGCACCTGCGCGAACTGCGGCTGGCGCTCGAGCGTCGCGAGCAGGCGGCCGAGCGCGTCGCTGCCGAGCTCGGCGCGCACCCACAACAGCTGCGGGTTGAACGCCCTGAGCGCCTCGATCAGCGCGCGACCCTCGAACGCGCACGCCTGCGGGTCGAGGCCGGCTGCGTCGAGCGTCATGGCGACCTGCTGGCCCGACGTCGGGTCGGGGTCGAGCACGAGAATGCGGAGGCCCTGGCCTTGACTCACTTTCCGGCAAGCCTAGCCCGGCGGCGGCGCAGCGCTAGCGCATCGCCAGGAGCACGTGCTCGCGCCGGGCTTCGAGGAAGCGGGCGCCCGGGTCGAGCGTCAACCAGAACACGCCGGCCGCGAGGGCCAGCACCGCGAGCCCCCACGGCACGAGCAGGCCCGGCGCGAACCGCAGCACGAGCCAGTGCGTGCTGCCGAGGGCTCCGGTGATGCCGAGCGTGCCGAAGAGGTTCACGAGCACCACCGGCAGCGGAGGCGCCGACCCCCGCATGCCGCTGCGCGGCAGGGTGCGAGGCCAGACCACCGAGATGAAGCGGCCGACGGTCGCCATGACGAGGTTGACGGCGAGGAAGACGCACAGCCCCGCGACGCACTCGGAGGCGGCCTCGTCGCGGACGGCGGCGAGGAACACGGTGAGCACCGCGCCCTCGAAGAGCGCGAGGGTGAGCGTGGCGACGTGCTTGCCGAGCACCAGGGCCCGCGAGGTGACCGGCAGCCGGAACAGCTCGCCGACCGAGGGGCCGTCGAACCCGAACATATTGAAGTGGAACTGCACGGTGCCGAGCGCTGCGTACATGAAGACGGCGAGCGAGGTGCGCTGCACTCCCAAAGAAAGCTGCGCGATCCACGGCACCATCACCATCGCGAAGAGCGGGGCGATGAGGCTGTAGCGACCGACGGGCGTGCGAAAGAGCGTCGCGAGGTGCAGCCGCGCGACACCGGCGAGCGGGTCGCCGAACGTCCACAGGCCGGTCTCGCGCTCGGTCGCCACCGAGGCGTGCGCCGTCTGCTCGCGCGACATCACCCACGCGCCGGCGGCGGCAATGACCAGCGGCCCGACGAGCCCCTCGAGCAGACGGAGCACGGCGTCGAGGCCGCTCTCGGGAGCAGCGAGCAGGCGCGTCGTGGGCAAGAGCTGCGCGAGCTCGAGGAAGCGCTCGAGCCGGCTCGACGCGCCGGGCGTGCTCTCGAGCCAGGCGATGACGCGCGGCGAGAACCCCATGCCCATCACGAAGACGAGCACGAGCGCGATGCGGGCGCGGCGCGCGACGGCGGCGAGCAGCTCGCCGAGCACGAGCTGGCTACCCACCAGCACGAAGACGTTGATGGGGAACAGCACGACGAGGCGCGGCGCGAGCTCGGGCCGGCCGGCTGCCAGGCCGAGGTGAAAGGCGAAGAGCCCGACCGTCGCTCCGAGGGTGAGCGGCTCGGCGAGGCGCGCCGCGAGCTCGGCGAACAGCACGGTGAGCGGCCGCACCGGGTAGGAGCGCAGCTGCCCGACCTCGAGCAGCCGGCCCGAGCCGGTGAGGCCGAACACGACGCCGAGCCCCCACGTGAGCACGAAGAGCGCGGCGCCGGCGAAGAGCACGCCCTCGCCGCCGCCCTCGCGCGTCGAGACCCAGCCGAGCGCCATCATGCCCGAGCCGAAGCCGCCGGCGCCGATGAGCCACACGGTGACGATGAACGCGAGCGCGAAGTTGCGGCCGGCGCGCGTGAGCTGGCGGGTGCTGCGGTTCCACGCGCTCTGGGCGTGAGCGGCGACGAGGGCCCTCAGCGCCATGCGCGCCCGCCGTGGGAGTGCGTGTTCAGAGCCACGAGAGCTCGCCCTTCTTGTGCCCGCCGACGAGCTCGAGGAACAGGCCCTCGAGCGTCGCGTGCGTGCGCTTCACCTCGTCGAGGGGGCCGAAGCCGACCAGGCGGCCCTTCTCGATGATGGCGACGCGCGGGCACAGGGCCTCGACGATTTCGAGCACGTGCGTGGTCAGCACCACGGTCACTCCGCGCGACTGCAAGAGGGCGATGAGGTCTTTGATGGTGCGCGACGTCACGGTGTCGATGCCCTCGAACGGCTCGTCGAGCACCACGAGCTTCGGTGAGTGAATCAGCGCCGCCGACAGCGCGATCTTCTTCTTCATGCCGAAGCTGTAGTCGGCGATGACCGTGCCCTTCGGGGGCTGGAGCTCGAGCCTGTCCATCAGCTCGGCGGCCCGCGCGTCGGCGACCTTCGTGTCGAGCCCGTACATGCGGGCGACGAAGCGCAGGTACTGAGGGCCCGAGAGCATGTCGAGCAGCGCCATCTCTTCGGGCATCGCGCCGACGTCGCGCTTCGTCTCGAGCGGGTGCTTCACCACGTCGCGCCCGAGCACCTCGATGCGGCCGCTCGTCGGGGTGAGCAGGCCGGCGATCATCTTCAGCGTCGTCGACTTGCCTGCCCCGTTGCGGCCGAGCAGCCCCACCAGCGCGCCGGGCTCGAGCGTGAAGCTGACCTCGTGCACCGCTCGCAGCGGGCCGAAGTCCTTCGTGACCGAGATGAGCTCGAGGGCGGCGTTCAGGCGACGACGGGGTTTACTTCACATCCCCGTGAAGGGCGCGCCTGCACCTTCGCCCAGCATCGCCTCGAGGGGCGAGCGGGCCTGCTCTTTGAGCGTGCCGACCGCGGGCGAGTCGCGCAGCGACCTCACGGCCTCGGCGCTCAGCGTGCGCACCGCGCTGCGGCCGTACGCGCAGCGGGTCGAGTAGCCGAACACCAGCGCCGAGAGCCCCACCATCAGCAGCGTGCCTCCAGCGCCGTGAGGGGCCGCCGTGCGGTAGAGGCTCACCAGCCCGGGCGCGACCGAGAGGAAGGTGTCACGCGAGACCAGCCCGCGCACCTCGAGCCGGCCCGACTCGAAGTCGAGGCGCAGGTACTCGGGCGGCAACAGCGGCCAGCTGCGCAGCTCTTCCAGCACGGCCTCGGCGCTGCGCGGCAGCGGGTCGAGCGCGCCGAGCGGGAAGCCGGGCAGCACGGCCTCGCGCGCCTGGGCGCAGAGGAACGCGTCGATGCAGGGGTCTGGGAGCTTCAGTTCGCCGAAGAGGGCTACGTCGCAGAGCATGCACGTCGCAGTCTGTATGAGCGGCGCGCGCGCGCGAGTTTTTCGCCGCCCGCAAGATGCGGGGAAGGGAACCGGCGAGCGGCTGGGCCATGGGCGGGGCCTGGGGCTCGGTGTGGCGCTGGGGGCGCGCTGGGGTCTTTCTCGGCGTTCGCGCTACGCTGCACGCCGTCATGCCCGTCGGCCTTCGCGTGTTTCTGCTCTCGCTCCTGTTCGGCGCGCTCGGGGGCTACGCCGCCTTCCGGGTCGGCTTCTGGCTCGCCATGCGCTTCGTCGGCGGCGAGTACCGCGACGTCATCGCGATCGGCGTCGCCGTGCTCTCGGCGCTGCTCGTGGGCTGCGCATCTGCCGTCACCGCCGGGGTGCTCGCCGGCCGCGCCACGAGAGCGTAGGGCGTAGGCGGGCGTAGCGCGCCAGCGCGTAGAGGGCGTCTTGTGCCCGACCCGCCGAAGCCCGAGCGGGCTAGGCAGGCGTGACCGCGGGCCCCGGCGCCGCCACCGGCCAGTAGACCGTCACCGTCGTGCCGTCGCCGGGAGCGCTGCTCAGGTCGACGCGGCCGCCGTGCTCGTGCGCCAGAAACTGCACCGTCGACAGCCCCAGCCCCGTGCCCTGCTCGCCCTTCGTCGTGAAGTACGGCGCGAACACGTCGGCCATGTGCTCGGGAGGAATGCCGACTCCGGTGTCGACGACCTCGACGCGCGCGAGCTGTGCGTCGTGCTTGCGCAGGCGCACGAGAATCGGCCCCCCACCCTTCATCGCGTCGCGCGCGTTGAAGACGAGGTTCAAGAGCACCTGCTCGAGCTGCACGGCGTCGGCCCACACCTGAACCTCGGGGTCGACGTCGAGGGTCACCTGCCACGGCGCCTTGATCATCGAGCCGAGCAGCGAGCTCCAGGTGTTTTTGAGGTCTCGGCCGCGCAGCAGCTGGCGGTTCTTGTCGCTCTTGCCGCCGCGCGTGAGGTGCGAGAGCTGCCGCGTCAGCGCCGAGCCGTGCGCGGTGGCCTCGCGGATCATCTGCAGCACCTCGCCGCCCTTGCCCTGCCGCTCGAGCACCTCGAGGCCCGTCGTCACCACCGTGAGCAGGTTGCCCAGATCGTGCGCGATGCCCGCCGCGAACCGCGAGACGGCCTCGATGCGCTGAGCGTCTTTCAGCTTCACCTCGAGCGCGTGCAGCTGCCGCTCGAGCGCGATGCGCCGGTCGGACTCGAGCAGGTACGCGACGATGTCGGCCACGGTCGCCGCGAACTCGCGCTCGCTCTCTTTGAACTCGCGCGCCGGCCCGGGCCGCTCGTGACACACGATGCCGACGACCTCGCCCGCGCGGTAGATCGCCGCGTCGAGCATCGAGTGCACGGCGTAGGTCGTGACGTAGCCCATCACGTCGCGCGTCAGCGGGTCGTTCTGCGCGTCGGGGGTCGCGACGAAGCGCTGCTCGCGAATCGCCGCCGAGTAGATGGGGATGTCCGAGATGCGCAGCGGCTTCGGCAGCGGCTGGTTGTCGGGCGTGTACAGCGAGACGCAGCGGAGCTGATCGAGCTCGGGCTCGAAGAGCCACACGCCCACGCGCGGAGCCTCGAGCGCCTGCGAGCTGATCTTGCACGCGCAGCGCAGCGCCTCGCCGATCGGCGCCGCGGGCAACCTCGCCAGGGCGAGGCGCGCCGACGCCAGGTTCAGCTGGGTGATCGCGCTGTGCTCCCCCATGACGGAAGCCACCTTACTCCGGCGCTCAGCTCGCGGGCGGAGTCTCGGGCGCGGGAGGGGCCGGCGGGGCGCCTCCTTCGGCAGGAGGCGCAGCGCCGCCCTCGGGCGTCTCTTCGTCGGCGCCCGCTGCTTCGGGCAGACGCGAGATGCCGACGACCTTCTCGTTGGCGGCCTCGAGCGAGATGAGGCGCACGCCCTGCGTGTTGCGGCCGATGACCGAGATCTCTTTCACCTTCATGCGGATCAACATGCCGCCGTTGGTGACGATCATGACCTGGTCTTCGTCTCTCACCTGCACCGCGCCCACGACCCGGCCGTTGCGATCGGTCGTCTTGATGTCGATGACGCCCTTGCCGCCGCGACCCTGCACCCGGTACTCGTCTTCCTGGGTGCGCTTGCCGTAGCCGTTCTCGGTGACGGTGAGAATCGTCGTGGCCTTCTCGACGAGCTCGGCGCTCACCACTTCGTCGCCCTCGTCGAGGGTGATGCCCTTCACGCCGTAGGCGGCGCGGCCCATCGAGCGCACCTCTTCTTCGGGGAACCGAATCGACATGCCCGACGCCGTCGAGATGAGCACGTCTTTCGTGCCGTCGGTGATCTGCACCGAGACGACGACGTCGCCGTCTTCGACGCCGATGGCCGCGATGCCGTTCGCGCGCACGTTCGAGAACGCCGACAGGTCGGTGCGCTTCACCACGCCGCGGCGCGTGACGAACAGCACGAACTTGTTCTCGGGGAAGTCGCGCGTCGAGACGACCTGCGCGAGCTTCTCGCCCTCCTGGAACTGCACGAGGTTGATGATCGGCTTGCCGCGCGCCGTGCGCGACGCCGCGGGGATCTCGTGCACCTTGAGCCAGTACAGCTTGCCGCGCGAGGTGATCGGCAAGAGGTACGCGTGCGTGCTCGCGACGAACACGTCGGACACGAAGTCGTCTTCTTTCGTGGTCGCTCCGGTCTTGCCGCGGCCCCCGCGCTTCTGCGCGCGGTACTCGGTCAGCGCGCTGCGCTTCACGTAGCCTGCATGCGAGAGCGTCACCACCATCGCCTCGTCGGCGATGAGGTCTTCGGTGCTGATGTCGGCGGCCGCGCCCGTGATCTCGGTGCGGCGGGCGTCGCCGAACTTCTCGAGGATCTCTTTCAGCTCGGCCTTGATGACGCCGAGCAGCGTCGTCTCGTTCTGCAAGATGTCTTCGAGCCGCACGATGTTCTTGAGCAGGTCGATGAACTCTTTGAAGAGCTCCTCGCGCTCGAGGCCGGTCAGCTTCGACAGCCGCATGTCGAGAATGCTCTTCGCCTGCTCTTCCGAGAAGCCGCCCGCCACGTAGTCGTGGCTCAGCTTCGCGAGCGACGGCACGTCTTTCTTCGCGCGAATGACCAGGGCCTCCATCTGGGCCTTCGCCTTCGCGAGGTCGAGCTTCGGCAGGTCTTTGAACGCCGGGTTCTGGTACAGCGCCGGCGACAGCACGTTCATGAGGCCCCACTTCGCCTCGTCGGTGTCCTTCGACCGGCGGATGATGGTGATGACGTGGTCGATGATGTCCTGCGCCACCATCAGGCCTTCGACGATGTGGAGGCGCTCTCTCGCCTTCCTCAGCTCGAAGCGGCTGCGCCGCGTGACGACCTCTCGCCGGTGCAGAATGAACCGTTCGAGGATCTCTTTCAGGTTCATCACCTTCGGCTGCCCGTCGACGATCGCGAGCATCATGATGCCGAACGTCGACTGCAGCGCGGTGTTCTCGAACAGGTTGTTCAGCACCACCTGCGTGATGGCGTCGCGCTTGAGCTCGATGACCAGCCGCATGCCCTCGCGGTTGCTCTCGTCGCGAATGTCGCTGATGCCCTCGAGCTTCTTCTCGGCCATCAGCTCGCCGATGCGCTCGGCGAGGCGGGCCTTGTTCACCTGATACGGCAGCTCGGTGAAGACGATGCGCTCGCGCTCGGTCTTCTTCTCGACCTCGATGACGTGCCGCGCGCGCATCGTGATGTGGCCGCGGCCCTCGCGGTAGGCGCTGCGAATGCCCTCGGTGCCGAGAATGAACCCGGCCGTCGGGAAGTCGGGGCCCGTCACGATCTTCATCAGGTCTTCGATCGGCGCCGCCGGGTTGTCGACCAGGTGAATGGTCGCGTTCACGACCTCGGTCATGTTGTGCGGCGGAATCTTCGTCGCCATGCCGACCGCGATGCCTTCGGCGCCGTTGACGAGCAGGTTCGGGAAGCGCGACGGCATGACCGTCGGCTCCTTCTCTTGGCCGTCGTAGTTGTCCTGCATGTCGACCGTCTCTTTGTCGAGATCGGCCAGCAGCTCGTCGGTGAGCCGCTGCATGCGCACTTCGGTGTAGCGCATGGCGGCCGGGGCATCGCCGTCGACGGAGCCGAAGTTGCCCTGGCCGTCGACGAGCAGGTAGCGGAGGCTCCACTCCTGGGCCATGCGCACGATGGTGTCGTAGACCGACTGATCGCCGTGCGGGTGGTACTTACCGATGACGTCGCCGACGATGCGGGCCGACTTCTTGTACGGGCGGTTGAACGTGTTCGACTGCTCGTGCATCGCGTACAGCACCCGGCGGTGCACGGGCTTCAGGCCGTCGCGAACATCGGGCAGCGCGCGCCCGATGATGACGCTCATCGAGTAGTCGAGGTACGACTTGCGCATCTCGTCGTGAATCGGAATCGGCAGCAGGTTGCCGATGCCGCCCGGGCCGCCCGGCGGCGGCGCCGAGGGGCGCGGCGGAGGGCTCTTGGGAGGCGGTGGAGCCGGGGGCGGAGCGTTGCCGTTGTCGTCGTTGTTCTCAGCCATCTGAGCCTCTGGGCGTAGCGCCCGGGCCACAGGGGGTCAACAGCCAACGACTACTGGCAGGTGCCCGTGCCGCCGCAGGTCACCGTCTCGCAGTCGGTACTGTTGAGGCACACCGACCCCGTGGGCACGGCGCAGACGCCTCTGCCAGCGCCGCACGAGCTCCCGGCGCAGCAGGCCACGCCCCCACACACGGCGCTCGGCGGCGAACACGAGCTGTCGAGCCGGGCCGCCGCCACCTGCGTGACCGAGCCCGGCTGGGTCGCGAATTCGAGCCGCCCCGTCATGCTGGCGGTGGGCACACCGAGGAGCACGGTCGCGGTGGCTTCGCCCGCGCGAAACCTCACCGCCGGCGCCGTCGAACAGCCGCCGTCGACGTCCCGCCCCGTGAAGCCTCCGCTCAAGGTCACGGTGAGGAACGTGTCGGTGGCGGCGGGCACTGGGCGGGTGTCACCGTTGGCGCCGATCGCCTGCAGCTTGGCGGAGACGTTCGTACAGTCGCCCGCAGGTACGAAGTAGCCGGCCGGGCTCCATTCGAAGAACGCGCGAGCCTCGAGGCTGGCAGTGTCACCATCGGGCTCGAGCGCGATTGGGTCAGCCCGGAGCTCGACGCGCCCGAACCGACGAGGCACGAGCGACAGCTGCACCTTGGGCTGAACCGCAGTCACCGCAGTGACGGTGCCGCCGTTGCAGCTGTCCCCTTGGAAGAGGTTGAAGGCGTCGGCCGGCGTCATCGTGAAGCCGACCTCGGTGGGTGGAAAGACAGCGGGCACCCCGCCGTCGGCGAGCCGGAGCTCGAGGGTGAAGGGCGTACAGCTCAGCGCGTCGAGCGGATCCTGCAAGGGCGGGTCGAAGCGGACCACCGAGACGGGCGAGGCGGCGACGCCGCACCGCTGCGTGGCGTCGCAGTACTCGCGGTACTTCTCGTCGAAGCACGAGCAGCCGGCGACCGAGAGCAGCGCGAGCGCTGTGAGGAGGCGCCTCATGTCAGCAGGTACCAGAGCACACTCGCGACGACGATGACCGCGCCGGCGATCGCCAGGGTGAGCCCGACGGCCAGGGATTCTCTGCCGCTGTTGCGCACCGTGAGCGCCTCGGCGGCGCTCAGCGAGCCCCACCCGGCGGCGTTGCTCAGCTTCGCGTACTGGGCGCCAGACTGAATGAGGGCGACGACGCCGACCGCGAAGGCGAGCCCGCCCGCGGCCGCGGGAATCAGCTTGAGCTTCGAGCGGGCCCTGGGGGGCGGCGCGGAGCCTTGGGCCCCCTGAGGCGCCTCGACGACGGGCGCCTGCTCGCGCAGGCTCGTGACCGCCTGCAGCGCGACGGCGTTGAGCTCTTCGACGAGCTCTTCTTCGCTCTTGAGGAGCTTCGAGCTGTAGAGGAAGAGCGCCTTCGTGCCCTCGGGCGCGAGGATCTTGACGTTGAGCTGGTAGCTCTGGCCGACCTTCGCGATCTGCCCGGTGACCAGGCCGGCGGCCCCGAGCGCGTTGGCGATCTCGGCCATGCAGCTCGAGGACTCGTCGGCGCACCCGAGCAGCTGCTTCTGCTTCTCGACGCCGAGCACCGTCTCGAGGTCCTTCGGGGTGGTGACGCGAACGTCGTCGCCTGCGCGCTGGAGCTGCACCGAGAAGTGCTCGGCGTAGAAGCTGGCCTGGGCGTCACTCAAGCCGACGTGGCTGAAGCCGACGGTCGCCAGCTTGAGCTGGGCGGCGCACAGCACCACCTTCCAGACGGGGCTGAGCACGCTCGGGGGTTACGCGAACGCCTTTGCGATCTTGTCGAGCACGGCCTGCTCTTCCTTCGAGATGTGGTTGCCGAGACCGAGGAAGCCGCCCGACGCTTCGGCGACGGCCTTCGCGCGGCCGAGCATCTCGTTCTTCATCAGGGCCTTCTCGTCGGGGCCGAGCTTCGCGGCGACGGCGCCGATGTACTCTTTCCACGTCTCGAAGACGGACTTCGCGGGGCGGTCTTTCAGCCACGCCTCGACGATCTCGGCGGCGGTGCCGGTGAGACCCGCCTGCTTGCTGGCGTCGAGCACGGCGCGCTTCTCTTTGTCGTCGATGCGGCCGTCGGCCCAGGCGACCTCGACGACCGGCAACAGGCCGAACGCGGCGACCGTCGAGGCGCCGAGCTTCATCGAGAGCAGCCGCTCGAGGAGCTCGTCGGAGGTGATGCCGGTCAACTTGCTGATGGCGTCTTTGTCGAGCTTCTTCTTGTTCTCGGCCTGGAGCTTGTCGGTGAGCTTCTGGTTCATCTGCCGGAAGAAGGCCTCTTCGAGCTCTTTGCCGCGGTCTGCCAATGAGTCGTTCGACATGGCTCTGTTATTTCAACCCGGCGGTGCCCAAAGCAAGGGCAGAATGTGCGCCCGATGCGACGCGCGCTGCTCTGGTTGGTGCTCACCGCGTGCGCGACGCCGCCGCCTCCTCCGCCTCCGCCCAAGCGAGACCTCCGCGAGGAGCTGCGCCGCCACGGCGAGTGGATTCTCGTCTCGCCGTACGGAAAGCTCTGGCACCCGAACGGGCGCGAGACCGGCAAAGACTTCGCGCCGTACGTGAGCGGCGGCAAGTGGGTGCGCACCGAGCGCGGCTGGTCGTTCGACGGCCCCTGGCAATGGTCCGAGGTCGTCTTCACCCACGGCCGGTGGATGGCGACGCAGGACTACGACTGGCTGTGGAGCCACGACGAGGCCGAAGCGCCGAGCTGGGTCGAGTGGCGCACGGGCTCGGAGTTCGTGGGGTGGTCGCCGATTCCGCCGGTGGCGCCGCGCGCGGGCATGGCGCCCGCAGAGCGCCGCTGGTTCTACGTGAAGGCGCGCAACTTCGCGCAAGACGAGATCGCGAAGTACGTGTTGACCGGTGAAGAGGCGACGCGCGCGTCGGAGCTCACCGAGCCGCTGCCCGCGTCGGCCTCGTTCAGCGGGCCGCCGCTCGACTTCATCGTGAAGAACAGCGGGCTCGTCGAGGTGGGCGACGGCGGCTACCGCGTGCCCGAGCTCGCCGCGCCGCCTGCTCCGCAAGAGGCGCCGGCGGTGCAAGAGGCGCCGAAGTCGAACGTCGAGGTCGAGGTGGCGAAGCCCCCCGAGAAGCCGCCGAAGAAGACGAAGGTGAAGAAGAAGAAGAAATGACACGCCCCATGAAGGACAAGGTCATCGTCATCACGGGCGCCAGCGCAGGCATCGGCGCCGCCCTCGCCCGCCTCGTCCACGCGCGCGGCGCCGTGCCGGTGCTGGCCGCCCGCCGCGAGGCCGAGCTCGGCGCCGTCGCCAACGCGTGCGGCGCCCTCGCGGTCGTGGCCGACGTCACCCGCCGCGCCGACGTCGAGCGACTGCTCGAGGCCGCGGTGTCGCGCCATGGCCGCGTCGATGTCTGGGTGAACAACGCCGGCCGCGGCATCACGCGCAAGGTCAGCGAGCTCACCGACGCCGACCTCGACGAGATGATGGCGGTGAACGTGAAGTCAGCGCTCTACGGCATGCAGGTCGCGACGGCGCACTTCAGGGCGCGCGGCGGCGCAGGTCACGTCATCAACGTCTCGTCGATGCTCGGCCGCGTGCCGGTCGTGCCCGCGCGCGCGGCCTACTCGGCGTCGAAGCACTTCTTGAACGCGCTCACCGCGAACCTCCGCATGGAGCTCGAGGGCACGGGCGTGCACGTGAGCAACGTCTCACCGGGCGTCGTCGCCACCGAGTTCGGGGTGAACGCGCTGCACGGCGGCGTCGACTCGCGCGCGCTGCCGCAGGCGCAGACCCCGGGCCAGGTCGCCGAGGTCATCTGCGACGTCATCGAGCGGCCACGCGCCGACGTCTACACGCGGCCCGAGTCGCACGCACAGGTGGCGGCCTACTACGGCGCCGAAGACCTCGGCGCGTTCGAGCGCCAGCTCGCACCGCGCGCCCCCACGGCACGCTGAAGCGGCGCGACGCGACGTGGCGACGCGTGCCGTCAGGGCACGCTGATGGTCATGACGGTGCGATCGAAGTCGTTGCCCCAGTCGGGGTCGGTCGGTTTGTAGAGGCCACAGATGCCGATGAGCTGAGCGCCCTTCCGCACCTCGAGCTGGTACGGCACGTAGGTGGTGGCCGGGTTGCAGTTCGCGTAGTGGTTCACCAGCACGCGGTACATGCCCGGCACCAGCGTGCCCGTCTGCGGGTAGATGATGTTCTCGATCTCGACGCCGTCTTGCCGGCACGCCGCCTCGGAGTCGAGGTCGAGCGAGCCCCGCGCTCCGCAGCGGCTCGCGAAGCCCGAGCTGTTGGGGTCGGCGAAGAACACCTCGCACGTGCCGCCGTCGGCCACGGGCTCGATGACGTGCAGGTCGAGATCCTCGAAGGTGTCCCACCGCAGCGTGACCTGCAGGTAGCTCCCGCCGCCGTTGAGGCGGCACAGGCCGCTCACGCAGCGGAACCCCATCGGGCATTGGTTCGTGCACGTCAGCTCGCTCTGGCCGCGCCTCAGGCAGTTCGGGTAGCCCCCGTCGGGCATGAGGGCGGTGCCGCCGCCGGCGCCGGCCGCACCGCCGGCGGTCGCGCTCCCGCCGGCCGTCGCGCTCCCGCCCGCCGCGCCGCCCGCGGTGCCCCCGGCCACGCCCCCTGTGCTGCCGCCGGCCCTGCCACCCGCCGCACCGCCGGCCTCGCCTCCGCCGGCGTCTTCGCCGGTTCCTCCGGCCGTCGGGGGCGCGAGCTCGCACTGGTCGGTCGTCACGTTGCACACGCGCCCGTTGCCGCAGCCGAGGCGCTTGCAGCCGCCTCCGAGCGGGCCGCAGCCCGCCGCCCACGCAGCCACCGCTGCGCACGCCACCGCGAGCAACCACACGCTCGATCGCGTCATGGGCATACGAGCGCTCCGTTCAGCTGGCCGACCCCGTTCGCGACGTAGACGATGGCGGCGAGCTCGCCGCCGGCGGTGGCGACGCGGGTCGGCCCGTACGCCGAGATCGGCACCGGCACCCGGGTCACCGAGAGCATCGTCGAGCCCGGCGCCGGCACGCCGACGTACAGCTGGGTGCCCTCGAGCCACGCCGCGACCCACGACGCGCCCAACGGAGCGGCGCTCGAGCCCGAGACGGTGCCCGGCACCGAGATGCGCGACTCGCGCACCACCGAGCTCGGGTTCAGCACCTGGAAGTCGGTCGCGAGGTAGCTGCGCCGGCACGTGAAGCCGAGCACCGAGTAGTCGCAGAACCCGTCGAAGACCGCGTGCGTGCCGAGCGCCGAGTCGATCAGCGCTGAGCGGGTGGCGACGTATTTCGTCGACCAGCCTCCGTCGGCGAGCGACAGCACGCCGTCGCCGAAGTCCGTCGTGCCGGCGTCATCGGTGTAGTAGCGGCCGGCGAACGTGAGCGCCTGGCCGCGGCTCGACAGGCCGACCTCGTACGCCGACGCGAAGCGCGGCTGCGGCGGTGTCACGAAGGTGAGCGCCGGCGCGCCGCTGCGCGCGCCCCACTCGGCGAAGGCGATGCCACCGTCAGCGGGCCAGGCGGCGAGCAGCGCGGGGCCGCGGGTGCCGATCGAGACGGCGCCGAGCTGGCCCGGCTGCACGAGCCCCCCGAGCGGAACCGCGGCGGCCGCGGGGCTCGAGAGATCGACCGAGGCGCCTGCCAGGTCGACCGGTGGCGTCGCGCCGCCGCGCTGCCAGACGAACCACGCGACGCCGCCGGTGCCCACGCCGCGCACCGACGTGGGCCCCGCGGCGGTGCCGAGGGCGACGGGCCCCCCCAGCGGGTCGAGCTTCTCGTCGAAGAGCCGCACCGACCAGCTCGAGCCTGCGTCGGCGCCGATGGCGAGCGCGAAGCCTCGGTCGAGGCCGACGAGCTCGAAGCCCGAGCTCGCGGTCGCCAGCACGACGTCGGCGCGGCGGTCGACGATGCCGTCGCAGTCGTTGTCGCGCAGGTCGCAGCTCTTCTCGAAGCGCTGGTAGTCGGCGCCGTACTCTTCGAGGCACACTCCCGCGTAGCGGCCGCCGACGCACGCGTGCACGGTGCCCGAGCAGACCCCGAGCGTCAGCTCGCACGGTGGGGCGTCGACCGGGTTGTCGTCGACGGTACCGTCGCAGTCGTTGTCCCTCGAGTCGCAGAGCTCGTCGGTCGGCTCGACGCCGCCCTCGCAGGGCCCGAACTGCTTCGCGTCGGTGCAGCGCTGAATGCCGGTGCGGCACTCGCCGATGTCGGTGCCGCAGACCCGCTGATCGCCCGGTTCGCACATGCAGGGGCCGAGCGCGTGATCGGCGGTGCGGCAGTAGTTGCTGTTGTCGCACTCGAGCCCGCGCGGGCAGGTGCCGTCGAGCGCGCAGCGAACGCGGCAATCGGCGAGCGGCGGCGAGTAGCACGCGCACGCAGCGAGGGCGGCGACCGCAGCGAGCCTCACCATCGGCGCACCAGCCCTGCGACGAGCCCGCCCTGCGACGGCGCGAAGAAGAAGCCGGTCTGCTCGGGCGGCGGCGCCTCGTCTTCCACCGGCCCCGAGCCCGACGGAGCGCTCACGATCGACACCGCCGTCATGATGGCGCCGGTGCCGAGCGCGAGCGCCCCGATGACGGCGAGCGCGACGCTCCAGCTCTCGAAGCGCTCACCCTCGGCCTGGCGCCGGTCGTAGTACGAGTCCCACACGCCGCCCATCGCGAACAGCCGGCCGACCTCGCTCGAGCGGCTGCCGGCCATCACGCTGAGCGCCACCGAGCCCCCGATGAACGCGAGCCCGCCGGCGGCGACGGCGATGCCGAGCAGGGGGAAGCGGCGCCGCTTCGGCTCTTCCGGCGGCGGAGCGTCGCCCTCGACGAACACCTGGGGCGCGAGCGGCTGCGGCTCGGTCGACACCTCGGGCGCCTTGAGCACGACCGAGAGCGTGGTGCCGCCGAGCAGCTCTTCCGTCTTCTCGAGCGCGGCCTGGCCCTCGCGCTTCGCGACGAACGTGTGCTTGCCCGCGTCGAAGAGGAAGGGCGCCTTGAACGGCGACTTGCCGACGCTCTCGCCGTCGATGGTGACGTCGGCCGGGTCGCCGGGCACCGTGACGGTCACGACGGCGGCGACGTCTTTGATCTCGGCGATCTGCTTCTTCGCCTGCGCCTTCTTGTCGGCGGCCTTGCCCTTCTGAAGGTAGGCCTCGAAGCTCTTCACCGCGTCGCCGTACTTCTTGAGCCCGCGCTGGGCCGCCCCGATGTGAAACGAGAGCTCGTCGGCGGCGGGGTCGGCCTTCTGCGCGTCGAGCAGGTTCGCGAGCGCCCCGGTGAAGTCGCCCGCCTCGAGCAGCTCGAGGCCGCGGTCGATCTGCGCCTGCGCGGGCGACGGCGACGAGGCTGCGGTGGGCGGCTTCTTGCCGGCCTTCTTCGGAGCGGCCGGCGCCGCCGAGGCCAGCGTCACGATCGCGACCACCCCCAGCAGCCCCGCGGAGCGCACGGCGGGCGAAGCTAGCCTGCCTCGCGCGACTGCGGTAGCCAGCGTTCGTGGCCAACCCGGACCTCGAAGGCAAGTCGCTCGAAGAGCTGGCGCGGCTGAAGGCCCAAGAGGAGCTGCTCGAGCTGCGCGATCGGCGAAGGGAGCGCGGCTCGAGGCTCGGCCGCGTCACCCAGGCGCTGGTCGCGTACATCGCGCTCGCGGGCTTCTTCGCGAACGCGTACCAGAGCTGCGTCAACCACCGCGCGCAGGTCGAGACGGCCGAGCGCGATCAAGCGCGCTGGTCGCAAGAGTTCAAGCGCGCGCAAGAGGCCGACAAGCACCGCGCGTTCTTCGAGACGAGCATGCTCGCGACCGACAAGGACAACGACGACAAGCGCCTCGTGGGCTACACGCTCTTGCAAGAGTTCGTCGCGGACCCCGACTTCAACTTCAAGGCGACGCTGATGCTGGAAGAGTCGCTCGCCCAGGAGCTGCGGCAGAACGAGCGCGAGGTCGGCCTCGACGAGCACGTTCAGGCGCAGATCGTGGCGATCGTGACGGCGCTCTCGCAGACGCAGCAGTGCAACAAGCTGCAGCGCGCGGCGCTCAGCATCGACCGCGTCGCGCAGCGCACGGCGAAGGTGCACGACGTGGTCGAGACGGGCGAGGTCTTGCGCGTCTACGTTCGCCAGCTCGTGGGTCGCGCGGCGATCGTCTGCAACTCGATGCACGAGTTCACGGCGGTGCGGGCGCCGATTCGCGACACGCTGCGCCACATGCCGGGGCTGGCCCAGCTGCGCGGCAACGTGACGGTCGCGCAGGCGAACACGCGCATCGCCGAGCTGTTGCGCGAGCGGTGCGACTCGGAGCTCACCACGAGCGGCGCGACCGACTGCCGCGAGATCTACAAGGGCTACCAGGGCCTGTGCACGGCGCCGCCCTCGGTGTTGAAGACGCGCGACGGCGGCACCCTGGCCGACGGCGACCCGCAGGACGAGGTCGACGGCTGCCGCGTCATCACCGAGGCGCTGACGGTGCTCGAAGCGCCGGCGCCGTAGCCGCGGGCTTCAGGTAGCGCCACAAGAGCAGCGCCGCGACGGCGCCGAGCGTGTGCCAGAGGGCGTGGCCCTGCAGCAGGCTCGACGGCGAGCACGCGGTGTGGGTCGTGTCGAGGATCCAGCTGACGTAGGCGACGCCCTGCACGGCCGCCGCGCCGACCAGCAGCCCGACCGGCCAGTCGCGGAGCTTGATCGAGCGCAGGAGCCACTCGGTCAGCACGATGAGCGCGATGACGGCGGCGAACGCCCAGCGGCGCACCTCGGGCAGCACCACGAGCAGCACGCCCAGCACGGCGTTCGACCCGAGGTAGAGGGGCAAGAACCGCTTCGGCTGCCCCGGCCGCAGCGCGTCGACGTTGAGCGCCACCACCGCGAGCACGAGCAGGTACATCGACTGAACGTCGAGCGTCTGACCGACGAAGGTGAGGCTCGCGTGGTAGGCGGCGCTCGTGACGCCGACGAGGAAGACGGCGACGACGTAGGCCCACGCCTCGACGCCGCGCCGCCGCTCGAGCGCCATCACGGCGGCGGCGACGCAGAACGTCAGGCTCGACCACGTGTTCGCGGGCTGCCGCACCCAGCCGTCGCGCACGGCTTCGCAGAAGCAGTCGCTCGGCATGCACGTGGCCTGCGCGAACGCGTCCCACATGGCTCACGGCACACGCACGACGAGGCCGGCCTGCAGCGTGCCGGTCAGCCAGTTCTGCTGCCACCACAGCTGGTCGTTGGCGTACACCGAGAGGCGGCCGAACGGCACGCGCAGCTCGAGCGCCGCGTACACCGCGACCGGAGTGCCCTTCGGCCACTCGACGCCGGCCCTCAAGCCGCCGCTGAACGACGGAGCCCACATCGCGGCCGCGCCCGAGGGCTGCAGCCGCACCGCGCCGCCGCGCACGAGCAGGCAGCCGTGGGCGATGGCTCCGCCGAAGCAGGCGCCGAGGTTCGCGCCGTAGAACGACGCTGCGACGAAGGTGCCGTCGTCGAACCACAGCCGCGAGGGCAGCGTGAGCACGACCTCGGCGAGGCCGGTGACCCGGGCGCCGCCGGCGCGCACGCCGGCGCGGGCGCTGACGAGGCCGTCGGGCTGCTGGCCGAGGTCGGCTCCGGCGGCGGCGGTCAGCGTGAAGCGCGGAGCGAGCGCCGCGGCCCCCACCGAGCCGGGCGACGTGCTGCGGAGCTCCGGCTCGAGCAGCGAGGCGACCTGGTCGAGCAGGGCCGCGCAGTCGCCGGGCCCCGACAGAACGCGCGTCGCCGGCGCCTGCTGCGAGCGAACGAGCGTGACGGTCGCGTGGAGCGGCTCGGTGCCGACGACCTTCACGTCGACCCCGAGCGGGCCCCCGTCGCCGAAGGGGTCGGCTCCGCCGAAGCGCTCGGCGATGCGCCAGCGCAGGGCGGCCTCGCCGCACGCGGGCGACTCGCTCGAGAACGTGAGCCAGGCGCGGGGGGCGCCCGCCTGCGCGACCGCGACGAAGACGACGAGCGCCAGCACGTGCGCCCTCTTCTCACATCGGCGGGTGCGTTTCAGCGGTTCGCTGCGAGGTACCGGCCGAACGCGTCGACGACGCCCTGCCCGTCGACGTCGGAGCCGCTCTTCTGGCCGAGCGAGAGCTTGTAGAGAAACGACTCGGCCTCGGCCTTGAGCTGCGGCGTGAAGGTGAAGTTGCCGTCTTTGTCGAGCACGGGCTTGTTGCTCGCGTCGCGCACGACGTAGGGGCTGTGGCTCGCCCACTCGTTGACGCGGTTCTTGTCTTCGCCGGTGCCGTAGTAGCCCTTGAGCGCGTCGGTGATGCTCAGGTTCGGGTTCTGCGCCATGCGGTGGGCGAGGTTCTGACCGTCGAGGTCGCCGTTCCAGTCGCCGTTGCCCTCGCGCGCGACGGCCTTCTGGGCGGCGACGGCGCTGGGGCTGCCCGACGACGTCTCGCGCATCGCCGAGGCGAGGTCGCCGACGACGGTGACGTCGCCGGGCGTGAGGCCGACGTGGTTGTTCACCTGCCAGTCGAGCGCAGCGGCGACGTGGCCCATGTCGACCTGGTGCCCGTCGGCCGTCATCATCTCGCCGTCGAAGCCGCCGGCCGCGACGCCCGGGTTGAACTGCCCGTGCGGCAGGCCCGCGGCGTCGATGGCGCCGGCGGTCGCCGGGAGCGTGAGCGACGGCGCGTTCCACGTGGGGCCGTTGTAGTAGGTCTGCCGCGCGATGGTCGCGGCGGCGCCCTTGCCCATCGTCTTCTCGAGCTCGCCCATGCGCTCGTTGAAGACGACGAAGCGCCCCTTCAGCACCGACGCCTCGGGCTGCGAAGCCTCGACCTTCTCGAGGCTGGCGACGCGGGCCTTCAGGTTCGCGAGCTGCTCGCGAATGTCGGGCGAGAGGTTCAAGACCGGCTGGGCCTCGACGCGCAGCTCGAGGCGGCCGAGCTCCTGCCGCGCGGCCGAGAGCTCGCGCTGCGTCTGGAGCGCCTTGGCGTCATCGACGCTGCCGACCGAGGTGACGCCGCCGGTCGAGTCGAGCTGCCGGGGGACGCGCTCGCGCGGCGTGTGGGCCTCGAACTTCGAGCTGCCGCGAAAGCCCTTGCGGGTGGGCCGCCCGGTCTCGGTGTCGACGGGGCGGGTGGACTTGGGCTGCGGAGGAACTGAGGGGCGGGGTCCGACTTTGCCGGTCGACATTCGGTGGCCATTCTCGCCGAAAGCCCTGGTCGGTTTCGACCGTGTGGCCGCCACGGTCACAGTAGAGTCGCGCACCCGTGCTGATCTGCGTGCTGCTTGCGTTGGCTGCGACCGCTCCCGACACGCGCCGGGTCTACGCGGGCGTCTACTTGTCCGACGTGTCGGACTTCGACCTCAAGGCCGGCCGCTTCAAGGCCGACCTGCGCGTGTGGCTGAAGTGGTCGGGCAGCGAGAAGGCGCCGAACGTCACGTTCGAGAACGGCGAGCTCGACTCGAGAGACGAGCTGGGCACCGAGTCGGACGGCGACTGGCGCAGCGTGAAGTGGCGCGTGCAGGGCACCTTTCGCAGCGACTTTCCGGTGCACGCGTTTCCGTTCGACCGCCAGACGCTGCCGGTCGTGCTGGGGCTCGACGAGAGCGAGGGCGTGCTGGTGCCCGACCTCGGCGCGAGCGGCATGAACCCGACCTTCTCGGTGACCGGGTGGAACTACGAGCCCTTCTTCAACGCGCGCAGCGACGTGAAGCGCTACGGGTCGGACCTCGGCAGCATCGGCGAAGAGGGCAAGCCCGCGCGCCTGAACCGCGCGACGTTCACCGTCGAGATGTCGCGGCCGTTCGCGCCGTACCTGATCAAGTTCGCGCTGCCGCTGGCGCTGATTCTGCTGATGGCGCTGCTCGTGCTGTTCCTGCCGGCCGGTCACCTCGAGGTCCGGTCGGCGATGGGCGTGACGGCGCTGCTCGCGTGCATCGCCTTCCACTACACCCAGGCCGACACCCTGCCCGACGTGACGTACCTCGTCGCCGCCGACAAGCTGTTCCTGGGCTCGTACGTCTTCATCACCGCGACGATGCTGATCTCGGTGTTCGCCTTCCTCGCGCACGAGCGGAGCCCTGCCCTCTCGCGCCGAGCCGATCGCCTGGGGCTCTTGGGGCTGCCCAGCGTCGCGTTCGTGTCGACGGTGGTGCTCGTCATCGGGGCGCTGCGGGCGCACCCGGCCGAGGCGTCGGTCGAGCAGGCGGCCCTGCGGCCGTCGCAGCCGGTGCTCAAGATCGGCGTCGCGATGCTCGACAGCGTGCAGGGCGGTGGCCTGCCGCAGCGCCGCGGGCAGCTCGTGGTGCGCGGCGCGAAGGGCGCGCTCGTGCCGTCGCTCGCCGAAGAGGCGCCGGCGATGACGAACCCGCTCGTGCGCCTCTTGCCCGACGGAGGCATGCGCGTGCGGTGGAAGCTGCCCGAGGGCGCGGCCTTCAGCGACGGCACGCGCGTCACCGCGTCGGACGTCGTCTTCTCCATCGGAGCGGCGCCGAACCCTCAGCGCACCGGCGTCACCACGGTCGACGAGCAGACGGTCGACGTCACCTACGCGGTGCGGCGCAACGAGTGGCTGTCGGGGTTCAACATCTACCCCGAGGCGAAGCTCGAGCGCGCGTTCAAAGACGGCGGGCGCGAGGCGCTGCAGCGGGCGTCTAACGAGCCGAAGACGCCGAGCTCGGGGCCCTACGCGCTGGCGGCCTTCACTGCGGGCAGCTCGGCGACGCTCGAGCGCAACCCGCACTTCGCGGGCCCGAGGCCGATCTTCGAGCGCGTCGAGGTGGTGGCGCTGAAAGACGCCGCGAAGGCGGCCGAGGCACTGCTCGCGCACGAGGTCGACGTGCTGCCGAGCCTCAGCGGCGCGACGTACCAGGCGCTGCGCGGCAGGCCCGAGGTGCGCATCCTCGAGCAGCCGGGCGATCTGCTGTGGGTGCTGGTGCCGAGCCTGAAGGCCGCTCCGTGGGACACGGTGGCGGCGCGCCGCGCCCTGCTCGCCGCGCTCGACCGCGAGGCGATGAAGCGCTCGCTCGAGCCGGCTCCGGCGCAGGTCGCGTGGGGCTGGAGCGCGACCGCGAAGCCGGCCTCGCTCGCCGGGCCGACGCTGCAAGAGCTCGGGCTCGTCGGCCAGACGGTGAAGCTGCACGTGCTGCCGCTCAAGGTGAAGGCGGCAGCGAACGCGCTGCTCGCCGAGCGCGTCGTCGAAGACCTCACGAAGGCGGGGCTCAAGGTCGAGGTCGAAGAGCACACCGAGCTGAACCCGCTGGTGCAGCACCGCGACTTCGAGGGCCTCGTGCTGATCGGCCGCGACGCGGGCGACCCGGCGCGGTTCTTCAACGTCGCGAGCGAGTCGGGGCGGTACCGCACCGAGCAGCCCGAGGGCGCGCACTTCGACGGGCCGATGCTCGAGGCCTGGGAGCGGCGGCAGGCGTCGCTCTACGACGAGCGGCGCGCGGGCCTCGACGCGAGGCTGCAGGCGCTGTGGCTCGAGCGGCTGCCGGTGCTGCCGCTGGTGCTGACGTCGCGGCTCGCGGCGGTGCGCGCGGACCTCGAGGGGCCCGACTGGGGCCTCGCCGACTCGCTGTGGTGGAACCTGCCCGACTGGCGCTTCGCCGAGCCCGGGGCCTCGACCTCGGGTCGGTGACGGGCCGCGGCGGCTGTCACCGATTCGCGACATTCGCGACATCCTCGGCATCGTTGACCGGCTGATCAGACTCCGGTAGCCCCGCCGCTCCTCCACGGGGGGTGCCGGCATGACAGCCACTGCGAACGACCTGGGCGTGCCGCTGGAGCTGCTGGTCATCACGACGGCGGCGCGGCGCGGGCTCGTGGTGTCGCTGCTCGAAGAGGGGCTCGACCGGCGCTGCCGCATTCGCGCCGTGGCGGACATCGGCGAGGCGCCCGCGGCCCCACCGCCCGACTGCGTCGTGCTCGATGCGCCGGCCGGCGCGGCCTTCGCCGACGTTCGGGCCGCGGCGCTGAGCGTTCTTCAGCGGTCTGAAGGCCCGCTCGTGGTGATCGCCACCTGCGGCCGGGCCGATTGCCGGGCGCTGATGCGCGCGGGCGTTCAAGACGTCGTCTCGTCCGAGCTGGCGGGCAGCGAAACACTCGCGCGTGCGGTCGCGCACGCCGTCGAGCGCTGGCGGCTCGCTCGCGACCTCAAGGTCAGCGAGGCGCGCTTTCGCACCCTGGCGTCGGCGGTGCCGCACCCGCTCTGGCTGTGTGACGCCTCGGGGCAGCTCGTGTTCGTCAACGACGCCTGGCGAGAGTACTTCGGCACCGAGGCCTCGCTCTTCACCCTCGAGGAGCTGCCGCACCTCGTGCACCCCGACGATCTGGGCGACGTGGCGGCGCGGGTCGCAGAAGGGTTGCCGCGCTCGGCGCCGACCGAGCTCGAGTGCCGCTTGCGGCGGCGCGACGGTGCTTTCCGCTGGCAGCGGGTCACCACGGTGCCGCTGTCTTGCGCCGACGGCCAGCCGACGCACTGGTACGGGGTCAACACCGACACTCACGAGGCCACCGAGAGCGCGGCGCGGCTGAGGCTCGCGCTCGAGGCGTCGAAGACGGGCATCTGGACGTGGTCGCCGCAGACCGACGCGGTGACGTGGACACCGGAGTGCTACGAGATCATGGGCATGGGCCCGGCGGACTTCGAGGGCACGGGCGCGGCCTTCTTCGGGCGGGTTCACCCCGACGACGTCGGCGCCGTGAAGGCCAGCGTCGAGGGGGCGCTGCGCGACCGCGCGACGTACCACTCGGAGTTCCGGGTGCGCCGCCCCGACGGGGTGGACGTTTGGGTCGAGAACGTCGGGCGGGCGAGCTACGACCGCTCGGGCAACGCCGTCACGCTGCTCGGCACGGTCACCGACATCTCTCTGCGCAAGCGCATCGAGCTCGAGGGCGCGGCGGCGCGGCGGTCGCTCCAGTCGCTCGCCGACAACCTGCCGGCGATCGTCGCGCGCTTCGATGCCGACCTGCGGCACGTCTTCATCGGCGGCAGGGTCGAGCAGATCACGGGCAGACCGCAGGCCAGCTTCCTCGGGAAGACGAACCGCGAGCTCGGGATGCCCGACGACCTCTGCGACCAGTGGGATGCCGCGACCCGCCGCACGCTGGAGCTGGGCGGGCCGATCTCGAAGGAGTTCGACTTCGTCACGCCGCGCGGTCTGCGGCACTTCCTCAGCGTGCTCGTGCGCGAGGAGGCCCCGGGTGGCCCCTACGTGCTCGCCGTCACCCACGACGTCACCGACATCAAGACGGTCGAGCAGCGCGTGCTCGCCCAGGAGCGAGAGCTGCAGCAGCTCGCCGATTCGATGCCGCAGCTGGTGTGGCGCGCCCGGGCCGACGGGCTGGTCGACTACTACAACGCCCGGGTCGCGCAGTACGCCGGCGCCGAGCGCCGGCCGGAGGGCACGTGGAGCTGGCAGGGGCTCGTGCACCCCGACGACGTGCAGCGCACGGCCGACGCCTGGCGATCGGCGCTCGCCGAGCGCGGGCCCTACAGCTGCGAGCACCGGATCCACATGCTCGATGGGTCATGGCGCTGGCACCTGAGCCGTGCCGAGCCGATGACCAACGCGGCGGGCGAGCACGTCTGGTACGGCACCGCGACCGACATTCACGAGCAGAAGACGATGGCCGAGCGGGTCGGGGCCATGCTGCGCGACGCCGAGCTGGCCGTGCGCGCGCGCAACCAGGTGCTGTCGGTGGTGTCGCACGACCTGAAGACGCCGCTGGCGACCGTCGCGCTGGCGCTGACGAGCCTGCGCCGCGCCCTCGAGCGGGGCGGGCCGAACCTGAACGAGCGGGTGTCGTCGACCATCGAGCGCGCGCTCTCGCAGTCGATGCGCATGGGGAAGCTGATCGACGAGCTGGTGGACACGGCGTGGCTGCAGTCGGGCTCGACGCTGGCGCTGAAGAAGCAGCCGTTCGACCTCGTGGCGCTCGCCCGGAGCGTCGTCGACGAGGCCGATCGGGCCAGCGGGCAGCACGCGTTCGAGCTCGTGGCCCCGAAGGAAGCGGTGATCGGCCAGTGGGACCCCGAGCGAATCGAGCGGGTGATCGCGAACCTCGTCGACAACGCGCGCAAGTACAGCCCGCAGGGAGGCCGCATCACCGTCGAGATCGCCGTCGAGAGCGACGCCGCCGTCTTGCGCGTCATCGACTCCGGCATCGGCATCGCGCCCGCCGATCAGGAGCGGATCTTCAACTGGTTCTCGCGGGCCGCGACGGCGGTGGGGCTGAAGATTCGCGGCACCGGCATCGGCCTCGCCAGCGTGAAGCGAATCGTCGAGCAGCACGGCGGCTCGATCGGCGTGCGCAGCGTGGTGGGCGCCGGCTCGACGTTCGAGCTCAGGCTGCCGCGCGCGCGCGAGCCCTGACGCGGCGGCGCCGGCTTCACGAGGCGCTTGCTTCGGGGCGGCGCTGCCGCCAAGAGGCACGGCATGCCGATTCGCAAGGGTTCCATCAGCTGCTCGCGCTTCGCCGTCGAAGGCGGCATCCCCAAAGACGTGAAGAAGTGGCTCGTGCACGCGCTGAAGAAGAGCGCGTTCGAGCCCATCGACCCGAAGACCGACGAGGAGCGCGCCGCCGGCTTCGTCGAGCTCGAAGACGAGAACGCGACGACGTTCTCGAGCGGGCTGTTCGAGGGCGAGTTCGCGGTGTTCGCGTGGCGCGTCGACAAGATTCGCATTCCGGGCGCGGCGGTGCGGGGCGAGCTCGCCGAGTACGCGAAGAAGTACGAGGCGAAGAACGGGCGGGCTCCGTCGCGCGGGCAGAAGGCCGAGCAGAAAGAGCTGATTCGCCGCGGGCTGCGCGCGAAGACCCCGGCGGTGACGAAGGTGCACGACGTCAGCCTCGAGCTGAAGTCGAAGCACGTGCTCGTGTGGTCGAGCAGCTCGGGCATCGTCGAAGAGGTGCAGGGCGCGCTGGAGCTCGGCCTCGAGACGCGGCTGTTGCCGTGCACGCCGCAGCAGCTCGTGAGCCCCGCGGTGCTCGAGACGCTGTCGCCGACGCCCGAGCTGTTCGGGAGCGTGTCATGAGCCGGGCGAGCGCGAGGGCCGAGGCCCGCTTCATGCGCGGCGAGACCGGGCTCGACGGGGCCGCGACCGAGCAGAAAGAGACCGACCCGTCGGTGCTGGAGCAGGCGAAGGCGAAGGAGCTGCTCTACCGCGGCGGCGCGTGGCTGGGCCGCGAGGCGCTGACATGGCTCTTGATGAAGAGCGACTCGACCGAGCCCATCTGCGACGTCGACGGGGTCGCGCTGCACGTCATCGCGGCGGGCCAGGTGACGCTGCGGGCGGGCCAGGGCGACGTCACCGAGCTCGTGGCGAAGGGCGTGACGGCGCCGTACGCGAAGGCGGTGCGGTTCGCGCTGCAGCACAACCTGCTCGTGCACGCGGCGCGGCTGCACCTCACGCACGGCGAGCGCATCTTCGAGGTGACCGTCGACGCCGAGCGCTTCAACCTGCGCTCGGTGAAGCTGCCGGCGGTGCTCGACGAGCAGGACGGGGGCGAAGAGCTCATCGAGAGGCTCGAGCTCGTCGCGCGCCTCGGCCGCCTCGTCGACGCCGCGCTCGCCGCGTTCATGAAGGTGCGCACGAGCCCGTCGTGGAAGCGCACGGTCGTGCCCGAGCTGCAGGAGTGGCTGGCCGAGACGGGCGACTAGCGCGCGAGCGACTTTCGAATGCGCTCGAGCACGAGCCGCAGCTCGTCGCAGCTCTGAAACCGCTTCGCGGGGTCTTTGTTCAAGAGCCGCAGCACGGTGCCCTCGAGCTCGAGCGGCACGGCGGGGTTCTTGGCGCGCAGCGAGGGCGGCGCGTTGTTCACCTGCTGCATCAGCACCGCCATCACCTCGTCCGACGTGAACGGCGGGCCGCCCGAGAAGCACGCGAACGCGGTGCAGCCGAGGGCGTAGAGGTCGGTCAGGTGGGTGACGCTCGAGAACGCGCTGATCTGCTCGGGCGACATGTACTCGGGCGTGCCGGCGACGATGCCCTCGGCGGTGATCGGCTGCGCCTTGTCTTTCTTCGCGATGCCGAAGTCCATCACCTTCACCACGCCGGTCGTGGTGATGAAGAGGTTGCCGGGCTTGATGTCGCGGTGAATCACGCCGGCGTCGTGGGCGGCCTGCAGCCCGACGCACGCCTGCTCGAGCACGATGAGGCCCTCGATGAGCGGCATCGGCCCTTTGAGCTGCTCGAGCTTCGTGCCGAGATCGACGCCCTCGAGCAGCTCCATCGAGAGGTAGCGCCAGGCGTCGTGGGCGCCGAGGTCGAACAGGCGAATCAGGTTCGGGTGGTTCAGCTTGCGCGAGAGCGACAGCTCGTTCTTGTAGCGCATCACCTGCGAGTCGGCGCGCGCGCTCGGAGCGAACAGCTTCAGCGCCACCTTCTCGTCGAGCTCGAGGTCGTGCGCGCGGAACACGGTCGCGGTGCCGCCCTCGCCGAGCTTCGCCTCGAGCCGGTATCGGCCGGCGACCATCGTGCCGACGAGCAGCGGCCGCAGCGTCTCGATGGTCTGCGGCAGCCTCGACGCCGGCGTCGCCGGAGTCGCCATCACCGGGGGCAGCGTCGGCGGCTTCACCGCGGCCGGCGCGGGCGGCTTCTTCTCGGCCTCGGTGCGCGCGATCATCTCTTGCGTGTCGAACTCGTGCTCGCGCGTGCGCGTGAAGCGGTCTGAGAAGCGCGAGACGGCCACCATCGGCATCTGGTCCCACGAGCGCCAGTCTTCTTGCGCGACGTCGTCGCCCTTCTCGCCGTAGTAGTGCTTCTGAATCGCCTTGCGAATCGCCGTCTCGGTCGCGAACACGCCGTTCACCGGGTGGTTCGAGACGAAGCGCAGCTGATCGGTGACGCGAATGTCGCGCGGGTCTCGCAGGGCGACGTAGAGGTGCCGATCGATGAGCGCGATGGGGCACACCTTCCACTTCTCGGCCTTGTCGACGGGCACCAGCTTGAGGGCGTCGGCGGTGGCGCTCTCGAGCAGGCGCGGGCCGCTGATGAACGGCACGCCGGTCTGCTCCGAGAGGGCGCGCACGACGTCGAGCTCGCTCACGGTGCCGTCGGCGACGAGCGCCTCGCCGAGCATGAGGTCGTTGGTCTCGAGCTCTTTCTGCACCGTGAGCACCTGCTGCAGCCGCATCGCGGTGAGCTTGCCGCGCGCGACGAGAATCTCGGTGAAGCGCTTGCCCGACGGCTTCGGCACCGAGGGCCGCGGCGCCGGCGTGGCGAGGGTCGCGAACGGCGACAGCGCGTCGGCCTTCTTCTGGAGCTCGGCGAGGGCCTCGGTGGCCTCCTGGTCCGACGGGTAGGCGGCGAGCACGCGGCGGTAGATCTGAGCGGCGTCGGAGCCCGAGCGGCTCATCGCGAGCTCCTTCATCGCGGTCGCCTCGGTGTGGCTCTGCGGCGAGCTGTCGAGGAAGCCGCCGACGAGCGGCGAGAGGCGCGTCAGCGGCTCGCCGAGAATTCCCGCGACGCGCGTCGCGTGCACGCACGCCGCCCGGTAGCTCGGCGCGAGGCGAGGCACCTTGAGCAGCGCCTCGAGGCACTCTTTGAGCGCCTTGCCCCTCTGAAACGCGAGGGCCGCTTCGTAGGGCTGGTGCGCCTCGAGGAACAGACGGGCGGCGTCGAGGAAGCGCTCCTCTCTCAGTGCCGTTTCAGCCTTCTCGACGAGCTTCCGCGTCTCCATGCCGGTCTCTAGAAACGACCCATCTGTCTGAGCGCCGCGTCGATCTCGGGCGTCACCCGAAACAAAGGCACCGGCTGCGCCTTGCCCTTCAGCTTCACGGGCGGCAGGGCCTCGAAGCGCTCGACGCTGCCCAGCTTCTCTGCCGTGCCTTGCCCCACGAGAATCTCCCCCGGACCTGCGAGCGCACACAGCCGCGCGGCGACGTTCACGACGTCTCCGATGCAGGTGTACTCGGTATGGCGCGCGCTGCCCAGGCTGCCGGCGACGACGATGCCCGAGTTCACTCCGATGCCGACCTCGAGCGCGGGGCCGCCGACCTCGGCGTTGCGCGTTCGCAGCGCGTCGAGCATCTGCAGGGCCGCCTGCACGGCGCGCGCGGCGTCGTCTTCGCGCGTGATGGGAGCGCCGAACACGGCCATGAGGCCGTCGCCCAAGAACTTGTCGAGCGTGCCGCCCCAGGCGAGCACGGCGTCGCCGAGCCGGCCGAGCACGTCGTTGAGCAGGGCCATCACCTGCTCGGGCGGCAGCGTCTCTGAGAGCGCGGTGAAGTTGCGAATGTCGGCGAAGACGACGGTCACCTCGCGCTTCTCGCCGGTGAGCACGACCTGGCCGGTGCGCAGCAGCTCCTCGACGACGGCGTCGGAGGTGTAGCGCGCGAAGAGGTTGCGCACGCGCTCGGTCTCTTTCGTGCGCCGCAAGATGCTCTCGATGCGGGCGGCGAGCTCCTCCATCGAGGTGCCCTTGCGCACGTAGTCGTCGGCGCCGGCGCGCAGGCCCTGCACGCGCTGGGTGTCGGCGTCGTTCGCGGTGAGAATGATGACGGGCGTGGCCGAGGCGGGCCCGTCTTTGAGGCGGCGGCACAGCTCGGCGCCGTCGATGCCGGGCATGTCGAGGTCGGTGAGCACGATGCTGGGCTTGAGCGCGTCGACCTGCTCGAGCGCGGCGAAGGGGTCTTGAAACGTGCTGACGTCGTAGCCCTGGGCCTGCAGGCCGTCGCTCACGAGGTTGCACGCGAGCAGCGAGTCGTCGACGACCATGACGCGCAGCCCGTTCGAGTCGACGGCTGTGGGCCTCGCGTCGGGAGCCGCGTGGCGCTGCGCGGCGTCGGAGGCCATGCGCTGCTGCAGCGTGAGCGCCTCGTAGACCTGCTGATAGCTGCACACGCTCTTCTCGACGAGAATCTCGCCGAGCCGGCGGCCGTCTTTGCGCTGCAGGTCGAGCGCGACGTCGATGGCGTCTTGCGGAGCGTACTTGAGGCCGACGAGCACCTCGCCGAGCGGCGGGCGGTCGAGCGCCACGGGCTGGCCGCGGCCGAGCGCCATCGAGAGCGCGCGCTGCAGCTGGTTGCGCGTGATGTAGCCGAGCGACATGAGGGCTTCACCGACGCGGTTGCCGGTGAGGCTCTGCAGCGCGAGCGCCTCTTGCACCTGGTACTCGGTGACGAACCCGAGCTCGACGAGGAGCTCTCCGAAGGGTCTGCTCTGCCCCGCCATGGCGCGCGAGAGAGCTTAGCGGATCAGCTCTTCTTGCGACCTTTTGCTGCGCCCTCTTCTTTGCCGGCCTTCTCGAGCACGTGCTTCACGGCCTCGAGGGCGCCGGCGAAGGTGTTCTCGCCGAAGTCTTCGCGCTCCTCGATGGGCGCTCCGAGCCGATCGGGCACGTCGGGGGCCTTCGCTTTCGGGTCGCCGCGCGGCGGCAGCGTGCGTCGCTTCTTCTTCTCAGCCATTGCGGCCGCGAACCATAGCGTCAGCCCTTCGAGGGGGGTAGCTCGAAGAGGGCGATGGGCTGCGTGGGGGGCTCCTGCACATCCTGGTTCGGGTCTGTGCCTTCGTCGTCGCTCCCCCGTGCCCCTTGGGGGGCGAGTTCGGGGAGCTCGAGCAGTTCGGTAGCGGAATCGGAGTCGGACGAGGTGGGCATCGCGTCGCGAAGCTGCAGCAACGCTTCGGCCAACGGGCGCCGCGACGTGCGCTCAATGGCTTGCGGCGCGTGCGCGTCACGCGGCCGTTTCAGACCGACATGTCGCCTCGCGGCGTCGATGCTCCACTGTCTTCTCGTGTTGGTAACCCGTTTGATCAGGGCTACGAACGCCCACATGGGCACCTGGAACGTCGAGCGTCAGGGTCGCATCGCAGTGGTCTCGATGGACGACGGGAAGGCGAACGCGCTGGCGCTCGCCGAGTTCGAGTCGCTGTCGAAGGCGCTCGCACAGGTGCGCGCGTCGGATGCGGGCGCGATGGTGCTGACGGGGCGTCCGGGGTTCTTGAGCGCGGGGCTGAACCTGAAGGTGCTGCCGACGCTCGAGGTGCCCGAGCTGATGAAGGTGCTGCGGACGTTCGCGCGCGTGGTGGGCGACGAGCTGTTCATGATGCCACTGCCGTGCGTGGCGGCGGTGAGCGGCCACGCGATCGCCGGAGGCGCGATGCTGGCGCTGGCGTGCGACGTGCGCATCGCCGCGCGCGGGCCGTTCAAGCTGGGCTTGAACGAGGTGCCGGGCGGGCTGCCGGTGCCGGCGTTCGGCGTCGAGCTGATGCGGCACGTCTCGCCGCCGCGCCACATGGCGAAGCTCGTGATGCACGGCACGATGCTGACGCCCGACGAGGCGCTCGCGCACGGCATCGTCGACGAGCTGGTCGAGCCGAGCGAGCTGTTGCCGCGGGCGCTCGCGCGCGCCGAGGCGCTGGCCGAGCTGCCGCTCTCGGCGTACCAGGCGACGAAGGTGAACGTGCGCGGGCCGAGCGTCGAGTACACGCGCGCGCGGCTCGACCCCGAGATGGAGGCGCTCGGCAAGGCGCTGTCGGGGCGCGGCTGACGGCGTCAGTCTTCCTCGAACGGCGCCAGCAGCTTCTGCTGCTTGCTGCTCAGCTCGCTGCAGCGCATGGGGACCTTGCCGCCGTTCTTTCGGTACGTGAGCAGCGCGTCGAACGCCGCGGCGTCGAGCTTGCCGCCGAGCACGACCCAGGTGAGCGAGGCCGGGGCGCTCGCGAGCGCGGCGATGCCCTTCTTGCCGACCGGCGCCTTCCAGTTGAGCTGCTGAACCTTGGGCAGCTTCAGCGCTGCGGCGAACGACTCGTCGCCGAGCGCCTTGCAGTTCTCGACCTCGAGCTGGGTCAGCGCCGGCAGCTTGGGCAGCAGCGCAGCGAGCGTCTTGTCGGTGATCGAAGCGGCCTCGAACCCGAGCTCGCGCAGCGCCTTCATGCCGGCGAGCACGTTGAGCGAGGCGTCGGTGACCTTCTTGCCGCAGAGCTTGAGCTCTTCGAGCGGCAGCCCTTCGAGGGCCGCGACGCCCGCGTCGGACACGGTGTTGCCGCCGGACCAGAGCTTCTTGAGCTGCTTGAGCTTGCCGAACGCGGCGAAGCTCTTGTCGCCTCCCTCGCCGCAGGCGATGAGCTCGATCTGCTGCGACGCGCGCCCGAGCGCGGCCCACGCGGCCGGCTCGACGGGAGCGTGGATCCACAGCTCGCGCAGCGACTTGAACGCGGCGATGGCCTCGAGCGTCTTCTGATCGAGCACGGCGTCACCGGCGCGCGAGATCTTCAGCTCTTTGAGCGGCAGGGTCGTGAGCTGCGAGAGCCCGCCGGCGATGCCGTTGTAGAGCTCGAGCACTTCGAGCTCGGTGCACGCGGCCAACTTCGAGAGCTGGCCGGCGGCCTTCTTCGTGACGTCGACGTCGTAGGCGGTCTCGACGCGCAGGCTCTTGAGCTTGGGGAGCTTGGGCAGCTTGCCGAGCGAGGCCGGCTCGCAGCGCATGCCGGCGAGCTGCTTCGAGAGCATCGCCGCGAGCTCGAGGTCGAGCACGCCGTCGGCGTAGAGCTCGGCTCTGGGGAACGCCTCGGCCAGCGCCTTCGCGGTGCGGGAGTCGAGCTCCTCGGTGGAGAACTCGACCCGGGCAGCGCCGGGGAACCGCCGCTTCGCCGCGGCGATGCGCAGCGCGGTGACGGGGGCGTAGTTCAACGTGACCTGGTTCTTCTCGCGGTTGACCGACACGCCGCGGTCGCGACGCGGCTCGAGCAGGGCGTCGACCGCGAGCTCGGCGCTGCCGACGTCGAAGTCGGGGCCGGTGAAGAACGTGTACCAGGGGTGACTCTTCTCGAGCGCGAGCGGAGGAAAGCACTCGAAGAGGCGCTTGACCGTGGCGGGGTCGAGACGCTCGGGGGCCGAGACGGTCACGGTGATGGCGTCGGGGGCAGCCGCGTGGGCTGCGCGCATCACCGGCTCGCTCAGGTCGTCGAGGGTGAGGCCCTGGCCGTGGTCGCGGACCTTGAAGCCGACCTGGGCGGGAGCCTTCGCGGGGGCGACCGCGGGAGCCGCGTCCGCTTCTTCTTCTTCGACCTCTGCTGCGTCTCCGAGCTTCTCGCGGACCTCGTCTTCCAGAGCGCCGAGCTCCTGGTGCTTCAGGGCATGCTTCAGCGCGGCGAGGTCTTCGGGTGAGTTGCCGATGAGCTCGAGCGCCTTCCAGCTCACGGCGCGGCGAATCGACTGGCGCAGCCCTTCGGCGCGGACCTCTGTGGGGAACTCGTCGATGTGACACTCGGCGGTGGCGAACAGGCCGAAGTCGTCCTGGCCCTGGGAGCGCTCGAGCACGCCCAGCAGCGCGGCGAGCAGGGCCGGGTCTTCTTTCGGGGCCCCCTCGAGCTCTTCGAGGACGGCGCCGAAGGCGTCGAGCTCTTCCTGGGTCGCGAGGTCGGAGATCGCCCCCAGCTTGGCGGCGAGGCCCGACGCAGGAGCACCGCCGGGCGCCGAGTCGCCGACCTCGACGTAGCCCTTCTTGGTCTTCTCTTTGATGAGCTTCTCGGCCTCGGCCTTGGCCGCGGCCGGTGAGGCGAAGCTCTTCTTCTTCACCTGGCCGTCCGAGCCGATCGCTCCGAAGCGCACGGTGTGAACCGAGCCTTCGACGTCGCTCTCCCAGAACTTGCTCGATGACCCTTCACGGAACTCGAATCGGCGCACGCTCTTCTCCCATCGATGGGTGTCAGGGCGAAGACCCTCCCCAGCGGACGCGGGTGCAAGAATGTGTGACGAGCGCGGGCCGTCGTGTTCATCGGCCTGGCGCCGACGAGGGCGGCAGAACAGGTACCGCGCGCGGCTCCTTCGCGACCAGGACCCGGGCCATCTTCCGGAACGCGCGCCACGCGTTGAGCCGCAGCGCGAGACGCAAGAGCCACCGCACGCCTCGCCGCGCCTTTGCTGGCTCCCATTCCATCGCGCCGTTGAACCAGGTGCCGCCCGGAGCCTGCTGCAGATCTGCCCTCCACCGGTAGGTCCCCTCGCCGACCGAGCCTTCGATGAGCGCGTGCTTCGGCGCCTCGAACTCCGTGAGGTGCCAAGACACGAGCCCGAAGCCGACGTGTTCGCCGCGGAACGCCGTGCCGGCGCCGACAGGGCCGTCGGTCGTCTTGGTGATGTTGCGGACCTGGCCGTTGTAGTCGGGCTCGTTCCGCAGATCGACGAAGTACGCGAACACCCGCTCGGGCGGCACGGGGATATAGCGACGGACGTGGGCGACGATCGGCTCGTTCATTGGGGCCTCTTCCTTTCGAGCAGCGGGTCATGCGCGAACCAGGCCACAGATGGCGGGTGTTCTGGTTCAGCAGGCAATGGGAAAGGAAGACGACCTTGCGGCCGCGCGCGTCCAGCAATTGTTGCGCGAGAACGTGGACCTCCATGCAGGCTCGTCGTGCATCGCGCGGGCCGCCCTCACAGCAGGTGCCGTCGAAGGAACTCGGCTTCGTCTCGAACCATCTGGGCGAAGGTCGCCCCGTAGTACGCGTCGAAGTGGCTACCGGGGTACATCTTGAGCTCTCCGCGCGGAGCAGCGTGCGCGACCTTTGCAGCGAGCGCCGGGTTGGCTTCGGTGTCGTGCTCGACGGCGCAGACCAAGAGAGGGGCTTGAACCCGCTCTGCAGTGCCCGGCCGGTAGCGAGGCACGCCGAACATGAAGCGCGGCGCGAAGCGGTTCTGCCACCTCGGCGCAGTGGATTCGAAGCGCGCGAGGGTGGGGAATTCTGCTGGGTCCGTGAAGGCGGCGAGCTCACCGGGTCGACCGAACACCTTGATGTAGTACGGCTCGAGCCGGAGCACGGCGCGCAGCGCGTCGTAGAGCGCAGCGACGATGACTCGCAAGTAGAGCATCACGAGCTGGAGCCGGGTCAGGCCCAGCCGCGCAACCTTTGCCTTTGCGTCGGCGCTCATGCCTTCGGCGCTCTTGTCGAGGGCAGGAACCTGGGCGACCACGGCGGCAATGGCCGGGTCCTCCGCCGCGAGCTTGATGACGTGCCCACCGGAGAGTGAGCTGCCCCAGAGCGCGACCTTTCCGACGCCGTCGAGGCGCCGTGCGAACGCGAGCGCCGCGCGCCAGTCATCGAGCTGTCGCTCGAGGTTGACGACCTGGCGCGGCTCACCCTCGCTCTGACCGAACGAGCGATAGTCGAACGTGAGCGCTGCGAGCCCAGCCTGCACGAATCGCTCCGCGTACGGCTGCAACAACTCCTGAGTGCCGGTGAAGCCGTGGCCCATGACGACGCAGGGGACTGCGCCGGCTTGCCCGGCAGGGCGGTAGAGCGTCGCGGCGCACGTCGTGCCCTTCGACGTGAAGCTGAGGCGAGTCGTCGTGCCTCGAGCACCAGCAGACGTGACGACGAGCCGTTCCGGGAGCGACGCGTGCGCTCGAGCAGTAGCCATTGGGACCTCCGATCCGGGTCCCATCGAATGCATCGCATGTGCCCATGCGCGAACTGAGCTCCCCGGGCAGGACTCGAACCTGCACCCTGGCGGTTAACAGCCGCCCGCTCTGCCATTGAGCCACCGGGGAATGTGGCATCGGGCGACGCGCCGAGACGGGCGACCTGACGCAGCGCTAAGAGGGGCCCATGCCGAGCTCGCAAGCGAATCTGCTCCTCGCCCCGTGGAAGGGCCCGCACGGAGGCGTGCCTCCGCTCGATCAGGTGAAGGTCGAAGACTTCGCGCCGGCCCTCGAGCAGGGCATGGCCGACACGCTCGCCGAGATGGAGGCGATCGCGAAGAACGCGGCGCCGCCGACGTTCGAGAACACGCTCGCCGCCATGGAGCGCGCCGGCCAGCCGTTCAACCGCGCCGTGGGCCTGTTCGCCACCTGGTCGAGCTCGAAGTCGTCGGAGCCCTTCCGCGCGGTCGAGGCCGAGCTGATGCCGAAGCTCGCCGCCTTCCAAGACCGCATCGTGCAGAACGCGGCGCTCTTCTCGCGCATCAAGGCGGTCTACGAGAGCCCCGCGAAGTCGACGCTCACGTCCGAGCAGCAGCGTCTGCTGTGGCACACGTACAACCAGTTCGTGAAGCAGGGCGCGGCGCTCGACGAGGCGAAGAAGAAGCAGCTCTCGGAGCTGAACCAGAAGCTCGCCGGCCTCACCACGCGGTTCGCGCAGAACCAGCTCGGCGACGAAGAGACCGACGCGCTCGTCATCGACGACGCCGCGGGGCTGAGCGGGCTGCCGAGCGAGCAGGTGGCGGCGGCGGCGGCCGAGGCCGAGCGGCGCGGCTTGAAGGGCAAGTGGGTCATCGCGAACACCCGCTCGTCGATGGAGCCCTTTCTCACGTCGGCCGACGACCGGGGTCTGCGCGAGAAGGGCTTCCGCATCTGGACGAGGCGTGGCGACAACGGCAACGCGCGCGACAACAACGCGCTGGTGACCGAGATTCTGCAGGTGCGGGCGAAGAAGGCGAAGGTGCTCGGCTACGAGACGTACGCGCACTGGCGCCTCAGCGACCAGATGGCGAAGACGCCCGAGACGGCGCTGCAGCTGATGCAGTCGGTGTGGCGGCCGGCGCTCGAGGCGTTCAAGCGCGACGTGGCCGAGGCGCAGGCGCTGGCGGCGAAGTCGGGCGCGACGTACGCGCTCGAGCCGTGGGACTACCGCTACTGGGCCGAGAAGCTGCGCAAGGCGAAGTACGACCTCGACCTGAACGAGGTGAAGCCGTACCTGCAGCTCGACCGGCTGCGCGAGGCGATGTTCTTCGCGGCGGGGCGCCTCTACGAGCTCACGTTCACGAAGGTCGAGGGGCTGCCGGTCTTCGACCCGAACCAGACGGTGTACGAGGTGAAGGGCGCGAAGGGTGAGCACGTGGGCCTCTGGTACTTCGACCCGTACGCGAGGCCGGGCAAGCAGTCGGGCGCGTGGATGAGCGCGTACCGCGAGCAGCAGAGGGTCGACGCGCCGGTGTCGACCATCGTGTCGAACAACTCGAACTTCATCCCGGGCGCGAAGGGCGAGCCGGTGACGGTCTCGTGGGACGACGCGCGAACGATGTTCCACGAGTTCGGGCACGCGCTGCACGGGCTGCTGTCGAACGTGACGTACCCGTCGCTGTCGGGCACGAACACGACGCGCGACTTCGTCGAGCTGCCGTCGCAGTTCAACGAGCACTACCTGTCGACAGCCGAGGTGATGAAGTTCCTCGTGAACGCGAAGGGCGAGCCGATGCCGGCCGAGCTGGTGACGCGCATCGAGAAGGCGCGCACGTTCAACCAGGGCTTCCAGGTGGCCGAGACGCAGGCGAGCGCGATCGTCGACATGAAGCTGCACCTGATGGGCGAGAAGCCGGTCGACCCGAAGGAGTTCGAGCGCTCGGCGCTGGCGGAGCTCGGCATGCCGAGGGAGCTCGTGATGCGCCACCGCATACCCGCGTTCGGGCACGTGTTCTCGGGCGATGGCTACGCGGCCGGCTACTACAGCTACATCTGGGCCGAGGTGCTCGAGGCCGACGCGTACGATGCGTTCCTCGAGGCGAGCGGCCCGTATGACCCCGTCATCGCGCGGCGCTTCAAAGAGAACATCCTCAGCGTCGGCAACACCGTCGACCCGGCCGCGGCGTTTCGCGCGTTCCGCGGGCGCGACCCGAAGCCCGATGCGCTGCTGAAGTCGAAGGGCTTCCCGCTCGCGGCGACGGCCGGCCTCGGCGCCTGAATCGGCGTCGGTCGGCGTGTCGCTCGATCAGCCCATCACCGGGCTGGCCGAAGCTGTTCCCGGCCTCGGGCGACCCTCAGCGCGCGCGTTTCGATTCGGTAGCGGACACCGTCCCCCGAGGTGTCACCGCAGCGAAACGGGCGAACGCTTCGAGTCGAAGACCGGCAACTGCGCTTGCGTCGCGGCCGGCGCGTTCGCAGATCCAGTCGCATGACCGAGCTGACCTGCACGCGGTGGCTGGGTCGCGGTCTGTTGCACGTGGACCTTGCCCACGTCTTTTCCACCGACGCCTCTGTCGAGGTCGCCGTCTCGCTGGCTCGCGCGCTGCGGGGTGGCGAGGTGCGTCTGCTGATGCTCGACCTGAGCGCCGTCGACCTCATCGCGATGGAGCAGGTCGTCTGGCTGTCGAACATCTCGACGCTCGCCTCGAGCCTGGAGGCGCGGCCGTGGGTGGTGGGTGCGACCGAGCCGGTGTCCGCGATGCTGGTCATGTTCGCGCCGTCGATGTGACGTCCCCGCGCCTCAACGCGAGCTCGCCTTCGAAAAGGCCGATGAACCCTCAGCAGTGCGCCGCGCCGTCACGGCCCGGCGTCGAGCGCGCAGTCCCTCGACAGACCGAGGGTCAACGTCGCGACGAACCGGCCGCTGATCGGCTCGATGCTCGCCTCGGCGTAGACGCAGCGCTCGTAGGGGTACTGGTGGTGCGGCCCCTTCTGGCCCCAGGTCGGGTGCTCGGTCGCGATGTCTACAGCCGAGACACCGACCGTCGCGAGGAGCGGCTCGACAGCGCTGACGGCCTCATCGAGCGTGGCGAAGCGGCCCACCGAGAGGTGCAGCAGCTCGAGGTTCGGGGGCGCGGTCTCGGGCGGGTCGTGCAGCGTCGGCCAGTGATGGTCGTCGGTGCTCGCGAGAACGCTCGGCGCCGCGAGCGTGAACCGCCGCCCGCTGGGCAGCTCGACGGTGAGCAGCAGCGGGCCCTTCAGCTCGTGCATGCTCGAGGTGCGCTTGGGGTCGCGCGGCCAGGCGTCGCCGGCGATCTCGGTCACAGGGCGCCCGAGCTTCACCGTGACCGCGCGCGGCCCTGCATCGCCCGCCGGCGCAGCGGCGGCCTGCGGCTTTCGCGTGCAGCCCGTCACGACCAGCGCGACGAAGAGGACGTGTCGGGAAGTCACCGTGGCGCTCGCGCCTGCCGTACCATGCAGCTCAGCGTGCGCCCAATAGTGCGAGTGGTGGTCATCGCGTTGTTCGCGTCGTGCCCTCCTCCCGGTGAGCCCGACGGCGGTGGCGTCGGAGGCGTCGGCGCGGCCGGCGGCAGCGCGGCCACCGACGGAGGCGCCGGCGGCGAGCGCGTCGCGCCGTGTCTCTGACTACGGCGCGGCGTGCACCGCGACGGCGACGATGGGCTCATCGGGGTCGGTCGAGGCGAGCCGGAGCTCCCAGTCGCCGACGGAGCTCGCGTGGATGGGCAGCTCGATGGACTCGCCGGACAGAATGGGCGACGACGCGGGCGGCACTCCGAACGACAGCGTCGGCGGCCCGACGAGGGTGAAGCCGAGCAGTCGCAGCTCGCCGTACGCATCGGCCGCGGGTGCGACGTTCCGCACGGTCAGGTACCGCACGCCGGCGTCGGGCGGCAGGTCGAGCGCGAGGGGTGTCACCTCGATGTCCGGGCCGCCGCCGATTCCGCCGAGCTGACAGGTGACCGAAGGCTGCGACGGCAGCGACGTCGAGGCGGTGAAGGTGCCCGACCGCGGGCCGCGCGCGGCCGCGGTGAAGACGAGCGGCAAGTCGAGCACTCCCGGCGTCACTGCCGACACGCCGTCTCTTCCTCCCGCGGCCACCGTGAGGTCGGAGCCGCCGTCGCCCAACGCGTACTCGGCGCTCGGCGCCGCCGCGAGGTTCGAGAGGCGCACGGAGCTCGCGCTCCAGTTGAAGACGCTGAGGTGTGCCTCGCTCGCAAACCCGGGCGAGGCGACCAGCGGCTCGGCGAGGCGACACGTCACCAGCTGTGGCACGCCCCGGCCGCGCAGCTTCACCGGCACGGCGGGGCACTGCTCGAACGTCACCACGAAGCTCGCGAGAGACTCGGCGCTCACGTCGGGCGTGTAGGTCAGGTCGAGCGGGAGCCCCTCACCCGGGTCGAGCGTGTCTCCCACCGCCGGGGCCCCTTTGAACGCGCGGGCGTCGGGGCCTTCGATTGCTCCGACCACGACGAACGACGGAACCGCAGACCGGTTGACGACCTCGTACCGGAGCGAGGCGGTCTCGCCGATGACCGCGGCAGCGAAGTCGGCGTCGTTGAGGGGCCCGCAGTCAATGAAGGCGCTGACCGCCTCGAGCGTCGACGTCGCCACGGTGCCGTCGGCCGCCCGCAGGGTGACCGTCGCGTGGTGCTCCTCGCGCAGCGTCGCGCGCGAGTCGAACGTCGCGGCGACCGTCGTCGCGCCCTTCGCGGGCACCACCTTGCCCACGACGTCCGAGAACGCGAACGCCGGGTCGTCGGCCTCGAGCGTCGACAGCCGCGCCGGCAGCTCTCCGAGGTTGCGCACCGGCAGCTCGACGACCACAGACCGCCCCGACGGCACGAGCCCGAAGTCGCGCGAGGCGATCTCGAGGCGCGCAGGCGTGACCGCAGGCGGGCTGCAGGCCGCACCGACCGCGAGCAGGAGCACCGGAGCTCGAAGCACGGCTCGCCATCGTATTTCGTCAGGGCCCGCCGTTCGACACCCGTCAGGTTTGCGGTGTAAACACCGCAAGACATGCTGCGCCCGCTCACGTTCTTCTTGCTCGTCACGACCGCGTGCTCGCCCCAGCCGTCGGCGCTGAAGGCGGGGCTCGCGACGGCGCCGCTCGATGCGCCCATCGGCACGCCGCTGGGGGGCTACAACCGGCACCGCGGCGACGATGACCGGGGCTCGCGATGGGCGCTCAACTTCCCCGCGAGCACGGGCACGCTCGGTGCGGCGCCGACGGCGCGGGCGCTCGTGCTCGACGACGGGCTGACGCGCGTCGCGATCGTCCGCATCGACACGGCGCTCGTGACGGCCACGCTGCAGACGCGCGCCGAGCTGCACCTCGAGCCCGGCCTGAAGCTGCTGCTCGTGGCCACGCACACGCATGCGGGCCCGGCCCGCTTCTTTCGCCGGGCGTTCACGCAGGGCGGCGGCGCCGACATCACCGCGATCGCGATGGACACGTACGACCCCGAGATCGAAGAGCGGCTCGCGGTCTCGATCGCGGCGGCAGTGACGCAGGCGCTCGCGCAGCTGACGCCGGTCTCGGTCGGTCACGGCGAGGCCGACGGCTCGGCGTTGAACCACGACCGCCGCTGCCAGAACGACGCTCTCTACGGCGAGGGCTACCGCGACGGCGCCCTGCGCATCGTGCGCTTCGACGCGGTCGACGCGACGGGCGCGCCGACGCGGCCGCTCGCGGCGCTCTTGAGCTATGCGGCGCACGGCGTGCTGCTGAGCGACGGCAACACGCTCATGTCGGCCGACGTGGCGGGCGCGCTCGAGTCGGCGGGCGAGGCGCTCGCCGGAGCGCCGCTCCTCTTTCTGCAGGGGGCTGCGGGCGACGTGAGCCCGTCGGCGGGGCCGTACGAAGCGACGCAGGCGCTCGAGGCGTACGGGCGGGCGGCGGCGCCGATCGTGAAGGCCGCGTTCGACGACGCGGCGCCCGGCCCGGCAGCCCGCTCGGCGCTGCAGCTCACGGTGCGTGGGGTCTCGACGAAGCGCGCTGACTGCGGCTACGCGCCGCGAGAGTTCCCCGAGTTCGGAGCGGTCGGCTGCGGCCTCGCCGGCGGCGCGTGCGAGCAGGAGCTCGACCCGAAGACCATCATCTGCCTGCCGCTGGCGAAGACCGGCGTGACGTCGACTCCGGCTGCGGCGCTGCGCATCGGAGGCGTGCTGCTCGTCACCCTGCCCGGCGAGCCGACGACGGCGATCGGCGCGCGCGTGCGCGAAGCGGCGGCCGGCGTCGAGGGCGTCGAGCAGACGCTCGTGGTGGGCTACGCGGGCGACCACGGCGGCTACCTGCTCGAGGAGCCCGACTACCTGCGCGGCGGCTACGAGCCGTCGGTCTCGCCGTGGGGCTGGAAGTTCGGCGATCACCTGGTGCGCGAGGTGAAGCTCATGCTCTCGACGCTCGGGCGCGAGCAGCCGCCGTTCGAGGCGCTGCCGGTGGAAGAACTGACGGCGCATCGGCCGATCGACGAGAGCGCAGCCGAGCCGGCGGTGCTCGAGTCGCCGGGGCCTTCGCTCGAGCGGCTGTCGACGGCGGTCTTCCGCTGGGCGGGTGGAGACCCCGGGCTGGGCAACCCGCGCGTGACGCTCGAGCGCGAGGCCGACGGAGCCTTCACCGAGGCCGAGCCCGGCCTGCTGGTGCTGCGCGAGCGCTCGAGCCCGTCGTTCGTCGAGGCGCCCGACGCGACGACGCGCGCGCACGAGTACACCGTGCAGTGGGAGACCGTCGCAGCGACTGCGCTGGGCCGCTACCGGCTGGTGGCCCGGGGCGTCGCGCGGCGCGACGGCGAGTCGACGACGTACCGCCTCGAGAGCGCGCCGTTCGAGGTGACGCGGTCGACGGCGGCGACGGCCGACGCGGCGGCGCTGACGGCCGACGGGAGGCTCGCCCTGAAGCTGCGCTTCCCGCCGAGCCCGGTGAAGTACGGGGCGCCGGAAGACCCCATCGGCAACTACCGGCTGCGCGACCCTCCCCGCGGCGGCACGGCGGCGGCGCTGCTGACGTCGCCGAGCGGCGAGCCGCTGCCGCTGACGCTGACCTGGTCCGACGACGCGGGCGCGCTGGTCGCCTCCATCCCCCAGGCGGCCGGGCACTGGGCGATCGATCTCGCTCCTCATGCGTTCGTCGACGAGGCCGGCAACACGAACGGCGCCGCGGTGCACTTCGCCTTCAGCCAGTGATCGCAGGAGCCCCTCGCGGCAACAGACGAGGTGCGTGTTCGAGAGCGGACGGACGAAGCGAGCGCTGGTGATGGGGCTGATGCTGGGCCTCGGTGTCGCGGGGAAGACGGTGTGGGACGTGGTGAGCGCTCCGGCGCCGCTGCCCGAAGCCCGGAGTGAGGCTCCGCTGCAGCTCGCTCCGCTGCCGAGCCCGCAGCCGCCCCCGCGCAAGCTGCCGGCCAAGGCGAAGGCGAAGCCGGTGCGCACCGGGCGGCGCGTCGCCGCGCCCGCTCCGAAGGTCGAGGAGCCCGCGCCGACTCCCGCGCCGGCGCCTGCCGTCGCTTCAGCGCCCGAGGCGGCGCCTGCTCCGGCTCCCGCTCCCGCGCCCGAGGTGAGCGCAGAGCCCGAGCTCTCGCCGCCGCCGCTCGAGGAGGCGCCCGTGGCGCTGGAGGACGGCAACGCGGGGTCGATCGCGCGGGCCATCGCGAGCGCGAAGCGGCGGGCGGTGCAGGCGTGCTTCGAGCGCGAGCTGAAGCGCAGCCCGAACCTCGAGGGGCGCGTGACGGTGGAGCTCGAGCTCGCCCCTCCGCAGAGGGTCGAGGCGGTGCGCGTGAGCGACGACCTCGGCCGGCCCGAGTTCACGCAGTGCGTGCAGGCGACGATGCAGCACCTGGCGTTCACCGGGCTCGATGAAGAGGTGACGGTTCAGCTGCCGTACCTCTTGAGCCCGCGCCGCAAGTGACGGCCTACTTCTTCGAGATCTTCCCGTCCTTGATGGTGATGTTCGCGTCGCCGTCGAAGGTGAGGGTCTCACCGCCGAGCGTCACCTTGCAGGGCGCCGAGCCCTGAATGCTGACCGACGAGGTGGTGCTCGCCGAGAACTTCACGGGGTCTTGCTTGCTGCCGCTGCACACGGCCTCGGCGGCGTAGGCCTTCGAGTCCTTGTTCTCGTAGCGCAGGGTCATCGAGGCGAACGCGGCGGACGAGGCGAAGAGGGCGGCGGCGAGCATCAGGCGCTTCATGGGTGTCTCCGGGTGAGTGCTGCGTGGTTTGCACCATAAACCCCGAGGCGGTCGCGCTGTGAAAACGAGCTGCGGGGCGCTGACAGAATGTCACTCGCCGCGGCGTGAAGCCGGCGCAGGTGCCCGTGGCCTTTGCGCAGCTGAACGGCACGGGGCTTGATACGGAAGAGCCCATGTCGCTCGAACGACTCGTCTCGATGGCTCGAGAGGCAGGCGCCTCGGATCTGCACCTCGAGGGCGCGATGCCGGCCGCGATGCGCATTCGGGGCGAGCTGAGAATGAGCGGCGAGGCGCTGCAGCCCGCGCAGCTGACCGAGCTCGCGCGCGAGCTGGTCGGCGACGGCTGGCACGAGTTCCTCGAGCGGCAGTCGTTCGACCTCGCGCGCGTCATCGCGGGGGTTCGGTGCCGCATCAACGTGCTGCAGACGGCGCGCGGCGTCGGCATGGTGGTGCGGCTGCTCGCGCCGTTTCAGGCGACGCTGAAGCGGCTGAACCTGCACCCGTCGCTGCGGCGGCTGGTCGAGGCGCGCCACGGGCTCGTGCTCGTGTGCGGGCCGACGGGCTCGGGCAAGTCGACGACGCTCGCGGCGCTGGTGCACGAGATCAACCTCACCGAGGCGCGGCACATCGTCACCATCGAGCACCCGATCGAGTACGTGCTGGCGCCGCGGCAGTCGCTGATTCGCCAGCGCGAGGTCGGGCGGCACACGCCGTCGGTGGCGCAGGCGCTGACCGACGCGATGCGAGAAGACCCCGACGTCATCATGGTCACCGAGATGCGGGACCCCGAGACGATGCGGCTGACGCTGAACGCGGCCGAGACGGGGCACCTCGTGCTCGCGACGATGCACTCGGGCTCGTGCGCCGAGGCGCTGCAGCGGCTGGTGTCTGCGTTTCCCGCCGAGATTCAGGCCGCGGTGGCGGGCCAGCTCGCCGACTGCCTCGTGGGCGTCGTCGCGCAGCGCCTCAAGTTCCGGCCGCGCGAGCAGCGGCTCGTGCCCGAGTGCGAGGTGGCGTTCGCGTCGTCGGCGATGAAGGCGGTGGTGCGCCAGGGGCAGATGTTCAAGCTCGCGACCGTCATCGACTCGGGCGGGCAAGACGGCAGCTTCAGCTTCGCGAGGTACTGCGAGTGGCTCGACGCCAAGACCGACTGGTCGCTCGAGCCCGAGCGCGTCGAGGTGGCGACCGAGGCGCCGCAGGTGGCTCCGCTGCCGAAGACGGCGAAGCCGGCGAAGAAGGCGGCTGCGGCGGGGGCAGCGCCGAAGCCGGTCGTGCGCGACGGCGTGATGGAGATCGACGACGCCGAGGACCCGGCCGACATTCTCGCGCAGCTCGATCGCGACCGGCACTGACGACGCTGCGTCAGCGCACGATCTGCGGGGGGCCGAAGGCGGGTAGACTCTCGCGGCCTGCTCCCCTTCGCGCTCCCGCTCGTCGTCCTGCTCGCCGACCCCGAGCCCTCGTGGGAGACCGTCGCCACCGGCGCGATCACCGTGAAGGCGCGGCCCCGCACCGACAGCTCGGTGTTCGAGATCTGGGCCGAGGCCGACCTCGCCGCGCCCGTGCAGGACATTCAAGAGACGCTCACCACGATGGAGCGGTTCGAGCACTTCATGCCGTACGTGAAGTCGGCGAAAGAGGTCTCGCGCGAGCCCGACGGCAGCATCTACACGTACACCGAGCTCGGCTTCCCCATCATCTCAGACCGCGACTACGTGGTTCAGGTGTGGCTCGACGAGGGCGTGAAGCCCGACGGCTCGGGCGCGTACCGCACGCACTGGGTCGCGGCCCACGACAAGCTGCCCGAGAAGTCGGGCATCGTGCGCGTGAAGGTGAACGAGGGCAGCTGGGTGGTGACCGCGAAGGACGACCACACGAGCCACGTCGTCTACCGCTTCGCCGCCGACCCGGGGGGCATGCTGCCGACCTGGGCGAAGAACATCGGGAACCGGCGCGGGGTGAGCGGCACCCTCGAGGCGATCGAGAAGGAAGCCCAGCGCCGTCAGCGGGAGCGCGCGGCGACCACCGCGAAGGCGGCGCAGTGACCGCTACGGCGACGCGCGCACGATGACCGTGACTCGCGGCTCGTCGAGGTCGTTGGTGTTCAGCGTGAGCTCGTGATCTCCGACCGAGAAGGTCGACACGGCGATCTCGGCCGAGGCTCCGGGAGCGACGGCGGCGGGCATCGGCAGCTGAACGATGAGCGGCGGTGGAGCGAGATGGCTGAGCAGCCGAAGCAGGCCCGCGGGCCCTTGCGCCGGAGCCGTGTTGCGAATGGTGACGACCCCGACACCGCCGTCCGCCGGAACCTCGACGAGCAACGGTGAGACCTCGATGTCGGGCCCGGCGCCCGAGCCCTCGACGGCGCAGGTGAGCAGGGGCTGCGCGGGCAGCGTCGTTGCGGCGGTGAAGGTGCCCGACCGTTTGCCGAGGGCGGCGGGAGTGACGACGTAGGGCACGAGCAAGCGCTGGTGAGGCGCGAACGAGGGCGACGGCGGCACGACGCCCGCGCCCGCGTCGACGAGCGCGAACTCGGGCGCGGGCTCGAGGGTGAGCGCCGACAGCTCGACGGGGAAGGCGCCCGCGTTTCGGACCGCGAGCACGCCAGCGCCAGGCTGCCCCGGCGCGTTGGGCACGACCTCGGTCACGGAGCACGCAAGCACGTGGGCGACTCCGAGGCCGCTGAGAATCAACGGCCGCGGCGTCGCGCAGTGCTGAAAGCCGACGTTCACCGTCGCGAGGTACGCCCGCTCGGCCGTCGGCGAGAACGTGAAGTCGACCTCGTGGCTCTGGCCCGGCAGCAGGTTGACGGTGCGAGGCGCCGGGGCGCCGAAGAAGGCGCCGTCACTGCCGCCGATGGCTCCGAACCCGAAGTCGGCGGCGACGGCCGAGCGATTCACGAACGTGACGCGCTGGTGTGCGGTGTCGCCGACCTGGACGCCGAGAAACTCGACGTCGGGTGTCGCGCGGCAGTCGACGAAGATGCTGACCGCGTCGAGGGTCGCCGTGGCGCGAGCGTCGCGCGTGGTGCGAACGGCCAGCGTCGCGTGGTGGTTCATGCTCAGGGTGGGCATCGGTTCGAACGTGACGCTGATCGGGTACCAGGCGCCCGCCGCGACCGGCACCGACGTGACATCGGCGACCTGAAACGACGAATCGTCCACCTGGGCGGCGGCCAGCACGATGGGCTCGGGGCCGGCGTTGTGCAGCGTGAGGGTCTTCACGACGTGGTCTCCCGACTTCACCGTGCCGAAGTCGAAGGGGCCGGAGAGCTCGATGCGCTCGTCCCGCACGGGCTGCGGGCTGCACGCCGCAAGAACCGTGAGCATGGCCGTGAGTCTGCGCATCGGGCCGACATCTTACGGCCCCCGCGCCTCAGCGGCTCAGTGCCCGCCGACCTTCACGAGGGCCATCGCGACCTCGAAGACGATGAGCAGCACGATGGCGACCTCGAGCGTCAGCGAGCGGGCGGTGTCGACCTCGCCCTTGAGCAGCTCGTAGGTCTGGTTGAGCAGCCGCAGCTTGCGGTTCACCTGGGTCTGCCAGGGGCCGACGCGCAGCTGCACGACGGCGGCCTCGTAGACGCGGGCGAGGTAGACGTCGCCGACGATGCGAATGCTGTTCTCGACGCGCTCGCTGTACTCGGTGAGCTCGATGAGGGTGAGCATCAGCTCGCGCATGAGCTTCTTGTACGGGCTGAAGATGAGGGCTCGGGCGGCCTTGCGCGACTCGATCGCGTCGTAGATGCGCGTGAGCTCGCGATCGAGCACGTCGTCGTAGTACCGCAGCTCGAGCAGCTGGGCGTTGGCGACCTCGAGCAGGTCGGCGATGTCGTACGAGCCGCTGGGCTCCCAGAGGAACGCCGCGTTCCAGTCGATGACGGCGAGGTCTCGCGTGCCGTAGCTGAAGCTGCGCTCGAGCACGACCCGCTGCTCTTCGGGTGAGAGCTGCTTCTCTTTCGCCTCGCCGATGAGCAGCCGGGCGAGCTCGGGGGCCGCGAGGATCTCGGCGGGCGTCGAGGCGCCCTCGAGCTCGCGCGCGAGCAGCACGGTGTAGCTCTCGTTCTTTTCCCACAGGTGGGGGTCCTTGAATGCGGGGCCCAGGGCGGCGCGCAGCTGGGCGACGACCTCGGCCGAGACGCGCTCGATGGCGGGGCTGTCGTAGAGCTCGTCGGCGAAGGGGATGAGCTCTTCGAGCGTGGTGCCGGGAGGAATCGGCACGCGCAAGATGATCGACAGCGCGCCGTGATCGAAGAGACGCGCGGCGACCTGCACGTCGATCTTGCCGTCGCGCAGGGCGAGCGGGCGCGTGCCGAGCTCGACCGAGAGCGGCGGGTTCGACAGCTGCACGTACTCGCTGCCCTCGCGGGTGAACGTGAGCCGGGTCACGCTCTGCGAGAGCATGCCGGCGGCGCGCTTGAGGTCGATCTCTTCGGCGACGTCGAAGATCCGGTAGCAGAGCGCTGCTGCGTTCTTCAGCCGGAGCATGGCGACGGTCTAGCCCACGTCTTTCTTGGCCTGCTCGATGGCACCGTCGACGAGCCGCTGGATCTCGGCGAGGCGCTCTTTCGTCTTGGCCTCGTACCGGACCACGAGCACCGGCGTCGTGTTCGACGCTCGCACCAGGCCCCAGCCGTCGGGCCACGTCACGCGCACGCCGTCGACGTCGATGAGGCCGGTGCCCTTGCCGGTGAGCAGCTCTTTCGCGCGCTTCACGACGGCGAACTTCTTCTCTTCGGTCGTGTCGAAGCGCAGCTCGGGCGTCGAGTACGTCACGGGCACGTCGTCGAGCAGCTGCGAGAGCGTCTTCTGCTCGGACGAGAGGATCTCGAGCAGGCGGGCGCTCGTGTAGGGCGCGTCGTCGAAGCCGTAGAAGCGGTGCTTGTAGAAGATGTGGCCGCTCATCTCGCCGGCGAGCTGGGCGCCGGTCTCTTTCATCTTCGCCTTGATGAGCGAGTGGCCCGTCTTCCACATGATGGGCTTGCCGCCCTTCGCCTGAATGTCGTCGTACAGCGTGAAGCTGCACTTCACCTCGCCGACGATGGCCGCGCCCGGCATGTCTTTGAGCACGTGCCGCGCGAGCAGGATGAGCAGCTTGTCGCCCCAGATGATGTTGCCCTGCTCGTCGACCACGCCGATGCGGTCGGCGTCGCCGTCGTAGGCGATGCCGCAGTCGGCCTTCTTCGCCTTCACCTCGGCGATGAGCGCCTCGAGGTTCTTCGGCACGGTCGGGTCGGGGTGATGGTTGGGGAAGCGCCCGTCCATCTCGCAGTAGAGCGGCACGACCTCGTAGCCGAGGCCGCCCAGCATCGCGAGCGCGGTGGGCCCGCCGACGCCGTTGCCCGCGTCGACGACGACCTTCAGCTTGCGGCCGCGCGTCACGGTCGACTTGACGAAGTGCAGGTAGGGCGTGACGGCGTCGAACGTCGTCACGTGGCCGGGCCGATCGCCGCGGTGAAAGTCGGCGCCCTGGATCAGCTTCAGGACCTTCTGAATGTCCTCGCCGAAGAAGGTGGTCTTGCCCAGGCCGAGCTTGAAGCCGTTGTACTCGGCGGGGTTGTGGCTGCCGGTGATCATGCACAGCCCGTCGACCGGCAGCGTGTTCGCCGCGTAGTAGACGACCGGGGTCGGCACCACGCCGACGTCGGTGACGTTGGTGCCGGTGGCGATGACGCCCTTGATGAAGGCGTCGCGCAGCCGCGTCGAGTGCAGGCGGCAGTCGCGGCCGACGGCGAGCGAGTGGCCCTTAGCGCGGGCGCACAGCGTGCCGAGCGCGCGGCCGAGCTTCTCGGCGGTGTCGTCGTTCAGGTCTTTGTCGACCACTCCTCGGATGTCGTACTCGCGGAAGATCTGGGGGTTCATAGGTATCGCTCGAGCTTCTTGTCGGCCTTCAAACGCTCTACCACCTTGCGTACGTCCTGACTCTTCGACTTGGGGAGCACCAGCACCGTGTCGGTCGCGTCGACCACCACGGTGTCGTTCATACCCACGACCGCGAGCGGGCGCTCGCCTGCCAGCACGACGCAATTCTTGCTGTCGATGACGATGGCCCGGCCCTCGACGACGTTGCCGTCGGCGTCGAGCGCGCGCACCTCGGGCAGGGCGTTGAACGAGCCGACGTCGCTCCAGCCGAAGCTGCCGGGCACGACGGCGATGTTCTCGGCGCGCTCGGCGACGCCGTAGTCGATGCTGGTGGCGGGCATCTTGGGGAAGAGGCGCTCGAGCGCGGCGTCGTACTTCTTCGTGCCGATGGTGGCCTGCAGCTCGCGGAGCGCGGCGTGCAGCTCGGGCATGTGCTTCGCGAAGGCGTCGAGCATCGTCTTCGCGCGGAAGACGAACATGCCCGCATTCCACAAGTAGTCGCCCGAGGCGAGGTAGCCCTTCGCGGTGTCGAGGTCGGGCTTCTCGACGAACTTCTTCACGCGCCGGGCCTCGCCGAGCACGTCGCCGATCTGAATGTAGCCGTAGCCGGTGTCGGGCCGCGTCGGCGTGATGCCGAGCGTGACGATCGAGCCGTCGGCCGCGGTGCGGAGCGCGGCCTGCAGCGCCTTCGCGAAGGCGGGCACGTCGGCGACGTGCTGGTCGGAGGGCAGCACCACCACCTCGGCGTCGGGGTCTTCGTGGGCCACGTGCGCGGTCGCGAGGGCGATCGCCGGAGCCGTGTTGCGCGCCTGCGGCTCGACGACGAGCTTCGCGCGCTTGAGCAGCTTCTTCACGAGCGGCGCGTGGCCCTTGCCGCACACCACCCACGGCTTCATCGACGGCACGCGCTTGAACGTCTCGACGATGAGCGGAGCGCCGCCGGTGAGCGGCAAGAACTGCTTCGGGCGCTTCGCGCGAGAGAGCGGCCAGAAGCGCGTGCCGGAGCCACCGGCCATCACGACGGCGTGGATCATGTTTCGGCCCTTTAGCGCCGAGTGCGCTACCGTGCAGCTGATCGATGCACGTGCTGATGGCGGTGCTCATTGCGGCGTCGGCTCCGCAGAAGCTCGCGGCGCTCGGCTTCGCGCGCGCGAACGTCGATGAGGGCATCGCCGAGGTCGCCGCCGATCACTTCGCGCGGCAGCTCGGCATGCAGGGGTTCAGCGTCACGACCGGCAAAGACCTCGCCGCGCTGATCGGCATCGAGCGGCAGAAGCAGCTGCTCGGCTGCGCGGGCAGCGACAGCTCGTGCCTCGCCGAGCTGAGCGCCGCCCTCGGGGTCGACGCCGTGGTCTCGGGCTCGCTCGGCCGCTTCGGCGCCCGGTACACGGTGAACGTCAAGGTGACGAGCGCCAAAGACGGAGCGTCGCTCGCCGTCTTCTCGGCCGAGGTCGAGAAAGAAGACGAGCTGCCCTCGACGCTCTCGCGCGCGGCCGAAGACATCGCGCGGCAGCTCAGGCCCTCGCGGGCGCTGCCGACGGGCACGAAGGTGACGATGGGCGTGGGCTACGGAGCCGCGGCGCTGCTGCTCGCGGGCGCCGGCGTGTGCTTCGGCCTGGCCGCGAGCTCGCACGCCCAGCTCACGGCGTCACCGACGATGCTCGAGCCGCCCCGCGCCTTCGCGCTCGTGAGCGAGGGCTCGCTGCAGCAGTCGGTCGGCTTCGCGCTGCTGGGCGTCGGCATCGTCACCGCGCTCGTCGTCGGGCTCGTGGCGATGCTTGGAGCCTCTCGATGAGGCGCTCCCTCGGCCTCGCGCTGTGCGTGCTGCTCTCGTGCAGCTTCGAGGGCGACCGCCGCACGTACTGCGCGAACAGCGGGCAGTGCCAGTGCGACGCGACCCGCTGCTGCGTGCTGCCGAGCTTCACGTGCGAAGCAGGAGCCGAGTGCTGCTCGGGCACGTGCACCCGCGGGCGCTGCCCGACGGGCTCCGCCGCGGGCGGCGGGAGCGCGACTGCGGGCGGCGCGACTGCCGGTGGCGGCGCCGCGGGCGGCGGCGCTGCGGGAGGCAACACCGCGGGTGGCGGCACCGCGGGAGGCAACACCGCGGGCGGCAACACCGCAGGCGGCGGCAGCGCGGGCGGCGCGACCGCAGGCGGAGGTGAAGCGGGGTTCGATGCGGGGCTCGTGCTGCCGCACTGCACGCCGACGGCCCCGCCCGGCACGCTCGGCACGTCGGTGCACTGCTGCCGCGACTACGAGTGCGCGACGCGTCAGTGCTACGGGTGGGGCCCCGCGCGCTCGTGCCAGGCACCGACGCAGTGGGCGGGGCTCGGCTCGCCGTGCGGCGACGAGACCGACTGCCAGCCGACCGCGTCGGCGGTGTGCGACCTCATCCACGACGCGGGCACCTGCGTGAGCGCGTTCGTCCCGCTGCTCGGTGACGGAAACAGCTGCGTGCCAGGCCTGTGGAGCCCGGGCGCTCACACCTGCACGTTCGGCGGCGGCGGCACGTGCGCCCTGCCCGGGACCGCGAGCGACAACGCCGGCACGAACCTGCCGTGCTGCTACGACCGGTGGTCCGACGGCGGGCTCGCAGACTGCCGCGCCACCACCCTCGACGGCGGCGTGGGGACGGGCACGTGCTTCTGCAGCGGCATGGCGTGCGGCGCTTCGGGGCCCGGCTACGTCTGCCCGTTCTGAGCTTGCGGGAAGGGCGGTGGGTGAGCTCCCGCCGTCGAGAACGGTGGAGCCGGTCGCTGCGCATGCGACGCGGTGGCCCGAGCTTCGAGCTCGAAGAAGCGCGGTGCGACGGGCTCGACAATGACTGGGACGGGCAGGTCGATGAGTCGGCGAGCGGCCCCGCACATGCGGTGGCTCGGCGATGCCGGTCGGGCCGCTGCTGCTCGTCCTCGCGCTCATTGGGCCGCGTCGGCCCCGAGGCGTGGCGCGGCTTACGTCTTTGCGTTCTGAGGTGCCGTCTTCATCTTCCCGAGCGCGTCGTACGTCGCGTACTTGTACGTCTCGGAGAGCGTCGGGTAGTTGAAGCACATGCGGATGAAGAGCTCCGCGGTCGCGCCCTGCAGCATGGCGGCGAGCCCGATGTGCACCATCTCGGTGGCGCCCTCGCCGATGACGTGCACTCCGAGCAGCTTCTGGTCTGCCGTGCCGAACAGCAGCTTCAGGCTGCCGAAGTCTTCGCCGATGATCTTCCCGCGCGCGTTGTCTTTGAAGCGCGCGTAGCCGGCGACGTAGGGCACCTTCTTCTCTTTGAGCGTCTCTTCGGTCTCGCCGCACATCGACGTCTCGGGGATGGTGTAGATGCCGTACGGAAGAATCGGCGAGAGCGACTCTTTGTAGTGCAGGCCGAACATGTTCACGACGGCGATGCGGGCCTGCTCCATCGAGGTGGCCGCGAGCGCGGGGAACCCGATGCAGTCGCCGGCCGCGTAGATGTGCGGCACCTTCGTGCGGTAGTGCGAGTCGACCTCGAGGGCGCCGCGCTTGCCGGCGACGAGGCCCGCCTTGTCGAGCGCGAGCGTGGGCGTGTTCGCCTCGCGCCCGGCCGCGACGAGCACGATGTCGGCCTCGAACCGCGTCTTCGACTTGAGCCCCAGCGCGACGCCCTGCGCCAGCAGCGTGACCTCTTCGACGGTCTCGTTCAGGCGCAGGTCGACGCCGAGCCCGCGCATGCGCTCGGCGAGCATCAGCGAGATCTCGCTGTCGAGGAAGCTCAGGAGCGTCGGCCGCGACTCGATGAGCACCACCTTCACGCCGAGCGCGGCGAACAGGCACGCGTACTCGCAGCCGATGACGCCCCCGCCGACGACGGCGAGGTTCTTGGGGATGAAGTCGACCCGGACGATCTCGTCGGAGTCGTACACGTGCGCGTGATCGAACGGGTACATCGGCGGCCGAAACGGCGAGCTGCCCGTCGCGATGAGAATGTACTCGCCCGAGATGTGCGACTCGGGCCAGCCCGGTCGCCGCACTGCGAGCGTGTGCGCGTCGACGAAGCGAGCGTCGCCCCAGACGTGCACGATCTTGTGGCGGTTCAGGTTGTCGGCGATGCGCTGCCGCTCTTCGGCGATGACGCGCTCCTCGCGATAGAGGAACTCGTCGACGGTCGCGGCGCGCCGCAGCGACAGGTCGACGCCGTGCAGGCCGCGCTGGCGGAAGCCCGAGAGGTACAGCGCCGTCTCGCGCAGCGTCTTCGACGGCAGCGTGCCGGTGTTCACCGACGCGCCGCCGAGCACCTCGTCACGCTCGATCAGGGCGACCTTCTTGCCGAAGTAGGCCGCCTGCGCGGCGCCCTTCTCCCCGGCGGGGCCGCTCCCGATCACGAGCAGGTCGTAGTCGTACCCTCCCATATGGCCGCGTGACGCTAGCTCAAGCACAGCCAATAGCCGTACGACTTCCGAGACCGGGTGGTATGGCCCGCCCCAACGTGGGGAGCCCCACCGGAGCCCGCCTGCTCGCCGCGGGGCTGCGCGTCGCGACGTCGCGGGACGCCCTGATGACAAGCCCGCAAGAGCTGCGCGCTGGGTCAGCCCCCTTCCAAGCCGCCCGCCGACCTCACCGACTCCGACGCGCTGCTGCGATAGAGCGCGCCTTCAGTTGATCTCGATCGGCGGAAGCTCGTCGCGCTGCACGCAGCTCGTCAGGTCGAAGAGCATGAAGATGAGCGCCTTCTCCTGCGCGCTGGGCGCTTCGTTCTTGCAGATGCCCGGGAACACCATGCTCACGTTCGGGTCGAGCGCCTGCGCCGAGACGTGAAAGTCGCTGAACACGACGCGGCCGCACTGGTTCGGGGCGCCGCCGTCGGGCAGCAGGTCGGCGACCGGCGTGTTGAACGTCATGTGCTGAACGGTCTGCTTGTTGTTGTCGAGCGTGTTGGTGCCGTAGACCCAGCGCGTCGCGCGCGCCGGCGTCACCGCGTCGACGTTGTGGCGCGACTCGAGAATCGCGAGCGTGCCGGCCGTCGGCGTCGCCCCCACCCCGTTCAGCCACTGCGCGAACGCCTGCCCCTTCGGGAAGCTCTGGTCGATGGTGGCCTCGAAGGGCGTGGTGTCGGCCGCGGTCGGGTTCGGGCCGCCGATGCCCCAGGTCGCGACGGTGGGGAACGGCGCCTGGGCCCGCTGGATCCACACGTAGCTGAAGTGCGTCGCGAACACGCGGCCGCCCGCGCTCGTGTAGTCGATGAGGTTCTGCGTCGCGGTGTTCGACTTCACGCGCTCGCTGCCCTCGCACGGCAGCATCACGACGTCGTACTGGCGCAGCGTGGCGGCGTTGCTCCACAGGGTGCTCGCGGCGGGGGCCGGCGGGTCCATGTTGCGGCCGTTCTCGCGGAAGAAGTGCACGCGCCCGGTGCCCGTCGGCAGCGTCACCTCGGCGTCGTCGAGGCCGATCTTCTTCAGCAGGCACTCGAACGGGTCGGCGTTGCCGGTCGCGATCGCCATGTGCGGAATGTCGCCCTCGCTCTTGTTGCGCGGCAGCCGCGTGAGGGTCGCGTCGACCGCCGTCACCTGGCACGACGGCACGTTCGGAATCATGACCTGCCGCCGCCAGCGCCCCATCTGAATCACGAGCGGGATGTTCGTGCCCGTCGGCACGTCTTCGAGGCGGAAGGTGCCGTCGAACTTCGTCAGCGTCGAGACGATCGGGCTGCCCGACACCGAGCCGCCGCACGTGTCGCAGCTCACGCCCTGCCCGAACGGAGCCACCGCCGCGTTCGGCACGTACACGATCGCGTTGTAGAGCGGCAGGTCGCCCTTCGGCGTGAACACCGTGCCGGTGAGCGTGGTCTTCGGCATGCCCGTGCACCCCATCTGCTGGCACTGGATGCCCGAGCACCCGCCGCTGCCGCCGGTGCCCGCCGCGTTGCCGCCCGAGCCTCCGGTGCCGTTGCCCGAGCCGCCGGTGCCGGTGCCGGTGCCCGGGCCCTGGCACGCGTTCGCGACGCAGTGGGCTCCCGAGGGGCAGTCGAGGTCATTGGCGCACGGCACGCCGGTGCAGTTGCAGCTGACGAAGGCCAGAGACCCGAACAGCAGCAGGAGCGTGCGCATGGCGCGGCGAATCATAGGCCACGATCAGGCCGAGCGAACCTTCGCAGGTAGTCGCAAGGCCGACATGCCCGGCGACCCGACCGAGGCCGACGATCACCGTCGCGAACGGGCCCTCGCCGTTACTGTTGGCGCAACCTGGTGACGGTGCGAGGTGGACCGTGACGACCGAAGAACGACCGGCGACCGAGGGCCGCCTGACCCTCGACGAGCTGCGCGACGCCTGGCCTGCCCTGTCACACGGCGAGCGCATCGAGGGCATGAAGCTCCTGCCGACCCAGGAGGCCGAAGACCTCTTCCTCACGCTCCCGACGTACGCCATGTCCGACCTGGTCTGCGCGCTGCCCTCGGGCGAGCGCCGCTCGTGGCTGCGCCTCGCTCCGCCCGACGACGTCGCCGACCTCATTCAGCGCTCACCGACCGCAGAGCGGGAGCGGCTGCTCGCGCTCCTCGACGAGCCGACGCGCGCAGAGGTGATCGGGCTGCTCGCCTACCGCGAAGACGAAGCGGGCGGCCTCATGAACCCGCGGTATGCGCGCGTGCGGCCCGACGCGACCGTCGACGAGGCGATCAGCTACCTGCGCAAGCAGGCGCGCGAGCACCTCGAGACCCTCTATTACGTCTACGTGCTCGACGAGCAGCAGAAGCTGGTCGGCGTCGTCTCGCTCAAGCAGCTCTTCGCGTCGAAGCCCGAGAAGACGGTTCGCGACGTGATGACAGCCGACCTGGTCACGGCGGGCGAGCACGACGATCAGCAGGCCGTGAGCCAGCTGCTCGCCCAGTACGACCTCATCGCGATCCCCGTGGTCGACTCCGAGCGGCACATGAAGGGCCTCGTCACGTTCGACGACGTCGTCGACGTCGTGCAGGAAGAGGCCACCGAAGACGCGCAGAAGTTCGGCGGCCTCGAGAGCCTCGACGAGCCGTACCTCAAGATCGCGTTCCTCCGCATGGTGCGCAAGCGTGGCACCTGGCTCGCCGCGCTCTTCCTCGGCGAGATGCTCACCGCCACCGCCATGGCCTCGTTCGAAGGCGAGATCGCGAAGGCGGTGGTGCTCGCCCTCTTCGTGCCGCTGATCATCTCGAGCGGCGGCAACTCGGGCTCGCAGGCCTCGACGCTCGTCATCCGCGCGATGGCGCTCGGCGAGGTGCGGCTGCGTGACGCGTGGCGGGTCGCGCGCCGTGAGGTGGCGACCGGCCTCGTGCTCGGCACCGGGCTCGGCGCGATCGGGTTTCTGCGCATCTTCCTCTGGCAGCAGGTCAGCCCGCTCTACGGGCCTCACTACCTGCTGGTCGCGATGACCGTCTTCTTCAGCCTCATCGGCGTCGTCATGTTCGGCACCCTCTCGGGCTCGCTGCTCCCGTTCGTGCTGCGGCGCCTGGGGTTCGACCCCGCGAGCGCGTCGGCTCCGTTCGTGGCCACGCTCGTCGACGTGACCGGGCTCGTCATCTACTTCTCCGTCGCGAGCCTCGTGCTGCGCGGAACGCTGCTGTGAGCCGGCAGCGTCTCGTGTTGTCTCGCCGGTCAGCCACGGCGAAGGTAGAAGCAGCCCGTGCAGACGACCGCGAGCCCCCTGACGACGCGCGCGCTGCTCCTCGGCGCCGCCGTCGGCCTCGGCCTCGGGGTCGCGAACCTCGTCTTCAGCCTGAAGACCGGGCTCTCGGCGGGCGTCGCGCTGACCGCGGTCACGCTCGCGGGCGCGCTGCGGCGCACCGCGCGCGTGCCCTTCTCGCTGGCCGAGGGCACGATGACGCAGTCGCTCGCGTCGGCGGCCGGGTACTCGACCGGCAGCACGCTCGCCTCGAGCGCCGCGGCCTGGGTGCTCTTGTCGGGCTCGCCGCCCCCGGCCGCGCAGCTCGCCGCGTGGACGGTGCTCGTCTCGGTCTACGGCTGCCTGCTCGCGTGGCCGCTGAGAGAGACGTTCATCACCCGCGAGGCCCTGCCGTTTCCCTCGGGCACCGCCGCCGCCGTCGCGCTGCGCTCGCTGTGGGAGCAGGGCGCTTCGGCCGTTCGCCAGGGCCGCGCGCTCGTCGGCTCGCTGACGGCCGCCGCCGCCGTCACGCTGCTGCGCGACGGAGCGAAGCTCATTCCGCCCACGCTCGCGCCGTTCGAGCGCGCCGCGCGGTGGGGCTTCGGCATCGACGTGAGCCTGCTCGCGCTCGGCGCCGGCGCCCTGCTCGGCCTGCGGCTCGGCCTCACCCTGCTGCTCGGCGCGGTGCTCACCTTCGGCGTGCTCGGCCCGCTGTGGCACGCCGAAGGCTGGCTCGCGAGCGCCGACCTCGGCGGCGTCGCGACCTTCTCGCTGTGGCCCGGCGTGGCGCTGTTCGCCGGCGCCGCGCTCGCGCACTTCGCCTTCATGGCCGCGAAGCTCTCGAGGCCCGCGCGCCGCGAGGCTGCTGCGAAGGGCCCGCTGCCGCTGCCGGCCCGCGCGCACCTCGCCGCCGCGGTCGCCGTCGCCGCGCTGCTCGCCGTGCTCGGCCACGCGTGGTTCGGCCTGCCGTGGCTCGCCGCCGCCCTCGCCGTCGTGCTGGCCGCGCCCGCGTGCATCGTCTCGTGCCGCGTGACGGGCGAGACCGACGTCACGCCGGGCGGGCCGCTCGGCCAGCTCGCCCAGCTTTCGCTCGGCCCGCTCCGCGCCTCGGGCCCCGCCAACGCGATGGCCGGCGGGCTGACGGCCGGCGCCGCGGCGTCGGCGGCCGACCTCATGTCCGACCTCAAGACCGGAGCGCTGCTCGAGGTGAGCCCGCGCCGCCAATTCGTGGCCCAGCTGCTCGGCTGCGGGGTGGGCGGCGCGCTCGTCGCTCCGCTCTTCGTGGTGCTGGTGCCCTCGGCCGCGAAGCTCGGCACGTCGGGCTTTCCCGTACCGGCGGCGCAGGTGTTCGCCTCGACCGCGCGCCTGCTCGTCGAGGGCACCGCGGCGCTGCCGCCCCACGCGGGTGAAGCGGCGCTCGTCGCGCTCGTGGCCGGCATCGCGCTCGCGGCCGCCGAGGCCGGCTCGAAGTGGGCGCGCACGTGGCTGCCGTCACCGACCGCGCTCGGCCTCTCGATGCTGCTGCCGCCTTCGCTCTCGATCGCCTTCGCGCTCGGCGCCGTGGTCGCGTTCGCGTGGGCGCGCCGGCGCAAGGCCGCCGCCGAAGAGTACGCCGGCCCTCTCGCCGCGGGCCTCATCGCCGGCGAGTCGCTCGCCGGGGCCGGCCTCGCCATTCGCGCGGCGATCGAGTGAGCGTGCGCTGCCCGACCTGCCAGCGCCGGCTCTCGGCCGAGGGCGCCTGCCGGCTCCACCCGCAGGTCGAGCGGCCCCCGAAGGCCCCGCTCCCGCCCCTGCCCCGCGAGCTGCCCGAGGGGCTCACCGCGGTCGCCGCGCTGGGAGCCGGCGGCGGCGGCGAGGTCTTCGCGGTGCGCGATCGGTTCAGAGACCGCTACGCGCTGAAGCTCTCGCCCTCGAGCCTCGACGCCGAGGCCGCCGCGCTGCGCGCGCTCGGCGCTCCGCACACGCCGCAGCTCTACGCGTCGGGGCGCTGGCCTCAGGGCGCGTGGCTCCTGATGGAGGAGCTGCACGGCCAGACCCTCGCGCAGCGGCTGGCCGAGGCGCCCCTCGAGCCTGGCGAGTGCCTCGCGCTCGCGCGCCGCACGGCCGAGCTCTTGCGCGTGCTGCACGGGCGCGGCATCTGCCACAGGGACCTCAAGCCCGAGAACCTGTGGCTCCGGGCGTCGGGCGAAGTGGCGCTGCTCGACTTCGGGCTCGCGGGCGCGGGCCGCGCGGCGCGCGCGGGCACCGCGCACTACATGTCGCCCGAGCAGTGCGTCGACGCGCAGGCCGCGGGGCCGGCCACCGACCTCTACTCGCTCGGCGTGGTGCTGTTCGAGGCCGTCGCGGGCCGCCCGCCGTTCACCGGCTCGGCCGACGAGCTGCGCGAGGCGCACGTGCACCGCGCGGCGCCGACGCTGGCCTCGGCGTCGGTGCGGTGGCCGTCGCTCGAGCCCGTGCTCGCGCGCCTGCTCGCGAAGGAGCCCCACCAGCGCTACCGCGACGCCGGCGAGCTGGTGCTGGCGCTCGCGCAGGTGACGACCTCCGACGTGAACGTCGAGGCGCCCCCCGCAGCCGCACCGGCCGCCGCGCACGCGCGCCGCATCGCGCTGCTCGGGGTGCGCTCGGCCCGCAGCGTGAAGCAGCTGCTCGAGCCGGTGCGCCGCGAGGGCGGCGTGCTGGCGGCGACCGCGCTGCGCTCCTTCGTCTTCGCCTTCCCCGAGGCGCCGACCGTCGAGGCGGGCCTGGCGGCGGCGCGGCGCGCCCAGGCGCAGCTCGGGCTCGAGCCCGGCGCCCTCTCGGCGGTGCACGCCGCGAGCGCGCAGGTGCGCACCTTCGCGAGCTCGATGCGCATCACCGGCGCCGAGGTGACGGCGCCCGCGTGGCTCGAGGTCGCGGCGGCGCCCGCGCCCGTCGAGGCAGCGCCCGCGCCGCGCGCGCGGCTCGTGGGGCGCGACGCCGAGCTCGCCCACGTCGAAGCGGCGCTCGCGGCCGCGCCGGTGGTCGTGCTCACCGGGCCGGCGGGCGTGGGCAAGACGCGGCTGCTCGAGGCCGTCGCCGCGCGCCACCCCGAGCTCGAGCTCGCCGACGACGACGCGAGCCACGGGGCACCGGGTCGCGGCCGCCGCCTCGTGGCGTGTCGCGAGACCCGAGACCCGCGGCTGCACGAGCGGCCGGGCGAGGTCGCGCACGTTCGGCTCGAGCCGCTCGGGCTGCGCGACGCGGTGGCGCTCTTGCGCGAGCTGATTCGCCCGGTGGAGTTCGTCTCTGACGCGCTGCTCGAGCGCCTCGCCGCGCAGGCGCACGGCCTGCCCGGGCTGCTCACCGAGCTCGCGCGCGCGCTCGAGGTGAGCGGCGATCTGAAGGCCGACCCCGCGACGGGCGAGTGGCGGCTCGCGCCCGACGCGGCGCTGCTGGGCTCGTCGACGCCGCTGCACGAGCAGCTCGCGGCGAGCGCGCTCGCAGGCCTGCCGCGCGACCACCAGGACGTGGCGCGGCTCTGCGCGGTGCTGGGCGATGGGCCGCTCGAGCGCGTCGAGGCGGCAGCGCGGCACCTGCCGCCCGAGCTCGGAGCCGCGTCGCTGGACATCGGCCGCGCGCTCTCGCGGCTTCAGCGGGCCGGGCTGCTGCAGCTCGAAGGGGCTCGCGTGCGCTTCACGCGTCGTGCGGCGGCCGACTCGATCGAGCGCAGCCTCGCGCCTGCGCTGCGCCGAGTGCTCCACGCCGCGGCCTTCGAGGCGCACGAGCGCGACGCCGAGCCGACGCCCGCGCGCGCGCGTCACGCCGCCGCAGCGGGCAGGTACGAAGCGGCTCAGGCCGATCTCTTCGTGCTCGCAGAGCGCGCCGCCGCGGCGTGCCGCGACATCGACGCCGAGGCCCACCTCTCGGCCGCGCTGGCGTTGCCTTCAGGCGGCGACGCCGAGCGTGCAGGCTGGCTGTGGCGCCGTGGCCGCGCCCGCCGCCGCAACCAGCGCTTCGGCGAGGCCCAGGCCGATCTCTCGCTCGCGCTGTCGCTGTCGCCGGCCGGCCCGCTCGCGGCCGAGCTCTGGCTCGAGCGCGCGACGGTCGCCGACTGGTCCGAAGACTTCGCGCAGAGCCGCGCGGCCCTCGAAGAGGCCGAGCGGCACGGGCCCTTCGAGGGCGCGACGCTGCTGCGGCTCGAGCTCGCCCGCGGGCGCGGTGAGGTGCGGCGCGGCGAGTGGGAGCGCGCGACGGCGCGGCTGCTGAAGGTGGCTGCGGACGCGAGCGGCACCGAGCCCGAGGTCGAGACGGTCGCGCGGCTGCTGGCGGGCGCGACGGCGGCGGTGCTCGGCCGGCTCGACGACAGCGAGCGCGAGCTGGGCCTCGCGCTCGAGAGCGCCCGGGCCCGCGGCGACTTCGTGCACGCGGGCGTCGCGCTGAGCAACCGCGTGCTCTTGTGGCTGGGGCGCGACCGCCTCGACGAGGCCATCGCCGACCTGCGCGAGTCGGTGCGGCTCGCCGCCGAGTGGGGTCACCCGCAGAACGAGCGGTGGAACAGCCACAACCTCGCCCAGTTTCTGCTCTGGCTCGGCAGGCCCGCCGAGGCGCTGCCCCTGGCCGAGCGGGCGCACTCGCTGGGCCGGCGCTTCTTCGGCGACGCGCTGCCGCCGACCGCGACGCTGCTGCTGGCGCGGCTGCGCCTCGAGCTCAAGGATGCCGAGGGCGCGCGGGCGCTGACGGCGGCGCTGCCCGCCCAATCGAGCGCGGGCGACGCGGCGCAGGCGCAGCTCCTCGAGCTCAAGCTCCGGGGTGAGCGCGCCCCGGGGCCGTGGCTCGCGCTCCAGCCCGACGCGGCGGCGCCGGTCGACGACCAGATCGACCTGCTGCTCGAGGCGGCGCGGGGGCTCGAGCACGCAGGGCACCCGGCGCAGGCCGCCGAGCGCAGGGCGCAGGCCCGGGCGCTGCTCGCCGGCGGCACGGCGGCGGTGTGGCGCCGGGTGCTCTGACGCGCGGTTGTAGCGCCAGACTCCTCACGAACGGCCGAAAGTAGCCTCCGAGTCCACGCGCGAACCGCCCCGTGCCGGGTGCCGCGCGGCCCGGTCCTTGCGTTACACCGCGGCCAACGCACATGTACCTCTACGCCGACGACGCGCTGTCCCCCGGAGCCTTCATCGGAGGTTGGGTCGTCGAGCGCCTCGTCGCGCGCGGCTCGATGTCGACCGTCTACCGCGCCGACGGCGGCAGCCGGGGCCCCGCGGCGCTGAAGGTGCTGCGCCAGGCCCACCTGCACGACCGGGTCGCGCTCGAGCGGTTCGCCCTCGAGGCGCGCGCCCTCGAGCAGGTGCAGCACCCGTGCGTGGTGCGGTGCCTCGACCGCGGCGAGCTGCCGAGCGGGCTGCCGTACCTCGCGTTCGAGTGGCTCGAGGGCGAGACCCTCTCACAGCGGGTGGGTCGCGAAGGGCCGCTCGGCCTCGCCGAGGCGACCGCGCTGCTCGAGGTGCTGTGCTCGGCGGTCGCGGCGACGCACGCGGCCGGGCTCGTGCACCGCGACCTCAAGGCCGAGAACGTGTTCTGCCTGAGCGGCGGCGCGGTGAAGCTGCTCGACTTCGGCATCGCGCGGCGGCGCGACGCGGCGGGCCCCGGCCTGACGAGCACCGGCCACGTGATGGGCACGCCCATCGCGCTCGCACCCGAGCAGATTCGCGGCGAGCCGACCTCTGAGGCCACCGATGTCTACGCGCTCGGCGTGCTCGTGCACGTGATGCTCACGGGCCGCCCGCCCTTCGAGTCCGACGTGCTGCTCGACCTCGAGGCGATGCACCTGCGCAGCGCTCCGCCGGCGCTGAGCTCTCGCGCGCGTACGAGCCCGGCGCTCGACGCGGTGACGCAGCGGTGCCTCGAGAAGGACCCGGCGGCGCGCTGGGCCGACGCTCCGTCGCTGTGGCGCGCGTGGTCGGCCGCGCTGAGCGCGCCCTCGGGCACGCTCGCGGCGGGCATCTCGGTGCAGGTGTCGGCCGGCGACAGCGCGAGCGACGAGACCTGGGAGCACGTCGACCGCGTCGAGCGGGCGGCGGCGGCGGCGCTCGAGCGAGCGGGCTTCGAGCTGGCCTCCGACGCGGTGCTCGTGCTGGGCACGCGGCTGGAGCACGGCGACGCGCGGGAGATCGACGCGCGCTGGCGAGCGTTCGCGCAGGGGCTGAGGCGCACGCTGGCCGCGCCGGCGGGCGTGACGGTCTCGCTCTCGGTGCACGTGGCTCCCGCGCGCGTCGAAGACGGGGCGCTGGCCGAGTCCGACGTGCTGCATCCGCTCGAGTGGCCGCCGTCGGCGCGCGTCTAGAAAAAGGGGGACGGGAAAAAAGGGGGACAGGCTACTTTTCCGAACGCCGACGAGGGTCAACTCAGCGGTCTGCGAAACGGAAAAGTAGCCTGTCCCCCTTTTTTCCTTTTTCTACCGCTCCTTCGCCGGGCCGCGGTGCCGCCTGAGCAGCCGGTAGAAATAGACGCGGTCGATCTCGGCGGCCTGTGACGCCTCGGTCACGCTGCCGTTGTGCGCGGCGAGCAGCACCTCGAGGTACCGCTTCTCGAAGGTGTCGAGGGCCCGCCGGCGCGCCTCGGCGTACGTGAGGGCGGCGTCGATGGGCGGCAGGTCGTTCGGCTCGGCGCCGCTCGGCAGCTCGCCCAGCTCGAGCTCGCGCTCGAAGACGACGCAGCGCTCGAGGTAGTTGCGCAGCTCGCGCACGTTGCCGCGCCAGGCCTCGCGCTGCAGCCGCTGCAGCATGTCGGGCGTGAGCAGCCGATCGATGACGTCGGCGGGCGCCTTCAGGCCCTCGAGCAGGCCGCGCGCCACGACGGGAATGTCTTCGGGGCGCGAGCGCAGCGACGGCAGCGTCGCCCGCACCACGGCGAGCCGGTAGAAGAGGTCGGGGCGGAAGCGGCCGGCGTTCACCTCGGCGCGCAGGTCGCGGTGCGTCGCGGCGATGACGCGCACGTCGACCTTCACGTACTGGTTCGAGCCGAGCCGGCGCACCTCGCGCGCCTCGAGCGCGTGCAAGAGCTTCGGCTGCAGCTCGAGCGGCAGCTCGCCGATCTCGTCGATGAAGATGGTGCCTCCGTCGGCCTCTTCGAACAGGCCGATGCGGCGCGCCGTGGCGCCCGAGAACGCGCCCTTCTCGTAGCCGAACAGCTCGCTGTCGAGCAGCGTCGCCGGCAGCGAGCCGCAGTCGATGGTGTAGAACGGCTTGCTCTTGCGCGCGCTGCCCTCGTGAATCGCGCGGGCGGCGAGGCTCTTGCCGGTGCCGGTCTCGCCCTCGAGCAGCACGGTGGCGTCGCTCTGGGCCGCGCGCTCGAGCACCGAGAAGCAGGTGCGCATCGGCACCGAGGTGCCGTAGAGCGGCCCGAAGCGCTGGTGCGGCGAGACCGCGAGCAGGTTGCTCTCGAGCAGGAAGTCGAAGCGCAGCACGACGCGGCCGAGGCGAATCAGGCTGCCGCCGCGCAGCATCGCGTCGAACACCTTGAGCCCGTCGACGACGACGCCGTTGAGGCTGCCGACGTCGCGCAGCCGGGCGCCCTCGGGCGTCATCTCGATCTCGCAGTGAAAGCGCGAGACGGTCGGGTCTTCGATGACGAACTGGTTGAGCGGGTGCTGGCCGATGGCGCAGCGGTCTTGCGTCGACTCCCAGCTCTTGCCCGCCTCGGGCTCGAGGACGGTGAGCTTGAAGCGGCGAACCATCGGGCCCGCAGCCGTCTGGCTCGAGCCGTGCGGCTGCGTTTCGTGCTGCGCAGGGGTGGTCATCGGCGGGGAGGCTACTGCCTCAGGCAGCGAATCGGCTTCGCCGGGTCATTCAGATCGCACGCGCCGTGCAGCACGGTGGTCATGGGGTTCTGCCAGAGCGTGCCCGACGAGTCGTGGCAGCTGCGCAGCTCGCGGTCGTACCCTTCGTCCGACGTGCACGACGCCGGAGCCGAGACGCAGCGGCCGACGTAGGTCGCGGTGCACAGGGCGATGTCGCCGCCGGTGTACTCGGCCGGCGGCAGGGCGCAGGTGCGGCCGGCCCGATCGGCTCCGAACATGTAGGCCACGTCGTAGACCCAGCGCTCGTCGCCGCACGAGTACATGCGCCGAAAGGCGACGGGCGTGTTCGAGTTGAGCGCCGGGACGGTCGAGATGTAGCCCTTCACGGGGTCGTACGAGACCTCGTAGGCGAGCGCGGCAGGGTCGAAGACGGTGCCGTAGAAGGCGCCCTCGCGGATGCCGAAGTACTGCTGCTCGCCGACGAGGTAGGCGGCGCTCGCGCCGACGCTGACGGTCGACGGGGCGGCCGAGTCGTACGGAGCGCTCATCACGTTCACGTAGCCGGTCGAGGGGCACGTGGCGGCGAGGCTGGGCATCACGCTGCCCGAGCACGCGGTGCCCTCGGACTCGGCGAGCGCGAGCTCGTGATCGCAGGCGCTGACGCTGTCGCAGAGGCGCAGCACCGGGCGGGTCGACGCCCAGCCGAGCGGAGCGCCACAGTCGGGCGCGGCGCCAGCTCCGAACTTGACGGTGCTGCCCGGCGTGCAGCGGAAGACGCCTTCGCTCCGCCAGCCGCAGCTGCGCGAGGCGCCGGCGCGCGGCTCGGCGCACGCGAGCAGGCTCTTCACGTCGGAGACGCGCGCGCGGTCGAGGCCCTGCCAGTCCCACGCGCGAAGACGGTAGCCCGCCGCGTTGCACGGGCCGCGGCTGTCGTCACCGCGCACCGAGAGGGGCACGTGAACGCCGCGCGCGTTGTTGCGGCCGAGCAGGCAGGCGCTCACCGACTCGAGGCAGGTCGAGCCGAGCGAGCCGCCCGGGCTCAGCGTCGCCCACTCGGGGCAGAGCCCGGCCTGGCCGCGGAACTGGTACGTGGCGCCGGCGGCGGTGGTGATCTGAACCGGAGCCTGCTCGGGCCGCAGCGCGCAGCCGACGACGTACTCGAGCACGCGCACCGACTGCGGAGCGAGCAGCGCGGTGTTGAGCGGATCTCCCGGAGTGCTGAAGGAGCCCGTGGAGAGGGAGCGGTGCGTGACGAGGAAGTTCTCGAGCCGCCGCACGAGCAGCGTGTTGAACATGAGGTCCTGCGTGCTCAGCGAGTTGCCGATGATGATGCCGTCGTAGGGGCTCGTCGGGTCGCAGGCGCGAATCGCCTGCTCGTTCTCGGCGGTGGCCGGCAGCGACTCGAGCTCGCCCGGACCACAGGCGGTGAAGACCAACACTGCGACGGCGGCGCGAGAGGTCACGTTCTTTCTGCTCCTTGTTGACGGTGCGGCATAGCAAGCCGCGCGCCGACGCGTCTTCACTGGGCAGACGAACCCGCGCAGTGAACGCACCAGCTACAAACCCGAGCCTTGTGAACGCGGCGTTCACAAAAGGGGACAGGCTACTTTTCTGCGCAACGTTCAGCCCAACACGCCGGGTTAGATGCTCCGGATCAGCTCGGAGCGCGGTCGCCCTCGCGGCCGAATCGTAGCCTCGAGGCCCCAGTCCGCCGCGGCTTGCGCCTGCCAGGCCTCGTCTCCGAATGGCGTGCCTCTCACAATCGAGTGTCTGACCTGCTCCAGCTCGGGCCGCTCGAGCCCCTGCTTGAGCCAGGTGCGCAACCCGCCCGGCGGCTCGACCGGCCACGCGGCGAGCACGGGGTCGAACCACAGGCTGCTCCACCGCCACGCCCACGGGTCTTCCACCAGGCGCGCGCGGCACGGGTTCAGGAGCACGTAGCGCAGGACCGTCAGCAGGTGCTCGTCTGCCTGAATGGGGAAGCTCTTGTACCGCCCCTGCCAGACGTGACCCGTCGTCGCGTGACAGCGGTGGTAGCGGCGCACGTGCGACGTGAGCCACCACTGCATCATCGCGCTGAGCTCGGCCGCGCGCTCGACCCGCACCACCAGATGAAAGTGGTTCGGCATCAGGCAGAACGCGAGCAGGTCGACCGGGTGGCGCTCTTTCGCCTGCTTCAACAGCTCGATGAAGCGTTCGTAGTCGCCCGGCGAATGAAAGACCCTCGCCTTGCCATTGCCGCGACTGAGTACGTGCGCGACGCCTCCGACTTCGAGCCCCCTGGGAATTCTCGGCATGAGACTTCATAGATCGCCGATCTGACACTCATCGCTCGCCTCGCCCGCGGCGCCGTTGCGCAAAAAAGTAGCCTGTCCCCATTTTTGCGCAGCTGCCAGCGCGGGCCGGGCGGTATCGCGCAGCCCAGCGCGCGCGCGTGCTCGGTGTCGATGAGCAGCAGCGGCTGCGTCGCCGCCCTCAGCTCTTCCAGCGTGCGCAGCGTCACCGGCTTTGCGCCCGCGTACCACGCCACGTACGGGTGAAAGCTGCGCGCCGAGAACACGCCGACCTCTCGCTCTCGCGGCAGCGCTCTCGCCACCGAGCCCAGCTCGACGTTCTGCACGTGCTCCTCGCGCAGCCGCATCGCCGCCACCGGCAGCGTCACCGCCAGCTGCGCCGCCGCCAGCGCTCCGGCCACCTTCGGCCAGCGCGTCACCGCCGCCGCCAGCGCGAACGCCGCCGGGAACACCAGGTTGAAGCCCCAGAACGCGTGCCGCACCGCGCCCTGGCGGAACACCACCAGCATCACCACCCCGGGCACCAGGAGCAGCAGCAGCGTCTTCCAGTGCGCGCGCGGCACCACCACCAGCGCCAGCAGCGACACCGGCCCCACCCCTTCACCGAGCATCGCGACTTGCGCCCACGCCCACTGGGCCCACGTCACCTCGTCGCCCGCCGACCGCCAGCGAAACTGCCACAGCAGGTCCGAGGCTCCGCCCGCCGCGTCGGTCAGGTGCCAGGCCACGAACGCGAGCGCGGCCGCGAAGACCACGGCGGGCGCCGGCCGCCGCAGCCACACCACCGCCACCGCCGCCGCTGCCACGCCGTCCCAGCTCGACAGCACGAGCGCGGCGACCAGCGGCAGCACCCACGCCGTACGCCAGCGCTCGACGACGGCGCAGCACAGCGCGAGGTACAGCGGGGCCGCCAGCGTCAGGGTCGTGAACAGCCGCCCGTACCGCAGCGCGAACACGCTGCCGGCGGCGGCCGCGAGCGCGACGACCGCGGGCCCGGGCTCGAACGAGCGGCGCAAGAGGCGGTGCAGCAGCAGCAGCGAGACGGTGATGCAGCACAGGCCGAGCAGCCGCACGCCGAGCTCGGGAGCCGGCGCGGCCAGGGTCGCGAGCCACACGGGCAGCGGCGGGTGGTGCGCGTAGACGCCGTCGCCCCGCGTGCCGCCATGCGGGTCGACGCGAGCGCCGCGCAGCGACGCCTGGGGCCCGTGCTCGAGCAGGTTCTTGGCGCCGAGCGACCAGATGGCGGCGTTGAGCGACTCCTCGCTGTTGCCCCACGGCTCGCTCAGCGTCGGCAGCGCGAACAGCAGCGGCAGCAGGGCGAGAAAAAATGGGGACAGGCTACTTTTTTGCGCAACGGTCCCGCCCAACGCCGCGGACTCACTCATCCCGGGCGCGTTGCGCAGAAAAGTAGCCTGTCCCCATTTTCATTTCTGCTTGCGCGTGTTGCGCCAGGCGACGGGCGTCTTCCCCGTCCACCGGCGGAAGGCGCGGTCGAAGGCGCGCAGCTCGGAGTAGCCGAGCAGGTACGCGATCTCACTCACCGTCAGCGAGTCGTTCACGAGGTAGCTCATCGCGAGCTGCTCGCGCACGCCGTCGAGCACCTCTTGAAACGACGTGCCCTCGGACTCGAGGCGGCGCTGCAGCGTGCGCGGCGAAAGCTCGAGCGAGTCGGCCACCGTCTCGACCTTCGCCTCGGTCTTGCCGAGGCGGCGCACGAGCTCCTGGCGAATGACGCCGACCAGGTCGGTGCTCGCCGGGCGCGTCTCGAGCACCGTGCGCCCCTGCTCCTCGAGGAACTTCTTCAGCGCCGGGTCGGACGACGACATCGGCAGCGAGAGAATCGAGTCGTCGATCTCCATGCCGCTGACGCCCGTGCGGAACGTCGGCAGAATGCCGAAGTACTTCGTCAGCGGCGACGCGTCGGCCGGCGCAGGGTGCGCGAAGTAGAGGCGCCTCAGCTTCCACTTCTCGCCCACCGCCTCGACGCACGCGCGCGCGATGAACGCCATCGTGTACTCGTTCAAGATGCGGCCGAGCCCCTCGGTCTCGGCCGGCACCCGGTGCTCGAGCACGCCGTACCCGGTGCGCGGCACGAACACCCAGTCGACCCCCGCGTTGATGATGCGGCCGAAGCGGGCGAGCGACTCCATCGCCTCGCGCACGGTCGCCGCGCTGCGGCTGATGAACTCGACGAGGTTGTACGTGCCCTTCGGCACCGCGCCCGAGAGCGTGAGCCCGAACTGGTCGTCTCTCAGCGCCTGCGCCGCCGCGTCGAGAAACGTACGGAACCTCGGCAGCGGCGCCGTGATCTCGGGCGCCGTGTCGAAGCCCTGCGGCAGCCCCGCCTCGAGCGCGAAGACCCGCCCGTCGATGCCCTTCTGCTGCAGCAGCCGGAGCACCAGCGGCACCAGCCGGAAGGTGAAGTCCAGAGGCCTGCGATTGCGTGTCCCTCCCATGCGGGCCGGGAAAGTAGCATTGCCCGCCATGCCGGTCTGCGCCGAATGCGGCACCGAGAACCCGCCCCTCGCCACCCGCTGCCAGAGGTGCGGCGGCCCCCTCGCCCCCGACGAGCCGATTCGCATTCAGCCGGTGCCGACCCCACCGCCGCAGCCCGACCGCTGCCGCTACTGCGGCCTCAAGGTGCCGGCCGGGGCCGCGAGGTGCCCCCACTGCAGCGGCCCGCTGTGAGCTCAATCGGCGAGCAGCACGCCGTACGAGCGCCGAGCCGCACGGCAGCGTGGCAATCTCGGCGCAGGCGCAGCAGTCAGCAGCCGGTCGACAGGGTTGCGATCGCGAACGGGCGAGCCTCATCGCGCCAGTGAACAGGCACCGGGCGTCGATCGATGGTCATGGGTGCACACGAGGGCTCACGCGAGCTGAATCGTGAGCTCGAGGCCACCGACCAGGCGCGGCCCGCTCCTCGCTTTGCACTCGAAGCGGTAGTTCTTCGCGCTGCCGCCGACGTAGCGGGCCTCGAAGCGCACGGTCTCGCCGGCGAGCGCGAGGTTGTCGGCGCGCGCGACCGCATGGCGCACGAGGTACTTCACGTCGCCCTTGCGCCGCCGCAGCAGCTCGCCGCACAGCTGCGACAGCGCGCTCATGACGATGCCCGTCGGCAGCACCGGGTACATCGGGTAGTGGCCGTTGCAGGCGCCCGGAGGAATGGGGCCGAACGTGGCCTCGACGAGGTCGACTCCGGGCGAGAGCTCGAGCTTCGAGAGCGCGAGCGGGGCGCCGTACGGGTTGCTGCGCATCACCTTCAGCTCGCCGGTGGAGCGCCGCTCGAGCACCGGAGGCCGCGACTCCTTGCGCAGGTCGCGCTTCGCGCCGTCGAACAGCTTCTGGAACTGAGCGACCGGCAGCACCGAGAACTCGGCGTCGAGGGTGAACAGCTCGGCCCCGCCGCGGACCTGCAGCGTCGCCTGTGCCCGCCCGGCGTCGGAGCCGATCATCTCGCCCGTCGCCCTGCCCTCGAGGCGGTTGCGCGAAGAGACCTCGGTGCTGCGGCTCAGCGTCGCGCTGCGCACGAGGTAGTACTTCATCGAGCGATCGCGGCTCGTCTCAGAGAGCGCGCACGCGGCGAGAATGCCGAGGTGCCGGGCGGCCTCGCCGGCGGTGATGGGCCCGACCTCGCGCTCGCTCTTCAGCTCGACGGGCACCTCGGCCTCGACGACGCCCTCGCTGAAGGCGGCGAGCGTGCGCAGCGCGTAGTACGGCTCGCGCGTGCCGATGCGGGCGAAGATATCGGAGGTGGGAATGACGCGCGCCGTGCCGCTCATCGCCGCGCACGCTCCACGTGCTCGAGCAGCTGAGCCACCATGCGAAACGTCGCGCCCCAGATGAAGCGCTGCGAGCCCTCCCAGACGTAGGCGTCGCGGTCGGCCTCGTACGCGCGGCGCTTCTCGATGCGCACGCGCAAGAGCGGCACCTCGAGCACCTCTTGAATCTCGATGGCGTTCGGCGTGAGCGGCAGGCGGTCGGCGATGACGCCCACGAACGGCGTGACGAGGAAGCTGGTGATGGTCGGCATCGTGCCGAGCACGCCGAGCACCTCGACGGCGGCGGGGGCGATGCCGAGCTCCTCGTGGGCCTCGCGCAGGGCGGTGTGCAGCGGAGTCACGTCTTGAGGCTCGCGCCCTCCGCCGGGAAATGCCACCTGGCCGGGGTGCTTGCGCAGCGTCTCGGGGCGCATGGTGAGCAGCGCGTAGGGCTCGCCGCCACGCATGAAGAGCGGAGCGAGCACCGCCGCCTCTTTCAGCAGCAGACCGGCCGAGTCCATCGACGCAGACGGGTGCTCGTGCAGCGAGGCCTTCAGGCGTTCGAAGAAAGCGTCCACTCCAGCGGCTCCCACTGCTGTTCGGTCTCGAGGAGGTCTCGCGACATCAGGTTCAACAGCCTGCGCTTCTGATCCATGGCGGCCTCGAACATCACCGCGAGCTCGGGCATGCCCTGCAGGCCGGCGTCGGCGCCCGCGCACGTCATGAGCGGCACGTCGGCCTCGCGCTGCTGCAGCTGCAGCGACAGCAGCGGGCACACCTGCACGCCGTTCGCGCGGCGGACGACGAGGTGCAGCGGCCGAAGCTCGACCCACCACGGCGTCTTCAGCACCCAGCCCTTCGCCGGCGGCGGGCGGGCGAGCCGCACGGTGCGCTTCGACGGCGAGCGCGCGTTCTGCTCGACGGCCGCGCGCGTCGCCTCAGGGAGCTGCGCGACGGGAAGCAGGCGGCTCGCCCCGAAGGGAATCGGCCGGCGCTGCGGCTGCAGCGCGTGCGCGCGATCGAGCAGCAGGCGCGCATACACGTGCCGGTTCGTCTCGATCATCGTGGCGGCGAGCGACACGAGCGTCGGAGCGAGCTCGGCGTCGGCCCCGTCGAGCTGGCGCTCGAGGGCGTCTCCGCGCTCCATGCGGGCGAGGAGCCCGCGGCCGCGGAGCTGGTCGTCAGACACGAAGCGGCGGTCGCCGAGCGACTTCGCCGCGTCGAGCAGCGCCAGCGCCTCGTCGTAGCGCTCGAGGTCGATGAGCTCCTTCGCGTCTTCGTACGCGGGCCTGCGGTCGGCCGGCGCGACCTCTCGCGCACGCGCCAGCGCCGCGCGGCGGGCGTCACCGTGCTCGAGCCGCGCGAGCAAGAGGTGAACCTCGACGTCCGAGCCGTGGCGGCCGGCGAGCTCGCGGGCGGCGGCCAGGCCCGCTTCAGGCTGCACCTGGGCGAGGCAGCCGGCGTGCATCACGCGGGCGGCGACCAGCTCGGGGAAGGCTTCGATGCACCTCTGCAGCGTCTGCAGCGCCTGCTTGGGGTCGGGCGACGCCATCGCGAGGCGCAGGAGCTCGCGCGCGCGCTCGGGCACCGCGGGCTCGAGCGCGGCGCGGCGGCGGTCGGGGTCGCGCAGCGTCTCGAACGCCTCCTGCACCTGCTGGAACTTCTCGGGAGACGTCTCGGGCGGGTGCTCGCGCAGCTTGCGGAAGTAGGCCTTCTTCAGGCCGGCGTCGTCGACGTCGTGCGCGACGCCGAGCACGACGAACGGGCTCACTGCACCTTCCCCGTCGCGACGAGCCCGATGAGCAGCAGACCGAGCGCGATGCGGTAGACGACGAAGCCGATGAGGCCGCGCGTGCGCAGGAGCTTCAAGAGCCACGCGATGGCGGCGAGGCCGCTGAAGAACGAGACGGCGGTGCCGATGGCCATCATGAGAATCGGCCGCTCGGGGGCCTCGAGCAGGTGCTTGAGCTCGAACACGCCGGCGAGCGCGGTGGCCGGAATCGAGAGCAGAAACGAGAAGCGGGCGGCGTCTTCGCGCGTGAAGCCCTGCAGCAGGGCGCCGGTGATGGTGGTGCCCGACCGTGAGCTGCCGGGGATGAGCGCGACGGCCTGCCACAGGCCGACGATGACGCCGTCCTTCACCGTGACGTCGCCGAGCTGTCGCTTCTGCTTCGAGACGCGCTCGACGACGAACAGCACGACGGCGAGCACGATGAGCGAGGCCGAGATGACGTACAGCGAGCGGAAGGTGGTCTCGATGGTCTTCTTGAGCAGCAGGCCCGCGATGCCGATGGGAATCGTGCCGAGGCCGACGCACCAGGCGAGCTTCGCGTCGGGCGTCTCGAACGGCTTCTTCGCGACGAGGCCCTTCACGAAGGCGGCGATGAGGCGGCCGAGGTCCTTCGCAAAGTAGAGGATGACGGCGAGCACGGTGCCGAGCTGAATGACCGCCGAGTAGGCGGCGCCGGGGTCGGGCCAGCCGAGCAGCGCGGGCACGATGCGCAGGTGCGCGGTCGAGCTGATGGGCAGGAACTCGGTGATGCCCTGCACGAGACCCAGAACGATCGCCTGCAACACCGTCATTGCGGTGACGGCTTACACTACTTCTTCGGCGCGCCCACTCTGAAGACGTCGCCGGTGTGCGAGCTGTCGGGGTACACGACCTGCCTGAGAGAAGGTTCCGCCCGGCTCAGAAGCACTGGTAGTTCGGCCGGCAGACCGACGCGCCGCCGGCGGCCGGCGGGCGGCAGATGCCGCTCTGGCAGTCGCGGTCGCCGGAGCAGCCCGACCCGTCGCCCAGGGCGGGCGCGCAGAGCCCCGTCGCGCTCGCGCAGTAGAGACCCGATTCGCAGTCGCCGAGGGCGCCGATGCAGGCGGTGCCCGTGTTGCCGGGCGCGGCGCAGGTGCCGAGCGAATAGACGCCCCCGTCGGCGCCGACGCAGCGCTGCGCGGGGAAGCACGAGTTGTTTTCTTTGCAGCGACCGCCCGCGGGGCTCAGGCCTCGGCAGACGCCGCCGTCGGGCTGCAGGTCGCACCACGAGTCGAGCTGGCAGAGCGGGAAGGTCGAGCAGTCTTGGCCGAGCGGCAGGGCGCCGCGGCAGGTGCCCTGAACGCAGTACGTGTTCGGGCCGCACTCGTTCGGCGCGAAGATGTCGCAGACGGAGCCGGCGGGCTTCTGGGGTTGGCAGTGCAGGCTCGGCTTCGCGCAGTAGTAGCCCGGCCAGCAGCGCTGGGTGTCGGAGCCGCCGCCGTCACTCTGACCGCAGTACTGACCGCCGTCGACCGGAGCGCGGCAGCGGTCCTCGTAGATCATCGAGGTGCGCAGGCACTGGTCGCCCGCCATCCACGGCGCTCCGTCGGCGATGCGGGCCACGCAGGTGCCACCGCAGACGCCCTGGGGGACGCGGCACCACGCCGTGGAGGGGCAGTCGTCGTCGGCCTGGCACGCGCCGTTGAGCAGGCTGCGCCCGGCGATGATCTGGTTGCAGGTCGGGATGGTGAGCGTGAGCGCGTCGAGGTCGACCGTGCACGGCAGCGCCCCAACCCGCGCGATGCAGTCACCCGAGGCGTAGCCGTCGTAGAGCTGCCGGCCGGCGTCGACCGCTTCGGCGGTCGCCCGCAGGCAGCCGCTGAGGCCGAGCGCCGTCGAGAAGTACGCAACGCAGTTGGTGAGGTTCCCGGCGACTCCGCAGGCCACGTAGCGCTGGCAGTACGCGAGCGCGAGCGCGTCACACGCCTGCGAGATCGGCAGGAAGCCGCCATCGATGGGGCCCGCAGCTCCGCCCGCGGTGGAGCCGCCCGCAGTCGAGCCGCCCGCGGTGGAGCCGCCCGCAGTCGCGCCGCCCGCAGTCGCGCCGCCCGCAGTCGCGCCGCCGGCGGTGGAGCCACCCGCAGTCGCGCCGCCCGCAGTCGCGCCACCCGCAGTCGCACCGCCCGCAGTCGCACCACCCGCGGTCGCACCACCTGCGGTCGCACCACCGGCAGTCGCTCCACCGGCAGTCGCTCCACCGGCAGTCGAGCCGCCAGCCGTGGCGCTGCCACCGGCACGACCGCCAGCGGTTCCACTGCCGGCGGTGCCTCCTGCGGAGCCACCGTCCATCTCGGACGGCCCGGGACAGCCGAGCAGCAAGCTCACGGCGACGACGCACAGCGTGCGGTTCATGATCAGCGCCTCGTTGGGTTGGGGGTGGGAGCTTCGAGCTCCCAGACATCGGCGCCGAGCTCGGCCTTGCGGAGCTCCCAGGCAGCGAGGACATCGGCGGTGCGACTCACGTACTCCGGCCCGGCGTTGAGTCGGTGCTGCCTGGCGTACTCCTGAATGAACTCGCGCAAGATGGGCGCCAGGAAGTACGTGGCGAGCACGACCTCGGAGCCCTCGAGGTACTCGGTGAAGCGCAGCGCGAAGCCGCTGTGGCCGTTGGGGCTCAAGGTCTCGACGCGCACGACCTGACCGCGCGCGTGCACGGTGCGGCCGTGAGGCGGCAGCTCGAGCGTGACGTCGAGCATCGTGCCCAGCTTCAAGAAGAACGTGCTCTCGAGGAACATGCCGCCCACCGAGATGTTGGCGGTCGGCAGTGAAGCTTCGAAGGTGCGCGTGCGGTCGCCGGCCAGGGCCAGCTTCGCTTTCACGCTCACCTCGGCGCGCGGGTACTTTCGCGCGTCTTTCCCCGTGGCGTCGGGGCCGTTGCGCCTTGGACCGATCGGGCCGCGAGACACAGCCCCGATCGGCCCCCGGCTGACAGGAGGCGGCTTCTTCGCGACCGGGACCTCGAGGCCCCGGCCCAGTGCCGCCCGGCCTTTCACGCGACGGCTGAGACCTTCACGCCGACGGCGTCTTTCAGCTCTTCCTTCTTATCGGTGCGCTCCCAGGTGAACTCCTTCTCGGAGCGGCCGAAGTGACCGTACGCGGCGGTCTTCTGGTAGATGGGCTTGAGCAGATCGAGGTGCTCGATGATCTCGCGCGGCTTGAGACCGAACACCTGGCGAACGGCGCGGGCGATCTTCTCTTCGCTGACCTTCGAGGTGCCGAACGTCTCGACCATGACGCTGACGGGCTCGGCGACGCCGATGGCGTAGCTGATCTGAACCTCGCAGCGCCGGGCGAGGCCGGCAGCGACGACGTTCTTCGCGACGTAGCGGCCCATGTACGCGGCCGAACGGTCGACCTTCGACGGGTCCTTGCCCGAGAACGCGCCGCCGCCGTGACGGCCCATGCCGCCGTAGGTGTCGACGATGATCTTGCGGCCGGTGACGCCGGAGTCGCCCATGGGGCCGCCGATGACGAAGCGGCCGGTCGGGTTGATGAAGTACTTGGTCTTCTTGTCCATGAGCTTCGCGGGGAGGCTCTTCTTGATGACCTCCTCCATGATGACCTCGTGGATCTTCTTGTTGTTCACGCTGTCGGCGTGCTGGGTCGAGACGACGACCGCGTCGATGCGGGTGGGCTCGCCGTCTTTGTACTCGATGGTGACCTGGCTCTTGCCGTCAGGGCGGATCCAGTCGTGCTTCGCGCGACGGACGTCGGCGAGCTTCTTGGTCAGCGCGTGCGCGTAGTGCAGCGGCGCGGGCATCAGCTCGGAGGTCTCGTCGCAGGCGAAGCCGAACATCATTCCCTGGTCGCCGGCGCCCTGCTCCTTGTTCTTCTTCTCGTCGACGCCGCGGGCGATGTCCTGGCTCTGGCCTTCGATGGCGACCATGACGCCGCAGGTGTTGCCGTCGTAGCCCATGTCGCTGTGCGTGTAGCCGATGTTGCAGATGGTGCGGCGCACGATGGCCGGGATGTCGGCCCAGGCCGACGTGGTGACTTCGCCGGCGACGATGGCGAGGCCGGTCTTGACGAGCGTCTCGACGGCGACGCGAGCGTACGGGTCCTTCGCGATCAGGGCATCGACGACGCCGTCGGAGATCTGATCAGAGATCTTGTCCGGGTGGCCTTCGGTGACCGACTCGGAGGTGAAGAGAAAGTCTTTCGGCATGGGATTCTCGCGTTCCTTTGTGAGGAGAGGCCGAGGCGTATAACGGGGGGTCGGAAGAAGTGTCAAACGCCGCGTAACCCTCCGCTAAGGTGTTGTCTCGATGGGGTCCCTGGCGATTCTGGCGGTGCTCGCGGCGGCCACGCCAGAGCCGGTTCGCCTGGTCGCGCCCGCGTACTCGGTGAGCGGCGTCGAGGCGGCGGCGGCGCGGGCGTGGTCCGACTTTCTCGCGCGGCAGCTGTCTGCGGCGGGCCTGATCATCCAGACCGAGGTCGACATCACGGCGGCGCTGGGCGCCGAGCGGCAGCGGCAGCTGCTCGGCTGCGGCAACGACTCGTGCGTGGCCGAGATGGTCGGCGCGCTCGGCAGCGATGGGCTCCTGCTGGGCAGCGTGGCGCTGGCGGGTGAGACCCGCGTGCTGAACCTGCGCATCGTCTCTCGAGCCGGCGAGCCGCTCGCGTCGGCGTCGGTGACGGCGCAGACCGACGCCGAGGTGATCGACCAGCTGCAGCCGGCGGCGCGCGAGCTCGTCGAGCAGCTGCGCGCGAAGGTCGCGCCCGGGCGCATTCCCGATGAGGGGGCGCGGCTGTTGAAGCGACAGTCGCTGTGGCCGGGCCTGCTGGGCGGGCTCGCCGGCGCCGCTGGCATCACGATGGTGTCGATCGCGTCGGGCGCGGAATCGAACATCCGCCAGGGCACGCCGGTGTTCGCGAGCGCCGCGGAGCTCGACGGGGCGATCGACTCGGGGCGCAAGCTGGAGCTCGCCGGGTGGGTCGTGATGAGCGTCGGCTTCGCGCTCGCGCTGGTGGCGATCGCGATCGTGGTGTTCGGAGAGGGCCGATGAAGCGCGCCCTCGTCGTCGTCGCGCTCGCCGGCTGCCTGAAGTGGGACGACGCCCGTGCGAAGTACTGCGCCGCGCATCCCGAGCTCTGCGTCGATGGCGGCACCGCCGGAGGCAGCACCGCCGGCGGCGGCGTGAGCAGCGCAGGCGGCAGCGCTGCGGGCGGCGGGGCCGCAGGTGGCGCCGCCGGCGGGGTGCAGAACTTCGACTTCCCCGACGAGGCGGCGTGCGGGCCTGTCTTTCAGGCCGACGCCGGCACGATTCTCTGGGCAAAGAGCCTCGCCGGGCCGAACACCACCTACAACGACGCGCGGCTCGCGGTCTCGGGCTGCAGCGTCTACCTCGCCCAGCGATGGGACTCGCTCGTCGCCGTCACGCGCTTCCCGCTCGACGGCGGCGTCGCGCAGGGCCAGTGGGGCGGCTCCATCAGCGGTGACGGCGACGGCGGAGTCGTCGCGAACAACCTGGCGTTCTCGGTGCGCGGAGGGCTCGTCGCCCTCGCCGTGCCCCCCATCGACGGCGGCACCGACGGGGTCGCGGTGCTGCTCGACGCCCGCGACGGCGGGCTTCAGCAGCTGAGCAGCCTCAGCCTGCCCGGCCTCTACCCGCAGACCGCGACCCTGCTGCGCTCGGGCACCGAGCTGTTCGTGCGCTTTGCCGGAGGAGCCCGGCTGCGCAACCTCGCCGCAGTGGAAGTGTCGGCCGCAGGCACGCTCCTCGACGCCGGCGCGGAAGCCTGCCTCGGAGGCACGCTCAGCCGCGCGTCGGCCCTGCCGGGCGAGGTCGAGCTGATCAGCGGCCGGCCGGGCGCTGATCCTTGCACGATTCAGGGTGCGTCGATCGGCGCCGACGGCTTCATCGTGGCTCGGGCTCCGTTCGTGGCAGGCTTTCAGCGCGAGACGTTCACGAACGGCGTACAGCTCGCGTCGAGCTACCGCGACGGCTGGGTGTGGTCGGGGTGGCGCGCGACGGCTGCCTTCGCAGCGCCCGTTCTGCATCGCTACGCCCTGTCGAGCTTCTCGTTCACGATGCCGACCATGTACTCGTCGTTCGCGAACGGCGGGTTCATCTTGCGCGACGTCGCGGCCGGGCCCGACGGCGGCAGCGTGTACTTCGTCGGCGATCTGCTCGGCCCGGCGACCTACAACGGGTTCGCGCTCCCCTGGACCAGCGGCGCCGACCCGGTGGTGGTGAAGCTGTCGGCCTCGGGCGACGTCGTCTGGGCCACGAACATCGGCGACCCGGCGGCGGCAGACTTCCCGACCCGCGTCGTGCTCATCGACGACCAGCTGCTCGTCAGCGGCCGGTGCTCAGCCCTGGGCACGGCCGACAGCCGCTGCCCGACCTCGTCGTCGCTGTGGCTCGTCTCGCTCGCGCCCTGATTGAACAGCGCTGGACACGCTCCGTCGGTACTCCTAATGGAGCCGACATGACCTCACTGCTCGCCGTCTCGCTGCTGCTCGCCGCTTCTCCGAAAGACGAAATCAGCAAGCCGCTGAAGACGGTCGTGAACTCCGTGCGCTACGGCAAAGACCTGCTCGCGCTGAAGAGCTTCGCGGGCGACGAGCAGGGCAAGCTCCTGTGCGCCGACTCGTGGGCCAAGGGCACCGACGCCCAGCGCTCCGAGTTCACCAAGCTCTTCCTCGAGCTGTTCGCGAAGATCGCCTTCCCCAAGATCAGGAAGAACTTCGAGAACCTCGACACCGTGCTCTACGACGACCCCACCGTCGACGGCGACCACGCCAACATCGGCTCCACGATTCTCATCAACCACCCGGTCAAGAAGCAGGAGCTCAAGGTCACCTACGCGATGGTGAAGGGCAAGGCCGGCTGGCAGGTCATCGACGTCACCGTGAAGGGCGGCAACTCGATGCTCACCGACATTCGCGACGACCAGGTGCAGCCCCTCTTGAAAGAGGGCGGGTGGGACGGCCTGCTCAAGGCGATGCGCGACAAGTCCGCGGAGCTGAAGGACGTTCAGCTGAAGTGAGACCTCGCGGCCGCCCGGCCGTCTGGGGGCATGCACTCTCTTGCCCCTCTCGCCGCCGCCGTCGCGCTGTTCTCTTCCGCCGCGTTCGCGCAGAGCGCGCTCGTCATCAACTGCGGTGACTGCAACGGGTTTCAAGGCATCGAGGTCGCCGTCGACGGTGCCGTCGTGAACACCGGCAACATCCAGGCGAGCGTGCGCGTCGACGTCTCGCCCGGCGAGCACGAGGTGCAGGTCTGGAAGTGGACCAGCCCGTTCAGCCGCGAAGACGTCGCGTCGCAGGTGCTGCACTTCCCGAAGGGCTTCGAGCTGCGCGTGAAGGCGCTGCCCGGCAAGCTGAACGTCTACGGCAAGGGCAAGCTCGAGGCTCCGCCGCCCGCCGGGCCGTCGCAGGAGGCCGTCAACGCCGCCGCCGACCTCGTCGCCGAGGCCTCCGACTACGCCCGCGAGGCCGCAGAGTACAACGACGAGGAAGACAGCCGCTGCCAGTCGAAGGTCGCCGCCAAGCTCGAGGTGATCACCGACAACCTGAAAGAGCTGCGCGGCAACCTCGACGTCGCCCTGCTGCGCAAGACCGCCTCGAAGGCCAGCGACACCCAGGCCCTCGTCGACAGCGAGTGCCCCGGCCGCGTGAAGAAGTCGCTCGGCAAGAAGCTCGGCAAGGTCGTCGCCCGCCTCGACAAGGCCAGCGCGACCCTTCGCTGAGCCCTCCCGCGACGCAGCCAGGGCGCATGCTGCGGTTACCGCACGCTCCGCCGCTCGCTCGCCCGCCGACAGAGAGACGGCGGTTCAGCTCGTTCGCCCCGCCCTCCCCGCCGCACGCGCTGGCACGCCGCCTGCTATGCGGGGTCCGGGGGACCCGAGAGGGTCTGTTTAACAATAGCCAGGCATTGTTAAACATAGGTCCGCGGGCGCTCGCCTGCCTCAGAACACGAAGTAGATGAAGTCGAGCTTCGCCGCGCCCGCGCCCAGGAGCCACACGAACATCGCCGCCGCCGCCGCCAGCTCCCAGCGCGCCGGCTCGCGCCGCTCGAGCGGGAAAGCGCGGAACCACAAGCCCTGCAGCGCGAGGAACGCCACCGTCACCACCACCAGCTGCGTGTCGACGTTCGTGTGCCAGACGAACGGCGGCGCGAAGAGCCGCCCGACGAACACCCGCAGCGCCCCGAGGTCCGGCGCCCGGAACGGCACCCACAGCAGCACGACGACGTGAAACGTCACGAACGTGCCGAGCCACTTCGGCAGCGCCGGCAGCTCGCGCTCGACCCACAGCAGCGACCCGTGCAGAAGGCCCCAGAGCACGAACGTCCACCCTGCCCCGTGCCACAGGCCGCCCAGCGTCATCGTCACCAGCAGGTTCAGGCCGCCGTGCCGCCGGTTCCCGCCCAGCGGGATGTAGAGGTAGTCGCGCAGCCACATCGACAGCGTCACGTGCCACCGCCGCCAGAACTCGCGCAGGCTCGGCGCTCCGTACGGGTTCAGGAAGTTCGCCGGCAGCTTCAGCCCGAACAAGAGACCGAACCCCACCGCCATCGTCGAGTAGCCGCAGAAGTCGGCGAGCAGCTGCGCCGCGTACCCATAGACCGCGAGCCACGCGACGTTCGTCGCGACCTCGGCGCCGAGGCCCCACGCGTGGTCCACGTGCGGCGCGATGAGGTCGGCCACCCCCGCCTTCAAGAACAGCCCCGCCAGCACCAGCATCACGCCCGAGTGCAGGTCGCCCCAGTCGAGCGCGCGCCGCTCACGCAGCTGAGGCAGCAGGTCCTTGCCGCGCACGATCGGCCCCGCCACCAGCTGCGCGAAGAACGACTTGAACACCGCGAACACGAGCAGCGACCGCTCGGCGGCGATCTCCTTTCGGTAGACGTCGACGAGGTACGCGATCACCTGGAACGTGAAGAACGAGATGCCCAGCGGCATCCACGGCGAGGGCGGCGGCACGTCGAGCGGCAGCTGCCTGACGATGAAGCCCGCGTACTTGAACCACACCAGGCTCGAGAGGTTCAGCGCGACGCCGAACGCGAGCAGCCGCTTCTCGGGCCGCCGCTCGAGCACCAGACCCCACGCGTAGTTGAAGGCGATGCTGCCGAGCAGCAGCCCGAGCGACGGCCAGTGCCTCCAGCCATAGATGACGAGCGAGCCGGCGAGCAGCAGCACGAGCCGCGCGCGCTGCCACGGCACGAGCCAGTGCACGAGCGCGAGGCCCGCGACGAGCACCAGCAGCGTCGCGTTATGGAAGAGCACGGAGCTCCCCGGCGAGCTTCTCGCTGAAGCGGGCGCGGCCGAGCGCCCCGCAGTGCCCTTCGCCGTCGGTGAGCCAGCTCTCGGGCACCGCGCTGCACGTGAAGTCGAACAGGGGTGCACCCGCGTGCGCGGCGACCGAGGCGCGAAAGGCCACGCTCGCCTCGTCGCACTCTTCTTCGCGCACCCGACCGAGCACCGGCGTCGCGAAGAGCACGACCTTCACGCCGCGCGCCGCGAAGCCGTCGGCGATGCGGCGGTAGCCGGTCGAGATGCGCTCCCACTCGGGGCCGCTCTGCGCCGCCGCCGCGGCACCCGACGGCCGCACGGCGTCGAGCGCTTCCGGGCTCGCTGCGGGCACCCTCTTGAACGCCTCGACCGCCCACCGCGACCGGAAGTACTCGGAGCCGTCGAACGCCCGCGGCGCGATGAGGCCGGCGAGCCGCGTCCAGTTCTCAGGGGCGAACGCGCCGCGCGAGCGCAGCAGCGCCGAGTGGCGCGAGAGCAGCCCCGCGGCCGGGTCTTCGTCGGCGTCGACCAACGGCAGCGGCGGCTCGGTCTCGGCCGGGCCATCGGCAGCCTGGCGTCGTGAGAGCTCGACCAGCGCGAGCTTCAGCCCCGGCGCCTGGGCCGCGTGCTCGACGATCTGCTCGAGGGTCTCGAGCGTGGTCGACGGCACGGCGAGGCTGACGCCTCCGGGGCCGAACGCCGACGGAGCGACGCAGTCGTTGCCGCGCGAGCTGCCGAGCACGACGTGGTGCGCTCCGCCCTTCGCGTCGAGCAGCGCGAGCTTGAACGTGACGCGGTGGCGGGCCGCCGAGATGCGCCCGAGCCTCGCGAGCCGCTCGCCGCCAGCGAAGAGCGAGAGCAGCAGCCCGACCAGGGCGAAGAAGCGCGTCCGCGCGTGAGGCACTGCGCGCGGCTTTTACAACGTTTCTCGACAATCGCTTCGCGCTCCGCCGACGCGCGCCCCGCGGCGCCTCGCGCACCATGACACGTGCACTGAAGATTCCCGGAGTCGTCTCGGCATCGGCGGGCTGCTCGCGCGCGTCACGTCGCAGAGGCCCAAGACCGCGAGCCGCCCGCATCGAGGTCGCCCCGGCGTGGTCGGCGTGCTCTCGGAGCTCTCGATTCCCGGCCACACCGCGGGGTCGACCGCGCACCTCACCGGCGACTCGCTGACGCCTCGCGACGGCGAGCTGAAGAGGGGTCCACGTCGATCGCGCGCCTCGAGTCGGTCGAGTGCGCGGCGATTCTGGGGCGCGTTCCCGACCGGCGGCTGCTCGGACACGCAAGAGGCTGCATGGGCGCGGGCGGGCCGGTGTGCGGCGATTCTAGTGCGGGTTCGCGACCGGCGGCTGCTCGAACACGCAAGAGGCTGCATGGGCGCGGGCGGGCCGGTGTGCGCGGATTCTGGGGCGGGTTCCCGACCAGCGGCTGCTCGAACACGCAAGAGGCTGCATGGGCGCGGGCGGGCCGGTGTGCGGCGATCGCCGACGGCCACGCGGCCCTCACGAGAGACCCGAAGCCGGGCCTGTTCGTCGCGCAGGCGAGGTGAGCGCGCTACGGGGTAATCGTCAGGTTGAGCGTGTATTCGTGGAGCTCGGAGTTGTACGCGTCGACCACGAGCAGCACGTTGGCGGTGGTCATGCTGGTGTTCGTCCACGTGAGCACCTCGGCCTGACCGCCCACGGTCACGTCGGCGCCGGCGAGGCACATGTTCACCGTCGCGGTGCACGCGGCGGCGTTCGGCAGCAGGTAGAGCGATGCGTCGTCGTTCATGGCGAGCGCACCCGTCGGAGTCACCGTCGCGGTGAGCAGCTTCCCAGCCGGGACTGCGACGGCGTAGACCTTCTCGTTGCCGACCGCATCGAACGTCGTGCACCCCGGCGACGTCGGCAGCGGGCTGTAGTCGGCGGCGTAGCCCGTCGTGGTCTGCATCGTGAGCGTGCCCGGCATGATGGCCACCGCGTTCGAGCAGGTGTCGCCGGGAGGAACCGGCGGCGCCACGTCGAACGTGAAGCTGATGTTGTACTGGCCCTGGTCCATCGGGCTCGTGCCGTCGACGACCAGGAAGCCGTCGACGCCCGTCGCGCCGCGGTTCGAGTACACGAGCGTCTCGGGGAATGGGCCGAACTGGTTCTGCCGCACGGCGCAGGTGCCCTGGCACGCGAGCGCCGGGCCGAGCGCGAGGAAGAGCGTCGGGTCCCAGCCCTGCGGGGTCACCGTCACCGTGAGGCGCATGCCGGCGTCGAGGCTGAAGGCGTGCGCGCGATCTGCGCCGGCCGAGCCGCAGTTCGTCGAGTAGTCGTTCGCGAGCCCCGCGGTCGTCTGTGCCGTCAGCGTCGTGTTCGTCGAGATGGCCGCTCCGGCCGACTCGCAGAGCTCGCCCGGAGGCGGAGGCGGAGCCGCGTCGATGATGACCGACATGTCGAAGCCACCGACCGCCGCGCTGAACGTGTCGACGACCAGGTAGACGGTCTGCGACGTCGCGCCGAGGTTCGACCAGCGCAGCGTCTCGTTGGCGCCCGTGCCGTCAGCGCTCGCGAGACAGACGGCCGGCACGGCGTCACAGCTCGCGGCCGGCGAAGGGAACAGGCTGAGCGCCGGGTCCCACGTCCCCGCGGCGATCACCGTGGTGGTCAGGCGCTGCCCCGCGCCGAGGGTGAACGTGTAGACGCGGTCGGAGCCCGGCCGCAGCGAGCAGTTGCCCGGCGCGCCCTGGTCGTAGTTCGACACGAACCCGCTGAGCGTCGCGCTGAAGAACGTCGACGCCGTGATCGGCGCCGGAGCGTTCTGGCAGACTTCGCCGGCGGGGATGGTGCCGACCGTCGTCGAGAGCGAGTAGTCGGCCGGGACGTCGCTGTCGACGATCGCGCGCACCGGGCGGGGCGAGGCGCCGCCGTTGTCGACGACCACCGTGCTCGGCCCCGGAGGGCCGAACTGCTGCGAGGCCGCGATGCACTGCGTGGGCGGACCGCAGTTCGGGCCGTCGACGATCGACAGCCGCACGGCGAAGCCCGCATCGGCGGTCGGCGCGAGATTGAACGTGAGTCGCGAGTTCGCGGGCACGTCGACCGAGTACGCGCGGTCGGGCCCCGAGCCGAGCGCGCACCCGTTGCCGAACGCGTAGTCGCTCACGAAGCCACGCGTCGTCTCGTTCGGCAGCGTCGTGCCGACCGTCAGCGGCGGCGCCGTTGCGCAGACGTCACCGGGCGGCGGCGCCCCTAGCGTCGCGTCGATGAGGTAGCCGAGCGCGCCGGCCGAGAACTGCATGTCGACGACCGCGAACAGCTGCACCGGCGTCGCCCCGCTGTTCGTGTAGACGACGGTGTCGGGCACGCCTGCTCCGAAGCCCTGGCCCGTGGCGAGGCACGTCGCGAAGTTCGTGCAGTTCGTCGCGGGCCCGTTCAGGAGCGAGAGCGTCGTGTCGAGCATGGGCGACGGCGTGACGTTGACGACGAGTCGCTGACCCGCCGGCACCGTGATGGTCCAGACGGCGTCGGAGCCGTTGCCGAAGCCACAGCCCGGGCCCTGCAGCGAGTAGTCGTTCGACATGCCGAGCAGCGACGCGCTCACCGACATTCCGGTCGGGAGGGCCACGGGGTTGGCGCAGGTGTCGCCTGCGGGGGGCGGGCCGACGTCGACCGTGAGCGAGAAGTTGGTCGAGAACGAGTTGTTGCCGTCGATGACGATGAACACGCGCTGCGTGGTGGTCGAGGTGTTCGCCCAGCTCGCCTGCGATTGCCCTCCGGCGAGGCACATCAGGTTCGGCGAATCACAGGCCGATGCCGGGCCGGGGATCAGGGTGACTCCGAGCGGGCCCGCGAAGCCTGCGTCGGACACCACGCTCGCTGCGCCGACGGCGATGCGCTGCCCGCCCGGGACGTCGACCGCGTAGACGCGATCGACGCTCTGCGACAGTGCGCAGTTCAGGCCGAACTGCTGGTAGCTGTCGTCGAAGCCGAGCAGCGTCTCGTTCGGCAGGGTCGTGCTGCCCGCCAGCGACACGGCAGTCGCGCAGGTGTCTCCTGGCGGAGGCGCCGAGACCGCCGCCTGAATGGTGTAACCCAGGGTCGGGCCGACGCCGTTGACCGCCTTCACCATGACGAGCACCGGCATGGGCGACGCCGTGGTGTTCGAGAAGCCTGCGGTGTCGGGCACGCCCGCGCCGAACGCGTTGCCGCCCGAGAGGCAAGCGCCGAACGGGTCGTTGCAGGTCGTGACGGAGGCGAAGATGCCGATGGCAGTGTCGAGCAGCGCCGTCGGGGTGACGGCGATGGTCAGGCGCTGGCCTGGGGGAATCGTGATCGACCACACGCCGTCGGGCCCTGAACCGGCGAACGGGCAGCTCGCGCCGTTCTGATGATCCGACGTGAGGCCCGCGAGGGTTGCGCTGACGGGCGCGCCGGCGGTGAGCACCGCCGGGTTTCCGCAGCTGTCGCCCACCGGCGAGGGCGCGACCGTCACGTTCAGATCGAACGTGGTCGCCGGGCCGGTCTGCTCGGCGATGATCAGCACCTGCTCGGTCGCGCCGCTGTTGTTCGTGTACACAGCGGGCGGGCCGTTCGCGACGCACGTGCGCATCGCCGCATCGCAGTTCGCCGCCGGCCCGCGGATCAGCGAGAGCCGCGGTGGGATGCCGGCGTCGACGTCGGCGATGACCCGCTGACCGTTCGGCACCATCACGCTGTAGACGCGATCGACGCCCGTGAAGAGGCTGCAGTTGCTTCCGAACTGGTAGTCGTCGGCGAAGCCGGTGAACGTCTGCCCCGCCGTGACGCCCGGCATGATCGCCGTCGCCGTCTGACAGACGTCTCCGGGGACGGGCGCCGCGAACGTCGCCTGAAGCGTGTACGCCGCCATCGGCCCACCGAAGAACGAGTCGACCACGATGAAGACCGGCAGAGGCGACGCGCCGCCGTTCGTGTACGACGCCGTGACCGGCATGCCCGGCGGGCTCATGCCCGGGCCCGACGAGAGACACGCGCCCTGCTGGCAGTCGGGCGTCGAGCTGGCGATGCTCACGAAGCCCGGGAACTGCGGCGTGAAGGTCACCGTCATGCGCTGGTTCGCGGGAATGGTGATCGACCACACGGCGTCGGGGCCCGGCGCCTGCTGACACGTGAACGTCGGCGGCCTGGGGTCGTCGCTCATGGTGGCGAGGCTCGCGCTCACGACCATGTTCGGAGTCAGCGCGAGCGGCGAAGCACACGAGTCACCGGGCGGAGGCGACGTGATCGTGACGTTCAGCACGCCGGTCACCGGAGTCGCGGCGGGCGTGTCGATGATCAAGAGCGCGTCGACGCTCGCCGACCCCGTGTTCGCCCACTGCACCGTCCCACCGCCGGGGCCCGTGCTCGCCACGCACACGCGCGGGTTCGCATCGCACGCCGAGGCCGACCCGACGATGAGCGAGATCGACGCGTTCGGGGGCATGCCGCTCGGGCCGAGCGACGCCGAGAGCCGCTCGCCCGCTCCGACGGTGACCTTGTAAACGCGGTCGGCGCCTGCTCCGAGGAAGCAGTTCACCTGGTTGTTGAAGTTGTAGTTGTCGGAGTAGCCCGCGGTGTCGAACGCGGTCATCGAGTTGCTGCCGACCGTCACCGCGTTCTGGCAGATCTCGCCCGGCAGGCTGCTGCCGCCGGCGGTTCCGGTGCCGCCCGCCGCTCCACTGCCGCCGGCGGTCGCGCCGCCACCCGCCGTGGCGCTGCCGCCCGCGGTCGCGCTGCCGCCCGCCGTCGCTCCGCCCGCGGTGTTGCCACCCGCGGTCGCGCTGCCGCCCGCCGTGTTGCCGCCCGCCGTGCTGCCGCCCGCCGTGTTGCCGCCCGCGGTGCTGCCGCCCGCCGTCGCGAGGCCGCCGGCCGTCGCGCTGCCGCCCGCCGTCGCGAGGCCGCCCGCCGTCGCGAGGCCGCCGGCCGTCGCGCTGCCGCCCGCCGTCGCGCTGCCGCCGCCGGCTCCGCCTCCGCCGCCTTCACACAGACCCGTGCTCGGGTTGCAGGTCTTCCCGGAGGCACACTCGACGGTGGCGCAGCGATCAGGCGGACCACAGTTGCATCCCGCGAACGCGAGCAGACTGGCGGTGCACACCAGGCGACGAAGCGACATGTTGGGAACCCCTCCGAAGCAAAAGGTACGCTCCCGCCCGGCGGGACTCAAGCGTCAGGCTGCAGTCTCATGGCGCCGGTAGTGAGTGCCGGGCTGATCGACCGCCGCGCGCAGCTCGGCCATCGCCTGCTTCAGCACCTTCTTCACCTCGGCGTCACCGCGACCGGCGCCGAGCGCCTCGAACGCCTCGAGCAGCTTCAGCTCTCGCTTCACGTCGACGCGCCGCACGCCGGCGACCTTCTCTTGTGTGGCCTGCAGCAGCCCCAGCACCATCAGGGCGCGCGTGAGCTGAATCTCTTCGGGCGCGATGTTCTCGGCCTGGCCGTCGAAGTTGAGCGGGAAGCCGCGCGCGAGGAGCGTGACCTTGCGCCCTCCGGGCAGGTCGTACTCGACGCTCGGCGGGTGGCTGTCGCGATCGACGACCTCGGGGCCGTTCGCGTCCAGGGCGGCGAGCGCGGGCACGTCGATCTCGACGAGCTTCGAAGACGCGCTGCCGACGATGGCGCCGTCCTTCAGCCACTGCAGGTCGTCCTTCGTCACGCTCTGCACGCCGGTGGCGCCGATGATCAGCTCCTGGCCCGAGAAGAACTTCTCGCGATCGGTGGTGGTCGAGAAGTCGCGGGCCTTCGCCTTGCCGAGCGCGCCCTCGTTCACGTCGAGCACGGTGACCTTGGCGCCGAGCGCGCGCAGCGACTCGGCGATGGGCAGGCCGATGGTGCCGGCGCCGATGACTCCGACGTGCTTGCCCTTGAGCGACGTGACGCCGAGCCGCTTCAGCCGCTCGACGAGCTTGCCGTCGATCGAGCGGGCGATCATCGGCCCCTCGACGAACTTCGCCCAGCTCTGCGCCACGTTCACGACGGGCGCAGCGACGTCGACGTGATCGGCGACGGTGATACCGCGGCGCGTCTGCTCGACGATGCGGAAGCGGTCTTTGTGCTGGCTCAGCAGCGGGTCGGTGGTGACGAGCTCGGACACGATGCCGCCGTCATCCATCGCGACGACGTCGCGGTCGTTCGCGAGCGCCGACTGCAGCCGCTCGTAGAGCGCAGCGCGCACGTCCTCGACCCAGGTCTCCATGTCGAGCGGGGGCACGCGCACGTCCCAGCCCTTGTCCTCGAGCGACTCGACGACGAGATCGCTCGCCGAATACGGAGTGCCGATCACGCTCGTGCGCGACGGCGACATGCCGAGCCGCTTCAGCGCATCGAACGTCGGCAGCTGCGTGTCGAGCAGGTGCTGCACGAGCACGAACTCGTAGCGCTGGCCGCTGTCGAGCGGCCGGTCTTTGACGCTCGACACCACCGCCTCGACGAGGTCGAGCGCCTGCGGCACGCCGTCGAGCCGGGCCGCGCGCGTCGCGACCGAGCTCACGCTGGGCGCCGACGCGTCGGCCTTCTCGCCGCGGCCGACGAGGCCCGGAGGCTTCAGCAGCTCTTGCGCGAACGCGTAGCGGCGCCCGTCCGAGGCCCACAGGCCCTCGAGGTACTCTCTCGTGGCGAACGCGCCCTCGAACGCGCCGGGGTGCTTCGCGTTCAGCTTCGCGGCGACCGACTGCAGCGAGGCGCCCTTCGGCGCGGCCTTCAGCGCGTCGGCGAGCGTGGCCGAGCGCAAGATCTGATCGCGCTCGAACCAGCCGGGCACGAGCTTCGGGTAGAGCTCGCGCAGCGAGTCGAGGGTGCGCACGTTGAACGACGGGTACCGTTCGCGGAAGCCGGCGTCCTCGCGCAGCTGCGCGGCGAGCTGCTCGCGTGTCGTGCCGAGCGGCGCCTTCTCGAGCGCCTCGGCCACCCGGTACGCGAGCTTCAGGTCGACGTTGCCGCTCGCCTGCCGGCGGAACCACGGGAAGTCTTCGGGGTGGCGCGTGACGGCGCGGTAGAGCTGCCGGTAGTCGACGCCGAGCTTGCGCGAGAGCGCGGCGATGCTCGGCGAGCTGCCCTTCGGCAGCGACTTCACGGCCTGCCTCGCCTTCTTCGCGAGACCGTCGAGCTCGCCGGCCCACCTCTTCGTCTCGGCCTGCGCGGCCGTGCCCTTGAGCTCGTCGAAGTACGGCACGACGTCGGGGAACTCGCTGCGCAGCTTGCTGATGTGGCCCGCGCCGAACGTCGGGTACTTCGCCGCGAACGCGGAGTCCTTCTTCAGCGCGGCGACCACCGCGCCGAGCGTGCCGTCGGGGTTCGCCTTCATGGCGCCCGCGACCTTCTGCGCGAGGGCTTCGGTCAGCTCGAACCCGAGCTCCCACGGGTAGCGGCCCGAGCTCTTCAGCGCGGCGAGCTTCGGGTGCTGCTTGGGGTGCGCCTCGGCGTCGCGCACGAGCTGCTTGATGAGCGTGTACGAGGCCTCGACGCCGTGCTCGTCGCGCAGCTGCGCGTGCAGGTCGGTGAGGGTGACGCCGGCGGCCGCGCGGGAGGCGACGCGGGCGAGCAGCTCTTCGATGCGGCCCTTCTGGTGAGCGCGCCAGTCGTCGATGCCGAGCTGACCCTGGAGCACGTCGCGCGTGCTCCGGCTGTCGTCGAGGCCATACTTCTCGAGCAGCTCGGGGTGGGCGGCCTGGACCTCGTCGAGCAGCGCGTACGTGGTGGCGCCGGGCGCGATGGCCTCGGAGGCCTCGAACACCCACCGCTTCTCTTCGGGTGTGAAGCGGTACTCGGCGACCTTGCGAAGAGGCAGCGCGCGCGGCTCGGTGAGGCGGATCTGTCGCAGCACGGCCTTGGTGCGGCCGGCGTCGAAGCCGAGGCGCTCGCCGAGGTCCTGCAGGGTCGCGTCGGGGTGCTTCTTCACGAGCGCGATGAAGCGCTCGGAGTCGCTCGCGAGGGCGCCGGCCTTCTCTTCGCCGAAGCGGGGGATGAGGTCGGGGAAGTCGCGGCGCAGCACCGTCCAGTGCATCGAGCCGAGCGGCGCGTAGCCGTGCTCGGCCTTCAAGATGCGCTCGAGCTCGCCGACCGAGCCGGGCTGACGGTCGCGCCAGACCGTTCGCACGAGGCTCGCGTAGCGGCGGCGGGCGCCCGCGTGAATGTCGTTGAAGCTGGGCATTGCGGGGAACTTCTCTTTGAGGTGCTTGAACTGGCTCTCGCTGAAGGGCTCGCCGAGATCTTTCGAGACGAGGGCGAGCACGCCTTTCAGGTCGGTGTCGAACTTCACGCGCGGGTCGTCGACGAGCCCGGCGAGCCGGTGCGCGAGCTGCGCCGAGAGCGCGACGCCGTCGCCGTGCCGCGGCAGGCCCTTGCGCTCGCCGGTGGCGGCCAGCACGTAGCCGGACTTGTCGGGGCGCTCCTCGAGCTTGCCCTTCACGAAGGGGAAGAGGTGAGGCTCGCTCTTCCAGCCGGCGCGGGCGAGGCGGCCGAAGACGGGCTCCGAGAGGAAGCCGTCGAACGTCTTGCGCAGCTCGCCGAGGACCTTGAGCGCCGCGACGTCGCTGGGGGTGGCGGTGAGGGCCTGGACGGCGACGTAGGAGCAGAACGACTGCTTCCGCTCGCTCCACGAGAACGGGAAGCTGTCGGGGCGGTACTTCGGCAGGAGCTTGAGGCGCTCGTCGGTGACGGTGGCGCCCTTGAACGCGGGGAGCTTCTTCGCGAGCTTCGCGATGTCGCTCATCTCGGCGCCGGGCGGAGCGGACCAGAACAGCTCGTGCAGCACCTTCAGCTGGGCGTCGTCGAAGCCGCCGACGGTGCCGCGGTCTCCGGTCTTGGGCGCGACCTTTCGCTGCGGGAAGTGAGCGGCCCAGGCGGCGGCGAGCTCGTTGGCTTTCGGAGGCTCCCAGGCGTCGGAGGGCGCGCGCTCGGCCTTGGCGTGAACGGCGGTCGCGGCCGGCGCGGGGCGGGCGGAGTGTGTCGCGTGGGACCGGTGAACCGAAGGCACGAGCCGTCATCTGACATGAGCGGCGCTGCGCAAAAAAGGGGACTGCGCAAAAAAGGGGACAGGCTACTTTTTTGCGCAACGACCACGCGCGGTCGAGACGTCTGCAGGCGGGCTGCGCAAAAAAGTAGCCTGTCCCCTTTTTTGCGCAGCGTCACGGAGCGCCCGTGTACATCTGCCGCCAGACCGGCCAGAACACGTAGCCGCCGTCGGCCGTCTTCGGCGAGACGCCTCCGGCCTCGGTCGAGCTGTGGCCGTCGGTCGCCGGCACCGAGGTGAACAGCCGGTGCGAGCCGCCGTACGGCACGCCCGCGTCTTCGATGCGCATCGGCGCGCCCGGCAGCATCATCGTCTGAAACGCCGCGAGGTGGCCGGGGTGCTGCGTGTCGGCCGTGTGCGTGAAGCCCCAGAACGCCGGGGGCGCCGTCACGCTGTTCATCGCGAGCCACGCCTGGTTCGTGTCGAGCGGCCCGCTGAGCATCACCGAGCGCGCGACCGGGCGGACCTTGCCGATGAGGCCGGCGCTGCTCGCTCCGTGCGAGATGCCGGTGATGATGATCGACGACCAGCGCGGCTGGCCGTTCTCGAGGTACCAGCTCCAGTCGCCCTTCGGGTTCACGGTCTGCAGGTACTGCAGCCCCTTGATGATGCGCTCTTCGATCGAGTTCGGCCGCGAGATGTCGAGCGCCGCGTTGCGCGGCATGCCGTCGAACGCCTCGAGCCGGCAGCCTCCGATGTCGGCGCCGCAGTTCCCGACGCCGTAGTCGCTCGCGTAGCAGGGCGCGAAGAAGTGAAAGCCCCACGACGCCAGCATGCGCCCGTGCTCGACGCTGCCGCACGTGGCCGGCGCTCCGCTCGTCGCGCCGTGCAGGTAGACGACGAGCTGCCCCCGCGGCGCGACGCGCGTGTCGAGGTACGCCCGCTGCGAGCCGAGGTACTGGCTGCCCGCGTCGTCCGCCTGCTTCGCCGTGAAGCTCAGCTGGTACAGCTGCGGGTTCGAGCGATCGACGTTCGGGAAGCCCGCATCGAGGGGCTCGGCGCCGCCCGCAGTCGAACCGCCTGCGCTCGCTCCGCCGGCCGTGCTGCCGCCCGCCGTCGAGCCGCCCGCCTCGGCCCCGCCGGCGGTGCCGCCTCCCGCGTTGGAGCCGCCGGCCTCGCTGCCGCCCGCGGTGCTGATCGCGCCACCGCCCTCGCCGCCGGGCTGCGGAGGAGTGCCGCACGCTGCGACCGCGATGCCGAGAAGAAGGAGTCTCATCGGGCCGGGAGACTCGCCCGATTGCGACGTCGAGTCACCACCCCCGCAACCGGGCGGGTGCACGTGAAGCCGCAAGGTTGCGTGACGACTCGGCCGCCGCGCGGTCTGTGGCTTGCTCTTCGCCCCGCCTGCCATGCGAACGATTCCGTGGATGTGCGTGCTGCTCGCCGGGTGTGAGGGCGCGATCGTGAGCGGCGCCGGCCTCGGCGGCCCGGGAAACCCCGCGGTCGTCGACCCTGGCGCCGAGGAGCGCATGAAGGCGAACCCGACCCTCGAGGAGCTCGCGCAGAAGTACTTCCCCGGCGACGCGACCGGCGACGCGCCGAAGCGGCTCTTCCGGCTGACGCAGACACAGCTCGACCTCACGGCGCGCGCGCTGCTGCCGTCGCACGCCGTGGCGTCCATCTCGACGACGATGCCGCGCGACCCGCTACAGACGAACTACGAGTACGCGGCGAACCTCGGCTTCGGCGCCGCGAGCTTCACGCCGTACATGGCGTGGGCCGAGGCGCTGGCTGCGTCCGCGCGCGCCTCGCCTGCCCCGGTGACCGGCAGCTGCGCGCCCGGAGCGACGGCGTGCCTGCGCACCGCTGCGCGCGACTTCGTGCAGCGCGCCTTCCGCGGCACCGCGCCCGACGCGCAGCTCGATCGCTACGCAGACCTCTTCCTCGAGAGCGCCACCGACGCGGGCGTGCCGGCGGCCGCGGCCGACCTGGTCGACGTGACGCTGGGCGCGCCCGGGTTCGCCTTCCGCGACGAGGTGCAGACCGACGCCTCGGGAGCGCTGCTGCCCGCGCACGCGCTGCAGGCGCTCACGTACACGCTCGCCGACGTGCCGCCCGAGGCGCTGGGGCTGACGGCGGCGACGCCTGCGGATCAGGCGCTCGACCTCGTGCTCGCCTCTCCGCAGGCGCGCGCGAAGCTCGAGCGGTTCTTCTTCGCGTGGCTCGAGGTGCGCGAGGCCGACGAGTTCACCATCGCCCCATCGGTGTTCCCCGAGTTCACGCCCGCGTTCGCCGCCGCCGCGCGCGAAGAGACGCGCCGCTTCGTGGCGGCCGCGCTCGGCAAGCCCACGCCGGTGCTGAAGGACATCACGCAGGGCTCGACCGGCGAGCACGCGTTCGGCGTCTTCACGCAGCCCGCCGTGCTCGCGTCGCACTCGGGCCCGACGACGACGCGGCTCGTGAAGCGCGGCGTGTTCTTCACGCGCAAGGTGATGTGCATGGAGCTCGGCGCGCCTCCGCCCGACGTGAACACGACGCTGCCGGCGGGCGGCGGGGACACCGAGCGGGCGCGCATCGAGGCGGCGACGACTCCGGCGCGGTGCCAGGGCTGTCACGCCTTCATCAACCCGTTCGGGTTCGTGCTCGAGAACTACGACGCGCTGGGCCGCTGGCGCACGACCGACGAGGGCCACCCGATCGACGCGCGCATCGCGGTGCCGTGGCTCGACGAGGGCCGCCTCGAGACCGACTCGCCGACCGACGCGCTGAAGGCGTTCACGTCGTCGGCGCGGTTCAAGCAGTGCTTCGTGAAGCAGCTGTTCCGTTACTACCTCGGCCGCAGCGAGCTGCCGTCGGACTCGGCGCTGTTGCGCGACATGTTCTTCTGGTTCGCGCACGACGACGAGCAGGACCTCGTGAAGCTCCTGCGCACGCTCGGCCGCTCGCCCCGTCTCACGCACCGCTCGGAGGCCCCGTGAAGCTCACCCGTCGCGACCTGTTCAAGCGGTTCGGCGTGCTCGCGTTCGCGCTGACTCCCATCGCGCGCGCGATGGGCTACGTCGCCGGCGGCTCGTTCACCGACGCCGCGCGCTTCGTGATGTTCTTCAAGGGCGGCTCGTTTCACCCGGCGTCGACGAACCCGACGTCGATCTCGTCGCTCGCGGGCACGCCGATCGCTCCGCTGCAGCCGCACGCGCAAGACGTCGTGCTGTTCAAGGGCATGAACATTCACGGCGGCTCGCCGAAGTCGAACGGCTACCAGGAGGAGCACGGCGCCGGCCTGCTCGGCTGCGTGACGGGCAACAGCTACAAGTACTCGGCGAACGACTCGTACTACGCGTACACGGACTTCCCGTCGATCGACCAGGTGATCGCCGAGAGCTACCGCGCGCGGCCGATGCTCTCGTCGCTGCCGTTCGCGTCGCTGTCGATCGGCGGCGGCGCGCACTCGGACGCCGACAACGTGGGCCTGGGCCAGCGCTACATCTCGTTCCGCGCGCGGCGCACCGGCGACACGCAGTACGGCAACGCGATCGAGCCGGTTCAAGACGCGGGGCAGGTCTACGACACGCTGATGACGCGGGTGTCGGCCATCTGCTCGACGATGTCGAACCAGCCGTCGGCCGAGCAGCAGCGGCTGCGCGCCGCGCTGGCGAAGAAGAAGAGCCTCATCGACTTCCGCCTCGGCGACATCGCCGACGCGAAGCGCACGCTCGGCATGGACAGCGAGCACGCGCGCAAGCTCGACGGGCTCGTCGACGGCTGGCGGCAGGTCGAGGCAGCGACCGACGCGCAGCTGGCGGCGCTGGGCACGACGGCTCCGCCGGGCATGACGCCCGCGTGCCCGACCGGGGCGCGGCCGACCGGCAACGGCGCGAACCGCTCGAACCTCGATCAGCTCTCGCCGGTGCACGACGCGATGATCGGGCTCGTGAAGCTCGCCTTCGAGTGGGACCTGACGCGCGTGGTGGCGTTCACGCTCTCGGGCGCGTCGAGCGGCCAGTCGCTGCCGTCGCGCGGCGTCTCGCAGGCGCACCACACGCTCGAGCACGCGAACAACGTCACCGCGCTCAACACGGTCGACACGTATTACTCCGAGAAGTTCGCGGGGCTGCTCACGGCGCTCAAGTCGATCGACGACGGCGGCGGCCGCACCGCGCTCTACAACTCGGCCGTGGTGCTCGGCATGGAGTGCTGGAGCAACAGCTCGAGCGGCCACTTCCTCACCAACATCCCGTTCGTGGTCGCGGGCCAGGGCGCCGGGCGCTGGCAGACCGGGCGCATCGTTCAGGCCGGCGGGCGGAACAACAACGACCTGCTCGTGTCGTGCCAGAACGCGTGCGGCATCACGTCGAACACGTTCGGCCTCGCGAGTCTGTGCCAGGGGCCGATTCTCTGACGAGAGCGCTCAGCGCAGGCCGTGCTTCCTCATCAGCTTCTGCACGAACTGGCGCGACACCTGGGCGATGCGTGCGGCCTCGCTGATCGAGCCGCCCGCGCGCCGCAGCACCTCGTCGAGGTACTGCCGTTCGAAGGCGTCGTGAGACTGCTCGCGCATCTCGGCGAACCCGCGCAGCTCGCCGGCGGGCATCGGAGCCACCGCCGCCTGCGCGACCAGCAGCTCGCGCGCGCCGCTCTTGGGAAACGCGATGAGCCGCTCGACGACGTTGCGCAGCTCGCGCACGTTGCCAGGCCAGCGATGAGCGAGCAGCAGCGCCTTGTCGCCGTCGGGCAGCTCGTCGAAGCGCTGGGCTCCGCCGCCGCGGCGCAAGAGCTCGTCGACGAGCACCGGCACGTCTTCGAGGTGCTCGCGCAGCGACGGCATGCGAACGCTGAGCGCCGAGACGCGGAAGAAGAGGTCTTCGCGGAAGCGGCCGGCCTTCACCTCGGCCTGCAGCGTGCGGTTCGTGCACGCGATGAAGCGCACGTCGACCTTCGCGGTCGCGTCACCGCCGAGGCGGCGCACCTCGCCGCGCTCGAGCACGCGCAGGAGCTTGGGCTGCAGCTCGAGGGGCAGCTCGCCGAGCTCGTCGATGATGAGCGTGCCCTTGTCGGCCTGCTCGACGAGGCCGGCGCGGGCGGCGTTGGCGCCGGTGAAGGCGCCGCGCTCGAAGCCGAAGAGCTCGGCCTCGAGCAGCGTCGGCGCGACGGCGGCGCAGTCGAAGACGACGCAGGGGCCGTCGCTGCGCGCCGAGGCCCGGTGCACCGCCTCGGCGGCGAGGTCTTTGCCGGTGCCGGTCTCGCCCTCGATGAGCAGCGGAGCGTCGGACCTGGCGCACTGCGCGAGCTTCGCGAACAGGGCGCGCATCACGCGACTCTTGCCGTGCAGGCGATCGAAGCGGTCGGAGTCGAGCACGGCGACGTCGGCGTGCCCGTGCGGCTTCAGCGCGAGCTTGCTGCGGCCGATGCGAATTCGGGCGCCGGGCCCGACGAGCGCCTCGCGCACGCGCACGTCTTCGAGGAAGACGCCGTTCGTCGAGCCGAGGTCGCGCAGCACGATGGCGTCGCCCTCGAACGCGAGCTCGCAGTGGCGGGCCGAGACGGCGTCGTCGTCGAGCGCGAGGTCGCAGTCGCTGGCGCTGCCGAGCACGACGGGGCGGCTCGAGAGCACGAGCCGGGCTCCCTTGTTGGGGCCGGCGACGACGGCGAGGGCGTACTCGCCGACGCGAACGATGGACTCGCCCTCGAGGCGGGTCGTTCGCTTCGACTCCTGCTTCTTCGATTCGAACAGGCCCATGCGAGTACGATGACCGCGTGCCGCAGCGGCTCGGGCGATACGAGATCAAGACCCATCTGTCCACCGGAGGCATGGCCGAGGTCTTCCTCGCCGTTCACCGGGCCGCGGGCGACTTCGAGAAGCAGGTCGCCGTGAAGGTGCTCTTGCCCGAGCTCGCCGAAGACCCGCGGCTCGTCGAGCTGTTCCTGTACGAGGCGCGGCTCGCGGCGGGCCTGACGCACCCGAACATCTGCCAGGTCTTCGATGCAGGCGACGAGGGCGGGCGCCACTACATGGTGCTCGAGTACCTGGCGGGGCAGACGCTGGGCCGCGTGGTGCGGCGCGGGCTGCGGGTCGGGCGGCCGCTGCCGGCTCCGCTCGCGGCGTACGTGGTGGCGCGCGCGGCCGAGGCGCTCGCGTACGCGCACGACCGCGTCGACGCCGCGGGCAAGCCGCTGTCGATCGTGCACCGCGACGTCTCGCCAGGGAACGTGATGGTGACCTACGACGGGCAGGTGAAGCTGCTCGACTTCGGCATCGCGCGCGCGGCCGACCGGAAGTTCCGCACGCGCACCGGCGAGGTCCGCGGGAAGCTCGCGTACATGTCGCCCGAGCAGCTCGGCGAGCGAGAGGCCGACGCGCGCAGCGACCTCTTCGCGCTCGGAGCCGTGCTGTACGAGTGCGTGACGGGGACCTCGCCGTTCGAGGCCGAGTCGGATCTCGCGACCATCGACGCCGTGCTGAAGCGGCCGGTGCCCTCGCTGCGCGACCGCGTGGACGTCAGGCTCGCCGAGGTCGTCGAGCAGGCGCTCGAGCGCGACCCGTCGCGGCGGCCGCAGCGCGCGGCCGACCTCGTGGCCCGGCTCGACGCCGTCGCGGGCACCCCCGCCGAGCTGCGCGCGTACGTGCTCGAGCTGTTCGAGAAGGAGCGCAACGAAGAGCTCGCTCGCGCGGAGAAGAAGAAGACCGTCGCGCTCGATGAGCGGCGGTCGCGGCTGCCGGTGGTGGCCGGCGCGGGGGCGGTCGTGCTGCTCGCCGGCGCGGGCGTGTGGGCGTTCGTCCGGCCGGCTCCGTTCGTGCCGCCGCCGATCTCGATCGTGACGCCGGCTCCGCCCGTGGCGCCTGTTGCGCCCGTGGCGCCGATGGCGCCGATGGCCGTCGCAGCCGCCAAGCCGAAGCCGAAGCGGCCCATCGCGCGCGGCGAGGGCACCTTGTCGCTCGACACCTCGCCGTGGACGGACGTGTACTTTCAGGGGCGGAAGCTGGGCACGACGCCGATCTTCGAGCTCGCGCTGCCGGCGGGCAGACAGAAGCTGAGGGCGGTGAACCGCGACGCGAAGATCGATCGCACGCTCGAGGTGAACATCGTCGATGGAGAGCTCACGACGAGGAAGGTGACGTGGTGAGCAACCGTGGGGGTCGCCGCAACAGGGTGAGGGGCAACAGCTCGTGGAGATTCTCGGCGCTCCGCTTCTGCTCACGCTCAACGGCCCCCTCACCCCGGCCCTCCCCCCTACGAGCGGAGAGGGAGGCTCGGTGATGTTCCTTCTGCTCACTTTGCTTGCCGCGACGCCGTCCGACGCGTGCCGCGAGCACTACGCCGCGCTCAAGTACCGCGACGCGATCGCCGCCTGCACCGACGCCCTGGCCGCCGCGGGCGACCGCGCCGAGCTCTACACCCTCATCGGCCTCAGCCTCGCAGGGGTCGGCGAGGCCGAGAAGGCACGCCGCGTCTTCGCCGCCCTGCTGCTGCTCAAGCCCGACGCCGCCCTGCCGCCCGGGCTCTCGCCGAAGCTGCGCGCTCCGTTCGACGCCGCGAAGGCCGACGCCGCGCCCATCGGCTTCAGCGCGACGCGAGACGGTGACGAGGTCGTCATCGCCTTGAGCGACGGCCCCAGCCGGCCCGTCGCCGAGCTGCGCGTCGGAGCCCAACGCGTCGCCCGCAGCGACCGCGTGAAGGCGCCGCCCGGCCCGCTGCGCGTCGGCGCCCTCGACGTGCTGGGCGGCGAGCTGGCGTCGGTCGACGTGGCCGAGACGGCGCCTGCGCCCGCGCCGGTCGCCGCCGTGGTCGCTGAGCCCGCTCCGTCGGTCTCGTCGCGCCCGGCGCTGCTCTCGTGGAAGGTGTGGCTCGTGACGTCGATCGTGGCCGCGGTCGTCGGTGGCTCGGCGCTCGCGTGGGCCGCCGTGACGTACCCACGCGCGCGGGCCGAAGAGTGGGCCGACGCGGCGGCGGGGCTGCACGGCGAGGCGCAGCGCGCACAGGTCGTCGCAGGCGTCGGCTTCGGCTTCGCCGGGCTCGCGGCCGCGCTCACCGTGGTGCTGCGGGCGACCGAATGAAGCGGCGGAGAAGAGGCCTTCGAGGTTGCCGCAGCTCAACGGCCCACTCACCGAGGCCGTCTCTCCCACCGGGGCAGAGGGAGCTCTTCTTCTCGCTTCTTCAGTAGCCCAGCTGCGGCTGTCTCGGCTTGCCGCTCTTGTCGGGCACGAACGCGGGCGCGCCTTTGTCACCGTCGACGCTGAGCGAGAGCGGGCCCGACGAGTCCGTGAGCTTTGCGGTCGTGGTCGTCACCTTCGACGCCATCTCGTGCCACACGCGCACCTCGTACTCGCCGGGCGGCACGCCCTTGATGGTGAAGCGCCCTTGCCCGTCGGCCTGCGCGAACCACGGCGTGTCGACCACGTACACGTAGCCCTGCATCGACGAGTGGATGTTGCAGAGCAGCTGCACCGGGCCCGACGTCTCGAACGTCTTCGACTCCGACGTGCCGCCCTTGTACAGGCCGAGATCGAAGTCGTTCGGCCGCGAGAGCGAGAACACGTTGTGGAACAACGGGTCGTCGTTGCGGAACTCGACCTTCGTGCCCACCGTCACGGCGAGCACGCGCGGCTCGAACCGCTTGTCCTTCTGCACCACGGTGCGCCCCTTGCCGGGCTTCGGGCGCGGGGTCGCTCCGTCGACGCGCTTCAAGAACACCACCGCGCCGCCGGGCCCCGCGCTGCCACCGCCGCTCACCGTGCCGGCCACGGTCAACAGCCGCTTCGGAGGCGGCTCGGCGGCCTTCGGCGTCTCGACCGGCTTCGGCGCCGCCGGCCCCACCGGAGTCCCGCCTGCCTTCTGTCGCGCCTCGATCGCGAACGGCCGCACCGCCGCGTCGACCGACGCCGGCAGCTCGGGCACCTTGAGCAGCTGCTCGAACTTCTCGGCCGCCTGCGCCCAGTCGCCGCGCTCGTACGCGAGCCGGCCCGACACCATCAGGTTGAAGATGAGGTACTGGCGCTCGGCGGTCGCCTTGAACTGCAGGTCCTCGGGGCCCTTCACCGTCACCGGCAGCGGCATCTCGTCGCCGGGCCAGCCCGCGAGCAGCGTCAGCATCAGCGCGGTCACCATGTGAACACCACCGAAGAAGTGAAGACGTCGTTGGCCACGTCGGGCACCGCACCGTTCTCGACGTTGAACAAGCCCTCCGCTTTGATCGCCACCATCGAGAACAGCTCGATGCGCAGGCCCGCGGTGAACCGCTCGGTCTCGACCGTCGCGAAGCCCTCGAACGTCGCGTGCCGCCGGTCGTAGCGGCCGTACAGCGCGAGGCCCGTGAGCCAGTCGGTCGTCAGCGGCACCGCGTACGTCAGCTGCACGTAGCCGCCGCTCACCTGAAACGGAGTGATGATCTCGCCGAGGCCCAGGCCCGTCTGCTTCAGCGCGCGGAAGGGGCTGGCCGGCGCCTCGTCGACGAGGTGAATCAGCTCGCCGTTCACCGTGAAGCCGAACGCCGAGATGCGCGCGTCGGCGCCGTACGCCCACTGCTTCGACTGCACGTCGCGCGTGTCGTTGCGCGGGCCGATGAGCCCCGAGAAGCCGAGCTTCATCTGCAGGCGCTGCAGGTTCAGCTCGTAGCCGAGCCGGCCGCTGCCGACGGGGATGCCGGTGAGCGAGAGGTCGGGGCCGACGAGCTCTTCGATGCGCGTGCCCGAGTTCGTGCCGGCGACGTTGAGCGAGATCGCGCTCCACAGCGCGGGCAGCTGGATGCGGTAGAAGATCTTCGCTCCGAGCGACTGCCCCGTCGTGTAGCGCGCGATGAGCGACGGCGTGATGCCCGTGCGCATGTTCGCCTCGTTCTCGAGGTACTCGATGCCGAACACCGAGTCGAACTTGCCGACCGAGATCGACAGCTCGGCCGAGGTGAACGGGTTCACCTTGCCGAACGCCTGCTGCAGCAAGATGCGCGTCGCGTCGCCCGCGCTCGAGAAGCGCGGCATCAGCTGCATGCGCACGAACACCATCACCGGCACCTGCGTCGGCGCGAACCGGGCGTCGACCGACGCCGTGTTGATGAGGAAGGTGGGCTTGCCGCCCGAGCCCACGCTGCGCGGAAGAAAGCCGTTCGTGAAGCGGCCGCCGCTGTCGGTCGACGCGACCTCGCCGCGCGAGTTCACCGCCGGAGCGAACGCGTCGACGCCGTAGTCTGCCGGCACGCGGAAGTCGCCCATCGCGAAGCTCGAGCCGTTGCCCTGCGCCGCCGCGAACCCGACGTCGACGTAGCCCGTGAAGCGCAGCGCCTGCAGCACCGTCGGCTGCGGAGGCGTGTAGCCGTCGCCGCCGTTCTCGCTCGTCTCGTCGTCTGCGACCGGCGTCACGGCCGCGGCAGGCGCGTCAGCTGCGAGCAGCGCCAGCACCCACAGCGCCGTCATGGCAGCCGCACCGGGTTCGCCGTCAGCGTGACGTCGGTCTCGACGTGGCGGAAGGCAGGCACGCGGTCTTCGATCGCCGCCTGCGAGTCGAGCCACTCGCACGACGCGGGGAAGCCCGCCGCGGGCTCGAAGCAGCCGCCGTCGAGCGCGACGTGCCCGCGGTGCAGCTCGGCGATCGCCGGGTCGATCGACGCCGAGACGTCGGGCACGTGCACGCCGAGGCCCTTCAGCTTCTCGCGCAGGCCCGTGGTGTCGCCGGCCGGCACGAACACCGCTTCCCGGTCGAGCACCAGGTCGACCCGCCGCACGTACGCGTGGTGAAACGCGTCTTGGGGCAGCACCACCGGAAGTTCGCGGAGCAGCTCGCGCCCTCCGTCGGTCGCGGGACGCGCGAACAGGTAGAGCTCTGCGGGCCGCACGACGCCGTCGAGCTCGCCGCCCTCGTAGGGCTCGGCGACCTGCCGCTCGGCGCCGAACGACAGGTACTCGCGCACCGCGCCGTTCACGTAGGCGTGGCCGACGGCGACGTCGACCGGGCGGTTCGGGCGCACGCCCTCGGGCACGATCGGGCACACCACCATCGGGCCCTTCGTCATCGGCAGCGTGTTGATCTCGTTGACGTGCGTGTAGTCGCTGCCGCGGTCGGGCGCGTTCACCAGCCACGCGCGCCAGAACGGGCTGTAGAACGTGCTCTGCGTGTCGACGCCGAACAGCGTCTCGGTCTGCGTCGCGCCGAGGTTGTAGACCGGCTGCACCCAGACGTCGGGGTGGTTCTGCCAGATCTCGGTCACGACGTAGCCGAGGGGCGCGCCGTCGCCCCACGCCGGCTGCACCTTCAGCGTGTGCGTGTTGATGTCGGCGAGGCTCGTCGTGAGAAAGCCGCCGAAGTCGCGCGCCTCGGCGCGAAAGAACGTCTCGGTCGGCCAGACGATCGCGCGCGGCGGCGAGGCAGGAGCGCAGGCGGCCAGCAGCACCAGCCAGCGCAGCTTCACCGCGCGGCCTTCTTCCCGGGAAGAATCGCCGACGCCGAGAACCGCTGCCGCTCGGAGGCGAAGTCGTTCTGGAACAGCGCCTCCATCAGCTGCTGCATCGCGGCGGCCGAGCCTATCTGCCCGGCGGGCAGCGCGTGGGCGAATTCTTCGGCCGACGCGAAGCGCTTGTTCGGGTCGAACTGCAGCACCCGCCCGAGCAGCTCGGCGAGCACTGCGGGCAGGCGGCTGACGCGGGCCCACTCGTCGGGCCCGAGCCCCTCGGCGGCGCGCGTGAGCAGCTCGTAGTTCGAGTTGCCGCGGTACAACGGCTCGCCCGCGGCGGTGCTGAACAGCACGAGCCCCAGCGAGAAGAGATCAGAGCGCGAGTCGACCGGCAGCCCGCGCGCCTGCTCAGGCGACATGAAGAAGACGTTGCCCTTGATCATGCCGGTCTGCGTCTGGCTCAGCTTGCCGGCGGCCTTCACGATGCCGAAGTCGAGGAGCTTGAGCTCGCCGCGGGCCGAGATCATGAGGTTGTTCGGTGAGACGTCGCGGTGCACGAGGCCGAGCGGCCGGCCGGCGTCGTCGGTCTTGCCGTGCGCGTACGAGAGCGCCTTGAGCGCCTCCTGCGCCACGTAGAGCACGAGCGGCAGGTCGAGCGTCGCGCGGTGCTGCTCGAACAGCGCGCGGCGCACGGCGTCGAGGTCGCGCCCCATGATGTATTCCTGCGCGAGGAAGAAGCCCTCGGCGTCGCGGCCGAAGTCGAACACCGGCACGATGTTCGAGTGCACGAGCGACGCGCCGAGCCGCGCCTCGTCGATGAACTGCGCGACGATCTCGGGGTTCACGGTGAGCTCGGCCTTGAGCCGCTTCACCACGAACGTGCGGCGAAAGCCCTCGGCGCCGTGCGTGACCGCGATCGACACCTTCGCCATGCCGCCTTCGCCGAGCGGAGCGACCTCGTGATACCGCTTCGCGGCCCCGTGCGACGGCGACGTGCTGTCGAGCGCCTGGGCGAGCGACGACGGCGTCATCACGACGGGCGCCGGCTCGGTGACGGCGCGATCGGGCTCGGCCTTGCGCCTGCCGAACAGGCCGAACGCGACGGCGCCGAGCGCGAGCAGCGCCGAGCCGCCCCAGACCGCCGTCAGCGGCACGGGCGGCACGACGGCCGAGCCGACGGGCTCGAGCACCCAGACCCAGAGCGAGCCCGCGGGCCGTGCGGCAGCGACGCCGGTCGCGAGCGCGACGGTGCCCTCGGCCTCGCGACCGACGAGCTCATCGAGCGAGCGCGGGTCGCCGTGGCTCGCGATCTTGTCCTTCCCGTCGGTGATGAGCACGGTTCGAGAAGACAGCGAGTCGAGCTCGTCTTGCCCGAGGGGGCGCGAGAGCACGACGGCGACCTTTCTGCCGTCGGGCAGGTCGTAGGGCAGCCTGACCGCCGCGACGACGTAGGCGCCCTGGTGCGCGGCGAAGCTCGAGGCGTCGCCGTTGGCGACCGCAGCCTTCGCGACGGCGCCGAGCGTGCGCTCGTCGAGCATGGCGGGCGAGCCGCCGAGGCGCTCGCTCTCGGTGAAGATGGAGATCGAGCCGCCGCGGTCGCGGAAGGGCGCGGCCCACGACTCGGTCGTGAGGGTGTCGTGAATCGTGGCGGGGTCGGGCTGGCTGAGGAGCGCGCGCAGCGGAGGCGTGTTCGCGGCGCCGTTCGAGCGCACCTGAAACAGGGCGAGCGTCTTCTCGAGGTTCGCGACGGCATCGCCGGCGGCGCGCTCGGCGCCCTCGCGTGCAGCCTTCACGTTCGCGGTGGCTGCGTCGCGCTCGAGCTTCTTCCCGAAGAGGAAGCCTGAAGCGACGAGCGCCACGGCAACGAGGAATGCGGCTGCACGCACGGTCGCACTTTGTAGCCGCCACCGTGCCCCACGTCACGTTTGACTAAGACGAGCGTGGCGGGCTACCTCGACGGGCGAGAGGGGATGTCCCACATGGCACGATGCTTCTTCGACGCGCGGGTCGGCTCGTTCAGCGTGCTGGTCACGGCCGCGCTCATCAGCTGCGGCACGCGCGGGCCCGAGGGGCCGCAGGGGCCGCAAGGGCCCGAGGGGCCGACGGGCCCGGGCTTCATGGGCAGCCCGTCGATCGGCTCGGTGGTGCCGGCGGCGGTGACGCAGGGCAGCGAGTACGACGTGACCATCTCGGGCTTCGCGACCGAGTGGTCGGACAGCGCGACGGTCTCGTTCGGCCAGGGCATCACCACCTCGATGGTGCGCGCGGCGTCGCCGACGTCGATCATCGTGCACGTGAAGGTCGCGGGCGACGCGCCGCCCGACGTGCGCGAGGTCACCGTCACCCAGGCGGGCGCGACCGTGCGGTGGCGCAACGCGTTTCACGTGCTGCCCCGGGTGAAGTTCACGCAGCTCGGCACGTCGTCGCAGCTGTCGCTCTCGGTGGTGCGGCTCGAGGTGAACGAGCCGTCGTTCGAGTTCGACACGACCCAGACGGTCGGCCAGTTCGACGGCGTCTCGGTGACGACGATGCCTGCGCTGCCGACCCGCGTGCTGAACCTGTCGGCGCACGTGCTCGACGTGCTCGTGCTCACTCCACTCGATGCGGGCATCCAGGCGCACGACCTCGTGGTCGTCAGCCGCGAGGGCTCGTTCAATGAGCGCACGTTCCGCGCGCAGCAGGTGGTGTCGGTGACTCCGCGGGTGTCGTCCGAGCTCGTCGACGGCATGCCGGCGAACGGCGCGATCGACAAGCCGTACCAGTCGGCCGCGTACCGCTACGCGCCGGTGGTGCCCGACGGGGGGTCGCCGACACCCATCGTGCTGAGCGTGTCGTCGAGCAACACGACGGTGGCGCCGAAGCTGTCGCTGATTCCGACGACGGGGCAATGGAGCGACGCGCGGCCGCCAGCGGTAGCGAGGGTGATCAACCCGGCGCCCGGCGACGTCTACTGGCTCGTGGTGTTCGACGGGTCGGGCGGCAGCGGCTTCACGTACTCGGTGACGGCGACGCCGACCGTGCGGGTGACCGAAGAAGAGCCGAACGACACGCCCGCGACGGCGCGCCAGGCGACGCTGCCGGCGATCGCGGGGCCGATGAGCTTCACGTCACTGACGGACCAGGACTGGGTGAAGCTCACCGCCGGCCCGGGCGACGTCGGCATGCGCTTTCACGTCGTCACGCAGCCGGGTGACGCCTTCACCGACAACGTGGTCGAGGTCTTCAAAGACGACGGCGCGACCTCGCTCGGAGGCGAGTCGGACGACAAGCGCATCTACGAAGACCACTTCTCGACTCCGATTCCGGCGGCCGGCACGTACTACGTGAGGGTCAAGCCCTCGTCGGACGTGGCGGGGTACGACCCGACGAACAGCCGCTACGAGCTGCTCGTGACCGTCGAGCCTTGATGACGTCGCTGCTGCTGCTGCTCGCGCTCGCCGCGGCACCCGAGCCCTCGCCGAGGCCGTCGGGCAGGGTCGCCGTGCTCGTCGTGCGGCGCACCTCGGTCACGCCCGCCGAAGCGAGGGCGTTCGCCGACGCGACGGCCGCAGCGCTGCGGCGTGCGCAGGTCGCAGTCGAGGACCCGGGTGAGTCGCTGCGCCGGCTCAAGGCGCTCGGCGTCGAAGACCCGACCGTCTGCGGCGGCCGCAAGGCGTGCGTGCTCGAGCTCGCGAAGCAGCTCGAGGTCGGGGCGCTCGTCGCGATCTCGGCGGCCGCGCTGCAGAGCGAGCGCAGCGTGGTGTTCGAGGCCTGGCGCACGAGCGACGCGGCGCAGCTCGCGAAAGACGCGGCGGTGCTCAAGGCCGGCGCCCCGGTCGTCGCCGAGCAGCTGACGGCGGTGGCGAGCGCGCTGGCCGCGGCCTTCCCCGCGAAGCCGGCCGACGCGCCGGTCGAGCGCGTCGAGCCTGCGCCGCCGTCGCCGGTCGCGCCGGTCACGCCGCCAGCCGAGCCGGCGAGGCCCCTCGTCGTCGCCGAACCGCCCGCGCCCGAGCGCTCGCACGGCCCGAGCTACGCGACCGGCGCGCTCGCCGTCGCGGCGGCCGCCGGCGCGGTGGGGCTCGGCGTCGCCGCGGCCTCGGCGCGCTCGCAGGTGCTCGCGAACGACAACGGCGTGTCGGCGCTCACGGGCTCGCAGGCGCAGTCGCTCGCGAGCCAGCACAACGCCTTCGCCGCAGTCGCAGGCGGCCTCGGCGCCGCCGCGCTCGCGCTCGGCGTCGTAGCGGTGGTGACCTGGTGATGCGACGGCTCGGGGCGGCGCTGCTCTTCGCCGGCTGCCTGCAGGTGCCGGGCGACGTGCTCTACCGCTGCGAGAGCGACGGCACCTGCGCGCAGCCCGGCCACGTCTGCGGAGCCGACGGGCTGTGCCGCCTCGCTCCGCTCGGAGGGGGCTCGGGCGGCAGCGGCGGCGGCGCGACTTCGGGCGGCGCGAACGCGGGCGGCGCGGCAGCGGGTGGAGTCGCCGGAGGAGCCACGGCCGGAGGCGGCGCCGCGGGCGGCTCGGCGTGTGTGCCGGCGGTGGCGTGCCCGACGGGGCCCTCGGCGTGCGGCACGCTCGACTCGGGCTGCGGCTTCGAGCTCGACTGCTGGCCCGACTCGGGCACCCGCGCGTGCCCGGGCATCACGTTCTGCGGCGCGGGCGTTCGCGCGAACCTCTGCAGCGGCGCGGTCTCGTGCGTCGACGGCTGGTGCTGGGAGAACCCCCTGCCGCAGGGCAACACGCTGAACGCCGTCTGGGCGAGCGGCGCGAGTGACGTCTGGGCGGTGGGCGAGGTCGGCACGCTGCTGCACTTCAACGGGCAGTACTGGAAGACGCAGCCGACTCCGACGCGGCTCGACCTGTTCGCGCTGCACGGCACGGGCGCGGGCGACGTGTGGGCGGTCGGCGAAGGCGGCGTGGTGCTGCACTACGACGGCGTGAGCTGGTCGATCGATCACGTGAGCGACGCAGGCCTCGCGCTGTTCGCGGTCTCGGCGCTGCCGTCGGGCGAGGTGTTCGCGGGCGGAGCGCAGGGCCAGGTGCACGTGCGCAGCGCCGCCGGCGCGTGGTCGAACGCTTCGACCGGCGTGCTCACCGAGGTGCGCGCGCTGAAGGCGTTCGCGGCGAACGACGTCTACGCGGGCGGCACGGGGGCCACGAGCCACGCCGCGCGGTGGAACGGCGCGAGCTGGTCGGCGCTGATGACGCCGGGGGCGACGCGCATCGACTCGCTGTTCGGCAGCTCGAGCGCCGCGCTCGTGTCGGGCGGCGCGGGCTGCAACCTGTCGCTGCTGAGCGGCAGCGCGTTCATGCCCATCGCGGCTGCGGCGGCGTGCAACACGACCGCGAAGGGGCTCGCCGGCACCGGCACGGCCGACCTGTTCATCGTGGGCGACGACGCCATCTGGCACTTCGACGGCGGCAGCGCCGAGCCGTACGCGGCGGGCACGGTGACGAAGTGGCTGGGCGCGGCGGCCCTCGACGCCGGGGTCGCCGTGGTCGCGGGCATCAACGGGGGCCTGGCGCGGGCGAGCCTCGAGGCCTCGCTGCTGCGGCAGTCGAGCGGCGCGCTCTTCGACTTCACCGGGGTGACGGCGATCGACCGCGGCGCGACGAACGTGCTCGCCGCGACGTCGGACCCGGGCAAGGTCTACCAGCGCAGCTTCATGAGCACGGTCGGCCGCTGGGCGCCCCTCTCGGGCATGGCGGGGCCGTCGATGCTGAACGCGCTGTGGGCGGCGACCGACGGCGGGGCGAGCGGGCTGCTCGTGTACACGGGCTCCGACTCGGTCGCGGGAGTGAACCGGCCGCTCAACAACTTCAGCATCTCGACGACGCTGCCGCCGCAGTACGCGGTGACGCGGCACGCGGGCTACGTGCACTTCGGCACGGCCGACGGCGGTCACTTTCGCGTTGTCGCGGGGCAGACGTTCCCGGGGCTGCAGCTGCGGTTCCTGCCCATCTCGGCGCAGCGCGACACGGTGCGCGGGCTGTTCAGCAACGGCAACGAGCTGTTCGGCGTCACCGAGCAGGGGGCGCTCATCTGGGGCGACGGCGACGTGTGGCCGGGCATCACGCCGCTCGGCTGGCCGTGGCCGATGCGCGCGGTGCACGGCACGCCGTTCGACGTCGGCGAGCCGCTGATCGTGGCGGTCGGTCACGACGGGGGCGTCTTCATGGGCTCGCCCGACGGCTCGGTGCGGTTCGTCGATGCGGGCACGCGCGAGCACTTGAACGGCGTGTTCATGGCCGACTCGACGCGCGGCTACGTGGTCGGGGCTCGCGGCGCAGCGCTGAGGTGGAACGGAGCGTCGTGGGTGAGCATCGCGGCGCCGACGCACGAAGACCTGCTGTCGGTGAGCGGCGTGCCCGACGGCGGCACGTGGGCGGTCGGCAAGAGCGGCACGGTGCTGTTCAGGCCGAGCCCGTGAGCTCGCGTCACATCTGAATCGGCCCCTGCGGCGCCTCGGGCGGAGCAGGCAGCAGGTTGCTGGGCGACACGGTGCCGGGCATCGCGAGCACGTCGATGGCGGCGGTGCGGCGCAGGAGCACGCCGATGACGAAGGTGACGACGCCGACGCCGAAGCCGGCGGCGCCGCCGAGCGCGAAGTACGCGGGGTCGGCGCCGAGAATCGTGGTCGGGTAGAGCGCATAGGCCGACCGGGACGCCCAGACGATGGCGCTGACGATGCCGACGATGCTGCTCGCGATCGAGCCGACGAGACCCACGGGGATCATGACCTTCGACGCGGTGAACCGGTACTCCGAGGGCGGGTCGACGCGCAGCACGAGCGACTCGCCGTGCACGGTCATGTCGACGGCGTAGCGAAAGCCGACGACGTTGAGCACGTAGTCGAGGCGCGGGTCGACCTCGACGTCGAGGTCGCACTCCTCGCGGCAGACCGTCTCGGCCGCGAGCATGTCGGGGATGTACGACGAGCCCTGCCGCTGCTGGCGAATGAGCTCGAAGCGGCGCGTCGGCGACTCGATGACGAGGTGCACGCGCGTGGTCTGCACGTCGGGCATCGCGAGCACGGTGAAGAGGAGCGGGAGCACGCGCTCTTCAGTGGGCGCGTGAGGCTGCCGTTTTGACCCGGACCTATTTCTTCGGCAGAGGCGCAGGCCGCAGCGCCTCGCCCGCCCTGCCCTTCTTGCCCTTCACCTGCAGCTCGGGCACGGGGCTCTCGGCGAGCGCGTCGACCTTCGCGGGGTCGCGCGCGACGAACGCGGTGTCGGAGGCGGTCTTCGCGCCGCCGGCCTGGGCGGCCTCGCTCGTCGGCGGCCCGCCCCAGCGCCCGTAGAGGGGCTTCGCGCACTTCACGGCGCCCTTCCACGGGTAGCGAATGGCGTAGCGCGCCTGGAAGTTGTTCCACGCGTCGGGGCGGCTGCCCTGCTCGAGGCTCTTGCCGTCGGTGAGGTGCTCGCGACCGCCGACGATGGGCGGCGCGGCGCGGAACACGAGGTCTTCGCCGAGCGAGGTCTTGTCGTAGCGGGCGTGCAGCCGGGTGAGCACGAACTGGTTCGCCGGGTTGTACGGGTCTTCGTTGCCCTTCTTCGGAGGCAGCACGTCGGCGCCGAGCGTCGCGAAGTCTTCGGCCGAGAGCGGCGAGGTCGGGCACGGGTCGCAGCTGGTCGCCTGCCACGCGTACTCGGTGACGACGGCCTTCGGGGTCTTCGCGAGCGTGCGGTCGAAGAGGCTCACGTAGAAGTACGGGAACTCGCTCTTCGCCGACGGGGCGAGGTCGATGTTCGTGGGGATGGTGACGTTCGGCAGGTTCGCGAGCTCGTAGCGCTGGTTCTTCGCGAGCACGTGCACGATGAGGTCCTGCTTCTCTTTCGCGTTGATGAGGCCGAGGCGCACGGGCAGCTCGAACTTCTCGCTGTCGTAGTGAAAGCGCAGCGGCGAGAGCTTCGCCATGCCCTTCGGATCGAACGTCACCTTCTTGGCGTTCACCCTGGCGACGAAGAACTTCAAGCCCTGCTGGATGTACGGCTTGAAGAGCGGCTCGGCGCCGGCGGGGATCTTGTACTTGTTCTGCACGAGCCACTGCTCGAGCGCGAGCGCGTCTTTCGCCGAGAGAATGACGACGTCGTACTCGCCGACCTCGAAGCGCGCCTCGACCTTCACGAGCGGAGCGCCGTCCTTGGCCGGCTTCTCTTCCTTCTCGACGGCGGCCATCTCGTAGTCGTCTTCGGGGGCGATCGGCGGCTCGACGTAGCAGGGGTCGACCTCCCAGTACTCGACGAGGCGCGGCGCCGAGAGCGTGTCGATGCGCGAGAAGACCTCGCGGGGCAGGGTCTTCACCTGCTCCTTCTTCAAGACGACGGGCACCGGCACGACCATCGCGAAGTCGGCCGGCGGCCCCTCGTAGTTGTTCTGCATCGACAGCACCGTGCGCGTGCCGTCGCGCATCAGCACGACCTGCGTGGCGTTGTTGAACAGCTCGGCGCCGCCGCCCGCGACGTAGAAGCCACAGAACGCGTGGGCGGCGAACGGCACCAGACTCGGCAGAACGGCGAACCAGCGCTTCACGTGGCGACCCCCTCGGTTTGAAAGTCGCCGCGCACGTTACAGGAACATGCCGCCCGAGGCCTCGATTCGCTGGCCGTTGATCCACCGGTTCTCTTCGAGGAGCAGGCTCGAGATGACCGGCCCGATGTCGTCGGCCTGGCCCACCCGCCCGAGCGCCGTCAGCCCCGAGAGCATCTGCTGCATCTGCGGGTTGCTGCGCAGCGCGCCGCCGTCGAAGTCGGTCGCGATGGCTCCGGGAGCGACGGTGTTCACGGTGATGCCCCGCCCGCCGAGCTCCTTCGCGAGGTAGCGCGTGAGCACCTCGATCGCGCCCTTCATCGACGCGTACGCGGCGTAGCCCGGCACCGTGAAGCGGGCGAGGCCGGTCGAGACGTTCAAGATGCGGCCGCCGTCGGCGAGCAGCGGCAAGAGCTTCTGCGTGAGGAAGAACGGCCCCTTCAGGTGCACGCTCATCAGCGCGTCGAACTCGCCCTCGCTCGTCTCGGTGAACGGCTTGTGCAGGCCGGTGCCCGCGTTGTTCACGAGGTAGTCGAAGCGGTCGCGCTTCCACGTCTGCTGCAGCGCGGCCTTCAGGCTCCCCGCGAAGTCACCGAACGTGCCCGGCTTCGAGGTGTCGAGCTGCAGCGCCACCGCCCTCACGCCGAGCTTCTCGAGCTCCTTCACCGTCTCGGCGGCGGCGGCCGCGTTCGACTGGTACGTGATGACGCTGTGCACGCCCCGCTTCGCGAGGTGCACTGCCGCGTTCTGCCCGAGCCCCCGGCTGCCACCCGTGATGACCGCGATCTTCGTGTCCATGTGCTGCCTCCTGGTTGTGAGGGGCTCAGAGATAGCGGCGCCGGAGCGCTTGAACAATGCACGCCAAACGCGACAAACTGTTCAGCCGAGGCAAACAATGGATCGGCTCGAGACGATGGCGGTGTTCGCGCGGGTGGCCGAGCTCGAGAGCTTCACGGGGGCGGCGAAGAGCCTGGGGCTGCCGAAGGCGTCGGTGTCGAACGCGGTGGCGCGGCTCGAGGAGCGGCTCGGCGCCAGGCTCTTGCAGCGCACGACGCGCAGGGTCAGCCTGACGCACGACGGCCGGGTCTTCTACGAGCGCTGCCGCGAGCTGCTCACCGACGCCGACGAGCTCGAGACGCTGTTCCGCGCCGGCCCGGCGCTCGAGGGCCGCATTCGCGTCGACATGCCGAGCCGCATGGCGCGCCTGCGCGTGATTCCGCGGCTGCCGGCGTTTCTCGCCGAGCACCCGAAGCTCGAGCTCGAGCTGGGCACCACCGACCGCGCGGTCGATCTCGTGCGCGAGGGCTACGACTGCGTCGTGCGCGTGGGCAGCGCGGGGCAGTCGGGCCTCATCGCGCGCCGCATCGGCGAGATGAAGCTCGTGAACGTCGCGAGCCCGTCGTACCTGAAGCGGTTCGGGGTGCCGAGGCGCCTCACCGATCTCGCGAAGCACGAGCAGGTGCACTGGGCCGGCACGTTCGGGCAGCCGCCCTCGGGCTGGGAGTACGAGGAGGACGGCGAGTGGAAGGAGCTGCCGATGAAGGGCCGCGTCACGGTGAACAACGCCGAGGCGTACCTCGCGGCGTGCGTCGCGGGGCTCGGGCTGATTCAGACGCCCGAGCTGACGCTCGAGCACGAGCTGAAGGCGAAGGCGCTCGTCGAGGTGCTGCCGAAGCACCGCGCGGCGCCGATGCCGGTGTCGATTCTCTTCCCGCACCGGCGGCAGCTCTCGCGGCGCGTGCGCGTGTTCATCGACTGGCTCGCGGCCCAGCTCAGCTGAGCGGCTCGCTACTTCGGCCCCATCATCGCCATCGCGGCGTCGAGCACGCGGTCGGACAGCCAGCTCGCGACGGCGGCCTGAATCTTCGCGTCGGTGCCGACGAGGTAGCGGGTGTGAGGCGGGTCGGCGGTGAGCGCGTGCTCGACGGCGTCGGCGACCCGCTCGGGCGGAGCGCCCTTCTGGCCCATCTGCTTCGCGAACTTCATCGTGCCGGTGATGAGCGTGCCGTAGAGCTCACGCGCGAGCGGCGGCAGCTTGTCGATGGTCTCGAGGGCCACGGCGGTCGACTTGTCCCAGATGGGGGTCGCGATGGCGCCGGGCTGAACGACGGCCACGTGCATGCCGAACGGGCGCAGCTCGCGGCGCAGCGAGTCTGACAGCGCCTCGAGCGCGAACTTCGACGCCGAGTAGGGCCCGAAGAGCGGGGCCGAGACCCGGCCTCCGATCGAGCTGATGTTCACGACGCGGCCCTTCGCCTTGCGCAGCGCGGGCAGAAACGCCTGCGTCACCGCGACCTGGGCGATGACGTTGACCTCGAGCTGGCGGCGCAGCTCGTCGAGCGGCACGAACTCGACGGGCGCGGTGACCGCGACGCCGGCGTTGTTCACGAGGCCGTTGAGCCCGGCGTCGCCGACCGCGGCGGTCACCACCTCTCGCGCCTGAGCGATCGACGCCGCGTCGGCGACGTCGAGCTTCACCGGCTCGAGCCCCGCGATGCCCTCGCGCTTCAGCGCCTCGGCGTCGACGTCTTTGCGCACGCCGGCGAAGACCTTGAAGCCGTGCCGCGCGAGCTGCAGCGCCGTCGCCTTGCCGATGCCGGTCGAAGCGCCCGTGACCACCACCGAGGGGTTCATGCGCTCCGCTATACCTGAACCGGGGTCAGGGCACCGGGGCTTGCGCGGTGTTCGTCTGCGGCTTCCACGTCGAGAGCACCTCGCAGCGCTCCCTCCGACTGGAGGGCTCGTAGAGCCGTACGTTCTGCTGCGCGTCGTGCAGGTAGAGCACGGCGTCGTCGGGCGAGATGTTGAGCGCGCGCACTTCGTAGGGCAGCACCCTCTTCTCGACGGCGGCGGCGGCGAGATCCATCGCGTACAGGTCACCCTCGCTCACCACCCAGGCGAAGCGAGAGTCGCTCGTCAGCGCGAACTGATCGAGGTCGACCTTCGGGCCGGTCATCTCGCGAAAGCGCCGCTCGTCGACGTCGAGCAGCCGCGTGCCGAGCGAAGCCCCGAGGTACGCGTCGTAGTCGACGAGCAGCACGGTGCCGTCGGGCGTGAAGGCGTAGCGCGGCATCACGTCGCCTGCGGGCACGAGCTCCCACCTCAAGGTCGAGGTGTCGACGAAGATGAGCGAGTACGGGTCGCCCTCGGCGCCGAGCGCCTTCTCGTAGAAGCCGACGAGGGTCGAGCCGTCGGGGGACAGCGTCACGGGCCCGAAGCCGGGCAGGTTCGTGACGAACGTGCGGTTCGCGAGGTCGATCACCGAGATGGGGTCCAGCCGGCACCGCGTCGGAGCGAGGAAGGCGTAGCGCGGCGTCGGCTGCGGCACGTCGAGTCGAACGGACGCCGGCGCGTCGAGCTGCACCGCCGGCTCGGCCCTGCTCTTCGCCCAGAACGCGGCGAGGCGCGGGGCCGCGACCGCGGTGCCCGCCGTCGGGCTGACCTCGAGGCGCTCGGAGCAGTTCGGCACGGCGATCTCGAACACGCCGTCGCTGGTCATCGACGCGAGCTCGACGAGCGTCTCGGGCGTCGCCGTGGAGCCCTGGCCGTGCCACACGTGCACGAGCGTGACGGCGAGGTCGTCACCGCCGAGGAAGTCGACGTCGACGATCTCGCGCGGCATGGTCGAGCGGCGGGTGACCGCGCCGGTGGCGACGTCGAGCACGTCGAACGACCTCGCGTGCACGAGCAGCAGCCGCCCGCCACCGGGCGCCACGCGCAGCTCGGGCAGGGTGCTCGACACGGCCGCGTCGGCCCTCCAGAGCACCTCGTGCGACGACAGCCGCACCGCCACGACCTGCTGGAGGCTGACCGAGCTGACGAACGCGACGTCGCCGTCGGGCGCAAACGCGATGCGTGACGGCTCGAAGATGGCCGTGCCGCTCATCGCGCACGAGGTGGAGGCGCCGATCATGAGCTCGCGGTCGCGCTGCGAGACGAAGAACCTTCCGTCGGGGCTCACCGCGATGTCACCGAGGCCGACGCGCACGCCGCCGCCGCTGGCTCCGTTGCCCGGAGCCTTGCGGTTGACGTTCGAGCCCCCCTCGATCGTGAAGCACGCCCCCAACAGACACACCGCGACGACCCGGAACCTCGGCTTCATGCGCGTCCCCTTCGAGCAGCTGCCGGCCGGTGGCCGCGCGGAGCAACACGTGTGCCCGCCGCAACCGCTCAAACGAGAACGGAGTGGAGCACCAGGGCTCCACTCCGCTCGGGCCATCGGCAGACGCGCTCGTCAGTGGAAGCTGATCGCCTTGGCGGCGCCGGCGGTGCGCACCGAGTCGATCATGGCCTTGTCGAGGGTCGCCTCGGCCGGCTTCGCGGCCTCCTGCTCGGCGACGAACTTCGCGCGCTGCTGCGAGAGCTCGGCGATCTCATGCTGAATCTTGGCGCGCTCCTCGGCCTTCTTCGCGACGAACGCCTCGCGCTGCTTCTCGTCCATGCCGCGCATCTCGGCCGGCAGCTCTTCGGCCCTCATCTTGCCGAGCGAGACCTTGCCTTCCTTCTTGGCGTCGACGAGGTCCCAGTCGTCGTTCTTGTAGTTCGAGGTGCTCTTGCTGACGACGCGCTCGGCGAGCGCCGCCGGAGCGGCCTTCTGGGCCGCCTGGTCCATCGCCTGCTGCCGCGCGACGCCCTCACCGCCCTGCGTGCCGTAGCCGACGTACGTGCCGTTGAGCTTGTTGCTGAGCTCGGCGAGGCGCTGGTCTTGCGGGGCGACCACCGTCGCGACCGCCGCGTTGTGGTTGATCTGCATCAAGGGCGTGCCGGCGAGCTTCGCGCCTTGAGTCCACGTCGGGTCGTTGCCCGAGTCGGCGTGAATCACGTTGACGACGATGCCCTTCTTCTTCGCGGCCGAGATGGCGGCCTCGGGCGAGACGGGGCCCTGGGTGAACGCCTCGTTACCGGCGATGTAGATGAGCTTCAGGTCGTCGGCGTTGCCGCTCCACTCGAGCTCTTGCGTGGCCTTCTGAATCACCTGGCCGCAGAACTCGTCGCCGCCGCGGATGCCGAGGCCGAACAGCTGCTCCGAGACCTTGTCGAGGTTCGTCGTGAACGCCGAGAGCTTCGTCGGCTGCTCACCGTACTCGTAGAGCGCGAGCTCGAGGCGAATCGGCTTGCCGTTCTGCTTCGCGGTCGCGAACTCGTTCACCAGCTTCCACATCTGGGTGCGGGCCTGGTTGATGAGGCCCTGCATGCTGCCCGAGTTGTCGAGGAGCAGCGCGATCTGCACGCGCGGAGCGGGCTTCGCTTCGACCGCGTTGGAGTCGGGGGTGACGGCGCCGGCAGAGAGGGCAAACAGGCTCAGGCAGACGGCCGCGGCCCGGGACAAGAACTTCATGGGGAAAGGCTCCTGGAAAAGGGGTGTGGAGCCTTCAACGGACGGGCCGCCGGGAAGATCTGAAGGCCTGCGAGCACCCGCTCCCACACGTAGACTCGCGCGCATGCGCTCTGCCCTGGCCGCCGCCGCCGCCGCCGTCTTCGTGCTGCTCACCCTCGCCCGCGCGAACTTCGCGCGCGCCGAACCGCCGCCCGCGATGGAGCCCCGCAAGCTCGCGGCCATCGTCGAGGCGCTGAAGAAGGACCCGAAGCTGAAGCCCCAGCTCGCCTCGGTGCGCTTCTACGGCGAGGTGTTTCGCGGCGAGACCGTCATGGCGCCCATCGGCAGCCCGCTGACGACGCTCGGCCCGTGGAGCGACGACGGAGCGCTGCTTCTCTCGGAGAGCGCCATCAGCGCGAGCGCGTGCGGCCCGCTCGGCGCCGCCGAGAAGAAGGCCGCCGTCGCGCTGCTCGGCGAGTACGGCGCCGCGCTCGCGCCCTCGCTGCGGGGCTACGCGCTGCTCGAGCAGGGCAAGGCCGACGACGCTGCGACGCTCTTCGCGAAGCTGATCGACGACGCGCTGAGCGACGGCGCGTGCCCTGGCGAGCACCCGATGTACTCGCACCGGCGCGTGGCGAAGATGACGATGGCGCTGCGCTGCCTCGAGCGCGCGGCGCCGGCGAAGAGCCGCGCTCCTCAAGAGAAGCGCATCGAGCGCGCGCGGTCGTGCGCGACGAACAACCACGCGGTGGGCTGAAGCGATGGTCGAGGCGCTGCTCGCTCCCGCCGATGCGCTGCGGGCCGCCGTCTACCGGTGGCTCGGGCCGCTCCTGGGCGGGCTCTACGCCGACCGCGTGCGGCGCGTGCCTTTGCTCGGCACGGCGCTCATCGCGCTGGCCTTCGGGCTGACGGTCGCCTCACCGCTGTGGCTGCTCGCGGTGGGGCCGCTGGTCCTCGGTGTGCCGCACCTGCTCGCCGACTTCCGCTACCTCGTCGTGCAGCCGGGGCTTCACCGGCGCGGGGCGCTGTGCGCGCTGGCGGCGCTGCCGCTCGTCGCGGTGGGGCTCGGGGCGACGGCGGCCGTCGGGCTGCTCGCGGTCGCGGTGGCGGTGCTGGGCGCGACGGCGTCGTGGCGGCGCAAGGCGCTCGGGCTCGCGGCGTGGGCGGCGCTGACGCTCGCCGCGCTGTGGGCCGAGGGCGACTTCGTGCTGGTGTTCCTGCACGCGCACAACCTCGTGGCGCTGGGGCTGTGGTGGCGGCTGCGGCCCCGCGGCGCCGTCGCAGCGTGGCCGCTGGTGGCGGTCGTGGCCGGCACGGGCCTCTTGCTGTCGGGCGCGATGGACGGTGCGCTGACGGCGCTCGGCAGCTGGAGCGCGCCAGCGTCTGGCCTGAGCTTCACCGAGCTGGCCGCGACGAGCGCGCCGCTGGCCGACCCGACGCTCGCGGCGAGGCTCGTGCTGTCGTTCGCGTTCCTGCAGTCGGTGCACTACGTCGTGTGGCTGCGCTTGATTCCGGAAGACGCCCGGGAGCGGCCGGCGCCGCGCCCGTTTCTCGCGAGCTTTCGAGCGCTGGTGCGCGACTTCGGGCTCGCGCCGCTGTGCGTGTGCGCGGCCGTCGCGCTGGGCATCGCGGCCTGGGGCGCGCTCGACGTCGCGGCGGCGAGAATGGGCTACCTGCGCCTCGCCACCTTTCACGGCTACCTCGAGCTCGCGGTCGGGGCGCTGCTCGTGCTCGAGGGGCGGCAGCAGCCCCGGGCGTCGTGATATCGCTGGGCGCGCCGTTCGACCTGGAGGGTACACACATGAAGAAGCTGATCGCGGTGGTGGGCCTCATGTTCAGCAGCCTCGCGTTCGCCGACGGGGCGATCATCTGCAAGAGCGAGAGCACGGGCGACTGCAAAGACCGGCAGTACTGCTGCTACAGCGGCAGCGAGTCGGACGGCGACAAGTACTGCAAGCAGAAGGGCTGCGTGCGCGGGGGCACCTCATCGTGCCCGACCGCGGCGAACGTCTCGAGCTGCGGCACGCGCGACAAGAAGTGAGGCCGGGCGCCGCGGCGCTCAGGGCGCGAGGTTGGCGAGGTGTTGAGGCCGACGGGGCGAGGCGGGCTGCGTCGCGCGCCCTGCCGGCTCACTGGACGTGCACGCCGATGGCGACCGCGCCGTCGGCGGTGCCGGCCGCGTTGGCGCCCTGCACCGAGCTCACGCGCCCTGAAAGCCACCACAACCGACGAGCGCTGCGCAGACGACCAGGACCCCAGTTCGCATGGCCCCGTGACGAGGTCGTGCGTCGTTCGTCGCCGGCAGGCGGCGGTTTTCGGCGTCAGGCCGTCTGGGGCGCGCTGCGTGCGGGAAAGATGACGTAGCGGAGGAGCACGAGCTGCAGGGCGGTGAAGACGACGAGGTCGCCCGCCATCTTCGCGGGCACGTAGGGCACGCCGAGCCCGTCGCGGAGCAGCGTGACGAGCTGCCCGTGCAGCAGAATCTGGCAGGCGGTGACGAGCAGCCAGCGCCCGCCCGATCGCCCCAGCCGCGTGTCGCGGTCTCCGAACGCGAACCGCCGCTGCGCGAGGAAGTTGAGGCTCGCGCCGACCACGAGGCCGCACGCGGTGCAGACCGAGGTGGGGAGCTGGAACACGACCGCGCAGAACGTACCGATCGCGAGGTCGACGCCGCTCGCGGCGGCGCCGATGACGAGGCTCTTCGGAGCCCACATGAACCGCGGCAGCTTCACGACGAGGCTTACGCGCAGGCGCGCGCGCGTGTTTCGGCGATTGCGAAAGCCCGCCCGAAGGCCCCATAAGCCCCGCATGGAGCTGAGCTTCCCCAAGCTCGAGGCCCGCTTCGCGCAGCTGAACACCTCGCCCCACAGCCCCGCCGCGGCGGCCGAGGCGGTGAAGTTGTTCACGGCCTTTCGCGTGCGCCACCGCGCCGGGCGATGACGGCCCGCGCGCGGTGCTGACCGACTCCGTGCTCGAGCGGAGCGAACGCCGCCCAGCGCTGACGGCGCGTGTGAGTTCCGAATGACAGGGCTCGCCGTCAGGGCGAGTCTCGGCAGCAGCGGAAGCCGACGTGCCCGTTCGATCCCGCCCACGAGCTCGTGTACGAACACCGCGACTCGGGCTCACCGTGGAAGTAGGCCGAGCCGCTCGCCCGCCGGCACGGGTTGCCGGCCGTGGTGCACCCGGCGCTCGTGGTGTCGACGTCGGAGTGCATCTCGAGCCAGCCGCCCGCCATGTCGAACAAGCCGGGCACGCCGCCCTGGCACGCAGGCCAGTTGCCTCCGACGAGCGCGTTGCCTCCGTCGGGCGGAGTCGGGCTGGTGCCCACGTGGCACGCGGCGGGGTCGTAGACGTTGCCGTATGGGTAGGTGCGGGCGGTGCCACCCTCGCACGCGGCCTGCCACTCGGTTCGCGAGCACAGCCGCTTGCCAGCGAGGGAGCAGGCCGTGGTCGCCTGCGCCGGGGTCGGCCCCTGCCAGATGCGCACGAACGGGCGCGACGAGGCGGTGGTGCTCGTGCCGTTCGCGGCACCGGTCGCGTCTGCCCGCGATGCTTCGTAGCGATCGATGCAGACCATGAGGCTCGGGATCGCGACCATGTCGCTCGGGCAGCTCACGCTGCCACCTGCTGCTCCGCCGGCCGAACCACCTGCCGTCGAGCCACCTGCCGTCGAGCCACCCGCTGTCGAGCCACCCGCCGTCGAGCCACCTGCCGTCGAGCCACCTGCCGTCGAGCCACCTGCCGTCGAGCCACCTGCCGTCGAGCCACCTGCCGTCGAGCCACCTGCCGTCGAGCCACCTGCCGTCGACGTCCCACCGGCGGTCGCGTTGCCCCCTGCGTTCGGGCTTCCTCCCGCAGTGCCGCCGTCTCCGCGCACCACGCAGATCTTCGACAGACAGGTGAGCCCGGGATCGCAGGCGCCGGTCGCGGTGCACGGGCACGTCTCGGTGCCGGTCGAGCACACGTTGCACGCCGCGAGCGCCAGCGCGCCCAACGCAGAGCCGACGAGGAAGATGTGTCGCATCATTCGCACCCCCGGTAGCAGCCGTACGGCCCTTCTCCAGCGTACCGGCATACCGCTCCGCCGCCGCTCTTGTCGCAGTACGAGCAGTGCCCGCAGTCGCAGTCGGTTCCGCACTGCGCGTCGGCCGAGCCGCCCGACGAGCCGCCGCCGCCCGACACCAGGCCGTACATGATGAACTGCCGCCCCTCGTTGAGGTAGCGGGTGACGTCCATCTTGCGGCCGGGGTTGTCGACCGAGAAGCAGCCGCCCGTGCCGAGCACGGTGATCCCTCCACATGAATAGGCCTGGTTCTGCAGGTGACCCTCGAAGCAGCCCACCGTCCAGTCGAGGTCGGAGCTCAGCGCGGCCGTCGGCGCGAGGCATCGGGTGGCCGTCATGCGATTGCCGCCGCAGACGTGAATGAGCTCGGTCGCGGCGCGAAGGCGCGCGTGGTTGCGCGAGCAGCCCGTGATGATGCCGAAGCGCGGGTCCGTCGCGCAGCCCATGCGCGCGCTGTCGTCGTTGTACTGACAGAGCGGTACGCAGACGCGCGTCCCGCCGGTACCGTCAGCGTCGACGCAGATTCCGGTGATGTTCCCGTTCACCACCGGGCAGTCGTCAGACGTCATGCACGTGTGGCCGCGCATCGACGACTCCGTACCCTGAACGTGACGCTCGAACGCCATGCTGCGCACGCACAGGCCGCCGTCGCACGCGCGCTGCGAGCCCTCCACGCACGCCGAGCCCCCGCCGGGGTCGAATGTGCACAGTGTGCCGGCATCACACGCGCCGTTGCTCACGCAGGGCGGCGGAGGAGGCGGCCTCATGCCGCCGTCGGGCAGCAGGTTGCTGCGCCCTCCGCCCGAGCCGCCCGCGCCGCCGCTGCCGCCCGCGGACCCGCCGTTCGGGTTCACGCACCGCTTCGACAAGCACTCGAGGCCGGTGTCACAGCTGCCACCCGGCGTGCAGGGGCACGCTTCGCTCCCGACGGGGCACGTTGAGCAGGCGGCGAAGAGAGCAGCAGCAACGAAGAGACTGCAGAGTCGGATCGCGTTCATCGGCAGAGTCCTGATGTCACGACATGGGGTGTTAGAGAATGCGGACAGCCCGCTGCAGTCGGGGAAGCAGAACCGGTTCGGCACTCGGCCAGCTCCCATATTCGAGGGTCCCCGCCACGTTTGCGCCGTGCGCTGCCACTGCTTGGCGACTCGTCTCATGGTTGCCCCCAGCAAAAGGGCATTCGAGATACCAGGCTTCAGCCCTCATGGCGCGTAGAGCAAGATCGAGTGCGACGTGTTGGGCACCGAGCTGGTCTGCACGCCGAAGTCGCGGATCGCCACGAACGCCGAGCCGAGAGTGCTCAGGCTCGCGTGGGTGAAGAGCGCGACCTCGTACTTGATCGGGTCGCCGGTCTTCGCGAACACCGTGAAGTCGTGCGCGATCGGCATCACGATGCTCGAGAACGACGACGTCCGTTCACCGTAGCTCGTGTCGACGACGGCGACCTCGTGCCACACGTCTTTTCGCACCACCCCGTTCACACGGACGCGCACACACACGTAGACTTGCACGCCAGCCGACTGGAAGATCGCGCTCGCGCGCGCGTAGCCGTCGATGAGCGCCTGCCGTGGGCCCTTCAGCCGGTGATCGCCCGTCGACGGCGCGTACGCGATCCAGCTCAAGACCGCCTCCGCGTCGTCTGAAGCGCCCTCGGCTTCGAAGGTCATCGCGTTCGCCTGAGTCGCCCCGAACGGGGTCTGCACGCTCGGGCCCGACCACCCGAGGATCCCGTTGTTCACCGTGTCGCTCAACGTGCCGTAGCCCGTGGTGAAGTGCGACTTGCCGAACCAGAATGGCACCGACATCGTGAGCGCCGAGCGGGAGACGCCGACGGCGCCAGCCTCCTCGTTCTCGGCAGGGACTCCGCAAGCAGCGAGCAGTGCGGTCACGGCCAACGGCAAGAGATTTTTCACTCGAGGCTCCTCAAATGACAGCGGGTGTGCGGCGACGCGGAGCAATTGCACAGCCACGCGCCAAGACCGCGTAAGCCCAAAGACCGCAGCCCTCGGTCGCGCTGGTTGAACAGTGTGCTGAACCGTTCACGAGCCGATGCCCAACGACGCCGCACCTCACGTGCGCACGCTGGCTCGACGAAACGGTCGGCACGTCCTCGCCCTTCGCGCTGGCGCTCAGCGACCGCTTCTGCAGGTATCGAACTCACCGCGGTGCGACGCGCGGCGTGCTCAGCCTGAGAGCCACACCTTTTCAGGCCATCCGCATCGCGCTCGCGAGCCGCCAGCGACGCCGGCGAGCCGGAAGTAGCCGCGTCAGGTCGTCTACCGGCGGGCGAACGCCTCGAGCGGCACGACGCTGCGCGACACCGCGGCCATCGCCTCGAGCGCGGCCACGGCCATGCGCGCGGCCTCGACGGTCGTGAAGTTCGGCACCGACGCCTGCCGCGCCGCCTGGCGAATCTGCTGCCCGTCTTCGAAGTCTTCGGGGCTGACGGCGCAGATGACCATCGACACGTCTTTCGCGCGCACGGCGTCGGCGACGTGGGGCGAGCCGTCGCACACCTTGCGCGAGAGCGACGCCGTCACGCCCTTGCGCTGCAGGTAGGCCTGCGTGCCCTTGGTGCACGTGACCGAGAAGCCCAGCGCGATGAGGCGCTGCGCGAGATCGACGACGGCGGGCTTGTCCTGGTCGGGCACCGAGATGAACACCGTGCCGCCGCTCGGCAGCGCGGTGCCCGCAGCGAGCTGGCTCTTGCCGAACGCCACGGGCAGCGACTCGGCGACCGCCATGACGGCGCCCGTCGACCGCGAGCCGAGGCCGAGCTGCACGTTCTCGTCGAACACCGCCTCGCGCACCGCGCAGTGGCCCATGACGAGGTCCTCGCTCAGACCGAGCTCCTCGAGCGTTCTGCCGAGCATGACGCGAACGGCGATGCCGGTGAGGTCGACGCCGGTCGCCTTCGCGACGAAGGGCAGCGTGCGGCCGGCGCGCGGGTTCGCCTCGAGCACCCAGACGGCCTTGCCCTGCAGCGCGAACTGCACGTCGAGCAGGCCGACGATGTTCAGCCCGTTCGCGAGCGCGGTCGCCGCGTCTTTGAGCTTCTCGACGACCTCGGACTTCAGCGAGTGCGGAGGCAGCGTGCAGGCCGCGTCGGCGGCGTGAACTCCGGCGGGCTCGACGTTCTCGACGACGCCGCCGACGACGACCTTGCCGGTGCGATCGCGCAACAGCTCGACGCACGCCTGGGTCGCGTCGGTGATGAAGCCCTCGAGCAGCATGCCGGGCTTGAACACGCCGCGCAGCGCGGCGCCGTCGGCGACGAAGTTCAGGCCGGTGGCGGTGCGCGCGAGCAGCGGGAAGCCGATGTCCCGGGCGAGGGCTTCGGCCTCAGCCCAGGTCGCGGCGGTGCCGTGCTTGGGCTGCTGCAGGCCGGCCGCGGTGACGACCTGCGCGAACTGCTCGCGGTCGATGGCGCGGGCGACGTCGACGCCGCGGGTGCCGAGCACCTTCACTCCGCGCTGCTCGAGCTGGGCGGCGATGGCGAGCGCGGTGCGGCCGCCGAGCTGCACGATGACGCCGGCCGGCTGCTCTTTCTTGCAGATGGCGAGCACGGCCTCGAGCTCGCACGGCTCGTAGTAGCGCGCGGCCTTGCCCGAGAGATCGGCCGGGTTCGCGTCGACGACGACGGGCACGAGCCCCTCGGCCTCGATGGCGGCCTCGGCGCCGGCCTCGAGCACGACGACGCTCTTGCCGGGAGCGACCGCCACGTTGCCGTTCGACAGCGTCATGACCTCGACGCCGCCGACAGCGCGGCGCACCGCGACGGGGCCGCGCGAGGGGCGCTCATCGAGCGGCAGCCCGAGCGCGAGCCGCACGGCGAGGCGGGGAATCGAGACGCCGAGGGCGCGCGAGGCGAAGGCGCTGGCTGCGCCGACGACGGGGTCGATGCCGGCGAGCTGGCCGTTCGAGAAGAAGACGCGGGCGCAGCCGACGAAGCCCAAGGCCTTCACGGCGGCGACGGCCGCGGCGTCGAGCTCGGGCCGGTGCAGCGGAGCCGGGCACACCCAGGTGTCGCCCAGCACTTCGATCTGACCGAGCGCGATCTCGCCGGCGACCTCGACGACGGTGTCGCCCGTGGTGGCGGCGCTCTTGGCGAGCAGCTCGGCCCTGGGGCCCAGCCACTTCACGGCGCCGAGCGAGCCCTTGAGCTCGAGCGCGAGCTCGGTCGCAGAGCGGCCGATGCCCGCGAGCACGGCGTCGGGCTTCTCGGCGGCGATGATGCGCAGCGCGACCTCGGCGGTGAGCGGCTCGAGGTAGGTGCGCTGGGCGGCGGCGGGGCTCACCGGCGACGGGTCGAGCAGCACGACCTCGTGCCCGTGCTCCTGGAGCGCACGCACCGCGAGCGCGCTGACCTGGCCCTCGACGGCGGGGCCCGAACCGATGACGAAGACCTTCATGGCGACTTCCCTTCGAGGATCAGCTTCTCCAGCAGGGCCTTCTGGACGTGCATGCGATTCTCGGCCTCGGCCCAAACCACCGACCGCGGGCCCTCTAGCACGTCGTCCGTAATCTCTTCACCCCGGTGGGCCGGCAGGCAGTGCAGCACCACCGAGTGCTGCGCCGAGAGGCTCATGAGCGCGGCGTCGACGCAGTAGCCCTTGAACGCGGCGAGGCGCGCGGCCTTCTCTTTCTCTTGCCCCATGCTGGTCCACACGTCGGTGGCGACGACGTCGGCGCCCTTCACGGCGTCTTGGGGTGAGAACGCCTTCACCGAGCCCTTGGGCCGGTAGCCCTCGGGGGCCGCGATGCGCAGGTCGATGCGGAAGAGGTCGGCGGCCTCGATCCAGCTGTAGGCCATGTTCGACGAGCCGTCGCCGACGAACGCGACCTTGAGCCCCTCGAGCTTGCCGAAGCGCTCGATCAAGGTGAACAGGTCGGCGAGCAGCTGCACGGGGTGACCGCCGTCGGTGAGGCCGTTGATGACGGGCACCGAGGCGTGCTTCGCGAACTCGGCGAGGCGCGCGTCTTCGAACGTGCGCAGCATGATGGCGTCGGCGTAGCCGCTGATGACGCGCGCGGTGTCGGCGACGGTCTCGCCGCGGCTGAGCTGCGAGTCGGCGACCGGCAGCACGATGGCGTGCCCGCCGAGCTGCGACATCGCGGCCTCGAACGACAGGCGCGTGCGGGTCGACGACTTCTCGAAGATGAGCACGAGGGTTCGTCCCTCGAGCGTGCTCACGATTCTGCGCTCTTTGCGGGCGGCCTTGAGCACGCCGGTGCGATGGAACAGCGCGTTCAGCTCGTCGAGCGAGAGGTCGCTCAGCTTCAGGAAATCTCTCTTCATGTCAGTTTCCCTTCTTCCAGATGGTGCGGAGCGTCTTCGCGACCTTGCCGGGCCGCGTTCCCCGCGTGGGGACGAGAAAGATGGTGTCGTCGCCGGCGAGCGTGCCGAGAACGCCGTCGGGGCGGCCCTTGTCGATGGCGAGCGCGACGACGGAAGCGGCGCCCGGCAGCGTGCGGACGACGACCATCGCGTCGGCGTCGTCGATGCTGGTGACGAGGTGGTGCAGGCGCGCGAGGCCGTCGGGCCCTTCGGCGACCGGAGCGTCGGGCAGCTCGTACGCCGACCCGCCCTCGAGGCGCGGAGCGCGCCGGGCGCCGAGGCGCGCGAGGTCGCGGCTGAGCGTGGCCTGCGTGACCTCGAAGCCCTCTGAGGTGAGCAGCTCGCCGAGCTCTTCCTGCGTCGAGACGACGCGCGAGCGGATGAGGCGGCGAATGGCCTCGCGGCGCTCGATGGCAGCGTCAGCCACGACCACCTCCGCGCTGTGCGAGAGACCGAGCGGCAAGCGCTGCGAGGCGGCCGCAGGCACGCACTGGAGCGCCCAACGAAGCAGCGCGCCGCGGTTCGGCGTCGAGCGTGTCAGCCATGGGTCACCAGCGTTCCAACGCCCTCGTCGGTGAACAGCTCGGCGATCAGCGAGTGCGGCACGCGCGCGTCGATGACGTGCACGCGCTCGACGCCCTTCTGCAGCGCCGTCAGCGCGCCGCGCGACTTGCCCTCGATGTTCGCGGTGAAGACGCCGGTGCCGAGCTTCGCCTCGAGCTGCGAGCTCGAGATCTGCCGCACGAGCTCGTCCTTCTCGGTGATGCCGGCGCGGCCGGTCAGGTAGACGAGCTTGTTCGCTCCGAGGGCGGCGGCGACCTCGGCCGCGACGGCATCGCCGTACAGCGGCACCTGCGAGCCGTCTTGCGCCATGCCGACCGGCGCGATGACGGGCACGTAGCCCTTGCCGAGGAACATCTCGAGCAGCTCGGTCTTCACCTCGGTGATGGTGCCGAGCGCGAACCCGTCGGGCCCCGGCGTCGGCGCCGGCGTCGCCTTCAAGAGCGCGCCGTCGTGGCCGCTGATGCCGACGGCGGTGGCCCCGTTGCGGTGAATGAGCGAGACGAGGCCCGCGTTCGTCGAGGCGTTCACGAGCAGCTCGCGCAGCCGCGCGTCTTGCGCCTCGTTGCCGGGCTGCTCGCCGTGCACCACGATCGGCACCATGCCGACGCTCTTCAAGAGCGCGACGTCTTCGCAGAACGCCTGCATCAGCGAGTCCTTCGCGAGCATCTGGCGCCCGACCTTCAGCACGCAGCGCTTGCTCGAGAAGCGCGAGATGTAGCCGAGCGCCTGAGAGATGAGCGTGACCTTGAACTTCGGCGAGTAGTTGCTGAGCCGGTCGTCTTTCTCGACGCTGCCGTCGGCGGCGGGGCGGATCAGCGAGGTGTAGTCGGCGTTGATCTTGACGTAGTCGTACGACAGGTCGCAGCCCCACGCGGTCGCCGACGACTTGCCCGCGCGCAGATCGACGTCGACGTGCACCTGCGGCTCGCGCATGCGCGCCTTCAGCCGCTCGGGCTCGGTGAGCACCGGCTTCTTGTCGAAGACGGTCATGTCTTGAATCGTCACCTTCGACTGGCCCGGCTCGAGCGCCCACGCCTGCGAGCCCGCGCGCGCGCCGACCGTGGCGAGCACGCGGCCCCAGTTCGGGTCGCAGCCGAACATCGCAGCCTTCACCAGCGGCGACTGCGCGATGCTCTTCGCGACGTCGCGGGCGATGACGTCGCTCGGAGCGTGCTTCACCTCGACCTCGAGCAGCTTCGTCGCGCCCTCGCCGTCGGCCGCCACCTCGCGCGCGAGCTCGACGCACAGGCTCTCGAGCGCCTTGCTGAAGGTGGCGAGGTCGGGGCCCGGGTCCGAGATGGGCGTGTTCCTCGCGAGCCCGTTCGCGAGCGCGAACACGGCGTCGTTCGTCGACATGTCGCCGTCGACGGTGAGCGCGTTGAAGCTGCCGGGCATCGCGGCCTGCAGCGCCTGGTGCAGCATCGGCGGCGTGATGGCGGCGTCGGTGACGATGACCGCGATGACGGTCGCGAGCTGCGGCGCGATCATGCCGCTGCCCTTCGCGATCGCCGAGAGCGTCACGGTCTTGCCGCCGACGCGCACGGTGCGCGACGCGAGCTTCATGCGCGTGTCGGTGGTGAGAATGGCCTCGGCCGCGGTCTCGGGAGCCGCCGCCAGCGACTGGCCGAGCTTCGGCAGCGCCGCGAGGATCTTCTCGCGCGGCAGCTTCACGCCGATGACGCCGGTCGACGCCATGAGCACGCCGCCGTCGAGGCCGAGCTGCTTCGCGAGCGCCGCCGTCACCGCGCCGACGTCTTCCACGCCCGCCGGGCCGGTCAGCGCGTTCGCGTTGCCCGAGTTGATCAGCACCGCGTGCACGTTGGCCGCGGGCAGCCGCCGCTCGGCGTCGATCACGGGAGCCGCCTTCGCCTTGTTCACCGTCTGGCACGCCGCCGCCGAGCAGGGCGTCGGGCTGAACACCAGCGCGAGGTCTTTGCGCTGCGGCTTGATGCCGGCGTGGACTCCGGCGAACAGAAAGCCTTTCGCGACGTTCAAAGCGAGAGCCCCAGGGTCTCGTCGAGGCCCAGCATGAGGTTCAGGTTCTGCACGGCCTGGCTGGCCGCGCCCTTCAAGAGGTTGTCGATGGCGGTGACGACGACCGCCTTGTCGCCGCGCACGGTCGCGCCGATCAGGCAGTGCGGCGTGCGCACGACGTTCGTGACGCGCACGGCCTCCGCCGAGGGGAGGAGCTTGACGAGGGGCTCCTTCGCGTAGGCGTCGCGGAGCACCGAGACGACGTCTCCACCCGTGACGGTGACGACGGCGGTCGAGAGGATGCCGCGCTGAATGGGCAACAGGTGCGGCACGAAGACGAGGTCCTTCACGCCGGCCGTCTGCGCGATCTCGGGCGTGTGCTGGTGGCTCAACGTCTTGTAGGCGCGGAAGTCGCCCTCGATCTCCATGAATGAATACTCTTCGGATGCTTTTCGGCCGGCCCCCGACACGCCCGAGGCCGCGGTGACGACGATGTTCGAGGGGTCGATCGCCTTCGCCTTGATCAGCGGCTGCAGCGCGAGGGCCGCGGCGGTCGCATAGCAGCCCGGGTTCGCGACGAGGCGCCCGGTGCCGCGGTGCAGCTCGGGCAGCCCGTAGACGGCCTCGGCGAGCAGCTTCGGCTCGGTGTGCTCGAAGCCGTAGAACTTCGGGTAGAGCGTCGCGTCTTTGAGACGAAAAGCGCCGCTGAGGTCGACAATTCGGCTCCCGCGCGCGAGCAGCTGCGGCGCGAGCTTCAGCGAGACCTCGGCCGGAGTCGCCAGCAGCGCGACGTCGAGCTTCGCGCTTGCGCCCTCTTCGTGGCTGACGTACTTGAGCCCCGGCGCGCCGCGAACCGGCTCGCCGACCCAGCGGTCAGACGTCACGGCCGCGATGCGAACACCGCTTCCCATCGAAGCGTGCCGGGCCAGCAGACCGACGAGCTCGATGCCGGTGAAGCCCGACCCGCCGAAGATGCCGATGTGCGTATTCATCTTTGATGCATGTATATGCACCCAGTATGCACATGCAAGCCTCGCGTGAGGTACCCGCGGCGCGGGTCGAGTGCAGAGCGCGGCGGCGGTAAGCTGCCGCGCCATGACGCGCGCCCTGGTCGCAGTGATGTTCGCCTCCGCGGTACCTGCCTGGGCGAGCCCGCCCGACGCCGACGAGGTCACCGGCCAGGTGCTCGACGAAGGCGGCAAGCCGATCGCCGGAGTGAAGGTGCTCGTCCACCTCGGGCCGGGGCCGGTGCCCGAAGGGAGGTCGAGGGCCGACGGCACGTTCACGGTGCGCGGCGTGCCGAAGGGCAAGCACCGCTACGAGGTGCTGCACGACTCCTACGCGCCGAAGTGGGGCGAGGTGAAGACGCCGGGCACGCTCGAGGTGCGCCTCTCGCGAGGCGCCTCGCTGCGCGGAGATGTCGTCGACGAGAACGGCCGCCCGGTGTCGACCGAGATCGTCGCGTTCTCGAGGGACCTGACCGCCCAGAACAAGTACGGCGAGTCGGACGAGCGCGGCGCCTTCGCGTTCGAGGGGCTGCACGCGGCCGAGTACGACGTCATGGCCCGGTTCGACGGAGACCCCGCGGCGTCGGCGCGAGTCACGGTCAGGGCCACCCAAGAGACCGTCGTGCACCTGAAGGTGAACGCGGGCGCGAGCATCAGCGGCAAGGTCGTCGACGCGGGGGGCAAGCCGCAGCGCGGCGTGATTCACGCACGCTCGCAGAAGACCGGCGCAGAGCCCGACCGCATGGCCCGCCTCGACGCGCAGGGCGGCTTCACGCTCCGCGGCCTGAGGTCGGGGAACAGCTACTTCCTCAGCGCGTCGACCGACGGGATGAAGGACGCGCAGGAGCAGAAGCTCGTCGTGGCGCCTGCGACCGGGGTCGTCGTCACCGTCGACATGCTCAACCGCGTGAGGGGCCGCCTGGTCGACGAGCGCGGCAAGGCCATCACCCGCTTCTTCGTGAACTTCGCGGTGCAAAAGAGCGACGACGGCAGCTTCGAGCTCATGCCCGACGAGCTCGACCGCGGCGTCGTGTTGAGCGCGACCGGCTACGCGACGAAGGTGCTGCCGCTGAAGGGCGTCGCGCTCGAGGCCGACCTGGGCGACATCGTGCTGAGGGACGGTCGAGGGGTCGCGGTGTCGGTCAGCGACACGCAGGGCCGGCCCCTCGACGGCGCGACCGCTGCCGACAACCTCACCCGGGACTACGACCCGATGTACGGCACTCGCGCGATGGCGCCCGCGAACCGTGCGCTCACCGATGCGAGCGGGCGCGCGCAGCTCGAGCACCTCGCGCTCGATGACGCTTCGGTCTGGGTCAGCGCGCCCGGGTACGCGACGGTTCAGGCGAAGGTCGGCAGAGAGCAGAGCCAGGTGTCGGTGACGCTGCAGCTCGCGACGACGCTCTCGGGCAAGGTGAGCGACGCCGAAGGCACGGTCGTCTCGTACGGGCAGGTGACCGCGAAGCGCGAGGGCGAGCGCACCCGCACCTGCAACATCTCGCAGCTCGGCAAGTACGAGCTGACCGACCTGCCGCCAGGAGACTGGGCGATTCAGGCCGCAGAGCACGCGACGCGCTTCTCGCGCCCGCTGGTGGTGCACCTCGAGCCCGGCGCGAAGCTCACGCGGGACCTCACGTTCGTCGTGGGGGTGAAGAACCGCATCACGACGCTGCCGCCGCTGGCGTTCGACGAGTACACCTTGCTCCAGCTCGTCCCCGGCGAGCACGCTTCGATTCGCTCGGTCGACGAGCTCACCGCCGCCCAGCGCGACCGTGTGACGCTCTTCCCGAGCGCCACGCGGGGCGTGTGGGAGACCGAGCAGGCCGAAGCCGGCGTGACGACGCTCTTCGTGATCCGCTCCAACGACGAGGTGGTGGAGCTGCGCACCGGCGTGGCGACGCTGCCGCCCAACGGCGGCACGACGCAGGTGCGGCTGAGCGAGCCGGTGCGGCTGAAGAAGAAGCAGCAGCACTGAGGCCTCACAAGCCGAGCAGCAGCGACACGACGAACGCGATCGCCAGCGCGCCCGCCACGCCGAAGAGCACGTTCGCGGCGAGCGACTCGCGCCCCGCGCCCGCGTACGACTGCTGCCCCGCGACGAGGTCGGGGAGCCGGTTCGCGGCCTCGGCGTGCGAGCGCGACCAGAGCCCGAGCGCGAGGCCGCCTCCTCCGGCGGCGACGGCGGCGGCGCCCGTCAGCCACGACGCCCAGCGCGTGCGCGACGGCTTCGGCGCCTCGGCCTGCACCACCGGCTCGGGCGCAGGCCGCGGCGGCTCGGGCGCAGGCGTCACCTCGGGCTTCACGGCAGGCAGGCCGGCGAAGTCCCACGCGGCGATCGCGCGCGCGGGCAGGCCGGTGGGCCGCGTCGTCTCGTCGAGCTCGAGCGCCGTGCGGTAGCTGTCGGCGGCCCGCTCGGCGCGGCCGGCCATCGCGTGCGCCGCGCCGGTGAGCAGGTACGCGCGAGCGAGGAGCAGCGGATCAGCGGCCGCCGCGCGCGCGACCTGATCCAGCTCGGCGAGCGCCGCCGCCGGGTCGCTCTCGAGCAGGCGCCGCGCCTCGGCCAGGCGCGCCTCGACGCCCGAGTCGACCGCCAGCACCAGCAGCGCGAGCGCGACCATGCGGCGCCCAGCATGCCACCTGCCCAGCGCCCCCGCGCCGCAGAAAACGGGCCGTTGCGCGGTCAGACAGTGCGGCATGGAAGTGTTCGGTCTACCGAACAGGGCCTTCAGCGCCGCCCCGCCAAGTGCCCGGCTCCGCGAGGGCCGGCCCCAGGCACGGGCGTTGCCATGGGAGCGCCCATGCGACTTCGAACTCTGTGGCTCGTGGCGCTGCTCTCGGCCTGTGAAGGGGCGGTGCTCGGGCCCCGCTCGCCGGCGTCGGGCGAGCTGCCGAGCGACGTGCCCGGCAGCGGCCCCGGCGGCGGCGACGAGCTGCCGGCCGTCGCCTGCACGCCCACAGGCCCGGGCCGCGCGGCGCTGCGCCGGCTCAACACGGCCCAGCTCGAGCACGCGCTGCAAGACCTGCTCGCCCTGCCCCAGCCGGTGAAGGCGAACCTCCCGCCCGAGCTGCTCAGCCCTTCGGGCTACGACGACGACGGCGCGTACCAGAGCGCCGCGCCCGAGCTCGTCACCGGCCTCGCGGACGTGACCTCGGCGGCGCTCACGCTCGCGCTCGCGACGCCGCAGTCGCCGGTCGCGCCCTGCCCTGGCGCAGCGGTGCCGCCGCTCGAGGTGCCGCGCTCGTCGCCGTGGGTGTTCCTCGACGTTCAGGGCACGGTCACGAAGCCGGTCACCGGGCCGCAGACGACCGGCAGCTGGCTCGTGTTCGACATTCCGGCGAGCGCCGTCACCCGAGGCTTCGACACGCTCGTGCTGCACGCGTCGGCGACCGCGTCGGGCGGCGTGTGGCCGCAGCTGCAGGTGAACTTCAACGACGTTCAAGTGGTGGGGGCGCTCACGCTCGACTCGGCCGCGCAGAAGCCGTACGCCATCGCGCTGAGCGTCGCGCCGGGCATGAAGGCCAAGGTCGGCCTGTACCTCAAGAACGCGGCGACCGACGGCTCGCGCCGCGCCGAGGTCGTGAAGCTCGAGCTCACGTCGCGCGCGGTCGCCGGCCTCGACGCCGCGTGCGTGAAGAGCGCGGTCGCGAAGCTCGGCCGCCTCGCGTTTCGGCGCGACCTCACGACCGAAGAGCTCGACGCCTACGCGAAGCTGAGCGTCGACGCCGCCGCGGAAGGGCTCGACGCGCGCGAGGCGCAGGCGCTGTCGCTGCAGGCCGTGCTGCTCTCGCCGCACTTCCTCTTCCACGTGATGGCCGAGCACTCGCCCGACGACCCGGCCGCGGTGCACCGCCTGAGCGACTCGGAGCTCGCCGCCCGCCTCGCCGCCTTCCTCTGGGTCAGCGTGCCCGACGAGGCGCTGCTGCAGGCGGCGCAGCGCGGCGAGCTCGGCACCGAGGCTGGCCTGCGCGCCGCGGTGCAGCGCATGCTGGCAGACCCGAAGGCGCGCCGCTTCTCCGACGCGTTCGCGGGCCAGTGGCTCGAGACGCGCCGCGTGGCCGACGTGAACCGCGCGAGCAGCGTCATCGCCGAGTTCGACGCTCCGCTGCGTGCGGCGATGCAGGCCGAGACGGCGGCGCTGTTCGACGACGTGCTGCGCCGCGACGCGAGCCCGGTCGAGCTGCTCACGGCGCCGTACACGTTCGTCGACGCGCGCCTCGCCGCGTTCTACGGCCTGCCGGCTCAGGCTGGGGCCGCGCCGGTGCGCGTGCAGCTCGACGGCACGCACCGCCTCGGCGTGCTGACCCAGGCCGCGGTGATGACGGTGACGTCGAAGCCCGACCACTCGAGCCCGGTGGGCCGCGGCGTGTTCGTGCTGGGGCAGCTCTTGTGCGACCCGCCGGGGGCTCCGCCGGCCGACGCGACGATGGACCTCACGACCGGCCCGGGCGGCGAGGACCTGAGCGGCCTGTCGCCGCGCGAGCAGCTCACGAAGGTGACGAGCCCCGCGCGCTGCCAGGGCTGCCACGCGCGGATCAACCCGGTCGGCTTCGCGTTCGAGCACTTCGACGCCGTCGGCCGCTGGCGCGAGCGCGACGGGCAGTTCGACGTCGACGCGTCGGGCGAGCTGCGCGGCGTCGGCACGTTCTCGGACCCCGAGGGCCTCGTGCGCCTGCTCGCCGAGAAGAAGCGCTCGGCGATCGAGCGCTGCGTGACCCGGCACCTGCTCACCTTCGCGACGGGCCGCGCCGTGACGTCGGCCGACCAGTGCACCCTCGACACCGTCGCGCGCGGGCTCGCCGAAGGCCGGGGCCTCGCGGGCCTCGTCGCCGACGTCGCCGCGAGCGAGCCGTTTCGCGCCCGCGCCGGCGGCAACTGAAGCTCCCCGAAAGGACCCGACCATGACCTCGCCCCTCTCACGCCGCACCCTGCTCCGCGGCGCCGGCGTCTGCATCGCGCTGCCGTGGCTCGAGGCGATGCTGCCCGCGCGCGCGAGCGCTCAGGCCGCCGCGCCGCGCCGGTTCGCGGCCGTCTACTTCGCCGACGGCGTGCTCCACGCCGGTCCGCCCGGCACCGACGCGAACACCTGGGAGTGCACGGCCGGCGCGAACGGGCAGTGGTCGCTGTCGCGCGCGCTCTCGCCGCTGCAGCCGTTCAAGCGACACCTCGTCTATTACAACCGCCTCGACCCGAAGGACCTGCGGGCCAACGGCGACGGTCACTGGTCGAGCGCCACCAGCTTCCTCACCGGGCAGCGCCACACCAGCAACGACGAGGGCGGGCAGTTCTGGCTGAAGGCGGCGGGCCGCTCGCTCGACCAGGCGATCGCCGAGACGCTCGGCTGCACGCCCCTCACGATGGCGCCCTTCCCCATCACCGCGATGGGCCCGAGCACGCTCGGCACGCGCGGCGTCGGTGGCTTCTGCACGAACATCTCGTGGCTCGCGCAGAAGCAGGTCGCGCCCCGCTACGCGCGCTCGGCCGACGTCTTCACCGCGCTGTTCGGCTCGCTGAACCCCGGCACGCCGCCGCCGCCGATGCCGACGGTCGACCTGAAGGCGAAGGGGAAGAAGAGCGTGCTCGACGCGGTCGCGCAGGACACGGCGCGGCTTCAGGCGAAGCTCGGCGCCGCCGACCGCCAGAAGCTCGACGAGTACCTGACGTCGGTGCGCACGGTCGAGCAGCGCATCGTCACGACGGTCGAAGCTCCGCCGCCGCCGCCCCCCACGTGCACCGTGCCGGCCGCGAGCACGTTCGCGAACGAGGTGGTGAACAACCGCGTTCACTTCGACCTCGGCAGCAAGAACATGCTCGACCTCATGGTGCTCGCGTTTCGCTGCGACGTGACGCGCGTCTCGACGCTCATGCTCGACTACGAGAACGACGACCGCCAGAGCATGAGCGACCTCATCTCGGGCTACACCGGCCCCGCGGCTGGAGCCGACCCGCACATCGTCTCGCACCACACGACCGCCGACCACCGGCAGGCGATGGTGCTGAAGAACGAGTGGCAGGTGAAGAAGCTGCTCTACCTGCTGCAGCAGCTCGACGCCGTCGCCGAGCCGAACGGGAAGACGATGCTCGAGAACAGCTTCGTCATGTTCGGCTCGGGCATGGGCGACGGCAACTACCACGGCGGCCAGTCGCCCGGAGACGGCGGCGGCTGCGCGCGCGTCACCGCGGGCGGGCTCGGCGGCCAGCTCGCGACCGATCGCTTCATCGACGCCGGCAACCGCCACCACGCCGACCTGCTCGCGGCGATCGCGCAGAAGTTCGGCGTGACCGAGGCCGGCGGCGCCCCGGTCACGAAGTGGGGCTTCGGCACCGGCGTGCTGCCGCTGTGACGTGCTCCCATCGGCCGGGCGGCGGGGTAGCGTCGGCCCGTTCTCGTGACGTCCGTGCGCTCCCGCTGGCTGCCCGCGCTGCTCCTGTGCACGTGCACGCTGCCGCCGTTTCAGCCGAAGGGGAAGCGGTGTGACGGCCCGGCCGCGTGCCCCGAGCCGCTCGTCTGCGCCCGCGGCCTCGACGGCGACGCGACGTGCGAAGAGACGTCGGGCCCGACCGTCGATCTCGACTTCCTCGCGCTGCGCCGCGCGCCGCGCCTGCTCGAGGTCGGCCGGCGAACCCCCGCGACCGTCGTCGACGCGAACGGCCGGGTGGCCGACGTGACCTGCGACGGCGGCTGCCTCGCGCGGCTCGACTTCGACGCCGCGCCCTGCGCCGACGCAGGCACGGCAGGGTGCGCCGCTCCGCTCGGGCTGCTCGTCGAGCCCGACCGCATGAACCTCATTCCCCGCAGCGCCTCGCTCATGGGCTTCTCGAACCTGCCCGCAGGCTCGGGCTACCTCGACGCAGGGGCCGGGCCCGCGCCCGACGGAGCGCTCGACGCGACCGCGGTCACCGACGCGACCACGCCGCCGACGCCGCCCGCGTACTTCATCGACGCCGTGCCGCTCGACGACAACACGGAGTACGTCGCGAGCCTGTTCGTGAAGAAGAAGCAGGGCAGCGACCCGTGCGGCACCTCGGTCGGAGTGTGGGCGCCCCCCGCCGGCAGCCGGGGCGTGACGGTGAACGCCGCCACCGGCGCGGTGCGCGGGTTCTCGAGCCCCGGCGCGTTCGGCGTCACCGACGTGGGCGACTGGTGGCGCGTCTGGGCCAACGCGAACAGCGGCACGGGCAACTACGAGGTGCGCCTGCTCGTGCTGCCCGACAACGACAGCACCTGCCAGCGCTCGACCACCACCGTCTGGGGCGCGCAGCTCGAGCGAGGCCGGCGGCCGACGAGCTGGGTGCGCTCCGGCAGCGGGGGCACGACGCGCGAGGCCGACGAGGTCAGCCTGCGGGTCGGGCCGTGGCTCGACGCCGCGCGCGGCACGCTCTACGCGGAGATCGAGCTGCCGTTCGCGAGCGTCGCGGGCGCCCTGCCGATCGTCACGCTGAGCGACGAGAGCGGCGCCAACGCGCACGCGCTCAGCCGGCAGTACGTGGTGCGCATCGACGGCGGCACGGTGGCCGAGCTCGGCCGGGGGGTGAGCGCTCCGCGCGACGGGCAGGTGCGGCGGGTCGCGTTCGCGTGGGAGCGCGGCCGGCAGGCGCTCTACGTCGACGACGTCGCCGCGGGGAGCTCGACCGCCGACGTGCTGCCCGAGGGCCTCACGCGGCTGTCGCTGGGCACCGACCCGCGGGCGCCCAGCGAGATTCTCTTCGGCCACGTGCGGCGCGTCGTGTACTGGCCTTCGGCGCTCGACGACGCGTCGCTCGAGCGCTTGAGCCGCGCGGGCCCACCCCGGGCGCTCGGCGCGTTGCTCGGCCGCCTCGAGCTGCTGGCCGGCGCGAGCGTCGAGCTGGGCGAGCTCGTGTTCGGCGGCGCTCCGCCGTACGGCTTCTCGCGCGAGTCGGGGCCCGGCGAGGTCGGCGCCGACGGGCGCTTCACCGCGGCGGGCAGCGGGCGCACGCAGGTGAAGGTGACCGACGCGGACGGCGCGTGGGTCGGCATCGAGGTGGTGACCCCGTGAGCGCAGAGCCGGGCACCGATCGCGTCGCCATCACCGTCACGCGGCTGGTCGACCGTGCGGGCCAGCTGCGCGCGCTCGAGTACCCGACGTTCAGCCTCGAGGTCACGGCCGGCCCCGCCGCGGGGCTGAGCAAGACCTTCGAGACGCAGGCGCGGGTGCTCGTGGGCTCGGGCGGCGGAGCGGCCCTCGCGCTCTCGGACTCGACCGTGAGCGCCGCGCACTGCGAGCTGGTGCTCGACGAGGCGGGCCTGAGGGTGGTCGACCTCGAGTCGAAGAACGGCGTCGTGGTGGCCGGCCACCGCGTGCGCGAGGCGTGGCTGGTCGACGGCGACGTGCTGACGCTCGGCAGCTCGCGGGTGCGCGTGAGCTTCGGGGGCGCGCGCAGCGAGCAGCGGCTCGAGGCGCGCACGTCGATGGGCCCGCTCACCGGCGGCTCGATCGCGATGCGCACGCTCTACGGCCAGCTCGCGAAGGTCGCGGCGCACGACGTCGCGGTGCTGATGGTGGGCGAGACCGGCACGGGAAAAGACTGCGCCGTCGAGGCGCTCGTGCAGGCCGGCCCGCGGGCGCAGCAGCCGCTGGTGGTGCTCTCGTGCGGAGCCGTGCCGGCAGGCCTGTTCGAGAGCGAGCTGTTCGGCCACGTGAAGGGCGCGTTCACCGGGGCGCACGACCACCGCAAGGGCGTGTTCGAGCGGGCGAGCGGCGGCACGCTGGTGCTCGACCAGGTGAACGAGCTGCCGCTCGAGCTGCAGCCGAAGCTCTTGCGCGTGGTCGAGACGCGGCGCGTGCGGCCGCTGGGAGCGTCGTCCGAGCTGCCCGTCGACGTGCGCCTCATCTCGACCTCGCAGCGGCCGCTCGAGCCCGAGGTGAACCGCGGCGCGTTTCGCGCGGACCTCTACTTCCGGCTCTCGGCGGTGACGCTGCGGGTGCCTGCGCTGCGCGAGCGGGCCGAGGACATTCCGCAGCTCGTGTCGCAGTTCCTCGAGGAGCGCGGCGTCTCGCGCGAGCTGCCTCCGGCGCTGCTGCGCCAGCTGCTCGAGGCGACCTACCCGGGCAACGTGCGCGAGCTGAAGGGCGCGGTCGAGCGCGCCGTGCTCGGGCTCGAGGTGAAGCCCGCGTCGCTGACGGGGCTCGAGCAGCTCCGGCTCGAGCTCGATCAGCCGTTCTACCCGCAGCGCGACCGGCTCTTCGCCGAGCTCGAGAAGCGCTACCTGCGCGAGCTGCTCGAGAAGTGCGGAGGCAACGTGAGCCAGGTCGCGCGCCGCTCGGGCATCACGCGGGTGCACCTCTACACACTGCTGCGCAAGCACGGTTTACTCGCGGGCTGATGCCGCCCGCAGCGCGCTACAGCCACCTGGCCGTGCTCGGGCGCGGCGGCATGGCCGACGTCTACCTCGCGCGCTCGCGCGGCGGTGAGCTCGTCGCGCTCAAGCGCCTGCGCGACGCGAGCCAGCTCACCGAGGAGTACCGCGTGCAGCTCAAGCGCGAGGCCGACATCTCGGCGCTGCTGCAGCACCCGAACGTCGTGCGCTTCAAAGACTCCGGCGAAGACGCCACCGGCCCGTACCTCGCGCTCGAGTACGTCGAGGGCGTGAGCGCGGGGGCGCTCTTGCGCGGCGTCGAGGCGGCCGGAGGCCCGCTCGAGCTCGATGGCGCCTACAGCCTGACCGCCGACGTCGCCGCCGGCGTCGCGTACGCGCACGGGCTCGACACGGCCTCGGGGCGTGGTGTGGTGCACCGCGACCTCTCGCCGGGCAACGTGCTCGTGAACCTCGACGGCGTCGCCCGCGTCGCCGACTTCGGCATCGCGCGACTCGCCGACCACACGCGCCTCACGTCGACCGGCGCGGTGCGCGGCAAGCTCGCGTACATGGCGCCCGAGCTGTTTCACGGCGACGCCGCCAGCTTCGCGAGCGACTGCTTCGCGCTCGGCTGCATGGCGTTCGAGCTGTTCACCGGCGTGAAGCCGTTTCGCGGAGTCACCGACGCCGAGCTGATGAACGCGCTCTTGAACGGCGAGCCGGCGCGGCTCTCGGCGCTGCGGCCCCGCGTCGACCCGAAGGTCGCAGACTGGGTGCAGCGGTCGATGGCCCGCGAGCCGTCGGCGCGACCGACGGCCGAGCAGCTGCACAGCCTCGCGACGGCGGCGCTGCAGGGGCGGAAGGCCGAGGGCGAGCGCGCGCTGGCCGCGTGGGTGAAGAGGCTGGCTCCGCCGGTGGCCTCGCAGAGCGCGCCCGAGGTCGCGCCGCCCAAGCCGCCGTCGCGGCGGCTCGTCATCATCGCTGCGGCCGCGTGCGTCGCGCTCGTCTCTGCAGGAGCCGCCGCGCGGTGGCTCCGCACGAGCGAGCCTGCCGCAGAGCCCGTCGCGGCCGTGGCCCCGGCTCCGATCGCGGCGCCGCCTGAGCCGGAGCCGCAGCCGCAGCCAGAGGTCGCGCCGGAGCCCGCCGAGCCGGAGCCCGCAGCCGAGCCGCTCGCTCCTCCGGTCGCGCGGCGTCGCAGCGCGAAGGTGAAGGCGGCTCCGAAGGCGCTGCCGAAGGAAGGCCGGCTCAAGGTCGAGGTGAGCCCGCCGGCCGTGGTGTTCGTCGACGGCCGGCGCGTCGGCGAGGCGCCGCTCGCGCCGTTCTCGCTGCCGCCGGGCGAGCACGTGGTGCTGGTGGTGAACCGGGCGCAGGGGCTGTCGCAGAGCCGGAGCGTCGGCGTGCGCGCGGGCGAGACGACCACGGTGCCGATGAGCCTCGGCCCGCGGTAGCTCGACGGAACGGCGGGTCGAGCCGCTTCCGCGCGGGGGAACCGACGGCGGGGCGTAGCCTCTGGGCCGTTGCGAAACACAGCGGCGGACATCGACTGCGCGGTGCGCCCGCACGTTTTCGGGCCGGGCTTCGTCCTGTGGCCATGCGAACGACGCTCCTCTCTCTCCTCTTCCTGTCGGCCTGCGGCACCACCGTCACCGAGGTCCTGGAAGCGACCGAGCCCACGAGCCGCGCGCTCTGGGCGCCCGACTGCCGGCCCTACCCGCTCGCGGTGAGCGTGGGCGCGCCCCAGGAGGCCGCCGCGCGCGCCGAGCTCGCCACGCTGTCGCCCGGCGCGACGATGACGTGGTCGGCGGTGCGCAACACGCCGGCGAACATCTTCGGCGCCGCGTTCGAGCTCGAGTGCGAGCCCGGCAAGAACGCGCGGGAGCTGTGGCTCGCCTTCGCGGGCGCACACCCGGCGCTCTTCCGCATCGACCCCTCCGAGTGGCAGAGCGCGCCGGCGCCGTGCGAGAGCGTGCCCGCGGCGGCCGAGTGGGTGAACACGACGCGCGCGACGTACGCAGGTCTGCCGGCGCGGGCCGACACGCTCGCGTGGCGCTGGCGCTCGACGGGCAAGCGCGTGGTGGTCGAAGCGGTCGCGGGCAGCTGGCTTCCTCCGGCCGAGTACAACGACCGCCTCGCGCTCTCACGCTGCGCGGACCTCGACGTGGCGGCGGCCGAGAAGACGGCGCGGTCGACGCGGCTCGCGTACCGCACGTTCGACTTCTGCACGCCGACGGGCGACTTCACCTACGTCGCGGCGCCCGCCGACGCGTTCGAGGGCGGCAAGAGCGCGCTGCTCGAGGTGAGCGAGCTTTCCGGCAAGGTGCTGGTGCGCAAGGTGAGCGACACGCGCCTCGTGCTCGCGCCGTCGAGCTACACGGCGGCGCTGCTCGCGAGCGACGCCAACTGCCCGCTGTCGGGCGGCGCCCCGCACGTCGGCTTCGAGCTGCGGTTCGACGCCGTCACGGGTGAGCTGCTCGAGCAGAAGCCCGGGATCGGCTGCATCGTCTGTCTCGCGCCGTGAGGCTGCGACTCGTGCGGGGGCCGAGACTCCTGGGGCATGAAGCGCCCCGCGTCTTCGCCCCCGCCTCCGAGACGACGCTCGCGCTCGACCCACTGCGGCATCGCCGACGTGTTGGCTGAACCGGCGCGTTGACGTTGGCAAATCCGGCACGGTGGTGCTGGCAAAACCGGCGTCGCCCAGGCATTGTCAGCGCGGTGCCCCGGTATCTTCCCAGACGGCTGGAGGCCCTGATCGACGACGCCCTCGGTGACACGAGGGTCGTGGCGGTCATCGGAGCGCGCCAGGTGGGCAAGAGCACCCTGGTGCGCCGGTTGTTGCGACGACACCCGAGCGCCCGGGAGGAGCGGCTCGATCGACCGGCCGTTCTTGCGGCCGCGCGGGCAGATCCCACGCGCTTCGTGAAGCACGACGGTCTGCTCGCCATCGACGAAGTGCAGCGTGCCCCTGACTTGTTCCTGGCCATCAAAGCGGTAGTCGATGATGACCCGACGCCCGGGCGCTTTCTCCTCACGGGATCAGCTCGAATACTCGGGCTACGAGGTCTTCCCGACGCGCTGGTGGGCCGAATCGAGTCGCTCGAGCTGTGGCCCTTCTCACAAGGAGAGCTCAGCGAGCAACGGGAAGACTTCGTCGATCGCTTGTTCGCCGACGAGGTCGAGCTTCGGGCAGCCGGCACCACGCGCGAGGACTACGTCGAGCGGCTCACCCGGGGAGGCTTTCCCGAGGCTGCAAGGCGGGACGAGCGGCGTCGCGCGCGCTTCTTCACCTCGTACGTCGAGGACCTCGTCGCTCGCGATGTGGTGCAGCTTGCCGACATTCAGCGGCGCGACGAAATGCACCAGCTGTTGCGCAGCCTCGCCGCACGCAGCGCCCAGCCGATCAAGATAGAGCAGCTCTCTTCGGACGTTGGGCTTCCGGCGAGGACCACCGAGCGTTACCTCGCGCTGTTCGAGGAGGTCTTTCTCATCAAGCGTCTGCCTCCCTGGTCGACGTCAACGACGGATCGTGCCTCGCACATGCGGAAGCTGCTGTTCGTCGACACGGGTTTGGCGAGCCACCTCGTTGGGCGCAGAGCGGCGCGCCTGGTTCGGGACGACACCGCGCTCGGCCCTCTGCTCGAGAACTTCGTGCTCGGCGAGCTGGCGCGACAGCTCACCTGGGCGGAAACCGAATGCAGGCTGCACCACTACCGCACACGCGATGGCATCGAAGTCGATGGTGTGCTCGAAGCCTCGGACGGCCGGCTCGTCGGCGTCGAAGTCAAGGCAGGAGAAACCGTCCGCACCGACGACTTCCGCCCTCTACGGCACCTGCAGGCGCGCACGGACAGGCGCTTTCACCTGGGGCTCGTGCTCTACGGAGGCGACCGGGTCCTCTCGTTCGGGGACCGAATGATGGCCGCGCCCATCAGTGCGCTCTGGCAGCAGTACTCGAGACGCTGAAATCCAGACGGGCCCCGCTTCCATCTGTGGCGACGCGCGAGGGCTCGCAGCTGTACATGAGCCGGCCCGGCGCGGGTCGACGTCGCGCATGGGCGTCGGCACCGTGAATACCGGCGGTTCGCCGCGCTCGTCGAACGGCCGGGTAGCGGTCATCACGAACGAGGCGGGCTGGGTAGATCTGATTCGCTGACCGGTCGTTAGCAGCGCACCATGAGAAAAATCATCGTCGTCGCGCTGCTTTCTCTCGCCGCCTGCGCCTCTCAGAAGCGGCTGACCGACCCGGTTCAGCACTCGAGCAAGCGCAGCCGGCAGCTGATGGTGCTCGCCGCCGCCGAGGCCCGGCACATTCCCGACGCCGACGTGCGCCTGACCCGGCAGCTCAACATCGCGAGCCAGATCCTCACGCAGTACGGCACCGAGGGAGCGTCCGACGCGCTCCGCCAGGCGACCGAGACGCTGAACACGTCGAGCCAGCAGCTGACGGGCCACGCGGTGCTCGCAGGCTGGGTGAGCGTCGCGCAGCTGTCGCGCCGCGCCTCGGACTCGGCGCTGGCGACGCAGGCCGTGACCCGGGCCGTCACCGAGCTCGAGCGCATGAGCGACCCCGCCGAGCGCTGCGACTACGTGATGGGCGTCGCCGAAGAGGTGAGCCACACGCTCGGCCCCGAGGCCGCCGTCGCGCTGCTCACGAAGAGCGGCGACTGGGCGAGCTCGATTCTCGCCGAGAGCACGCGCCGCAGCGCGCGCCTCGCGTTCGCCAGCGCGCTCTTCAACCTCGAGGACTACGACGCCGGCGCCGTGATGCTGCGCAAAGAGGGCGACGCGCTGTGGAGCTCGGACGCGATGGTCGCGCTCGCCACGCCGACCTCGTACTACGCGTCGGCGCACCGCAACCGCGCGCCCGACATCGCGTTCGCCCCCGAGTCGCCGGCCGTGATGCGGGAAGAGCGGGCTCCTGCGGCGGCGCCTGCGCCGATTCAGGCGACTCAGGCGTACGGCAAGGAGCTCAGTTTCGACAGCGTGTTCGAGGGCCGCACGAGCTCGACGGCCAAGAAGTAGCGCCTCGAGAAGCCGCGGCGGGAGTCGGCGCAAACGCACGCATCGCCGGTAGACTGTCGCGCATCTCACCCGCGTTCAAAGAGAGCCGTCGCCTGCCGCGGCTCGTGGTCGCGCTGTCGGCGCGCCGCAAGGCGCAGGGGGGCGCAGTGTCCGAGCAGGTGGCGAACCTCTCGACGACAGGCCTGCTGCTCGTGAGCCGCAGCGCGCTGAAGAAGGGCGACGCGGTCGAGCTCGAGCTCTCGGCTCCGAACGGCAAGCTCACGGTGCCGGTGCGCGGCCGCGTCGCGTGGGCCCGGCCGCTCGCCGACGAGTGGGACCTCGGCGTGAGCTTCACGAACGTGACGGCCTCGGAGCTCGAGCAGCTCGAGCTGCTCATGACGCACGTGCTCGCGACGCCGCAGGGCCGGCGGTCGAGCGTGCGCTTCAACCTCGACGCGCCCGGCTTCTGGCGCACCGCGGGCGCGAGCCAGCAGCCGGTGACGCTCTCGAACCTGAGCCTCAACGGCGCCTCGATCTCGACGCCGTCGCCGCCCCACGCCGGCGAGCGCGGCCTCTTGTCGCTCTCGCTCGACGAGGGTCTGCTCGCGGTGCCGGCGGCGGTCGCGTGGAGCGGCGGCGGCCGCGCGGGCCTGAGCTTCGACGCGGCGCCGGTCGCGGCCGAGTTCGTCGCGCGCATGATTCGCGCGTTCCTGCTCGTGCCCGGTCAGCGCCACAGCCTGCCGCCGATCGACGCCCGGCGGGCCGCGGCGGCCCAGCGCGAGTCGAAGCAGTGGAGCGACTCGCACACCCGGCTCGGCGCGCCCACCGCCGACGTCCCGACCGCGCCCGGCACCGACCGCGACAAGACGCTCTATCAGGCGCCGCAGGTGACCGCTGTGGCGTTCGACGCCTCGGCGCGGCCCGGCGCCGCCGAGTTCGACGCAGCGACGCTGCTCGACGACCGGCCGCAGCCTCCTCCGCCGCCGAAGCGGCTCGACCTGTCGGCGATGCGCGCGACGGTGCCCGAGGTGCGAGGGCCGCGGTCGAGCCCGTCGCCCGCGGCACCGGGCGAGCTCGGCCCCGGCGCGCAGCTGGGCCGCTACACGGTGCTCGGCCCGCTCGCGACGGGCGGCATGGCGAGAATCTGGCTCGCGCGCGAGCGGGGCTCGGAGCGGGTCGTGGTGCTGAAGACGCTGCTCGACCCGAAGGGCCTGTCGAACGAGGCCGTGCAGATGTTCCTGCAGGAGGCGCGCATCATCGCGATGCTCTCGCACCGCAGCATCGCCCGAATCTACGAGGTGGGCTTCGAGCTCGACCACCCGTTCATCGCGATGGAGTACGTGGCCGGGCGCACGCTCGAAGAGCTCGTGACGGGGCTGAGCAAGAACGGTCAGCTCATGCCTTCGGCGATCGCGGCGCGCATCGTCTCGGAGTGCTGCAGCGGCGTGCACGACGCCCACGTGCTTCAGGGGCCCGACGGCAGACCGCTCACCGTGGTGCACCGCGACGTGAAGCCGCGCAACGTGGTCATCTCGTACACCGGCGAAGTGAAGCTCATCGACTTCGGCATCGCGAAGACCCGGCTGAGCCAGGACTTCACGGCGCCAGGCACGGTGCGCGGCACGGTGACGTACCTCGCTCCGGAGCAGGCGCGCGGCGAGCCGGCGAGCCCTGCGGTCGACCTCTGGGCGCTCGGAGTGCTGCTCTACTGGCTGCTGACGGGGCATCTGCCGTTCGACGGCAAAGACGACCTCGAGATCATGCGCGCCATCATCGATGCGGCGCCGGCTCGCCCGTCGGAGCGCCGCTACGGCGTCGCGCCCGAGCTCGAGCGCATCACGCTCGGCGCCTTGAAGAAGGAGCCGCAAGACCGCTTCGCCAGCGCCGAGGCGATGGCGCGGGCGCTCGACGTCTTCCTCTTGCGCCACGAGAGCACCCAGGCCCAGCTGGCCGCGCTGATGAACGCCGTCTTCCCGGCGGGGGTCGACCCGGGACGGCTGCGCGTCGAGGCGCTGCTCGCCCGCTGAGCCGCGTGCTCTCTTCTGTCTCACCCCAAGAGCCCCATGGGACTTCGGCGTGGGACTCGCGCGGCCCGGGACCCCACGCCGCAGGCCGCGCGGGCCCTCGCCGGCCTCGTCACCGACGAAGATGCGGCCGTGCAGCGGCCTCGCGCTCATGGTCGCGGGCGTCGCGTCGTTCGCGCTCGGCGGCATCAAGCAGGCGCGGTGCGGCGGCACGAGCCTCAGCGATCGTGTCGACTGCAAGGTGCCTACGTCGGGTACGTGCTGAGCGGCGGCGTGCTCGCCCTCGGGCTGCGGCCCTTCATCTGGGGCCTCTTCACCGGCAACCGCGCCGTCAGCGAGGCGCTCTGAGCAGCGGCGGCTTCACCGCATCAGCCGCTCGACGCACGTTCCCGCCTTGCACTCTTCCCACTCGGCGCAGGGCGGCGCGCACGCCGCCGGAGCAGGAGCCGGGGCGGGCGCGGGAGCTGCCACGGGCTCTACGGGCGGCGCGGGCTCGGGCTTGGGAGCCCCCTTCTTCACCGTGCGACGCGGGGCCTCTTTCCGGCTCGGAAACGCGGGCTCGGCTGCCAGCGGAGGTGGAGCGCTCGGCGCCGCCGGCGCAGGCGTCGGTTCGGGCTCGACGGCGCTCGCAGCAGGCGCAGGTACAGGTGCAGGTGCAGGTGCAGCGACGGGCGCCGCAGATGGCTCGCGCGCATTCAGCACGAGCACCGTCGCGGCGGCGACGACGAGCCCGAGCCCCACGAACCCGGCGACGGCCAAGTCGACGCTCGCCCACCAGCGCCTCGGCGGCGGCCGAGGGGGCTCCGGCGCAGGCACCGGCTCGGGCGTGACGGCGGCGGTATCGCCGCCCACGAACGTGCCGAGCTGAGCGTGCAGGGTGGCGGCGCTGTCGGGGCGCTCGTCGGGCCGCACCGAGAGGCAGCGGTGAATGAGGGCCTCGAGCGAGGCGGGCACGGTCGGCAGCGCGGGCGGCGAGAGCGTGAGCTGCCGCCGCACGACCTCGGTGAACCCGCCGTCGCGCCCGAACGGAGGGCTGCCGGTCAGCATCTCGACCAGAATGGCGCCCAGGGCGTAGAGGTCGGCGCGCGCGTCGACGCTCTGCCCCATGGCCTCTTCGGGGCTGATGTAGTTCGGCGAGCCGACGACGTTGCTGCCGGTGATGCTCGAGTCTTCGCCGTTGAGCGACCGGGCGAGGCCGAAGTCGAGCACCTTCAAGAGGTCACGGCCCGCGGGCTTGTCGAGCACGATGATGTTCTGCGGCTTCAGGTCGCGGTGAACGATGCCGGTCACGTGGGCAGCCTCGAGCGCGTCGCAGAGCTGCAGCGCAATGCGCAGGACCCTCGCCAGCGGGAAGGGGCCCTCGTCGCGAATGAGCTTCGAGAGCGTACGGCCGACGCACAGCTCCATCGCGAGGTAGAGCAGGCCGTCGGGCGTCTGCCCGAAGTCGACCACGCTGACGATGTTGGGCTGCGCGAGGCGCGAGGCGAGCCGGGCCTCGCGCAAGAAGCGCTTCGCGGCGGTGGGGTTCGACGCCTGCCGGCCGGCGATGACCTTGAGGGCGACCTCGCGCCCGACCGAGTGCTGCCACGCCTTGTAGACGGCGCCCATGCCGCCCGCGCCGAGGCGCTCGCGCACGGTGAAGCGCCCGTCGAGCTCGCGGCCGATGAGCTCGTCGCCGGTGACGACCGCGAGGCGCACCAGGGCCGTGTTGCAGCTCGGGCAGCGCGAGAGGCTCTCGGGGTGGCTCTGGTTGCAGCCCGGGCAGTAGTGCTCGGCGGCTCGAGGCGCCACGGCGTTCACTCGGCAGACGCTACTCCAACGGCCGTCGTTCTACGCCGCCCCTCGCTCGAGATGGATGCGGCGTGGCGCGCGCCACTCTCTCGCTCGGCCCCGCGGCTCTCACGAAGCGCGACGCGCTTGCGTTCATCTCGAGTGAGCCGCGAGGTAGAGTCTCGCGCACGTGCGCGCCCTCGCCGTGACCGCGCTGTGCCTGTGCCGCGTGGCAGCGGCCCAGACCAGCGCCGCCGCGAAAGACCAGGCGCTGACCGACGAGGGCATCGAGCTGATGCGCGGAGGCCGCCACGCCGAGGCCATCGCGCGCTTCAAGGAGGCCGAGCGTGCGGTGCCCCGGCACGTGCACGACTGCAACATCGCGCAGGCGTACCTGCGGCTCGATCGGCTGCCCCAGGCCTTCCTCTTCCTCGAGCGGTGCGAGGCGCGCATGGGCCGCAGCCCCGAGTCCTGGGTGAGGAGCTCGCTCGAGGCGCTGCGCAAGCGGCTCGAGGCGGGCCCGTTCGGCCGCGTCACCGTGCGCGCCACGCCGAGCGGCGCGACCCTGTGGGTGCGCGCGTTCGCCGCAGACGAGGGCTGGCCGGTCGACGGCGAGCGCACGCTCTGGCTGCCCGCAGGGCCGAGTGAGGTCGAGCTGCGCGCCGAGGGGATGCAGGCGCAGGTGCGCACCGTCGAGGTCGCGGCCGGCGCGACCGCCGAGGTGCGCGTGGCGCTGGCGCCGCCCGTGCTCGAGGCGGTCGTCGCGCCGCCGCCCGAGGCGAAGGCCCTGCGCAGGGCGCGGTGGCCGCTCATCCCGATGGGCGTGGGAGCGGCGGGGCTGCTCGCGAGCGGCCTCGTGCTGGGGCTGAGCGCGAGCACGGCCGGCCAGCTCGGCGGGCTCTCGGCCGACCAGACGTCGCAGGCGTTCGAGCTCGCGGCGCGCTCTCAGCAGTACGACGGCGTCGGCTTCGGGCTCCTCGGCGGCGGCGCGGTCATCGCCGTCGTGGGGCTGCTGCTCTTTCTCGCGCTGCCGCAGGTGCAAGACACGTGAGGCTCGCCGTCGCCGCCGCCGCGCTGCTCGTCGGAAGCTGCACCGCGCGCGACAAGCTCGAGCAGTACTGTGCGCGCACCGGCAGCTGCACCTGCACCGTGGGGCAGTGCTGCATCAACGCCGGGGCGAGCTGCGCCGAGGGGCAGCCGTGCTGCTCCGGCTCGTGCTCGGGCGGAGCCTGCCCGAGCGGCGCCGCAGGTGGGAGCGCCGCGGGCGGCTCGACGGCCGGTGGAGGGAGCGCGGGCGGTGGCGTGGCGGCTGGCGGCGGGGCGGGTGGCGGGAGCGCAGGCGGCGCGGCCGCGGTCGACTGCGGAGCGCCCTGTGACGGTGGGTGCTCGGTCGGGCGCTGCTGCCGCTCCGACTCTCAGTGCAGCACGGGACAGTGTCTGACCGACGTGTGCGCCTTCGCCGGCGAGCGGGTGACCGACGGCGGGGTCTGCGACGACGCGACCGACTGCCCGCTGGGGCAGCGCTGCGACCTGAGCGCGGCGCGGCCGACGTGCGTGGCCGAGGTCGCGATGTGCGGGCCGGTGTTCAGCGCGTGCAGCGAGTCGACGTGCTGCGTCGCCGACGGCGGCTGCCAGGGAGGCCTGTGCCGCGCGGCGTGCTCGCGAGGCGGCCCGACTCCGTGCGCGCGCCCGAGCGACTGCTGCACGCAGACCGACCAGGCCTGCGGCGATACGAACACGTGCGTGACGCGCAGCGAGGGCCGCTACGAGCCGGGCTACCACTGTGAGCACCCCGACCAGTGCTTCGACAAGGCGTGCGACGGGGGCCGGTGCATCGCGACCGCGTCGACGCTGGGGGTCGCGTGCGGCTCGAGCGCGAACTGCACGTGGGGCCAGGTCTGCGACGGCGGCTGCTGCTATGCCGACGGTGAGCGGTGCGTGTTCGACAGCTCGTGCTGCTCGGGCCAGTGCTTCCGGGGCTGGTGCAGCCCGCTGCCACGCTCGCTCACGTGTGGCGGCGTCGGCGAGCCGTGCATCGACGACAACGACTGCTGCCTGCCACATGCGGGCTGCCTGCTCTTCACGCGCACCTGCAGCGAGACCCTCATCGACGCCGAGGGCAAGATCTGTGTCATCGAGTTTCCCGGGTGTCGGTACCTCGACGGCCCGCGCTGCACGGTGCCGGGCCAGCCGGCCGACACGAGGCCGTGCTGCTTCGACCGCTCCCCCGACGGCGGCAAACGCACGTGTGTCGACGCCGGCACCTGCGTCTGCAACGGGTCCAGCTGCGCGCCCGTCGACGCGGGCTACATCTGCCCGCTCTGAGGGCGGCTCTTTCCACGCGGTCGCGCGCACGCTCTTGTGCGCCGCGAGCGCGGCCAAGAGCTCCTCCTGCGACGGGCTCGCACGGCGCGCGCGGCGCTGGGCCGGTGCTTCGTGCTCGGGGGACTCCGCGGCCGGCGGCTCCGCTGTCTCGGCGACGAGACAGCGCGCCAGCCGCGCCGCAGGGAAACGGGGCTCCGCCCAGAGCCAAGCGTGCGTCGCGACTGAAGCCGGCCGGGGCACGGCGGCTGCTCATTGCGCCGCCCATGAACACGCGAATCGTGGCGCTGGTGATGTCGATGGCGCTGTCGGCAGCAGCGGAGGAAGTGGTGAGCACCGGCAACGCGGCGCGCGTCGACGGCCCGCGGTTCCGGCTCGGCGCCGGAGCGTGGGCGACGGTCGGCGGCTACCCGTTTCGTTCGGCCGGCTTCACGGGCAGCAACCTGCAGCTCGGCGTGCAGCTGAGCGACCGGTGGGCCGTCTACAGCCTCGGGCAGCTCACCGTGTGGCCCGGCGTGACCGTCGCGTCGGCGTCGCTGCTCGGCGAGTACACCTTCGGCGGAGGGTGGCTGTCGATCGCCGCGGGCCCGATGCTCGGCGGCACGCGGCAGTACCTGCGGTTCGGCCCGCTCGTGGTGATGGACAGCGCGAGCACCGTGGTCGCCGGTCACGTGCGCCTGGCGGTGAACATCGGCCCTGCCCCCGTCGGCCTCTGGCGCAACCGCTTCTTCATCGCGCTCGACGGCTGGCTGGGGGCCGAGGTCGCAGGCCATCACGACGGCGCGACGCCGCGCGACACGACACCGTTTCCCATGGGCGGCGGCGTGAGCGTCGGCTACCAGCTGATGTGACGCTCAGGTGAGCAGGCCAGGCAGACCACCGGTGCCGGCGTCGAGGTCGCCGAAGCGGGTCACGTCGGCGAGGCCCATGTACTGAGCGATCGACACGAGCAGGCGGTGATGAAACGCGCCGCCGGCGTTGATCAACCGGCCCACGCGCACGCCCTTCGCCCCGCCGCCCGCGACGATGAACGGGGTGTTGTCGAAGTTGTGAGCGCCGGTCGCGACCTCGGTGCCCCACACCACCAGGGTGTTGTCGAGCATCGTGCCGCTGCCCTCGCGAACGGCGGCGAGCTTGTCGAGGAGCACGGCGAACTTCTGCGCGAACCAGGTGCAGATCTGAATGCGCAGCGCCCGCGGCATCGGCGAGCCCTCGTCGTGGGTGAGGTTGTCGTGGTGCGCGCCGTTGTAGCCGAGCCACGGGTACGGCACGTTGTCGTGGCCGTTCGAGTACTGCAGGCTCGCGACGCGGGTGAGGTCGCACGCGAAGGCGGCCGAGATGATCGAGGCCTGCTGATCGAAGATCTCGGGGCGGTTCGGCACGGCGCCGGTGTCGATGGCGGCCGGCATCGCCGGGCTCGTGCACGCGCCGGCGGTGTTCTGAGCGAGCTGGCGCTCGAGATCGCGCAGCGCCGTGAGGTGGGCCTCGAGCTTCGACCGGTCGTGGGCGCCGGCGCGCCGCAGGAGCGCGTCGACCTCGGCCTTGTTCACGTCGATCATGCTCTGCTTCTCGAAGCGCGTGCGCGCGAGCCGTGCGGCGTCGGCGTTCAAGCTCGCGAACAGCGACGTGTAGGCCGCGGCCGGGTCGGTCTGCGGGTTGATGGCGTTCTTCGCGCCCGTGTACAGGGTGCGAAAGGCGCACTGGCTGATGCTCGTCTGAATGCCGAGCTCGAGCGAGCGAAACGCGGTGCCCGCGTTCAGCCGGTTCGCGATGACCTGATCGATCGACGGGCCGGTGCTCCACACGCCGACGGGCACGTTGCCGCCCGGCACGACGGTCTCGATGTCGTTCACGCGGCAGCCCGTCCACAGCGTGGCCATGCCGATCGGGTGCGGAGCCAGCGAGCAGTTCGGGTGGTACGTGCCGTTCATCTGCAGCCCGTCGATGACGACGAGGTTCGACCGGTGCGCGGCGAGCGGCTGCAGAATCGGGCTGAGCGTGAAGCTGGTGCCGCCGCCGCCCGGCTTCCACTGGTCGTAGATGGTGCCGTGCGGCGTGAAGAAGAGCAGCAGCCGCTTCGGCATCGACGCGACCTGCCCGTGCGCCTCGAGCAGCGGCACGAGCGGGCTCACGGCGAGCGCGCCCGCGGCCGACTTCAACAGGCTGCGGCGAGTCAGTCGGTTCACGGTGGAGAGCTCCAGAGCTTCGTCCCGTTGGGAGCGATGATGTGCAGCCGGCCGCCGACCTCGAAGTACAGCTGCGCGCCCGGGTTGCCCGCAGTCACCGTGTTGAAGCGCGGCGTGCCGCCGGCATCGTAGACGACGAGGTTGCCGTCGGTCTGCATCACCGCGAGGCCCGGCGTCGTGCCCGGCGTGCCGCTCGACCAGCGCGGCTCGCCGGTGATGCGGTACAGCACGAGGTTGCCGTCGCCCTGGTAGATGAGCCGGTGCGTGCCGTCGCTCGACGTCACCGACTGATCCGGGTTCAGCGTCGCGCCCGCCGCGAGCAGCACGGTCGTCGTCTGCGTCATGCCCGTGCCGCCGCCGGTGCCCGAGCCGCCGCCCGCGCCTGAGCCTCCGCCCGCGCCGCCGGCCGTGCCGGAGCCGCCGGCCGACCCCGAGCCGCCGCCGCCAGCGCCGCCGGGCATCGAACCGCTGTCGTTGAACGCGAACGCGCGGCTGAGCGCGATGCCTCGAATCAGCCCGCGAATGTCGCCGCCCGACGTGCCGAAGCGGTCGGCGAGCTCGAGCACCTCGCAGCTGTCTTTCGGCTGCTCCTGGCGGCCGAGCGCGAAGCGCAGCCACTGCTTCGTGTAGCAGTGCTGCACCTCTCTCGCGCCGGCGAGCCGCGTCGCGAGCTCGCGCGCGCCGTCGAAGGCGCCGTTCGACGCGACGGTGCCGGTGAGCGTGCCCTTGGCGTCGACGGGCAGGCCGTTGTCTTCGGTCTGCCACTCGCCCATCGGGCCGTAGTGCTCGAGGCCGAAGCCGACGTCGTTGATGAAGCCGTGGCACGTACCGCAGACCGCGCTCTGCGAGGTCACGCGCGTGACGCGCTGGCGCGTGGTCTCTTGCCCCATCGCCGGCGGCACCATCGTCGGAGCGTCGGGCGGCGGGTCGGGCAGCCCCTGGCACATCAGGTTCCGCCGCACCATGACGCCGCGCCGCACGGGCGAGGTCGTGTCGGGGTTCGCGAGGCCGGCGAGCACCGCGGGCTGCGTGAGGAGCCCTGCGCGCTCGTCGTTCGGGTTCACCGAGTACGACGCGGTCAAGAGCGTCTTCAGCGTGCCGTCGCCGCGGCGCACGACGTCGTCGGCGAAGCGCGCGGTGTCGTCGACCATCGTGCGCCACGCCGCCGCGTTGAAGCCGGGGTACCGCACGGGCGACTTGTTCGGCACGGTCGACGAGTCGACGCCGAGCAGCTGCAGGTGAAACTGACCGATCGCGGCGCGCGCGCGGTCATCGGCGAGCAGGCGGTTCAGCTGCGCGTCGAGCACCGGCGCCGAGGCGAGATCGGCCGTCAGCAGCTCGACGTCGGGCGCGCTGTTCCAGATGAAGAACGCGAGCCGCGCCGCCTTCGACTCTTCGTAGTGGTAGAGGAAGTTCGGCGACTGCAGCATCGTGCGCGCGACGAAGCGGAGGCCGTCGTCGAAGGTGCCGCGGGCGCGGTGCGTCGCGTAGAGCGCGCGGTAGCGGTCGCGCTCGTCGACGGCGAGCGGGCGGCGAAAGGCGCGGCGCCCGAACTGATCGACGAAGCGCTCGGCGCACGCGGTCTCGCCGAGCTGGCCCACGTCGCACGGCTCGACGGCGGCGCGCAGGCGGGCGGGGTCGGCGGTGAGCTCTTCGGCGGCGACGCCGTACTGCTCGAGCATGCTCCACGAGACGCTGCCGCTCACGTTGCTGAGGAAGAGGCCGGTCTTCTCGTCGGGCGGCAGCTTGTCGCCGCGCGGCTGCGTCGCGCCGAGCACGTCGCGCATCGTGTTGTCGTACTCGGCGCGCGACAGGCGCCGCAGCGGCAGCGGCTCGGCCGTGGCGCCCGGCACGCACGGCGTCGGGGTGCCCGGCGGCGTCGTCGTGCCGCCTTCACCGCCGGCTCCGCCGAGGCCCTCGACCGGCTGCGGGACCTGAATGCGGCCGTCGCACGCCAGTAAAGAGATCAGGCAGCCGACGAGGACCGGGCGACGCATTGACACGCCAATCAGCATGCCCCGAGCCAGCCCGTCAGGCTCGTGATTTCAGCGCCTTGAGGTCGAAAGTCCTGCTCATGGAACAAGAGGTGGCCAGACACGGATGCTCCACTTGCGCTTCGGGTCGGCGTCGAGCGGCGGCCTCGAGCTCACCATCAGCCACGAGCGGGTCGCGCAAGCGCGGCGGCCCGCAGCGCAGGGCCAGGTCAGCCGCCCATCTTCATGCTGAGCAGCGGCCGCATGAAGAAGTAGGCGACGGGCTGCAGGAACCTCGGCACCGCGGGCAGGGCCTGGCTCATCCACTTGCGCTCGTCCCAGTCTTCGCGCTGCGACGTGATGCGGCCCTGGTTGTCGAGCGTGAGCCGCGAGTCGATCTCGTTGTGAATCGGGTTCCCGAACATCTCGTAGTCGACCACCCAGCGCGCGTGCACCTCGTTGCCCTTCACCTCGAGGATCTCGGACTTGAACGCCTTGAACGGCGGAGCGCCCTCCCACATCTTCAAGATGCTCGACCGCTTCGTCAGCGTGAACATGTCGTCCTTGAACTGGGCGTTCGGCGCGTAGCCCGCCTCGAGGCCCTTCAGGTCGTGCGCCGCGAACGCCGCGAAGAACTTCTCGACCGACGCCCGCGCCGTCGCTTCGTCGAGCGGTGCGGCGCCGGCCGGCGCGGCTGCGGGCCGGGCCACCGCCGGGCGCGCGCGCTCGGCGTCGGACGACGGGGTCGGCTGCGCGGCGACTCGGGGCGTGACCTTCATGGCGTGATCTCCAGTTTGAGAAACATCTGTGTTTCCGAAAAGCACCGTAGCTTCCCGGCGGCACCCATGGCAAGCGAAGGCGCGATGAGCGAGCTCCCGAGGCGCCGACCGCGGCGCGCCGCCACCCGCAAAGAGGCCCGCGCGAACCAGCGCTGGCGCGTGCTCGAGGCCATGGCGCACCAGGTCGGCAAGAACGGCTACGCGCGCACGACCGTGGCCGACGTCATCGCGCGCGCAGGGGTGTCGCGGAAGGCGTTCTACGAGTACTTCACCGAGAAGGAAGACTGCTTCCTCGTCGCCTACGAAGAGCTCAGCGCGCGGCTGGTGAACGACCTCGTCGCCGAGGGCGTGCCGTACGGCCGCGGCGACCGGGCCGCAGCCCAGCTCGCGCGCTACCTCTCGGTGCTCGCGTCGGACCTGCTGATGGCCCGCGCCTTCGTCGTCGAGGTCATGGCGGCCGGCCCGCGCTCGCTCGAGCTGCGCGAAGAGGTGAACCGCCGCTTCGCCGAGCTCGTGTTCGGCCACACCTCGGCCGACCCGCTCGTGCGCAAGGCGCTCATCGGCGGGGTCAACGACCTCGTCACCGGCGCCCTGCTGCGCGGCGAGAAGGACCTGGTGAAGCTCTTGCCATCGATGAAGCGCTTCGTGAACCGGCGCTGACGCGCCGCGCGGCTCAGAGCGAGAAGACGAGCTGCTCGTACGTGACGCCGAGCTTCTTCAGCTGCTCCTGCAGAAAGGCGATCGAGGCGGCGATGCCGTCGGCGCGGCGCGGGTGCTTCGCCTCGACCTCGAGCATGGCGGCGTAGACGGGCTTGATCTTGGCGATGGCCTTCGGGTCGGCGCACCGCCGCATCGAGTGGTAGCTCACGATGTTGTTCTCGAGATCGAACGTCGGCGTGACGTGCGCGAAGACCCAGTAGAAGTCGCCGGTCTTCGTCATGTTGATCACGTACGCGAAGATCTCGTCGCCCTTGCCGATGGTGTCCCACAGCACCTGGAACACGCCGCGCGGCATCAGCGGGTGGCGGATGATGTTGTGCGGCTGGCCGAGCAGCTCCTGCTGCGAGTAGCCCGCGACGCGGCAGAACACCGGGTTCGCGTACGTGATGATGCCCTTGAGGTCGGTCTTGCTGACGATGATCTCTTCTTCGCCGAACGTCACCTCGTGGTCGGTCGGCACGCGCTCGGCGTGCCGCAGCGGAGGCGGCGACGGGGCCCGCTCTCTCACCAGGCGCACGCTCGGGCTCATGGCTGAGAGCGCGGCGCGACCGTCAGCGCGAACTCGCCCCCCGGGCAGCTGAACCACAGCTTCTTCGCCTTCGTCGCCGACGCGATCTCGGTCTGGGTCGCCGGCCGCGGCAGCGACAGCTTGTGCGTGCCCGCGATGGTGCCCTTGATGTTGCCGCCGATCATGTTCGTGAGCTCGGCGACCACGTCGACCGCGTCGGCCACCGTGACGGCCTCGGCCGTCTCGTTGAACGTCACCGCGGCCGCGTTGCGCGCCATCTCTTCGGGCACGCACAAGAGCACCGTGCCCTTCCAGTCGCCGTTGATGTCGACGGCCCACCACAGGTGCGGCGCCGGCTCGGCCGACCGGTCATTCGCCACCTCCAATATCGCGAAGCCGAGCATCGACTCCCAGACGTTCCGGCCGATGTCGGCGATGATCTCGTTGTTGGGCAGCATTGCGTTTGCTTCCTTTCAGGCCCTCTCGGGCTCAGCTCTCTTCACACTCGGTCTCGACGCGCTTCCGCCACGCTGGCAGCTGAGCCGCGAACCCCGCACGCTCGATGAAGGCGGTGTCGAGCAGGGTCTCGGGCTCGCCGCAGCCCACGATGCCGATCAGCGCATCGGCCGCGTGCACGGCCGCGAGCTCGGGCGACGGCGCCGCCTGCTTGCTCGGCGTGTGGTGAAACGCGACGCACTCGACGATGGGGAAGGGAATCTCCCAGGTCGAGAGCAGGTGCGCCCCGACGCTCGGGTGATCGACGCCGAACAGCTCGACCTCGACCTTGCACGCGTCTTCGCCCTCGGTCATCCGCTCGATGAGCTTCACGAACTTCGCCGGGTCGTGCAGCGCGAGCACCACCTTGCCGACGTCGTGCAAGAGGCCCGCAGTGAACGCCTGCTCGCCCGAGCGGCGGTCGGTCATGAACGCCTTCGCGAGCCGCCCGACCCGCACCGCGTAGCGCTGAAACGCTTCGATCGAGAAGCCCTTCGGCTCGGAGCTCTCGAGCGCGCTGAACACGTGCGAGACGAGCACGAGGCCCCGCAGCTGCTCGAGGCCCAACAGCGCCACCGCCTGCGGAATCGAGCTCGTCCTCCGCGAGATGCCGAAGTACGCCGAGTTCACGAGCTGCAGCACCTTGAGGCTCATCGCCGGGTCCGTCTCGACGATCTTCGCGATGTCGGCCAGCCCGGTGTCGGGCTTCTGCGCGGCCTCGGTGATGGCGAGGTACGTGTTCGGCACCGAGGGCAGCTCCTCGATGTCGTGCACCACCTTCGTCACCGCGGGCGTCCAGATGCGGCGCTGCACCGCGAGGCTGCGCGCGACGCCGGCCGCGATGGCCGAGGGCTCACTGCCGCACGCCAGCATCTGAAGGCTCGACGGCGCCTGTGCGGCGTGCACCGCCGGCCGCCGGCCCTCGATGAGCACGCACGCCGTCGACGGAGCGCTGTGGCGCAAGAGCCTGCTCAGGGCGGGCACGTCGCCGCCGCTGGCCGCGAGCTGCACGACCACGGCGTCGGGCGGCGCGGCCGTGATCCTGCCCGTCGCCTCGGCGACGTCGGCCGCACGCAAGAGCCGCCAGCGCGTCGCGCTCGATGCGGCGTCCGCCTCGAGCCGATCGAGCGTGGCGCGATCACCTCCGACAAACAGAACGTTCATCACCGGAACCTCACTCATGGCGTCGTGACCTCGACCTTCGCCTTCTCGGCGAGGTTGGCCCTCAGCCGGTCGATCATGTTTTGAGACAGGCGGGTGCCCTTGTTCAGCAGCATCAGGCCGCGCGCGTTCATGATGTCGCAGGCCACCACCATGCCCTCGCGCAGCTCGCCCAGCGTCAGCCGCTGGTTCGCACGGCTTCGCAGCCCGACGTGCAGCTGCACCACGCCGTCGCCCACCGACAGCGCGATGAGCTCCTGCTGCTTGAACGTCACCGACGGGCGCAGCACCTCGTCGGCCGCGACCTGCTGCGGCAGCCCGCCCGTGAACGCGAACGACTCGGCCGACAGCGCCGTCTTCATGCTGCCCATGAAGATGTTCGCGAGCTCCGAGAGCACGTCGGCAGCGAGCGACTCGTTCTCGGGGCCGAACAGGTGCACCGCCAGGTGCGAGCCCGTCTTCGCGCTCACGCCGACGGTGATGCCGAGCTCGAGCTCGTGCTCGGCGTTGAGCAGCACGATGCGGCTCGCCGACGCGAGCGCGCCCGGGGCCGCGTCGCTCAGGGCCACCGGCAGCGTGAGAAACGTCGTCGCCGCCGCTTGAAACGCCGGGGCCGCGCCGCGCCACGCCGCGCTGCGCGTCACCTGCTCGAAGGGCGTCAGCGCCACGGCGCCCGCTGCCGCCGCGCCCTTCGCCGGCGCAGCAGCCGCCGGAGCCGGCGCGGGTTGAGGCACCGCGACCGGAGCCGCCTTGCGGTTGCCCGAGACGAGCCGCTCGAGCGCAGCGATGCGCAGCGCGAGGGCCCCAGGCGGAGCGCCGAGCGGCAGGTCGACGTCGAAGCCCGCCTCGAACGCCTCGAGCTGCGCGCGCTCGTTCAGCTCGCGCGTGACGAGCGCGAACAGCCCCTCGCGGGCTCCAGGCAGGTGGCGCGCCTGACGGGCCACGCGGGTCGCCGCCTCGAGCCCGGCGCGCGCGACGAACAGCGCCACTCCGACGCGCCCCCGCGCGAGCGCCGCCAGAGCGGCCGACTCGTCGAGCGCGAGCTGCACCTCGCGCCCCGGCACGGTCAGCGCCGCCGACAGCGGGCGGCTGGCCTCCGCGTCGGAGTCGAAGAGCAGCAGCTTCACGTCCGGGTTCCTTTCACGCGGTACCAGGCGGTTTTGCCCGCGGGCACGCGCTCCCAGCCGTCGTGCACGCCGAGCGTCGTCTCGGCCGCGCCGAGGAACAGCACGCCGCCGGGCCCGAGCTCGGCGCGCACGCGCTCGAGCAGCGCGCGCTTCGTCGCGGCGTCGAAGTAGATGAGCACGTTGCGCATGAAGACGACGTCGGGCCGCGCCGGCAGGCCCCACGGCTCGAGCAGGTTCTGCTGCTTGAGCTCGACGAGGCGCCGCACCTCGGGCTTGAGCTGCCACGCGCCGGGCAGCCGCTCGAAGTACTTCACGAGGTAGCTCGCAGGCAGGCCGCGGTTCACCTCGAGCTGGCCGTAGCGGGCCTCACGCGCCTTCGCGAGAATCTGCGCCGAGAGGTCGGTGCCGATGATGCGCAGCCCCGCGTCGACGAGCCGGGGGAAGTGCTCGAGGAACATCATCGCGAGGCTGTAGGGCTCCTGGCCGCTCGAGCACGCGGCCGACCAGAACGTCAGCTTGGGAGCCGGCCGGCCAGGGGCGAGCAGCGGGGGAAGAATGTGCGTGCGCAGCGCCTCGAACGGCTCTTGATCGCGGAAGAAGAGCGTCTCGTGCGTCGTGATGGCCTCGACGATCTTCGTGGCCGCGTCTTGGCGGCCCTGCCGCGCCTCGGCGACCAGGCCCTTCACGCTCGCCGTCAGCCCGCCGTGCACGAGCTGCTCGAGCCGCGAGGTGATGAGGTACTCCTTGTCGTCGTCGAGCCGAATCGCCGCGCGCCGGTAGACGAGGTCGCGCACGAACGCCGTGTCTTCCCGATCAAGCGCCTGCATGTGCCACCTCTCGTCGTTGCTCGCCCGCCTGCAGCACGCTCGCCGCGACCCGCGTCGTGATGGCCGACGCGATGTCGTCGAGCGGCAGCACCGCCTCGCACAGCCCCGCCCGCGCCACGAACCCGGGCATGCCCCACACCACCGAGCTCGCCTCGTCTTGCGCGAGCAGCCGCCCGCCCACCTGGCGCAACAGCTCGCCGCCCTTCAGCCCGTCTTGCCCCATGCCGGTCAGCACGACGCCGAGCGTCGACGGCCCGCAGCTCGCCGCGAGTGAGCGGAACATCACGTCGACCGCCGGGCGGCACGAGTTCTCTTGCGGCCCCTGGTCGAGCGCCACCTCGAGCCCGTTCTTGCCGCGCACGATCTTCATGTGAAAGTCGCCGGGCGCCACGAGGGCCTCGCCCCGCTTGAGCACGTCGCCCGCACACGCCTCGCGAACCTTCACGCCGCTCACCGACGAGAGCCGCTCGGCCAGCAGCCGCGTGAACATCGGCGGCATGTGCTGCGTGATGACGATCGGCACGGGGAAGCTCGCCGCCAGCTGGCGGAAGATCTCCGACAGCGCGTTCGGGCCGCCCGTCGAGCTGCCGATGGCGACCACCTCGATGGGCCCGCTCTGGGCGCTGGCCGTGATCCGCGGCGCCGCGGGCCGGGGCGCCTGCCCGGGCGCGGGCTTGCCCCGGCGCGCGAGCGTCTTGATGCGGGGGATGAGCTGGGCCCGCACCTGCTCGCGGGCATCTTCGCGGCTCTTCGCGTTCGCCGGCTTGGTGACGTAGTCCGACGCGCCGCGCGACAGCGCCTCGAGCGTCGTCGACGCCGCCCGCTGCGTGAGCGAGCTGAACATGATGACGGGCAGCCGGGGCGCGAGCTCGCGGATCTGCTCGAGCAGCTCGAGCCCGGTGACGTCGGGCATCTCGACGTCGAGCGTCACGACGTCGGGCAGGCCCGCGCGCAGCTTCGAGAGCGCGAGCGACGCGTTCGGTGCCGTGCCCATCACCTCGAGCTCCGGGTCTTCGGCGAGCAGCTCCGAGAGCAGCCGGCGAATCACCACCGAGTCATCGACGACGAGCACTCGAACGCGGTCCACGTTCACTCCGCTCCCATGCCGAGCAGCTGCAGCTTCTCGCGCAGCACGGCGTCCGTGAACGGCTTCATCACGTACTCGTTCGCGCCCGCGTCGAGCGCCCGCTGCACCTGCGCGAGCTCGGTCTCGGTCGTGACCATCATGATGGCCATCTTGTCGAGCTCGCGCCGCGCGCGGACCTCGCAGATCAGCTCGTAGCCGGTCATCACCGGCATGTTCCAGTCGACCAGCACCAGGTCGACGGGGCCGGTCTTCACCAGCTCGTCGAGCGCCGCCTTGCCGTCGCCGGCCTCAGAGACCTCGAACCCCTGCGACGTCAGCGCGCGCTTCAGAATCATGCGCGTCGCGCGCGAGTCGTCGACGACCATCGCCTTCATCACTTCACCTCCGCTTCCGCGACGTTGTACTTGCCGACCAGCTTCTCGAGCTCGGTCGACATGCGCGAGAGGCTCTGCGCCTGCTCGAGCGACTTCGTCGCGCCCTTCGAGGTGGCCTGCGCGGCCTGCGCCACGCCGGTGATGTTGCGCGCGATCTCGTTCGTGCCCTTCGCGCCCTCGGCGACGTTGCGGCTCATCTCGTTCGTGGTCGCGGTCTGCTCTTCGACCGCGCCCGCGATGCGCGTCTGAATCTCGTTGATCTGGTCGATGGTCGTACTGATCTGACCGATCGCCGTCACCGCGCCGCGCGTGTCGTTCTGAATCGCCTCGATCTTCTGGCTGATGTCTTCGGTCGCCTTCGCCGTCTCTTTCGCGAGCTCCTTCACCTCGTTCGCGACGACCGCGAAGCCCTTGCCGGCCTCACCGGCCCGCGCCGCCTCGATGGTCGCGTTCAGCGCGAGCAGCTTCGTCTGCTGCGCGATCGCCGTGATGACCTTGATGACCTTGCCGACCTCGCTGCTGCTCTCGCCGAGCTTCGCGACGGTCGCGTTCGTGGCCGAGGCGATCGAGACCGCCGAGCTCGCCACCCGCGCGGCCTCGGCGGCGTTGCGCGCGATCTCGCGAATGCTCGCCGACATCTCTTCGGTGCCGGTCGCGACGGTCTGCACGTTCATGCTCACCTGCTCGGAGGCCGCCGACACCGTGCTCGCCTGCGCCGACGTCTCTTCGGCAGACGCCGAGAGCTCCTGGCTGAGGCCCGACAGGCTCTCGGAGGCGCCGCCCAGCGTCTTCGACGTCGAGGCGATCTCGCCGATGCTGGCGCGCAGGTCGACGATGAACCGCTGCAGGCCCTCGCCGAGCTGGCCGATGGCGTCGGCGCCGGTGACCGGCACGTCGTGGCGCAGGTCGCCCTTCGCGGCCGAGCTCACGACGCCGAGAATCAGGTCGACCTTCGCGGCGAGCTCGGCGGCCTGCTGGCGCTCGCGCTCCTGCTGCTCTTTCACCTGGCGCGCCTGCTCTTTCATGCGGTCGCTCGCCGAGTTGATGAGCCCCGACGCGTGGCGGAAGGTGCCGGGCATGCCGCGCAGCAGCACGCGCCGGTAGAAGCGGCCGTCGCTCGCGGCCTGCAGCGCCGCCTTCGACTCGCGCACGAACGCGTCGGTGACGTCGAGCATGCGGTTGAGGCCGAGCACCGCGCGGCCCAGGTCGCCCTGGTCTTCGCAGCCGAGCAGGCGGGTCTCGAGGTCGCCGCTCGACGCGGCGTCGCAGAAGTCGGCGATGCGCGTGAACCACTCGCGGTAGAGCTTCAGCTCGGCCTGCTCGGCGTCGTTCATGCGGCGCGAGGGGCGTGACGGGCTCGGGGCGGGGGCTTCGATGGGGGTTGGCATGGGTTCCTTTCAGAGCGAGAAGATGAATTCGTCGTAGGTGGTGCCGAGGTCCGCGAGCTGCCGCTCGAGGAACTGGGTGCCCGCGGCGATGGCGTCGGCGCGGCGTGCGTGGCCGCGCTCCTCGACGAGCAGCTTGTCGTAGAGGTCTTTCACCTTCGCGAGGGCCGCGGGGTCGGCGTAGCGGCGGTTCGAGTGGTAGCCGCTGATGTTGCCGTGCGAGTCGAACGTCGGCGTCACGTGCGCGAGCACCCAGTAGTGGTCGCCCGACTTCGTGAGGTTGACGACGTACGCGAAGATCTCGCGGCCCGACTGAATCGTCTTCCACAGCAGGTTGAAGACCGAGCGCGGCATGTCGGGGTGGCGAATGACGTTGTGCGGCTGGCCCATCAGCTCGGTCTCGGTGAACCCGGCGACCCGGCAGAACGCGGCGTTCGCGTACGTGATGTGCCCTTTCAGGTCGGTCTTGCTGACCAGCAGCTCCTCGACGTCGAAGACCACCTGGCGGCCGGTGATCTCACCGGTCGTGAGCCGGCTGCCGCCCGCTTGCTTCTCGGCCGGTGGAGGAGGCCGCACCAACATCGGTCGCTGCGCCCCGTTCGTGTACTTCGCCTGACTTCCGTTCGCTTCAGCCATGCACGCTCCTGTCGTTCGGGCCCTGGCCGTCGAGGCGCAGGGCGAGGTCGGTGTTCAGCAACATCAAGAGGCGGCGATCGAGCTTGTAGACGCCGTCGATCAGCGCTCGCGTCGGGCCGTTGAGGGTCGCCGGCGGAGGCTCGAAGGCCTCGGGGTCGACCTCGAAGACGTCGCCGATGTCGTCGACGAGCAGGCTCACGAGGGTGTCGCCGCTGCGCACGACCACGTTCGACGGCAGCGCATCGGCGGGCCGCGGCGGCAGGTCGAGGCGCGCGCGCAGGTCGACCGCGGTCACGATCTGACCGCGCAGGTTGATGAGCCCCGTCACCACCTTCGGCGAGAGCGGCACGGGCGTCATGGGCTGGTGGCGCAGCACCTCTTGCACCTGGGTGACGTCGACGCCCAGCTCGAGCCCGGCGACGCTGAACGTGCACACCTGACGCAGCCCGCTCATGCAGCGCTCCTCTCGAACAGCCACGGCACGTGGGTGCGGGCGACGGCCTCGGCGTCGATGAAGTCGGTGACCCGGCCCTGCACGACGCCGGCGCCGAGCACGCCGTGCTTCGTCGAGCAGCGCTCGAGCGTGACGGCCTCTTCGACGACGTCGAGGATGCGGTCGACCACGAAGCCGACGCTGCGCTCGCCGTGCGTGTAGACGACGACCTGCAGCTTCTCGCCCGCCGAGTCGTCGGCCCCGGCCCCGAGACGAACGAGCGGCAGCACGCCGCCGCGGTACTGAATGACGAGCTGGTCGCCGGCGTGCTCGAGCTGCGCGCGGGGCAGCTCTTCGATGCGCGTGACGGTCGCGAGCGGTATCGCGAGGGCCTGCTGGCCGAGCGCGAACAGCAAGAGCCGCTGCTTCTCGACGGTGGCCCCGCCCGACTGCTGGGCGCGGCGGGCGTCGCCCCTGGCCGAGTCGCGCCGCGGCAGCGCCCCGCTGTGCTGCGCGAGCCCGACGACGTCGAGGATGAGCGCGACGCGGCCGTCGCCCATGATGGTGGCGCCGGCGTAGACGCTGGCCTGCTTCAAGAGCCGGCCGAGCGGCTTCACCACGATCTCTTCGGTGTCGTGGACCTCGTCGACGATGAGGCCGAACTGGCGGTCGTCGGCCTGCAGCACCACCACGTTGATGCCGGCCTCGGGGGGCGACGGCGGGTGGCCGAAGGTCTTGCCGAGGCTCACCAGCGGCAGCAGCCGGCCGCGCAGCCGGTAGACGGCGGCGTCGTGAACGCGCTCGACGGCGGCCGCGGCCTGCGCGGCGTCGAGGTGCACGAGCTCGACGAGGTGCGTCTGCGGAATCGCGTAGCGCTGCGCGCCGCTGGTCACGATGAGCGCCGGCACGATCGCGAGCGTGAGGGGGATCTTGAGCTGCAGCGTGGTGCCGGCGCCGCGCACGCTGCGCACGTCGACGGTGCCGCCGATCTTCTCGACGTTCGTCTTCACCACGTCCATTCCGACGCCGCGGCCCGACAGGTTCGTCACGCGCTCGGCGGTCGAGAACCCGGGAAGGAAGATGAGCTGCTCGAGCTCACGCGGGTTCATGCGCGCGAGCTGATCGGCGGTGATGAGGCCGCGCTCGAGCGCCTTCTTGCCGATGCGCTCCTGGTTGAGGCCCGCGCCGTCGTCGCTGACCTCGATGATGCACTGGCCGCTCTCGTGAAACGCGCGCAGCGCCAGCGTGCCTGTCTTCGGCTTGCCGGCAGAGGCCCGCGCGTCGGGCGCCTCGAAGCCGTGGTCGACGGCGTTGCGAACGATGTGCGTCAGCGGGTCTTTGATCGCCTCGAGCACCGCGCGATCGAGCTCGGTCTCTTTGCCGGCCATCTCGATGCGCACCTGCTTGCCGCACGCGGTGGCGAGATCGCGCACGACGCGCGGCAGCTTCGACCACACGTTGCCGATCGGCTGCATGCGCGTCTTCATGACGTGCTCCTGCAGCTCGGTGGTGATGAGGTTGAGGCGCTGCGCCGCCGCCGCGATGGCGAGGTCTTCGGCCCGGGCGCCGTACTGCAGAATCTGGTTGCGCGAGAGCACCAGCTCGCCGACCAGGTTCATGAGCTTGTCGAGCAGCGCCACGTCGACGCGCACGCTGCTGTCGGCGACCTTGCCGCCGTGCGAGTCGTCGGCGGCGCCCGGCACCGGAGCCGAGGGCGGAGGAGGCAGGGGGGCGCTCGCGGGCGGCGGAGGCAGCGGCGCGCTCGGGGCAGGGGCAGGCGCAGTGGGAGGAGGCAGGGGCGCGCTCGGGGCAGGTGGAGGTGCAGACGGAGCAGGAGGCGGAGGCGGCAGCGGCGCGCTCGCGATGGGCGCAGGAGCCGACGGGGCAGGGCCGGGCGCCGAGCCGCTGCCCTCGGCGAGGGCGAGCAGCGTGGCGCGAAGGTCTTGAACCTCGACGGCGCCCTCGACGCCGGTGGCCTCGAGGCTCTTCAAGAGCGCGCGAATGCGATCGACGAGCGCGAGCAGCGCCGAGACCATGGGCGGGGTGAGGGTGAGGCTGCCGTCGCGGAGCCGAGCGAGCAGGCTCTCGCCGGCGTGAGCGACGGCCTCGAGCTTCTGCAGCCCGAGGAAGCCCGAGGTGCCCTTCACGGTGTGAATGACGCGGAAGATGGTGGCGAGGCGCTGCTTCGGCGCCGGGTCACTTTCGAGAGCGACGAATTCGCGATCGAGCTGATCGAGACCCTCGTGGCTCTCGACCAGGAATTCGCGCAGCGCCTCGTCGAGGATCACGGGGCCGAGCCTGTGCAGCCCCTCTGCCACGGGGCTTCGCGTCACCGCCTCTCGGTCGAGCCTCGGAAACGTCCGATCTTCCCGGGGGTGGGGTCTTTGCGACCGCAATTTTCGGGCGGGTCAATTTCACCCGCGGAGTCGAGCTGACCCGTTCCCGGTTGACCTGCGGGCGCGAGCCCGAGGTCGCCGTCTTCCCCACCGTCGGCGAGCGCACGATCGTCTACCATGCGCGCGATGAGACACCTGCGCGCGTGCACCCTGTGTGAGGCGACGTGTGGTCTGGTCATCACCGAAGAAGGTGGCCGCGTGACGGACATTCGCGGCGACCCCGATGATCCGTTCAGCAAGGGCTACCTGTGCCCGAAGGCGCTGGGCCTCAAAGACGTGCACGAAGACCCCGACCGGTTGAAGACGCCGCGCGTGCGCGAGGGCAGCACCTGGCGCGAGGTCTCGTGGGACGAGGCGTTCGAGCGCGCGGCGTCGGGCCTCGAGCGCGTGCAGCGCGAGCACGGTCGCGACGCGGTCGCCGTCTACCTGGGCAACCCGTCGGTGCACAACCTGGGCTCGATTCTCTACGCGCCGATGCTCTTGCGCGCGCTGCGCACCAAGAACCGCTACTCGGCGACGAGCGTCGACCAGCTGCCGCACATGCTGGCCTCGTACCTGATGTTCGGCCACCAGCTGCTCTTCCCGGTGCCCGACCTCGACCGCACCGACCACTTCCTCATCTTCGGAGCGAACCCCGCCGTCTCGAACGGCAGCCTGATGACCGCGCCGGGCATGCCGCGGCGCCTCAAAGAGCTGCGCGCCCGCGGCAAGGTCGTGGTCGTCGACCCCCGCTTCACCGAGACGGCCCAGCTCGCGACCGAGCACTGCTTCATTCGCCCCGGCACCGACGCGCTGGCGCTCTTCGCGATGCTGAACGTGCTGTTCGAAGAGCGGCTCACACGGCCGGGGCGGGTCGCGGCGTTCACCGACGGGCTCGACGCCGTCCGCGCCGCGGCGAGCGCGTTTCCGCCCGAGCGCGTGGCCGAGGCGACCGGCATCGCCGCCGACACGCTGCGGCGCCTCGCGCGAGACTTCGCGGCCGCGAAGGCGCCGGTCGCCTACGGGCGCATCGGCGTCTCGACGCAGGAGTTCGGCACGCTCTGCGCCTGGCTCATCAACTGCCTGAACCTCGCGCTGGGCCGCGTCGACGAGCCGGGCGGCGCGATGTTCACGCTGCCGGCGGTCGACATCGTCTCGAACCCGATGCTGCTGGGCCGCGGGCACTTCGGAAAGTGGCGCTCGCGCGTGCGCGGGCTGCCCGAGTTCGGCTCGGAGCTGCCGGCGGCAGTGCTGGCCGAAGAGATCGCGACCGACGGGCCCGGGCAGATCAAGGCGCTGATCACGAATGCGGGCAACCCGGTGCTGTCGACTCCGAACGGCGCGGCGCTCGAGCGCGCGCTGCCGAAGCTCGACTTCATGGTGGCCATCGACCTCTACCTCAACGAGACGACGCGCCACGCGAGCGTGATTCTGCCGCCGACGTTCGCGCTCGAGCGCGATCATTACGACGTCGCGTTCAACGTGCTGACGGTGCGCAACGTGGCGAAGTGGTCGCCGGCGCTGTTCGCGCGCGGGCCCGACCAGCGCCACGACTGGGAGATTCTCGCCACGCTGACGCGCAAGCTGGGCGACCCGCAGGCCTCGCGGAGCCTGCGGTTCAAGGCCGAGGCCACCGCGATGGGGCTCTTGGGCCCCAAGCGCGTGCTCGACCTCTTGTTGCGCACGGGCCCGCGGCGGCTGTCGGTGAAGAAGCTCGAGCAGAACCCGCACGGGCTCGACCTCGGCGCGCTCGAGCCGTGCTTCCCCCAGCGGCTCGGTCACGCGTCGAAGCGCATCGACGCGGCGCCGAAGCCGCTGCTCGAAGACGTGAAGCGGCTCGAGGCGACGCTGGCCGCGCGGCGCGACGGGGGCCTCCTGCTCGTCGGTCGGCGCGACCTGCGCACCAACAACTCGTGGATGCACAACAGCGAGCGGTTCGTGAAGGGCGAGAAGCGCTGCACGCTGCTGATGCACCCGGCCGACGCGCGAGAGCGGCAGCTCAACGACGGACAGAAGGTGCGGCTGTCGTCGTCGGCCGGGGCCGTCGAGGTCGAGCTCGAGCTGACCGAAGACATGATGCGCGGAGTCGTGTCGCTGCCGCACGGCTGGGGCCACGCGCGCCCGGGCGTGCAGCTCAAGATCGCCTCGGCGCACGGCGGCGCGAGCATCAACGACGTGACTGACGCGGCGGTCATCGACGCGCTGTCGGGTAATGCGGGGTTCTGCGGCGTGAAGGTCTCGGTGGCAGGCGCATGACCCGACGTGGTCGTAGCCTTGGTCTGTGCGCCGCGAACAGCCGATCACGATCACGATCACGATCACGATCACGATCACGGCTACGACCACGAGCGCGTCCACGAGCGCGTCCACGAGCGCGAGCGCGAGCTGGTGCGCGTGCGTCTGCGTGTGTGTGCGTGTGTCAGCGCTGGCTCAGAGCCCGCCCATGTGCCCGTACGACACGTATTGATCGTACCCATACACGGTGACCCCGGCGCCGGCGCCGCTGGGCGAGACCACCTCGATGACGTGGGCGCCCGGCGCGACGGCGTAGTTCGCGACCGAGAAGGCGCCGACGGCGGTGAAGCCGGGCACCGCGAAGCCGTCGACCAGCACCTGGCTCACGCGGGCGGTCTCGTACGCGAAGCCGAGCCAGCTCGAGCGGAAGCCCGGCGGCGAGTAGACGGTGTAGCGCGAGCGCCACCGCTCGACGGGCGGCACCATGATGAGCGACGGGTCGCCCTCGACCGCCGACGTCGCGGTGCCCTGGTTGCCCGACCCCGGCAAGAGCTGGGCGAGGTGCACCGGCGCGTCGGCCGTCAGCGTGAAGCTCACGTTGCTGCTGAACTCCATCGCGCTGCCGGCGGCGAGCCGGCAGTTGTTGCCCGAGAGCGTGCCCGAGAGGCAGCGGTTCGGCAGCAGCACCGACGACGCGCCGGGCGCCGGGTTCATCACGATGAGCGTGCCCTGCGGGCAATGACGGCGACTCCGCGCGACGCGGCGCTGCGCGGCGGCAGCGTCGTCGTCGACACCACCTGCAGCGCACCGCCGAGGAACCGCGTGACCGTCACCGCGCCCTGCACGTCGGTGAGGTTCACCGCGACGAGCCCTGCAGCTCGAGGTCGAGGTTCCAGTGCACCGCGTTCATGTCGAGGAACAGGCGGTGCTCGCCGGTGCGCGTCGAGCTGAGCGCGAGCGGCGACGGCGGCGTGCCCGGCATCGCAGCGCGCGAGCTGCGGCTCGTGCTCGATGCCGGCGGCGGCGTGTTTCTCGCGGCGGGCTGCAACGGCGCCGAGCTGACCGAGGTGCGCGTGCCAGCCGGCGTGACCTCTGTCGAGCTGGCCTACCGCCCGCCGCTCGCGTCGAGCGTCAGCGTGACGGTGTCGGACCCGGCGCTCGACCTGGCTGCGGCGACGGTGAGCTGGCCGGTCACGCCGTGAAGCTCGGCGCGCCGCGCGATTTCGCGTAAGGCGAGCGTCATGAGCGACGAGACGCAAGAGATCATGGAGCCCACGCTGTGGAGCAAGAACGGCTGGACGGCGCGGGTCATCAAGAACGAGGACGACGAGGGCTGGGCCGTCGAGATCCGCAAGGCAGGCATCCCCGAGCCCGTGCTGATCAGCCCCTGGGTGATGGGCCGCGACAAGAAGAACCCCAAGCCGTTCGACGGCCCCGCCTTCGCGACCTTCGTGAAGACGGCCTCCGAGGTGCTCGACCGCTCGGCCCGCCAGCGCGACGCCGCCCTCAACAAGCGGCTCTCGATCGCCTGGGAAGGCCGCTGGTACGAGATCACGCTCTCGCTCGTGCCCGACGAGGCCGACCCTCACGCGGTGCTCTCGGCCGTCGACGACACAGGCAACACCGTCGCGAAGCACACCGTGGCGCCGAACTTGAGGTTCAACCGCGACACGATGAACGCGTGGGTTCGCGACGGGTTTCCTCAGCTCTGACCCTGACTCTCGACCCTGCGCTTCACGGCGCGCGCTTGCACGTCAGCGTGTAGTCGGTGCGATGCGTCACGTTGCCGCTCGTGGAGCCGCCGAAGAACGTGTTGTTGCCCGTCACGGTGTCACCGTGGCTCGGGTCGCGAACCTGCAGCGTCGTGCCGAAGTCGATGGCGTTGAAGACGTCGACGTCGGCGTCGAAGGCGATCGAGACCTCGGGCGTGCCCGCAACTTCGGCGACCGTCGCGCTGAAGAAGCGGCTGCGCAGCGGGGTCGAAAAGTCTTCGAAGTACGGAGCCGCCGGGTCGACGACGAAGTCTCGAACGTAGGTGAGCGCCGCAGCGCCGTTGCGCGAGTACGTCACCGAGACCGAGCACGCCATCGTGCTCGCCTTGCCAGAGCCCGCGTTTGCGGTGAGGGGAATGAGCGTCAGGGCGAGCAGCGCTGCACTGAGTCGGAGCGTCTTCATGGTGTGCCTCTTCGGTTGGAGCTGCGCCCCGGGATGGGGTCATCGCGTCAACACATGCGCTCACCCGCACCGGACACTTTTCTTCAGCGGGCCCGCACGGCCGCAGGGTCTCGCTGATATGAGGCCCCCCCCATGCGCGCTCTCTCACTCTCGTTCGTTCTGTTCGTCGCCGGCTGCAGCGGCGGCGGCGCCCCCAGCGACGCAGGCACCGCCGGGGGCTCGGCCACCGCGGGAGGCGCGGGCACCGCTGGCGGCTCGTCGAGCGCAGGCGGCGCGGGCACCGCCGGCGGCGCGTCGACCGCGGGCGGCAGCGGCACCGGCGGCGGCACCGGCACCGGCAGCTGCGGCTGGGAGCGCCGCCTCACCTCGATTCTCAACGACAACGGGTACGACGTGCTCGCGCTGCCCGACCAGAGCGTCGTGGTCGTGGGCATCGCGGGGTTCGCGATTCCCGACGCCGGCCTGTCGGCGGGCGGCTTCGCGGTGCGCTTCGACGTGCAGGGCAACGTGATGTGGAGCCGCTCGTACGGCGCCGGCCTCACCGTCAACCGCGTCGAAGCCGCCGCGAACGGTGACCTGCTGCTCGCGGGCATCGCGAAGAGCGACGGGGGCTGCACGAACCACCACGGCGCGGACGACGTCTGGGTCGCCCGCGTGAACGCCGCCGACGGGCAGGAGCAGTTCTCGACCTGCATCGGAGGCAACGACGACGAAGCGCCGTACGACCTGCGCGAGGTGACGCTGCCATCGGGGCCGGCGCTGCACCTGACCGGCGAGACCGACTCTCACTCGAACGGCGACATCGGGCCGAAGCACGGCGGCGGCGGCTTCAACGCGCCCGACGTGCTGAGCGCGTTCGTGAGCTACCCCGGCGGCGTGCGCACGGTGACGGCGTCGTGCCATGGCACCAACGGGCCCGACACCGGCCGCGGCTTCCTCGACAACGGCGACATCGTCGGCAACACCATCGGCGGAAACGACGGCGACCTGTTGGACTCGGGGGTTCCTCCGCAGTTCAACGACCTCCTCATCACGCGGTTCCGCGCGCCGCCGTGCACGGCACAGACGTGCGTGGTCGACTCGGTGCGCATCGGCGGCGAAGCCAACGACGCCGTCATGGCCGCGCTCCCTGGAAACCTGGTCGTCGGAGTCACGCGCTCGAGCGACGGAGGCGTGAAGTGCCCCGGTGCGTCGCAGATCACCGCGCAGCCGTTCGTCGCGTACATCGACGGCGGCATCGACGACCTGGTGTGCATGACCAACACCGGCAGCGCCACGGTGACCGACGCCTTCCTCGCCGACGGCCAGGTGTGGGTGGCGGGCTGGGGCATGCGCAGCAACGGCTTCTTCTCCGACGCCGGCGTCGTGGGCTCGGGCGCGACGAGCGACTCCTTCGTCATCGCGGTCGACGCGGCGAACCGGCGCGTCGTGCGCCGCGTGCTCAACGTGCGCGGAGACAACGTGAACGGCGCGGCGCTCCGGCCCGACGGCTGCCTCGTGGTCGTCGGCCAGGCCGGCAGCGACGTGCGCGTGCTGACGATTGCTCCCTGAGACGCCTCGCTACACGTGCGGGCGCAGCACGATGCAGTCGCTGCGGTCGAGGTAGTGCTGAGCGTCGATGCCGGTGCGCACCTGATCGTCCCACGCGCTGTGGCTCGTCTGTGCGCCGACGCACTGGCCGTCGCCCGTGTACATGACGACGTGCCCGTCCATCAGGAGCAGATCGCCGGGCTTCATCTGCGACAGGTCCTTCGGCACCTGGTCTGCCCACCGCGGCCACGTGTCCTGCATCGCGCCCGTCCAGTTGCCGCCCAGCTGAATGCCCGCCTGCGCGTACGCCGCGGGCTTGAAGAGGTCGAGACGGCGGAGGTCGAGGGTCCGGGCTGCCGTGGAGACGCGCATGTTTCAGTTGTCTTCCGCCCTCGCGACCCTTCTATTCACCGGCCCGCAAATTTCACTTTGCATTTGCGACCGAATTTCCGATGGGCGTCTTCCTTCTTCTCCTCACGGCGGCACCGGTCGTTGCCTCCTGCGACCGCGTGAAGCTGCCGCTCAAGCGCGTCGAGTGCGAGCGCAAGGCCGGCCACCCGGTGAAGGCGCTCGAGCTCGTCGACGACTGGCTGGTGAAGAAGCCGAAAGACAAGAAGGCGGCGAAGCTGCGCGACGCCCTGCAGCGCGAGGTCGTGCAGCTGCAGTGGTTCTCGGAGCCCGAGGGCGCCACCGTCTCGCGCGACGGCGAAGAGCTCGGCCCCACGCCGATCAGCTTGACCCTCGACCCCGGCCGCTACGTGTTCCGCTTCACGCACGAGGGGTATCAGCCGCTCGAGCGCGAAGAGAGCGCGATCGCGGGCACCATGCCGAAGCTCACGGCCGTGCTCGAGAAGGCCCCCGCGCCGGTGCTCGAACGCCCCCCCGAGCCGGTCGCCGAGCCCCCGGCTCCCGTGCCGGCGGTGACCGCCGCCGCGGCCCCGCGGGCGGAGCGCGATGCGCGCGAGGCGCGGGAACACTCGATGGCGCCGTTCGTGCTGGGCAGCGCCGGCATCTTCGTCGCCATCGGCGGCGGAGTGCTCATTCTCACCTCGCTGCTCAGCCCGACGTTGGACTCGGCTGCACAGACGCGCCAGTGGGTCGGCTACGGGCTCGTCGGTGCGGGCGCCGCCGCCGGCATCGCCGCGATCATCTGGCTGCTCGTCGATCGCAGGCCCGGCGCTGGGGCTCGCTGAGTCCGACTACGGCACCGGCGCGATGACGTAGAGCTGAAAGTCGTTTCCGCCGCCCTTCGAGAGCAGGCCGGGCACGTCGGGGCCGTGCACCCAGATGGCGACGTGCTTGCCGTCGTGCGACACGCCCCACAGCTCGGCGACGTCGGTCGACTCGAACGGGTACTTGCCCATGTCGACCGCGACCCGCTTCGCGCCGCGCACCAGCGTGAGCTCGGGCGGCTTCGCCGTCAGCTTCGCTTCGATCTTCAGGTCCTTCGGCGCCGGCGTGCGCTTGTCCGAGAAGCCCTTCAGCTTCTCGTGCGCCTCTTTCTCGGACTCCTTGTCGCCCGGGAAGAGAATCGACATCTGCGGCTCGGTCGTGCCCGGCGAGATGATCTTCACGAACTCGCTCTTCATCGCCTTCGACGCTCCCGGCGCGATCCACGCGAAGCGCTGACCGTCTTCAGAGAAACCCGCGAAGCCCAGCTTCGGCTCCGCTGCGAGCAGCGAAAGAACGGCGAGGGCAGGTGCCATGGGTGGGCGAGACTCCATGGTTCGACCCGAGTCTTCAAGTCCCGTAGTGTCCGCGCCGCCATGCGCCCTGCCCTCCGCCTCGCGGTTCTTCCCGCCGTGCTGTTCGCCTACAGCCCGCCCACCATCCCCAACAACCCCTGCAAAGACGTCACCTGCAACCCCGGCTTCACGTGCAACGTGAACACCGGCACGTGCGAAGCCAACGGCACCGGCGGCGGCTCGGGCACCGCAGGCGGCAGCGGCGGCGCAGCGGGCTCGGTCGATGCGGGCGGCAGCGGCGGCGCCGGCGGCTCGACCGCGGGCGGCACCGGCACCGCCGGAGGCGCGAGCGCCGGCGGCTCGGGCACCGCGGGCGGCTCGGGCAACGGCGACACCTGCGCCACCGCCCAGACACTCGCCTTCACCGGCACGATGCTCAACTTCCAGGTCGACCCGTCGGTCGCCGCCGGCGACGACTACGACGGCACCTGCAACACCGCCGCCCGCGGCCGCGAGCTCGTCTACCGCATCGCCCTCGCCGCCGCGCAGAACGTTCGCATCAGCGCCGCGCGCGCGATGGGCAGCGGCTCGAACCCCGTCATCTACGTTCGCTCGAGCCCCTGCGTCGGAGGCACCGAGCTCGGCTGCTCCGACAGCGGCGTGAACGCCGGCGCCACCGAGACGCTCAACCTGCTCAACCGCAACGGCGACCTCTTCCTCTTCGTCGAGGCGTTCGGCGCGACCACCGGCCTCATCGACGTCAGCATCGTGCTCGAGCCGCCCACGGTGCCGCCTCCGAACGACGAGTGCGCGACAGCCACCGTGCTCAACCTCGCGAGCGGCACCGCGGTCGACGGCGGCACCCTGCTCACCGTCAGCGGCGACAACACGCTGGCCACCAACAGCGGCATGGCCACAGACCCGACGCCGAGCTGCTCGACCAGCGCGCGCGCGAGCGGCCGCGACGTCGTCTACACGTACACGCTCACCGCGGCCGCCGACCTCGTCTTCACGGTCACGCCGCAGATGGGCAGCACGCTCGCGCCCGTCATCTCGATTCGCCGCACGATGTGCAACAGCACCGCCGTCGCCGACCAGGTCGCGTGCCAGGCGCAGGCGAACGGCGGCCAGAGCGCGAGCCTCTCGCTGCTCAACCAGCAGCCCGGCACGTACTGGGTGTGGGTCGACGCCGTCACGGGCTCGATCGGGCGCTTCGACCTCACGGTGCTCTCGCGGCCCGGCACGCCGGCTCCCACGAACGACACGTGCGCCACGGCCCTCGCGCTCGACGTCGACGCCGGCAGCGCGCGCGTCTCGTCCGACACCACGCAGGCGACGAACGGCAACATGGTGGCCGACCCGAACCCCACGTGCTCGATGAGCGCGAAGCAGACCGGCAACGACGTCGTCTACTCGTACACGACGACCGTCGCCTCGGACGTCGACTTCTCGGTGACGCCGCCGGCCGGCAGCGGGCTTTCGCCCGTCGTCTACCTGCGCCGCAACGCGTGCACCAGCACGGCCGTGGCCGACGAGGTCGCGTGCCTCGTGCCGCCCGCGGCCGGGCAGGCCCTCTCGGGCACGCTCATCAACCAGCCCGCCGGCACGTACTGGCTGTGGGTCGATTCGCAGTTCTCGAGCGCCGGCCGCTTCGACCTCGACGTGCGCACCGCGCCGACTGCGCCCGTGCCGCTGAACGACGCGTGCGCCGCCGCCGAGGTGCTCGCGTTCGACGGAGGCACCGCGCTCGCCAGCGGCACCACCGCGGGAGCGACCAACAACAACGCCCCGAACGACGCGTCGCCGACGTGCTCGGCCGGCGCCGGTGACTTCGGCTTCGACGTGCTCTACCAGTTCACCACCGCGGCGCTGCAAGACGTCACGGTGCGCGTGACGCCGCACGCGGGCAGCGCGCTCAGCCCGGTCGTCTACGTGCGGCCGTTCGCGCAGTGTGCGGTCGGCACCGCGGTGAACGAGCTCGCGTGCGCCGCGGCGATGGGCACGAGCCCGGTGCAGGCGACGCTGCGGCGGCTTCAGCCGGGCACCTACGCGGTCTGGGTCGACGGCCCGAGCGCCCAGGCGCGCGGCGCCTTCGACATCGCGGTCGAGCTGGCCGCGCCGACGCCGCCGCCGCCGAACGACACGTGCATGACCGCCGCCGCCATCACCGGGTGGGACCTCGCGAACCCGACGTTCACGCTGACCGGCTCGACGCAGTTCGCGACGAACGACAACATGGCCGGGCCGAACCCGACGTGCCTCGCGCAGGCGCGCAATGCGGGCCGAGACCTCTTCTACTCGTACACGCTCGATGCGGGCTCGGCCGACGGCGGCGCGCTGCCGGTGACGCTCGCGGTGACTCCGGTCACGCCGCACCGCTCGGTCGTGTACCTCGAGGCCACGTGCGGTGGCCCGACGCAGCTCGCCTGCAACGCGGCCGGCAACGGCGGCCAGCCGTCGGGCGTCACCGTGCAGCAGCTCGCCGGCACGTACTCGCTCGGCGTCGACAACGACGGCACCGGCGGCGACTTCCGCCTCGACGGCCGCATCGGCGCTCCGCCGAACGACACATGCGCGAGCGCGCGCTCCATCACCCTGAGCACGGCGATGGCCGACAACTCCATCGTCGACACCACCCGGCTGTCGGCGAACAACTACTCGTCGCAGTCGATGCCGCCCTACGCGATGGCGTGCACGGGGGTGCCGCTGACCGGCAACGATCTCGTCTACGCGTTCACCTTCACGGGCGCGGCGGCGCAGTCGGTCACCGCCACCGTGCAGCCCGAGACGGGCTTCGACATCGCGCTCGCCCGCCTCGAGGGCACATGCGCCCCCGCGTCGTGCGTCGCGCTCGACGACTCGTCGGGCGCCGGCGTCGCCGAGTCGCTCACGTGGCAGGCCATGCCCGGCACGACCTACTGGCTCGTCGTCGAGGGCTTCACCGGAGCGAATTCCGGGTTGTTCCGGCTGCGCGTGCAGTGAGTCGCAGCAGCGGTGTGACGCTTCGTGATGGCCGCCAGCTCGACGCAACGCCGCGCTGAAGGCGCACGCCCGCGAGACCCCGTCGACGCTCGAGCGATTCCCGACGACGGCGGCGGCTCGTCGACGACGCCCCGACCAGGCGCCGGCGCGAAGCGATCGACCGCGCGGTCAGCACGGGCACGCCGAGCGGGGGGACGAGGCCGCGAAGTCCGACGGCAACTCCGCCGGCGAGTACGCCAAGGCCGATCACGACCTCGACCACGACGTCACCGAAGGCTTCGCCGACTCGTGGGCCCAGTCCATGGAGCGCCGTCGACGCCTTCAAGCAGAAGGACCCGGCGCTCCGCGCTCTTCGAGGGCTGTACGACCCCGCGTGAGCACCGGCCGGTAACACTCAGGCGATTGCGTGGCACCCCGCGCGCACGACCGTGACGCATGGGCCCCATGTTCGGTCACTGCTCTCGCCGCACCCTGCTCGAGTCGCTGCCGCTGCTGACCCTCGCCGCCTGCCACCGCTCGACGGGCCCGGCGCCGGGCGACACCGTCGCGAAGCGCAAGCTCGGCTCGACCGGCGTCGAGGTCTCGCTGCTCGGCATCGGCGGCTACCACCTCGGCATCCCCCAAGACGCCGCCGTCTCGACGCGCATCGTGCACAAGGCGCTCGACCACGGCGTCACCTTCTTCGACAACTGCTGGGACTACCACGACGGCGAGAGCGAGCGCCGGCTCGGCAACGCGCTCTGGGCCCGCCGCAGAGACGCCTTCGTCATGACCAAGCTCGACGGCCAGACGAAGCCGTCGGCGCTGAAGCAGCTCGACGAGTCGCTCGAGCGCCTGCGCACCGACGTCATCGACCTCGTGCAGCTCCACGAGATGATCCGCCCCGAAGACCCGTCGCGCGTCTTCGCTTCCGGCGGCTCGATCGAGGCCCTGTTCGAGGCGCGCAAGGCCGGCAAGGTGCGCTTCATCGGCTTCACCGGCCACAAGGACCCCGCGATTCACCTCGCCGTGCTCGACGCCGCGGCCAAGGCCGGCGTGAAGTTCGACACCGTGCAGATGCCCATCAACGTGCTCGACCACCACTTCAAGAGCTTCGAGCGCACCGTGCTGCCGCGGCTCAAGGCCGAGGGCATCGGCGTGCTCGGCATGAAGCCGCTCGCGTCGGGCGCCATCGTGCGCGCCCAGCTCGCCGGCGCCGAAGAGTGCCTGCGCTACGCGATGAGCGCCGGCGCCGACGTCACCATCACCGGCTGCGACAGCGAAGAGGTGCTCGACCAGGCGCTGCGCGTCGCCGTCGGCTTCACCCCGATGGACGACGTGCAGAGGGCCGCCCTGCTCCAGCGCTCGCTGCAGGCCGCCAAAGACGGAGCGCTCGAGGCCTTCAAGACCACCGAGCAGTTCGACGGCACCGTGCAGCACCCCGAGTGGCTCGGGCTCGTCGGCTGACGTCAGCTGCGCGGCAGGCGCACCGCGAACACCGTTCGCGCCGGGTCCGAGCTCGCGTCGAGCGTGCCGCCGTGCGCCACCACGATCTGCCTCGCGATCCACAGGCCGAGGCCGAGCCCCGAGCCCCGCGAGCCCACCGCCTGCCGCATCGGCTCGAAGAGGCCCGGCAGCTGCGCGGCAGGAATCGGCTCTCCTGCATTCTCGATCTCGAGGCGCACGCCGTCGGCCTCGCCGCGGCCGCGAATGATGACGGGCGTCCCGGGGGCCCCGTGCTCGAGCGCGTTGCCGCACAGGTTCGAGATGACCTGCGCGATGCGATCGCCGTCCCAGTCGCCCCGGCCGTCGCCGGTCAGCGCCAGCTGAACGTCACCGCCGACGTGCGCGACCTTGAGCTCGTCGGTGACCATGCGCACGACCTCGTAGAGATCGACCGGGCCGCGCTTGATGGGGAAGCCGCCGCCCAGGCGGCCTCGCGCGAAGTCGAGAATGTCCGAGATCATGCGTGCCATGCGATCGGCGGCGCCGAGCAGCCGGCGCAGCGCCCGGTCTTGCGCCGGGTCGGGCGCGCGCCGCTGCAAGAGCTGAGCGGTCGCGCGTATCGCCGAGAGCGGGTTGCGCAGATCGTGCCCGAGCACGCCGAGGAAGTGCTCGCGAAAGTCTTCGGCGCGCCGCTGCTCGGCCTCGGCGTGCTTGCGCCCGGTGATGTCGCTCAGCACCACGACGCCGCCGATCAGCGCCCCGCCGATGCGCACCGGCGCCCCGTGCATGCGAATCGCGACCTCTTTGCCGGTCTTCTGGTGCACCAGCAGCACCTCGCGGTCGCTCACCTCGCCGCGCAGCGCCCGCGCGAACGCCTGATCCTCTGCCGGGCTTCGCTCACCCGTCGCGAGGTCGCGCACCTGCAGGCGGTCGGTGAGCTCCTTCAACGGAATGGGCCGCTGCTCGAAGCCGCCGTCGAGGCCCAGCATCGCCAGGGCGGCCCGGTTCGCGAGCTTCACCCCGGCCGAATCGCAGACCGCCTCGGGAATCGCGTGGAGCACCGCGTCGAGCTCGGCGGCCCGCAGCTGCGCCTGCTCGGTCGCGCGCACGCGATCGGTCTCTTCGACGACCGTGACGCCGATTCCCGTGATCTCGCCGCGCACGTCGTGCACCGGGAAGAAGTTCGAGCGCCACTCGCGCATCTCGTTCGGCGTCGCCGGCGGCGCGACGCGGAACTGCAGGTCGAGCAGCGGCCTGCCGGTCTCGAGCACCGTCTGGAGCAACTGCGAGACGCGCTCGCCGCGCTCGCCGAGCACCTCGCGCACGGTGCGGCCCAGGTGCGCCTCGACCGGGACTCCATTCGCTCGCGCGAGCGCCTCGTTGATGCGCACGTAGCGCTGATCGCGATCGATGAACGCGACGCCGATCGGCGACACCGAGAGCAGTGTGTCGAGCTGCGCGTGCGTCTCTTGCTGCTTCTCGAGCAGCTGGTGCTGAATGATGAGCGACGTCGCTCGGTTCGCCATCGCGCGAAAGAGAATGCGGTCTTCGCGCGAGAACTCGAACGCGGTCTTCGAGCCCATCATGGCGACGCCGAGCACGGCGCCGCTCGACGTGAGGGGCAGCGCGAACAGCGCCCGCGTGGCCTGCCTGCGAATCGCGTCGAGCCGCACCGACGACTCTGCCGAGGCGTCGCGCAGCTCCTTCACGCCGGCGTCGGCGACGACCGAGCCCTCGAAGCCGTCACCGACCCGAATCGAGACGCCCTCGAGCTGGCGCTCGGGCAGCCCCGCCGAGGCGCGCACCACGAGCTTTCCGTCGGCGAGCAGCAGCAGCACGACCGAATCGACCGACTCGGTGGTCTGCATCAGCGCATCGAGGAGCCGCGGCAGAAACGCGTCGAGGTTGCCGCTCTCGAAGGCCGCCGCCGAGATGCGGTCGACCGCCGTCAGCGTGCGCTCGCGGGTCGCCGTGAAGCGGTCGACCGAGATGGCGATCGCCTCGTCGATGGTGCGGTCGAGCAGTCGGTACTCGCCCTCTTCCTGCTCGGGCGGCTTCGCCTTCTCCCACAGCTGCTCGATGACCCGGCGCAGCACCGCGTACTCGGCGATCACCTCGCGCAGGTCGAAGCCCAGGTCGAGTCGGTCGAGCGCGTGCTCGTTCGGCGCGTCGGTCGAGATGCGCGGCGAAGCGCCGGCGGCGGCCGCGTCGAGGCTCTCGGTGAGCGCGGCCAACAGCCGGGGGATGTGGTCGTACAGCGCCGGCTTCGAGAGCCCTTGCGCGTGCGACAGGTGCCGCACCTCGCGCAGCCAGGTCTCGACCACCTGATCGCGGTGTTCACGAAGAAAGCGCGCGAGCGAGAGAGACTCTGGGGCGATGTGCTCCACCCCATTGCCCTAACGCGCAGAAGCGAACCGCCGCGAGGGAAACCCGTCGAGCTCCGTGCCCACCGCGTCACGAATTGACGAGTGTACTCGAACACTTGAGGCATCAAGAGTCGGCTGAAAAGTGTAGAGGTGACGAGTCGCTGATTTTTCTGGTTTCATCCGCGCCTGCCGTTTCGGGAAGGCCATTCGGGGGAGGGATGCATGCACGCCGTAAGCACCGAGCGCGCGGTCGTCATCAGCGATCTTCACCTCAGCGCGCTGCGCGGTGAAGGCTTGTTTCAGGCCGACGCAGAGCTCACCGACTTCTTGCGGGGGTTGGCCGACGTGCCGTCGACGCTCGTGCTCGCCGGCGACGCCTTCGACTTTCTCGTCCCTCCTGGCGCGGCTGCGCCGTCGAGCACGTTCGACGAGACACGCGCGGTCGAGCTCGCCGGGCAGATCCTCCAGCAGCATGACGAGGTGATGTCGGCGCTCGAGCGGCTCTGCGCCGGCGGTCGGCATCGCGTGCTCATCCAGGCCGGAAACCACGACCCAGAGCTCGCCCTGCCCGCGGTTCGCGAGGTGTTCGACAAGCGCCTCGGGCTGGGCCGCGCCGGTGGGTGGCTCGTCAATGGTGAGGGCCTCGCGCTCCAGGTCGGCTCGGCGCGCGTGCTCGTCGAGCACGGTGACGCCATCGACCCATGGAACAAGATCGAGCACGGCCTGCTCGGCGAGTTCGTCCGGCTCGCGTCTCGCGGCTTCGAGGCCCGCTTCGAGCTCCCGCCGGGCAGCCACCTCGTCAACGGCTTCGTGACCCCCATGCGGCGCGAGGGCCGAGCGTGGGTCGAGCTGCTGAAGCCCGAGCGAGAGGCGGTCTTCCCCCTGCTCGCCTCGTTTCTCGGCTGGCGCAAGCGGGTGAAGTTCGCGGCTCAGCTCCAACACCTCGCGGCGGCGAAGTCGCGCGAGGTCCGCATGGCGTTCGCGAAGCCCGGCGACGCATACAAGGGCGAGCGAGACCGCTTCGCGACCTGGCTCGAGCGGCTCACCGGCGACGACTCCAAGGGCGACGACGAGCGATCGGTCGACGAGCTCATCGCCGAGCTCCGCGAGGTCTCTGCCGAAGACGGTTACTACGACGTCGCACGCCCCGACTCGGCGCTCGAGCACACGCGCGCCCTGCTCGCCCGCGGGTTCCACGCCGTCGTGCACGGGCACACGCACGCCGCGAAGGGGTACGAGGTCGACTCGGGCCTCTACCTCAACTCCGGCACGTGGGGCCTGCTGCTCGCCCTTCCCTCGTCACAGGCGCCCGCCGCCGAGTGGAAGACCTTCTACGAGAGCCTGCGCGACAACTCTGCCGCCGGTGCCCTGCGGCCGACGTGGGTGCAGCTCGAGAAGAACGCTCAGGGCGCGCACGCGAGCCTCAACCAGTGGCAGCGAGGCGCGCTCGCGCAGTTTCAGCACACCGCCGGCGAGTGGAACCCGCTCTGAGGAGACCGCATGTCACTCAAGCCCGTTGACGAGTACCTGTTCGAGCAGTTCCAGTTCAAGTCGATCTCCGAGGTCCGCGCGTTCGTTCTCGCGGCCGGAATCCCCAAGCTGACGCTGCTCGAGGCCGGCAGCGTACGAGACCAGTGCGTCCACCTGGTGCGCCACTGCGAGACCCTCGGCTGGCAGCCCGACGGCAAGCACGCGCTCGAGCTGCTCGCCGACGGCTTTTCGATGCTCGGAAACACGGCGCTGCGGGGGCCCGCACTCGAGGCCATCGCTCGCACGCTCGAGCGCATGAAGCGTCGCCCCGTGCGCGACTTCTTCAGACACCTCGACGCCAGCGGCGCAGTCGCGATCGCAATACTGCTCGCGATGGTCGGCGCCACCATCTGGTGGGAGCTGCGCTACCACCTGCCCGCGGGCGCCCTCGAGTGCGAGCGTGCGGCGAGCGCGAAGAGCCCCGACGCTCCGGCCCTGTGCCTGGCGCTCGCCCACGAGGGTTGGGAGCAGCGCCGTGCGGCAGCGGCCGGTCTCTTGCGAGCGTCGCTGCTCGACTCGAGCGCGACGTCGAAAGACCTCACTCCCCTGTTCTCGTGGGTGCGCTCGCTCGACCCTGAGCTCGCGCTCCCGGCCTGGGTCACCCACCAAGAGATGCGCGCGGCGTTTCGTGCCGCGAAGCCATACCCCGTCGAAAAGTGGGAGGACATGGTCGTCGTCTGGGGAACCGGCGACGACGCGGCGGCGCTCGCCAAGGAGCTGAAGTCGGCCGGCGCCCACGTGACCGTGGTCGATGGCTCCTTCCCCGGCTCGGGCAACGGGCCCGTTCCTCTCACGTGGGCCATCGCCGCCTCGAGCGGGGCGACGGCCGTCGTTCGCGAGGTGGCACCCAATCAGTGGGAGCTGGGCGCCGCGAGCACCACGCTCCATCGCGTCACGGGCACTCCCCTCGAGCTCGGGCAGTGGTTCTCGCCGCCAGATCAGCCCACGAAGGCCCTCAGCTACGTCAAGGCGGCCGTGCTGATGCGCGAGGCCGAAAGAAAGCTCAGGGAGCTCGACTATGGCCGCGCGCTGAACCACTTGCGCGCCGCCGAACAGGCGTGCGGGCACTGCGAGCTCAGGTCCGATGTCGCGCTCGCTGCGTACCTCGCCGCCGTGCTCTTCGGCGACGCCGAGACGGCTCGACTCGAACGGGCCGTCATCGAAGATCTCAAGGCCGCTCCCGGCGGAGTCAGCGCTGGCCTGTGGGCGTCTCTGCTCGAGAGTGTCCGCCTCGGCTCGCTCAAGCCCTGGCCACCTCAAGAGCTCAAAGAAGAGCTGCCGCGGCTGCCGGCCGGCCCGAGACGGCACCTCGAGCTCGTGTCTGCGGCCGCCATCGCAGCGGCCCGTACCCGCGCAGTGGGCCTGTTCTCGATGGCCGGGAAGCAGCGCGACGTCGCCGAGCAGCACTCGTCGACGTCGATGTCGAGCGGCCCGGGCATGAAGAGTGTGACCGACTGGCTGCGCGAGAAGGACTCGAAGAACCCCAGCCTGCCGACCGGGCCGATCACGATGCCCACCGGCAAAGAGCTGCCCGCCGCCGTCTCGTACGCTGAGCGCAGCAACAACGCAGAGCTGTTGCTGCTCCTCGACGCAGCCCGCGCCGTGACGGGCTCGAAGGCCGAGGCGCGCCCCGCGCTCATCGCGGCGCTGACCCAGCTCGAGCGCTCGCCGCTGCCGCTCGTCACCCCCGTCGCGACGGCCATTCTCTTTCCCGACGCGGCCACGCGCCCCGAGGGCCTGTTGACCGAAGCCGAGTGGAGCAGCCGCTTCCCCGCGGTGCTGCCGGCCATCGAGGCCAGCGTCAGGAGCGAGGCCGCGGCGGGCGCGACCGGCCGGCGCATCGCGCGCATGCTCGGCCTGCTCCGGCTCAACTTCATGAGCCCGTTCAAGGAGCACCAGCCCTTCCGAAAGCTCGTCGACCACATCGCCAGCCCCGCGATCTCGCGCCCCGGTGAGAGCCTCGACCCGCTCGATCTCGTGCAGGGCTTCATGACCCTCTCTCCCTTTCTGCCCATGCTGCTGAACGACCCGTCGATGCTCGAGAGCGCGACGAAGTGGGTCGACGAGGTCTCGGGCAAGCTCGAGCAGAACTCGTCTACGGAGTTCCAGTACATCGCCGCGTGCCTGCAGATCGCGGCGTCAGGTGTTCACCTCTTTCAGCAGCGCCCGGCAGCCGGCGCTCAGAAAGCGCAGCGGGCCCTCACGGGGCTCGCGCGAATCCCCTCTGATGGCTCGGCCTTCGATCAGGTGGTGAGAATTCTGCCCGGCTACATGCGGGCAGTCGGGCTCTCGCTCTCGGATCAACACGACGGAGCGCGCGAAGCCTTGAAGCAGGCCGAGAAGACCCTGCTCGCCGCCGTCGAGGGGCTGCGGCCGTCGATGACCCCGCAGCAGCTCGCCGACGTGAACGCGCTGCTCAAGACGCTCAACAAGGCCGCGCTCACCGGCCTCGACATGCGCGCGGCGAGGCTCTCGCCAGGAACTGCAGCGATGGCGATCGACGAAGAGCTCGCGCAGCTCGAGCTCGCCTCGGGCAGCGACGGAGCCATCGGCCGCGCCGTGCACCTCGCTCACGCCACGTTGCTCGACGCCGGCTTCTTGCTGGGGAAGAAGCTCGTGTCGCCCGACTCGAAGCTCCCCGCCGAGCTCCTCGCGAAGGCCGACGCCATCGTCGACCGCGTCGTCGACACGAACCTCAAGACCGTTCCGCACGGCAGCGTCGATTGGTGGCTCTACCACTCTCTCGAGGTGATTCAGGCGTCGGTGCCCCTGGCCGACGCGAACGCGAAGGAGCCCTGGCTTCAGCTCGCGGGCTCACTCACGTCGATGCTGCACGAGTACGTCGCCAAAGAGCCCGCCGATTCTGCCCTCATCGAGACCCTCAGCGGTCAAGGCGAGGCCAGCACCCGTTGGCTCGCAGCCTTCACCCTCATCGCCCGCGGCTTCGACAGCTCGATCGCGCGCGCAGCGAGCCAGGGCATGCCCGTGACCTCGAGCGCGTCGCGTGACCCCATCTTGCGGGGCGCGCTGCCTGCCTTCGACCGCGCGCTCGACGCGGCGAACCGCGAAGACGAGCTGTACGTCGCCCTCAGCGCTGCGAAGGCCCAGCTCCTCGAGGCCCTCGGCGACGACACGCCCGCCACCGTCACGTGGAACAGGGCCCGCACCGTCGCCGCCAACACCCGGCTCGCGCCGATGAACCCGTTGATGGTCGCCAAGAGCGCGCAGGTCCTCGCCGATCACGGCGCCGCGACCCAGGCCCGCTCGGCCCTCGATGACGCGATGAAGTCTGCCCCCGAATGGCGAGTCTACCTGCACCTCATCGCCGCCCGCGTCGAAGACTCGCGAGGTGACCCTGCCGCCGCGCTCGCCGAGCTCCAGGCTGCGCGCGAAGACTACTTCAAACAGACCGAACCGGCGCGAACCCACGCGAACGTGAGAGCCGAGGCCAACCGCGGCGACCGCCGGGTCCTCATCGAGCTCGACTTCGAGCCGCTGCTCAGGGTGTTCGACGTGTCTGCCGGCCAGTGGAACGTGGCGCTCGCGTGGGCCACCCCCGTGCAGAGACCCTTCCAGCCCGCCGTCGAGCTGTGGCCCGCTCGAGAGGGCCGAGTCTCGATGCTCTTCAGCCTCGACCTCGCGATCGCGGCGCGCGAGCTCATGCTCGGCGACGAGCGCGGCGCCGACGTGGCCCTCTCGCGCGCGAACGTGCTCGTCGACGGCGTCTCGGCGAAAGCGCTCTCACAAGAGGTCTCGCCGCGCCTGCTCGCCCACGTAGTCCTGCTCGCCGACCTCCATGGGCAGATCGACCACGCAGACGGGCTCAGACGCGTCTTGCGTCACCGCGAAGAGAAGCTCGAAGAGCTCGCGACTCAGACGCCCTGGCTGCTCGAGTCGGTCAAGGCCTTCGACACCGACCGCCGGCGCATTCAGCAGGCGGTCGAGCTCGCCGAGCGCCCCATCACCCCGGCCACCGACGACTTTCTGCTCGCCGCGTGGCGCCTTCGCCACCGGGGAGGCAGCGAAGCGCACAAAGAGCTGAGCGCGCTGCGGGCGAAGGCGAAGAGCGAAGCCGAGCTCGCCTACGTCGAACGGCTCGAGGCGGGCCTCGGCGCCGCGCCCGACGACGCGAAGCGAAACCGCGCCGCCCAGTCGCTGCTCAAGGCCGGCCTCGTCACCAGCGCCATCGGCGTGCTCCGCGACATCGCGAGCCCGAGCGCCCTCGTCGACGCGGCGAAGCTCGCCGAGCAGTCGCCGTGGCCTCTGCTGCGCAAGTCCGTCGCAGACCGAACCCTGCTCCGCCTGTACGACGCGCGACTGACGACCGACCTGCCGGTCGTGCTCGCCAACGCATCGTCGGGCACGCTCGCCGAGACGAACCCGACGCTCACCGCGATCGGGGTCTGGGGCGCCATCGCCGACAAGAAGCTCGACGTCGCGAGCCGCGAGCTGCAGCGCCTGGTCGAGATCGAGCAAGACGATGTACGCCGCACCCGGTTCTCGTGCTGGCTTCAGGCGGTCGAGATGGCTCGGGGCAGCCGGGGCAGCCAGCTCGACCTGCTGCGGGCTCAGGTGAGCCGAGCTCCCAAGCTCGCGCGGTTCGCCGAGTGGCTCGCGGGCCCCGACCCCCGCCGCACTGCGGCCGCGATGCTCGAGCTCGAGCAGAAGGTCGCAGAGCTCGACGCGCGTACGCTCATCGCCGCTTCGAGCCCTCCGTCGGACGACCGGGAGCGCGCAGAGCTGTGGCAGAAGCTCGCCGACGCGACGCCGCACGCCGACCGCCGCGAGAGTCGCTACGTCGCGCTCGTGAACGCCGCGAACGCGTGGGGCGCCGTCGAGGGCGAGACCGAGAAGATGGTCGCGGCGGCACGGGGTGCGATCGAGGTGCTCCGTCAACTCGACAGCGAGCGCGACGTCGGCAGCGTGCTCGGCGGGCTCGCGAAGATGCTGCACGCCCACCGCGACTACGAGCGCGAGCGTCAGACGTTGAAAGAGCTGATTGGGTGGCACGAGGCCAACTCCGGCGACGACGACAACGCGCTCGCGACGATCGCGAGGCTTCAGTACCAACACGGCGAAGCCTGGTGGGCCGAGAAGAACCGGGCCGAGGCGCTCGTGTGGTACCGCAAGGCGGCCGCGAACGCACACGGCGCGAACGCCGAGGACGACGAGACCGTCGCGCTGGTCGCGGCGGTCGACTGCCTCGACGGAGCCGCCCGCTTGGAGGAGCTGAGCGCCTCGATTGAGAAAGAGCGCCTGGCGGGCCGCGCCCGCGCGCTCCCGGTGCGGCTGCGTACGCTCGCGAAGATCACCGCGTCTGCCGAGCAGCAGCTGACGCTCGTCGAAGAGTCTCTCAGCATCGCCACGACCGAGCACATGGAGGACGAAGAGATCAACGGCATCGACGTCTGGAGGGCGCTCCTTGCCCGTCTCAAGAAGCCCCCAGCAGAGCCGCTCGAGGAGCGCCTCGTCGTGGCGCGCAAGCTCGGGCACCGAAAGGTCGAGCAGCACGTCCTCGGGCAGCTCGCGCTCGTCTACTTGAAGACGGACCGCGACAAGGCCCGCAACGCCCTGCTCGCGCGACGGGAGCTGAACACCGCCGATGACGACGCGGGAAGTCAGTCGTGGAACCTCGCGCAGCTCACGCGGCTCGAGCTCGCCGACCCTCGGCCCGACAGCGGTGACCGAGCGGCCAGCTACCTGCTTCAGCTGCTCGATCTGCTGCGAGCGAAGAAGGCCGGCGAGAAGGTGGTCAGCCAGGTGCTCGATGCCGTCATCAGCGACGAGGTCGGCACTGCACGGTGGGTGCTCCCACACCTGGTCGCGTCGAACAACGCCGCACCGCGCGACGCGTACTCGGTCGAAACGTGGCGAGCCGCCGCCAAGCTCGCCGGCCTGCTCAAGCAACCCCTCGGCGAGCAGGTCAAGCTGTGGCAGAGCACCGCCACTGCCGCGGCCGTGAGCAAAGAGACGTGGGAGCGCGAGGTGAGCGCCTATGTCGGCGTGGTCGCCGCAGCATTGAGCTCGAACGAGCCGCCCGCCGATGCGATCGCGCTCGCGCGAAAGGGGCTCGCGCGCGCCGCCGAGAAGGGCGACGAAGCGGCGTACGCCGACATCCACAACGTGCTTCGAAGCCTCGCCGCGAAGCTCGATCGCAGCACCTTCGAGCTCGTCCTCAAGGAGCCGCAAGGGCAGCTGCCGGGCTCGACCGTCGCGGCGATGTCTGGCTACGAGCTCGCGTTTCTGCACGGCAGCAGAGCGCTCTTCAACCCGGCGCCGCCGAACCTCGTGCTGCAGGTCTTCGTGGCGGCGCTGCAGTGGATCAGCGCGCGCGACGCCGCCGCCCTGCGCGCGGCGGGGAAGCAGCTCCTCAGCCTGCTGCCCAGGCTCACGCGGTCGGTCGACCTGGGCCCGGTGCTCACCGTCGCCGGCGAGAAGCGCCCCCAAGTCAAGCTGCTCGCCGAGCTGCTCGGGTCTCAGGCGCCCGACCGCGACGAGAAGATCGCCGAGATCGTCAATGTCCCCCAATGACCGACGGCGCCTCTGCGCGCTGATCCTCGAGCGGGTGCCTCCCTATGACCCCTGGCCGCAGCTGAGAAAGCTCATCGCGATGAGCGAGATTCCCAACCAGCACGGCATCACGTGGTCGAACAAGGCCGACGACTTCGTGCTCAACATCGTGCTGCATTGCGAGACTGAGGGCTCCACCTCCGACGGCTCGACGGCGCTGCGCAAGCTCCTCGAGGCCGTCGTCGGGCTCGGCGGGTTCGAACCCGAGAAGCTGGCCGAGCTCCACCGGCTCATCGGCACGCCCTCGAAGCCGGCGGCGCCGGCGCGCCCGTCGCAGCCCGCCCCCCTCGCGGCCCGCGGCGAGGGCCGGCGCCGCGCGCTCTGCATCGGCATCGCCGAATACGACGACGAGTCGGACCTGCCCGACCTCAACTTCTCGAAGGCCGATGCGGCAGACGTCGACCAGGTGCTCCGCGACTACGGAGGCTTCGACGAACGGCGCACGCTCACCGGTCGGGTCAGCGTCGAGCAGGTTCGTGAAGCGCTCACGTGGCTCTCGCAGGGCCTCGGCCCCGCCGACGTCGCCGTCCTCTTCTACTCGGGTCACGGCTGTCGCCTGGGCGCCTCCGCGGCGCTGGCGACGTCGGAGTGGAGGCCGGGAGGTCGCGGGGGCGTGCCCATCGAGGACGTGCGCAAGCTGCTCGACACGCGGGCCCGCGTCATTCAGCTGCTCGACGCGTGTCACCTCGGCCAGCCGCACTCGAAGGGTGACGGCGACCTGAGTCGGCTCCTCACGTCGCACCGTTCAGGGTGGCTGTGCCTCGCGGCGGCCGACGCTGATCAGAAAGCCGTCGAGCGCCGTGCGCTCGGCCACGGGTTGTTCACCCACTACCTGCTGCAGGCGCTTCGCGGCGCCGTGGGTCATCGGCAAGGTGAGCACCTGCTGGTCGACGCCGCATCGGTCGCCGGCTACGTCGCCTTCGCCCTGAAGAACGACGACGCAGGTCAGGAGCCGCGCATCGGCGCCGATCTCGTCGGCCTGCTGGTGCTCACCGCGGTCAACCAGGCGCCGGGCTGAGGCCTGCATCTCTAGCCCCGCACGAGCCCGAGCTTGCGCGGCAGCGGCGCGGCACACGACGCGAGCCCCTCGCCCGGCCGCACGCCCGGCAGCGGCGCCACCACCGCCCCTTCGAACGCGCTGCCCCGCTCTTCGTGGCCCTCTTCGCAGTCGGGGCCGTCGCGGCCGCCGCAGAAGCCGCGGTCGGGGTCGTCGAGGTAGCGCAGCGTCTCGGCGACGTACTCGTCGACGGTCAAGCCCTGCTCCTCGGCGAGGTCGGCGGTCGAAGGGTCGGCGAGCAGGTCGGCGCGCAGCTCGTCGTTCGTCATCGCAGGCTCACGTGCAGGTGGTTGTCGTGCCCCTTGTACGGCCGGGTCAGCCCCTCGCGGATCAGCACGGGGTCGTTGAACAGAATCTTCGCGTTCGGGTTCTCGCGGCGCACCTCGGCGATCAGCTTTCGCGTCGCGGCGCGGTCGTACGAGCTCGACCGCCACGTCGTCGGGCCTCCGTTCTTCGACGGCGGGCGAATGTCCGTGTCGATGCCCTTCCGGTGCGAGCTGTGCGGCGGCATGTAGCCGCCGCCCTTCTTCGACATGCTGCCCAGCTCGAGCGTCTTGCCGGTGCTCTCGTTGTACCGGGCCGCGATGCGCTGCAGCGACTGCACCGTTCGCTGCGTGCCGTACTGCCTCCACCGCGCGGCGTACGTCTTGAAGCCCTTCCCGCGCACCGGCAGCTGCGTGTTCACGCCGGAGGTCGAGCCTGAGGTGGTCGACCGGACTCTTCGTGTCGAGGTGACGCCGTCTGTTCCCATACCGAGGGGACGGAGCGGGTCCAAAAAAGGTGCGGGCTGTCGCCACACACCATGCGCCATGCGCACCCCTCACGCACTTCTCCTTCTGCTCCTGCTCGCTTGCGGCACCACCGACCCCCAGGAGCAGTGCCGCGCCACCTGTGGCGGCTGCTGCCGCGAGGGCGTGTGCTGGCCCGGCAACGCCGTCGAGGCCTGCGGCGCGCCCGGGGCCGCGTGCGACGTCTGCGTGCAGGGGCAGGTCTGCGGCGCCGACCTGCGGTGCGGCTTCGGCGGCGGCGGCGGCGGCTCGGGCGCGGCGGGCGGCGCGGGCTCCGCGGGCGGCACCGGCACGGCCGGCGGCTCACCCACGGCCGGCGGCTCGACGGCCGGCGGCACCGGCACCGCAGGAGGCAGCGCGACGGCCGGCGGCACGGGGTGCACGCCCGAGACCGACGCCGAGCTCTGCGCTGGCGCGAGCCGCGTCTGCGGCTCGGTGACTCGCGTCGACCGCTGCGGCGCGACGCGCACCATCGCCTCGTGCGGCACCTGCTCGTCGTCGCTCGTCTGCGTGAGCGGCGCGTGCGTGTGCCAGCCCGAGACGAACGCGCAGCTGTGCGCGCGGCTGAACGCGACGTGCGGCACGCTCAACGCGAACGACAACTGCAACAACCCGCGCACGGTCGCCTGCGGCACCTGCGCCACGCCGAACACCTGCACCGGCAACACGTGCAGCTGCACCTCTGAGACCGACGCTCAGCTCTGCACGCGGCTCGGCAGAAGCTGCGGCGCGCTCACCGCGGTCGACAACTGCGGCCGCTCGCGCACGGTCGCCTCGTGCGGCTCGTGCGTGATGCCGAACACGTGCACCGCGACCGGCCAGTGCACCTGCCCGAGCGAAACGAACGCGCAGTTCTGCGCGCGGCTCGGAGCGACGTGCGGCCCGCTCTCGGGCACCGACACGTGCGGCCAGACGCGCAACGTCTCGAGCTGCGGCTCGTGCACGGGCTTCAACACCTGCGGCGGCGGCGGCATGGCGAACCAGTGCGGCTGCACTCCGCGCACCGCGGCGGTCATCTGCCAGCAGGCGGGCAAAGACTGCGGCGCGCTCTCGGCGGCGAACGGCTGCGGCATGACCGTCACCGTGATGTGCGGCACCTGCGGCGGCGCCCAGACGTGCGGCGGCGGCGGCGTCACCAACGTGTGCGGCTGCACGCCCGAGACGAACGCGCAGTTCTGCGCGCGCCTCGGCACGAACTGCGGCTCGGTGACGTCGGCCGACAACTGCGGCGTCTCGCGCACCGCCAGCTGCGGCACGTCGTGCCCCTACCCCCAGACGTGCGGCGGCGGCGGCAGCGCGAACGTCTGCGGCTGCACGGGCGAGACCGACGCCCAGCTGTGCGCGAGCCTCGGCGGCGGCGTCTGTGGCACGCCCACGGTCAGCGATCGCTGCCTCGTGCAGCGCGCGCCGAGCTGCGGCGGGTGCACGATGCCCCAGACGTGCGGCGGCGCCGGAGCCCCGAACCGCTGCGGTCAGCCGTGGTCGGGCAGCTGGTCGTGGGAGTACCCGAAGCCCAGCGGCGAGACCCTCACCGCCGTGCACGCGGTCGCGCCCAACGACGTCTGGTTCGCCGGTGAGGTCGGCACCCTGCTGCATTGGAACGGCACGAGCCTGACGAAGAGCCCGTCGCCGACGACCGCGACGCTCAACGACCTGTGGGCGAGCGGCCCGAGCGACGTCTGGGCCGTCGGCGCCGGCGGCAGGCTCCTTCGCTACGACGGCGTGAGCTGGTCGGCGCGGCCCGCGCCCGATGCGGGCACCAGCGGGAACTTCGAGTCGGTGTGGGGCCTCTCGCCGACCGACGTGCGCGTGCTGCAGCCGAGCCGCACGCAGCACCGCTGGAGCGGCACCAGCTGGAGCTCGTCGCCCATCGGCACCTCGGGCAGCCTCTCGATGCTGACCGGCACCTCGGCGAACGACCTCTGGGCGGTCGGCAGCCAGACCTGGCAGTTCAACGGGCTCGACTGGGTCAACCGCACGCCGAGCTACGTGACGCTGTACCACGTGCTCGACCTCGGGCCGCAGGAGGTCTGGGCGAGCGGCTACTATTACAACTCGTCGACCGGCGGCAGCTCGTACCCCGTCGTGTACCGCTTCGACGGCGGCACGTGGGCCGGCGGCCAGCCGGTGGGCGTGAGCTCGAGCGACTCGCTGGGCGCCATCTGGGGCGCGACCGGCAACGACCTGTGGCTGTCGCCGACGTACTCGCGCAACTGCCCGCTGCACCGCACGACCGGCTCGTGGAGCTGCGTCGACGGCGGCTTCAGCCCCAACGACATTCACGGCACGTCGACGAGCGACGTGTGGTTCGCGGGCAGCGGCGGCCAGGTCGCAAGGTGGAACGGTGCAAGCCTCTCGCGCCTGAGCGCTCCGCTGTTCCCGTCGGGCTGCGACGAGGTGAGCGTGGTGAGCGCGAGCGTGGCGTTCGAGGCGTGCGTCGACCGCATCGTGACGGTCGACCCGAACGCGGGCACGTTCTCGACGACGCCGGTGCCGGGGCTGGCCGCGGGCGAGTCGCTCACCGACCTCTGGGCGGCGTCGGCGACGCAGGTCTGGGCGTCGACGAACCAGGGGCACATCTACTTCTTCGACGGCGCGACGCTCACGGTGGCGACGACGTTCGCGGGCTCGAACTTCCGCGCGCTGTGGGGAGCGAGCCCGACCGACATCTGGGCCGGCACCGCCGCGGGCGGCATTCTGCACTTCGACGGGGCCACCTGGTCGGCGGCGACGGCTCCGATGAACGGCGGCGTGGTCGACCTCTGGGGCTCGTCGGCGAGCGACGTCTACGCGCTCGGCAACCAGGGGGCGTACCTGCACTGGGACGGCGCGACGTGGTCGCGCATCGCGGTGACGATGAGCCCTGCGTTCTACCCGCAGAAGATTCACGGCAGCAGCCCGACGAACGTGTGGGCGCTCGACGGCTGGTACGGCGGCTATGTGCTGCACTTCAACGGCACGAGCTGGTCGCGCATCACGGTGCTCGGGTTCAACTCGCTCGACTCGCTCTTCGTCGCGTCCGACAGCGACGTGTTCACGACGTACGGCGGCACGCTCTACTGGTACAACGGCAGCTACTTCACGCCGACGCTCGTGACGGGCACCGGAGCGAACGCGCTGTGGGCCGCGTCGCCGCGCGACATCACCTGGTTCGCGCCGACCGGCGTGCTCAGGTACCGCTGAAGCACCACGCCGTCTTCCGTCTCTTCGAGCGCCCATCGACGAGGCCGTCGTTCCCGAGCACCGCACCCGAGCAGCTCGAAACGAAGTCGCACATCGATGCTCCGACGCTCGCGGCCATGACCCGCCGGCGAGCGGGCGTTCTAAGCTGTATCACCAGGGAGGAGGATCTCATGCGCCCGCTCCTGGGGCTCTTGCTGCTCTTCGGTTGTGTCTGCGTCACCGCGCGATCGGCCGAGGGAGAGTTCCCGCGGTCAGAGGTCGACGTGCTGCTTCGGCTGGCCGTGCAGCTGAGGCTCACGGCGAGCCAGGTCGAGCAGCTCGAGCGAATCGAGATCCGCCGATGGGACCGCTCCGAGCGTGCGCGCATCGACCGGCGCGTGAGGCTCGCCGATGCGACCGGCGGTCAGGTCGCGGACACCGCGTTCGCGAGTGACGAGGCGGCGCGTGCCGCCCAGCAATTGGAGGACTCGGACCCCCAGTCGTCCGACATCGATGAAAGGGCCAGCGCCGAGGCGCGCGCGTTGCTCGACGCGGACCAGCTTGCTGCCGCCAAGCCGTACCTTCGCAGCTGGCACCGGGAGCGCGCGAAGCGCCTGCGCGAAGAATGAGAGTAGCGGCGAGCTCGTGGCGCCCCGGCCCGGCTGCCGACGTCTCAAATATCTCACAAAAGTCTCACAATTCTCTGAGATGCCGATACAGCGTCGCCCGCGACACGCCGAGCTGCCGGGCGATCTCGTCGACCGCGACGCCGCGAGCGTGCAGCGCGCGCGCGTGCTTGCGCATCCCATCGGTCACCGAGCTCTTGCGGCCTCGCCGGCGCGGCTCGAGCGGCCGCTTCTGGGCGCCCGCAGGTTCGAGCAGCCGCCGGGCGCCAGCGAGCACGGCCCGGCGCAGCGCATCGGGCGGCTCGTCTGCATACAGGGCGACCGGGTCGCCCAGCGCCGCGATGACCTGAGACGCGCGCACCCGGTCTTCCAGCGTCGGGTGCTTGCCGGCCACGATCGCATTGGCCTCGAGCATCATCACCTTGAAGCGCTCGAAGCCCCCTCGAGAGTGGGTCGCCGAGAGCGCGAGGTCGGTCACGTTCATGCGCCACAGGTAGCGGTGGGTGATGCCGACGTCGACCAGGCCCTCGACCAGTTGCCAGGGCGCGCTCTTCGCAGGCTGCAGCTTCGCCGCCGCGACCGCGGCCTCCATCGCGAGCAGCATCGGTTCGGCCAGCGCCGCCACGAGGTCGCTCTTCTCGGGGAAGTGGTACAGCACCGCGGTCTTGGTGAGTCCGACCGACTCGGCGAGCGCTCTGACCGACGTGCCTTGATACCCCTGCTCGGTGAACGCCTTGAGCGCGGCTTCGAGAATTCGGGTCCGGGTATCTGCGGGCTCTTTCACGCGGTCGAGTGTGCCGTTTGACTGACCGCGGGTACAACCTCCAAGGCGGCTCACTGACCGATGGTCAGGCGGCACCATGTCGCAGGCGAGTGTTCTGATTTCCGGCGCGGGCGTGGCGGGACCGACGCTGGCGTTCTTTCTGGTTCGCGCGGGCCATGCGGTGACGGTGGTCGAGCGCTCCGACGCCGCGCGATCGAGTGGGCCGCCGGTCGACGTTCGTGGGCCCGCCGTCGAAGTGGTTCGTGAGATGGGCGTCGAGTCCGCCCTGCGCGCCGCTCGGGTTCACCGGAAGTGGATGACGCTCCTGCGCGAGGATGGCTCGGTGCAGGCGCGCATCGACACCGACGCGTTCGACCGCTCCGCCGACATGAAAGACATGGAGCTCCCGCGATCGACACTGGCGCGGCTGCTCGCTGCTCCGACGCAGGACACGGCCGAATACGTGTATGGAGACACCGTCGTCGCGCTCGCTCAGGACGAGCGCGGTGTCGAAGTGACGTTTCAGCATGCGCCGCCGCGGCGGTTCGACTTCGTGGTCGGTGCCGACGGGCTGCACTCGCGGGTGCGCGCGCTGGCGTTCGGCTCCGAAGCCCAGTTCGCGGAGCACCTCGGCATGTACTTCGCCACCATGCCGCTCGGCGAAAATCTGACCACCGACGGCGAGCTCTTTCTCTACAACCGACCCGACCGCCTGACCTCGATTCACCCGGTGCATGGCGACCCGATGGTGGCGTTCATCTTTCGAACCGGCGAGCGCGTGGGCAACGACCCGCGCGCGTTCATCGCGAGGCACTACCAGCACGACGGGTGGCGCGTGCCGGAGCTGCTCGAGAAGCTCCGCACCTCGCAGGCGCTGTACTTCGACAGCATCAGCCGGGTGCGAATGCCCGGCTGGTCGAAGGGCCGCGTCGTGCTGCTGGGAGACGCCGCCTCGTGCGCCTCGCTCTTCGGCGAAGGCTCGAGCAACGCGATCGTCGGTGCGCGCGCCCTTGCGGCTGCGGTGAGCGCCCACCCCGCCAATCTGCGAGAGGCGTTCGGGGCGTACGAGCGAAAGCACCGGCCGCGCGTCGAGGCGTTTCAGCGCGGCATGGGCCTCGGGTCGAGGCTGATCGTTCCCCGCTCGCAGTGGGGCATCGCGACGAGAGGTCTGGTCGCACGCGCCTCGACGGCCGTCACCGGCGTCGTCGCTCGAGCGCGCGCCTCGTGAAGCACGAGGGCGCTCAGGTGACGGGCGTCGCGGGCAAGAGCTTCTCGCGCCAGTTCGCGGGCAGCACGTCTTTCGCGAGCTCGGCGTCGCCGAGGCTGTTCACGTAGAGCTGCAGCACGAGGTCATTGGGCACGTGCTTGTTGAACGTGGCGCGCGCCTCCCAGTTCGGCTGACCCTCGACGCCCCACAGAAAGTCCCACTGGCCGTCGGTCACCTTCGAGTTGATGACGTTGCGGTGGTCGTCGAGCTCGAGCCAGAACTTCAGCCCGCCGTAGCTCGAGCCGCCGTTCGCGAGCTGGAAGAAGTAGAGGTTGTCGGGGTTCTTCACCTTGCCGCGAACGCCCTCGAGCTCCTTGCGCTCGGCGGCCGAGGGCACCCAGTCGGGCAGGTTGGCGTCGCGCGCGCCCCAGCGGTTGATGGTGTCGATGGTGCGCGTGCCGTTCGCGACCGACGAGCCCGTCCACGAGTCGGCGCAGAAGATGCCCTGGTTGCGAATGATGTACGCGAGGGCCTCTTCGGCGAGCACCTCGTTCTGATCTTCGCGAACGAAGTACGAGATGTCCGACAGGGCGACGCGCTTCGTCTCACCGCGCGTCGTCGTCAGCTCGAGCTCACCGCGAATCGGCGCATCGGTGGTGGCCTTCAGCGTCATGCTGCCGTCGGCGCCGCGGGCGGCCCGGTCGAACGAGACCTTGCTCTTGAGCGCGCCCGTCACCTCGGTGCCGTCCTTCAGCTTCAGCACCACCTGGGGCTCGCGGCTGCCCGGGTCGACCGGCAGCCGCTTGAGCTCGTCGATCTGCGCCGCGTCGACCTTGCGATCGCCCACCAGCACGGTGCCGTCGGGCACGCCGGGCGAGCTCGCCGTCAGCACCATGTTGTCGCCCGCGCGGTACGTGTCGGGCTGGTAGAAGTTCACCGCGTCGCCGATCTTCCCGTAGAGCGTCGAGCCGTCGTTCAGGTGCACCTGATCGGGCTCGTCGTCGAACCGGTTCCCCGCCTGGGTCGTCACGGGGAAGATCTCGGTGAGGCGCCGCCCGACCATCAGCGTGATGTCTTCTCTCGTGAACGTGAAGGTCTTGTCGCCGACCTCGAGCGTCACGTCCTTCTCGGGCTTCGGGAAGCCGTACTTCATCGTCACGAGGCCCTGCATCGCGTTGCGATCGCAGAAGCCCCACCAGCTCGCGCTGTACGAGCCGCTCGCCGCTCCGTCGCCCTTCAGGTTGCCGCTCTTGTCGAGGATCACCGCGGTCACCTGCTCGACCGGCACGACCGCTCCGCTCGCGTCCTTGAACACCGGCCGCCAGTGCGCGTCGCCGACGTTCTCGATCTCGACCGTGAGCGGCGCCTGGTCCGAGTCGCGCCGCGGCACCAGCTTCTCGCCCGCCTTCTTGTTCAGCGTGACGAAGTTGCCCCACGCGAAGAAGTCGACCTTCAGGTCGAACGACGGCTCGAGCACGCGCTTGCCCAGCTTCGACTCGTCGTCGAGCAGCTTCGCGGCGAAGTCGACGCCCGTCGACTTGATCGCGCTCGACTCGGTGAACGTGTACGACGGCTTCGTGTTGCCCGTCTCTTCGCCGACGATCCAGTTGAGCGGGCTCTTCTTCTCGAACGCCTCGGCCTTCGGCACCTCGCCCTTCGCCGCGAGGTACTCGTCGACCTTCTTGGCCGTGCCCACGAACTCGCCGTTCATGCTCATGTACGCCGACCACGACTTCGACGTGTCGACCTTGAAGCCCTTCTCTGCGCGCTCGGGGTCGGTGCCCCACACGATCTCCCACGCGGTGCAGAGCAGGTCGTCGTCGGGGTCCTGCGCTCCGTAGACCTTCGCGACCGGGCTCTCGAAGAAGTTCTTCAAGAGCTCCTGGCGCTCGCTCGTGAGCTCGGGCCCGCCGCCCGCGGCCTTCAGCACCTTCGCGTAGTCCTGCAGCAGGAAGAGCACCTGCTTGCCGCGCTCGTCTTCGCTCAGGCGCGGGTTCTCGAACAGCTCGGCCTTGCGCTGCGCGTACTCGTGCTTGAACAGCTCGGCGGTGTGCTCGAGCTTCAGGCCCTTCGTGCCGATCATCGTCGACAGGTTTCCGCGCACCGACCCCTGCGGCACGCTGCCCAGCGCGTCGCGCCCGTAGACGTGCACCGTCGTGCCCGCCGTGATGTTCAGCGCCTGCTCGAGCCGGCGCACGCCGTCGTCGGTGAGCAGGCCGCGCCACTCGTTGGCGTCGAGCAGGCCCTTCAGCGCGCTCGTCTCGAACGTGTCGACCTCGTCGGCGGCGCCGGCCGCGTTCGGCGTCGCGGCGGCGTCGGTGATGGTGTTCTTCTTCGCGTAGTCGATCAGCTGCTCGACGCGGCCGGCGTCGACGAGGTCGAGGCCTCCGCGCGTCAGGTTCTCCCAGAAGAAGCGCTGAATCGGGTTGCGGATGTTCGGCATGGCTGTGGGCTCCCCCAGGTTCAGGAATAGACGACGTTGCGAGACGACGGCCGGAACTCACCCTGCGGGGTGAGGTAGCCCTTCACGTACGGCGGAAACGGCGGGCGCCCCGTGCGATCGGGCTGAAACGTGCCCGAGGCCAGCTCGAGCCAGCCGTGCTGGCCTGCCTCGCCGAGCTCGCCTTGCCCCTGCACGTTGCCGGCAGGGCGGAAGACGGCGCCATCTCGAGAGCCTTCGACGTAGAGGCCCTGCGCAGGGCGCTGCGGCACGACGCGCATGGAGCCGAGGAGCAGAAACGCGCTGGTGTTGTTCACGGGTGGTGAGCCTTCTATCAGCAACCCCTGACACCTGCGTTCTGATGCGCAGATTCACAGATTCAGCTCGGGGAACGGACCTCCGACGGCCGGTGCCCGACGGCAGCTCCCGCGAATCGCCTCAGTGGCAGGCAGCAGTGTAAGTGACCGTCAGCGCCTCGCCCTGCTGCGGCACGAACAGCGGCTCGAAGACGAGGGCGTTCCCCGCCGCGTCGTAGCGCCACACCGGAGCGCCGTTCGATGCAGCGGAGTCGATGATCTGCCCGTTGAGCTTCACGAGCACCGGGCCGGCGGGCTCGCCCGTGAGCCCGAACGCGAGGCGCGGCCCGAACTGCGAAGTCGTGGCCTGGCCGATGAACGCGCTCCAGTTCGGGTTGCAGATGGCAGCGTGAGGGCCCGCAGCTTCGACGCCGTCGGCCACGCGTCGTCGACCGGGCAGCCGCCGATCGCGGGCCACGACGGGCCGACGACGTTGTACGAGAGCAGGTCGGGCCGGCCCGGCTTCAAGTCGCGGAGCCGCACGGCGTAGTCGGAGGCAGCGAGCGGCGATTGATCCGGCACGTCGGTGACGGCGATGACGCTCAGCACGGCGTCGGGCCTCGAGAAGCCGGCGTTCACCGTGTTCACGAGCGGCGCGGTGACCGCGCGCAGCACCGGCTCGGCCACGCCCTGCGACGCGCTCCCCGAGGTGCCGACCCTCAGCCGCGCGCCGAGCTGGCTGCCGAGGTTCGGAGTGCCGCTCGTGAGCACCGCCGGGCTGCCGATGAGCTGGCCGAGCGACGCCGAGCCGAGGTCGGTCGTGATGACGCCGGCGCGGTCAGCAGCGCGTCGAACGCCATGCCCGCAGTCGCTCGCCGCACCGAGAGCAGCCGCACCGGCGACGTGCCGAGGTTCTGCACCGTCACGCGCTGCGTGCGCTGCTGGCCGAACGGCACCTTGCCGAAGTCGACCGGCGCGCCGAACACGGCGAGCTGGGCGTCGCCCGACGGCTGATTGCAGACGCACGCCGAGAGACAGACGAGAACCGCGACGGCGAGACGCATGGCGGGCGTAGGATGCCACGATGCTCTGCGCCATGCTCGCGACCGCCTCGCTCGCGGCCGCTCCTGCGACCGCCGCGCTCGTCTGGGGCGGAGGCAAGACGAAGGCCGACGCCGAGAAGTGGGTGAAGGCGTGGTCCGACGCGTCGGCTCCGTTTCAGGGGCTCTACACGCTGCCGCCCGGCCACCCGCGCGTCGTCGAGAGCGCGAAGGTGAAGGGCATGAAGCCCGGGTTCCACGTCGTGCTGCTCGGCGTGTGCAGCTCGGCCGAGCTCGCGCCGCGGCTGCAGCTGTTCAAGAGCATCTACGCCGGCACCTACGCGCGACGCGTGAGCGGGCTGCCGGCTTCGTGTCCCGCCATCACGCCGAAGACCCGCGTGCGTCACACCGAGTCGGTGACGGCCGGCGAGACCGTGCTCACGCTCAGCCACCTCGAGACGCCGAAGGGCGAGCTCATGCGCGCGACGCACATGGCCCGCGCCGGAGCGCTGCTCGCCACCGAGGGCTTCGACACTCCGCGCAAGACCGCGTCGGTGTGCCTCGGCGGCTTTCGCCAGGTGGGCGAGGCGTTCGAGGTCACCCTCTGCGAGAGCACGAAAGAGAAGAACGTGTGCTGCGCCTCGCGCAAGCTGCTCGCGCTCAGCGTCGCCGACGGCAAGCTCTCGAAGGAGGCCGGCACGCCGAGGCCGCCGCCCGACCCGCTCGACACCGACGAAGACCCCTGCGACTCGCTCGCGATCGGCGCGGCCTTCACCATCGAGACCTGCGAGCGCGGGAAGATCGAGCACGGCCCCGGCTTCACCGAGCGCACGATGTCGGCGACGCTCACCGCGGTGAAGAGCGGCAAGGCGGTCGACCTCGGCAACTGGAGCGACGGCTGGGAGTGGGGCAACCGCATCAAGAGCCCCGGCACGCTCTCGACGCCCGGCGGCCCCGTCGTGCTGGTGCTGCAAGAGAGCTACGGCGAGGGCCCGGGCCTCGACTCGCAGAACGCGACGGCCACCGCCTATTCACCGAACCTCGACGCCGTGTGGAGCGTTCAGGCCAACGCGATCGTTCTGCGCATCGACGGCAACCAGCTCTACGTGAAGACGAAGACCGTCATCGGCGGTGACCCCGAGAACGAAGACATCGACGTCGACGAGTTCGCCATGACCTGGCAGGACGGAAAGTTGATGCGCAACCCATGAATGCGCGCCGCGCGGTCACCGTCATCGCAATGCTGTGCAGCGGCTGCCTCGGCCGCCTCGACGCGCTCGTCAAAGAGCAGAAGCGCGAGAGCGCGATTCGCGACGCGCCACCGTGGGCGCTCGCCGCGAAAGAGAACAGCGAGCTGCCCGACGGCGGCTACGAGCAGCGCCTCTCCGAAGCCCCGAAGCGCACGACCGACGAGGTCGTGCACGTCACCTACTGCATCGAGTCGCAGGCGCTCGGCGCGCAGTTCCTCGCCGCCGCGCCGCCGGGCACGCGCCGCGAGTACCTCGCCGACGCGTTCGTGCCGAGCCTCAACGCCACGCTCGCGATGGTGCTCCGCGCGTTCTCAGACCCCATCGATCAAGGCCTCGCCTCGCCGCGAATCACCGCGGGCGCCGCCGTCGGCAACTGCCAGCCCGGCCCCACCTGGTACGACCAGGTCACCAACACGTACGACGAGGCCGACGTCTATCTGTGGCTCTCGCTCGAGCTGCGGCCCATGCCGCAGTGCGCGCCTGCACTGCGCGGCTATCACGCCACCGCCCGCTGGAGCTCCGCCTACGAGCGCCAGGAGAACGTCTTCGAGCTCGACTTCTGCCAGGCCACCGACGGCAGCGGGAAGAGCGAGGGCGGTCGCCTCGTCGCCGCCCACGTCTTCGAGCACGTCAACCGCGCCCTCCGCCCCGCCCTCCCCGCCGCGGCCGTCGCGGTGAAGCTCACCCCGCCCCATCGCTGGTCGCGCTACCTGAAAGCCGCAGAGTTACGAGGGGGTGGAGGCCATGGGCACCACCACTGACCACCTCGATTTGCATCCATACGCATGAACGTATAGAAGCTGGGGGGTGATGACCGGGGCCCCCCGCAGCGAGCTGTTTCGACTCTTCGCCGAAGAGGGGCGGCTGCAGGTGCTCGCGCTGTGCGGCGAGGCCGAGCTGTCGGTCGGCGAGCTGTCGTCGCTGCTCAAAGACTCGCAGCCGCAGCTCAGCCGCAAGGTCGCCGCGCTCAAGGCCGCGCACCTCGTCGAGACCCGCAAAGACGGCACGCGCACCTGGGTGCGGCGCGTGAACGGCGACGACCCGCTCGTGTCCGAGGCGCTCGCCGAGGGCCGGCGGCTCTGCCTCAAAGACGGCTCGCTCGCGCGGCTGCCCAAGATCATCGCGTCGCGCGAAGACCGCGGGCTCGAGCGGTTCGAGAAGAGCGACGCTCCGGCGAGCCCGCCCCCCGCGCTCGATCACCTCGCGCACCTGTCGGCGCTGTCGGGCGTGCTGCCCGCGCGCTCGCTCGCCGTCGACGTCGGCACCGGCGACGGGCGGAACCTCGACGTGCTCGCTCCGCTCTACCAGCGCGTCATCGCGGTCGACCGCTCGCGCTCGCAGCTCGCCCGCGTGCTCGAGCGCGTCGCCTCGCGCGGCTTCACGAACGTCTCGCTGTTCGAGGGCGCGTACGACGACGCCGCGCTCGTGCAGCGCTGCGACGCCGCCGGCGGCGCCGACCTCGTCTTCGCGGGCCGCACGCTGCACCACAGCTCGCGCCCCGAAGCCGCCGTGCAGGCGTTCGCGCGGCTGCTCAAGCCCGAAGGTCACCTCGTCGTGCTCGACTACCTCCCGCATCAAGACGACTCGATGCGAGAGAGAGAGGGCGACGTGTGGATGGGCTTTCAACCCTCTGCCGTCGAGGCCTGGCTCGACGCCGCCAACCTGTCGTCAGTCTCGCAGTACGAAGTCCCACCCGCGTTTCACGCCGAGGGCCCAGACCGGGCGCTCGACTGGCACGCATACGTCGCAAGAAAGAGGAGCAAGTCGTGAACCACCGCACCGAATTCCCCGCCTACAAGGTCAAGGACATCAGCCTCGCCGAGTGGGGCCGCAAAGAGATCCGCAACTCCGAGAAAGAGATGCCGGGCCTCATGGCGCTGCGCGCCGAGTACAAGGGCAAGAACCCCCTCAAGGGCGCCCGCATCGCCGGCTGTCTGCACATGACGATCGAGACCGCGATCCTCATCGAGACCCTGAAGGAGCTCGGCGCCGAAGTGACGTGGACGAGCTGCAACATCTTCTCGACGCAGGATCACGCCGCCGCCGCCATCGCCAAGGCCGGCACCCCCGTCTTCGCGTGGAAGGGCGAGACCCTCGAAGAGTACGACTGGTGCCTCGAGCAGCAGCTCTTCGCGTTCGAGGGCGGCAAGGGCCCGAACCTCATCCTCGATGACGGCGGCGACCTCACCATCTGGGTGCACCAGAAGCACCCCGAGCTGTTCAGCGGCAAAGACCCCATCCGCGGCCTCTCGGAAGAGACGACCACGGGCGTGCACCGCCTCTACGAGATGGCGCGCGACGGCAAGCTGAAGTGCGCCGCCATCAACGTCAACGACTCGGTCACGAAGTCGAAGTTCGACAACCTCTACGGCTGCCGCGAGTCGCTGATGGACGGCATCAAGCGCGCGACCGACATCATGATCGCCGGCAAGGTCGTCGTCATCGCCGGCTTCGGTGACGTCGGCAAGGGCTGCGCCGAGGCGGCGAAGGGCCTGGGCGCTCGCGTGCAGGTCACCGAGGTCGACCCGATCTGCGCCCTGCAGGCTGCGATGTGCGGCTACCAGGTCGTCACGATGGACGAGGCGGCTCCGTACGCCGACATCATCGTCACCGCGACGGGCTGCGCCGACGTCGTCACCGGCAAGCACATGACCTCGATGAAGGACGGCGCGATTCTCGCGAACATCGGTCACTTCGACTCCGAGATTCAGGTCGCGTGGCTCGAGAAGAACCCCGAGATCCGCGAAGAGAACGTGAAGCCCCAGGTCGATCAGTTCATCTTCCCCGACGGCAAGCGCATCACCCTGCTCGCCCGCGGCCGCCTCGTGAACCTCGGCTGCGCCAACGGCCACCCGAGCTTCGTGATGTCGAACTCGTTCACGAACCAGACGCTCGCCCAGCTCGCGCTCTGGGGCGCCATCGACGCCGGCTTCAAGCCCGAGGCCGGTAAGGTGAACGTGCTGCCCAAGCGCCTCGACGAGCACGTCGCGCGCCTGCACCTCGGCAAGGTCGGCGCGAAGCTGACCCAGCTCACCGCCGAGCAGGCGAAGTACCTCGGCGTCCCCGTGCAGGGCCCGTTCAAGCCCGACCACTACCGGTACTGAGCGGCTCGACGTTCTCGAAGTGACGGCGCCGCCGGGTCCTTCAGCGACTCGGCGGCGTTCGTATTTTTCAGGGGTTCACTCGAGCCCCGACACGAGGGTCATGCTCGGCATGGCACCGGAGCAGAAGAAGAGCCTCGCCGTCGGCCTCGTCACGCTCGCGGCCGTCATCGGCGTCATCCTGGGCCTCGTCTGGGGAGGCCGGCAGCTGTGGGGCGCCGGCGTCGGCGAAGAGTGCGACGAAGACTTCGACACCAAGCCGGGCCACATCTGCATCAGCAAGCGCGCGCAGCAGAAGTGCAAAGACGACCTCGACTGCAGGCCGAGCTGGGGCTGCCGCAGCACCGAGGTCACCGTCTCGGGCGGGCGCGGCGGCTTCCGCTTCGACCACGTGAAGATCTGCTTCTCGCCCGAGGTGATGGCGCAGGTTCGGGCGCGCGAGGCCGCCGAGGCGCTCGCAAAGAAGCGGGACGACGTGCGGCGTCAGATCATCGTTCGCTGCATTCAGCGGCCGCCACAGCTCACCGACGCCGAGTTCGACATCGGCTGGCGAAAGCTCGGCGACGACGAGCGGGCGAGCGCCACCGTGGCGGCGCTCGCCGACCGCGTCATCACGCTCGGGCGTGGGCCCTAGATGCCCGCCGGCAGCGCGACCATCAAGAGGGTGAGGCACATCTCGTTGCGCGTGCCCCAGCCCGGCATGACGGGCGAGGTGTCTCTCGACGTGTCGTAGTCGCACGTCACCTGCACGGTGCTCTGCGCGGTCAGCCGCACCGGCTCTTTGTAGAAGTACATGCGCTGCCAGTGAAAGTCCCACGCGTCGACGCGGGCGCCGCAGCGATCGGTCGGCGAGGTGTCGCCCCAGCGCAGCTCGAGCTTGCGCCCGCGCTCGTGCATGTGCGGCATCACCGCGACGACGTCGGCGTACGGCAGCTGGCCGAGGCCGAGCTCCATCGCGCTCGTCTTCCACGTGTACTTCGTCGACGCCGCCCCCGGAGGCAGCGTCGCCGGCTGCGCCCCGAACAGCGTCTGCAGGAACCCGTCGGGCAAGAGGAAGGCGAGCTTCCGCTCGACGGTCGAGGCGGTGCGCAGCATCACCTTCGTCGAGTCTCTGCCACCGCGCGTCGCCGGGTCGGCGAGGTTGTAGTGCACCTGCACGACCAGCGTCTGGTCCTTGGCCAGCGGCACGCCCATGCCCGCGGGGTACTGAACGATGCCCTGGCCGGGCGCCCAGTCGATCGGCGCGCCCTCGATGCGCACGAGGCCCTGGTCGTCGGCGTTGCCGAAGCACGGCCACCCCGCGCGATCGGGCGACATCGCGTCGAGCGACTGCATCACCTCGGCGTTCGTGTGCATGCCGTCGCGCGATGGCTTCGCGCCGTCGATCACGAAGCCGATGACGTGGTGAACGATGCGCGCGTTGCCGGGCTGCACGTCGTAGCCCGTGATGAACGTGTCCGCCGTGCTGCCGTGCGGTACCGGGAAGCAGCGGTACTCGTCGAACTCTGCCAGCGTGCCGCCCTGCGCGACCGGAGCGAAGTCGGGCGTCTTCAGCTCTCGCGCCCCTTCGAGCTTCGGCAGCGGCGGCAGCGTGAAGGCCTGCGGCGCGCCCTCGTCAGCGGCGCCGCGCGCCCACGCGACGAGGGTGTCTTTCTCGGCGGCGGTCAGCGTGTCGTCCGCCTTGAAGTCGCCGCACGTGCCGTCGTGCCGCGCGAGGTACGGAGGCATCGCCCCCGACTCGACCGCGCTCGCGATCGCCGGCGCCTGCGCCTTCGCGGTCGCGTAGTCGTCCAGGCGAAACGGGCCGATGCCGCCGGCCTGGTGGCAGCTCACGCACTTCCGCTCGAGAATCGGCCGCACTTCCGTCGAGTACGTCGGGCCCGTCGAAGCCACCGGCCCCGAGCAACCCAGCACCGCGGCGGTGAGAAACAGCGTCGTCGTCTTTCGCATGGCGCTGCAACACCGCGCCCCCCGAAAGCTGTCACCGGGCCCGCGCGCGGCTCAGTCGAGCTTGCGGGGCTTGTCGCCGAAGCCGGCCTTGGGGCCCGGCCGCTCGTTCTCGTCGCCGTGCCACACCTCGTACTTCCCCTTGGGGGGCACGAAGCCGTGCCGCGTCATCCACTCGGCCGCCGTCTGCAGGCTGCGCGGGCCCTCGTAGTGGCCGTCGCGCGACCGGTCGCGCGTCACGATGGTCGTCGCGTCGAGGTCGCCGCGCGAGTCGTTGCCCCGGTTGCGCGTGAACTCCCACTTGTCGTTGGCCGGCATCATCTTCACCATGTCGACGAACTGGCGGAGCTTCTGCGGGTCCAGCTGCGCGAGGTGGTTCATCAGGTCCTCCGGCCGCATCTGGAGCTCGCGGGCGAGCGAGGGAATCGCGGCGCCGACGCTTCGCAGGTCCTTCTGCAGCACGTCCGCCAGCACCTCGGCCTGCGGCCCCTTGACGCCCATCTTGACCAGGAACTCCTGCGTCATCTTCTCGGCCTTCCCCTCGAGCTCGGCCGCCGGGTCGCTGCCCCACGCCAGGCGCGCCAGCGTCGACCCGAGAATGATCGCCGCGCCCAAGAGCTGCCCGCCCGGCACCAGCATCACGACGCCGCCGACCCCCGCCGCGATGCTCGTGCCGCCGTCGACGAGCTTGCCGTCCGCGATCTCCATGCCGCCCTGCACGAACGACAGCACCGCGCCGATGGCGTTGCCCGCGTTACCGAGGTGCTCGAGCACCTTCGCGTCGTTCATCAGCGAGACGACCTCTTTGGCCGAGATCATCGTGCCGAGAATCGTCTGCGCATTCTGGAGCGCGTTCTGGTCTTTGAAGTTGTACCAGCCGTTGATGAGCGAAGGCCCGGTGAGCAGAATCGTCGCCCAGCTGCCGAGCCGGCCGTGGTTGTTGCCGGCCTGCATCGTCTTCATCGCCTGCTGCTGCAGCTTGACCCGCGCGGCCGCGTCGAGCTTCGGGTCGTTCGCCTGCGCGACGAGCTTCATGTACGTCATCACGTGACGATCCGAGATGCCGAACACCTTCGCGTTTCGTTTCACCATCTGCGCGAGCTTCTCGGGGTCCGAGCTCGGGCCGCCGGCGAGCACCCAGTGCTTCACCATCGCGTTCGCGACCGTGTCGGTGATGCCCTTGCCGAGCGCCGCGTCGCTCGACAGCGAGTCGAGAAAGCTCGGCTCGCCCGCGGCCTGCGCGGTGAGCGACTTGTCGAGCAGCTCCTTGCCGGCCTTGGTCTCGAGGAGCGCGGGCAGGTCGTCTTTCACCGCCCCCAGCGCCAGCCGCAGGCCGCCGTCGTAGGCCGTGACGTTCAGGCCGTCGAAGCTGCCGCTCTGCGCCGCCTGCGCGATCTTGAGGTACTTCGCGGCCGCCGCCTCGGACTTCGCGAACGTCGCCTGGTTCGCCGCCATGAAGTCGTCGCGGTACGCCTGGACCTTGTCCTGCGGAAACGAGCGCGCGAAGCCGAACGTCGTGCGCGTGAAGTCGCCGAGCAGCTTCTCGGTCGCGTTCTTCGTGCTCGTGAACTCGTTCTGCGCCTGGCGCACGGTCAGCGTCATGCTGTCGATCATCAGCTCGCGCGCCTTGCCTCGGGGCGTCGCCTTCAAGATGGCCGCGGCGCTCTCGACACCGCTTCCGTCGGCGAAGCCCCGGGCGGCCTCGGCCGCGAGCTGCATCGGCCTGCCTGTCTTCTTCACCACCAGCTCGGCGAGCTGCTGGCGCTCGGGCTGCGGAGCGAGGTCGATGATGCCGAGCATCATGTTGTCGGGCGCTCCGAGCGCGGCGCTCTCGAGCTGCGGCCGGAACTCGGCGAGCAGCTTTCGCTGGTAGGCCACCGGCGTGTCTTTCAGCTGCTCCCAGAGCCTGAACGCGCCGTTGCGCGACCCGAACTCGAACGCCTTCTTGAGCTTCTCGACGTCGTGCTTGAACGCCTGGTCGCTCGTGACGTTGATGAGCGGAGCGCCGTAGACCCGGCGCTGCGCGTCGATGGTCTTGCTCGCGCCGTCGACCTGCGACTCGAAGCCATCGCGATCACCGCGCGCGACGCGGCGCAACGCGTCTTGCACGTCGACCAGCGACTTCTCGACGGCGCCGAGCGCGGCCTCGAGCTGCTTCACCGTCTGGCTGGCCTCGGCGAGCTTGCTCTTCAGGGCCGGGCTCGCCTTCGCGCCGGCCGCGTCGACCTCGACCTTCGCCGCCTTCTCCGTCGCGCGGGCCTTCTCGAGCTCCGGCAGCATTCGCTCGCGACGCTCGTACAGCGCGGCGGCGGCCTTCCGCGACGGCCCCGACGGCATGCCCTTCGCCAGGGTCTCGTCGAACGTCTTCTTCGCCGCGTCGTACTTCGCCTGGGCCGCGGCGAGCTTCGGCCCGCCTTGCGCTGCGAGAGCGTCGCGCTGCGCCTTCGCGTCCTTCACGGCCAGGGCGGCGCGGCCGAGCTCTTGATCAGGAGTGAGCGGCGGCGCGACCGGGTTCGACTTCACGGGCACGGGAGACTTGTTCACGGAAATGGGAGGGGCCATGCGCCTCATCACGAGCAAGCGACAGACCGCGATGGCCTCTGCGCGCGACGGTGCCTTGCGCGACCACGACCCGAGCTGTCACGTGACGTCGGGTGCACCCTGCGGGCTGGAGCCGACAACGCGTCTCACGCCGTTCTGCCCCGCTCTCGAACGCCGCTCAGAGCTTGTTGAACCACGGGCTGAGCAGCACGCGCTCGGGCAGCGCGCGGCGGTGCATCGGGTCGATGACGAGCACCTGGTTCGAGTTGAACGGGCACGCGTAGACGCGGCCATCTCTTCCCGTCGCGGCGCCCTGCCACTGCAGCGAGCCCGTCTGCCCCGTCGGAGTCCTCGCCACTGCGCCGCTCCACGGCGACAGCACCGCGACGTCTTGCGTGGACTCGGGCACGAAGACGACGCGGCCGTCGGGAGCGAGGGCTCCGCCGTTGAAGTGCTGGTTCGCGCCGAGCGCCGCCGCGATGCGGGCGCCGCCGTCGGGCGAGAGCTCGAGGCTGTTCGTGTAGCCCTGAGGCACGCCGTAGAGCTTGCCGTTGCGCGCGAGCACGGCGCTGATCTGCCGCGCTCCGCTGATGGCGATGGGGATGGCGCGCACGCCGCCGTCCGACGGGTCGATCTCGAGCAGCGACACCTGAGCCTGCGGCATCCCGAAGATGCGACCGTCGGGCAGCAGCGAGCCCGCACACCACTTGTCTGCACCCCTCGGCACCGGCGCCGCGAAGGCCGTGGTCGACGACGGCGGAGCGAAGCGCTGCACGGCGTCGGCGCCGTAGGGAATCAGCCAGCCTCGACCGGTGACGTCCGAGATGACGCCGCAGTAGCGCGCGACGCCGGTCGACGCCGCCATCGGGAGCACGGCGTTCATGCCCTGCCCCGTCACCGGGTCGACCGAGACGATCGGCGCGTCGACCGTCGCCGACGGCGCGCCATAGACCTTGCCGTCCAGGCCCCAGAAGCCGCCGCTGTACGGGGAGCTGAAGCTCGACGGGCCGAGCCGCATGCCGCCGTCGGGCGCGATGAAGAGCGCCTGCGTCGCCTGGTACGGCAGGCACATGACCTCACCCTGCGACGTGTACACGGCTCCGGACCAGCGGCTGTTCGGGGCCGACACGGCGGGCGCCGCCCACAGCGCGATGACGGCCTGCGCCTGCAGCGCGCCTGCGTCTTCCGAGATCGCGAGCTCCGCCTCGACGCAGGGCCATGACCACGTGCCCGACGTCACGCACGTACCGCCGTCGTCGTCGATGATGGGCAGAGCGCTGCGGCCCGAGCTTCCGCCCGCCGTGCTTCCACCCCCGGCCGTGCCTCCGCCAGCGGCGCCGCCATCGGGCGGGTCGCAGCGACCGAGGCGCACGCACTCGGCGAGATCGCGCTCGGGGCTCCAGCACGCGGCGAACGCGAGCAGCAGCGCAGCGCGCGTCACGAAGCGCTCCCGAAGAGCCACACCAGCGCCCCGGTGAGAATCGCGGCACCGGCGACGGCAGCGAGCACCCAGCCGATCGTCTGATTCGCGCCCATCGCCGAGGCGGTCTGCTGCGCCGCCTCGTAGCTCAGGCGAGGCGTCAACATGCCTTCAGACGTCAGCGTCTGGTGGTGCGACGCGGCCGCCGCGAACATCGCGCCAGAGCCGATCGCGAAGATGAGCCCGGCCCCGAGCGGCAGCCACACGCCGAGCCGCGGGCCCCGAGGCACCGGCGCGTCGTCACCCCGCACCGCGAGCGCGAGATCGTCGGCGAGCCGCGCGATGAGGGCAGGCAGCTCGGCCTCGCTCGAGGCCTCGTCGTGCGTCACCGCGAGCGGCTTGCCGGTCTTCGCCGAGAACACGCGCACGTCGACCGCGATGCGCTTGCCGAGCAGCGCGAGCGAGCCCGACACCACCGCGTCAGCGCCGAGCGCGTTCGTCAGCTCGGCGAAGCACGCGCTGCCGCCGTCGGCGCAGCCCGCGAGCTGCCGCTGCCGCTCGAGCCCGAGCAGCGCGCCGATCTGCTTCTCGCTCACCACCTCGAAGCCCTCGCCGACGAGCTCGTCGGCGAGGCGCTCGGAGCAGAACGCCGCGAGCTCGGGACGGCCTCCACTGAAGGCCGGCACCGCGAGCTTGGGGCCCGCGGCGGCCAGGGTCGCGACGAGCAGCAGCGTCACGACCCCGGGTGTACCCGATGATCGCTACCAGCGCACGAAGTCGGGGGCCGAGAGGCGGGTGACGAACTGCTCCGTCGGGTACCCGAGCTCGCCGTAGTCGGTCGCGCCCCAGCACCAGGTCACCTTCGGGCCCGGCTGGTACGCGCACGAGTGCGTGCCGCCCGACGAGAAGAGCGACACGTTCATCGTCGTCGACGCAGACGGCGCCAGGTAGATCGGCCCGCCCGGCGTGAACGCCGCGCCGTCGCCGCACTGGCCGCGCGTGTTGCGGCCCCAGCACAGCAGACCGTTCGCCGCGGTGCGCGCGAGCGTGTGGTCGTTGCCCGCCTCGACCGCCGAGATCGTGGTGCCCGCATCGACCGGCACCGCGACCAGGCTCTGGTTGATCGTGCCGTCGCCGACCTGCTGGCTGAAGCCCCAGCAGAAGACGCCCGCCGCCCGGCGCATGCAGCCGTGCGTGCCGCCCGCCGTGATGTCGATCGCGTCGGTGATGCCGGCGTCGCCGGGGCCGACGACCGGCGTCGGAGCCCGCGTCGTGTCTTGCGTGCCGCTGCCGCCTGCGCCCGCCGAGCCGTTGCCCCAGCAGAACGCCGTGCCGTCCATGCGCACGCCGCAGACGTGAATCGACGTCGTCGCGCCTCCGTTCGGAGCCACCGACAGCTGCTTCACGTTCGACAGGCCCGGCACGAGGCGCGGCACGAGCGACTCGGTGACTCCGTTGTCGCCCAGCTCGCCGCCGCGGCCCCAGCACGAGACCGTGCCGTTCATGTGCAGCGCGCACGAGATCGACACGCCCGCGTGAATCGACTGAACGTTCGTGAGCCCCATCACCGTCACCGGCACCGGGCTCTTCGTCTTGCTGTTGTCACCGAGCTGGCCGTTCGCGTTGCTGCCCCAGCAGCGGCCCGTGCGGTCGGTCAGCACCGCGCACACGTGCTCGTAGCCGACCGAGATCTGCTCGATGGTGGTGAGCCCCATCACCGCCGCCGGCTTCTCGTGGTCGTTGAAGTCCGCCATGCCGATGCCGAGCTGGCCCTCGTTGTTGCGGCCCCAGCACTTCGCCGTCTTGTTCGCGAGCACGGCGCACGTGTTCGTGTAGCCCGCAGACAGGTCGATGATCTCGGTCGGAACCGGCATCTCCATGCCGCCCGCCGTCGCGGTGCCGCCCGCGGTGCCCGACCCGCCGGCCGTGCTGCCCGAGCCGCCCGCCGTGCTGCCCGAGCCGCCGCCCGTCGAGCTGCTCCCGGCCGTGCCCGAGCCGCCGCCGGTGCCGCCGCCTCCTCCGCCCGAACAGCCGATGAGAACGAGAACGAGAACTCCCGTGAGGTGCCTGGTCATGTCGTTTTTCCTCTCCCGAGCCGCATCGTAGCCACAGGCGGCGCCGGGGCGCTGCAACGACGTGACCAGCGCGCTCGCGAGACGTCTCGGGCATCTGGCCCGCCACGCCGCCCGACTGTCTCAGGACGGGTCCGAGACGCGCGGGGTGCGTGAGGGTGCCCGCGTGCGCGACAAGGTCGGCGGGCCGAGCCCTTCACCCAACCTGCTGCCGAAGCCCGGGCCCGGGAAGGAAGCTGACCCCGAGCCTGAGCCCTCCTCCGACGCGAAGCCGGTCTGGCAGCCGCCGCGCGCAAGCGGCCGCCCCGTCACCGGCACCGCGCCGCCCTCGCGCCGGGCGGCCCCGCGCGCGCGACCGCGTTCGACGACCCGACGGCGCCCTCGAGGCCTGCGACCGCGCGCTCGGCATCGACGACCGCCACGTCCCGGCGCTCTACGACCGCGCCGCGCGGCCGCCTCGACGACCGCTTGAAGGCGCTCGACGCCACGCTCGCCGTCGACCCCGCCTTCCCGCCTGCCCCTGCAGAGCCGCAAGAGCACGCTGCAGCGGCTCGGCCGCGGTTGACGATTCGGTTGACGATTCTCCCGGACGCAACCGGGGCCATCGCCAACGGTTGACGATTCGCCGCGGTTGACGATTCCGGCCTGCCGGCCGTATTGCCACCCGACGCGATGCGAATCGTCGCCCTCACGCTCTTGTGGAGCGCCGCCGCGGTCGCCCAAGACCGCAACGTGCTGTACGTGAACCCGGCTCCGCTGGTGACGGCGAGCCGGCTGCAGGCCATGGGCGGCGCCGCGGTCGGCATCGCCGAGAACTCCGAGAGCCTGCCGTTCAACTACGCGTCGGTCGCGCAGCGGCACCCGCGCCGCAAGGCCGGCTTCGACTGGGACGTGACGGCCTCGGTGCTGTTCTCGCCCTTCCCCACGCTGCGCGACATCGACAACGAGGGCAAGGCGCCCGAGGTGGTAGCGCCGGTCGAGTACCAGCTCGGCGGGCTGATTCAGTTCGCGCGCTTCGGCGTCGGCACCTACTTTCGCGGCTCGCGGCGCAACTACTGCCCGACGAACCCGTGCCTCGGCTCCGAGGCGATGCAGGGCTCGGTCGTCTTCGGCTTCAACGCGTGGCGCGATCAGCTCGTCTTCGGCTTCGGCGTGAACCTCGCCATCGCGAGCTTCAACGTGAACGGCCTCGCCTTCGACTACCGCGGGTGGAACCTCGGCGCTGCCGCGCTCTGGCGCCCCGCCTTTCTGCCCTTCCGCATCGGCATTCACGGCGTCAGCGAGACCACCGGCACGCCGCAGTTCGAGGCCTCGCGCGTGCCCGACCTCGGCCCGGGACGCCAGGCCTTCGCCCGCGTCGTCTCGCCGGCACGCCTCTTCGTCGGCGCCAGCGCCCGGTTCGGCGAGGGCGCCTGGCGCTACAACCGCCTCTCGGCCTCGGCGCTGAAAGAGCTCGCCACCGACTACAACTACGCGAACGTCCCCCACGACCTCGACCCCGACGACCCGCGCCCGCCCGGCCGCTTCCTCGTCACGCTCGAGCTCGACGTCATTCTTCCCGTCGCGAACGCGACCACGCTGACCCCGTTTCTGCTCGGCACGACGCGCATCGCGGCCGGCGAGCGGCTGTCGATCGTGCCGCGCCTCGGGTTCGAGGCCGAGGCCGTCGACCACCGCCTGCGCCTCCGCTCGGGCGGGTACCTCGAGCCGCCCTTCCTCGACGGCGCGTCGATTCGCCCGCACTTCACGTGGGGCTTCGAGCTCTTCCTCTTCCGCCTCGGCGCCGACTGGAGCGTCAGCGCCTCGATGGACATCGCCGATCGGTACCTCGCCATGTCCTTCGGCATCGGCTGGTGGACGTAGCCGAGGGCGGTCGCGTCACGCGTTGCGCTGCAGCTGCTTGAAGCGCTGGTACATCTGCTCTTCGCGCTTCACCCACTTCGCCCGCGCCTTCGCGAGCTCGCCCTCGCGCGTGCGCGGCTCACCGCGCTTCGGCAGCACCTTCAAGAGCCGCTTCGTCTCGCGCGTGATCACCTTCGCCGCCCGCTCGAGCACCTCGAAGTCGTCGACGTTCGGCTTCTGCAGCCCGCTCACCTTGCGAACGAACTGCAGCGCCGCCGCGTGAATCTCGTCGTCCGTCGCCGGCGGCTCGAAGTTGTGGAGCACTCGGATGTTTCGACACATGCCCCGTACAAAACAAAGGGCCGAGGCGTTGTCACGCCCCGGCCCGTCGTCACTTCAGAAGAGTCGTGTGCCTTACGCCGCGCGCTTCAGCGGAGCGCCCTTGAGCGCCGCCTCGACGTACTTGATGCCGTTCGGCGTGATCTGCGGGCCGAGCTTGGTGCGGCGCGCGTAGCCGACGTGCTCGCGCAGCGCCTTCGCCGCGTTCGGCGCCAGGTACTTCACGCCGTGCTTCGCCCAGAAGTCAGACGTGTCGCCCGAGGTGATCTCGACGTTCGCGAGCTTCTGCGCCAGGTAGAGCGGGATGAGCGAACGGAGCAGCTGATCCTTCTGCTTGCCCGCGCGCACCAGCTGCGCCTTCTTGGGGTGGCTGCCGAGCTTCTGCACCAGCAGGCTGACCGTGGTGGCCGTCTTCGCCGTCTTCGCCGGCTTCACCGCCTTGGCCTTCTTGATCACCGTCTTCTTCGCAGCGGGAGCCGCGCCGAAGCCCAGCTTCTTCGCCCATGCGGCGATCTTCTGCTCGATGAACGCCTCGAGACCGACCACTTCGAACCGCCCCTTCTTCAGCTTGCGTGCCTGGAACGCCATTTGTGTGAAGCCTCCCTCGCGAAAATCGGCGGATCCCCCGCCGAAAGTTGGCGCACCCTATACGCTTCCGGATCCGCGCGCGAGGCCGAAAAATCGGCTCCAGATCGATTCTCGCCCGAATCGATCAGATCGGAGCGGCGTGGCAAGATCAGCCGCGCGTGGAACGCGTTCAGGTCGCAGCTCCGTCGCAGCAGGGCAGCCTGTGCATCGCGTGCTCCGAGCCGGTCGAGAGCGCGCGCTGCGGTCACTGTGGAGCCGCGCTCCGCGTGCGCGGCCATCGGGTGATCAAGCAGCTCGCCGTCGGCCCGCACAGCCGCGTCTACCTCGCCGAAGACGAGCACGGCGCCCGCCTCGCCCTCAAAGAGCTCGTCTACAGCATGGTGCCCAGCGCCCAGGAACTCGAGGCCTTCGAGCGCGAGTCGCGCCTGCTGCAGCAGCTCGCTCACGAGCGCATCCCCCGGTTCGTCGCCGCCTTCGCCGAGGGCAGCGGTGTCAGCACGCGCCTCTACCTCGCTCAGACCTTCGTCGCCGGCGAGTCGCTCGAGCAGCGCCTCTCGCACCACCGCTTCACCGAGGCCGAGGCCCTGTCGGTCGCCCGCCAGGTGCTCGCGGTGCTCGTCTGGCTGCACGGGCTGCGGCCCGCGGTCGTTCACCGCGACCTCAAGCCTGCGAACCTGATCGTCGACGCCGACGGGCGCGTGCACGTCGTCGACTTCGGCACCGCCCGCGACGTCCGCTCGGCCGGCACGCACCGCGCCACGCTCGTCGGCACCGTCGGCTACATGGCCCCCGAACAGCTCGGCGGCTCTGTCAGCCCGCTGAGCGACCTGTTCGCGCTCGGCGCCTCGCTCGTTCACCTGCTCACCGGTAAGCCGCCCGAGCACCTCGCCGGCGCGGGCCTCGAGCTCGACCTCGGCCGCGTCGACGTGACCCCGCGCACGCGCGCGTTTCTCGCGAAGCTCGTCGCGGCCCGCCCCGATCAGCGCTTCCCGTCTGCGGCCGCGGCGCTCGCCGCCCTCGATGATCCGACGCTGCTCGCGGCGCCCCCCTTGCAGCGAGGCGGCTTGCGCGCGCCGTTGCTCGCCGGAGCCGCCGCGCTCGTCATGCTCCTCGGCCTGGCCGGCGCGCTCGTGCTGCGGGCGCCGGCGAAGGTCATCGCGCCGCCGGTTCAGGCTCCGCCCGTGAAGGTCGAGCCGCCCCGCGCGCCCGCCAGCGAGGCGCGGAAGATCGAGAAGAACGCGTTCGCGTGGCAGCTCGCCACGTGGGACTTCCGCAAGGCGGGCCCCTGGGTGATGGAGACGACGGGCCGCGGCGAGTCGGCCCGGTACCCCGAGTCCGGCTTCAGCATCGACTTCTTCGGCCCCGTGTTCGACGGCACCGCGAAGCTGCTCGTGCCCGACGCGCCCGCGTACGTGCTCGACAAGCGCTTCAACATCGCGTTCGACATCGGCCTCACCGATGAGCAGAAGAAGGCGCCGGTCGACGACGCGCTGACGGGTCACGTCATCACGCGCGGAGATCCGAACGGCCGGTTCTCGTACGACGTGGCGCTCGTCGGAGACTCGCTGCGCTTCACGCTGATGAACGAGGCGGGCGAGCGCTCGTCGATCGAAGCGCCGGCACAGATGAAGGGCGTCTTCACGCGCTACTACGCGCAGTTCGACCCCACGACGGGCACGCAGTCGCTCTGGCGGCTGGGCGACTGCAAGCCGCTCGCGCAGACGATCACGAAGGTGCGGCCCGCGGCGAGCGTGCCCGACGGGAAGCTGCACCTCGTCGACGGCTTCCGCGGGCGCGTGCAAGAGATCTCGCTCGGCCGAGGGCTGAACGCGCCGTCGACCGGCAAGAAGGGCGGCGAGTGCGGCATGTCGGGCGAGCACCTCGACGGCTGAGCACCGAAAGCAGCTGAGAGGCGCGGTGAGGCGTGTTACGCGACCTTCATGCTGGGGTTGCTCGTGGTCTCGCTGCTCGGCGCCGCCGGCCCCCGCGGCCCCGCCGACTTCGATCAGGTCATCTACCTGCCCCGCCTCGACAGGGCGACCCAGTTCTCCGAGTTCCTCGCCGTCGGCGGTGAGCGCTCGGTGCTGCTGCGCAGCGAGAACTGGCGCGAGTCGGTGCACCCCCTGTTGCGCTTCGACATCACGCGACCCGAGTCTGCGGCCGCCGTGGGCATCGACGAGACCGGGCCGCTCACGCTCGTGTACCGCAAAGACCTCGAGGTCTCGTGCGTGACGGTGAAGAGCTTCGAGCGCTACCACGCCGCGTGCGCAGACCGGTTGAAGGTGCTCGGCGCTCCGTTCAAGACGACCGAGGGCGGCGTGACGACGTACGCCGCACGCGACGCGCTCGATCGCGTGCTCGCGGGCTACGTGGTGAAGGGCAACGAGGCCTGCACCGCGCGCATGCAGGGCAAGAGCGTCGACGCCGTGCTCAAAGAGATGGCGAAGTGGCTCGGCAAGACGCCGACGACCGGCACGTGGAGGCTGCTGCCGGCGCTGCCCGGCGTCGGCTACCTGCTCACGCAGCGCGCGCTGATCGCGATGACCGCCGAGGGGCTGACGGGCACGGCGGCGGCGAAGGGCGACATCCCGCTCACGGGGCTGGCGGGGGCGGGCAGCTCGCCGTACGGCGCGTACGCGGCTCCGGGGCTGTTGACGCTGAAGATGCGCACGGACCCGGCGGCGATGCAGCCGGTGCTCGACGAGGTCGCGCTGCGGCTCGCGGCGCTGTGCCCCGCGTGCGACGACGCGCCGTTCAAGGTGGCGGCGCGGGCGCTCGGCTCGACGCTGACGGGCAGCTCGCTGCTGGTGGTGTCGAAGGTGAAGGTGGTGGGCTCGCTGCGAACGGACCCGGGCCGCTTCTTCTCGGTGCGCAGCGCGGTGTTCGCCGAGACGCACGCGCCAGACCAGGCGCTGAAGGCGATTCTCGGGCTGATGACGGTGCGCGGCGCGAAGCTGCTCGAGGGCTCGGGGGGCGTCTCGATTCTGCTGAAAGAGGGTGAGCTGCGCGTCGGCGTGCGAGGCACCCACGTGTTCGCGTCGAACGACCCGGCGGTGCTCGAGACGGCGTACAAGGCGCTGCCGTCGGCGGCGGCTGCGCAGGCGCACGGCGCCGAGCTCAACGTCGACCCCAAGCTGCTCTCGCAGGCGCTCGCGCAGGTCCCCCTGATGGACGCCGTTCAGTCGACCGAGCTCGCCGGCATGCTCGCCGCGGGCGCCGAGCTCGGGCCGCTGCTCTTGTCGACCGAGCGAATCAGCGGCTGGGCTGACGCTCAGCGCGCGCAGCTGAGCTGGAAGCTCAAGGCGCCGCCGCAAAGAGACGCGGGGACCGCGAGCGACGACGCCGGAGTGCAGGGTCGAGACGGCGGAACGTGACTGCGCAAAAAAGGGGACAGGCTACTTTTTTGCGCAACGCGCCTGAGAGCGGGCCGGGGCGACGCGGTTGCGCAGAAAAGTAGCCTGTCCCCATTTTTCGCTGAGGCTACCTCCCGCCGTCGGTCATCCGCGTGCCACCATCGGGCAGCTTCGTGCCGCCGTCGACCTTGGGCTCGGGCGGCTTCCACACGGGCACCACCTCGAAGCTCGGCGGCAGGGGCGGCGCCTTCCACCCCGCGGGGGCCTTCTTGAGCTGCTCCTCGAGCCTCGCGCGCGCGACCGGGTGCCGCACCTGCTTCGTGAGCAGGAACACGCTGTCGGGCGACCAGGCCCCGCCGGAGAACGCGAGCTTCAGCTCGACGGCGGCGCGGGCCATCGGCGACTCGTCGTCGCGGTGGGCCTCGATGAACTGCGGCTGCGCGGCGTCGAGCGGGTTCGGGCCGTCGACGTCGAGCTCGAACAGCGCCTCTTCCTGCGGCAGGAACTTGAGCCGCGGAGGAATCGCGGCGACCTGCTCCATCCACACGTTCATGGCGAGCTTGCGCGTCAGGTCGTTCGGCTCGGCCTTCGGAGGCACGAGGTTGATGGGCTGCTCGCGCCAGTCGTTCGCCGTCACCGGCTCGAGCCCCATCGCGTAGAAGCCGCCCAGGCCCGGCTTGCCCTGCTTGTAGAAGCCCACCCACGACGGCCGCACGAACCGGCCGCCCGGCGCCTCGGGAGTGCCCGGGCTCACGAACGTGCACCCGATGCGGGCCACGCCGTTCTGCGCGTCGACGTGCGCCGCGTGAACGATGACGCCCCAGCCCTTGTCGTCCGTCCACTGGTTGAACTCGTCGTCGGTCGCGGCCGCGACGAAGTCGATCTTCACGGGCTGGTTCTTGTAGACGCGGTCGATGTTCTTGCCCTGCAGCTTCAGCGCGTAGCGGCGGCTGAACGTCTTCGGCACGCGGCCCGGCTTCACCTTCACCGTCTCGCGGAAGATGAAGTCGACGCGCGGAGCGAAGCTGTCGGGCGACGAGCTCGTGCTGAACACGTCGGTCGGCTCGGCCATGCGCGCCGTGACGTCATTGAACAGGTTGTGGGCGAGCTGGTCGTAGAGGGCGGGGTCCATCACCTCGGGCTGCGCCATCAACAGGTCGTCGAGCACGAGCGCCATCGCCGAGCGCTTCACCGGGTCCTTCAGCTTGGGCAGCTGTTCGGAGAGCGTCTTGACGTTCTTCGGCACGGTCTTCGTTTCGAGAACGATCATCTTCGAGCGCCCTGCGGCCAGAGCGGTCGAAGCGAACACGGCGGCGAGCACGAAGGTCGAGCGGAGCAGTTTCACGGCGCCCGGATTTGCCCGAAGACCTCGCAGCGCTCAAGCGTCGCGTGGAGCGGCTCGTGGCGACGATGAAGACGGCGGCTCCGAACAGGGCGGCGGCGAGCTCGGGCATCACTGCACGTTCACCTTCTCGGCGGTGCCTCCGCGAATGAGCTGAATCTGGCGAAAGCGGCGGTCTTGGTACGCCCTCATGCGCTCGCCCGAGAGCAGCGTGTTGATGGTCGCCCGGCCCCGCTCTTCGATGACGTCGACGTCCTCCTCGTTGCGCAGCGACATCGTGAGACCGCCGAGCTCGGCGGCGAGGGTCACGATCTCGGCCTCTTCGGGGATCACGAGCAGCGACACGTTCGAGTACTCGCGCTGCGACTCGGGGATGAGGTTCACGTTCGTGGTGCCCGTGATCTTGCCCGTCGCGAGCACGATGACGTTCTGCAAGAGCGTGACGGCCACCGACTCGTTCGTCTGCGGGTCCTTGAACGTCCCGATGATGTCGACGTGATCGTTCGGGCGCACCCAGCCGCCGACCGCGACGGTCTTCGCCGCCTCGATGGTGATGGCGCGCGCCTTCTTCTGCACCTTCGTCGACAGCCGCTCGGCCGCCTTCGTCGTCTCGAACTGCGACCACAGCATCGGGTCGCCCGCCTGCACCGGCACGAGCACCTTCTGGTTCACGACGTACGAGGCCGAGTCGGGCTTCACGACCGACGAGGTCACGAACTGCTCGGGCACCGAGCGCTGCGAGATCATGTCGAAGGTCACGACCGTGCCCTCGCTCAGGTCGACCGCCGCGACCACGACGGGCACGAGGTTCCACCCCTTGCGGACGTCGGACTCCTTCTTCTTGATGGCGCTGTAGGCGACGAGGCCGGCGAACACGCCGAGCACGAGCGCGACGAGCAGTGGGGTCTTTCCTTTGAGCATGGTGCTGGAAAGGAGCCGCCACGTCGTGAACCGTTAGCAAGTCGACGAGCGAGCCCGAGCCGCGAGCCCGTGCGCCGGGAACCCGGGTCACTTCTGCGGCGAGGGGCTCGAGCCGCGAATGATCGAGATGGTGTTGAAGCGCTTCGACTGCAGCACGCGCGTGCGCTCGCCCGAGAGCAGCGTGTTGATGGTCGCGCGGCCGCGCTCTTCGAGCACGTCGACGTCGTCTTCGTTGCGCAGCGACAGCGTGAGCCCGCCGAGCTCGGTCGCGAGCACGAGGATCTCGGCCTCTTCGGGAATCACGAGCAGGCTCACGTTCGAGTACTCGCGCTGCGACTCGGGGATGAGGTTCACGTTCGTCGTGCCCGTGATCTTGCCGGTCGCGAGCACGATGACGTTCTGCAACAGCGTCACCGCCACCGACTCGTTGGTCTGCGGGTCCTTGAACGTGCCGATGAGGTCGACGTGATCGTTCGGGCGCACCCAGCCGCCGACGGCGACCGTCTTCGCGGCCTCGATGGTGATGGCGCGCGCCTTCTTCTGCACCTTCGTCGACAGCCGCTCGGCCGCCTTCGTCGTCTCGAACTGCGACCACAGGAGCGGGTCGCCGGCCTGCACCGGCACGAGCACCTTCTGGTTCACCACGTAGGAAGCCGAGTCGGGCTTCACGACCGACGAGGTGACGAACTGCTCGGGCACGCTGCGCTGCGAGATCATGTCGAAGGTGACGACGGTGCCTTCGCTGACGTCGACCGCGGCGACCACGACCGGCACGAGGTTCCACCCGCGGCGAACGTCGGCCTCCTTCTTCTTGATCGAGCTGTACGCCACCAGCCCCGAGCACATCGCCAGCACCGCGGCGATCGCGAGCGGCGCTCGGCCCGCCGTCCACGCGGGGCCCGTGGGCCGGTACGCCGCCGCAGCCGGCGCGACGGCGACGGGCGCCGCCTTCTGCGCCCGCGGAAGCTCGGGAGCCGCGCCGCTGTACTTGAGGCCCGACAGCGAGCGCTCGAGCTTCTCGACGTCGGCGTCCTCGCCCTCTTTGTCGAAGAGATAGTCGCTCATGATTCCAACCCCAGCGCGGCCTTCAGCTGCTGCATGCCACGGTGAAGATTCACGCGCACGCTGCCCGGTGTCAGCCCCGTGCGCTCGGCGATCTCGGGCCCCGAGAGGCCCTCGATGAGCCGCATCGCCAGCGTCTCGCGGTACGCCTCGGGCAGCTCGCGGAGCGCCTTCAGCACCTTGCGCGTGTCCGGCGCTTCGTCGCTCGGCGTGTGCCCCGGCAGCTGGTCGTCGAGCTCGGCCGTCTGCGGAGCGTCGCGCACGTGCTTGGCCGCCCGGTTGCGCGCGACCTGCGCGAGCCAGCCGCCGAACGCCGCGTCGTCTTCGAGCGTCGACAGTCGCTGCATCGCGACGAGGAAGACGTCTTGCACGAGGTCCTTCGCGTCGGAGGCGCTCACGCGCGAGATGACGATCGCGTGCACCATGCCGGCGAAGTGCGCGTGCAGCGACGCGAACGCCGCCTTGTCTCCGAAGCGCGCGGCCGCGACCCAACCGACCCAGCGCGCGCGGGCTTCGACCTCTGCAGGCGCAGCGATGGGCGCGGGGCGGACGGCGGTCATGAAAGGGCTCAGGCATTGTAGGTACCCGGGGAGAAAAGAGCGTTAACCGCGCCAGAGCGAAGTCAAAGACTGACGCGCCTCGCGAGCGCCCGAGCGCCCGACGCCCGAGCGTTGACATTTAAGTTTAAACTTAATATTTGACCGCCATGCAGCGGCTTCGAGTCTTCGAGTCCATTTCGGTCGACGGGTACTTCACCGACACGCACGACGACATGAGCTTCGCGCACGCGAGCCAGGGCGACGCCGAGTTCGGGAAGTGGGTCGGGAAGAACGCGAGCGGCGGCGGCACGCTGCTCTTCGGCCGCAAGACGTACCAGCAGATGGAGGCGTACTGGCCGACCGAGCTCGCGACCAAGCAGATGCCGGTGGTCGCGAAGGGCATGAACGCGTCGCAGAAGTACGTGGCGTCGCGCACGCTGAAGAAGCTCAGCTGGCAGAACGCGCACCTGCTCGACGGCGAGCTGGTCGCGGCGGTGCGCAAGCTGAAGGCGAAGCCCGGGCCGGGCATCACGGTGCTCGGCAGCGGCGATGTCGTGGCTCAGCTCGGAGCCGCCGGCCTCGTCGACGAGTACCAGCTGGTCATCATCCCCGTCGCGCTGGGCGGCGGCCGCACGCTGTTCTCGAAGAGCCAGCCGCTCAAGCTCATCGACCAGCGCGCCTTCGAGAAGAGCGGCAACGTGGTGGTGACCTATGCCGCCGCGTAAGGGCACCTCGACCGTCGAGGGGGACCTCGCGACGCTGCAGTTCGTGCGCGTCTACCCCCACACGGTCGAGCACGTGTGGGAGGCCATCTCGACGCGAGAGGGCCTGAGCCAGTGGCTGATGTGCACGCGCGCCGTCATCGAGCCGCGTGCGGGCGGCCGCATCGAGCTCGTCACCGGGCCGACCGCCTACCACTCGACCGGGCAGATCCTCGCGTGGGAGCCGCCGCGGCTCTTCGAGTTCGAGTGGAACGTCGCGCCCCTCGCCGAGATGCCCCGCGGCGAGCACGCCATCTTCCGCTTCGAGCTGAAGGCGAGCGGGCCGTCGACCCAGCTGACCGTCACCTACTCGCGCCTCACGAAACAGACGGCCGTCGGGTTTCTGCCCGGGCTGCACGCCTTCCTCGATCGCCTCGAGGCGCAGCTCGCTCGCGAGCCGCTGCCCGAGTGGATGCCGCGGTTCGAGGAGCTCCGCACCGAGTACCCGTGGGGCGGCCATTGAGGCCCGTTCAGCAGAACGACGTCTTCCACGCGATCGCGCACCCGGCCCGGCGGGGGATTCTGCTCGCGCTCAAGAAGGGCGAGCGCGCCGCCGGAGCGCTCGCCGAGCCCTTCGACATGACGCTGCCGGCCATCTCGCAGCACCTGCGCGTGCTCGAAGACGCGAAGCTCGTGACGGCGCGCCGCGAAGGCCGAAGCCGGCTCTACCAGCTGAGGCCCGAGCCGCTGCACGAGGTCGCGACGTGGGCCGATGAGTTCGCCCAGTTCTTCGACGCGCGGCTCGACGACCTCGGCCGGTACCTCGACCGCAAGCACGGCCGCTGAGGCTCGACCGCTCGTCGGGCTGCGGCCGCCGTTCGTCGGGCGGGCGGGCCCCTGCCGAGCCCGTACGGGTATGCTCGCCCGCGATGTCTCAGGTGGAGCTCGAAGCCGGGAGGCCGGCGCTGTTGCCGATCGAGATGTTCGCGGTGTGCGCGGTGGCTCCGCTCGCCACCACCCCGCTCATCAACCCGAACATCTTCGAGCAGAGCACCGAGCGCATCATTCGCGACTTCGTGTCGATGGAGCTCGACTTCATCGCGATGCCGCTGGGGTTCTGGCTGCTCTACCGGTACGTGGTGCCCCGGCTCGTGCCGAAGCTCGGGCGCGGGCTGCTGCTGTTTCACGTCGCCGTGCCGTTCGTGCTGGCGCCGGTGCTCGCGTGGGCCCTGTACCCGGTGCACTTCGCGGTGTGCGGCAACGACATCGGCCTGGCGAAGTTCGCGCTCGTGTCGGTGATCTTCTCGTGCCTGTGCCTGTGGCCGTCGCTCGCGTTTCAGCGCATGCGCGTGAAGGCGAAGGCGGCCGAGCGGCAGGCGCTGATCGAACGGCAGGCGGCGCTGCGGGCCCAGCTGACCGCGCTGCAGGCGAGAACGAACCCGCACTTCCTCTTCAACAGCATCAACACCGTGGCGTCGCTGATCCCCGACGACCCTCAGCTCGCCGAGCGCACCCTCGAGCGCCTCGCCGACCTCTTCCGCTACGCCCTCGACTCGACGAAGACACGCACCGTGCCGCTGTCCCGGGAGATCGAGATGGTGAAGGACTACCTCGCGATTCAGCGCGCCCGCTTCGGAGATCGCCTCGAGACGAAGGTCGAGCTCGACCCCGCGGCCGCCGACTACCCGGTGCCTCCGCTGCTGTTGCAGCCGCTGGTCGAGAACGCCGTGCTGCACGGGCTCGCCGAGCGCGCGAAGGGCCGCGTGACGCTGACGGTCGCGCGGCGGGGCGACCAGGTCACCGTCGACGTGGTCGACGACGGCCCGGGACCCGGGCAGAGCGCACATCGCGGCAGCGGCACGTCGATGCGCGAGCTCAAAGAGCGGCTCGCGCTGCTGTACGGGCAGGCGAGCCGGCTCGAGCTCGTGCCCGCTCCCGGAGGCGGCTGCGTCGCGCACGTCGAGCTGCCCGGCGCGGGCATCGCGACATGAGCGCGAGCGGACGAGGCCGAGCTCCTTCTCCCATCGTGAGGGCCGGGTCGTGAAGGTGCTCGTGGTCGATGACGAGGAGCCCGCGCGACGAAGGCTGAAGCGCATGCTGGCCGAGCTCCCCGGCGTCGAGGTCGCGGGGGAAGCCGAAGACGGGGAAGCGGCGCTGCGCCTCGTGACCTCCCTCAAGCCCGACGCGCTGTTCCTCGACATCCGCATGCCGAAGCTCGACGGGCTGACGCTCGCCGCGCGCTGGGCAGAGCTGCCGCCGATCATCTTCGTCACCGCGTACGACGAGCACGCCGTGCAGGCGTTCGAGGTGAACGCGGTCGATTATCTGCTGAAGCCGGTGCGGCCCGAGCGGCTCGAGGCCGCCGTCGAGCGGCTGCGGAAGCGCAGCGGCTCCGCCAGAGTCCCGCCCGCAGCCCTCGAGGCCGTGGCGCCCGCGAAGGGCACGCGCATCGTCACGAGCTCGCGCGGCGTCATCTGCTTCTTCGAGGCGAAGGACGTCGTCCGCTTCTGGTCCTCCGACAAGTACACGCTGTTCAACGCCGGCGGCGAGGAGCACATGACCGAGGAGCCGCTCGACTCGCTGGAGTCCCGACTCGCGGCCCACGGCTTTCTCCGCGTGCACCGCGCCGAGCTGATTCAGCTCGGGCACGTGAAGTCGCTCGCCGTGGAGGACGGCATCACCGAAGCCGTGCTCTCGGATGGGCAGCGCGCACGCGTGAGCCGTCGCTCGGCCCCGGAGCTCCGGCGCGCCCTGGGCGTCTGAGTCGGCGAGCCGCGCCGATGTTGCGACGCGCGTCCGCTCAGCGGGAAGCCGCGAGGCTTCTGCGGCGCCCGCCCGCGGCTCATTCGTCCGCCACGCTGCTGCGGACGCTCGACGACTGCGCGGCCCGGCGCCTCGGTGCTCTCCCCGTTCGTTCGAGCGCGTGCGACCGATGGCTCGACGGGAAGCGGCTCGGCTTCTGCGGCGCCCGCCCGCGGCTCATCCGTCCGCCACGCGGCTGCGGACGCTCGACGACTGCGCGGCCCGGCGCCTCCGTGCTCTCCCGTTCAATCGAGCGCGTGCGACCGACGGCTCGACAGGAAGCGGCTCGGCTTGTGTGGCGCCCGCAGCTCATTCGTCCGTCACGCTGCTGCGGACGCTCAGCGGCCAGCGCGGCCCAGCGCCTCGATGCTCTCCCCGTTCGATCAAGCGCGTGCGAGCGCTACGAGAGCTCCGCTCGCGCTCGCCGCTCCTGGGGCCGGCGAGTGGTTCCACCACGCCCACCGGCCCGCTCGCGACTCGCTGCTCCGACGCCTCTCCGTTGGCCTCCCGGTGCCGAGGCCCGCCGGTGAGGCGCTGTCGATGTCCAGGCGTCAGTTGCTACTAAGATCTGTGTAGCATTCGACGCCTGGACATCGGCCTCCGCGCACCGAGGCGCCCCTGGCTGAGACGCCCCTCGCGATGGACCTCGACCGGATCAGCGCCGCCGGTCACCGGAAGTGACCGTGGTGCTTGCCGTGCCGCGTCTTCACCATGACCCTCTCCCGCACCACCGGCACCGGCGCAGCCCTCACGACGACCGGCGGCGGGGGAGGCGGCAGCGGAGCCGGCGCCACACGCACCTGCACGTGCGCCTGCGGAGCCGGCGGCAGCGGAGGCGCCGGAACCACGACGGTGACCGACTGAGCGAACACGGGAACCGAGACGAGCGCCGCGACCACCAGGCTTCGCTTGAGCTGTTTCATGGCGATCACCCTAACGGCGCGCCGTGTAGGGTCGCACCGCCCCGCGGTGCCGACAGGTGCCGTGAAGTGCCGTCCCGTGCCGCGAGGTGCCGCAAGGTGCCGTCAGGTGTGACTCACAGCCCCAGCGACGATCGCACCTGCTTCGCGGTCATGTTCGTGTTCCAGACCGATGTCCCGAAATCGAAACGCGCCGAGGCCGCGATGCCTCCGGCGACGAGCACGGGCTCGTGGCCGGCGTCGCGCACGAGCTGCGCGGCCTGGTCCAGCGCCTTCGCGTCGTCGCCGGCCAGCGGCACGCCGATGCGCTCGCCGGCCCGGTTCGACTCGTCGAGCAGGTTCTGGAAGTGCACCGTGTTGAAGGCCTTCACGACGCGCGCGCCCGACAGCAGCGACTGCGTCCACCCGCCAGAGCCCTTGCCCGATTTCTTCACCTCGTCCGCGAGCGCGCCGTCGCGGCGGCCGACCACGTTGCCGGCGTCGAGCACGAGCTTGCCCTGCAGCAGCGGCCCGAGCGCCTTCGCGAGCTCCGGCATCGCCGAGTACGGGACCCCGATGAACACCGCCTCGCTCTCGCGCGCCGCAGCGTCAATGGTGACGGCCTTCGACCGCGGCGTCGCCTTCACGATCTCCCCGAGCTCCTCCGGGTGACGCGAGCTGTAGAGGATCTCGTGGCCCGCCTTCGACCACAGCGTTCCCAGCGTGCTGCCCATCTTCCCCGAGCCGATGACGCCGATCTTCATGCCCGACTTCTAACCGACCCAGGCGCGCGCAGTCAGGGCTTCTTCGGGCAGCAGGTGGCGGAGGCGTGGCCGAGCGCGAAGTCGCGCTGCGGAGCGCCCATCATGTTGCCCGTCTGCGCGTAGCAGCCGTGCAGATCGAACTCGACCGCCTTGCCGGCCTCGAACTTCGTCACCCGCGCAAAGACCTGGCTGCCGAAGCTCGCGGTCTCGTAAGTGCCGTTGCGCGACGAGCGAAGCCGATCTCGACCTTCGGGCCTTCGGAGCCCGGCGACCAGTTCTGGAGGTCTCCGGTCTTCTTCCCGACGAGCTGGATCTTCGCCGCGGGGTTCTTCTTCGATGTCATCAGGTCGCCGCTCGAGTCGAGCGCGCACAAGTCAGTCGTCGCCGAGCCGGTGACGGCGCTCGGTCGGGACCTCGTGCCGGCTCGAAGCCTTCGTGCGCGTCGCCGTCACCGGCGTGAGCACCGGGACGATCTGCGTGGCCTTCAGCTCGCGCAGAATCTCGCGGCACAGGTCAGTGCTCAGCTCGGGAGAGATCTCACGCGACCAGGCCGACGGCGGCGTCGGCAACATCGAGCCGGCGTCCTCGAGGCCTCTCACGAAGCGCTTCACTCCGGTCTTGAGGATCTCGATCGCCGTGGAAGGCGGAATCGGCCGCTCTTCGCCCGCGATCAGAAAACGACCCTTCGCGTTCGTGAGCGGCACGCGGCCGATGAGCAGCTCCTCTTCGACGCTCTTCGTCTTCACGACGATGCGCAGAATTCCTCCGTGAAAGTCTCTGCCCGCCGACGCGTCGACCGAGTGGCCCACGTACTCGATGCGCCACCGCTTCTGCGGCCCCGAGATCGGGAACATCGACGCGAGATAGGCATCGAGCCCGCGGCTCAGGAACTCGGCATACGTCGCGTACGGCTTTCGTCGCATCGGGCTACGGATGAAAGCGCAGCACGCCGCTTTCTCCAACCACGTAGACGTCGCCAGGCCCGAAACCCCACAGCCCCGTCAGCGTGCTCGTCACTCCGCTCTTCATCGCGCGAAACGTCTCGCCGTCGCCGCGCACCAGCTGCCCACCCTCGCCCGCCGCCCAGACGTCTCTCGCGCCGCTCGCCCAGACCGCCCGCAGCGCCGCCTCGCTCGAGAAGCGCTTGTCGAGCCCGTTGCCGTCGCCGTGCGCGAGGCCCTTGCCCGCGGCGAACCAGAAGTCGGTGGCCGAGACTCCGAACGCTCCACGAATCGTCTCGATGTTCTGCATGTCGACCCGCTGCCAGCGCCCGCCGTCGTAGTGGTACGCGGCTCCCCACTCGACGCCGGCCGCCCAGACGTCGCCGGCCGCGAACGGCAGCACCGTGTAGAGCCCTGTCGGCCCGCCGCTCGGCTGCTGCGCCCACTCGCTCCCGTCCCACCGCAGCAGGTTGCGGCCGTCGGTCGTGTAGTACGACGCCGCCCAGACGTCTGACGCGCTCGTGCCCGCCACCGCGTTGATCAGCGCCGTCGTCGGCGAGCTCGCCTTCGTCCACGCCGAGCCGTCGTAGTGGAAGATGAGCCCGCGGTCGGCCACCGCCCACACGTCGCTCGGCCCCGAGCCCCACAGGCCGTTGACCTCGGCGTCGTCGGGCAGCGCCACGCGCTTCCACTCGACGCCGTCGTAGTGCGCGAGCTGCCGGCTGCTGCCCAGCGTGCCGCCCGCCCACACGTCTCGGCTGCCGCTGCCCCAGATCGCGTTGAGCTTCTCCGAGCTCGCGACCTCGAAGACCCGGCACACGCAGTCTTCCGTGCACGCCGCGTCTTTGCCCGGCGCACAGCGGTACAGGCCGTCGTCTCTGAACGGCAGGCACGCCGACAGCAGCAGGCTCGCGACGACGGCTCTCATCTCGTGGCCCGACGCTACTCCAGCCGGCCCTCACCCTGTCCCTCTCCCCTACGAGGGGAGAGAGGACTCACGTCCACAGGTTCGAGAGCCCCGTCGTCCCGATGCTCGCGTCGCCGAAGACCTCGCTCGCTCCGATCGCCCCCACCGCGCGCAGCGTGCTCGTCCAGACGTCGTTCACCGTCCGATTCGCCGGCCCCGCCGCGCTCGCGCACCACGGCGCCCTCGCGAAGTCCGGAGTCCACTCGCAGCGGTACGCCAGGTTCAGCCCCGTCGTCATCGACCGGTTCGCCTTCCCCGCCACGATGAACGGCAGGAAGTACGGCTGGTGCCCGCCCGCATCGCCGAACTCGCTGCACGCCACGAACGCCGAGCTGTCGAGCAGCGGCGGCAGCGACCCGCGCGGCGCCTTCAGCTTCGACAGGTAGTACGCGACCTGCTCCATGTAGAACGTCGTGACCTTGTGGTAGTCGCCGCGCCGCCCCGCCTCGTTCCCCGCGTACGGGTCGAACGTGCCCGCCGGCGGGCTGTGACACAGCGTGTGGTAGACGTTGGTCACGCCGATGTGCGGGTGCTTGTGGTAGTTCTGCGTCGGCCCCAGCGAGAGAAACGCGACCCGCGTCAGGTCGCACTCGAGCGCGAGCACCTGCAGGTCGATCATCGCCTTCGCGTACGCGACCACGTTCTCGTCGGTCATCAGCCCGTTCGCTGGCGCCACCGGTGACGCGCACGTCGACGGCGGCGGCGGCGGCGCCACCGCTACCGCCTTCTCGAGCTCCCGAATCGACGTCAGGTGCTCGTCGAGCCGCTGCTTGTCCTGCCGGCCGAGCTTCCGCTGTAGCCGCGCCGCGTCGCCCTTCACCGCGTCGAGCACGCTCGCCGAGCGGCCGTACTCGGGCGACGGGCCGCCGCCGCCCATCATCGGGAACAGGCGATCGAACAGCGTGCGCGGGTTCGCCTCGAGCGGGTTCGCGACACCGGCGGCCGAGAAGCTCCACCAACCCTCGTCGTCGGTGAACAGCTTCGCGCCGACCGACGAGAACCGCGTCGACGCACCGAGCGCCCGCGCTGCGACCTGATCGACCGACGGGCCCTGCGACACGCCCACGCGCCCCGCCGGGTGCGGAGCCCCCGTGAACAGCGCGATCGCGTGGTCGTGCGACTCTTCTTTCCGCTCGAGGGGCCCGTAGCAGATGCCCGAGAGCAGGTTGAAGTCGGCTCGGTACGACGCGAGCGGCATGAGGCACTTCGACATCGGCCAGTTCGCTCCTGCGGCCGTCGGGTACCAGATGCCCTCGGTGCCGGGGCTCCAGTCGGAGGCGCCGAAGTCGCAGCCCTGCGGCCAGTGCAGGAGCACGAGCCGCGTCGGGTTCATCGTCTGCGCCGCGGCGCTCTTCGGCAGCATCGCCTCGAGCAGCGGCAGCGCGAGCGCCGTGCCGGCTCCGCGCAGCAGGGTGCGACGGCTCAGCGGGCTGGTGGTCATGGCTCTGCAGGCCTCCGGAAGCGGAACGCGTCGTGCGTGGCGAGCGCCACCACGAGCTCTCTGAAGCTCTGGTTCGTCGACGAGAAGCGCGCGCCGAGCTGCTCGAGCGTGCAGGCGTCGAGGCCCGCCTTGTCTTCCATTCGCGCGAGCGCCCACCGCAGCGTGTGCTGCACCGCGCAGCGCGACGACTCGGGCGAGGCGCGCAGCAGGCGGCCGAGCTCGACGCCGCCCGCGTACGCCGGCTGCTCGAGCCCCTTCACGCTGCCCGTCAGCTTCACCGGCCGGCCGTCGGGGTACGTCGTGCGCAGCGCGCCGATCGCGTCGTAGCGCTCGAGGCCGAGCCCCACGGGGTCGATGCGCTGGTGGCAGCCGGTGCACGCCGGGTCCGACGTGTGGCGCGACTCGGCCTGCTCCTGCGACTCGCCGGGCATCACGCTGATCGGCGGCACGCCCCCCACCGGCGGAGCCAGCTTCTCGCACAGCACTGTCTCTCTCACGTACAGCCCGCGCTGAATCGGCGACGTGAAGTCGTTGCGCGTCGTGAGCGTGAGCAGGCCCGCCGTCGCGAAGAGCCCGCCGCGGCTCTCGTTCGAGCCCCAGTCGTGGTCGCCGCTGCCCGTCACGCCGTAGATGGCGCTCAGCTCGGGGCTCAGCCACCCGCCGCGCGTCGTGTAGACGTCGAGCAGCGGCACGCCCGAGCTCCACAGGTGCTTCGCGAAGAGGCGGTGCAGCTCTTCCCGCATCGCCGCCTTCGTGGCGTCGCCGAACGCGGGGAACGCGCTCGCGCTGCGGCTCGTGCCCTGCAGCTTGTCGACCCCGAACCACATGTCCGTGAAGCGCTCGAACGAGACACGCGCCCGCGGGTCGTCGAGCATCGCGCGCGCCGTGGCCTCGGCGCCTTCGCGGGTGTCGAGGTCGCCGCGCTCGGCGGCGTCGAGCAGCGCGTCGTCGGGCGGAGCGCCCCAGAGGAAGAACGAGAGCCGCGCCGCGAGCTCGGGGCCCGTGAGCGCGAGGTACGGCGAGCCGGCCTGCGCGCGGCCGACCTCGACGCGCCAGAGGAAGCTGGGCGACTCGAGCAGCGCGCGCGCCGCGAGCTGTGCGCCCTCGAGCGGGTCGGTCTCGCCTGCGGTCGCGGCGACGTAGGCGTCGAGCTCTTCGGCGTCGAGCGTGTGGCGAAACGCCTTGCGGCCGAGCTTCGCGACGAAGCTGCGCATGCAGCTCGCGCGGTTCGTGCCCGAGGGGTCGCAGCCGAGCAGCGCCGCGCGACGGGGCGCGTCGGCGAACACGCGGCCGACCAGCGACTTCGCCGCGGCGTGGTAGCGGTCTGCGTGCGCGACCGAGACCGTCTGCAGCTCGAACGCGTTGTCGAAGCCGGTGCGCCGCAGGTCTGCGGGGAACAGCGCGACCTCGGCCGACGCGTCGATGCCGAGCAGCTGCTCGACGGCGGCGCGGTACTCGGAGCTCGTGAGTCGGCGCATCAGCAGCGGGCCCGGGTCGATGGGCGCGCCCGTGCACACCGACTGCGGCAGCTGCTCGGGCGGCAGCTCTTCTGCCGGCGTCTCGCCACCCCCCATGATGGCGCCGGTGCAGCCGGCGGTGACGACGAAGACGCACAGGCGAACCCAACGCATGACGGGCCGTAGAGCAACGGCAGGGCCGGGCCTGGATTCGCGCGATCTCGGGGAGTTGTACCGAGGCGCGGCGTACCGGCTCCGGGCAGGTGGGGTTTGCTCCAGGCTACAGTGGCCGCGACTGCGCTGATGTCGCACCCCTCGCCCACCTTCACCGTGCACAGCCGCCTCGGCCGCGGCGGAATGGGCGAGGTCTTCCACGCGACCATGTCGCGCGACGGCCGTGACGAGCCGGTCGCGCTCAAGCGCATGCGCGTCGAGGTGGCCGAGACGCCCGAGGGGCTCAAGCAGTTCGAGCGCGAGGCGCGGATCTGCGCGCTGCTCGAGCACGAGAACGTCGTCGGGCTGCGCGCGTTCGGCAAGGACGCGCAGGGCCCGTACCTCGCGCTCGAGTACGTCGACGGCGTCTCGGCGTCGCAGCTGCTGGCCGCGAGCGATGCCCTGCCGGCCGCGGTGGTCTGGCAGATCGCGCTCGACCTGACGCGCGGGCTCGACGCCGCCCATCGGCCCGGGCGCGAGGTGATTCACCGCGATCTCTCGCCCGACAACGTGCTCGTGGCGTTCAGCGGAGTCACGAAGGTCGGCGACTTCGGCATCGCGAAGCTCGCGGGCGGTACGAGCTTCACGACGACCGGCGCGGTGAAGGGGAAGTACGGGTACCTCGCTCCGGAGCTGTTCGATGGCGGCGAGGCCGACGTGTTCAGCGACCGCTTCGCTCTCGCCGCGACGCTGTACAAGCTCTGGTGCGGCGTCGGCGCGTTCAAGGGCCGCACCGAGGCCGAGCTGCTGCGGGCGGTGCTGTCGTCCGAGCCCGCGAAGCTGTCGTCACTGCGCGGCGGAGTGCCGGAAGGAATCGAGGCGTGGATTCACGCGGCGCTCTCGAAGGAGCGCGAGAAGCGCCCGCCGCTCGCGTCGCTGCTCACCGCGCTCGAGGCCGTCGCCGGAGGACGCGCCGCGGTCGCTGCGTTTCTCGAGCAGTGCTTTCCCGGGAAGCAGCGGCCGGGCGTGGAAGAGGTGCTCGCGCGCGGCACGGTGTCGGTGATGGCGCCGCCGCCGAAGCGAAGGGCGCGGTGGCCGATCGCGCTCGCGGTGCCGGTGCTGATCATCGCGGCCACGGGGGCGTACCTGGCGACGAGGCCGGCGCCGCCGGTCGTGGTTCAAGCGCCGCCACCCGCACCTGTGGCTGCGCCCGAACCGACCCCTCAGCCCGAACCTGAGCCGGAGCCCGCACCGGCACCGGCACCGACGCCGACGCCGACGAAGGGCAGCCTGTGGGTGAAGGTGAAGCCGTGGGGGCGTGTGTTCGTCGACGGGAAGCTGCGAGGGACGACGCCGCTGGCGCCGCTGTCACTGCCGCCGGGGGCGCACCAGGTGCTGGTGGTCAACGAAGAGCTGAAGGCGAAGAAGACGTACTCGGTCGACGTGCGCGGAGGAAAGACGACGGAGCTGAAAGTCGTGCTCAAAGAATAGTCACCAAACCCCCTCTCCCCTCGTAGGGGAGAGGGCCGGGGTGAGGGGGCCGTTGAGCGGACAAGCATGCGCCACGCTCGAGACCTTCTCACGCTCAACTACCCCCTCACCCTGTCCCTCTCCCCTACGAGGGGAGAGGGGACTCATCTACTTGTCTCTGCCAGGCACGGGCACCTGCAGCCGTCGAATGAGCTCGTGAAGGTGCACGCGATTGATGCCCGAGCGCCGCGACGCCTCGGTGATGTTCCCGCCGCAGGCCTCGAGCAGCTTCGTCAGGTACCCGCGCTCGAGCTCGGCGATGAGCTGCTCCTTCTGCTCGCGCCACGGCACATCCAACGTGACGGGAGCCGCCGACGTGAGCCGCGAGGCCGGCTCGGGCACGATGCCATGCACCGCGCGCTCGACGGCCGCGCGCAGCTCGCGGACGTTGCCTGGGTACTCGGCGTCGGCGAGGCGGCGCAGCGCCGCGGCCGGCAGCTGCGCTCCGCCGAGAAACAGCCCGATGAGCTCGTTCACGTCCTCGACGCGCGAGCGAAGCGGCGGCATGCGAATCACCACGACCGCGAGCCGATAGAACAGATCGGCGCGAAACGTGCCGCGGTTCACCTCGACCGGCAGCTCGCGGTGGGTCGCCGCGATGACGCGAACGTCGACGGGAATCGGCCGGTCGCCGCCGACGCGCTGCACCTCGCGGCGCTCGAGCACGCCGAGCAGCTTCGGCTGCAGCTCGCGCGGCAGGTCGCCGATCTCGTCGAGGAACAAGGTGCCACCGTTGGCCCGCTCGAACGCGCCCGCGAACGACGCCACCGCGCCGGTGAACGCGCCCTTCTCGTGCCCGAACAGCTCGCTCTCGGCGAGCGTCACCGGCAGCCGCCCGCAGTCGACCACCACGAGCGGCTTCTCGCGGCGGGGGCCGTTCTCGACCAGCGCCTCGGCGGCCAGCTCTTTGCCGGTGCCGGTCTCGCCGAGCAGCAGCACGCCGAGCTCCGTCGCCGCCGCGCGCTCGAGCTGCGCGTACGCCGCGCGCATCGCCACCGAAGAGCCACGCAGCCGCCCGAACGAGGTGCGCTCGGCCAGCGCCTGCTCCGACTCCTCTTTCATCACCTCGAACTGCAGCGTGCTCTGGCCGACGACGAGCTCGTCCTTCTCGCCGAGCCACGCCGCCGACACACGCCGCCCGCCGAGCCAGACGCCGTTCTTCGACCCGAGGTCGCGCACCTTGAACCCGTCTTCGTCGGCCGAAAGCTCGCAGTGCAGCGCGCTCACCGCCGGGTCCGACAGCTTGAAGTCGGCCCCTTCGCCCGAGCCGATCATCACCGGCACCCGCTCGAGCTTCGCCTCGCGCTTCTTGTCCGCGCCCTTCACCACCTTCAGACGAAAGCGCGGCAGCTTGAGCGCGCGGGCGACGCCATCGGCGCCGCTCACCACCCGAATGGTACGAGTGCCGGACACGGGCCGGCTCTATGCCGGAGTCAGGGCCTGATCCAGCCCGTCGACTTCGCCTGCCCCCACACCTGGCCCTGAAACTGGCGCTCCAACGGTTGGTCGTACTGCTTGCCCTTGTTGTCGGCGATCGTCGACTGCAGGCTCGCGATCGACTCCCGGCGGGCGGCGTCGGACATCGGCATGTAGCCGGGGCTCGTCTTCGGCAGGCTCAGCGCGTCGATGCCCATCTGCAGCGCATCGGTGCGCAGCTCGGCCCCGCCGTAGCTCGCCACCACGCCCATGATGAACGCGCGCGCCGCGACGTCGTTCTTGCCGCCCTTCCCGTCGCCCTGGGCGCGTGGGTCCTTCAGCGCCGTCTGCAGCGCCTCGAGCTTCTGCAGCGGGTTCGCGGGCCCGCTGCCGTTCGTGCGCAGGCCGTTGAACGTCTCGTTGAACTTCGCGGCGCCGTACGCCACCTCGTTGCGGTACACGCCCGACCCCGGGTCCATCTTCGGGTCGTACCCCTTCGGGTGGATGTAGAGCGTGTTGCCGATCTTGCTGAAGATGCCGTTGCCCATGAAATGCTCCTGACGATGAGGGTTTGTTGACTTCAGAATCAGATACACCACCGCCGAGGCCCGAGCGCAAATGACCCGTTTATTATTTTGGGTCATTTTGCAGGCGGCCCCCGAGGTGGCGACCGACAACCCGCACCTGCGGCGCGGCGTCGCCCAGCTCGCCGAGCTCGACGAGGCCGGAGCGCTCCGCACCCTCGAGAAGGCGCGCGCCTGGCCGAAGAACACTCCGCACGACCTCGCGCTCGTGCACCTCTACCTCGGCCTCGCGTACTCGGGCCTCTCACAGGGCGCCAAGGCCGTCGACGCCTTCCGCGCCGGCCTGCTCATCGAGCCCGAGCTCCAGCTGCCGGCCGACGCGAGCCCGCGCATTCGCGAGTGGTGGGTGAAGGCCGGGGGCAAGCTGCCCGAGCCGGCGAAGCCTTCGCCCGAGCCGTCGAAGCCGACGCCCGAGCCGGTCGCCGAGCCTCAGCCCGTGCTCACGCCGCAACCGGCGCCGGCGCCCGAGCCGCCTCCCGCGGTCGTCGAGCCCGCGCCGATGCCGCCGCCGCGCTCGCGGGCTGCGGCGTTCATCACCGGTGGCGCGGGGCTCGCCTTCCTCGGTGTGGGCGTCGGCGGGCTCGTCTACTCGCTCGGCGTCGCGAATCAGTACCGGCTGCAGCAGCCGGGCGGGCCGAACGCGGCGAGCCCGACGGTGAGCCGCGCAGACGCCGCGACGGCGCAGACGCTCTACCCCATCTCGATCGCTTCGCTGGTGCTCGGAGCCGTGCTGCTCGGAATGGCCGTCTATCTGCTGCTCTGAGGTTAGATTGCTCCTGTCATGGAAGAGGAGCTCGTAGAAATCGCCTCCGGCACGTTTCAGACGCCCGACGGCCAGACAGTTCAGATCGACGGCGGCGCGTACCTGACGCCCGAGGCGTACCTGCGAACGCAAGGCGAGCTCGAGCGGCTGCGGCACTACCGGGCCGAGGTCGAGGCCTCGCGGCTCTTGCCGGCGCTCGTCTTCGCCGCCGGCGCAGCGGGCGTGATGCTCGGCTTCTGGCTGGGTCGCCGCTCGACCGAAGACGACGAGTGAGCGCTCAGCGCCGGCTCTTGCGCTCGCGCCGCAGCCGCACCGCGAACACGATGACGCCGAACAGCACGCCGTAGAGCGAGCCCATCGTCAGCGCGGCCGGCCACGGTCTAGCACCTCACCGGGCCACACCGTGCGTGGCGCGCTATGCTGCCGCCGTGACCTCGGAGCGCCCGCGTCGTCACGTGCTGGTGGCGGAAGACGACGACGGCTCGTTGAGCTTGCTCGAGAAGAACCTCTCGAGCCGCGGCTTCGCCGTCACCGCCGTCACCGACGGCGAGCTCGCGCTGGCCGCGCTGAAGACCCACGGCGACTTCGACGCCGTCATCCTCGACGTCATGATGCCGCGCCGCTCGGGGCTCGACGTGCTGAAGTCGCTCCGCGCCGACGGCCACACGCTGCCCATCATCATGGCGACCGCCGCCGCGGCCCCCGAAGACATCGTCGCCGCGCTCGAAGCCGGCGCCGACGACTACATCACCAAGCCCTTCAGCTTCCCCGTGCTGCTCGCCCGCCTCGAGGCCCGGCTGCGCACTCGCCCGCCCGCGCCGAAGCCGCCGCGCCCGCCGCCGCCGCCGCTGAGCAACGACGGCCTCGTCGCACGCATCAAGTCGCTCGCGTCGCGCATCAGGGCCACGCCGCAGGTCGAGCTCAAAGACGGCACCGAGCTCGGCGGCCGCTACACCGTGCTCGGCCGGCTCGGCGCCGGCGCCTTCGGCACCGTCTACAAGGCGCGCCACGTCGACCTGCGCCAGGACGTCGCCGTGAAGGTGCTCACCCGGGCCAGCGAGCGCGGCAGCATCGACGCCCTGCGCAAGGAAGCCCAGAGCGCGTGCCAGGTGCGGCACCCCAACGCCGTGCGCGTGTTCGACTTCGGCCTGTTGCCGCCGAGCCCTGCGCACCGCGCAGGCGCCGCCTTCCTCGTCATGGAGCTGCTCGACGGCCAGACGCTCGACGCCGCCGTGAAGCAGCGCGGCCGCCTCGGCACCGACCTCGTGCTGCCCGCCGTGCGCGGCGTGCTCGGCGCGCTCGCGGTCATGCACCGCCAGGGGCTCGTGCACCGCGACGTGAAGCCGGCGAACGTGCTGATGCATCGCGAGCGCGGCGGTGAGGTGCCGAAGCTCATCGACTTCGGCACCGCCCACGCGCTCGACGAGCCCGAGGAAGAAGACGCCATCATGGGCTCGCCCGCGTACGTGAGCCCCGAGCGCATTCGCGGCGACGCCTACGACGGCAAGGCCGACGTCTACGCGTGCGGCATCATGCTCTACCGCCTCGTCGTCGGCGACCTGCCGATCTCGGGCGACACGCACGACCTCGACAACATCGCGCGGTGGCACCTCACCGGCAGCGCTCCGCCGCTCGGCGACGCGAAGCTCGACGGGCTGCTCAAGCGCCTGCTCGCGCGGAACCCGGTCGAGCGCCCATCTGCGGAAGAGGCCGAGAGCCTCGTCGAGACGGCGGTGTGGGGCTGACGTGCAGCCAGAAGCAGTAGACCGCCGCCGCCGACGTCGCGTGCCACAGCGCGTGGCCCTGAAAGACCGAGGCAGGCTCGCAGAGCGGCATGCCCTCGAACGCCGAGCCGAACCACGCGAGCCCGCCGAGCATGAACACGGCGAGGCCGAGGCGAAAGCGCGCCGCGCCGAGCCCGGCGCGCCGGCGATGCGCCCACGCCTCGGTCGCGATCAGCGCGACGAACATCACGGCGATGGCTGGCGCGACGACGCCCGGAGCCCCCACCCCCAGCCCGGCCCCGGCGGCGACGCACGCGATGCTCGCAGACGGCACGCCGCGCTCAGCGAGCACGCCGGCCCGCGCCAGGTTGATGCAGAGCAAGAGGCCGGCGACGGCGAACATGCTGGCGGCGTCGACCGCTCCGGCCCACTCGACGAGCGAGGCGTGAAAGAACATCGAGCCGAGGCCCTGAAACGCGAGCGCGAGCGGAAACGCGACGCCCGTGAACCGCGGCGACGGCCGGCGCAGCGCCATGACGAGCGCGGCGAGCAGCGGCGCGACGTTCGACCACGTGTTGATGGGCTGCCGCCACAGGCCGGGCGACGGGGCCTCGCACCAGCACGGCAGCGCGCCGCAGTCGACGGGTGTCCCGGGCCAGCCTGCGATCGCGAAGGCCGCGAGGGCGACGAGGCCGACGGCGATGGCGGCGGCAGTGACGAGCAGTGGCACGTGCACCTGCTCCATGCGGCCAGCGGGCCGAATGGATCACGGCGCGACGTGCAGGTCGCCTCAGGCCCTTACGCCGTCGCGAACCCTGCGCGCGGTCTCGAGCGCGAGGTTCAGCTGGGCGTCGGCGTCGAGGTGGTGGCGCGTGCGCTCGATCACCTCGCCGACCTGCTCGCGGGCGCCGGGCGTGGTGAGGAAGATGGCGTTGAGCCGCTGGGTGCGCGGGTCATTGGGGTCGGGCTCCCAAGGGCGGGCGGCCTCTTCTTCGGCTTGAAGGTCGGCCCAGACCTTCGCCTCGGCCTGCGCCTGCTTCGCCTGCTCGGCGCGCACGCGCTGGTACTCGGCCCACTGCTCGGCGTCGCGCTCGCGGTCGTACTCCGAAGGCTCGGCCGCGTAGCCGCCGGCGCCGTCGCTCTGCTTGCCCAGGCTGACGACGCCGATGACGAGCAGCACGACTCCGACGAGCGCCAGCGCGCCGCTGCTGCTGGTGCCGCGCAGCACGAGGGAACCACTCAGACCGCCGATCAAGAACAGAACGCCAGTGAGAATGAGTCGCATGTGGGGTGTTTGGAGCTGACCCCCCGCGTCCGTCACGAGCGCAGCTTTTCGGGGCCCGGGGTTTCGGTTCTCGCCGGCCGTGGTGTCTGTGCACCGATGCGCCTCGTCCTGGTGCTGGTGCTCGCCTCGTGCTCTCAAACGCCCCGCCCGGTCGCGGCCCCGCGGCCCGACTGCCCGCTTGTGCCGCGCCACGTCGACCCCATCGTCATCACGCTCGACGGCGGCGGCCGCGTGAAGCTCGAAGAAGGCATCGGCTACATCGAGGAGCGCGGCCAGTGGCGACAGCTCGCCGACGTGTACTCGCCCGACTGGTTCGAGCGCGCGTACGACGTCGGCGCCGACTGCGCGATCTCGCGCCGCGACGATCGAGGCGCCACGTGGCCCGTGCGGCGCACGCTCGACGACGGCTTCGACGGCGTCACCGACTTCCTCGACCTGTTCGGCCCCGACCGCGGGTGGACGGCGATGACCCTGCAGTCGCCCTCGGCGCCCGAGGTGAAGGACTACGTCGCGCTGCGGCAGTGCCTCATCGAGCGCACGTGCTCCTACCGCGACAACCGCTTCGACGTGCGCGACGAGCCCGGCCGCGGCGCGTACGTGCGTGCGACGAGCGTGCCGAAGAGCCCCGGCATGATCACCGCGAAGGCGTCGTTCGAGTCGACGCTCGGCTACTTCGTGAAGGGCGACGACGTCTGGTTCCGCGCCGACGTTCGCGTCGTGCAGGGCGTGCCGTTCGGCCTGTTCGACCTCGAGTCGACCTACCTCGACTCTGCGCCCGGCCCGCGCGTCATTCTCGTCGGGTCGCCACCAGCCCTCGCGGTCGAGCTCAAGTTCCTCGACAAGCCGATGTACACGCAGAGCGCCGGCGCGGCCGTGCCCTTCCCGCTCGGGCGCTGGGTTCGGCTCGAGGCCCACCTCGTTCTCGACGACGGGCCCTCGGGCACCGTCGAGCTCTGGCAGGACGGCGCGAAGGTGCTGAGCGCCACCGGCCGCACGCTGCCCATCTCGGACCTGGTGCTCGACAGCGTCGAGCTCGGCATCACGGCCACCAACGACCCGGGCGACACGGTCGTCGACCTCGACGCCGTGCGCATCTCGACCACTCCGCCGTGAAGCTCAGCCGAGCGCGCGCAGCAGCGCCGCCGACACCACCACGGCCGACCCGCTCGCCATCAGCAGCAGGCTCCACCAGGAGCCGAGCCAGACATTCAGCGAGTCGCGGTTCATCTACCCGGGGCATCGGCACGGGCGGCCGAGTCTTTAAGTCTGCTAGAGCTTCGACGTCATGGCTCCCCAGTCGACCCGGTTCGTCACCCACGAAGTCGAGAACACCCCACCGCCGCTGCACCCGTACGACCCCTGGTCGACCGACGTCGCGCTGCAAGAGACGCTCAAGCGCGAGGGCGCGGGCTGGGCGTCGGAGCTGCTCGCGAAGTGGGGCCCCGTCGCCGGCGGCGAGGCGCAGGTGCTCGCGCAGCAGGCGAACGAGAACCGCCCCAAGCTGAAGCTGTTCGACCGCTACGGCAACCGCTGCGACGAGGTCGAGTTCCACCCCGCGTATCACCGCCTGATGGAGCTCGCGATCTCGTCGGGCATCACCTCGCTGCCGTGGCGCAACGAAGACAAGCCCGGCGCGCACGTCGCACGCATGGGCCTGTCGTACCTGCTCGGCCAGGCGGACCAGGGCACGGGCTGCCCGACGACGATGACGTACGCGTGCGTGCCGTCGCTCAAGCACTCGCCGAAGCTCGCCGCCGAGTGGCTGCCCAAGATCACCGAGCCGCAGTACGACCCGCGCTTCCTGCCCGCGGCGCAGAAGAAGGGCCTCACCGTCGGCATGGGCATGACCGAGAAGCAGGGCGGCAGCGACGTGCGCTCGAACTCGACCAAGGCGTACCCGCTCGGCGAGCGCGGCAACGGCCAGCCGTACGAGCTCGTCGGCCACAAGTGGTTCTTCTCGGCGCCGATGTGCGACGCCTTCCTCGTGCTCGCGTACGAAGAGGCGGGCCTCTCGTGCTTCCTGCTCCCGAGGTGGACGCCCGAGGGCAAGCGCAACGCGATTCGCATTCAGCGCCTGAAGGACAAGCTCGGCGACTGGAGCAACGCCAGCAGCGAGGTCGAGCTCAACGGCGCGCTCGCGTACATGGTCGGCGACCCGGCGCGCGGCGTGGCCACCATTCTCGAGATGGTCGCGCTCACGCGGCAAGACTGCATGATCGGCAGCTCGTCGGTGATGCGGCAGGCGCTCGTGCAGGCGATTCACCACGCCCGCCACCGCAAGGCCTTCGGCAAGCGCCTCGCCGAGCAGCCGCTCATGGTGAACGTGCTCGCCGACCTCGCGCTCGAGTCCGAGGCGCACATGCAGCTCACCGCCCGCATCTCGCGCTCGGTCGACGGCAGCCACCGCGACGAGAACGAGGCCGCCTTCGCTCGCATCGGCACCGCCATCGGCAAGTACTGGGTCTGCAAGCGCTGCGTGCCGTTCGTGAACGAGGCGCAAGAGTGCCTCGGCGGCATCGGCTACGTCGAAGAGAGCGGCATGCCGCGGCTGTACCGCCAGGCCCCGCTCAACTCCATCTGGGAGGGCAGCGGCAACATTCAGTGCCTCGACGTGCTGCGCGCGCTCGCGAAAGAGCCCGCGACGCGCGGCGCCCTCTTCGGCGAGCTCATGGCCGCGAAGGGCGGCCACAAGGCCTACGACGCCGAGCTCGAGCGCCTGCCGCAAGAGCTCGCCGACCTCGAGGGCATCGAGACCCGCTCGCGCGGCATCGTCGAGCGCCTCGCCGTCGCGCTGCAGGCGTCGCTGCTCATCCGCGCGGGGAACACCAAGATCTCAGACGCGTGGTGCGAGTCGCGGCTCGCCGGTGCGCACGGGCAGACGTTCGGCACGCTGAAGCGCGACGCGCCGATGCAGCTGCTCGTCGAGCGCGCCTTCACCGCCTGAGCGCCACCTCACCGCAGCGTCAGGTGAAACAGCTGGCGGTTGCTGTGCACCCACGCCTCGGCTGGGCCGGGGCTGTAGCCGCCGATCAGCACCGAGGTGGTGCCCGTGCTGATCCGCTCCCAGTCGCGCCCGTCGAAGCGGTGAAGCGCGCCCCCGTTCGTCAGCGCGTAGATGCTGTCGGGCCCGCTGGCGAACGACGCCTGCAGCGCGCCGAAGCGCTCGTCGACCGGCTCCTCGACGAACAGCCCCCCGTCACGCGAGCGCAGCACCCGCGAGCCGCCGCAGACCAGCACGTCGCGCGGCCCGACTCCGGTCAGCCCCGAGAACACGACGCCTCCGTCGTGGAGCATCGGCTGCCAGCTCGAGCCGTCGAAGCGCAGCACCTCGCCCCGCACCACGACGCTGCCCGCGTCGCTCAGCGCCTGACCCATCAGGTAGACGTCACCCGGCCCCGACGCCCAGAGCGCCCGAGGCAAGAGCCCGCGCGCGTCGGGGAGCTCGGTGAACCCCGCTCCGTCGAAGTGCCACAGGCGGCCCTCGAACGGCCCGGGGCTCGCGCCGCGGTAGCCGGCGACCCAGACGTCGGCGGCGCCGCTGCCCCACACGGCCGACAGCGTCGCGTCGCCGAGCCCGTCGACCTCGGCCCACGCGCCTCCGTCATAGTGCATGAGCAGGGTGCCCGCGGCCCAGACGTCGGCGGGCCCGGTGCCCCAGACGTCGAACAGCGCGCCTGCACCGCCGTCGCGGCGCGCTGCGCCCTGCGACGCCCAGCCCGTGCCATCGGAGTGCAGCACCAGCGGCTGCCCGTCGCGAGAGCCCACCAGGAAGACGTCGCTCGCGCTGGAGCCCCACATGCCTCCCAGGCGGCCCGTGTCGCCCGCGTCGAACAGCGGCTCCTGGCTGAGCGAGAGCGCGGGCCGTACGTCGAGCGTCAGCGTCGCCGAGCGCGCGCTCCCCGGAGTGCGCACGGTGACGCGGCACTGCCCGACGGCCGTCGCGGCGAGCGCCGCGTCGGGGCCCCGGGGCGTCGCCTGCGCCACCGAGCACACGGCCGGCGTCTCGACCGTGAACGTGCGCTCGAGCGTGTCTTCGCAGGGTCGCACGCCGCGGTACGAGAGGCGCGCGTCGAGCGCGGCCGACTGCCCCACGCGCAAGAACGGCTGGGCCGCGGTCAGGTCGACGTCGAGCGCGCCGGGCTCGACGACGTCGATCGGCACCGAGAGCGAAGGGTCGAGCGCCGACGTGACGGTGACGCGTGCGGGCGCGGTCGGAGCGCGGTAGCGCAAGAAGCCGTTCTGCTCGCCGAGCAGGGTCATGCCGGGCGTGTCGATCGGGTAGTAGTCGTAGCCGACGAGCACCTGCTCGCCGTCGAGCAGCACCATGCCGATGCTCACCTCGCTGCCCACCGGCACCACCGGCCCGCCGGTGCCGGTGCAGCTCAAGTTCAACCGCACGCGGTTCACAGGGTGAGCGACGAAGTCGGCGCTGACGGTGAGGTCGTTGCCGCGGGTGGTGGTCACATCGAGCTCGACGTGGGTCGAGCCCTGCTGCTCGGCCTTCGTCTTCAGCACGTAGACACCGCCGATGAGGCTCGCCTCGCTGATCGAGAGCACGCTCATGTCGCTCCAGCGCTCGGCGCGCACCGTCGCGATCTGTGTGCGCAGGCACGTCGGCGCCTCGACCCAGAGGAGCGTGATCTTCCCCCGGTCTCCGACGAGGCGGAAGTCGGGTTGTGTGCAGCCATCGGCCGCGGCGATGTCGAGCTTCGCGCCGACGGCGACGTGCGCGCCGGGGAACGTGAGCCGCTCGGGCAGGTTGCAGCTGCACCCCGCGGCGAGCACAGCGAGCAGCACGACGACTTCAGAGAGCGCAGGGCGCATGAGGGCGGCTGACCGTTCAGTTGCCGGGCAGGGGCGCGACGATCCTACCGCCGTCAGCGCACCCGCCGCGCGTCCAGCGCGAGCAGCCCGCGCGCCAGCGTCATCGCCACGCAGTCGAGCGACATCACGTAGGGAAACTGCTCGCTGCTCCACAGTCGCGCGAACCCGGCCAGGTCGCCGAGCACGAAGAGCCCCACGAGCCCCACCGCCGCGAGCGCGAGCGCCGCGTGCAGCAGCCGGTGCCCGAGGAAGCGCGTCACCCACGAGCCCGGCGCCTCGCGGCTCGCCTGCCAGGGCCGCAGCACGAAGTACGGCAGCAGCACGAAGGCGCCGAGCGCGAAGCTCCCTGCGATGAAGGGCCACTTCCACCACCGAGCGTCGAACCGCAGCGCGACCGCCATCGCCATCGGCCACACGCCCATGAGGTTGAACAGGGCGAAGAGCGAGAGGTTCACCCCGTCGAGCCGACCGGTCAGCATCTTCACGACGACCGCCGAAGTGTCGGGCGATGCGGGCGGCGCCGTCGAGAAGCTCACGCCGAGCAGCGCGAGCCACAGCGAGAGCGCGGCGAGCCGGTAGTGCAGCGGCTTCACACGCCCACCATAGCCCCGCAGGCGCTCGAGCCCGCGGCGCGTGCCGTCAGCGGCTGCTCCTCGCCTCGCTCGGGCACCGGCGCCGGAACCGCGCGGCGTCGGGCAGCCCCTCGAGGGGCCCCAGCGAGAACCGAGGCCGCTCGTCGCGCAGCACGAGCTCGGGCGCGGCGAACGGCGCGAGGCGCTCGAGCAGGTCGAGCAGCTCGAGCACCGGCGCGTTGCGGAAGAACGTCGCCTTGGGCTCCTCGAGGAAGATGCGGTCGGCGAACAGCCACTCTTCGTGGGGCCAGTCGCCCACGCCGTCGCCGTCGCGGTCGAACCCGAGGTACTCGTCCCACGCGTTGCCCGCCCAGCGGTGGCCCCGCGCGCTCATCGGCGCGCTCACGGTCACGCTGCTCAGGTTGTGCTCGAAGCGGTTGCCCTCGAGCACGTGGCCGCCGTTCTCGCCGTAGAAGTTGATGCCCTCGACGTTGTGCGCGAACAGGTTGTTCCTGAACGTCACGCCCGCGAGCACCGTCGTCGGCGCGTTCAGCTTCGCGCCCGTCGCGCAGTGCACCACCGCGTTGCCCTCGACGACGGCCTGCCCCGACTCCTTGAACGCGAGGCAGGCGCCCGCGGGCCCGTACGAGTGCTGAATGCGGTTGCGCCGCACCTGCACGCCCTCCGAGTAGAGCACCGCGACGCCCGTCAGGTTCGAGTCGAGCAGGTTGCCCTCGAGCACGTTGTTCGGAGCGAACACCAGCTGCAGCCCGTAGCGCGCGCCGTGCACCCGGTTCCCCTCGACGCGGTTGCCCTGCGTGTTCGCGAGCGTGAGGTCGCGCACCCGCTCGAGGTCGTTGCCGTAGATGAGGTGATCGCCGCCCTCCCAGGCGCGCACGCCGTCGCCGCGCAGGCCGGGCTCGTCGTCGCGCGAGCGAATCGAGTTGCCGCACACGCGCGCGCGGCGCGCGGCCTTCAGCGACACACCGAACAGCACGTCGTCGAGGACGTTGTCTTCGACCGTGACGTCGTCGGCCTCGACCGACAGCGCCGCGTCGAGCGCGTCGTGGCTCGAGCCCGAGCCGGTGAGGCGAACGCCGCGTACGGTGACCCCGCTCGCGCGCACCGTGAGCACCGTGCCCCGGCCCTGCCCGTCGAGCACGAGCCGGCCGCGCCCGTCGAGCGTCAGCGGCCGCGAGATGACCACCGGCCCCGCCCAGACTCCGGGCTCGGGCGCCAGCACGGCGCCGGCGGGCGCGGCGTCGACGAGCGGCTGCAGCGGGCGCAGCCCCGCGGCGGCGGCCAAGGCCAGCGCGAGCGCGGCGGCCGGCGCGAGCACCGCTACACCAGGTCGCCGCGGCGGAAGATGAAGTAGCCCACGCCCGCGGCCGCCGTGCCGAGCGCCATCGGGTAGAGCATCGCGTAGGCGATGAAGAGCGGGCCGCCGAAGTGGTCGTAGATGACGTACGCCGCCGGGCCGAACACCACGAGCTGCGGGTCGAACAGCATCAGCGCGCCGGTGCGAAACACCTGCAGCGGGTTGAGCAGCGCGACGCCGACCACCGTCTCGGACGGCACGTGCCCCTGAATCATCACCCCGAGCAGGATGAGGTCGAGGAACAGGAGGCACCCGAGCCACAGCACGAACGCGGCGCCCTGCGCGACGTCGGTGCTGCGCGCGAGCGACGACAGCAGCATGCCGAGCCCGAGGAAGCACCACGACATCGACGCGAGCAGCCCCGTGTAGACGCCGAACATGCGCCACGGCACCTCGATGTCCTGGTAGCGCGCCCACAGCGCCGCCGCGAGCATCGCCAGGAACACGGGCGAGAACACCACCAGGAACCGGCCCCACAGCTTGCCCCAGTACCAGGAGCGCAGCCCTACCGGCAGCGACAGCAGGTACTCGAACACGCCGGCCTCGCGATCGCCCGCCACCGACCGCACCGTCGTCAGCAAGATGAAGATGGGCATGATGGCCATCGCCAGCTGGATGTACGTGACCAAGAGGCGCGAGAGCCCCATGAACCCGAGCACGCGCGACTCGGTGACCCCGAAGACGAAGAAGGCCGCCACGATGCCGCCGAAGATGAGCGAGTAGACGGTGAACCACTTCGCCCGCACGGACTCCGAGACGTCGAGGCGGGCGGTGAGAACGAGATGACTCATGGCGAGCTCCCTTGCGTGACGGTGGTCTTGGCCGGCTCGCGCAGCGCCGCGCGCACCGCCGCGAAGTCGAGCGCGCCCTCGTCTGCCGGCGCGTAGCCGTAGCCCATCGGCGTGGCGACGCCCTTCGCGAACCGCGCGGCGCGCGCGTCGACCCAGCCGCCCCTCGGCGCCGTCACCCACAGCGCCACGGCCGGGTCGTCTCTGAACGGCTGGCGCTCGAGCCACTTCAGCGCGCAGCCCAGGTCGTCGAACTTCTTCAGCTTGCCGTCGGGGCCCCGCACCTCGGTCGCGAAGGCGGGCTCCGACAGCACCATGCTGCAGGCCGCGCAGGTGTCGCGGTCGTACTTCACCTCGACGGGGCCGCTCGTGCCGCCGCTCACGCACGCGGCGGCGCATAGCGCGGCGAGGGCCGACGCGCGCGCGCTCATTGCACCACCTTGAGGTGCGCTGCGCCGTGCGGGGCCGGCCGCTCTTCGATGCCGACGCGCGTGAGCAGCCCCACGTACCGCGAGAGCAGGCCCATGAAGCGCAGGCGGTCGGCGCCGGCGACGACGCCCGCCCACACGTTCTCGCCCTGCGGCTTGAAGCCCCACTCGGTGAGCGCCTTCTCGATGGCCGGGTCGCTGCGGCGCAGCGCGACGGTGCCGTCGAGCAGCCCGCCGAGGCTCGCGTCGGCGACGCGGTCGTCGAGCACCACCTTGCCCCGGTCGAGCTCGATGACGCGGTTCACGAGCGCCGCGACCTCGTCGACGCGGTGGCTCGAGATGAGCATCGTCGCGTCGCCCAGGCGCTCGGCGAGCAGCGTGAAGAACGCGTGGCGCGCCTCGGGGTCGAGGTTCGCCGCCGGCTCGTCCATGATGAGCAGCTCGGCCCTTCGCCCCAGCGCGATCGAGATGAGCAGCTTCTGCTTCTGCCCGCCCGACAGCTTCACGAACGGCTGGCGCGCGAACGCGCGCACGTCGAGCCCGAGGCGCGAGGCCACCTCGGAGATCGCCTCGACGCGCGTGCCCGACACCGCGGCCGAGAAGCGCAACAGCTCGCCCACCGGCATCTTGAGCGGCGGCGGCAGCTGCGGCACGAAGCCGACGCGGCCCAGCACCTCGGCGCGGTGAACCCGGGGCTTGAGGCCCGCGACCTCGACGGCGCCGCCGTGCGTGTACTCGCCGAGGATGCAGCGAATCATCGTCGTCTTGCCGGCGCCGTTGCTGCCGACCAGCGCGATGCGCTCGCCGGGCGCGATGGTGAGCTCGAGCGCGTCGAGCACCTTGAGGCGCTTGAACTGCTTGGTGAGGCCTTGCAGGCGGATCATGGTCGAGCCTTTCGAAAGGTCAGTGCCGCGTGATGCCCTTCACCGAGAAGGTGAGCGCTCCGGTGGGGCAGGTGTCGACACACATGCCGCAGCGGGTGCAGTCGGGGCCGATGTCGACGTGAACGTCGGTGGCGCGGCCCTTCACCACCACGTCGAGCACGTGGGGCACGAGGCAGACCTTCCGGCAGTCCTGCTCGTGGAAGCACTTCTCGAGGTCGTAGTTCACGCGCACCGGAGAGAACGTGCCGACGGCCCCGTAGGTGAGGCCCACCGGGCACAGGTAGCGGCACCAGGCGCGGCGCGAGTACAGCACCTCGAACGCGAGCAGCGCGACGAGCCAGAGCGCCGAGAGGCCCGGGCCGTAGATGAGCAGGCGCGACGTGATGCCGGTCGGCGAGATCGTCTCGTAGACGGTGAAGCCGGTCGCGTACGCGAGCCCCGCGAAGACGCCCCAGAGCACCACGCGCAGGCCGCGGTGCAGCGGGTGGTCCTTCACGAGCCTCTTCGCCGCGAGGTGCAGGTGCAGCTTCTCGCCGAGCTCCGAGAGAAAGTGGTACGGGCAGACCCAGCTGCAGAAGGTGCGGCCGCCGAACAGGCCCCACATGAGCCCGATGGTGGCGGTGCCGATGAGCAGGTTCCGGATGATGTGCTTGTGCGCCAGCATCACCTGCAGCGCCGCGTTGAGGTCGATGAGGTGAATGCCGAGAAAGCGCGACCCCGACAGCGAGCCTTCGACCAGCTGCACGTCGACGCGGTACGAGAGCACGAACAGCACGTTGACGATGGCCAGCACCGCCCAGCGGCGGCGCCGCCAGCGCTTGTTGCGGCGGTGGAGCTCGGCGTCGGCCTTCAGCTTGTCGAAGTCGGCCTTCTTGAGCTTCTTCGTGTCGTGAAGCTCGCGCGCCCTCGGCGTGTACTCGCCCTTCTCGGGCTTGTGCGACTCGAGGCCCACGAGCCGGCGCAGGTCTTCTTTCAGGTTGCGCGACATCAGGCGCCCTCCCAGGTGTCGCGGGGGCGCACGCGAATCGCGGCGGGCTCGGCCGGGCAGAGCATCTCGCAGACGCCGCAGCCGACGCAGAGCTCGTGCACCACCGGCGTGGCGCGGGCGACGCCGTCGGGCCCCGCCTTCTGCTCGATCGAGATCGCGCCCTCGACGGGGCACTCGCGCACGCAGAGGTCGCACCGCTCGAGCTGGTAGGGGTGCTCGGCGAGCGGCACCGGCTTCCACCGGTCGACCTCGACGTAGCGCTTGAGCGCGCGGTGCTCGCCGCGCGGCTTGCCCTGCACGCCCTTGCCCTGCACCGAGAGGCACGCCTCGGGAGCGGCGAGGTAGGCGAGCCCCATGCGCTCCTTGAACTGCATCGCCGGGTCCGAGCCCGACTGCTTGTCGCGCAGCACCGGCGCCTGCACGAGCTCGGCGCCCGGCCGCGTCGGGAGCGACGCCGGCTTGTGGTACGTCAGCGCGCCGGTCGGGCAGGCGAGAATGCACTGGCCGACGTCGCAGGCGAAGTCGCACGCCTGCTCGCGCGGCTCGAGGTACGGCACGCCGACGCCGAAGCCGTCCGACAGGTCGGCGGGCTTGAGCGCCTCGACCGGGCAGACCTGCACGCACTGGCCGCACTTGATGCAGGCCGCGAGCAGGTCTCGTTCGTCGAGCGCGCCCGGCGGCCGCAGCCGCTGCGCCTGGCGCAGGGCGACCGGCAGCGCTCCGGCGACCGAGAGGCCCATCAGGCCGCAGCCGACGGCGGCCGTGCGCAGGAAGCGGCGGCGCTCCTCGAGCGCGCGTGGGTCGAGCCGCTTCGCCGGGGCAGGCTCGGCGGGCGCGGGTGCCGGCGGGGGCGAGCCGCTCTTCGGGTCCTCACTCATGGAGCGCCCCGCTCGGGCCTGCTGAACACCGGCGCTTCGTCTTTCACGAGCAGCTCGGGCGCCGAGAACGGCGCGAGCCGCTCGAGAAAGTCGAGGGCCTCCATCAGCGGAGCGTTCTTGAAGAAGCGCGCCGAGGGCGTCTCCATCCACAGCCGGTCGGTGTACGCGTAGAGCTCGTAGGGGGTGTCGCCGCGGTCGTCGCGGTTCTGGTCGAAGCCCTGGTAGTCGTCCCAGTAGTTGCCGCGCCACGTGGTGCGCTGCGCCGAGCCGCCGCCGCTCTGCGCGACCTGGTCGAGGTTGCCCTCGAACACGTTGCCCTCGACGGTCGTGCCGGGCTTGTCGCCGATGATCGAGAGCCCCACCCCGTTGTAGGCGATGCGGTTGTCTTTGATGACGATGGTCGAGTCAGGCTGGTACGGCGACAGGTCCGAGCTGATGCCGGTGGCGCAGTAGATGATGGTGTTGCCCTCGACCACCGTGTCGCTCGCCTCTTTGAAGCCGATGCCCATGCCCGTCGGGCCGGCCGAGCGCGCGATGACGTTGCGCCGCACCGTGATGCCTTCGGTGTACATCACGTAGATGCCGACCGAGTTGTCGGTGAACACGTTGTCCTCGACGACGTTCTCGGTCGCGTACATGAAGTGCAGCGAATAGCGGCTGCCCGAGCTGTGGTTGCCTTTGATGAGGTTGCCGTTCGAGTACCAGACCACCAGGTCGCGCGAGTCGATGATGGTGTTGCCCTCGACGTGGTTGTCGTTGCTGTACCAGAGCCGAATCGCGTCACCCCGCAGCCCGAGGGCCAGCGGCTTCGACCGCACCTCGTTGCGCGTCAGCTGGTTGCCGTTCGACTGCTTCAGGTCGATGCCGAAGAGGCAGTCGACGAACCGGTTGCCGTCGACGACGTTGCCGCGGCCGCGCACGTTGAGGCAGGTGTCGTCGGCCGAGTGCGAGCTGCCCGAGCCCGTGAAGGTGAGGCCGCGCAGCACCGCGCCGCTCGCCTCGAGCGTGAACACGGTGCCCTCGCCGCCGCCGTCGATGACGACGCCGGGGCCCTCGATGGTGAGCCGCTTCGTCATCAGCACGGGGCCCGAGTACCGGCCGGGCGCGGGCCGCAGCACCGCCCCCTCTTCGGCGTCGTCGACGAGCCGCTGAAACCACGGCAGGGCAGGCAGCGCGGGGCGCTGGGGCCGCTGCGAGGGCTCCCACGACGCGCCCCAGTTGCCGCTGCCCGGCTGCGCCATCTCGTCGCCCCCGGCCGCCAGCGCCAGCGCGCCCACCGACACCGCCGCGAGCATGAGCGGGCGCGCGCGCATGGGTCAGGCTCCCTGGGGCTTCATCGCCGGCGGCGCCTTCGGCAGCTCGAGCGGCTCGGCGCCGTGCACGAGCTCGAGGCGGCGCCGCGCCACCGCCGCGGCCAGCGCCACGAAGGCGAACGCGAGCAGGCTGAAGCCCCAGTGCGGGTACGAGTGCGTGGTGAACTGCGCCACGTGGCCGTCGCCGAACACGGTCGGCATGAAGGGCTTCAGCGTGAAGGCCCCCCACGGGTGCATGTGGTGCCCGAAGAACCACAGCCACGCGGCGAAGGCGCCGATGAAGTACGCCGCCAGCAGCGCAGGCACGAGGCCGAGCGCGAGCTGAAAGCGCGGCCACTTGAGCGTCGCGAAGACCGAGAACGCCATGACGGCGACGAGCACCAGGGCGACGATGACGGTGGCGTGCTCGAGCGTCTTGCCCCACCCGGCGATGACTTCGGCCTCGTTGAAGTACTTGCCGGCCTCGGCCTTGTACGTGGCGACGAACTCGGCCATGCGCCCGAGCGCGAAGAGGTCGACGAGCATCCACCCCGACACCCCTGCGAAGCCGGCGCCGAGCACCGCGGCGCGCAGCTTCGAGCCGCCCACCGCGAAGCCGAGCGCCATGACCACGAACATGCCGATGATGTACCGCCCGAGGTTGATCTCGACGGGCGCGCCCACCCCGATGGGCCGCATGCCCACGTAGTGGTTGATGGTGTTCATCTCGCGAACGCAGTCGATGCCGCTCGGCTCGCCGGCGCCCTTGCCCTCTTGCAGCCCGCCGCCCTCGTCGCGCCAGCCGAGGTCCTCCTGCAGCGTCTCTTTCGCGACCTGGCTGGTCTTCGCCGGCGTCGTGCAGCCGTTCGTCACGCCGCCGAAGCCGAAGTTGATGCGGATGCCGTCGGGGAAGCGGTCTTCGGGGTAGTTGGGCGCGGTCAGCGACACCCACCAGATGGGCGCGAAGTACGCGGCGGCGAGCGAGAGCGCGGCAGCCACCGCGAGCAGGCTGACGAGCGGCGATTGTCTCTTCATGGGCGCGCCTCACTTCTTCTGGGTCGGCATCTCGAGCCGCGACATGTAGTCGACGATGGCGTCGATCTCTTTGTCCGAGTACGTCTTGATGACCTTCACCATGTCTGGGTTGGCGTTGCGCCGCCGCCCGTCACGAATGTCGGTCGCCTGACGAAGCATGTATTTGTAGTGCTGGCCCGCGAGCACGGGGAAGAACTTCTTCGCGTCGCCCTCGCCGTGGTCGCCGTGGCAGACCTTGCAGTCGCGCAGGTACAGCTTCTTGCCGGTGTCGAGGTCGGTGCCAGGCCCCTTGCCGTTGTCGCGGGGAATCGGCAGCGAGGCGATGTACGCGGCGACGTCGGCCAGCTGCTGAGGGTCGGTCAGCGTGATGGCGAACGGGTACATGATGGGGTTGTCACGCAGGCCGGCGCGAATGTCGGCGATCTGCTTGATGAGCACCTGCGGGTGCTGCCCGGCGAGCTGGGGGAACGTGCCGTCAGACCGGCCGGCCCCGCTCGGCAGGTGGCACGCCGAGCAGACCTCGTACGGCTCTTCGCCCGCCGCGGCGGTGCCCTTCTTCTTCAGCGCGTCGATCTTCTCGCCGCCCTGCGCGTTCCACTTGTAGTCCTTCGACTCGATGCCGGCGGCCTTCGGCGCCTGCTGCGCCCACGCAGCGGTCGAGACGAGGGCGATGATGACTGCACCGAGGAGCTGGGTCTTCACGATGGCTTCCCTTCTGAGGGTGTGGTGTCTGGGTGAGCAGAAAGCGTGCCGCTCACTTCAGCGACGAGAGGTACTCGGCGAGCGCGTGAATCTCTTCGTCGTTGACCAGCGGCATGATTCCCTTCATCGCCGCCGTCTGACCGTTCGCGCGCACTCCCGACTTGATGTCTTTCATCTGCTGCTCGGCGTACGCCGCCGACTGGCCTGCCAGCCGTGGGTAGTTCGGCAGAATCGGCGTCTTCGCGTCCTTGCCGTGACACGACCAGCACGTCTTGGTTTGAAACAGCTCGGCGCCGCTGAGCTTGCCGCCGTCCGCCGGGGCCGGGGCGGCCGCCACGGGCGCCGGGGCCGCCTTCGCAGGCGCCGCCTTCGGCTCGGCCGCCATCGCCGCCCCGCCCGACCACATGAACCCCAGAATCAACGCGCGCTTCATGATGAAACTCCTGTTTTCGAAATGGAACATAGCTGTGGAGGAGGGAAGACAAGGGGAAGGCGCGCCGCTCGCAGACGAGCAGCCCGCGGCGCGCCCACCTCAGCCCAGCGTCACTTGATCTTCTTGGCGCCGTGCTGCTCGAGGAACGTCTTCGCCCTGAGGCCGATGTCGGCGGCCTTCACCTGGTACTGCCACCACTGGCCGGCCCAGAGGGTCGCGTTCTGCCAGTCTTCCTTCTTCGCGGCCTCTTCCATCTTGGCCTTGAAGGGCTCGGCGGCCTTCAGCTGGTCGGTCGCGTCGTCGACGAGCGCCACCACCTCGGGGAAGTCTTTGAAGTTGGTGCTCGTGATGTAGCCAACCACCTGGTCGATGACGGCCTGCGTGTCGTTGCACGTCTTGAACTGCTTCTCGTAGTCGGCCTTCGTGTAGTCGGCCTTCTGCGCCGCCGCGGCCGCGGCCTTGTAGCCCTTCGGCTTCACCAGGAAGTAGCCCTCCATCTCGAGGTGCAGGGCCGAGCAGAACTCGGTGCAGTAGTAGGGGAAGACGCCTTCGCGGTCGGCCTTGAACTTCACCGACACGGTCTTGCCGGGCTCGATCGACGCGTGCACGTTCATCGCGCTGATGGTGAAGCCGTGCGTCTCGTCTTCGGCGCGCTCGAGGTTCGTGAGGTTGATGGTGACCTCGTCACCCTTCTCGACCTCGATGATCTCGGGCGTGATGTGCGAGCGGATCAGCGTGCCGAACACCTCGACCTTGCCCGGAGCGCGGACGATCTTCTCTTCGCCGGCGCGCACGGCGCCCGGGTGCTTCTCGTCGGTGCGGCTGTTCGTGCCGACCTTGTAGCGAACGCCCGGCTTCAGCGTGGTGGCCTGAATCGCGACGGCGTAGTGCGGCTCGCCGAGCGGCAGCGGCATGTCGTAGAGCAGCTGCATCTTCTCGCCCGAGATGTCGATCAGCTGGTGGTTCTGCGGGTGCAGCGGCCCGACGGGCTGGAAGCGGTCGATGGCCAGCTTGTTCAGCGCGACGAGGTAGTTGCCTTTCGGGTGCACCGAGTCACCCTCCATCGTCATCAGGTGGCCGATGTTGTAGTGCACCGACAGCTTGTCGAGCACCTTGCCCTCGCAGTAGTTCCACCGCGCGACCTGCGAGTCGACGTACACCGACGTGTACGCCAGGCACGGCTTGCTGTCGTACTGCGTGTGAAGGGGCCCCAGGCCAATCTCGACCATCTTGTGCAGCGCGTCTTTCATTCCAATGATTGGAATGCCGTACGCGTCTTTGCCTTCGAACTTGCCGCCCTTGATGGCCTCCTGAATCTTGTCGAACGAGTAGACCATCGTGTGCGTGTCGAGCTTGCCCGACACGATGATGAACTTGCCGTCGGGCGTGACGTCGCAGCCGTGAGGGCTCTTCGGCTCGGGGATGAGGAAGAGCACGCCCTCTTTCACCGCCACGTCCATCGGCAGCACGTTGTGCCCGTTGATCTTCTTCGCCTTGCCGGCCTTCACGAGCTCGGCCGCCTTCTTCCAGTTCATGACGTGCAGGTAGTCGGTGTCTTTGGCCGAGCAGCCCGCCTCGAACGGAGGCCGGCCGCTCTCGATGCCGCCCACGTACCGCTCGGAGCAGAACGAGTTCGTGAACGCCCACCCGTCAGAGGGGCCCTTGCCCGAGTCCGACAGGTCCTGGCTGTATGGGGGCAGCTCGTAGCTGAACGACTCCTCGGGGATGACGCGGCCCTTCGAGCGGTCGAACCGCCAGTACGTCACGCCGCCGCGGTACTTCTCGTTGAACTGATCGAGGGGGAAGTAGCCGTTCTCGAGCGGGGCCGGGTACTGCGCCGCCTCGATGATGTAGTCGGTGTTCGGCGTCACGAACGTGCCGCCGTGCTCGTTCTTGTAGACCGGGTTCGTGACGATCTGCTTCGTCTCGAAGTCGCGCAGGTCGATCACGGCGATGCGCGGGTTCGACTTGTCGTTGATGAACAGGAACTGCCCGTCGTAGTCGCCGTTCGTCTCGCTGATCGCCGGGTGATGCGTGTCGCCCCACGTGATGTCGCGCCCGCCGATCGCCCCGTCCTTCAGAATCTTCTTCGACTCCTCGTCGAAGCCGTAGCCCTGCCACGGCTCGGGCGTGAACACCGCCAGGTACTTCAAGATGCGCATCGACGGGATGCCATAGACGATGACCTGGCCGCTCTGACCTCCCGAGCTGAACACCACGAAGTCGTCTCGCTTGCCCGTCGGCACGTACGTCTTCGCCGCCGCCAGCACGTCTTGCTGCGTGAGCCCGCGCTTCTTCATCACCTCCTGCAGCGTCTCCCCGCGGGCCCCCGCCGACAGCAGCGCAAGCAGCGCGAGCACCAGGCCCTTCGCCCCGAATCTCATGTGGTGTTGCCTCCGTTGGTGGCCGCATTAGCCGCGGCAATCTGCCGCACCCCGAGCATCAGTCGTGCCAATGGCGCCGACCGGGCCCGCGTGCGGCGGCCGCCTCCGCCGTTGCCAGAACGGAACAAATGTGTTTCATCACGGAACATGGCCAGGCCCGATCCCGCGCTCGCTCCCGGCACCTGCACCACGCCGTTCGAGAGCGGCGGGCAGCTGTGCAAGGTTTGCCGGCTGCTGCCCGAGCTGCCGGGAGGCGGCCGGCGCTGCAGCCGCATGGTGGCCCAGAGCAAGCCGATGCGGGCGCTGCTCACGAAGGCCGCCACGGTGGCCCACACCGACGCGTCGGTCGTGATTCTCGGCGAGAGCGGCTCGGGCAAAGAGGTGCTCGCGCGCGCGCTGCACGCGAACAGCGAGCGGCGCGGCAAGGCGTTCGTCGCCATCAACTGCGCGGCGCTGCCCAACGAGCTGCTCGAGTCGGAGCTCTTCGGGCACGCAAAGGGTGCGTTCACCGGCGCTCACGCCGCGCGCCGAGGGCTCTTCGAGGAGGCCGACGGAGGCACCCTCTTCCTCGACGAGATCGCCGAGATGCCGCTGGCCCTGCAGGCGAAGCTGCTGCGCGCGCTGCAGGACGGCGAGATTCGCCGCGTCGGCGAGTCGCAAGCCGTCAACGTCGACGTACGCGTGCTGTGCGCCACGCACCAGAACCTCGCCGAGGCCGTGCGCGCCCGCCGCTTCCGCGAAGACCTCTACTACCGGCTCAAGGTCTTCACCCTCACCATGCCTCCGCTGCGCGAGCGCCGCGAGGACATCGCGATTCTCGCGCAGCTGTTCCTCAACCAGGAGCAGCACGCCTCGCACCGCTTCACCGCCGCCGCGCTCGCGGCCCTCGCGAAGTACCGCTGGCCCGGCAACGTGCGAGAGCTCGCCAACGCCGTGAAGCACGGCGCCGTGCTCTCTCGGGGCGAGAGCGTCGACGTCGAGCACCTGCCCGAAGAGGTGCTGGCCCCGCCGCTCCCCTCCGACGAGCCCGCGCCCGGCGGCCTGATGACGCTGGCCGAGGCCGAGAAGCGCCACATCAGCGCCGTGCTCCGCGCGTGCTCGGGCCAGCAGCTCGAGGCCGCCCGCGTGCTCGGCATCGGCCGCACGACGCTCTGGCGCAAGCTCAAGGAGTACGGCGTCAGCTGACGAGCACCCCCGCCGAATCGGGCATGAACGGTGCACGGGCGCTGCCGTTCGATGGCTCGGCTGACGGCAGTGCTCGCGCGCGAGCACGAGGAGCTGCTGAAGCTCCTCGACCGTTGTCTCACGGCCGACGGCGGCGTCGACGCGCGCCTCTATGACGAGTTCCGCACCCGGCAGCTCAAGCACCTCGCCATCGAAGAGCAGGTCCTCGTGCGCCTGCTCCGCGAACGGGGCGGGCTGCCCTCCGAGTTTCAAAATGGAATACGCCGCGACCACGAGGCTGTGGCGGTGTTCTGCGTCACGGCGCCCGAGCCCGACTTCGTGCACGATTTGCGCGACCTGCTCGCCTGGCACCACCGGGTCGAGGAGGGCCCCGCCGGGCTCTACCCCCTCTTCGACGGCCTCGACGTCGACGACGCGGTGCTCGAGCGCGCCCTCGCCGCGGTGACGCCGGTGCCGCTGCCGCCGCTGGGCCGGGGGCCGGCCGTCGCCAGGCTCTTGCGCCAGGTGCGCCGCGACGTCGGCCTCGAGGAGCGCCGGCGCGGCTGACTTGCGTTCATGTCGCGTGCGGCGCGGGCTATCGTGCGGCGCGCTTGGCCGACCACAGCACGACCGAAGACCTCTCAGGCGGCCTGCCCGACGCCGCTCCCGTCGACGTGCGCGTCGGCGAGGGGCCCGACGCCGGCGCCACGCACCGCTTCGAGACCGGCTCTCTCACCATCGGTACGGGCGACGACTGCGGCCTCAAGCTCACCGACGGCTCGGTCTCGCGCCGGCACGCGCAGCTCGAGCTGATCCCCGGCGGCGTGCGCGTGAAGGACCTCGGCTCGAAGAACGGCACCTTCTACCTGGGCGCCAAGGTCGACACCGCGCTCGTGCCGATGGGCGGCAGCGTGCGGCTCGGCCGCTCGACGCTCGAGCTGCAGCCGGTGAAGGCCGCGGCGCCGCTGTCCGAGCGCACCGAGCTCGGCGGTCTCATCGGCCGCTCGCTCGCGATGCGCGCCCTGTTCGCACAGCTCGAGCGGCTGGCGCCGAAGGGCACGCCGGTGCTGCTGCAGGGCGAGACCGGCGTCGGCAAGACCGCCGTCGCGAACGCGTTGCACGCGTTGTCGCCGCGGAGGAAAGAGCCGTTCACGGTCGTCGACTGCGGCGCGCTCTCGAAGCAGCTGGTCGAGAGCGAGCTGTTCGGCCACGCCAAGGGCGCGTTCACCGGCGCCGACAAGGCCCGCGCGGGCGCGCTCGAGGCCGCCGGCCAGGGCACGCTGTTTCTCGACGAGGTCGCCGAGCTGCCGCTCGACCTGCAGCCGAAGCTGTTGCGCGTGCTCGACGGGTCGGCGTTTCGCCGCGTGGGCGAGAACCTCGATCGCACCGCGCGGTGCCTCGTGCACGCCGCGACGCACAAGGACCTCGAGGCCGAGGTGAAGGCCGGCCGCTTCCGGCAAGACCTCTATTACCGGCTCGCGGTCGCGACGGTGCGGGTGCCTCCGCTGCGCGAGCGGCCCGAAGACATCCCCGCGCTCGTCGAGCACTTCGCGAAGGCGCGCGGCGGCGTGACGCTGTCGCCCGCGACGGTCGCCGCGTTTCAGTGCGACGCGTGGCCGGGCAACGTGCGCGAGCTGCGCAACGCGGTCGAGCGGGCCCTCGCGCTCGGCGACGCCGACGCGCCGGCGCCGGCGAAGGGCGCGGCGCCCGGCTTCAAAGAGGCCCGCGACAAGCTGCTCGAAGACTTCGAGCGCGACTACCTGCGCACGCTGCTCGAGCGCAACGGCGACAACATGTCCGAGGCGGCCCGCGTCGCCGGCATCTCGCGCGCGCAGTTCTACCGGCTGCTCGAGCGGTACGGCCTGTCGAAAGACGGCGGCTGAGCGCGAGCGGCTTCAGCTCCACAGCGAGTCGGTCGCTCACGTGCGTCGCGTACACCAGGCGCGCGAGCGAGAGCTCGGTCAGCTCGGAGCGGCGGGGAGCGACACCCGGTTGCACGAACCGAGTCGCTCGCCTACGACTGACAGGCGATGTTCGATGACCTGGTTGCCCGCGGCGCCGCCCGGTGGCCTCAACTCAGGCTCGCCCCCGAGGCGTTCGTGGCCTGGGTCAGCGAGCGCTCCCGGGGCGCGCAGTCTTCCGCGCTCTGCGCAGAAGACCTGTGGCTCGCCTGCGCCTGCGCCACGCAGCGCCCGGGAGCCCTCGCGGCCTTCGAAGAGGCTTACCGGGTGACCCTCCAGGCGGGGCTGAGGCGGCTGCCCGAGGCCGACCGCGACGACGTCGCCCAGGCCCTGCGGCTCAAGCTGTTCACCGGCACTCCGCCGGGCATCGCGAGCTACTCGGGTGCCGGCAGCCTCAACGGGTGGCTGAAGATCACGCTCGCGCGCCTGGTCATCAATGCCCACGTTCGCGGAGGCGCCGAGCTCGCCGATGACGAGGCGCTGCTCTCACTGCTTTCGCCCGAGCATGACCCTGAGGTGCAGGCCCTCAAGCGTGAGCTCAAGGGCGGGTTCCGCGAGCTGCTGGAGGCGGCGTTCGGCTCGCTGGCGGTGACTGATCGGCAGCTGCTTCGGGCGGCGCTGGCGCACCACGCCACCGTCGAACAGCTCGCGGTGGTGTTGGGGGTGCCCCGGTCGACCGCCGGCCGTCACCTCAAGGCCGCGCGCGAGCGCTTCGGCGAGCGGCTGCGCGGCGAGCTCGACCGGCGGTTCGGCGCCGGTTCGCTGTCGGCCCGGCAGCTGCTTCAGCTGGTCGAGAGCCAGCTCGACCAGAGCTGGTGGCGGCTCTCGGGGGCCGACGAGAGCTGATGAGCTGCCCCGACGACAACGCGATCAACGGGTGGTTGGAGGGCGCGCTGGCGCCCGCAGAGCTGAGCGCGATCGCCTCGCACGTGGGCACGTGTCAGCGGTGCCAGGCGCTGCTGGCCGAGCTCGACCCTCACCGCACCGAGCGCTCGCCTCGGCCTGAGCCGGGCCGGGTGCCGTCTCGCATCGGGCGCTTCGAGGTGCTGCGGCAGCTCGGCGAGGGCGGCATGGGGCTCACCTTCGTCGCTCGCGACCCGCAGCTGCACCGTGAGGTCTGCGTGAAGGTGCTCAAGCCGCTCGAGGGCAGCGACGCGCGCGCCGAGCACGAGCGGCTGATGAGCGAGGCCCGCGCGCAGGCCGCCCTCAGCCACCCCGCGATCGTGCCGGTGTACGAGATCGCGTCGGACGAGCAGATGGTCGCGCTGGTGATGGAGCTGGTGCAAGACGGGCAGTCGCTGCGCCGGTGGCTGAAGACCGCGCGCCCGGTGGAAGAGGTGCTCGCGGTGATGATTCAGGCCGGCGAGGGCCTGGTCGCAGCCCACGCGGCGGGCATCGTCCACAGAGACTTCAAGCCAGAGAACATCATGATCGCCGCCGGCCGCCCGCGGCTGATCGACTTCGGGCTGGCGCGGCACGTGGTCGAGCTCGAGCCGGGGCCGGGGCCGCCGATGCCCGAGCGGGTGGTGACGCGCACGGTCGCGGCGGGGACTCCGGCGTACATGGCGCCCGAGCTCTTTCGCTCGGCGCCCGGCGACGCGCGTGCAGATCAATACAGCTTCTGTGTGACGCTGTACGAGGCGCTGGTGGGGCGGCGCCCGTTCGCGCGCGCCCACATCGCCGAGCAGCTGCGAGCCCAGCTGACCGAGAGCCCGCCCCTGACGGAGCGCATCTCGCCGGGGGTGTGGAGCGTGCTCCAGCGCGGGTTGTCTCCGGCACCCGAGCTGCGCTTCCCCTCGATGGCCGCGCTGCTCGCCGCGCTGCTCCCACAGGCACCTCGCGCCGGCGCGGGTCGAGCGCCGAGACGACGAGCGGTGGCCGCCGCGGCAGCGGTGGTCGTTCTCTCGGCGGGTGCGGTGGGCCTGGTGCAGCTGATGCGTGCGCCCGAGCCGGGCTCCGCCGAACGGGCCGGCCCGCACGGAAGCGTGGCCGCCGGCGCGCCACCCGCGGCGCCCACAGCCGCTTCGAGTCGAGTCGACGGCGTGGCAGACGCCCGAGCCGAGGCGACACGCGCCGAGAGCGTCGACGCCGGGGTCGGGCCGGCGCGCGCGACGAAAGCCGCCGATTCGAGCCGCACCGGAGCCAGAGTCGAGGGTGTTCGGCCGGGGCGCGGGCCGGCGAAACCGGCCATCGCGCGCGCGCGGCCGCTCGAGGTCGGCCCGCCGGAAGAGAAGCCCGAGGCCACGTTCCCGGTGCGGCTCGAGGTGACGCCCGCGGTCTCGGTGCGCTGGCGCGGGCAAGTCATCGGCAGCGCGCCGGGCCAGGTCGAGCTCCCAGCGGGCCGGCAAGAGGTCACGCTCGTCAGCGCCGAGCGGCGAGCGCGGCGCACGGTGGTGGTGACCGTGGCCCCGGACATGAAGCCGGTCGAGGTGGCGCTCGGCGAGGGGACACTCGAGCTTCGGGTGAGCCCGTGGGCCTACGTGAGCGTCGACGGCAAGCCGCTGGGCTCGACGCCGGTCGCGGCGCAGCCGCTGTGGGAGGGGCCGCATGAGGTGGTGATCGAGCGGCCCGACCTGGGCTACCGCAACGTGCAGACGGTGGTGATCGCGAGCGGAGCGCACGAGGTGCTGCGGCACGTGGTCGACGCGAAGTGAGGGCGTGCGTTCGGCAGACCGACCATCCCGCGGCTCACTTGAGCTGAATGCAAGCGCGCCGCGCTTCGTGACGGTCGAGCGATGAGTCGAGAGACCTGGCGCGCGTCACGCCGCATTCATCTCAAGCGAGCGGCGAGGTACCATCGCGGGGTGTTTTCGCTGGCAGCGCTGCTGATTCTCCATGCGGCCCCGTCTCACGAGGAGCCCCTCGAGGCCGCGAGCGCGCTGGTGGCCCAGGCACGCTACGAAGACGTCGTTCCGCTGCTCGAGCCGTTCGTCGATGACCCTGCGGTCGCCGCGCCCCAGCGGGCGAAGGGCGCGATGCTGCTGGGCCTCGCCCGCCACAACCTGCTCGACGAGCCGGGCGCTCGCGCGGCGTTCGCTGCCGCGGTCGCGCTCGACGCGGCGGTCGGCTTGCCTCCGGGCGCCTCTCCGAGAACGGTCGCGCTCTTCGAGCAGGTGAGGGCAGCGCATCGGCCGGCGCCCGTCGTGGTGGTCCAACCCTCGGGCGTCGGGCCTCTTCCCAAGCGGGCGGCCACGCTCGTGAGCGCGGGCCTCACGGTGGCCCTCGGCGCCGTGGGTGCGGCGCTGATCGGCTCGGGGCTCGTCACGCGCTCGACCGCGGCCGCGCAAGATGACGCCCTGAGCTCGGAGCGCGTGTTTCAAATCGCGCAGGCGCGCTTCCAGTGGGGCACCGGCATCGCGTTCGCCGCCGCCGGCGCGCTGGTGCTCACCGTCCTCCTCTATCTCTGGTCGGTGGGGCTGTGAGAGGCCTCGCTCTTCCGCTCGCGGCGGCGCTCGCCAGCTGCACCCTGCCGCCCATCGACTACAGCGGCAAGGCGTGCCCGGCGGGGAGCTGCCCCAGCGGCTACCGGTGCCTCGCCCTGGTCTGCGTGACCGCCGGCACCGTCTTCGAGGGCCGCGACGGGGGCCTGCAGATCTTCGCGGCCGAGGTCTCGAGCGACGCCGACGACGGCACGTGGGAGGGCGCCGTCGAGCGGCTCTCGACCTACTCCGATGGAACCGTGTTGGTGGGTCCCAACAACGCGGCCGGCTTTCGCTTCGCCATCCGGGTGCCTCCGGGCTCCGAGGTGGTCGACGCCCGGCTACAGGTCGGCCGTGCGAGCGGCGATGCGCGCGACGGCGTCACCCTGACGGTGCGCGCGTGGGATTCGCTGAACCTCTCGCCCTTCAGCGCCGACCACGTGCACCCGGCCGAGCTCCACGATGGCCGCGGCTTCCTCGCCGTCGAGGGCACGCTGGTGCCCGACTTCGTCGACCCGCGAACCTCGAGCGACGACCTGCGCGCGCTGGTGCAGCCGCTGCTCGACCGCCCCGACTACCTGGGCCAGGCGACCATCGGCTTCGCGCTCACGCTGCCTCCGACCGCGCCGACCTATGCGAGCTTCTTCGACTACGGCCTGGTCGACGCCGGCGCGATACCCGCGCGGCTGAGCATTCAGTATCGCTGAGCGAGCTCACGGAGGCGGGCCCTCGGTCGCGCCGAGCGCGCTCGAGCCGGCGCGCGCGAACAGCCCGTTGCCGTTCATCGCCGGCTCGACGGTGAGCGGCCACTGAAGGTACGAGGCGTTCGGAGTCAGGCCGGCCGGTGTCGCGGTCGCGGCGCCCAGCGCCGGAGAGCCCGGCTGCAGGTAGTAGCTGTTGGTGCTGGCGTCGGTGAAGGCGGGGTTCGCGGTGATGAGCGAGGCCACCCCGGTGACGCTGTAGTTCGCGGGCAGCGCGGCGTCGCGGGCGGCGGCCACCGTGGCGCCGTACACCAGGTTGTTGCCGCGCAGGTTCAGCACTCCCGCATACTCGACCCACGCGAAGTTCGAGGTGCCCGCGAAGAAGAAGATGTTGTTCCACGCGTCGACCGTGGTGCCCACCAGCGACAAGTCAAACACATGCACTCGCCAGGCCTGCGCCTGGGTGACTTTGTTGACGACGGTGTTGTTGTAGAAATAGAGATGTGAGCGATAGGGCTCGGCAGGCGCCAGCACGGTCGCCGTGGCGTCTTGCTCGCCGAGGTTGTCGCCGCCGTAGTGAATGGGGTTGCCGGCGCAGGTGCGCAGCGAGCAGTCGTTCACGATCACGTTGCCGTAGGCGTAGTCGGTGCCGTAGTCGGGCTGCACGGCGATGCCGGTCTCCTGCTCCTCGGCGTACACCCAGTCGATCGCCCGCGCGCTCGCCTCGACGAAGTTGTAGCGGAAGATCTCTCCACTGCTGCGGCTCTTGTAGCTCGAGCCCTGCGAGCCGGGCCGGGTCAGCCCGAAGTAGTTGCCCTCGATCAGCGGGTTCGTGCTCTGCATGTAGATGTTGTGCTCGAGGAAGCTGCCGACCACCCCGTTGCCGTAGACGCGGTTGTTGCGCAGCGTGATTCGCTCGCACGCCTCGAGCAGGGTGCCGCCCTTCGCCATCACGAAGACGCCGGTGGCGTTGTCGTAGATGACCAGGTTCTCGAGAACGACGTCGGCCCCCGCCTGAATCCACACTCCAGCGGCGTTGCCGTAGCTGCGGGTGCCGCCGGTGGTGGTGGTGAAGCTGTTGCCGTTGGCCGCGCCGTGCAGCTCGAGGTTTTGAATGTGAAGGTGCCGGGGCTTGTAGCCGTACGGGTCCGACACTCCGGCGCGAATGAGAATGCCGCCGTACTCCTCGAGGCTCCACTGCGACGAGGGGTTGAAGACGTCGTTTCCTCCTCCGGGGTTGCACCCGCTCGCGGTGCGCGCGTTCTGGAAGTTGAACCGGGGCCGGGTGCCCGAGGCGTCAGTCACTCCGTTGATGACGATGGGGCTCGCCTCAGTACCCTGGCCGCGCAAGCAGAGCTTCCAGGCATACTCTGCAGGTCGCGCGAAGATGTTGACGACGTCGCCCGCCACCAGCGCGCCCCACGGCACGGTGTCGGGCTCGAGGTAGGTCTGGCCAGGCCCCACATTGTAGGTGGCGTGACTGCCGACGAGCGGCTGGGTCACGGGGTTGCTGCCCCGCGGAAGTGAGGTGCTGCCGCCGCCCGCGCCGCCGCCTGTTCCGATGCCACCTGCCGTCCCCATGCCGCCTGCCGTCGCCATGCCGCCTGCCGTCGCCATGCCGCCTGCCGTCCCCATGCCGCCTGCCGTCTCCATGCCGCCGCCGGTGGCGGTGGCGCCTCCGCCTGCGGTGCCTCCGTCATTCGCGACGTCACCGTTGGTGCAGGCCGAGGCCGAGAGCAAGAGAACGACGATTCCAGTGCGCATGGGCAATCTCCTTTCGCACCTGAACACAGCGACCTCGATTTCATCTCACCCGTCGAGGGGTCCGCGTGCGAGCTCGCGGCAGTGAGATGAACTTCAGGTCGCGGTGTCCAGGTGCGAACAGACCGCTGCCGCGGTCGGCCACTTGAACCCTAACCCCCAACGCCTCACCCGCTTCGTCGCGCAGAGCTGCCCGATGTCCCACCCGCTGAACTGAGGAGAGACCATGAGAGCCTTCACTTTGCTTGTCGTGCTGGGCGCTGTGTCATGCGGAACGCCGCCGGGCCCTTCGGGCGCCGCTGGCGGTGTCGGAGGGAGGGCCGGCGGTGCCGGTGGAAGGGCCGGCGGTGTCGGTGGAGCGGCCGGCGGTGTCGGCGGAGCGGCCGGCGGTGTCGGAGTGGCCGGCGGAGCAGGTGGAGGCGCCGGCGGAGGTAGCGGAAGCAGCGGCGGTGGAGCGGAGAGCCCCCCGGGGCCCACCCCGCGCTCGGTGACGCGCGCGCGCACCACCGCGATCCCGGCCTGCACTGTCTTCGTCGACGCGGCCGCCAGCGGCGCAGCAACGGGAACCGCCGCCGAGCCATACCGGACGATCGCCGCGGCCGTCAGCGCGGCGGCCGACGGCGCGGTCATCTGCGTGGCGCAGGGCACGTACCCCGAGTCTCTCGCTCCGGGAGTGAAGTACTTCACGCTCGCCGGCGGCTTCCAGAGCAAGACCGGCTTCACCGTGCGCGACTCGTCGCTCTACGTCAGCAAGGCGCAGGGCAACGGCTCGGGCTCGTTCCTCCTCGTCACCGACCCGGGCCCCAGGGGCGATCAGCTGACAGCGGTCGACGGCTTCGAGCTCACGGGCTACTCGCAGGCCATCTATCGCGACGTCTACTACTCGGCGCGCTTCGATCTCACCAACAACTTCATTCACGACAACGCCTGCACTGGCTCTGCCGTCGGAGGCGGCTTCTCGTTGGGTAACGTGTCCGGCACCATCAGCGGCAACGTCATCGCGCGCAACCGCTGCGCGCGGGGCGGCGCCGGCGCCGTGGACGACAGCACCAACAGCAACACCGTCACCGTCGCCAACAACCTGATCGAGGCCAACCAGGGCGATGAGCCGGACATCTCTCACGGTGGTGGGCTCTACCTGTTCGCGAACCGCCTCACCGTCACCGCGAACACGTTCGTCGGCAACACCGTGACCGGCTGGGGGGGTGGGCTCTATGTCGGCGCCTACACCGGCGGCGGCCAGACGACCACGGCCACCCTCACCTGGAACGTCTATCGCGACAACCGCGCGGGCAACTCGGGCGGCGGGCTGTTCTGCGACGACTCGGCGAGCTGCACCAGCGACCATGAGCTCTTCGAGCAGAACTGCGGCGGCAACATTCTGCTCGACTCGGGCCCCGGCGGCGCTGACGCGACCGTGGCGAGCTTCGATCACCTGACCAACACCGGCGCGCGCACCGTGGGCTGCACCGCGCCGGGCGCCGGCGTGGTGATCAACAAAGACAACCTCGCCGCCGACTCGTACCAGTTCAAGAACGCCATCTTCTGGGGCAACGCGCCCGGCGAAGACTTCAACGCCTCCTGCATCAGCGGCTGCGCCAACGCCTCCGTCGTCGTCACGTTCTCCGACGTGCAGACCACCTATGCGAACGGGGGCATCGCGGTGACCTTCGGCGCAGGGAACCTCGCCGCCGTTGACCCGCTCTTCGCCGGCGCGGCCCAGCACGACTTCCACCTGCGCTCGACCCACGGCCACTGGAGCGCCGCCGGCCCGGTGCTGGACAACGCCGACAGCCCCGCGCTCGCGGCGGGCACCGGCAGCACGAGCAGCAACCCGCCCTTGGCAGGCGATCGCAGTGAGCTGGGCACCTACGGCAACAGCGCCGAGGCGTCGTACACCCGCTGAGGGTGGCGGCCGGCGCGCGCCCTCCGACCTCTCGGGCGGCTGCATCGCGCGCGGCACGCTCGGCCCGGTGAGGCTGCCCGTGAGCACGTACGCGGAGGTCGTCGCCCCGCCGCGCGCGCCACGGGCAGCCAGCGACGGACCCTCTGGCGAGGTTCCTCTGGTGGAGCCCCGTGGCGCGCCCCCGGGTGCTCGAGCGGTACGGCCTGTCGAAAGACGGCGGCTGAGCGCGAGCGGCTTCAGCTCCACAGCGAGTCGGGCGCGCAGCCGCGCGCCAGCCGGTCGCTGACGTGCGTCGCGTACACCAGGAGCGCGAGCGAGAGCTCGGTCAGCTCGGAGCGCGGTAGCCTCTGCAGCTCGCGCCGCGCACGTCGCGCCGCCTGCTCGGCCTTGAGCGCCTTGCCGGTCGCGTAGAGGCACAGCACGTACGGCGGCAACAGCTGAGCGGGCGGGTCGGGCTGGGCGAAGCGGATCTCGAGCAGCAGCAGGGCCTCGGCGTAGCGGCTCTCGGCGACGAGCTCCCGAGCCCGGGTCTCGATGCGCGAGTTGCTCTCGGGCGAAAGCCGCACGAACCGAATTGTCGCGCGGCCTCGCGCCCGGCTTCAACGGCGCGCCGCGTCGTAGCGGTTCGGTGACGCCTACCCGGTGCGCGCGAGCACAGCGTTGACCACCTCGGCTCGAGCGTCGACATGTGCGTGTCGCGGAACCGGCAGCGGAGTGGTCACCCTGCGCTCACCGTCCCCACGCAGCGTCACGGGAAGAACGAGAGCTCGGCGAGCCGCTGAATGTCGAGGGGCTGCTCGTTGGCGTCGGCGACCGACAGCACGGCGCGCCGAATCACCTGGCCCGTGAAGATGAAGAGGTCGACGCGGCCGGGCCCGTAGCCGCCGTTGCGGTTCGCGTTGATCTGCTCGGCGCCGAGCGGCACGGCGATTCGGCGGAGCTGACCCTGATCGTCTTCGTGGTCGATGCGCAGCGTCGCGGTGTCGGGGCCGGCCCACAGGCCGCGCACGAGAATCGTGCTCACGACCTCGGGGCTGGCGAACGCGATGTCGATGCGCGGCAGGTTCGCGGTGACCGGGGTGAAGTCGCCGTCGGTGAAGGGGCAGACGTCGAAGCCGTCGCACGCCGCGCCGCGGCTCACGGGCACGAAGTTGGGGTTCCGGTCCCACGGGAGCTCGTTCGTGATGATGCGGTGCTCGAAGCGCATCTCGTGCGGCCGCCCCACCGAGTCGGTGACGTACGTGCGACCCGCGCGAAACGACGCGCCGTGCACCACGCCCGCTCGGCCCTCGAGCAGCTGCCCGCTCACGAACGCGGTGACGGTGTTCGAGCTCACGCGCATCGCGCCGGTCGCGTCGCCCTGAAAGAGTCGCCACGCGAGCTGCCCCCGGTCGTCGTAGACCTCGACGAAGTGGCGCGCCGCGAGCAGGTCGTACTGGTCATCGGCGACGCCGAGGTAGTCGCCCGGCGTCGTGGGGAAGGTCATGCCTCCGCTCATCGTGTTCGCCGCGTCGGCGTTGGGGTCGAAGCCCGACGGCCACACGCGGATCGCGGGCAGGCCGACGTCGTGTGAGACGGGGCCGAACGCGAGCATGCTGCGGTCGCTCCAGTTGAGGCGGAAGCAGCGCGGCTGGCCGGTCGGGCCGATGGTCTCGGCGCGCAGCACCTCGAAGCGGGTCTGGCTCTCCGAGCGGTTCGAGCTGTCGAAGGGAATCTCGAGCTTCTTCAGCGGGTGAAACGTGGTGCAGCCCTCGGCGGTCGCGCCGTCGTCGCTCTCGAGCGCGACGGGCAAGTCGCGGTGCCAGAGGCCTCGGGTGGTCACCTTCGCGGTGATGCGCAGGAGCTGCTCGGGCACGCCGCACGCGGCGACGGCCAGCAGCGCCACCGCAAGGGGCCGCCGCATCAGTACCGCCCCTTCACGCCGAGCATCGGCAAGATGATGGGCACTCCGAACGCGTCGCGGTGCAGCGTCGCGTTCGGGCCCGGGTCGGACACCGAGTAGGTATAGCCGAGCACCTCGGTGCCGGCGCTCGCGTTGAAGACGTCGAGGTAGAGCTCGACCACGAAGTCGTTCAGCGTCCACACCTTCGACGCGCGTACGTCGATGCGGAAGAACGGCGGCAGCCGCGCCGAGCGGTCGAGATCTTGCGGCACCCACCAGCGGTCGCCGGTGCGCGGGTCGATCGCCTCGCGCATGTTGCGCGACGAGACATCGCCGCCCTCAGGCCTCCCGGTGTTGAAGTGCACGCTCGCCCCGACGCTGAAGCCCCGCGGCAGCTTCACGCCGACGGTCGCGTTCAGGACGAAGAGCTGGTCGAACGCGAACGGCACGTCGGTGGTGACGAGGTCGGCCTGCGGGCTGCCCGAGTCGTCGTACCGCGCGATGGTGCGCGTGCGCTCGCTGCGCTGCAGCGTCGCCGAGAGCCAGCCGTACCAGCGGCCCTCTTGCGCGCGCTTCAAGAACAGCTCGACGCCGTACGAGCGGCCCTTCGACGCCGGGTTCGTGAGCCCCAACTCGCGGCGCGGGTCGATGAGCTGGTCGACGCGGTACTCCACGGCGCGCTGAATCGGGTGGTAGAAGCCGGTCGCGCCGAGCTCGAGGCCGAGCGGCAGCTTCACGTCGGCGCCCGCCTCGAAGTGCATCGCCATCTGCAGGCCCTGCTCGAGCGCCGAGAGCTCGCTCGCCGGCAGCGCGAGCAGCACGGTGGGCGGCTGGTAGAAGAGGCCGGCGCCCGCGCGCACGGCGAGGTCGCCGCTGACGTGCAGCCGCTCTTCGAGGCGCGGCGCGATGCCGAAGAACGCGCGCCGGTCGGGGGTGGTGAGGTCGTAGAGCTCGCCGCGCACGCCGACGGTGGTCTCGAGCGCGTCGAAGCGGGCCTGGGCCATGAGCCAGGCCGACGAGAGCACTCCGGCGACCTCGGGCCGCACGAGCTCGAACGACTGGTCGGGGTTGTCGGTGCGCTCGCCCCACGCGTTCGACGAGGTGCGCTGGCCCTCGACGTCGAGGCCGCCGCGCAGGGTGACGTCGGGAGAGATGCTGTACGTCGCCGAGAGCCGGGCCGACAGCAGGTCGCGGATCATGCGCAGCCCGAACACGGTGCGGAAGTTCTGCTGGCCGACGAGGCCGACGCGATCGGTGCCGGCCGTGACGCCGGCCTCGAGCTGCAGGGCTCCGGCGCGCAGGCGAGCAGCGAGGTCGGCGCGGTGAAACGTGGTCTCGAGAATTCCCGACGGCGTCTCGGGCGCGTTCGACTGCAGGCCCGCCTGGTCGTAGCTGCCGAAGACGAGCGCGCGCAGCTGCACCGGCCCGAGCTTCTGGCCGATGCGGGTCTGGTAGTCCCAGAAGTTCGCCACCGGCGTCGGAGCGGGCTGGCCGGGCGTGCTCGGCAAGAGCGCTCCAGCGACCTTGGCGCCGATGAGGGGCGTGTAGCTGTAGCGGCCGGCGGCCGAGAGCTCGGTGCCGGTCTTCTCGATCGGCGCCTCGACGTACGCGCTCGCGTTCACGAGGTCGACCGAGGCGCTCGCGTGCACGCGGCCGTCGTGGGGGCGCGAGACCGTGGCGTCGACGGCGCCGCCGGTGAGCCGCCCGTACTGCACCGGAGGCAGCCCCGGGTAGAAGTCGATCTTCTCGATGAAGTCGGGGTGCAGCACCGAGAGCCCGACGAGCGCGTGAAACAGCTGCGGCACGCGCACGCCGTCGATGAAGTAGCCCGTGGCGGCCGGCTGCGTGCCGCGCACGACCGGGTACGCGAGGCCCGACGCGACCGAGGCGACGCCGGGCAGCTGCATCACGGTGCGCAGCGGCTCGCCCGAGTTGCCGGCCGCGTTGACGAGCTCGCTCGAGTCGAGCGCGACGCGGGCAGCCTCGGTGCGCGCCTTGAGGCCGGTCACGGTCGTGCGGTACGGCGTCGCCTCTTTGCGCTCGAGCCGGTAGACGACGTCGACGCCGATGCCGCCGGCGGCGTTCTCGCTGAACTCGCGCGCGTGGTAGCCCGAGGCCGCGACGCGCACGGTGTGCTCGCCGGCGGGGAGCTCGAGCACGAAGCGGCCCTTCGCGTCGGTCTCGACGCTGAGCTCGCCGGACTCGACGACGGCGGCGGCGATGGGGTCGCGGGTGCCGAGCTCGCGCACCTCACCCGTGAGGCGAAACGTCGGCGCCTGCGCCGTGCCCCCGTCGACGGCAGCGAAGATGAGCGCGGCGGCGAAGCCCCACACGAAGGCCTGCGCGTACTACGGGAGTGTCCCGCGGAGGAAGGGCCGCATCGCCGACTTCGGGTGAGGGTCGACGACACGGTCGCCACCGACCACCAAAAGCTCACGCAGTCGGGCGCCTGGGTCGGTACGCCGACGCACCATGGCGCCCGAGATGGCGAAGGGGCAGAGCTCGCCGGCGAGCGATGTCTCCGCGGGCGCTACCCGTTCGAGGAGCCCCCGGTCATCGCGCTGTTGAGCGGCCGGCCGCTGCCCGCCGTCGCGTGGCGCGATGCGGGCGTCGAGGCGCCGCTGCGCGCGTTCATCGAGCGTGCGCTGGCGCTCGATCCCTCGGCGCGGCCGGCGGCCTCCGAGCTGTCGGCCTGACGTGACTTCAGCGCCCGAGTGCCTCGTACCCGCGCCGCCGCCTTCTCGGCGTGCACCGACCCCGGCTTCGCCTTGCCCCAGAGATCGACCACGCGCTGGTACGCCGCCTTCGCGCCGGCGGGGTCACCGTGCGCCTCGAGGTCGCCGCCGAGCAGCAGTTGCGCGCATGAGAGATCGCTCCTCGGTCGTAGTGCCTATTCCTCTTGAACACCGAGCTCTCTTGGAAAGGCATATTCGTACGCCAGCAGGCGCTTCACCGACTCGAGCACCTCAGTCCAGTCACCAGCGAAGTCTCGCTGCTCAAAGCGATAAACGTGCGGCGGGGACCCATAACCGCTGGTGAGCTGCGGTCGCGGGCGGGCGTCAAGCGCGATCACGCGAGATCAGCGGGGCGTTCGGGCGGAGGCTCACGTACAGACTGTCAGGGCCACGATCCCGCGTAAGCCGCCACGGGGGGCCGGTGGTTCTTGCCGATCCGTCGCGGAGCGCTCACACATGTCGATTTCGAGATCCAGCAGTCGAGCGCGCGCCTGACCGTCGCTGACTATGTCTTCTTGAGCCCCAGCACTCGCTCAACTTCCTCGTGATTCCGAACCGACATTTCAATTGCCTCCCGCCACAATGAAGGCGCGCCATGCGCGACGAGGTACTCCTGTCGCTGCTTGCCGTCGAGGCCGAGGAAGAACTGAAACCACTTCGCGAGATGCTCCTCCGCGGCCCCCATGCGCCAAAAGAGGCTGCTGGGTTCGCGTTCCGGCGCGAGGACCCAAGGCGCTAGCGGGACATCCCGATCGGTCATGGCATCAACTGGAGGAAGTCAATCGGAGGAGGGAAGCCGAGCATGAAGCGACATCCACGCTGTCGAGTCGATGCACGTCGGGGTCCTCGTGTGCCTTCGCGTCGTCCGCGCCAAGTATACTTCGGCGCCGAATGGACCTCCGTCGCGGCGTGCTCGCGTTGGCACCACAATCAGCTATCGTGGCCAGAGCACCATCAAGAAGCGCGACCACGCTCAGGAATCTCGTCGCAATCGCGATCACCGTCACAGCGACACGGTCGGTTGGTGCTGCCGAACTGACGCCGTGAGCCGTCGACACGGCTGCCAGGTTCAACTGTCTGCTACGGCGGAGTTCGAGTAAGACGCGCTCGCTCACGCAACACTGGGTCCTTCTGAATCACCCTCGCCGTTCGATTCAGCCAATACAAGACCATTTCAATTGGCAGCAGTGAGTGCCCGATCCGCTTCGCCATCCACCTATCGTCCCAAATCGTGTTCTCTACTTGCGGGTCAATCAATGATGAGACGGCGGAAACGAATCCCATGTGCAGAGGATTGGTCGAAGTTCGCATGGGTAGCTGGAGTGCCGTCTTTCGAAATTGGGCGTCACGCAGGAACAGCATGCCCAGTAGTGCTGGATAGAACGCATCAGACGCCAACGAGCGCCACACGCGGTCAGCGGCGCCCTCAAACGACGCCGTGAACAACAGCGAAGCGGCAATAACTGGGGTTAGCCGAGGGATGCGCCGATCTATTGCCTCGGAGAGTTGTTGCTGGAAGTACTCTCCGTTGGACTCACGCATTAGTACGTGAAACTGAGGTGCGGGATCGTCCAGGTTCACTAGCGAGAGATATGCGGAGCCGCTCTCAACCGGGAACAATGACTCGAAGTAGGCAACGAGACGCGCAGCGCTTTGGTCGCTCATGTCAGCGATGTGGCGCGGACAAGAATTCGCCGGGCCATCCGCCAAGGGTCCAGAAAAAGAGCCGCTCTTGCTCTCCTGATCCGCCGATTGCTCCTCGACGATTCGTTGCCACTCGAACAAGGTAACCGCTCCCGGGTGAGCGGCTGGCCGTAGCGACCTTCGCTGCCGAGTCGATGGTCGTGTCAGTGTGCCAGCGGAGCAGTCGACTCTTGACGATGCCATCACCGGTCAACTCCTTCAGGTCAACGGTCGAAAGACCTTTGTAATAGGTCTTGATCTCTCCTCGCCGGGCGGCTGCCGCGACGTCAGTGCACTCCGCGGCGATGTTCATCGCGGCTCGGTAGTCTTCGACCTGAGCCCCCACAGCCGAGATTGCCTGAGCGAGGAAGATGATCGTCGAGTAGCTCTCGCCTAGATCGAGCAACAGCATCAGGAAGGCGGGAAGGTTCGTGAACGCCAGCGCGTGGAACGAATCCATTGCAATGTAGCCGAGCGCGTCCGTCTTCATCGCCGGCGAATTGCCGAGAGCGGCATACAAGCTGGGCCCACCGATATGTCCGAGGGCATCAGGCTGCAGCCATCCACCGAGCTGTGACTGGCGCAGGCGCGCGCGATGTTCGATGAGGCCATTCGCATCGTGCCAGCGGCCGGCATGGCCAACGTCAACTGAAGGACTGGAGCCACCGAGGTCTGTGCGCACCCCGTAGACATCGAAGTCGTAGCGGCGTGCGGCGGCCCCGCTCGAGTCGGTCACCGCGTAGATGCTGCCGAGGGCGTCAGTGAGCGGGTAATACGTCGCGCCGCCCCGCTCGAAGCCGATGATGTCGTCGAGATGCTGCGGGTTGTTCACGTAGCGCGTTGTCACCGCGTTCGCGCCGTCGAGCTCGGTCAGCACGGAGTCGCGGTCGAGCAGATAGCGCGTCGTGCCGGTCGCGTCGACGCGCTGCACGCGGAGGCCGTTCGCGTCGTGGGAGTACGAGGTCGGCACGCCGGGCGCCGGCGGTGTGACGGCGCGGAGCCGGTTGTCGCGGTCCCAAGAGTAGGTCGTCGTCACGGCGGGCGAGACGGTCGACTCGCTAAGGGTATTGCCGATGTCGTCGTAGTTGAAGGTGGTGGCGAGGTTCGGCAAGCCGCCACCGGAGCGGTTGCGAGTCTTGAGCTGATTGAAGGCGTTCAAGGAGGCCCGAGCCTCTTCTTCGGGGGAGGCGGTGGTTTCAGTCGTAGGCATGCATGGTCGACCCACAGTACGGGGTCCTCCGGCCGGACAACGCTTACTTGGCCCCGTTCGAGGACGACTTGACCCTCCGGACGTTGCCAAATTCGATAGCAGGATCCGCTACTATTCGGCGGTCCCCATTCACGCTCGAATGCGCCAGAGAGCGAACCTCGCCGAGCCTCCTCATCGTGCCCGAGTACTTCTGCGAACTCGAAAGTTGCCCTTGAGAAGCCCTCGCGCCGGTCGAAGAAGACAAGGGCTACTGCCATGGGAACGCCGGCAACGTTGAGCGCGACTTGTTGACTGCGCCACTGACTGGTTCCTCCCTCAAGATCGTCAAGGGGAGTGAGTTTCGTCCATGCTCTCTTGGCCATTGCCTCCGTGGCGCCCCATTGTGCCAAACCAAACATCTCGACTGGCGAACTGGGCCCTCGCCCGGCGTCAGCCGCAAGCACCGCAACCAATAGGGAACCGATCACTCGTTCAACTCCGAATAGATGCTCGCGTCGGCCGGCAGCCGCCTGTTCGGTAGGTGCTGATCTGAAATCGCGGACTCCACTTTCGGCGGACTTTCGGGCCCGACGTAAACGGGCTCCGATTTCATCTGAAGTAGCAGGAGAGTGAGATCGGGATCGGGGAAGATAAAGGGGTCGTACTTCTCCGTCGCCGAGATGTACTGCAGTGCATGCATCAATTCGTGAGCGACAGTAAGCCGAAGATCGGCGAAGATCGGCTGCGCTGGCGATACGCCGACGATCGCTTGTTGCGTTCCGTTGAGGCTGTCGAGGTAGATGTCAGGCGCCGCAAGGTCGATGCTGATGTCCACCTTGACCGTTCCGTCACACGAGTCTCGGTGTGCATCCATCGGATGGCCGGTCTGGCCAAACCTCTTGCCGCCCGAGGCGTTGTACCCGAGTGCTTGATTCTGGAGCCTGAACACGGTCGCCGAGCTGTGAACAGCGCGAACGAGTCTCGAGGCCGTTGGCGAGAAGAGAAGGTCTTCAACCGCATGGCGCAACTGGGCGGTAACTGCAAGTGAGGCAAGGAGACCGGAAGTGCGTGGCGAGATCAACGAGAACACCTTGCCAGTTGGATCGCTCCCCATCGTGGGTCGGCTCTCCGCGTAGGTGTATCGATGCGTCAGCATGCGCGAGAAGGTCGGCTCGTAGGTGTGCGTGTCGACGCGCCCGTCGGGGTGCGTGCGCGTCAGCACGTTGCCGCGAACGTCGTACGTCATGACCGTCTGGAAGCCGCGGCCGTCGACCAGCGTCGTTCTCTCTTGTGCGAGCCACGTCGAGCGCGTCGTCTCACCGAGCGGATTCGTCTGCTCGACGGGGTTGCCGGCCGCGTTGTGCACGCTGCGCCACGCCTCGCCGCGCTTGTCGAAGTACACCGTCGTCAGCTGCAGCACGTTGTAGGTGGCGTGCGCGCCGGCGCCGTCGGGCGGGAGCGACGCCGTCCATCGGCGGAAGCCGTCGAAGAAGCTGCGCCACACCTGCCCGCGCCTGTCGGTGCGCGAGGTCAGCAGGTGCCGCGAGTCGTATCCATAGCGCTCGACCTTGCCGAGCACGTCCTCCGCGGAGGTCAGGTCATCGCCCGTGAAGCCGAAGCGCACCGTGCGCCCCGCACGATCCGTCACCTGCGTCAGCTTGTTGCCGGTGTACGCGAGCGTCAGCGCCACGGCGCCCGACGAGTCGTTCACCGCGGTGAGCAGCGCGCCCGTGTACACCATGGTCGTCGCGTTTCCCGACGTGTCCGTCATTCGCGTCAGGCGCCCGCCCGCGTCGAACTCCCAGGCGTAGCCGTCTTTCGCGCGCACGCGGTGCCCGCCGCCCGCCACCGCGGCCACCCCGACTGCAAGGCGCTTGTCTGATTCGTCTACGACCCGCTCCGGTCGCATAGGAAACCCCGACGGTCTCGAGAAGGACCTCTCCGGACACCGCCACGGCCTCGTCGTGAAGGTGTTCATCGCCCCGAGGTCGTAGCCACTGTGCCCGACTTGGTCGTTTCCCGGCCGCCTGTAACGTCCATGCCCTTGACGACTTGGCTCACGCACGCGATCACGGCGCCGACGAGACTGATGACGAGTGGCCCGAGTCCTTCGACCGTCGCCCCAACAAGCGCCACCTCGACTCCGCCGGGCGACTCCGCATTGGTGGCCGAGACGAGACCGCTGGCAATGAGTTCGACCGAGAGCAGTAGCCCGAGAAAAAGCGACAGCGCAATGAGAGGAACGAATCTGCTTCTCATCGACGGTAGCGAAGCCGAAAGGATCCCCGCGACGGCAACCATCGCAACGAGGACACAGCGCCAGCCGCCGTGAAGGATCACTTCCAAAATCACAGGCATTCACCTGGACTGACTTCGTTGTGGTCGACGCCAGCAAGACCGAACTCTTTCCGATACTCACGTCCTGCCATGCACGCCGCTGGGAACGTCGCCTTCGTCAGCGCGTCTTTCTGCGAGTCCGAGCCGTTCAGGTACCTGTCGATACCGAAGGTGATGTATCCCACGACGTGCCCCAACTCGTGGGCCGCGATCTCTCCGAGGCTGTGCTTCTTCTTCCAAAATCCACTGCCCACGGTCCCGCCGCTGTTCCAGAAGCTCAACGCGGTGCTCGAGATGATGATGTTGAGCCACCTGTACTTCGCGGTGTGGAACGTCGAGCTCTCGCAGCCGTAGCCGGCTTGCTCGCCCGTCGTTGCAATGAAGTGCGCGACGCTGGAGCCGGGCCCCGGAGCCGACTTGGAAAGCGATTCGATGATCGTCACGTTCAAGTCGCTGCTCTGAATGGTCATGAAGAGATCCACCCCGATGAGGGTGTTCCTCAACATCTGCCAGATCTCGAAGTTGAACATCGGCGACACGCCCGAAACGAGCAGACTGCCTTGTCCGCTCGGGTCAGAGAACACGGTCGGTGCGTTCTTCACGTAGGCGTAGATGTTGGGACCGTCGACCGTTCCTTCTCGATCTGCCTGCAGCCAAGCCCCGACGTCCGGCCGACGCTGTCGATCGCGGTGTTCGATGAGTCCATCTGGGTCGTGCCAGCGACCGGTGAATCCAATGTCGAGCACCGGTCCGGTGCCACCGAGATCGGCGCGCGCACCGTAGACGTCGAAGTCGAAGCGATGCACGACTGCCCCGCTCGAGTCGGCGACCGCGTAGATGCTGCCGAGCGCGTCGGTGAGCGGCCAGTACGTCGCGCCACCGCGCTCGAAGCTGATGACTTCGTCGATGCGCTGCGGGTTGTTCAGGTACCGCGTCGTCACCGCATTCGCGCCGTCGAGCTCGGCAAGCACGCTGGCGTCGTCGAGCAGGTAACGCACGGTGCCGTTCGCGTCGACACGCTGCACCCGCAGGCCGTTGGCGTCGTAGGAGTACGAGGTCGGCGTCGCCGGCGACGGCGGCGTCACGGTGCGGAGGCGGTTGTCGCGGTCCCACGAGTAAGTCGTCGTCGCGGCGGGCGAGACGGTGGACTCGCTCAGGGTGTTGCCGTTGTCGTCGTAGGCGAAGGTGGTGTTCACCGCGGGCAGACCACCGCCGCTCCGGCTGCGCGTCAGCTGCTGATTGAAGGCGTTGAACCCGCCGACGAAATTCGTGGTGACGGGTGAGCCCGTAGGCCCGGAAACCGTCTGCGTCTCGAGCGTACGGTTGCCGAGGCCGTCCAGCGAGTACGCGACCGTCTTCGTCGCGCCGTAGTCGACGCGCGTCAGCCGCAAGCTCGAGTCGTAGCCGTACACTTCTGCGGTGCCGTCCTCCCGCGTCTTGCTGACGCGGTTGCCCCGTCCATCGTAGCCGTAAGCGAAGCCCAAGAGCACGTTGCCGCCCTTCGCGTGCACCATCGAGAGCAGTTGCGACGCGTCGTCGTACGAGTAGTCGGTGCGGACGCCGTTCGGCCGGGCGACGAAGCTTCGCCGGCCCATCGCGTCGTAGCCAAAGAGCGTCCGAGAGCCGGCGCCGACGCGAGCCGCCGCCAGCATGTTCCGCGCGTCGTACTCGTACAGGTGACTGACTCCGCCCTCGCTCACCGAGGCGCGGTTTCCGTTCGCGTCGTAGGAATAGGTCAGCTGCTTGCCGAAGGTGACGTCGTCGACGACGTCGAGCCGGTTGAGCGCGTCGTAGTGCAGGTGTCGTTCATGGCTCGGGCCCTTCTCGAGCGTGCGGTTGCCCCGCGTGTCGAAGGCGTACTCGTACGCCGTGCCGTCATCGAAGTCGACGCGCGTCAGCCGCCGGTTGTCGTCGTACGAGTACGTCGTCGTGTGGCCATTGGCGTCGAGCTTCGTGCGCCGGTTGCCGGCCGCGTCATACGTGTACGTCGTCGTCTTCAGCAGCGGGTTCGTCTCGGTGAGAAGACGGTTGGCGAGGTCGAACGTGTACGTCGTCACCTGCGTGCCCGCAGTCACCTGTCGGCGATTGCCACGGTTGTCGTACTGGTAGCTCACGATGAGCGCTGGCGTCGTGACCGACGCCAGCAGCCCGGTGCCAGCCTGGTACGAATACGTGGTCGCCGGGCGGCCCGGCCCCAGCTCCTCTTTCACACGGCCTCCGGTGTCGTAGGCGGTCGTGCTCTCGCGGCCCAGCGCGTCGAGCTGCCGGGTGAGGCGCCCGACATCGTCGAACTCCCGCGTCGTCACGTTGCCGAGGGCGTCGACCTCGGAGCAGGGCGTCGGGACGTCGCTGCAGTAGAACGTGCTCGTCACTGCGCCAGAGGCGTCGACCGTCTCGACCAACCGGCCGGCGGCGTCGTACTTCCGCGTCGCTCGGCTGCCGCGCGCGTCGACGGTGGCCGTCACACGCCCTTCCGCGTCGTACTCGGTGCGAGACACCTTCCCCTCTGCGTCTCTCACGCTCGTCAGACGCCCGACGGCGTCGTAACCGAAAGTGGTGATGGCGCCTTCGGGGTCCTTCACGCTCAACCGATTTCCGTTGTCGTCGAAGGAGTTCTCCGACACGAGCTCGCAGCCCTCGTCGAAGTTTCCCAGGTGCTGTTCGAGGCTTGCGAGCTCTCGAGCCCCGACGTCGAGCGCGGCGACTTCGCCGGAGACCCCGACGTGAGTTTCTGAGCCCAGCTCCGCGCGCGCGAGCGCAGACACCGGCGCGAGCAGCGCGGTGGCGGCGGCGAGCACGGCGAGCTGGGCGATGCGGGAGTGCAAGACGGCGCCGAGCGTACTGCGCCGCTGATCAGCTCGCACGCAGTACTCTCCGCGTCGTGGACCGCGCGGAGCTACTCGCCATCTACGAAAAGCTGTGGCGCACGACAGAGTCCGCCGGCGCGTTCGTGGTCTATCGCGGCGAGGAAGCAGACGAGGCTGGCTGGTTTCATCCGCGCTTCGATGAAGAGACGGGTGAGCCGAATCCCGAAGTCGTCGTCGTTCGTTTGCCGGCGCCCGAGCCGAATTCGCAGCCGACCTTCGAGCGAGCCGGCGTCAGCATGTCAGCGCTCGAGCTGGAGACCGAGCTGCACGTGCTCGCGCACGAGGCGGGGCACTTTCGTTCGTTCCTCACGCGCGGCGAGGCCTGGCGCACGTACCATGCGGCCGCCGTCGCTCGCGACGAGGTCATTGCCGGCGTCGACCTCGAGCCCGCCGGCGACTTCGCGGTGCGCACTCGTGCTGCCATCAGTGCCCAGCTCGCTGAGGCGCAGAGGCTGCTCATCGTCGGCGAGGAGCAGCTCGCGTGGAACTTCGGTCGAGAGTTGCTGCGCGATGCCGGGCTGCAGGACTTCAGCCGCTACGACGAGAGCGCGCGCCGCGGCGTGCACTTCCACCGGTACCGGCTCGGTCTTGACGAGCTTTGGCCGGGCGACGAGCTCTGAGCGCAAGAGCCCATCGGCGGTGCAGGGCGTGAGCAGCACGAGCAGCATGACGAGACGGCGCAGAGTCTTCATGCGCTCGAGCTTCAGGCCGAGTGTGGACAAGCTTCGGCGCTGCGACGTCGTCCGCTCGACAGCGGGCGGTGGACAAGCTTCGGAGGAGTTCGTGTTCATGTCGCCAGCGTCGGGCCAGGTGTGGCACTGGTCCGCGAGCGGCAGCGCGTGCGCGCGGAGTGCCTCTATTGGGCGAATGGCGGCCTTCCAGGGCAGGCGGTGCAGCAGCCACACTTTCCGCCACCGCACTGGAGACGCTGGGCATGCTCTCGAGCTCGAGCGCCGAAGGCACAGGCTCGTCGCCGG